>CALLPE010000009.1 GCA_938015445.1 uncultured Pirellulales bacterium
GCCGCGACGATATAGCCGCAGTGGTTTGCGAAGGGTTACCGTAAGCGGTGGGGTGCGGCGGTGTGAAGCGGAGGACGTGACGCGCGGGGTGAAGCGGCGTTTCGGCGTGTAAGGATTTTCTGGTGCGTAGTTGGGGAGCATCCATCGGCTGATGTTGTTTGTGGCATTGGCTTTTTATTGGTTTAACCTCTGGGGCGCGCCGGGATACCAGAAGCTCTGCCCGGCCTTGATCAAGCACCCTTGGGAATTGCCAAAAGGGTAACGTACGTATTCAACTGAGGGGGCGGAAATCTACGTGACGTAACTGCTTGAAACGCCGATGTTTCAGCATTTAGCGGCACGCAAAAGTGGAAGTGGACCGCTGGCAGACCAATGCCGACTCCTAATCCTGCACCCAGTAAAGACTTCCGACTGATGAATTCCGGGACACCCTCTGTTCAACTGGGTGTCGGGGCGTATTAGCCGATTATCGCATGCAAAACCCACAATCCCGGCTTTTAGCTACTTCAAGACTGGGTAAACTCCGGTAAGTCCGTGCGATTGACACATCTTCTTATTGGGTTATACTGACACATAAGATATCATATGAGTATACAACACGGGTTTTCCGGCCTATTCGGTTCATGTTCTATTCATGGAGGTGCCGGATGTCGATCGTAGAACCCGCATTGGAACAGCCTGTTTTCCCTCAGAAACAAACCTCTCTGGTCGAACGGATCGCCCAGGGCCTGATCCGGTATATCGCCGCGAAAGGCCTTCGACCGGGCGATCGCCTCCCTTCGGAGCGGGAGCTAGTGCGCATGGTCGGGGCAAGCCGACTGCCGCTGCGGGAGGCCATCAGCGTGCTCAAAGGCCTGGGCGTTTTAGAGGTCAAGCACGGCAAAGGCATTTTTGTACGTCGGGTGGATTTGGGCACCCTGTTTGGCAAGTTGTCGCCGCTTTTGCGCATTCAGGGCGGCATGGACCTTTCGGCGTTGTTTGAGGTGCGCATGCACCTGGAAGGGAGCATTGCCCAGATAGCTGCCTTGCGTCGGGGGCCGGAACACCTGGAACGGCTAGAAGCCTCTGTCGAGGTCATGCGTGCCAACCTGGATAACCGGACCGGCTACGTTCAGCACGACATGGCTTTTCATCAGGAGCTTGCGCGCAGCACCGGCAATCCGATCTTTGATGTATTGATAGCGACGATTGGAGACCTGCTTTGTGAACTTCAGTATATGTATCGGGATAGCGTCGAGATTCGCCGCTTGGCCATTGCCGAGCACCAAGCCATTCTGGACGCCGTACGCCAAGGCCAGCCGGATCAAGCCCGCTCGGCCATGCTCCAACACCTCCAAAACGCCACCGGTAGAGTGGCGATTGGCGAAGGGAACGTGTCATGGCAAACAACAAAGTCTTCTGTCGAATAAGTCTGGATCGTTACTGCCCTGAAGGGAAGGCTTTCTGGCAGGGCTGGTTGCAGGCTAGGTAGGCGGAGAGTTATCAGAAACAGGCATAGCACTAGAAAAACTTTGCCATCCGAACTTGTGGGGATCGTTTGCTGGCTAATCGGCTTTGGGGGCCGGGGAGCTGGGCTGGGTTAACCCTCCTAGGCACCTGACAAAAATAAAAGGCCTCTGCAAGGTAGGCGTAACCTTTCATGTTCATAAGCACAGCACAATACAAGGAGCGAACCGGTGTCAAGTCGCCTGAGAAAGCCATCTGAAAGCGTACTGAGAGTGGCCATGCTGGTATGGGCGGCGGCGATTTTAGTCGGCTTGGCTGTGGGGGCGGAGTCGACAAAGTCCGTCCAGCCCAGCCAAGGGCCTCTTCCGCCAGCCCAGCCTGCCGAAGCTCTCTTGAAGAGTTTTAAGGAAAAAATGTTTTCTCAGGAACCAGTGGAATCCCTGGTTCGGCAATGGGAGGGCGGACTACCGTTTCGGATAGGCCTAGCGGGGGTTTCCGCACAACAGTTGGCCGACCGTTGGCAGGCGGCGGTTGCCCCCCAGGCAGACCAATCGGATGCGGATGCCGCAGAGGAGGTCCCGAGGCAGATAACGGCCGTGGATCCGGCCACCGGCCTTCTAGTTCGGCAGACCTGGCGCCGAGTTGGTCGGGGGGTAGTCCTGGTGCAGACCAGTCTGGTCCACCAGGGCAAGACGCCTATAGAAGTTCACGAGTTGGCTTCGCTGGTGATGCGATTTCGGCTTGCTGGTCTGGGCCAAAAGAAGCAGTTTCGTCCGTTGGTGTTTCGGGCGGGGGACAGTTGGTATGGGTCGGCCTATTGGACTGGGCCGGATTGGACCCGGGTGGGCAAAGACTGGCACCATCCTGGCGCGGACACGCCCAGCATCCGGCGATTTACCTGCCCAGACGACGGCCAGATCGCCATTACGGGTCGGGTCCGAAAAGCCCATCTAGACGGCGACGGCGTGCGGGTCTGGATTCTTCATGGGGAGAAAACGATTTGGCAAGCTGAGTTGGAAGGCAAAGACGGCCAAGGCCTGGAGCCGAACCTTTCGCTCCAGGTCCGCCGAGGCGACCGAATCCGCTTTGTCGTCCACAAACGGGGCCATATCTCCTGCGACACCACCTATTGGGACCCCGTGATTACCTACCCGGATGGTCGGCGGTTTCGGGCATCCGACTCGTTTGGGGACAAGCAGGGCGTGGGCGGCTGGTGGTATGAAATGGAGGCCCTGCCTTCGGACCGCACAGGCATGCCTACCCTGTATTTGCTGACCGAAGGTTTACTGGTCGAACCGCTTAGCCCGCCATTGGGCAAGCCCGTGGATCTGTCCGCTCCAGCGGCGGCGCCGGTGATCGTGTTGGCCGACTGCGAAGATGGTTCCGGTTTGGCTCTGGTCGCTCTGGATGGGAAGCCCTGGCAGGCCGGCGCAGAGCTAAACGAGGAAGGTTTTCTAGAGATTCGGCTAGGGCCGGGGCAAACCGCCGGGTCGTGGAAGCTCCAGCCGGGACAGTCGCTGGAGTGCGGGCCGATTTTGGCCGCGGCGTATCAGGGGCCGTGGATTCAAGGGTTTGCCTGTTTGCAAAGGCTGTTGGAAACCCCGCCGGAGGGTGTTTCCTTGGGGCCGATCCGGGAGCGATTGTCCCGGTCGTGGCAGAATGTGTTTGGGGAGTTGCAACCTGCCAACGCCGGAGGGCCGGGGTCGGCCGAGCTTACCGGCCAATCGACCTCCTGGCTTCCGGAGGTGGACTTCTGGGCGATGATCCAGCAGGACTGGCAGCAGCAGGACCAATTGGACGGCTCGGTGCGGGCCTATAAGCAGGCCGCCCAGAAGCATCTGGAAAAAGCCCGGCGCCTGCTAGAGGCTTGGGCGTCGACGGAAGGCAGGCCAGTCCACAAAAATTCTCCCCAGCAGTCCGCCCACTTTTCAGGATCACAGGCCGACAAAGACCATTGGCAGGCGGTTTTAGGGCGGCTCGGCCAGGTGCTCGAAGCAGCCGATGAGGATCCAGAGGCAGCGCGGTTGGCCTACTGGCGACTGCGATGGGCCAAACGCCAACTGATCTTCTCCCATCCGGTGATGCAGTTTGGCAAACTCCTGTTCTGCAAACGGGCGCCCACTTCTTATAGCCATCTGGTGATGCAATACTTCGGCTGGCGAGCCCGGCCTGGCGGAGGGCTATTTATTCTGGACCAGCCTGGTCGATCCCTCCAATGTCGAGACATCTTAGACGGCCGGTTGTCCACCGGCAATGTGCTGGAACCCCGCCTTTCCTACGACGGTCAACGGATCGTCTTTTCCTATGTGGAATTGGCCGGCAAGGCGTTTGATCCCGCTAAGGTAGATAATCAATCCGACGAGGGTTTTTACCATATTTACGAGGTTCGGGTGGATGGGACCGGACTGCGGCAATTGACCTTTGGGCCGTATGACGATCTGATGCCCAACTACCTGCCCGACGGGGGGATTGTATTCTGTTCGACGCGGCGGCGGGGCTATGCCCGGTGTTTTGGCGGCCAGTTTAGCCGACGTTGGCATGTCTATACCCTGCACCGGATGGACGGCGACGGCGGCAACCTACGGACGCTCTCTTGGCATGATACAAACGAGTGGTTCCCGACCGTCTCAAGTACCGGCGAAATCGTCTATGCCCGGTGGGACTATATCGACCGGGATGCGGTAACACATCAGAATTTGTGGGTGTGCCGACCAGATGGGTCGAATCCGCGCGCCCTGTGGGGCAACGCCACCCCAAGCCCCCACTGCGCCTTCCAGGCCCAGCCGATTCCGGGTACGCATAAGTTTATTTTCACCGCTTCGCCGCATCATTCGATCACCGCCGGCTCGATTGCCATCGTCGATCCGGCCGTAGCACCGGACGGTCATGCCGGTCTAGTGCGCATCACGCCGGAAATCCCCTTCCCGGAAGCCGAGAGCGGGAACATCCGTGAGTATTATGCTTCCCCCTGGCCGCTTTCAGAAAACCACTATCTGGTCTCCTACAGTCCCAAACCGTTGCTTTGGGAGCCAAGAGCCAATGATCCGGCCGCCTTGGGAATCTATTACCTAGACCGATGGGGGAATCGGGAATTGATCTATCGGGACCCGCTCCTTGGGAGCGAAAGCCCCTGTCCGGTTCGGCCTCGGCCCCGTCCGCCGGTGCTGGAAAGCCAGCTTCGTCCGGATGCGCCGCCGATAGGCGAAATGGTGCTGGTGAATGTATATGAAGGGTTAGGGTCATCGCCGCCGAGGACCATCAAACGCCTCCGAATTGTCCAAATCTTCCCTAAAACCACTCCGGTAGTGAATCAGCCTCCTATCGGTTTGGCCGGCGAGGAAAATGCCCGGGCCATTTTGGGTACTGTGCCGGTGGAACCGGATGGGTCGGCCCGTTTCCTTGTGCCGGCCCAAAAACCGATCCTGTTCCAGGCGCTGGATGAAGATGGCTTTGCCTACCAAACGATGCGCACGCTCACCTATCTGCAACCGGGCGAACAGATAACCTGCATCGGTTGCCATGAACATCGGCGCACTGCGCCGCCGGTTGGGGCCAAGATGCCGTTGGCCCTTCGGCGACCGCCTTCGCAGATCGAGCCAGGCCTGCTGGGCGGCCGACCCTTCTCCTACATGGAAATGGTCCAGCCGATTTGGGATCGCCATTGCCTGCGATGTCATGATGGGAAAAAACCGCCGGTGCAGATTGATCTTACTAGCCAGCCCCATCAACAGTTCAGCCGATCCTACTGGACCCTGTGCGGCGATGTGAACTTTTGGGGCGGGGGCACTAATCCTGAGAATGCGGCCAAAGCCCTGGTCCCACGCTTTGGCGCCCGAAACCAATTGCAGGTTACTCCCCCTGGCGGCATGTACGGCGCCCGAGGCAGCCGACTGATTCGACTGCTCCGCAGCGGGCATGAAGGGGTTCGGCTCAGTGCGGAGGAATTGGCCGTCGTCGCTGCCTGGATCGACCTGAACGCCATCTTCTACGGCGTGTATCTGCCCGAAGACCAAGCTCGCCAACTTGTCGGCGAACAAGTCCCAATGCCGGAAATCCAATGAGTCGAAAGACGGGTTCCTCTTTAAAACACTGTAACATTTCAGCCAAGCGGAGTAAGGCCCTGTTTTTTGGCAGAACGCCTCCGACTGTCGCTGTCGCGATAGCGGCAGTCCAGGCTTTTTTCCGCGCGCGGCAAACCAGAATTGCTAAACAAAAAATGGATTGCCGCTTGCGCAGGAATGACAGATTATGCCATTCCAGTGAAATGGTACACAACCAGTAATGAAAAATGGGGATAGTCGAGTTGGGAAAATGGGGATAGTCGAGTTGGGAAATGGTATCAGTGAATGGATGTTTGTGCGCGACTATCGGGAGGAAAGGAGGCTGTGGAAATTGGCGAAAGTCGAGCTAAATAGCCGGTTTGTCTGGTGGGTGGTCTTTGAGCATCACGCCGGCGATGGTCAGAGCGATTCCGGCCAGCAGCCAGGCGTTCCACGGCTCTTTGAAAAGCGTTATACCCGCCAGGGCGGCCATGGCCACCTGAGAAGCGTTGACCACATTGGCATGCAGCACCGTAGTAAGTTGCAGTCCTTTGACGATGGAGATGAATCCCACGAAGTTGCACAGCCCGGCCCCGTAAAGCCAAAAGTATTGTTGCCAGGGTGTGGCGACGACGACCTCCGGACCAAGCCGTAGGAAGCTTATCGGGCCGAGCGTCAGCACGCCCATGCCGGTGATAGTCACCAGCACGATGCTCAAGGGGGTAGTGGTGGTGACCACGTGGCGGATGGTCGCGCTCAGCGCAGCGTACACGAACCCGGCGGCGACGACGGCGATGACGGCCACGGCGACTAGCAGCGGCTGGGCCGTAGGCGCCAGGCTGTTTGCGGCCGCTTGCGCTCCCAAGGCCAGGCAGGCCAGCGCTAGTATCAACACGGCCATCGCCGAGGCCGAGCGCCAGCTAACCGGCTCGCTTAGCACTACCCGTCCCAGCACGGCGCTGAACGCCAGCATTGCTCCCACGTTGGCGGCGATGGCCACTGCCAGTCCGATCACCCCGTAAGACCACTGCAACCACAGATTGCCGCCCAGTTGGGTGGCCAGTCCCATCAGTAAGATCCAGGCTAGCACCTTTGCGGGCGGGAAGTGCAATTGCCGGCGGATCATGGCTGCCGCAATCCAGGGGGCGACCACCAGCACCGTCACCAGTTCTTTGTTGCAAGTGGCCCAGGCCGGATCGCATCCCAGTCCGGAAACCATCCTCATACATATGCCCGAGCCGGTGTAAGCCAACGCCGCCAGCGCGCAGCACAACGTACCGGCCGCAGAGTGACTTAGTCCGAACGGAGCGGACACACGGATGCTTGACCGAAGGTGCATTCAAGTGCTCGACAAAATGAACACCAGCGGAGCTGGCTGTGCTTGGCAATCGGACGACACAACAACGGTCGGCACGCAGTTGCAGTCGACCCCACGTGCAGTTTATGATGCACAGTCCGGGCGGATAGTTCCGTCATTTTAGAGCCGGTATAGCGAACCGGCTAGTGGCAGCAAAACGCCGGGTATCAAGTCGGCAGGCGGTTATACATGGCCGAGCGTTGCCGGCCTTTTTAAACATCTCCGGTTTTTTCGCACTTAAGGAGATTATTTCCATGGCTATCGACGTGGCGCGCATCGCGGGCACTGCATTGCTGTTGGCACTATGCTGCGCCGTGCGGCTTGCGGCTGCTGAAGCCCAGCCAAGCTACGAGCCGACGGAGAACTACGTCCAGCGCGAAATCCACGGCTGGACGGTTTACGTACACCGCTCGCTGCTGGATGAGCAGAAACGTACAGGCGACCGGGTGCTCGAGCTGCTTACGGTCAAGCTGTACGACATTCGCCAAGCCGTGCCCGCCAAAGCCTTGGAAAAGCTCCGCAAAATTCCCATCTGGCTGGAGTACAACAACCCGAAGGTTCGCTGCGCGTGCTTCCACCCCTCCCGCCAGTGGCTGAAGGCCAACGGCTTCAATCCCGACAAGGCCGGGGCGGTGGAAATTGGCAATGCCGAAACCTTCATCCGCTGGAGCCGTCATCAGCCTTGGATGGTGCTGCACGAGTTGGCGCACGGTTACCACTGGCACTTTCTGGGCGGGTACGATAATCCGGAAATCGCCGCCGTCTTCAACCGGGCAAAAGAGGCCAACCTGTACGAATCGGTCCTGTATTTCGATGGCAGCAAGAAGCGGGCTTACGCGCTGAACAACCCACAGGAGTACTTCGCCGAACTAACCGAGGCCTGGTTCGGTACGAACGATTTCTATCCATTCGTGCGGGCGGAAGTTCTCGTGCACGATCCGGAGATGGCTAAACTGCTGCGCAAACTATGGTACGAGTAGCCCGCGCGCCGCTAAGCTTGCGCTCTGATGACGCGCCCAGCTCAGACGCCGCTTGTTGCAGTTGAGGCGCGGTTGTCTATTCCATCGGTGAGAAGCGGCGTAGCTGTAGGGCGGCCTTACGATCGCACTGCCGCAGCGGCTTACCGCCACCGCTGGTAGTGTACGCGGTCGGGCCGGAACCGGTTTTCGGGACCGGGATGCTCGGCCGGATAGCCCACCAAAATCAGACTGTGCGGCTTGACCTCCTCGGGCAGAGCGAGCAGGCGGGAAAAGCCTTCCATACGCTCCGATCGGGGATACACGCCGCACCATACAGCACCCAGCCCTAACGCGTGCGCCGCCAACAACATATTTTGTGCCGCGGCCGAGCAATCGACCACCCAGTAGCCGGGCGACTTCTCCAGCCGCAGGTCGCCGCAAATGAGGATGCCCAGCGGGGCCTGCGCGGCCATCGGGGCGTTCGGGGTGATCTTGGGAACCTCGTCGAGCAGACTTCGCTCGGTCAGCACCACGAACTGCCACGGCTGCTCGTTGCGGGCACTAGGAGCAGCCATGGCTGCCGCCAACAGTTTTTGCACGAACTCTTCCGGGACCGGTTTTGCCTGATAACGACGAATACTGCGACGTGTGAAAATGGCTTCCAACGTGTCCATAGCTTGATCTGTTGCACACTCGGCGTGTCGGTTTTTCCAGAAAAACTTTGAAGAAAAGGTCTCCAGTGATGCCTGAGGTGCAAACTGCTAGTTATCGTCCAGCCCCCGGCGCTATCTGTTTCCAGCCCCCGGGGTCACTATCTGTCTCGAGGCACCGGCTTGTCATCTGCTTTCTGGCGCCCGCTCGATACCTGTTTACGACCGCCCAGCCTCTACTTGTTCCCAGGTGCCAGGCCCGCTAACTGATTACGGCCCTGCGGCTGTATCCTGGGAAACGGCGAACGGGAGGGTGCGCGCGAAGCGGAAATGCTTGCCAGCCAGCACCGCCTGTACCGATTGCGGCAGCACGCGCAGTTCTATTGTTGCCGATTGCGAGGGCTGTTGGCCGTCGCCCACCTCCAACAAGTGGACTAACACCAAGCTGTCTGCACCGCGGTACGTGTAGCTTACCCGATGTGTGCCTACTTCGGTAGGCTCAACGGTCGGAGGCTTGCCGCCGGGATACACCGGGGTGCATCGCAACCAGCTCCGACCGTTACTGGTCCACACACTGTGCTGCTGGTGCTTGGGAGCGGCGGGGCACTGAAGCAGCCATTGCACCTCGGGTAAGGTCTTCCCAGCAGGAGCTGATAGCTGGTCTACGACCAGAACCTTGTCGGGCCGGAGGAACAGTAATTGCCGCACGCAGCTTTGCACTACTTGCGGGTCGTAAGCCTGGGCGAACTGCGCTGCCGCAGCCGCCCAAGTGCCCGATTCCTTGTAGAACGGCATGTCGCCGGTCTCCAGCATCTGTCCTGCGTTGAGGTTCCTTTGAAAATCTTCCACCGTGCGGAACCATTGGCCGCGGCAGGCCCGTTGGCCGACGCCGCCCAACAGCAACGTGTTATGGCAATCGGTTGGCTGCTGGGGGCCTCTGATACGGGGATACACCGGCGGATCGACGGCCAGCAAGCCGTGGCGGTAGATGATGAAACTACCCTGGTCGTAGTGATGATGATCTCCGTAATGGTCGGTGCAGCGGAGGGTGACGATCGTGGCGTTGTCGTCCCAGGAACTGCGAGCGATGAAATGCGCGGCGTTTGCCCCACCGGCCAGGAAACTTAGCGGCAATGGGAAGGATGGTTGTGCGGCCGGGGACTTCAGATTGCGCGTGTAGATGAAATAGCACATCACCGTCGGCCCGTAAAAGCGGGCCGAGCCGCGCTTGGCCGCCAGCCAGCCACTCAAGTACCCCGCATGTGGCGCGGCGGTAGCCCAGTACAAGGCGTCGATGGCGCCGGCCATTTCGTGTGTGACCCCCCCGTTGGGTCCGCCTTGCAAATCGCCCCAAGGGATGTAGCGCATATCGGGCAACACGCTATGGACGAGGTTTTCCAGATGTCGGTTGAGGAAATCGCCGTACTCGGCTTTGATGCGGCCCAACAGGTCGGTTTCGGCAGCGCTCTGCGCTGCCAACAATGTGAATACTCCAGGGGTCAACACGTACAGCGACCAATAGCCCATCGGTTCGCTGGGCAGCCCGTCCAGGTATTGCCAAGCCGGGAGCAGTCCGGTGTTGAATCGCTGGCGGATGGCCTCATACAGGCGGTCCGACTCGGCGTCTTCGCCGGCGGTCGCCAGCGCCCAAAGCGCCGTTCCTCCGGCCGACATCCAGATGTAATTGTGGAAGATGTGGTCATCGGTCTGTTTCAGGCCGGCCTGGGCGAGCGGCAGAATCGCTTTGCGGACCTGCGCACGAATGGCCGGCGTGAATTCCGGATGGTTGTACAGCCAGTCGTAAGCCAGCCCGAACTCAGTCAGCCGATGGTAGGTGTGAAAGGTGTCGAACTTCTCGGGCAGGCGGTACGATTGCAGCCGGGCGATGGCCTGCCGGGCGGCTTTGTCGTCGCCGGTAATCAGCCACACCAGCGCCTGGCAGGCGGCATTGGGCTGCTGCAAGAGTTGCTCGAACAGACGTCGGTATTCCTCGCCCGCGCCAGGCAAGCGCAATTGTTCTAGCGACACCGCGTGCGGTGTGGCCTTGGGGCGCAGCAGCACTCGCGGGCGGTCATGCTTCAGTTTGTCGGCTGGGGGCAACAGATCGAGTGACGCCGGCCGGGCTGTGCCCGTGCCACATATCATTGCTGCCAGCAAACTGGCCAAAAGGAACAAGAAGCGCGGTGGCATAACAATCTCCGTTTATAGCGGGAACGCAACATTGTGGGCGGGTTGATTGGCGCTATCGCAGCCGCGTATGGCACGCGCGGCCAAGCGGCAGGCTAGCATGTATCACTGATTGCGGCTCGAGTCGCGCAGTTCCCTGGCCGCGGTGGCCAGGATGCCATACAGCTCTTCGATGTTCTCCAAATCGACCGCCGAAAACGCCACCCGGACATCATGCGCTCCATCGGCTATCACTCCTACGCCGTACTCTTCCAGTAAGTGCTTGCGGAAGGCTTCGGAGTCGATGCCCTTGAGTTTCAGGCACATGAAGTATCCGGCGTTGAACGGATAAGGTTCCCACAGGTCGGCGAACTCCGGCCGGCGCACCACCTCCCAGACCTTCTCGGCCCGCTGCTGAAGGAGCCGCTTTTTCTCGGCCCGCTGCTGGTCCACAGCCTCGTCCGCCAGGGCTTTCGAGAGCACTGCCTGGGCCGGCTGCGAGCAGTTGGAGATGGTGCTGCGGATAGCGCCGGCGACCTTCTTTTCCAGGGCATCGTAGAGTTCTTTGTCGCTGGAAGCAGCCTTGGCGCCGAAGGTCAACATGCCAGCGCGGAACCCCCAGACGAACTCTTCCTTGGTCGGCCCATCCACTTTCACCGCCAGAATGCGCTCGTGCGCACTGGCAAGGCGGGAAAAAAGCGACTCTTGAAAAGCGGCTGGATGGTAAAACAGCCCAAAATAGGCGTCATCGCTGATTACCAGCAGATTTCGTCCTTGCTGGGCCGCTTGCAGCAGCATAGCAGCAGTTTCCTCGGCTTCGGCGGCAGTTAGCGAATAGCCGGTGGGATTGTTAGGGAAATTGAGAACCACGATGGTCTTGCTTCCGATGGGCCGGCTGGCCAGCGCCTGGCGAAAGCCCTCTGTGTTGAAGCCGCCGCCGCCGGTAAACAGCGGAAAACTCACCAACTGCGCCTGGTAGCGCACCCCGAACAGCAACTCGTAGTTCTCCCAAAACTTGTCGGGCAAAAGCACCACGTCGCCAGGATCGACGAACAGATCGGCCGCGACGCTCAGGGCATGCGTCACGCCGCTGGTGACGATTGGCATGGAAAAGCTCTTTCCCACCAGCGAGTGGTTGTTCCGCAGAAGCTTATCGCGCCATAGCCGTCGCAATTGCGGCTGTCCGGTAGCCGGCGCGTAAGTGACCGCCTCGGCAGGGGTCAGATCATTGAAGTATCGCATCACCGCCGGTAAAAACATCGGCTTGCGGTTTTCCCAGGCGATGCCGATAGTGGCGTCGTACCGGTTGGCCTTCTGTTTCGCTTCGGCCGACTGCGCCAAAATGCCCTTGGGAAAGTATAGCCGCCGGCCCAAAGCCGACAGCATGGCAGCTATGTGCGGGTTCTGTTGCTCGATAACACGATTCAGTTCGGCCGCCAGCGGACGCACCGCTGAACCGCTTTCGTCCGCCGCCATCATCGATTCCCGAAAGGCTACTTGCTGACTCACAGCGTTTTCTCCGAAGGTTCAATTACTCAAACCGCCAAACCAACAACAGCCGCAAGCACAAACAGCCTAATATGGTTCACTGAGCATACCACCGGTGAGAACCACATCGGCCAGAACTTATTAGACTTAATTGCTTCAACCTAATTGCTCCGTGGCGGAACGTCAATCAGTTGATGTTTGCGGCTTGCCGCTTAATGGGTATTATTGGAGCCGTGTCTGTCGATACTGGTACATATATGCAACCTGTGACAAAATTTTCGCTTTTAGCCGCCGGACTAGTGGGCGCCCTGCTGGCGTGGGCGCCGGCGTGCTTGCCGGCCGAGCAGTCCGAGCTTAAGTCCGCCGGTGTTTCAGGCGGAGAAGCAGCGCTGAACGAGTCTGTCCCGCTTCCGGCCGGAGTCTCTTGGTTTCAACAGTTAGACTTGCAGGCCTTGTGGCTGGAAAACACGTGGCAGGACTGGGCGACTTTGGCCGGCGCTGTGCTGGCAGGGATACTAGCTGGCCGGCTGGCGGCGCTGGTGGTGCATCGGATTGCTGGGCGATTGGCCCAGCACGGCTGGCACGCTCAGGCCCATTTTGTCGATTCAGCGGCTGCGCCGGTAAGTCTGGTGCTGATAACGCTCGGTTTGTGGGTCGGTCTGGCCGGACTGAAGATGAGCCAGCCGATGCAACTGTTCTTCCAAAAGACAACGGTGATGCTCTACACCCTGGCGGCGGTGCTATATGGATGGAACCTGGCGGGTTTGCTGGACGTGGTCGTCGCCCGGCTGACGCACAGGCCCGAATCGGTCGTCGAACGGCAATTGGTTCCCATCGTGCGCAAGACAGTGCGCGTGCTGCTGCTGGTGCTGGCGGCGTTGTTTTTGCTGGAGAGCGTGTTTCATCAGAACATCGGTGCTTGGCTGGCCGGGCTGGGGATCGCCGGTTTGGCGGTTTCGCTGGCAGCACAGGACTCGCTGAAGAATCTGTTTGGTTCGCTGACGATATTGTTCGACCGGCCCTTCTGCGTGGGCGACCGGATCAGTGCTTCGGGCTACGAAGGGGTGGTCGAGGAAATAGGCTTCCGCTCGACTAGAATCCGCACGCTCAACGACACGTTGGTGACCATTCCCAACGCTAACATCGTAAATAGCCCAGTGGAAAACATTGCCCGCCGCCGGTTCATCCGCCGCACGTGGAACATAACTTTGCCGGGCGATTTGCCGGCCGCACGGGTGCAGGAGGCTGTTGCTGTGGTGCGCGGGGTATTGGAAGAGCCAGACATTCGCCAGCCGATCACTGCGGTGGTCGACGGCAAGCCGCTCTCGCCGCTGGTGTATTGCAGCGACTTGAGTCCTGGGCAGACGGTCATCAGCATCATTTACTGTCATGCCCCGGCGGATTTCGCCGCCTATGTGCAACACGCCGAGCGAGTGAATCTGCGAATCGCTGCCGCGTTGCAACAGGCCCAGATACCCTTCAATCCGCTGTTTTTGCGCTACCGGGCGGATTGACAGCCGGATTGAATTGCTGCTGCCCCACGTGATGGGCAGTTTGCGCGCTTCGAGGAAACGGGGGAAATGAGGATGGGGCTGGGTGTCAGTAGTGTTCTTGCTGCGGACTCGTAGTGCTTTCTTCCGCCGGTTGACGCACCCATTCGTTAAGCAAGTGGATGTCTACCCGCGAACACATCCGCATCTGTGCCTGGTCTTGGGCGACTGCCAGCGGCTCGTTGGCACCGGCGACTCCCAGCCGGATTCTGCGCGGGTCGACGCCCAAGGAGATTAATTCTGCTTGTACGATTCGGCACCGGGCGTAGGCCAGATCGGTGCGGTCCTGGTACTTGGAGTCGGGTGGCAAGGGCAACCGGGAGGCATGTCCGCGGATCTCGATCTTTTGGGTTTTTCCGGCCAGCTCGTCGGCCACCATCCGCAGTTTGCCCCGTTCTGTGTCGGTCAGCTCGGCCGACCCTTCGGCGAAGAAAATTCGTCCGGCCGGCAGGACGTACGCGCCCGGTTCAGGCGGACCGGCGCCGGAACCGAGTTCGCTGGTTGGGCCGCGGGGAAAGCGCGTACCGCGAGTGGCCGCTTCTACGCGCGGCAGCCCGGTCGAACGCCCGCTACGCGACGGACGCGGCCCGCCCACCCACCAATTCGACAGCGTGTACTCCGGCCCGAATCGCTGATATAAAGAATCCAGAATCCGTTGGATTTGCTGCTGGGCCTCGGCCAAGCGCTCGGCGTCCTCGGCAGCGGCCCGATGACGCTCTCCGCCGCCATGGGGCGTTCCGGCTTGTTCCGAGCCGTCGTTGCGCAATTGCGAGCGCTCGCGCGCCGCCTGATGCCCGCTCTGTCGCGGCCCGCTGCTGCTGGTGGTCGCATACAACACCACGAAAAAGCACAACAGCAGACTCATCATGTCTGCGTAGGACACGATGTACTCCGGGGCGGAGCCTTCCGAAGACGTCTGTTGTGCTGGGGGAAACATGTTTGCTGGCTATTGTTGTTTGCTGGCTATTGTTGGCTTGTAGTGCGGATTGCGCCTTCGGGCTTTTCGGTGGAAACCCTGATTAAGTCGGCGGCCGGAACTTCGGCGGCAGGAAGGCGATCAGCTTTTGTTCCACGATCCGGGGGCTGTCTCCCGATTGAATCGCCAACACGCCGCGCACCACGATTTCTTTGGTGAGCATCTCCTCGTTGTGCATGCACCAGAGTTTTTCAGAAAGCGGAATGTAGATCAAATTGGCTGCCACCACACCGTACAGCGTGCCCACCAGCGCCAGGGCCATCGACGGCCCGATGGCGTCGGCGTTGGACAGGTTTCCCAGCATAAGTATCAGGCCGAACAACGTGGTCATCATGCCGAAGGCCGGCCCACAACGCCCCATCAATTCGAACACTCTCTTGCCCTGGAGGTGCCGCTGCTCGGAGGCCTTCATTTCGGTGCGCAGCACTTCCTCTACCGTTTCCGGCTTGATGCCATCGACGGCCATGCGGATGCCCAGGAAGATGAACGGGTGGTGCACTTCTTCCAGGCGGTTTTCCAAAGCGAGGATGCCGTCGCGGCGGGCGACTTCGGCTAACTCGACGATTTGCTCGATGGTGTGCAAGGGGTTGTCGGGCTTGCGGAAGAATATTCTTCGGAGAGTTCGGCCCATCCCCAGCACGCTGTAAAGGGGGAAGCCCACCAGTGCCACGGCGAACGTACCGCCGACGACCATCATCAGCGAAGGCGGATCGATAAATCCCGCCAGGTTCAACTGACCACCGCTGTACCAGCCCATGAACGCCAAGGCTCCGCCCATCATGGCGAAGCCCACGATCAGGCCGAGCACGGTTGCCAGGTCCATAGGAAAACCCTGAGAGTTCGATGCGGTCCGTTGCGGTGGGAAGCAGCCCAGCACCGGGCGAGTCGACGCGACAGTACGATGCGCCGAAACGATAGGCTGCGGCACACAATCACAAGGCGGCTGCGGCCAATGCGTGGCCTCGATTGGCAGTCATTCCGCAGCGATTGCTCGGCGCACACCCGCTCCCCGCGCCGCTTGCCGTCGGCTGTTCCTTCAAAGTATTTATAGCTTTCCGATCGCTTTGCGGTGGTCTGATCGAGGAGCAACGCCCGGTGGCAAAGGCTTATTCCACCGTGGGTGCGCGTTTTAAAGCACGCCGGTGGTTGTGGTCGTCATATTCGATAAACTGCGCAGCCCCTTCCCACAAGTCACGATGCGTGTAAAATGCGTAACGCTTTGCTGCGCAGCTTGCTGTCGGCGTGCCGTTGGGCCGGCTGAGACCATCGGAAATTTGCGGCAGAGTCGTTTCTCCGGCCGCTTCGAGCTGGCGCGCCGCAGGTCGGCAGCGATGCTTGATACTTATGGCTAAAATCACTTACAAGGATGCTGGAGTCGATCTGGACGTTTACAACCAGGCCATGCAGCGCCTGCCGCGCCTGCTGGCGCGCACCTACACCCCCCGGGTTCTGAAGCTCGAAGGCGGGTTCGCCGGCCTGTTTCAACTCGACTTCAACAACCCTCTGTTCGCCCGCCGCTACCGCGACCCCGTCCTGGTGGCATGCACCGACGGAGTGGGCACAAAACTGAAGGTAGCCAGCGCAGCCGGCATCCATCACACCGTGGGCATCGACTTGGTGGCCATGTGCGTCAACGACGCATTGTGCCTGGGGGCAGAGCCGCTGTTCTTTCTGGACTACGTGGCCCTGCCCAAAGACGACCCGGAACTGCTCCAGCAATTGGTCAGCGGCATAACCGACGGTTGCATGCAATGCGATTGCGCGCTACTGGGCGGAGAAACCGCCATCCTGCCGGACACATACGCGCCGGGCGACTACGATCTGGCCGGCTTTTGTGTGGGCGTGGTGGAGCGCGACGAGGTGATCGACGGCAAAGCCATAGCCCCGCAAGATGCAATCATCGGCATTGCTTCCAGCGGTCTGCACTCCAACGGTTACAGCCTGGCGCGAAAGATAGTCTTCGAGCTGGCCAAGCTGACGGTCAACGATTACGTAGAAGAACTGGGGCAGACCGTGGCCCAGGTGCTGCTGGAACCGACAACTATCTACGTTCGGCCTGTCCGCAGCGTGTTGGGGTATTACCGTGTCAAAAACGTAGTGCATGGCATTGCTCACATCACTGGCGGCGGTTTGCTGGAGAACCTGCGCCGCATCCTGCCCGAAGGCATACAAGCGGTTATTCGCCGTGGCACCTGGCCCACGCCGCCGGTATTCGCGTGGCTCCAGAAGCTGGGCGAGGTCGAACAGGCCGAGATGGAGCGCGTGTTCAACATGGGAATCGGTATGGTAATGGTGGTGGCGCCGTTTTTTGCCGACAGCATCCGCCAGCAACTTAAGCGCAGCGGGCTGCAAAGCTGGGAAATCGGCTACATCCGCCAGGGCCCGCGCAGCGTGATTTGGCAGGAGGGGTGATGTGGAAAGCCTGACGAAGCGCGTACATCAGCGACGACAATTCATCAGATGTGCGTTGGCAGCGGCAGCAGGCGCAGTTGCCAGCGGGGCGTTTTGTCCGGTTGGCGCAGCCCAAGGCCAGTGGAAGCTGCGGTTGTCCGGCTCGTCGATCAATTTCTCCAAACTGCCCATCGAGCAGGCATGCCAGCGGCTGGCTGAAGTGGGTTTCGAGGCAGTCGATCTCTGGTCGGCACACGCCGGCTGCCCACACCTAGACGATGTGTTGCAGCGGCTTGGGCCGACCGGTCTTCAAGAACTATTGGCCAAGCACAAGCTGAGGCTGTACAGTTTTTCGGTGTACGTAGGCGGGTATCGGAAGTACGCGGAACTGTTGGGCAAGTCGGGCGGGGGCGTGGCTGTCCGCGGCAGTGCGCCGCCTTGCGATCCGGCCGAACTGACACCGCGTATGAAACAGTTTCTCGAATCCCTCAAACCGGAACTCGAGTTGGCGGAGAAGTACAACTCGTACCTGGCCATCGAGAACCATGGCGGAGCGCTACTGAATACGCTCGATTCTTTCAAGGCCTTCGTGGATCTGAATCGTTCGTCGCGGTTGGGGATCGCCCTGGCGCCGTATCACTTGCAAGCGGCAAAGGCCTCGGTCGAAGAAGCAATCGCCATCAGCGGAAAGCAACTGCTGTACTTCTATGCCTGGCAGAATGCACCGGGGCTAAAGCAACTGCCGGGCTTCGGGCCGACCGACTTCACCCCCTGGTTGGCGGCGCTGGCCAAAATCCGGTATCCCTGGTACGTCAACCCATTCATGCACCACGAGCCAGATGCGGACGAAATGTCCGCCGCGCTGCGCAGGTCGAAGGCGTACTTGGAAGCCTGTTTCCGACAGGCTGGCCAGGTGCATCAGGGATGACGACTGCCGCGTCGGGAATCGCCGGCCCAGTGTGGCCATCGTTTAGTCGATGCTGCACCGCAGCTTAGGCGATTTTCGTCCGTAGCCCCCGGGCAGCAGTCTTTCTTGGAAGCATAGGCGAACACGGCAAATCGGCCGGCGCACGCAGCAGGCGAGCGTTCATAGCAGGTTCGTACTCCGATTCGTTGTGTGGCCGATGCCGCCTTGTTTGTGTGTTGGCGTGTTGGTGGTTAATCTACAATTATCCCTGCCGAGGGCGCGCGATCGGCAACCTTCTAGCATATTGCCCTTGAACTATACCTGGGACCTTGAACTATACCTGAGAGATAGCGGACATGTACCTTAGCCATTCCCGAAGTTATTGTGCACAGGGATGCTTATTTGTCGGATTTGCCGGGGTGTTGGCCTGGACGTGGCTGTGGTGCGCAGCGCCGCTTAGTGCGGCTCAGCCGCGGTACGTGGCCGTGTTGGCCGACGGTACAAAGGTCGAAGGCAACACTATTAGCGACTGGTGGCAGCCTGGGCAGTCGCCGCGGCTGGAATCGACCAATTTGGCCGAGACTCATCGACCTTTGCGGTGGTTGCGGGACCGGACGGTTTCCCCTTGGCGACCCGACGCCAATCTGACAGGCGTGGTGGAGCTGGCCGGGGGCGATCGGCTGCCTGGCCGCGTAACGGGTTGGACGCCGCTGAGCGAAATCGCCGGTGGTATTGGTCCGAGCTGCTTGCTGGTCGAGCCGGCGATCGAAGTTGAACGACCCGGCGTCCCCAAACGTCCAGCATTGCGTGTGCTTCCCGATTTCGTCCGTCGCGTGACTTGGGACGGCCCACCCCGACACCGTTTCGCGCCGGGAACACTGTATTGCAAGGACGGGCGGCGCTTGGTATTCCGCACGTTGCGCTGGGAAAAACAGTCCGTCCGCATCCTTACCGACGAGGGATTGCAACGGTTCGATTTCGCCGAGCTGGCCGAAGTACACATGCCCCAAGCCAACTGCTGGGATAACTACTTCGCCCAATTGGCCTTTCTGCTCCCGGAACTGAACGGACGGCTGATGCGCTTCGAGTGCGGCAACGGATTGGTCGTAACTACGTCTACTGCCCGGTTCCGACCCAGCGTCGATGGCAACCCTGGCGACCCATCGCGTTGGCTCCACATTGTGCAGCCGGCTTGGTCGCTTGACGCTTTATGGGTCAGGTTCCCGACGATCGCCATGCGCTGGGAGTTCTCGCCGGAAGAAGCGCCATTGTCGCTGGTCGAGCCGGCCGATGTCGTGCAGCAGTCGGCCTTCGGCGTAGGGCTGGCGTTTCGGGTCGATCGTAACGTTCACGGCGGGCCGCTTGTCAGCGGCAATCAGCAATTCGCCTGGGGACTGGGAGTGCAGGCGAGCAACCAATTGCGGTTCGATTTGCCAGCCTGCGCACAGGCATTTCGTACGCGGATCGGTCTGGACCGCACGGCCGGCGAGGGCGGATGTGCGCGGGCGCGAATCTACCTGAATCAACCACAAGGCAAGCCGTTGTACGAAAGCAAATTGCTGATCGGCTCGGCGGAGGTCGTCGATACAGGGGTGCTTCCGCTGGGCGATGCAAAGGCTTTGGTGCTGGTGGCCGATTCGGCCGAAAAGGAAACCCCGCCGGGCGCCGACCCGCTGGATGTCCGCGACGCCATCGATTGGTTAGAGCCGGTAGTGCTGCTGGAGCGGGATAAGCTGCTGGCTGAACTGCGTCGGTTTTGGGGGAAGGCCATGCTGGGGCTGGACGGATGGAGGCTCACCACGCAAGACGGACGCGACTTACCGCCGCAGTCCTTCTGGGACGAGAGCAATCCGCATCTCCAGCGCTACTTGCTCACCCCGCCTGCCGACAAAGGTCCTGTGCGTCTGAGCACCGAACGTCAACTGACTGCTGCCGACAATTATCTGCTTGTGCATTTGCGCGCTGCCGGGCAGGGAGCGCCGGCGGGAAAGTTCGAGGCTTTCATCGACGGCGCAGTCGCCGCCCGCCTCGATCCGCTGCCTGGCGAAGGCAGACTTTATCCGATGCTCATTCCCTTGAGTCAACATCAAGGCAAAAAGGTGCGCATCGAATTGGTGCATGCGCCAGCAAATGAGCGTTCGCGGTTGGAATGGCTGGCCTTGAGCTTCATCAATCGTCCGACGCGAGTTCCGTGGGTTACGCTGAGGCCGCAATGGATCAGATCGGCCTGCGGCTCGCAATTCAAAGTGCTGGCAGACGGATCCGTGCTGGCCGAAGGGTCGTCTCCGCCCTGGGATATCTACACTGTGGCCGGCCAGTGCGATCTGCCGCGGATAAGCGCCATCCGGCTGGAGGCCTTGCCCGATCGATCCTTGCCCAGCAACGGCCCAGGGCGCAGCGGCGAAGGGAACTTCGTGCTCTCGCAGATTTCGCTGCATACGATTAACGGCGTGTCGCCGGCTGTGCAGTCGGGGAAGTTCGTGCGGGTCGAGCTGCCCGATGCAAAAGATGCTTTTCTGGCCCTGGCCGAAGTCCAAGTCTTTAGCGGCCAGAAGAATATAGCCCCCTCGGGCAAAGCCACGCAGATTTCCACCTCGCAAAACGCTGCGGCGTCGCGGGCCATCGATGGTAATGTGGACGGCAACATGGGTCACAGTTCGGTTTCGCATACGGCGTCAGCAAACTCGCCGTGGTGGGAACTCGAACTGCCCGAAACCACTGCGGTGGAAAGAATCATCGTCTGGAACCGCACCGACAAGAAACACCACGTCCGGCTGAGCGACTTTCGGGTATCGCTGCTCGACGCCCAGCGGAATACCCTGTGGCAGCGACGCCAGACCGAACCCCCCTTGCCCTGCGCGGAGTTCTGGATGGATCAAATCGAGGAAGTTCGTTTGGCTTCGGCGGCGGCCAATATCGCGCGCAAGGATTTCCCCGCCGAAAGCGCCCTGGGCAAGAACGATCTGATGACCACCGGCTGGAGCATAGAGCGCACTGGCCAGCCGGGCGTGCTGGTAGTTGTGCTGGACGAGCCGATCGACCCGCGCGGAAAAACTCTGGTGGTAACCTTGAAGCACGTCTTCCAGTGGCATCAATGGACGCTGGGACGATGGCGGCTGTCGGCCACCGACGCACCCCTGCCCATCGCGGCGGAGCCGACGGCCGTCGAACTGCTCCCGCCGTAGTGCGGCGCATCTGGGGGCAGCCGGGCGAGGAGATTGCCACGCTTAGCCACTACCCGATGTGTGTGTGGTGCTGCTAGCGCTGCTTCTCAGCCCCAACAACTCGTCTAGGGAGGCGATCCTCAGCAGTTCCGCACTGCGGCTTGCCAGAAACAGCGCGGTGGACAACCTATATGTGATGTGCGCGAAGGTGGGATTGGGATACAAACCGCCCATCAGTTCCCCGGGCGGCAGTTCCGCTCGCCAGCGCTCGATCGTGCGAATCACTTCCGCGTACGAGTTGGTTTGCGTCAATTCTGCATAGTGGCGACCGTTGATGATCAGCCGTTTGCGCCCTTCCTGATAATCGGCTTCGATGTACAGCGGCTCGCCATCGACACTGCCGCGGACAATCCGCAGCTTCGCCTCGGGCGCCCCGCGCTTGAAGTCGGTCCGGCCCACGATGGTGGTCGCCCCCAGCCGCGCGGCGTATTCCACTTTTCCGTCCGGGACCGTCTGATAATCGCACGGGTTGGGCGCCAGGTACGGTTCCGTGCGCGCCTCGATCGCAAAACCGTCGGCAAAAACCGCTTCGTAACCGCCGCGCACTAACGCCAGCAAGTACAAGGCAAAAGCCAGACAGTGAACCGACTCTTGATATTGGATATGGACCATCCGCTTGTAATTACGCGGCTTCGCCGGATCCTCCCGGTCCTTGGAACGCTGAAGGTAAATAGAGTCGATCGACACTTGCTTGCCGCCGGTCAACACTGCGGCGATCCGCCGGGTGATCGGATCATATAGCTCCGGAAAATCGTAAAGCACTACCGCCTGCGACTGCCCGACCGCACTGAGCACTTGCTGGCAGTCCTCAGGCCGATCGGGCGAAGCCATCGGCTTTTCGCAGAGAATGCACGCCGACTCGCTTCGGCCGCGAGACAGTAGCCCCTGCAAGGCCCAGCGGCGATCTTCCGGGTGCAAAGCCAGATGGAACAAATCGGCACGTTGGCGCAAGAAATCTTCGGCGCTGTCGAGCCGTTGTACTGCATCTGGCGGCAAATCATCGGGGGCCGGCCCGGGATCATACACCGCGCAGTGCAAGCCAAGCGATCGGGCGGCGTCGAGAAACTTTCGGCCGATGTATCCCCATGCCCCGGCTATCGCAATGCTTTTGAACGCGCCACTACTCATGGTTGTCGCCTGTCACGCTATTTGCTCGGATGGCGTGGAACTCTCATCACATTCTGCTCTGATGGCGTGGATTGGTTACCGCGTAAATGGCCTATGCTGTGGACGGCTCGCGTCCACAAGGCGCTGATCGTATCCGTGCTAGCCGCTGTGGGCTGTGCATACGGCTTGTCGCAGTTTCGTCTTAGCGTGTGTTTGCCTAACCGGCGGTTTAACATGGCAGCACGCTGCATGTGTTAATCGGTCTTTATGTGGCGCAGCCGGGAACACGGCTCTCGATAATGGGCCGTCGGCAACTTCGTTCTTTTACCGCGCGTAGTCGGCAACTCGGGTGTCTATTAAGGGAAGCGGCGAAGTTGGTTACTTCCCGGGCGCATCCGTCAGCGCGGCTCGCTAAGGCTTTTCTAAGGTTATTACTTGGCGGACTGGCTCGGCGGTCTGCACATAGGGTTCTACTGCGCTGCCGTACTGGTAAGCCACGACGACTATTTCCATGGGAAATCGAGCGCGACAGGGAACGTCCACGATCTTCAATTGGTTGCCTTCGATTATCGCAGGCCCGTACTCCACGTAGTACCGCACCGGCAGGCCGGAATCGCTTGTGGCGCGTAACAACACCGGCCGACTGTCGGCCCGCAATGGGCCTACCGATGGAAAGGTGATCTTCTGCGGCTTGCCTTTGGTGAGCTTTTCGGGCAGTTGGATCAAACCAGGCTGTTCGGCGTAGCGGTACTTATCGTCGCCTGGGTGATACGCCAACACTCCTGCCCGAAAACCACCGCGTCCGTTAAGTTTTATGCGAAACAACTCCGGCCCGACTTGCTCGATTGGCCCGGCAAACGGGCGGAAACGTATCGGGCCCTCGGCATGTCCGACAGGCGTTTGGCTGGGGGGATACTTGTCTGGTGGCTTGTCGACAAACACGGCTGCCACCTTCAATGTATCGGCGGAAACGAAAAACGGACTGATTCGTAGCCGCAGGTCGTGCCCGACGTAGATCGGCTTGCCGCTGCGCGGATCGGCGAAAGTTACGAATTGGGGCTGTCGGGCAAACAAGTCTTTGTGGATCGCCTCGCTGGCCTGTGCCAGTTCGACATCGAAATGCCAAAAAGCGCCGCCTGGTTCCCCCTTGTATCGAGCGTATTGGGCTGGCGGAGCATCCGGACTCTCCAGCACCCCGCTGGCTAGCGCCCCTTCGGCAGGCTCGACCGGCCGGCACATCGCCGCAGAAGATTGTTTCGCTTGCAGCGTGGCGGGCGACGGGCTGTTCGGGCGCGAGGTCTGGCCGGCCTCGGCGGTGGTGGCCAGCGGCGCAAGGCGCCGCTCGGCAGCCTGGCGAAGGAACATGGCGGAAAAGCGGGCCACTGGCTCGGACCAAGCGAAATGAGTTCCGCCTGGCTCGACCAGAAGGCTGATCAGATACCGCGGGTCCTTCTGCCGCAGTCGGAGCAAACCATCGCGCGAGTTTTTCCAGGCCGTTTGGCGGTCTTCGAACTCGCGCAGCACACCGCTGGGGCCTGGCCCGAACTCTTCAAACTGTCCTTTGATTACCAAGATTGGCACACCCAACACGCTGGCCTGCGGGTCGAACGCCGGAAATCCCATGCCGCCCTTGAACAGCAGTACCCCAAAACAACGCTGGGGCTGCCAAAAAGCTACGTTGCGGGCGAAGATCGTGGCCACCGAATGCCCGAAGGGAAACAGCGGGGCGGTACTGATCTCGCCGTGTCCCGAAACGCCCGCCAGTTTTTCCAGGGCCTCCTGGAGCAACTGGCCGCTGTGTTGATGATACTCGAACTTCGCATCCAAGTGCGGTGCGAAATAGACGATGGCAAGTTGCTGGTCCCGGCACACCTGGCGGATCAGCGGGTCGGCGACGAACTGCTCTTCCATCAAAATCATTCCGCCCACCAGCACGCCGCGGATGTACTGGGCTTGCGGAGGCGTCCACAAATAGGCTACGCACTCTTTGTTGTCGGCCGTGCGAGTCTCGACCGCATATTGAAAAACTTCTGCCGCGCATGGGCTAGGCAGAACAAACAACTCAGTAGCCGCCCACAAAAGGCAAGCAGACAACAACCAGGCAGCGGTGCGCCGATGCATCGCAAAACGGCGTTCCCCAAAGGGTTTCCACGCCCCGAATGACCGGCACCGATTAGCGGTGCAATTCATTGCCGGCATTTCCACAGCTCCGATTCTCCCTCAGCGCGCTGCTGTGCGCAAGCCACATTAACAAGCGGCACTACGGCGTACTGAACGGCGACACTACGGCCTACTGAACGATACACGCTTTCTCTTGCCGATGGTTTCTACCGTGCCAGCGGGAGCAACACACAGTATACAACCAGGCTGAAAGGCAATTGAAGCGTGGTTCTGAGACTGTCCAGGCGCACAACCGCGCGCAGGTTTATCGCCGCCTTGATTCGACGCCGCCAGCCCTTTTCTGTTGCCGGCTGTGCGCTAAAATGAGGTTATGAGTATGCGCAGCTTGACCGCTTTGCCGGTGTATAACGAGGGCGCCCACATCCTGGGCGTGTTGGAAGGCGCGCTTTGCTACAGCCGCGAAGTATTAGTAGTCGACGACGGCTCTACCGACGCCACGCCGCAAATCCTTGCCCAGCGGAACGAAATCCACGTAATTCGTCATCCGCGTAATCTGGGATATGGTGCGGCAGTTCGCTCGGCGTTTCATTTTGCCATTGCCAACAACTACGATGTTTTGGTGACGATCGACTGCGACGGCCAACATCAGCCGCAGATGATACCGACATTCGTTCGGGCGGCTGCCACGGCGGATGTAGTCTCCGGAAGCCGATATTTGCGACGTTTTCCCGGCGACAGCGAGCCGCCAGCCGACCGCCGCCGTATCAATCAGCTTATCACCGAGGAACTCAATCGGTGTCTGGGACTGCGGCTGACCGACGCCTTCTGCGGCTTCAAGGCCTATCGGGTGGAGGCCTTGCGGAACATCCACATAACCGAGACCGGTTATGCTATGCCCATCGAGTTCTGGGTTCAGGCTGCACGGTTGGGACTATCCATCCTGGAACTGGCGGTTCCGCTAATTTACCTGGACGAGAGCCGTTCGTTTGGTGGGGCAATGGATAACGCCGAAGTCCGGCTGGCGGTGTACCGGCAAGTTCTCGAGCGCTGCATTACGCAATGGAAGGGGATCGCCACCCCACCGGCACTGCCAGAAAAGTCGGCCCCTGCCGCAGCTTCTTGTGGCGATTAGTCCTCCGAACGCTTCACTGTTGCGGCTCCTGTCAACGAAGCAGTTGTTCGTCGGGCCGTTGCCTGTCAGCCGGAGGCATGCATCAGCCGGAAGGCACTTACCGATTGCCTAAGCGTGCCACGCTAGCAAAGATTATCACTGAACGGCACCTATGCAAACAGAAGCCCGAGAACCGCGGACAGCGATGAACCACCGGCACGAGCGATTTCGCTCTTTTCGCGCGCCGCACGAGGATCGCACGGCGCTGGTCGAACCCCCATGGGCCGATGTGCCGGCGTTGGCCGCCCACAACAAACAAATCCTCGTCAACAGCGGCTACGATTGTGGCGGTCGGACTCTGGCGGAATTGTCTCAGCAGGCCCGTCGCCAGTTGCTGCGCGACGCCATCGGCTGGACTTCATCCTACCGCGACCTGCCGGGCGAGCTTTTGCAGGTGCTAGACGGCGAGCCTGGAGGCAGAGCAGTTTTTTTGGCAGGCCATCAGCCGCAGTTGATTCATCCGGGCGTTTGGTTCAAGAACTTTGCCTTAGGCCGACTGGCACAACTGTGCGGCGCTGTGGCAGTCAACTTGATTATCGATAGCGACACGCTGAAAGTCACCTCGGTGCCTGTGCCCGGTGGAACTGTCTCCGACCCGACAATCCAATGCCTGGTGATGGACCGGCACGGCGAGCCGCTGCCCTACGAAGAGCGGCACGTGGCCGACAGAGAATGTTTTCTGCAATTCGGCCGGCGGATGGCTGAAACCGTGCGAGAGTTGATTCCGCACCCGCTGGTCGTCGATTACTGGCCCTTGGTGGCCGAGCGGCTCCGTCACACAGACATCTTAGGCGCGTGTCTGGCGCAAGCGCGCCACCGGCTGGAAGCCCAGTGGGGCCTGAACACCCTGGAGGTGCCGCAAAGCGTGATATGCACCAGCGAGGCGTTTTGCTGGTTCGCCGCGTATTTGCTGGCGGAGTTGCCGCGTTTTCGGCAGGTACACAACGAGGCGTTGGGCCAGTACCGCCGTGCGCACCGCATTCGCACCGGGGCGTATCCCGTACCGGACCTGTCCGCAGCGGACCAGTATCTAGAGGCCCCCCTGTGGATTTGGACGGCTGATAACCCTCGGCGCCGGCCGCTGTTCTGCCAAAAGCGGCACGACAGTCTGTTGCTAACCGATGGTGCAGGGCAAACATGGGCGTTGCCGCTGAAGGCCAGCGGCGACGTCGGCCCGGCAGCCGAACGGCTGCGCGAACTGGCCCGGCAAGGCGTGCGAATCCGCTCGCGGGCGTTGCTTACTACGCTGTGGGCGCGGCTGGCGTTGGGCGAATTGTTCATCCACGGCATCGGCGGGGCGAAGTACGATCAGGCGACCGACCTGATTATCGAACGTTTTTTTGGGATTCCCGCGCCAAGCATAATGGTGGTATCGGCCACTCTGCTTTTGCCGGTCGACCGCCCTGCGGTCACGCCGGACGACCTACGGCAGGTGTCGCAAAAGTTGCGCCAATTGCGTTACCATCCGGAAAAGTTCATCGATTGCCCAGTGCCGGCGTCTGCTCCGGTCGATCGGGCTGAGGGGGACGGCATCGCATGGCCGGTTGTCACGGCGCAGTCCAGCGCTGCCGAGTTAGCAGACGCCAAAAAGTGGTGGATTGCTTTGCCGCAGACGCGGGCCAATGCGAAGCAGCGTTGCCACGCAATTCGCCAGATCAACGAGCTATTGCAGCCTTATCTGTGCCAGCAGCGCAAGCATTTGCTCGCCAAGCGCCAGCTTATCGCGAGAAATCTGCAAATTCGCTCCGTGTTGGCGTGGCGCGAGTATGCCTTCTGCCTTTACCCGGCCGAGGCTCTGCAAGAATTCTATCAGGGGCTACTTCCCAACAGCCTGTGAAGATGGTTTGATACCCAAGCCAACCGTGGTTGGCGTCGGCGAAGACCGACAACTTCTCTGCGTCAGGGTCTGTTTGGATGTTCGACCACTAGCGGTGTATCGATGCCGCCGGAAAGGATTCGAGCCGATGAGCTTCGGCGCCCCCTCATCTACGTCCCTGGTCAGTCAGCCGTCGCGTTCTGCGCCGCTGCACTTGGACGCTCAAGTTTTCAGCGCCACCAGAGCCGATCATGCGGCCATATATTGTTTTCTGAAATCGGTTTTCAAAAGCCTCAGCCGCGCGGAGTTCGCCAGCTCGCTCGACGACCCGCGATACTACCCCTGCGACCGCCTGCTGATCAAATGGCAACAGCGGATCGTCGCCCATGCGCACGTCGTCCATCGCGCCATGCAATTCGGCTCGGTGGTAATACCTGTAGCCGGGCTGCAATGGTTGGCCGTTGCGCCAGAGTATCGAGGCAGAGGGCTAGGATTGATGCTCCTGGAGGCAACCCAGCGGTACATGGCATCCTGCGGCGCGATGGTTGGCTTGCTGCGCACGCGGATTCCGCATTTCTTTCGGCGTGCGGGCTGGGCCATCTGCGGCCGCCCGAATTATAGCGAGGCGTGTTGCCAGCGCATCATGGCCAAGCTGTTAGAGCGCCGCCTCCTTCGCCGCAAGGGCTTGTTGCACATCCGCCCGCTGCGACGGTGGGAAATCCCCGCTCTGGTGCGCATCTACCAGCAGGACTTGCTGGGCGCCTACGGTCCGCTGCAACGGTCTGAAGCTTATTGGCGGTGGCTGGTGGACCGGCAGGCGTTCGACGTGCTGTATGTGGCCCTGGAAGGTCCCGATCAGGATGACATGCGCGTGACGGCCGACTGCATTGTGGGATACGCCGTGCGGCGCGGCGAGCAGATCGTCGAGTTGACCACCCAGCCACAGCGGAGCGACGTAGCCATAGAACTACTGGCCCGCTGCTGCGCCGATGCTATCGAGGACGACCGCCGGTACGTCATGCTGCATACCCCGCCATGCTGCTTCTTGCACGATCTGCTCCTCCAGGCAGGCGGTGTACACCACTATCAAGCTGCGGACCAGGGCGAGGTCCTCATGGCCCGGTTGCTCGACCCGTTGATGCTGTTGCGCTTGCTGGGCGAGCAATTGCACGCGCGGGCAACGGCTGCCGGGCTGCCCATGCCGATGGAATTTGGCTTGGCGGTCGAAGAGCGAGAATATCGACTGTGCTTAACCCGGGAAGGATGCACGGCCCAAAGCGGCAAGGTGGGCCTGTACAAGCTCAGACTGAACATTGCCGATTTTACACGGGCGGTTCTGGGCGATCTGGATTGGGACTGCGCCTTGGCCGAGGGCCGCGTCGTGCCATCGACACTCTTGGCCGAGCAGATGAGCCGCGTGCTAATGCCTACCGTGCCCTTGTGGCGGCCGCCGCTGGACGACTTGCCCAGCTTGCGAAGCACCGATGTGTAGCACTGCGGCTCGACCGGGCGGCACGCCATGTGCGCGGCGGGCAACATCGCGCCGCTTCTGCTATCACCAGATGCAGCAGCTTGCCGCGTGCGCCACTACGGCGCGAAACTGGCGAAGCCATCCGGGCGCCGCAAAACGTCGCACCGGTTGTATCGGTATCTGGCGCGAAAGTGCCGCGTCTGCCAGTGCCCGGTATGCCATTGCCAAGGTTCCGCCACTTGCAGGCGCACCAAGGCAGCGTCGTGCCGCGTGCGCCGCTTAGTGGCGCGCGATCGCGCCGCAATGGCAAAGGGCGACCTACAATTGCAGAGAGTCTGTCGGTATGCTTTTTCTGCGAGGGAAGCTGTCGTGAAGTTGCAGTTTCTGGGTGCCGTCAGGCAAGTGACCGGTTCGCAGACGTTCGTCGAGGCCGACAGCGCCGCTGTACTGGTCGATTGCGGTATGTTCCAAGAGCGTCACTACTTGGAACGCAACTGGAATCCCAGTCCGCTGGACGTGCGTCGCTTGGACGCTGTACTGCTGACACACGCCCATTTGGACCACTGTGGCCTGTTGCCCAAGCTGGTGCGCGAGGGCTTGCGCTGCCCGGTGTACGCCACTGCTGCTTCGGCGGAACTGGTGGCCATCGTGCTGCGCGATTCGGCCCACATCCAAGCCGAAGATGCGGCCTTCAAGCTCAAACGGCATCGTCGTCAGGGACGCCAGAGCAAGTACCCCATCCAACCGTTGTACACGCTTGAGGATGTCGAGCAAACTTTGCCGCTGCTGCGCGGCGTGGCGTACGGGCAAGAGACAAGGATTGGCCAGCGCCTGACCGCTGTATTCCACGACGCCGGGCACATCCTCGGTTCGGCGGTGATCGAGTTGCGGGCCCACAGCGACGGCCAACCCCGGCAGCTTATTTTTTCCGGCGACGTGGGCCAATGGGACCGGCCGATAATCCGCGACCCTGAGCCAGTCGGTGGCGGCGATTACCTGGTGCTCGAATCGACCTATGGCAACCGCGATCACAAGGACCCGCGTCCCCCTGAACAACTGCTGGCGGAGATCGTTAGCAAAACTGTACAACGCGGGGGCAACGTGGTGATTCCCATTTTCGCCATCGAGCGGGCGCAAGAGTTGATCTGGTACCTGGGACGGCTGCTGCGCAACGGCGAGATTCCTTCCGTGCCGGTGTTTCTGGACAGTCCTATGGCGGCCGACGTGCTAGAGGTCTTCACCCGCCACTGCGACCTGTTTGACGAGGAAGCCCGGCAATTGCTCGCCGCCGGGCGATCGCCGCTGCGGTTCCCAGGCTTGGTAGTCGTCCGCGACGTGGAGCAATCCAAAGCCATCAACTACCGTACCGAGCCGGCGGTGATACTGGCCACCGCGGGAATGTGCACCGCCGGTCGCATCAAACACCATCTGGCGCATAACATCTGGCGCCCGGAATGCACCGTGCTATTCGTGGGCTACCAGGCACAAGGGACGCTGGGCAGACAAATATTGGACGGCCACGAGCAAGTTCGCATCCACGGACGCTACTGGCCGCTGCGGGCGGCAGTTGCCCAAATTCACGGTTTCTCGGGGCACGCCGACCGGGGCGGGCTGCTACGGTGGTTGGAGCCGTTCCAGCGGCCGCCGCGGCAGACGTTCGTCAACCATGGCGAAGAGGAAGAAAGCCTGGCCTTCGCAGAATTGCTGCGCCATAGCAAAGGTTGGGAGGTCGTAGTTCCTCAATTCCGGCAGACGTTCACCCTGGAGTGAGCCGCGGACGTTGGTCCGATGATTTTCCTGCTCTGGTTCCTTGGTGATTTGTCTCAGCTCAACGTCAACCACCAACACGAAAACACACCGAGCATGTACAACAAGTCGGTCCGCCGCCATAAACTTTGCGTTCGGCACAGCGGCGACACGGGTTGCCCAATGTCGCGAACCGTTAGAACGCTCTGTCGAAGCCTTGTGCAATCATTCATGTACGTTGCACCGATCTTAGCGGAGCTTCGCGCCTTCGTCCCTGACTGAGCCACTTTCACTAGCGAACGTTGCCGCTACATGTCGACTCACTCGTTACATCCTTTACTGCGCGGCACGGCGGTCACGGCACTGGGCACGCTGGCCAGTCGGGTACTGGGTATGTTGCGCGACGCCGCCACTGCCGCGCTGCTCGGCCTGGCTTCCGGCGGCGTAGCCGATGCGTTCCTAACTGCCTACCGCATTCCCAATCTGCTGCGGCGCATGTTCGGCGAAGGTGCTTTGACGGCTAGCTATCTGCCGGTATTCACCACCGAATACGAGCGCTCGCCCCGCTCGGCTTGGAATCTGGCTGCGGTGATGTTGGGTTTGCTGACCGTTTTCCTGGGCACGGTGGTCGCGCTGGGCGCGACGCTTCTGGGATTGCTGTGGCACCGCTTCGCGCACCTGCCCGACGTGCAACTGATGTTCGGCCTGGCGGCGGTAATGATGCCCTACCTGATGTTGGTCTGTTTGGCCGCCCAAATCAGCGCCACGCTTCAGGCCCGAATGCGCTTCGGTATGCCGGCGCTGACGCCAGTGGTTCTCAACTCGACTTGGCTGGCCGCCGCATTGCTTGTGGCTCCGAGACTGACTAGCGATCCCCGCCAGCAAGCGTACGTTCTTGCCGGGGCGATCGTGGTGGCCGGCCTGTTACAGGTGCTGGTGCAATTGCCTACGCTGTGGAGGTGTGGGTTCCGCTGGTCGTTCGACTTGCCCGGCGCTTGGGCGCCGCTTAGAACCGTGGTGCGCAAGCTGCTGCCGATGCTCTTCGGGTTGGCAGTCACGCAGATCAACACCTTTTTGGACGGACTGATCGCCTGGGGATTGGCCTGCGCCTCGCACGAGCCGCAATTCATCCCTTGGCTAGGCGAAGCTCTCCGCTATCCTCTTCAGCGGGGAGCAGCGGCAGCCGTGTATTACGCTGAGCGGGTATACGAATTTCCGCTGGGGATACTGGGTATGGCCGTGGCCACAGCTATTTTCCCCCTACTCAGCCAGCACGCCGCCCGAAACGATCGCGCCCGACTGGGCCAAGACCTTACGCTGGGGTTGCGGATGGTGATCTTCTTAGGACTCCCGGCGGGCGTGGGCCTGATGCTCTTGTCCGCCCCGGTGGTTGAATTGCTGTTCCAGCGCGGCGAGTTTACAGCCGCCGACGCTCAGCGCGCCGCGAAGATGCTGTTCTGGTATTCCGCCAGCGTTTGGGCGTACTGTGCCACGCCGGTGGTGATTCGAGCCTTTTACGCCCTGGGTCAGACGCACATCCCGGTGCGGGTGGCCGCCGCAATGGTGGTGCTCAACGTGACACTCAACCTGCTTTTGATTTGGCCGTTTGCCGAAGTGGGGCTGGCCCTTTCTACGGCGATCTGCGGCGTGGTTCAGCTTGCGTGGCTTGTGATCCTGCTGGCCCACCGCCGTACACCCCTAGACTGGATACATCTGGTGGCTACCACCGGCCGCACCATAGCAGCTACCGTGGCCATGGCGGCAATCGCTGCAACAGTTCTTTGCCACCTTGAGCCGAAGCCAGAAATAGTCGCCAAACTACTGCGGGTGGTCGTGCCGATGCTGTGCGGTGTGTCCGCATACTTTGCCACTTACTACCTGTTGGGACGCCGCGAACTGGCAATCCTTCTGGGCAGCCAACAGCCAGGGCACAGCCCATTCGACGCTGATTGAGCAAGCGGGTTCCCGCTGCGCGGGCCTGCAATCCTACTGTGTCTGAAAGCGCGGTATGTTGCAGAACTCTACTGCTTAAGGCGCTCGTCCGGGGCGCGTTTCAGCGGCCAGTGTCCGATTTCCACTTTCCGAGTTTCAACTGCCGGTGTTCGATTGCCCTTTGCCGGTCGGCGACGATGGGTCGCTGGGCCAGCAGGCCACAAGGTTTTCAATTGCCGGTGCGACATGAACGAGGCCGTAGGCGACGGCTGCGGGTCTAAGATCGAGCTTTCAGGGGCGGATACAATTTCGGTGGCCAATGGGCGACAATGAGCAGCATGGCTATTTGCCGGCGGTGAACTTCGGTCGGAGCCCCCGCACAGAAAGGTTGCTGCATCCTAGCGCTTATGTCGCCGATGTGCGACTAGTACGAAGGTCTACCGCGATGGAAGACGCTGAGCTGGGCCGTTTGCTAGAGGAAAAATGCCATATCCGCCGCACGGCCGCCGCTGCCCGACAGCGACTGCCTGATAAGGATCATCGCAGCGACATAATACTTGCCCGCGCCGCCGCGCTGCCCCAGTACAAACAAGCCGTTTGGGTAATGTTTTATGTCGATCACGCAGCGGAAGTGCGCACCCGACCGCTCATTAGCCAGGCGCTGAGCGAAGGCAAACAAGTGGTGGTGCCGTATTGCCACGGCAATAATTTGGATACTTTTTTGCTAGCGGATCTCTCGGAATTGCAGCCTGGCATGTTGGGCATCCTCGAACCGGCTGAGGAATTGCGCCATCTCGCTGAGCGCCGCGTACCGCCCGAAAGTTTGCAGGTGATCTTCGTCCCCGGTGTGGCGTTCGACCGCCGGGGTGGGCGTATAGGTCACGGCAAGGGATACTACGATCGGTTTTTGGCGGGGCTTCCCAGCCGTGTGCTGCGTTTAGGACTGGCGTTTCAGTGCCAGGTAGTGGCTGCGGTGCCGATGTTGCCCTGGGACGCGCCGGTAGATGCGGTTATCACTGAAGAAGCGATCTACTGGGCCGCTCGGCAAGAGACGCGCAATGGCTCTGGCGACGGCAGCGCGCAAAGGTCAGATACATGACGTGCGTCCTTTGCCCAGCATCGGCTAGGAGGTGCGCTTTGCGCCCTGCACGGTTATCGAAAGCTTTTATTGAAAGCTTTGCTTTTCGGTGGGGAAGGCCCCGCTGCGCACTTCCTCGCAGTACCGCGTCACGGCGGCGACCGCCAAGGACTTCAAATCGGCGTAACACTTCGAGTGTTTGGGAACTTTGCCCAGGGTCAGCCCCAGCAGATCGTGGACGACCTGTATTTGGCCGTCGCATTCGGCTCCGGAGCCAATGCCGACGGTAGGGATGCTCACTTGCTTGGTGATTTGTGCAGCAATCTCAGCGGCAATACACTCCAGAACTACGGCGAACGCGCCGGCCTGCTCGACCGCCTTGGCGTCGGCCACCAATCGGCTCAAGTCGCGCTGCACCGAATACCCACCCGATTGAAGCACGCTCTGCGGCATCACGCCCAGATGGGCCATGACGGGAATGCCGGCTTTGACTAGCGCGGCGATTACCTCGGCCTGGTCGGCGCCGCCTTCGAGTTTAACGGCGTGCGCGCCGGTTTCCTTCAGTACCCTTCCGGCGTTGGCAATAGCATCGCGGATTCCCAACTGGTAGCTCAAGAAGGGCATATCGACCACCACCAGCGCCCGCTGCACCGCTCGAGCCACCATCGAGGCGTGGTAGATCATCTGCTCGATGGTGACCGGCAGGGTGGTATGATGGCCTTGGACGACCATCGCCAGGCTGTCGCCGACCAGCAGACCGTCCACCCCGGCCGAGTCGAGCAGCCGGGCCATGGTGTAGTCGTAGGCCGTCAGCATGACGATCTTCCGACCGCCAGCCTTCATGGCCCGGAACTTCGGCACAGTGAGTTTTTCCATCTTCAGGGTGCTTAGTTGCCTGTGCGGGTGCCTCGCGCGATACGGGAAGACGCCTTCTTTTGCCATCAGAGGCGGCCGGGCAAGGGCAGCCGAAAACTCCTGGCGACTTCAAGCTATCGAATCGTCAGGCCTTAAGACCCGAACCGATCCGCTGTACAAGTACCCCATTATACTTCGGCGCCAACGAAAGCATAATGGCCCGACAAGTTGTCAACTTCTGCTGACTTGTCTTCATCTGGGAGGTAGAATTTTTCGACGGCAGTGCGGGATTCTGCGGTGGAAAATCAACCGATCGCGCCTGGGCGGCAAGGTTACGGCCTCATACCCGGAACCGCTATACCCAAGCTTGCGCGAAATACCGTTGGCCTGGGCCGGCGGATGTTGTTGCGCCGGGGGAGGCCATGCCGATTGCAAACAGGGGTTTACTGATCATGCCGATTTACGAATACGTGTGCGAGAATTGCGGAAAGCAGTTCGAATTGCTGGTGCGGGGAGAACAGCGCCCCGCGTGCCCCGATTGCGGACATACCCGGTTGACGAGAAACTTCAGCGTGCCGGCGGCGCATACCGGCGGGTCGGCGGCATCGGCTGCCGATAGCTGCCCGGTGCGCGAAAGCTGCGACATGTCGCCCTGCTGCGGCCAGGGCTGCAACTTTGCTCGGTGGGGAGGTTGATTCGCTGGCCACGAAGGCAGAACCTCTACCGCCGTGGCGTTGAAGACGCTGGCTTCCTTCCCCATCGTTTTCCCCGGACCAACGGGGATGTATATTGGCTGCGGCAGGGCGCGGGTATTATGCCTGCTGTTGTCGCGCAGCGCAGGATTGTTCGGTGGCAAGCCGGCGCAGTTGGTTTCTGTCGGCTATTGTCGGATGCCGCACAAGCCCAACGCACGTGGAGGATGGCCATGCGTCTTTCGCACCGCAATGCTGCTTGCGCCGGGTTGTTGTTGATGGGTATGATCGCGTTGGGAGCATCCGGCGCGGCCGCCGAAGAGGCGAGCCGTCCGAAGAAACTCATCCAAACCGGTTGGGACATGCCCAGCACTGAAGTGCTTCGGGCGAACCTTGTCGAGATGGAGAGTCGGCCCTTTAGCGGAGTGGTGATCCGCGCCATCGGCAAGCGCGACGACGGCAACCCATGCCAATTGGACTGGGCGTTTTTAGACCAGCAGTGGCGGCAACAGTGGTTCCAGCAGTGCGTGGCAGACTTGAAGGGCTGCCAATTCCGGCGGTTTACCGACAATTTTCTGCTGCTGAACGCCAATCCGGGCAGCGTCGATTGGTTCGACGAGGCGGGCTGGCGGAACATCATCGAGCATTGCCGCATCGCTGCTTGGGTGGCCAAACAAGGCGGCCTGAAGGGCATTCTGTTCGACCCGGAACCATACGCTCCGCCGCATGCGCAGTTCAGCTACACTGCCCAGCCCCAGCGCGAAAAACACAGCTTCGATGATTATTACCGCCAGGCCCGCCGCCGCGGCCGACAGGTTATGGAAGCCATCACTGCGGAATATCCTGACATCACCTTCTTCTGCTACTTCATGAACAGCGTCAACATTGCGGCGGCAAAGCAGCGCGACCCGAAGCACGTGTTGCGAAACTCAGGTTACGGCTTGTTGCCTGCGTTCATCGATGGCTGGCTGGATGCCGCACTACCGACGGTTACGTTCGTCGATGGCTGCGAGTCGGCCTACCGCTACAACAGTCGGCTAGACTATCTGGCAGCCGCGGTGGACATCAAAGGCGTGTGCCAGAATTTGGTCGCGCCCGAGAACCGCGCCAAGTACCGCGCCCAAGTGCAGGTCGGTTACGGAATGTATCTGGACGCCTACTGGAACCCGCCGACCTCGCCATGGTACATCGACGGCCTGGGCCGTCCGAGGGTAGAGCGGTTGCGAATCAATACGCGCTGGGCGCTGGAGTCGGCCGACCAGTACGTTTGGGTGTACGGCGAGAAATTCCGCTGGTGGCCTACAGATAACAAGGGCGTCAAAGCCGAGTCGTGGCCCGAAGCCCTGCCCGGCTGCGACAAGGCGCTGCATTACGCCCAAGACCCGGAGGGGTTCGCCCGCGACGAAATCGCCACTTTGAAATCTACCGGCAAAGCAGCGGCCGCCAACATAGTCCGCAACGGCGACTTTACGGCCGAGAAGGTCAAGCTGGATTCCGGCGAAACAGTATACCGCCAGGGCGGTCCGCCAGCCGGCTGGTATGCCTGGCAGGCAGAAGGGTCGAAGGGGAACTTCACCTGGGACCGGCAGGTGGGCGCAGCGGAGAAAGGCTCGGCGTGCGCCTCGAATGTCTCCAACGGTTCCTTCCTCCAGCACCATGACGTAGAGCCAGGGCAAATCTATGCCGTTCGGGCAGTGCGGCGCGTGCAAGGTAGCGGCGAGGCTTGGCTGCGCATCCGCTGGCAGACGCGCGAAGGTCGTTGGACCGCCGAGGCCGCAGACCAGGTTGTTTACGCTGCCGGCCCGCCCGACCAGTGGTCTGAATTGCTGGCCGTAGTCGAAGTTCCAGAGGGGGTAGGGCGACTGGTGATTTTGCTGGGCATCGGCGGTCAGCAATCGCCCACAGATTCCGCTTGGTTCGACGACGTGGAAGCTTACCGCTTGCAATTGTAAGACGCCTGCCGCTTGCAATTATAAGAGGCCTACCGCTTGCAATAATTAGCGGCTTACCCCTGGCAGTAGCAGGCGCGCAGACTGCCCCGCTGATAACGCCGAACACATCGCCGGCTGGCCGACGGCGCGGCACCGACGGGGCCTGTGGTTGCTTACGGCATTCGGCATTTTGCTTGTTGTTGCATCGCCGGGTGGGATGCTAGAATATCGGGCGGTTGTGTTGCCCCACTGGTTGCGCAAGCGTCGCAAGTTGGGCCGGGTCGTGCTTTCCTGCCTTAAATCACTGCTTTCCGCCAGAAGGAGTCGAGCAATGTCGCACCAGTTCACTCGCCGCCAGTTTGTGCGCGATTCAGCCGTTGCCACAGCGGGGTTGGCCATCGGGTTGACGCCTACCTTTACCGTTCACGCCAATAATCCAGAGAAGGCCGACACCAGCAAGATCCTCAATTACAACCCCGACATGGAATACCGCCGTTGTGGGAAAACGAACCTGATGATTTCGGCGGTATGTTTAGGGGGTCACTGGAAGCGCATCGACAAAGTGGCTCCCAAGCCGGCCGATTTCGAGAAGAACCGCTACGACGTGGTCACCCGCTGCATCGAGCGCGGAATCAACTACATCGATGCCTGCACCGGCGGCGAGGTGATGGCGTACTCCAAGGCCCTAAAGGGACGGCGCGAGCAGATGTATTTGGGTTATTCCTGGTACGAGAACGAAAGCCGCTTCGAGCAATGGCGATCGTTCGAGAAGCTCAAGGAGAGCTTCGAGCAAGGGCTGAAGAAGGCCGGCTTGGAATACGTCGATCTGTGGCGCATCACGCTGCACGAGCAGAGCAGCCGCCATAGCGATGCCGAGATCGAAGCGGCCGCCAAGGCGCTGGAATGGGCCAAAAAGGCCGGACTGGCGCGCTTCACTGGCGTGTCGTCGCACGATCGCCCGCACATCAAGAAGATGATCGAAACTTACCCGCAACTAGAAGTGATCTGCACGCCCTACACGGCCAAGACCAAGGTGGTCAGCGACGAGAGCGGTCTTTGGGCAGCGATGCAGAAGCTGGACGTGGGCTGGTTCGGGATCAAGCCGTTTGCCAGCAATTCGATCTTCAAGGGCGATAGCTCGCCGCAAAGCCCCACCTTCGAAGACGACAACCGCATCGCCCGACTAGCCATCCGCTACATCCTGTGCAACCCGGCGATTACCGCCCCCATCCCCGGCCTGATTACCACCGAGCAAGTGGATAATGTGGCGCTGGCCGTCAAAGAACGCCGCGAGTTGGACCTCCGAGAGAAGGCGGAACTGGATCGGGCGATGGACCGCGCTTGGGCCAATTTGCCGCCTCACTATCAGTGGCTGAAAGACTGGGAGTACGTTTGACCGACGCTGCCTGCCGGCCGACTGGCTGTGCAGGCCTTCTTGTTTCTCTGCGACGCATCTTCCTTAGCAACGCAACCATGAAGCTTATTGCAAGCCGGATTATCCTGACGGCAACAGTGACGCTATGCGCAGTCGCGGCCGTGTGGTTAGCAGGTAAACACGGGGGACAGTGTGCTCCGCTGGGGCCGAGCGCAGCCTTCGGCCGCGCAGATGAACCCGCTGAGAATCCTGTTGCAAAAAGTATGCCGCCGGGTGAGGCCCCGAAAAACCATCCCGGCAAGCCGCCGCCTTTGCAGATCGACAAAGGCGCGCCGCTATTGCTCGAAGAGCCGCCGCAGTCGCCCCAAAGGAAAGCTTTCGCCCAGAACGAAGCCTGCTACGTATGCCACGAGAATTACCGCGAAGAATCCTTTGCCGATTACCACGCTCGGGCCGAGGTGGGCTGCATAAAGTGCCATGGCGAGTCGGTGGCGCACCGCGGCGACGAGTCGAACCTGACTCCGCCGGAAATCATGTTTCCGCCCGAGGCGATCGAGAAGAACTGCAAGGCTTGCCACGATACCCACGATGCTCCCGCGGCCAAGGTAATCGCCTTGTGGCTTGAAAGATGTCAGAACCGTAGCAGTCCGAAAGAACTGCTCTGCACCGATTGCCACGGCGAGCACCGGTTGGCGGTGCGAACAATCGTATGGGACAAACGCACCGGCAAGTTGCTGCGCAAACCACAACAATTCGGCAATGCCGACTCCAGAGCCGAGTGAGCGTGGCAGTTGTACGAGTTCAATGGGCACCCCTGGGCGCGGGTGCAGGAAAGGGACTTTCAAAACAACTCCTACTACTTTAAGAGGCGGGGATGCGCACATGGCACCGACTGGAACACTGTCGCGACGCAAGTTTTTGGAGAGCAGCGCTGTGTTGTCGGCCTGTTGGGCCGCGCCTTATGTCCTAAGCGCCGGGGCGCTGGGGGCTGACAACCAGCCGCCGCCCAGCGAGCGGATCGGCGTTGCTCTGATCGGCTGCGGGGGCATGGGAATGGGCAATCTGGCCAACTGCGCCCGTTATCCCGATGTTGTGGTAGTGGCCGTTTGCGACGTCTGGCAGCAGCGCCGCGAGGCCGCGTTGGCCAAGTACGAGAAAACGGCTAAAGCATATCGCGACTATCGGGAGGTGTTGGCCCTGAAGGAGGTCGACGGGGTGATAATCGCCAGCCCGCCTCACTGGCACGCGCTGCAAACGATCGAAGCCTGCGAGGCCGGCAAAGACGTGTACGTGCAAAAGCCGATGACCATCTATCTGGACGAGGCCTTGGCAGTCCGCCGCGCAGCCGAGCAGCATCGACGCGTCACGCAGGTGGGCACGCAAATCCACGCTGGCGAGAACTACCGGCGCGTGGTGGAGTGGGTGCGATCGGGCCGGTTGGGAAAGATCAGCGTGGTGAGGACGTTTTTGGCGGGCAACCAGGGCGAGGAGGGCATCGGACACGCGCAGCCGGGCGATCCGCCGCCGGGAATGGACTGGAACTTGTGGTGCGGACCAGCGCCGCTGCGGCCCTACAACCCCCTGATGTGCGCCAACGCCAGCACCAACTGTTCGTTCATGGACTACAGCGGCGGATACACGCCCGGCATGGCGCCGCACATCATCGACCTGCCCTACTGGGCCTTGGAACTGGGATTCCCGCTGGTCACCAGCGCCGCTGGCGGCCGCTACGTAGTACGCGACTGCGGCGACGCCTACGACACACAGGACGTGTTGTGGCAATTCCCCGACATGACGATGACCTGGATGCTTCATCTGTGCAATAGCTACGGATACGACTTGCAAGGGCCGGATAACAAAATCCGCCGCCGGTTGGGTGTCTACTTCCAGGGTGTAAACGGTACTTTGTTCGCCGACTATTCCACGCACAAGGTCGTCCCTGAAGGTGATCGCCTGAAAGACTTGCAGCCGCCAGAAAAGAGCATTCCGCCCTCGCCGGGGCACGAGCGGGAATGGCTCGACGCCATCCGCACCCGCCAGCAGCCAAGCTGCAACGTGTCGTATCATTACAAGCTGGACGCGGCCATCGGGCTGGCGAACATTTCGTACAAGTTGCAGCGGTCTGTCCGCTTTGATCCTGCTACCGAGAAAATCGTCGGCGATGCAGAAGCTGCCCGACTGGCTCGTCCCGTGTACCGCGATCCCTGGAAATTCCCAGAAAAATACTTGACATAGAAGGATCACGGCGTTTTCCTTCTGCCGGTGGTCGTAGTGGAAACCGTTCGAGTCCTTAACAAACTACCTTCCCATCGGGCGGCTCGCCGTCGTGTTTGTCAGTGCTGTTCTGATTCGCCTTACAGTTGACCACTAGGCACTTAGCTGCACAGTTGGGCAAGCCAGCCGTGCGCCGCGCCGTTTGCCGACACAATACTGGCCGCCATCGCCTCGCACCCGACTTAAACCCGCCATAAAATCTGGCCAGAAAAAACGCGGCGCTTGACGTATCGGAGGCAGCGCGGTAGGCTGACGAGTAATAAGCTGGCCGCCTGGCGGGCCATTTAATGCTCTTCTCATCCCACCGAGCACGGATGGTGTTGTTGCCCTATACGGCCCGCGGCCCTCCGGTCGTGACCCTCCTTTGTTTTGCCTTGTATGCCAATGATAGCACTTGTGGCCATTGGCAGTACGCCTTTGCCAGTTGCGGTACATCTGCGCCATTGGCATTACGTCATCGGTGGATATCTGGGGTTCTCGACCAATACTTTTCACAAACAACGAAGGAGTTTATGCATGTCTGAGACAAAACCGCGCAAGCACGCCGCGCGGCCGTCGGCGCAACCGAGGCGCGCCTTTTTGGCGAAGTCGGCTGGGATGGGCGCGTTCGCTTTGGCTCTAGAGGGGTTGCTTTACGGCAGTTCAACGGCTCAAGGAGCGGCGGATATCCGCATTGCCCCAGGCGGTCCAATTCGCGCAGGTGATGCGAAAATCACCGAGGCGCAAGCCGCCAGGCTGAACGCCGTCCACAACGTCGTCGAGATGGCGATGGAGTCCGGCGACATTCAGGCCGCACTTGCCAGGGCGGGCAAGAATCTCAGCGCCGAGGATAGGAACGGTCTGGCCCAGTTGACCCGCGAGGACCTTGCCGCGCTGAAAAGAATCCGGCAGAAGGTCAAAGCCCTCGGGCCGGAGCTTGCCGGCCTGAATGGAATTTTCGGCTGTTGATGGCCCAGTGAGGGAGCCGACAGCGGAGTGGGCGGTCCCGTGCGGTTAGGTGTTCGCCGTTCACACGCCGCAAAGAAGAATGCGGGCTGTTAGTTACAGCTTATCGACGGCCGCGGAATCGGGTAGCGGTCGAAGAACCCTGGGCGAAGGAAGCTCTTTCCATTGCTGGGGACGCATTGCAAACCACGGGGAGGCGGGTTCGCCTTCACGACGAACCCGCCTTCAGTGAATCTCTGTCCCTCACAGGGCGAAGGCGCAGTTGGACGGCAGCTCTGTTTTGGGTACGAAACACCGCGACAAACGGTCCACTCCTATGGGCGGCACAATAAAATACGTGCTGACCGATCGCTGTAACGGTGCGTGCAGCTACTGCTTCATTCGCGGTCGTCTGCCCCACGGGTCGATGTCGCCGCAGGACGTAGTGAAGTCTTTCGATGTGCTTTGGCCCGCCTTTGAAAACCACTTCGATTGCGTTCATTTCTTCGGCGGCGAACCTACGTTGCGCATGGACCTGGTCGAGCTTGCCACCGAGATCGCACTGGAACGCTGCCGAGCGACCGGCCTCAAAGCTCCTACGGTTTTTATTTCCACCAACTGCTTGGAACTGAGCGACAGATTGCTGCATTTCCTGGTCAATCACCGCGAGCGAGTGCTTCTGATAACCAGCGTCGACGGTCCTGCTGATATTCATGACCACGGGCGGGGGGCGGGCAGTTATTCCCGCGTTGCAGCCAACGCCGCCCGGCTCCGTTCCGAAGGCATCCAGATATTCAACGTCACTGCCGTTTACGGGCAACCGGCATATCGTGCTGGGCTCAGTCCCTATCAAATCGCGGAACAATTGGTCGCAGAGCTGGCCCCAGTGTCTATCACCTTCAACCTCCTACACACTAATCAAGCAAAGGAATCGCTGGAGCCGGATGTTTTCTACAAACAGCTTTTCCGAGGCTACCGGGCGGCCTTGCAGGACTTACGCAGCACCGACCAGCGACGTCGGGCGGTCGCCGAGGCTTTCCTCCACATCGACCTGGCCCGTATGGGAGTGCAGAGGCCCTACTATTGCGACTTCGGAATCAGCAGCATCGCTGTTTTTCCGGGCGGCCTGGTGGATGTATGTTCCGACGTGCCGTTGTTCGGCATGACACCGCGGGCGTGTGTACACGATCCGGAGTTTCCGCGAAGGCTTTCGCAGTTGCGCGCCGAGGCGGAACAGCGCAACTGGAAATCGTCGGGCGCCGTCTGCCGCAGATGTTTTGCCGCGGGGAGCTGCCATCTGTGCCCATTCTGGCCGCCGCAACGTCGCGCGGCGCATTGTCAATTCCTAAGACGCAAACATGCCCTTTTGACCGGCGCGGCCGAGGGCGGCGACGAGTTTGCAGCGACTTGGAACGCATGAGGTGGCAGCTATGCAAATGCTGTGGGACGTTACCAATACCTGCAACCAGCGGTGCCGGCACTGCTACAACAGCCGATTCATCAATCAGCGACACTGCCCGGATTCGCCGTGGAACGACGTTGTGCACGAGCGGTTTAGACGCTTCATCGCGTTGAACGATGTGCATCTGGTGACGCTGGCTGGCGGCGAGCCGTTTACCCGCACGGACATCTTCCAGGTGATCGACGCCCTGGCCGGCGACGCAGGGGTGGCCGTGACGACCAACGCCACGCTTATCAGCGGATCGGTGGCCAAGCAGATCGCCCGCTCGCCGCTGGCGAAAGTGGCCGTGAGCCTGGAAAGCGCCGATGCGGCTGCTTACGACTGGAATCGCGGAGGCGTTTTTTTCGAGCGTTTTCGTGCCGGTTTGGCCCGGTTGTCTGACGCGCGCCGCAACGGCTCAGGCCGTTTCTGGCTGGAGTTGAGCGTCACGATCTTGCCGTGGTGTCTGAAAGACGAGCCGGACGTGACTGCGGTTTACGAGCTTGGCCGACAGACCGGCTGCGACAGCATCTGTTACCAGTTTGCGAACTCGGCCGGGGTCGGTTGGGAATACCTGGCCGACGCGCGATACGTGGCACACATTGCCGGCGTCATTGCCCGGCTGAGCCGCCATTATCTTGATATCGTGACCACTCTGCAGTACAAGCGCTGCCTCGTCGATTATTGCAACGCGTGCTTTTCTGCCGATTTGCTAGGCGGCAAGACCCTTTGTCCGGCCGGCACGGAAGTCGTTTACATGGACAACCAACTGCGGCTCTTTCCGTGTATCTACCACAATGGCGGACCGCAAGACAAACTGCGCATTGCCGCGGCCCTCGGTTGGGACGAGCAGGACGATGCAAACCATCTACGGAACATCGAACGCTTGGACCGATGTCCGCTTTTTGTGCGCTTCGACCAATTGAAGCGGAAGATCGCCGGCACAGCATATCGAGCGTGCCGGACGTGCCCCAATGATTCGCGGTGCTACAAGGTCTGTCCATACGATTACATACTCAACCGCAAGGTGGCTGTTAGAAATCTTGCCGGGGTATGCGAGCTGATTCGGCCGGCCATGGACGCCAACGCCGCCTCGCCTGTCGAAGCGGAGCAGGCCGGCCAGCGCGCCTCCAGGGCGGAGAATCCAGAATCCACTTGTCCGTGAGTTGTATTGGGCCTGGGGCGGGCGATGGTTTCCAAGGCGCTTTCCGACTACAGCGAATGGTTCTACTGCCTGCGCGCAGGCCTGTTCCGCCGACGATGCTACGTGCAGATACATGTCACTACTCGGTGCCTGAACCGTTGCTCCGCTTGCTACTACCGCCTCAGAAACCAGGACCGGCAATCTGCCAATCAACTCAGCCTGGCGGAGATCATCGCCCTAATCGACGCCTGGCATCGGGCAGCCGAGTTGCATCACATGCCGATTACGGTCGATTTGACCGGCGGCGACCCGCTGTTGCATCCGGGCTTCTGGGATGTGTTGGAGCACCTGCGGCGGTCCGGGATAGATTTCGGCCTCAAAGCCAATCCCCATCTGTTGGACAAGGCCACGGTCTTGCGCCTGGCCGATTTGGGGCTGAAACGTTTTCAACTCAGTCTGGACGGCGCCGGCCCTAACCATGACTTGATTAGGGGGTGCCGGGGCTTGTTCCGTACAACCATCAAGGCGATGCGTCTTCTGGCAAACGCCCGAATCACGCCGGTCGTGCGCTATACGGTCTCTGGCCGCAATTGCGACGATCTGGCGCGCCTTCAGCACCTGCTGCACGCAACAGGAATCCCCTGTAATCTTTCGGTTACACCGTTGGTGGATTTCGCCCACCACTCGAACAACCTTCCAGTGCAGGACCTGCTTGCAATCTATCGCGATCACGTTCGGCTGTTCGGCCGGCATCTGGCTGCGGGAAGCAGTTATCGCCTTTTCTACAAAGACCACCTGTTCTTTCCGTTGCTCCACCAAATGGGCGTCTTGTCGGACCAGTTTGTACGCGCCTGCGTCCGTGGCAGGCTGTCCATGCGTTGCACCATGTTCGAGCATGTGTACATCGTGGATGCAGACGGCACTTTGAAACTGTGCCAAAAGCTCCCAGAGGCTGTTCTCGGACCAGTATCGGGACAAGACCTAGCCGTGCTTTTGGACGACTGCACCCACCGCTATCCGTTTGGCGTCTGCTTCAGCGCGGAATGTCGGCAATGCTATTACGAATACCAGTGCTTCGGATGTCCCGCCCGAAAAAAGGCGGCCGGGGAAACTGCTTGTCCATTGTTTGTCGCCAATCATGGCCAGTAGACAGCGTGGTTGTTTCATCCGCTAATCATTGCGACGGCTGGTAGCGATTTTCCACCCGGGCCGGAGCCTCCGTTGGGCCAAGCTCGCAGTAATGTACGTCTTACGACGCACGGCAGAGCTAAGCTGGGGGTTGCCCGGCCAGCCTCGAACGCCGCGCCTCTAAGCATTCCATCGGGCGGCGGGACGTGCTGCTTCAGCATGTGATCGATCGGAGATCAGCATGTGGTCAATCTGAGCCTGGCTGACGCCGACGAAACGCAAGTCGAGCAATTACCCGATGTGCCGTTTTCCGCGACGTTTATCCTGATAGGGCAATAATTGCTCGCCCACCATGGGCTGTAACGGGCCCGGCGGCGGGCGGAACGGTTCGCTGGCATCGCCGTGGCTCGCCTAATGGTGTATCGGGCTTGTCTTGCCTAGTGGTGTATCTGGCCGACCAGTGGTAAGCTGTAGGGCAAATCTTAACAGCGCTGCCAGAAAAGTGGGTCGGGCTGCCGATGGCGCAAATCTTCACCAGGCTTTGACAAAAGGAAAACTCCAACAAGCTGCAATCGGCCCTGCGCCTAAAAGGCTTTAACAAGACAGAACCCTCAACAGATTTGACTATCCCATCCACAAGGGATATAGCGCCAGGAAAAAGGGTTTTCTTAGAGCGTTTAAGGGCACAGCACCAGGAAGGGTCGGTCTGTAGGGGGCTTCTTAGTTTCAACATGGCGACCCGGAGGGTAGGCAAGATGAACCGCGCAGTCGCTTGGTCGTTGTTGTGTTTGTTGGCGTTTGCCGTGCTGTTGGGCCGGGCCGGGGCAGCCGCACCGCTTCATCAACAGTGGCTCGACCAGTGGCGCAAGCAAAACCCGCAGTGGCACGCGGTGCATCTGACAGGCCCCCAGCCCGACCGACTCGATGCCACCAAGCGGTTCGTGGCCGAAGTGATGGCCCCGCGCGGCCTGAACGTGCTGATCCTGGAGGTCAATTACGGCTTCAGCTACAAGTCGCGGCCGGAGCTGAAGTGCACCGGCCTGACACACCAGCAGGCCCGCGATTTGGCGCACTGGTGCCGCAAGCACAATGTGCGGCTGATACCGCTGTTCAATTGTTTGGGGCATCAGTCCTGGGGAGTTAACACCTTTGCTTTGTTGCGGACTTATCCGGAGTTCGACGAGACGCCGCACGTCCCGCCGGACAACAAAGGCATCTACTGCCGCGAGTGGTGTCCCTCGCACCCAGAGGTGAACAAAGTCGTCTTCGATTTGCTGGACGAATTGATCGATGCTTTTGAAGCCGACGCGCTGCACGTGGGTATGGACGAAGTGTTTCTGATCGGCAGCGAAAAGTGTCCCCGTTGCCGCGGTAAAGACGTGGCCGAACTATTCGCCAAAGTGGTCTGCGAACTCCACCAGCACCTGACGAAGGAAAAAGGCGTGGAGATGCTGATGTGGGGCGACCGACTGCTGGACGCCTCGGCCTTTCCGTATTCCGAGTGGGATGCCAGCAAGACTGGCTCGCATCGGGCCATCGACCGTATTCCCAAGGACATCATCATCTGCGACTGGCATTACCACCGGCTGGAGAAGTATCCTTCGGTGCAGTTCTTCCAGCAGAAAGGTTTTCGTGTGTTGCCGGCCACTTGGAACAATCCCGAAGCCGCGGTGGCCCTGATCCGCGCCTCGCGCGTGGATGCCACCGAGCGGATGCTGGGAATTTTGTTTACCGGCTGGACAGCCGGCGGTAACGGCGAGCACCTGTTGACCGCGCTGCGCAGCGGCGCAACGGCGGCCGAGAGGGCGACAATCCCAAAAGCAGCCGCCAGAGTGGCGGATACCATCGAAGCCGGCTTGAAGGAGCTTCGGCGGCCTAACCAGTAACGGTGGCTTCCGCCCAGCCAAGCAGACGACCGACCTCGGTTGACATATCGCAGAACTCTTGGCCGGGGAGGCTTGTGCCCGCGGGCCGGTGCGGCAGCGATGGAGAGCGATCGAGGCGCTCGTCGGCACGAAAAAGTACCCATTCAAATCCCGGGAGCACATGACCATGACCACGCAAACTACCCGTCGTCGGATGTTGTTCTCCACAATTGCTGGCCTTGGTTGCTGGCCGATCGCGGTGCGGGCGGCCGGTGCAACAGCGGCCGAGGGCCCTGCCGCTCTGTCCGATCGTTCCGCCGATGCCCCCACCGCGCCGGTGGCCATCATCCGCTGCCAGTCGTACGAGCCTAAGGTCTTCCGCCAGGCGCTGGATAAAGCGCTGGACTTGATCGGCGGCATCAAAAAACTGGTCGAGAACAAGACGGTCACCGTCAAGCTGAATCTGACCGGCCTGGCATGGAAGCCCGTGTTCGGGCTGCCTGCTTACGAAACCTATCAAACGCATCCGAACACCGTGGCCGCCCTGTGCGCGGTGCTCAGCCAGGCCGGCGCCAGGCAGATCGTTTTGGTGGAGAACCTTTACTGGGAGAAGCCGTTCGAGAAAGTGCTTATCGAGGCTGGCTGGGACGTGGCTGCCATCCAAGAGGCCGGCGGGAATCGGGTGTGCTTCGAGGACACTCGCAATCGCGGCAAGTTCCCGGGCTACAGCCGCTTCAAGGTTCCCTGGGGCGGTTTCGTGTATCCGGCCTTCGATCTTAACCAGCGGTTCGAGAAGACCGACGTATTGATCTCGCTGGCCAAGCTGAAGCAGCACGCTTGTGCAGGCATTACCGCGGCGGTGAAAAACTTCTTCGGCAATGCGCCCACCGCTTTGTACGGCAACGCCGCTCCCGACCAGCGCGGCTTAGACCATCGCACTGCGATGTTCCACGCCGGCACGAAGCGTGTTCCGGAGGGCGTTCCGCCGGAGCTTGACCCCGGACAGCCCAAGGGACAGTTCGTGCGTGTGCCGCGAGTCGTGGCCGACATATTTGGCGCGCGGCCTTCAGACCTGAACATTGTTGATGGCATCCGCTCCATCAGCGGCGGCGAAGGACATTGGAACCGCGGCATCGCCCTGGTCGAACCGAAGGTGCTCATCGTGGGCCGCAACGGAGTGTGCACCGACGCGGTGGGCACGGCCGTAATGGGCTTCGACCCGCAAGCACGGCACGCTGAGTTTCCGTTCCAAGGCGACAACCATCTGCAACTGTTGGCCTCGGTGGGCGTGGGGACCAACGACCTTAAACGCATCGAGGTGCTAGGAACGCCAATCAAGGAAGCGGTGTTCCCCTATCAGCCCCAGCGCACTGCGAAGCAATAGTAGCCAGATGCGTGGCATAGCCGGCGGCAGCCTGGGGGAAGCTAAACTTTAGCGGCTGAGTTTTTCAACAAAAGCCATTGGCAAGCCGGCAAGATGCCATCGGTGGCCGATTTCGAAGGGGTGACTTACCTGTCTGCCTGTCGTGCCTGGTCAAATCGACGTTGCTTTTTTAGCGTACCCCGGCTAATTTGCTTCGTAGGTCCCCGTATCGACACAAGCCAGCGCGGTGTATACTTCAGCGTTGCCCATAACGGCCGGGGAAAGCATGTGGGTTCGTAAACGGCTCGATTTCGGTTACTCGGACGTGCTGTACGGCGTGGCGGCGAGCTACCGCCGGCTCGACCGCGCCCGGCTCGTCTGCCAAGTGAAGCAGTCGTGGCCCACGGCCGCGGGCTGTTTGCCCTGCCTGTCGGTGCGCAGCGGTTTCGATCTGCTGCTTCAGGTGCTCGATCTGCCGCAGGGCAGCGAAGTGCTAATGTCGGCGGTAACCATCCACGACATGGTTCGCATCGTCCACGAACACGGCTTGACGCCTGTGCCGCTGGACGTGGACTTGAACACCATGACGCCGCTGCCGGAAGCGGTTGAGCGGGCGATCAGCCCGCGCAGCCGGGCCATCGTCCTGGCCCATTTGTTCGGCGGACGCGCCCCGATAGACCCGATCATCGAAATCGCCCGACAGCACCGCCTGCTGGTCATCGAGGATTGCGCCCAGGCCTTTGCCGGTCTTCAGTACCAGGGGCATCCGCTGGCGGAAGTGAGCATGTTGAGTTTCGGGCCGATAAAGACTGCCACAGCGTTGGGTGGGGCCTTGTTGCACGTTCGCGATGCCGTTCTGTTCCAGCGGCTCCAGGACGCACACCAAGCCTGGCCAGTCCAGCCCGAAGGACAGTTCCGCCGCCGGCTTTTGAAATACGCGGTGTTGAAGTTTCTGTCGGCGCGGATAATCGTTAGAAGCGTGGTGGGGGTATATCGGGCAGTGGGCAGGGATTACGACCGGATGATAAACGGCTCGGTGCGGGGCTTTCCCGGCCCCGATTTCTGGCGCCGCATCCGGCGTCAACCGGCCGACTCGTTGTTGGGGCTGCTTGCTCGGCGACTGCAAACTTACGACTTCGGTCGCGTGCAGCGGCGGACTCGAACCGGCGAGTTCCTCCGTCAGCAGTTGGCTCCGGTAGTCGCTTTGCCGGGAAAGGACTGTCTGGGGCGTACTCACTGGGTGTTTCCCGTCATGGCCGAAGCGCCGCATCGGCTGGTCGACGCCCTGCTCGACGGCGGCTTCGACGCCACGCAGGGACAAAGCTTGTGCGTCGTGCCCGCCCCGACCGATCGCCCCCAGATGCGCGCCTTGCGAGCGGCAGAGTTCTTGGCGAAGGTGGTGTTCTTGCCCATTTATCCCGAATTGCCGCAGCCTGCCGTGGAGCGCATGGCTGCAATTGTCCAAAGCCAGGCGCGGTTGGGCGATGTGCTTTCACCACCATTGGAGCAGCGTGCCGAGACGACAGAGAAAGATTATGCTGCCCACCACGGCCGCACCGACGGCAGCGATGAGCACCGCGGCGCTGCCGATGTCCAGGGCTTTGCCCAGATCGGGGTTCATTTCGTCGGTGAACGCCCGGGCCATTGATTCTATCGCCGTGTTGAACATCTCGGCTGTCAGCACACCGACGATGCACAACAACAACACGCACCACTGCCAGAGCTGATCGATTCCCAGCACGATTCCGGCCGCGACCACAGCCGCCGCCATGAAAAAATGGACGAAAAAGCTGCTCTGGCCGCGCACACCCAGCTTCAGGCCGCGAAACGCATCGCGGAACTTGTCGCTCCAGGGCCGACTTGGTAAGTGACGCCACTGCCGCATCCACGGGAGAATAGCTAATTCAGCCCTGCCTGGCAACTGCAATACTGTTTAGCAAAAGTTAGAAGCTCTAACAAAAGTTAGAAGCTGTGACGAGACCACTGGTCCGGGTAGTTTTTCCAAGAAAGCGGCTGGTTCAACCTTTGGGTTTTATTCACTGTTATAGCCGCTTGCACATTTCCCGGTTGGGTGGCTCAGTAGGCTTGTCGTATAGCGTTGATTTGATTGCGATTAGGCACAGTTGCAACTACCTGCACGGCTATGCCAGCCGTGCCACGGTACTGGCAGTGCTGTTGTTTGGTTACGGGGCGCCAGCGCAGCGCTGAGATGCACGGCTGGACTAGCCGGCCGTGCCATCCTTCCGCAAAGGCGCCGGTGGGAGTCGAACCCACGCATCGCGGATTTGCAATCCGCTGCCTTAGCCACTTGGCTACGGCGCCACAGTACCGCACATCATGCCACGATGCGCAACTGATGTTGCGGACGATCCCGGTGCATCCGGTGGGGAGTCGCCCTAAACAGCTACCGGCCGGCGAAACTTCACCCGCCGACTTACACTGAGTATACGACAGATTTGATCGGCCGCAACAGTTTTGCTAATTAGAGAAATGCTATCAAATGTTTCGTTGCTGAAAAAGGGGGCCATGACAACTTCTTGCTGCATCGGTGGGTATACCATTGCAATACGGAGCAGAAATATGAAGAAGCTCGCATTATTGGCAGTGTGCATGGGAGCGATGACGGCATATCGCCTCCCGCTCGTGGAGGGCACGGAAGACAGTCCGCCCCGACAAGTCGATTGGTCGCGGCTGGAGCCGAACACTTGGACGCTGATTCACAGCGAGGACAATTCGGGCGGCAAGGAATTCTCGCGGCTGATTTACGCCGAGAGCGTGGACAAGCTGTACTTGTGGGGCGTCGGCGGCAAGATGCCTGCGCGGAACGTGTATCTGCGCTACGAACTGGAGAACTTCGATCCAAGGTCGCCTGGTTGGCAGCCGGCCCTGCCTCAACCAGCGGCGGGAAAGTGGACCGCGGAGAGCTACCCGCCGTTTCGGATTTGGGGCCAGTCTGGGCCGGATGGGTTGCGGTACGACGAGGGGCCGCGGTTGCAAGTGGTGGGCGGTTATTGCAGCACCAATCGCATTCGCTGGTGGGACTTCGATGGCATTATGCGCCCTAGCCCAGTTTACACCTTCAACCAGGCATGTTGGGACTCCAAGCGGCAGCGAATCGTCTATTACAGCGACGGATGCACTTTTGCCCTGGATCCGAAGACCAATTGCTGGACGGACCTTAAACCGGCCAATCATCCCACTACTTGCCGCACGGTCGCCTGGGCGATGATGTGTTACGACCCGGCCGGCGACCGGATCGTGCTATTCGGCGGCGGCCTGGCCACCAATCCCAGTGGCGGAGCTCCCACCTGGATATACGACTGTGCGGCCAATGTGTGGCGGCGTCCGAAGCTGAAGGTGGAGCCGCCGCTGCGTTGCAACGGTGCACTGGTTTACGATCCGGCCAGCCAATCGATGGTGCTTTTTGGCGGATACGATCAGGCGGCAGCGCTTAACGACACCTGGGTGTTCGATTGTCGGAGGGAGCGGTGGGAGCAGCAGCGTCTCAATCCCAGTCCCCCACCGATGTACGCCCCGGCAGCCGCCGTGTTGCCCGGCGGCAAAATACTGGTATGCGACTTCGACGCCCGCAAGCTCCAATGGCATCACCAGTCGCGCAGTTCGGCGCTTAAGGAAACCTGGGTGTACGATGTGGCGGCGAAGCGGTGGACGCCTATTAACGATAATTTGCACCTGGAGGGCTACCGCTGGCTCAGCGCCGCCGAGTCGCAAAAGCACGGCGTCGTGTTCCTGGTGGGCTTCGGGCCGCAGCGCCGCACTTATGCCTTGCGATACGACCCGGCCGTCCCAGCCGTGGATTTGCCCGGAGCGCCGCCGGGCACGGTGGCGTGGAAATATCCGGAGCAGAAACTTTCGCTGGAGCAGGCGCCGCCGCCTGACGTGGCCGCGCATGCCAAAATGCTTAAAGAATTACCGGCCAATCGGTTCGTAGATGCCCGGCCGCCGGGACTACTCATCAGCAAGACTTGGTCTACGGCCACGATCGACACCGACCGCAGCGAAGTGCTGTACGTGGGCGGTGGTCATTCAGGATATTCGGGCAACGACATCGCCCGGTATAGCATTGCCGAAAACCGCTGGCGGCTGGACTTTCCGCCGCGATTCCCCCCTTACTTGGAGGGTGTCAACTGTACGGTCTTTGGCTGGAGTTACGGGATGTTGCCCTTCAGCCAGCACACTTATTTATGGTACTGCTATGATCCGGCGTCAAAAACGATGCTCTACTTGGCACGCAATTCGCTGGCCGACGGCGTGGAAGTCCAGTTGGGCGACGCTCCGGAAGACCTGCTGGTCTTCGACCTGAAGAATTACGGTCATCCTAATTGGGTGTACGATCCGGCGGCCAAGCGAATGCACAGACCGAGCTTTGGGCGCCCGTTCGGCAATCCGTGGCATTTGGCCCTGGTCGGCACGCCGCAGGGAGTGTTTGCAGCGGTGGACAACAAGCTGTACCTCGGCACGGTGAACCGGCAGACCGGCCAGGTCAAATGGGAACTGTACGATCCGCAATTTCCCCGGGCTGGAGAGAAGGTCGATTACCACTACGAGTTCCAGCCGCTGCTTTACGACTCGAAGCGCGAGCGGTTGGTGCAACTGAAAGGCAACGCCAACCGGGTACACGTGTTCGCCCGTCCCGTGACCCGCGACGGCACGTGGCAGCAGCTTCAGACCAGCGGCACAGCGGCTATCGGGCGCGAAGCGGTTTACATTCCTAAACACGACGTGATACTGTGGCTGGCCGACAAGGAAATGTTCTTTTTCGATTGCGCTGCCAATCGGATGGGCCGGCTACCGGTGGAAATGCCCAAAGGACTTTACACCCACGAGTGTGCCTTTGTTTACGACCCGAAACACGACGTGTGCGTGGCCCTGATCCCTGAGAGTTTCACCGGGCCGATGCAAACGTTCCTGTTCCGCTTCGGGCCGGAGATACTGCAAGCCGTGGGCCAGTAGCAGGAGAACAGTTGCGCACGGTGGCAGCCCGCCGTCGTCGCTGGCGTGGGCGGACGTCGTCGCTGCCGTTGTCTCTCCTAGTAACTGCCGTGGTTTAGCGTCCTGGCTGGCGTGGTATGGGGCTGTGGCTGGCCCAGTCTGCCGTCGTCACTGCTGCTGGATTCCCAGCACGGCGGCCAAAAAGGCTAGTTGGTCGGTGGCTTCCTCGATCAGCTTTGTAGTGGGTTTGCCTGCCCCGTGCCCGGCCAGGGTCTCGATGCGGATGAGCACCGGGGCTTCGCCGGCCTGGCAGTGTTGCAAGGCGGCGGCGAACTTGAAGCTGTGTGCAGGGACCACGCGGTCATCGGTATCGGCGGTCGTGATCAGCGTGGCCGGATACTTCACGCCCGGCTTAAGGTTGTGATAGGGCGAATAGGCGTAGAGGGTTTTGAAGTCATCGGGGTTTTCCGGCGAGCCATATTCATCTACCCAGAACCGGCCGGCGGTAAATCGATGGAAGCGCAGCATGTCCATCACACCCACTGCCGGCAGGCAGGCGCCGAACAGTTCCGGGCGCTGAGTCATCACGGCGCCTACCAGCAATCCGCCGTTGCTGCCGCCTTGGATGGCCAGTTTTTCGCTGCGGGTGTACTTGTTGTCGATGAGCCATTGGGCAGCGGCGATGAAGTCGTCGAAGACGTTTTGTTTGTTGTGTCGTTTACCTGCCAAGTGCCACGGCTCGCCGTATTCGCCGCCGCCACGGAGATTGGCCACTGCGAACACCCCGCCCATCTCCATCCAGGCAGCGATCCGCACCGCAAAGTTCGGTTGTAGCGAGATGCTGAATCCGCCGTATCCGTAAAGCAGGGTGGGGTTGTTGCCGTCCAGCTCGATGTCCTTACGATGGGCGATGAACATCGGCACGCGCGTGCCGTCTTTGCTACGATAGAAGACCTGTTTGGTTTGGTACTGGGAAAAGTCGAACTTCACTTCGGCTTGGCGGAGAAGCTTGGTTTCGCCGGTCAGCAGGTCGTACCGGTAAATGCTCGGCGGAGTGGTGAAGCTGGAGAACTCGAAGAAGGTTTCGGTATCGGCGCGGCGTCCGGCGAAGCCCGAGGCCGCCCCCACGCCTGGCATCTTCACTTCCCGCATGAATCGCCCGTCCAGGTCGAACAGTTTAACCAGCGGGCAAACGTCTTTCAGATACATGGCCACTAGCATATTGCCCACCATCGAGACTGCCTGTAGCGATTCTTCGGTCTGTGGGATGATCTGGCGGAAGTGCTCGCGCTGCGGTTTGCGCAGGTCGATGGCGATGACGCGCTTCCGCGGCGCGTCCAGGTCGGTCTTGAAGTACAGCACCGGCCCGTCGTTGCCGATGAAGTCGTACTCGTTGTCGAACTGCTCGATCAGCTCTACGGGCATAGCGTACGGTTCGATCAGGTCGCGGACGATGATGCGATGTTTGCGGTCGGTGCCCTTGGTCACGGAAATGACCAGGTACCGGCCGTCTTCGGTGACTGTGGGATTGAAGGTCCACTGCGGCTGGTCGGGCCGAGCATAAACCAGCACGTCTTGCGACTGCGGCGTGCCTACCCGGTGGTAATACAACTTGTGGTTGAGATTCGGGGCCGTGAACTCTTCGCCGGGTTTCGGTTCGTCGTACCGACCATAGAAGAAGCCGCGTCCGTCGGGCGTCCAAGCGGCGCCGGTGAACTTGGTCCAGCGGATTTCGTCCTCCAGCGTCCGGCCCGATTGCAGCTCCATTACCCGCCACGTTTGCCAATCGGAACCCGCCACGGCTTGCCGGTACGCCATGTAGCGGCCGTCGTCGCTGAAGGCCATGCCCACCAGGGCGATTGTGCCTGCCATGGACCAGGTATTCGGGTCCAACAACATGCGTGGTTCGGCCTCTAGCGAATCTTGAACATACAGCACCGGCTGGTTCTGGAGGCCGTCGTTCTTGAGAAAGTAGTACCGGCCGCCGTGCTTCCTGGGCACGGAATAGCGCGGATAGTTCCACAGTTCGGTCAGTCGCTTGCGGATCGCTTCCCGCTGAGAAATTCTTTCGAGAAACCCAAAGGTGACTCGATTCTGGGCCTCGACCCAATCGGCTACTTCCTTCGACTGTCGCACGTCCTGCTCGAGCCAGCGGTACGGGTCCGGCACTTTGACGCCGTGGTAATCGTCCACCACGTTTTCGCGTCGCGTTTGGGGATACTCGAGCCGCTTGGACTCTGCGGCACGCACAGCGACATCGACTGATACAATCGCGATCACGAAGAAGATCGCCACCAAAGTCAGAGTTGTCTTGAACATGGCACCTATCTTTTATCTTTCAAGTCCGCCCGCAAAGTTTGTGTAAAACGGCCAGTTTGACGTTCGGGAAACATTTTAGGCAATTTACCGAGAAACATTTCAGGCAATCTAGCCGAGCGGCCAGGGCCGGTCAACAACAGCGCGGCAGGGCGGCAACGACGGGCGCAGCGAGTCTGGGCTGCATTACAATCCATCATGTGTACCCGGCGCTATAACTCCTCGAATCGGTAGGCTGCTCCGGCACGCGGAGTCTGGTACGCAGACGCGGTGCCTGTTTCAACGGCGCGAGCCTACGCCAGGCAAGCAGAGGCGATCAGACCAGCGGGATGAACGTGAAACGCTTTGAGCGCAGACGCCGCACAAGCAGACGCGACGAGCGCGGAAAAATCGGCCCCATTCTCCGTATGCTATACACACTTCAGGTACGTCCCGATTGGTAATCCCCGCCTTCTATATCACCTGTGGCGTATCGCGACATACCACACTTTTATGGGTAGCAAAAGCTCCCCTTGACACTTCGAGCCACTGCGCGGCATCATTTTAGATTCTTTTATTCCCTGGGTAGGGCTAGTTTGCTCCGAAGCGATCGGATGCATTCGTGACACATAGACACAATGATACAGGAGCGGTCCATGAGAATTATCGACCCAAAGGACAGTAGATTGCTTTCTGGTCGGCGCCGGTGGCGCGTGCCGACCGTGGTGTTGGCGTTGATTGCCTTTGGATGTCTGGCAGCGGCGGGCTGGATGAGCACGTCTCCGCCGGAGGGTGGAGCGCCCACACCCCAAAGCGCTGCGCACAGTACAGTTACGAAGATCACTTTGCTGGAACCGCTGGTCAGCGATGAGTATCCGTTGTACGAGAAAATCGCTCTGGTAGCCAACGTGTTCGTGGCGTTGGCTGGGTTGGCTTACGCAGGGCTGTTGGCGTACCAGATCCGCGGGGCCGACGAAGGCACGCCACGCATGCAAGAGGTGGCCCGGGCAGTACGCGAAGGCGCAAATGCGTATCTTTTCCGGCAATTCCGGGTGGTGGCAGTGCTGATTGTGGTGATTACCGTGCTGCTGTACCTGGGCGCTTCGTACACGCCGGGCACGCCGCAGGAAATTGCGATCGGTCGGGCGATCGCTTTTCTGATGGGTTCGACCTTCTCGGCCACCGTGGGCTTTGTGGGAATGCGGTTGGCCACCGTGGGCAACCTGCGCGTGGCCGCCGCGGCGCAACACAGCTTCGGCCGGGCGCTGCAACTGGGCTACCGCACCGGCACGATCACCGGCATGTTAACCGATGGGCTGGGGCTGTTGGGTGGTTCGCTCATCTTCCTGGTTTATGGCGAGCATGCCTACGAGGCGCTGCTGGGCTTCGGCTTCGGCGGCACGCTGCTGGCGCTGTTCATGCGCGTCGGCGGCGGAATCTACACCAAGGCGGCCGACGTGGGAGCCGACCTGGTTGGCAAGCTGGAAGCCGGCATCCCCGAAGACGATCCCCGCAACGCCGCTACCATCGCCGACAACGTGGGCGATAACGTGGGCGACTGCGCCGGTATGGCCGCCGACATCTTCGAAAGCTACGAAGTGACCATCGTGGCCGCCATGATCCTGGGCTGGGCCAGCTTTGGGCACAAGGGCGTCATCTTCCCCTTGTTGGTCCGCGCCATCGGAGTCATCGGCAGCATCATCAGCACGTACACCGTCAACGCCGGCGAGACCGGCGACGTGGGCGACGCCATGCGAGGGGTCAACCGCGGGTTCGTCATCGGTTCGATTATCAGCATCGTCGGCTTTCTGGTGTTGGGCTTCTTCTACATGAGGTTCGACCCCACTTATCCCAACTTCGAGGCCATCAAGGATTTCGTGACCAACACCCCCTGGTGGATAAACTTGGGCATAGAAGGGCTGGACATGCGGCCCGCTTGGACGTGCCTGGTGGGCATCCTGCTGGCCATTTCGCTCAACAAATGTACCGAGTATTACACCGGCACCGAGTATTCGCCGGTCAAGAGCTTGGTCAAATCGTGCAATACCGGACACGCCACCAATATCATCCAGGGCTTTGCTGTGGGATATGAAAGTACGGTGGCGGCGGTATTGATTATCGTGGTGTCGATCCTGATAAGCGTGCTGTTGTACGCCGGCACCAATCCTACGTTCATCGCCTTTGGCGTGGCCATGTGCGGCATCGGCATGTTGACGCTGACCGGCAACACAATCTCGATGGACGTGTTCGGGCCAGTGGCCGACAACGCCAACGGCATCGGCGAGATGGGCTACGACCGCGAGCAAATGGGCGAGGAACGCTACAAAACCGCCCGGCAGACGCTGGCCGATCTGGACGCGGTGGGCAACACCACCAAAGCGATCACCAAGGGAATCGCCATCGGCTCGGCAGTCATCGCCGCGGTGTCGCTATTCAACAGCTTCATCGTGTCGGTCGGGTCCGGCGGCGGCGGCGAAGCGGCGCGCATCGGCCAAGACGTGTACAGGGCCGTGGCCTCGATGATCACTATCTCTGACCCGAAGTTGTTCATCGGCATGCTCATCGGTGCCGCCGTGCCGTTCTTGTTCAGCTCGATGACCATCCGCGCCGTGGGCCGTGCGGCCTACCTGATCGTCAACGAGTGCCGGGTGCAGTTCCGCGACAAGGACATTTGGGAAGGCAAGAAGCGGCCCAATTACGGTCGAGTGGTCGATATCTGCACCGCCGCCGCTCAAAAAGAACTGATCGGCCCGGGGCTGTTGGCCATCCTAGTGCCGATGATCGTGGGCTTCGCGCTGGGAACGGTGGCACTGGCGGGCTTCTTGGGCGGGATGATCGTCTCCGGTCAATTGCTGGCTGTGTTCATGGCCAACACTGGCGGCGCATGGGACAACGCCAAGAAGACGATCGAAGACGAACCGCGCAACCCAGAGCAGAACCTGGGCAAAGGCTCCGAACGTCACAAAGCGTCCATCACCGGCGACACGGTCGGCGACCCGTTGAAGGACACCGCCGGTCCGGCCATCAACCCGCTGATCAAAGTAATGAACATGGTCAGCCTGTTGATCATCGGCCTGATTTTGCCCTACGATCGGCAAGCCTTGGGCGTGCTGGACAGCGTGGGCGTGAAACTGCCCCACAAGACTCCAGACGCCTTGTTCTGGGGAGTAATCGCCGTTTGTGTGCTGGGTCTGTTGTGGTCGTTGTGGCAATCGAAGCGCGAAACGCCCGATGCCGGTTGATAGGGTGACGCCGGCTCGGTGTGGGCAACACGCTGCGGCCGACGCATGACCGGTTGACCAGGACCGCTGGAAAGCGTGCTGCGCTGCCGGCTTTGCCATCGGTGCGCTGGGGAACGTTGCCGCAGGCTTGCGATTCGCCGGGCATGTGGGCCGGCGGCTCGATCAGCCGGATAAGCTATGTCAATCGAACAGGCCGTGTACGAACCAGCGGCCGTCGCCAAGCTGCCGGAACATCCATAAGCGGCAGCCGGTGATGGTTTCTATCTGGTAATAAGCGCGGCCGACGGGCCTACCGCGCCACCAGCCAGTCTCGATTCGCTCCGGTCCCCAGGCGTATCGGACGCAATACAGTCGGCCTTGCCAGCGGAATTGCGGCGGCAATGAGTCTTCAGCCGTGCGCTGTGTCTCCGAGCAAAGTGCCGCAGAAGACCTGCTGGGCGCAAAAGACGACTCTACCGCTACAGGCTGCCGCAGAAGTCGCAGCGGCCGAACAGGCATTTCGATATGCACGCAGCCGCTTTTCCGTCCAGGGTTTGTGGCAGCGTGCGAGATGTTTTCGGAAAACGACATGTTTTCACAAAGCACCGATTTTTCACAAAGCACCGATGCTCTGCCGCCGGTTTGCTGACGAGTACTTAGCCTGGGCAAATGTTCCCGCAGCGCCGTGCCCTTGGGGTCTGCCAAAGACGGCACTATTAGCGGCACGTAGCAAAAAGCCAGCTCCGGTTGGGCTTCGGGCTGCAATTGTACCCCCAGCACACAGTGCCATCCCAACCGAGAGCAAAGCCGGTTGATCAGCACCGCCAATTGCCGGCGGTCGCCGCCGGCTGTCTCCCCGACAAACAGCCGCGGCTGCTGTTGTGGGAGCCGCGCGGTAATGGTGGCCTCCACATGCACGGAGGAAACCGGCCCAGGCAAACGCAATCGTTCCATTTGCAAACTCAGCAGTTGGAACAACTGCGTAGCGTCGCAAAGCGGCTCGAACAGGCCAAGCTCCAGCCTGAGGGTTTGCGTGCTGGATCGGTTTCCGGATCGGTTTTCTGAAACCGCTGTGTTTTCCTGGACGACCGCACCGTCCCGACTGCCGCAGCGCAGCTCACACCGAAGCTGCATCGCCCCGCTGCCGGCCTCGCGCAGTTGACCGCTCACCTGGCAAAGCAACTGTTGGAGTATCGCCTCCAGATATTCCCGGTTACCTGTGGGATAGCACAGCGTCAGTTCGGCGGCGAAGCTAGGGGGCGATTCGAGCGGCAGAATCGGTTCCGCCAACCGGCCCAGCGCCTGATCGAGCCGATCGAGCAAGCGTTGTCCGAAGCGGGCTGCCAATTCGCCGCGGGGTAGCGCCTCGAGCTGCCCAATCCAGCGGATCGCCAGAGCGTTGAGCATCTCCATGGTTTCCCCTTCTGCTCGCAGGGCTTGGATGGGCAACCGCCGCAGCGCCGCTGGGGTGCGGCCGGGGGGGACGATCACCAGCCGGCCCGAACCGCACATCCACTCGGCCGGCCAGCAGCCGGCACGGCACCAATGAGCCACCGCCCATGCACCCCCCGGCGTATCGGCAATCGCCCCGTAAACTTCCGCCGCATCACTGCCAGGCTGCTTTGTTGTCGCTGGCGGATCGCCTGCAAAGTACCTGATGATCTGTCCAGCCAACTGCTCGGCCAGCGCTGCTTCGCCACCGAACAAGTGAGCGGTGCCGGTAACGTCCAACAGCAGACTGTCGGGCGCGTCGGCCCCGATGACGCCAACGGTAGGACTGAACTGCCTGCACAACTGGGCAAGCTGGTGAAGGGTTGTCGGCCACGATTGCCGCTCTGCCGACTGCTGCGCTGCCCCCGGCACTATATCCCCGCATCCGACGCCGAAGCGCAGGCCATGTTGAAAATTTGAGCGGGGGCGAGACCTGAGACTGCTTTGTTGCTGTCGGGCGTCCCAAGCTGACTGCTTGGCATACGCCGAATGTGCATCGCCGGCCGGGGCAGCACTGGAATCTGCCGGAAGGACACAAGAATCTGCCGGAAGACCGCAAGCTCCAGCAATCCACAAACACAGGATCCGTTTCATTGCTTCGGCTCCGTGGGGAAGTTGCAACCAACCGTGCGGCAAAGATTCACATCCCATCGCATCATGCAGCGACAGCGCCCGCTGGTCATGTTTGCCAGTCGCCATCTTCTGCTTCCTGGCCCAGTTTCACCTCCAGCGTGCGCTTGTCCGCAGTGCCGCGGCAGCGGAGCAGTTCGATCCGCAGCCGCCGTTTGCGCGACGTTCCGCCCGGCAAAGGCTCGACCACCAACCGTACTTGTGCCCAGGACGGTTCGCGCCGGGCCGAAAGAGGCCGGATCAGTAGCCCCAGCCCGCCGCCGTGCTCCGCCGCAAGCTGTAGCCGGCGGAAAGTGCGCTGGTCGATGGTGCCGGGCCAAGCCAACACGGCGCCAACGGCCGGGCAACGCATTGCCTGATCGATCGCCCAGTGCTCGTCTGCTTGGCTGTGGGGCTGGACGACCAGCAACTGCCGAGGCTGTATTCCTATGCACACAGCGGCTGGGGGATAGAACTGACCTGGCCGGTCGATGACCACCAGCGGTTTGCCATCTTGGCAGGCTTGCCGGGCAGCGCGCAGCGCCAGCTCGACCGTTCCACTGCCGTCGTCCGAGGCCAAAAACTCTACCAGACTGCCACAAGGAAAACCGCCGCCGGGTAGAACCCGATCCAATGCGGCGCAGCCAGTAGAAACGATCTTGTTCCCGGTACGGTTGTAAAGTTTTTCCAGCCGGGCGAGTCGCTGCCGAAGGTTTTCCAATACGTTATTAGGCGGTGCTGGGGATAGGTGGGGATCGCGCGCGGGCTGGTTCTGCGCTTGCGGGAGGTTGCCAGGCAGCGGTGATTTGATGGCCGACGGTTGCATTTTTAGGGGGAGGGTACATCCAATGCAAATGTACACATGTATACATCATTTATAGTGTACACTTGTATCGTATTATCGTCAAGCACGCAGCAAGGCTTAGCCAAAAATTGAGGAAGGCTTTGCCGAAAAGCTGTCCATCGCCCAGCTATCACATCATGGCCGCGCCGGTGCACTGTTTTGGGCATCTATCCAAAACCGTGTTTGCCGGTCTTGACTGCCGAAAAGCGAAATCCGGCAAAGTGGGTAATCCGAGGTGATTGCCGGCGGCACCAGCCCTGCTGTTTGGCACCCGAGGGGCATTCAGCCACAAGCGTCACCTCCGGGTTGCGAGCATATTAACAACAATGTTTCGTGGCAGCCGAGCACCTTCGGGCGGGTGAATGTGGGAGGACGATTGCCGGTCAGCGGGCCGGCTGCGCCGGCATGGCGTGTGTAGACGGGCTGCTTTGCGGAGCCTGCGTATTCGGCGCAACCGGTGAAGCCGTTGTTATCGTTCTGACCGTTGCGATGCGACAAAGATTCTAAAGTATCAAGCCCGCACCAATCGAAGCTAATAATCGGAAGGCAAATCCTGCCGCAGACAGATTGTAGTTGCGCGGTGGGTGGAACACAGGGGGGATCTGCCGTAGAAGGTTTCGCCGGGGCGACCCGTGGCGACTCTCCACGACGGGTGGTCTGGTCGGCTCTCCCCGACCGTCTGTAACTGGCCGGGCAATCGGGAATGTGCGTAATACGGGAGGGATTCGCTATAGGTTGGTAAGAACGCACCTTCTCTATTTTGCGGATTTTCTCTGGTTTCCGGTTGCCGGGATTGCCGATGTAATAATTGCGGCGCGGGTCAGAAGGAGCTGAACCACAGCCAGTTAGTACAGCGCGTTTTGGAACACCCCGACCCAGATGCCCGTTGGCTGCCGGCCGCAAGCACGCCGGCCTGAAGGAACGAACAGCGGCCGAGCCGCAGCGGGCAAGGGGTGCGAAAATGTTTTGAGTCGCGGCCCAAACGTCGCCTCAAAACGCAACTTTGCACACGTTGAGATATTCGGAGAGCCTGCGATGAAGGTCTTCACAACTGGTCAGGTCGCCAAAATCTGTAAGGTGGCCCCGCGCACCGTGAGTAAATGGTTCGACTCGGGCCGGCTGAAAGGCTATCGCATCCCCGGTTCCCAAGACCGCCGTATTCCCCGAGAGTACTTGATCAAGTTTCTCAAGGAACACGGGATGCCGTTGGGCGACCTGGAAGACGAAGCAATGGGCAAAGTGCTCATAGTCACCCAGGACCAAGTCCTGGTAGAGAACCTAAAGCGCGAATTGCCCATCGAAAAGTCTTTCAAGGTCGCCGCTGCCTCCAGCGGTTTCGACGCGGGGATCCAAGCCGAGAGTTTCCATCCCGACTGTATTATCGTCGATTTCTCCATCGGTCGCACTGAGGCCCTGCAAATCTGCCAGAACCTCCGTCGAAATAGCGAGTTCGCGGAGGTAATCTTGATCGCCCTGTTGCCCGACGACGGCAGCTCCTTGAGCTTCGACCGCTCGGCGATCAACGAGACTTTTAAGAAACCGTTCGACGTGGCCTTGCTGGCCGAGCGTCTCAAAACGCTCATCGGCGCCAAGAAGGAACTGGTCTAAGTTCCCGCCGGCGCGATCAACGCCTGACAATCCAATTAAGCCATCGCCGTCTTACCTAACCCGTCGCGGCCAGACCCCCGCGACGGATAATTTTTTTCTTGAGCCCCGCCGCGCTTTTCAGCACACGCGTTGTCCGGCAAACCCCGTAGGCATCTCAAACGCTGCCACAACATAGCCACCAGCGCCAGCTACCGCCTTTGGCTTGCGGCATCCAGTGTGAGCAGTGGGGCTTTCGGACTCCTTCGCCGCGCATTACCATGGCCGTTGTGGCATCCCCGGCGCGGTGTGTGAGACGGTGTCGGGTACGGTATCGGATATGCGCCGCATAAAGCGCAATTTGATATGCGCCGCATAAAGCGCATTTTCTCAGGAGCACGGATCGCATGGCCACTGCACAGCGTTTGGATAGTTCGCACGGTGCGCGGGTAACGTCGGAAATACTGGATCGAATGCCTCCGCAAAACCTGGAGGCCGAGCGGGCGGTGCTCGGCAGCCTGTTGCTCGACGCCAGGCTCTGCGACGAACTGGCCCTGATCCTCAAGCCCGACGACTTTTGTGCCGATTCGCACGCCAAGCTCTACGAACATATTCTGACGCTTTACGACAAATGTCGCCGCGTCGATTTGTTGCTTTTGGTCGAACAGCTTAAACAGGCCGAGGAGTTGGAGCTGGTCGGCGGACATGCCTATCTGGCCGAGTTGATGCAGTCGGTCCCCTACGCGTACAACGCGGTGTATTATGCGCGGATTGTGCGTAACAAAGCGATGCTGCGAGCGCTGATCGATGCTTGCACTGCCAATCTGCGCGACGCTCACGACGAGTCCATCGAACCGGAAAAATTGCTCGACCTAGCCGAGCAACGAGTGTTCGCTGTCCGCGACGCCCGCAGCAACGACCAGATCACCAGCGCACACGACCTGATGTTGCAGGCTTTTCAGCGGATCGATGCCCGGCTTCAAGGCGCGGAAGGTCACGGCATTCCCACGGGTTTCAAAGACGTGGACCGGCTTACCGGCGGGTTGCACGAGTCGGAGCTGGTAATATTGGCTGCCCGGCCAAGCATGGGTAAGACGGCTCTGGCCACCAACATTGCCGAGTATGTGACCATCGAGTGCAAGCTGCCCACGTTGCTGGTCAGCCTTGAGATGGCCAAGGCCGAGGTGGCCAACCGGCTGCTTTGCTCGCAGGGGAAGATCGACGCGCACAAGTTTCGGGCGGGCTACCTGTCGCAGGATGACCGCGACAAGCTGGCGGAGGCGTCGGCCAGGATCAGTCAAGCGCCGCTTTTCGTGGATGACACGCCCGCGCGGAGCGTCACCGAGATTGCCGCTTGTGCCCGGCGGCTGCGCAACCGCGAGAACTTGCGGCTGCTGATAATCGACTACTTGCAGCTCATCCAACCCGATAACCCCAAAGACCCCCGCCAGGAACAGGTGGCCAAAATCACCCGGCGGCTGAAGCACCTGGCCCGCGAGTTGCAAATTCCCGTGCTGTGCCTGGCGCAGTTGAATCGGCAGGTGGAGGCGGGCAAAGAGGGGCACCGGCCGAGGCTCAGCCACTTGCGCGAGTCGGGAGCCATCGAGCAAGACGCCGACGTGGTGCTGTTCATCCACCGCGAGGAAATGTATCACACCCGCGAGGAAGCCCGCGAAAAAGGTATCGCCGGCCAAGCCGATTTGATAATTGCCAAGCAGCGCAACGGGCAGGCCAACGTCGACGTGAAACTGACCTTTTTGGAAAAGTTCATGCGCTTCGAAGACGCTGCCCGGGAACAATATGGCGAGTTCCAAGCCTACGACGACCCCATGGCCGAACCCTTCTGATGACCGCCTAGCGCCATGGCGCCTTGGGCTTTGGTGCTTCTGAGCCAAACATGGCTGTAATACTTGTCAAAGCCACAGGGCCGCTATAGACTTCAGCATTATTTACCCTACTGGATGCCATTTGCATGAGCGCTTCGTTCGATTATTCGCCCCCTCGGCAATCTAAACCAAGCACCGCGCCATGCTGTTGCGGATGCATCATGGCGGTGGCAGTGCTTGCGGTGGCAGCCGGGTTGGCCATCCAGGCGGGGGTGGGATTTCAACGATTTTTGGATTGGGTGCGGGCGCACGCCTTCCAGCAACATGCGGCTGTAGGAAAGCAACTGGACCGCACCGCTTTGTTGAAGCTGGAACCGCTGACCGGGGCTGCTGCCCCGTTGGATGACGAAGACGTCAATAATCGTGTGCTGCTAATCAATTTTTGGGGAACATGGTGCCCGCCTTGCCTGGTCGAGCTTCCGCACATAGCCGAACTGGAGCGCAAGTACCGGCACGATCCGCGCGTGCGCGTTCTGGCGGTATCCTGTGCCGCGGGCCTTGGCCCTGGAATGGGTGAGGATATTGAAAAGCTCAAGGAGGAAACCGAAGCCACGCTGGCCGATCGCAAGTTGGACCTGCCCACTTATGCCGACCCGCGACACAGCGTCCGTACAGCGGTGGACGCCGTGGCCGGCTTCGAGGGATATCCGACCACGTTGATACTCGACCGCCAGGGTGTCATCCGGGGTATGTGGGTGGGTTACACGCCGGGAGCGGAGCGGCAAATGCAACGCTTGATCGAGCAATTGCTGGCCGAACATTAGGCCGGTGCACAGCTTGGCGGCGACGATGGCCCGATCGGCACCAGCCTTCCCGTGAAATGGACAGAAGCCACTCGGCGCCGCCAAACAGAGCTGCGAAAACTGCCGTTGGTGATTGCATCGGGGAAGTTAAATACTATGCGTTCGAGCGGTTGGCCGCATGCACCACGCGAAGACTCGCCCCCCTACCAGCGCGGCCAGACCGTCGCCCTGTTCATCCCCTGTTACGTCGATCAGTTCTATCCGCAGGTGGCGATGGCCACCGCCAAACTGCTGCGGCGCCAAGGTGTGCCAGTCGTGTTTCCGCAGGAGCAAACCTGTTGTGGGCAGCCGGCGTTCAATTCCGGTTATTGGGACCAGGCTCGCCGGGTGATACACCATTTCTGCCGCGTGTTCCGCGATTATCGGTGGATCGTTTGCCCGTCCGGTTCGTGTACTGCCATGTGCCGGGTGTTCTTCGAGCATGTCGATGCCCGGCAAGAGATCGTTAGCGTGGGCCGGCGGGTGTTCGAGCTGACCGAGTTTTTAGTGGACATCCTGAGCGTGACCGACACCGGGGCCACGTTTCCCCACAAGGTCACCCTGCACAGCGGCTGCCATGGCCGCCGCGAACTAGGATTGCTCGAAGCGCCGCTGACGCTGCTGCGAAACGTACGCGGAATGACTTACTGCGAATTGCCAAACATCGAAGAATGCTGCGGGTTCGGGGGCACCTTTAGCGTGAAGATGCCGGGCGTTTCGCTGGCGATGGGGCGGAAAAAGGCCGACAACATCGTACGCAGCGGCGCCGAGGTGGTTGTTTCCAACGACGTCAGTTGCCTGATGCACATCGGTGGCATCTTGCAGCGCAATCCGGCTACCCGGCACATCCGCACCATGCATATTGCCGAAGTGCTAGTTGCCGGAGTGGATTGAGCCGTACCAATTCGGCAGTGTACCACAATTTAGCCGCCGGGTGTTGAGGACATCGAGGTGTTGGCGTAGACCATGGGGTGGGCCGGATACGAGGAGCGGTGCCGGGTCGCTCAGCGACAGAGGCTGCGACGGAAGACGAAAAATTGCGCCTGTGTGGGAGTGAAGGCCGATAAGTCATGTCCGAGCATATCCAGCACCTAAGCGGCGCAAAATTCCACGCCCAAGAAACCAAAGGGCTTTACGAGCCGGTTGCGCCGCCGGCCTTGGGTGCTACCGCCGAGCGCTCGAGCAAACACAATATCGCCGAAGCAGCCAAGATCCCTTACTTTCAGCAATGGCGCGAGGCGGCACACCAGATCAAACGGTATGCCATTTCCAACCTCGACAAGCTCTTAGTGCAGTTCGAGCGCAACCTTTCGGCCAAAGGCGTAACGGTTTTGTGGGCCGAAGATGCCGCTGAGGCCAACCGGTTGGTGCTGGAGATCGCCCGAGAGCACAAAGTCCGCTCGGTGGTCAAATCGAAGTCGATGCTCAGCGAGGAACTGGAACTCAACCAGGTTTTGTCCGATGCGGGCATCGAGCCGGTGGAGACCGACTTGGGCGAGTACATCGTGCAATTGGCTGGTCAACGCCCGGTACACATCGTCACCCCGGCCATTCACATGTCGGCCGAAGACGTGGGCCGGTTGTTTGCTGCACGGCTGGGCGAGCCGTTCACCGCCGAACACGAGCAGCTTACCGACATCGCCCGCCGCCACTTGCGCCAGCGGTACCTCGAGGCCGATATGGGCATATCTGGTTGCAACTTCGGCATAGCCGACACGGGGACGATAGTGATCGTGGAGAACGAGGGAAACGCGGGCCTATCGACGGCTACGCCTCCGGTCCACTTGGTGATGATGGGCATCGAGAAGATTCTGCCCAGCATCACTTACCTGCCGGTGTTCCTGAACCTTTTGGCGCGCAGCGGCACAGGTCAGAAGCTTACCACATATACCCACTTGATCCACGGTCCGGCGCCAGGACGAAGGATGTACGTGTTGCTGCTGGATAACGGGCGCACCAATGTGCTGGCCGATATGGCGGCGTTGGCGGCGCTGTTCTGTATCCGCTGCGGCGCGTGTTTGAACGCTTGTCCGGTGTACCGCTGCGCGGGGGGGTGGGCATACGGCTGGGTCTATCCCGGCCCGATCGGAGCAATCCTCACGCCGCACTTGGTCGGCCTGAAGCAGGCGGGAATATTGCCGTTCGCCAGCTCGCTGTGCGGGGCGTGCGGCGAGGTCTGCCCTGTGAAAATCGACATCCCCCACCAGTTGGTTCACATGCGTCACCGGGCCGTCAGCGAGCCGTCGCCGGCCCGCAGCCTGACCGAGCAGTTTACCTGGATGCTATGGTCGTGGTTTATGTGCGGGCCGAGACGATACCGGCTAGCGATGTGGGCGGTGCGGCTGGGCGTACGCCTGGCCGCTTGGCTGCCCTGGCATCCGGGGAAGTTGGGGGCGTGGACTCGAGGACGGCAGTTGCCGCGTCCGCCGAAAGCCGCCTTCCGCCGTTTGTGGAGACAAGTGGAGAGCGATGAATAGCACCGCGATGAATAGCCGCGAAAAGATTTTGCAGCGCATCCGCAGTAGTTTGGCACAGCCTCGGCCGGCGGGCAACCTCTTATTCGAGCCCCCCGCGGTTTGCGAAGTATGGCCTCGCAGCAATCCGTCGGTGATAGAACTGGCAGCGCGTTTCGAAAACGAGTTGGCGGCGGTGCACGGCCAGACCATCCGCTGCCCCACAGTAGCGGACGCTGCTAACAAGTTGAACGACTTGGTGCGCTCTGCCGGTTGGCACACTCTGGGAGCGATCGACTCGCGGCTGGCTAGGCAAGTCGGCGCTGCTTTGCCGGCCGAGGCGCTGACATGGGTGGCCGACGATTGGTCTGCACAGCAGATTGCCGCTTTGCCCGTCGGATTACTGACAGCCCAGTTGCTGCTGGCCGATACCGGAAGCTGCGTCATCGGTTGTCCGACGGCTGCTGCGCGGCTAATGTGCTATCTGCCGCCAGCGTGCATCGTAGTTGCCGAAGCCGAGCAATTGCGCGAGCACATGCCGGCGGGCTGGGCCGAGATTTCGGCAGCCTGCGCCGACCGCGACTCGCGGGGCGAATGGGTAATTGTGACCGGCCCCAGCCGCACCGCCGACATCGAAAAGATATTGATCTTGGGCGTACACGGGCCGAGGCGACTGGTGGTGCTGCTAATTGGCTTGCCGTAATAGGAATTATTGTGCGATAATCCATTCGTCTGCCGCGTGTTAACTGCCGCCCCGGTTGTTTTAGACCGCGGCTCGGTCGGCTGTCCGGGTTCTGTAATGGCTATTGCCTGTTTTACGATGGCTATTGCCTGCCCGCGATGCGGGACTGGGTTTGACGTGACACTTTTTCAGTTCGGCCGCTGCGTCCGTTGCGACTGCGGGGCCTGGGTCGATCTGAGAAGCGGGCATACCGCTGCGGATCGTTTTTCGCAAGGGGAGCTGGTCATGGCAGAAATCGAAATTGGTAAGGTGACGCACTATTTCGGAAAGATCGGGGTGGCGGCCATCGAGATTACCAACGGGACGTTGTCGGTCGGCGACACGATTCACATCAAGGGCCACACTAGCGACTTCGTCCAGACGGTCGAGTCGATGCAGTTGGACAACCAGCCGGTGCAGCAGGCGACCGTTGGCCAATCGGTAGGCATCAAGACCGTCGAGCACGCCCGAGTACACGACGTGGTCTACAAAGTTCAATAACTAAATAGCTATAGTTATATATAGCCGACGGTGTTAAGTAGCTGAGTGCACAAGTTTCTAGTTTTCAGTTTTCGCAGATGGCAAAAAGCCTTCACCTTCAACTTCAGGGCACTAGACCATGTAAAAGAAGTTTGAAGTTCGGTCGCCGCACACCCTCATACATGCTGGAATTGTTTTGGATTCGTCTGACTACAGGTGGGAAACTCCGCGCCGGACGCTGGTAACATACCCAGCCAACGGTTTCGCCGGGGCTTGCCCAGGCCGCACGATTTTTTTGCGAAAGTTTTTCGGCCTTTGGGCAACAATTTCATGGCGTGCGTCGTCTAAAATTGTTGACGCGGCTATCCCTGACGCGGCTATGATAGGTACGGCGCAGGTGTCGCATGCTGATTCACTTATGGTCCGCCAGGGATACAGTGAGTGTTAGGGTTTCGATGGGCTTAATGCAGTTTTTTGCAAGATGTGGAGGACTTGGCTATGTTGCAGCGTCCGGCTGTGTGGGCAATGGTTTTGCTGATTGTGACTTTTGGGGTCCTGTGCGGGCGGGGTCTTGCGGGGGAACAAACCGCTGCACCACTGTCGGCCGAAGTCGATAAATGGATCGGCCAACTGAACGCCGAGCGGTTCGCCGATCGGCAGGAAGCCAGCCAAAAACTGGCCGAGATCGGTAAACCGGCCGTGCCAGCTCTGGCGAAGGCGGCCGTAGGCGACAGTTTGGAAGTGACGATTCGCTCGATAGAGATTCTGAAGAAGTTTTATCAGTCTTCGGATGAATCGCTGAAGACGGCGGCCAAAGAGGCGCTAGAGCAGATCGCCGCCAGCAGCAAAGCAGCCGCAGCACGCCGCGCCAAAGAGATCCTCACTCCCAAGCAGGAGCCGCAAACCGACCCGAATGCACCCAATCAAGGCATAATCATCGGCAACGCGCAGGGAGGCATCATTCAGGGAAGAATCCAGATCGGCGGTGCTGGAAAGAGGGTCACCGTCAAGGGCGTCAACAACGTTAAGGAAATAGAGGCTGAAGAAGACGGCAAGAAAATCCGCATCGTCGATGACCCGCAAAAGGGAATCAAGGTCGAGATCACCGAAAAGAACAAGGAAGGGAAGGAAGAGACCAAAACCTACGAAGTTAACAACGCCGAGGAGTTGGAGAAGAAACATCCCGAGGCGTATAAGGTTTACAAAGAGTATTCCCAAGGCCAAATGGGCGGGATTGCCCAAATTCAGATTGCACCCAACATCGCGCCCATTCCCGCGCAGCAGGTCCCAGCGCAGATCGCGGTGGCCAGGGCCAGAGCTTCGGTTGACCTGGCCAACGCGATGATTCGCTCCCTGGTGCTCCGGCTGAAGGAAGCCAACAGCGACGAAGCGATGCGCAACGCCACGCCGGAATCGAAAGAGCAGTTGCGCAAATCGCTCGAGGAGCTGAAAAAGGAAATCGTCGAGTTAGAGAAGCGGCTCCAGGAAGACGCCAAGAAGCCGGCCGAGGCGACGCCCAAGAAAGAAGATGCCGCTCCCAAGGCAACCGACCAAAAGCCGGCCGACAAAGCAACCGACAGCGCAAAGAAGGCAGAGGATAAGGCCGGCGCCGCGCCTGCCGCGCGAGCCGTTCCCGCTGCCGCTGGGGAACGATTGCGGCCCATCGAACTTCATTGACCTTTCTGCCAAACTGCTGGCTGCGGATTAGCCGCAGTGGTGGCGCATGGGTGTTTCGGCACTTGCGCCATCTTGGCGGGCGGCTGCTGACGCAGCGGCGGAACTATTGGACGACGATAGCCTTGCTTACTTTTTGCCGCGCTTCGGCAAAACGCCGCTCTTTACACCCTTTATCAACCGCACGGCAGCGCAGTAGTTTTGTTTGCGTGCCGCACTCTTTTTTTTGTTTTTTGTTTGCGTGCCGCACTATATTGGCGGTCTGCACAGCGGTAGTTTGACGGCCGGACCGGCTATCAGTAACCGTCGCCCAATCGGTTGATACCCTTGGTTACCAATCAACTGCGCTTTGTCCCGGCCGTTACCGATCAACTGCCATACGGGTCGGTATCAACTGTCATACGGGTCGGATTCAACTGCCGTACGGGTCGGTAGAGGCGGGCGGGGCCAGCTCGGGCTGGTTCTTGCGGTGCCGGGTCTCGTTGGCGCTTTGCACGCGGATGGCCGGACGGTCGCGGAAGACGCAATCGTGCTCGCAATTGCCGCAGCCGATGCACTTCTCGATGTCGATCCGCGGCTGCATCACTTCAGTGGCGTTGCCGTGGCGGTCGACGACCGTGACTTTTTCGGTGTAGATGGCTTTCTCCGGTAGCGGGCACACCTCCCAGCACACCGTGCAGTCGCGGCCGTACGCATAGGGAATGCAGCGTGTGACATCGAAAAACGCCAGGCCGATTCGCACCTGCTGCTTTTCCTCGATGCTTAGCGGCTGGATGGCTCCCGTCGGACACACCTGCCCACACAGGTTACAACTGTACTGGCAGTATCCGATCTGCGGCACGAGCCGTGGCGTCCAGATGCCTTCCAGGCCTGCTTCGCTGAGCGTCGGTTGCAATCCGCCGGTGGGGCAGACCTTCATGCATAGTCCACAAGCGGTGCAGCGTGCCAAGAACTCTGGTTCGGGCAGCGCGCCGGGAGGACGAATCAATTGCGGGTGGAACACGGTTTGGCGGGCTTGCGGAGCGACGCGCATCACGGCCAGCGCGGCAACCCCTCCCACGGCCGAACCCAACAGTGCACGGCGGCGCAAGTCCACGGTTTCCACCTGTGGTTGGTGCCGCCAAGGCCAGACGAGCGTAAATCCCAGTGCCTGCCGGTTGCACGAGGCGGTGCAATTCAGACAGCCCAGACACTCGGAAGGCTTCCAGCCGCTGCCGGCTGCCGTGGACGCTGCGCCGTGACAGGCCTGCCCGCACAGGTCGCACTGATTGCAGTATTGCTCCTGGGTCTTGCGCCGCAACAAGGGCCGCCAAGCCAGCAGCCCCAACAGTGCTCCCAGCGGGCACAAATACCTGCACCAGAATCGCCGCCTGACAGCGTTCAGGCCCAGCAGGACGACGAATACAGTGGCGATCAGCCCTGCACCCAAGAAACTTTGCCGTTGCACCACGAAGATGTTGTCCTTAAGGAACCTATGAACTGGGTTGGTGACCGCGGCGACGGGCCGGGCAAGCCGGTTCTTCAAAGTTGCGGATGACTGCTGCTGGACTTGCCCGGCCGCGTCTTCCTCAGCCCATTTGGGGCGCAACGGCTGATCGACGACCGCTGCTTCGCGCACCGCCGCGGCCGTATGTTCGATGGATAACTGGGCGGCGGGCCACAGGGCCACGGTGGTGGTGCGATAGAGCAGGACCAGCGGGTCCCAGATGGCCACCCAATGGCCGCCCAGCAGGGCCATCGCCAAGAATGCTGCCAACAGATAATACTTTGTCTTCTGCCACGCTGACCAATGATCGCGCTGCGTGCGGCGCTGGAACCAGTCTAGCAGACGGCCTGTCAGGTCGTGGATGGTTCCCAACGGGCAGGCCCAGCCGCAAAATACCCGGCCGAGCATGATCGTCAGCGCCACGGTCACCAGCGACAGCAACAGCAATTTCGGCACTGCGCCGGCGGCCAGCAGCGTGGAAAGCAGGATCAGCGGGTCGAGCAGAAAGAACAGCTTCAACCAACTGCTCTGACCTTCGCGCAGCACGCCTCCGGCCAGTATCAGCAGGGCGAAGAACAGCAGCAACAGCGCGATTTGCACGCCGCGGCGCACCCCCACGGTGCGCCAGTTGCGCGGCCAGCGTCGCCCGCGTGTCATGAAACCGCAATCTCCCGCAGCGCCAAAGACCGATAGTTCGTCTTGCCCAGGCCATTCTTTTCGGCCGCCGGCACGTGGGGCACATCGTCGAGCTTTCGGTCGATCAGCTCCACGCCCAGTGCGTCCAGAGCCACGATGTCGGTGCTGGCCGCCACGGTCAGCTTAAGGCGAACGTCTTCCAGCCTGCCGCCGGTCGGCCCGCTGGCCACCAAGACGCGCACCGCGTCGAGCACGCTCAGCCTGGGGCGCATAAAGCGGGTAATGTCGCTCAGGCAGGTATTGAAGTCCTGATGGAACACCCGGCGGTTCTCGATTACCCCCATGTAGTTTTTCATGGCCAAAGTGGCCGTGGCTAGCACGTGGTGCTTAGCAATGGGGACGTTAATCATCAGGTCCACATCGAGCATGTCGGGATATATGGGGATCGACTTTACCCGCTGGCCCTTGATGTCCACCTCTTTGAACCGTTCTTTGTCCAAATAGACCACTTCGGCGCCGGCGGCCTTGGCGGCTGCGGCAATCCCGCTGGCTTCGTAGCTCTTCTTTGCCTGATGAACAGGATTGTCGCCCACCTTGACGCGCTTAGCGCCGGCCTCGAAACACAGGCGGATCAGGGTGGATACCACTTCGGGGTTGGTGTTGGCGGCTTGCTCGGGAGTGCGGTCCCAGGCGATGTTCGGCTTGACCCAAACCACGTCGCCCTGTTTGACGAAGCGCTTCATGCCGCCGAGTCCCTCGATGGCTTGCTCCGTAAGTTTGACAGCGATCTGTTTGATCTGCTCGTCGGTGGGCTTTGGCACGCCCGCCCACTTGGCGATGGTCATTTCCACCGGTTTGTCCTGCGCTAGCGCAGCGCCAGAAAATCCGCTGGCACCCAGCGCCATCGCCCCGGCAGTCGCAGCCGACCGGGCCATGAACTCTCGGCGAGATTGACAGTGCATTGCGTAACCTCCTCTGGCGGTAAAACGACTACTGGACCTAAACCTCATCCACGCAGATCCGCAACTGTACACCTTACACACACAAACGCGCGCTGGTATACGCTATCTACGCAAATGCGCACTTGTACTACGCCAAATCGAACCTTCCACCAACTCCCCAGGCGGCAGCGGCTAGCGACATACACGTAAATGGCCGCCCAACGAAATGGATTTACTGGCTGTGGGTGGCAACATCGGGTGAACTCGACAGCGGGAGTACGCGCACCGCGGCTTGGAGTCGTACGAAAACCGCAATCTCGAAAACGCATTGTAATGCTGGCGTGGCGGTCCAACAAGAGTTGGCGATCGCTTTTTCGCTCTGCTGACCAGCGCCGCGATGGCCTTTTTCGCATGGAAAGATTTGTTTTTTACGCAGTACGCAGCAGCGCGTTGCTTACGTGCGGTGTGCTTACTTTGCCGCGCTCTCGCACGAACCATCGCGTCAGGAACGGGGGCCACCCTATCGTTTCGGTCGAAAACGGCGCTTTGTGCCCAAGATTCAGATGCGGTGACAGGCCTCCGCACAAGCAGCCATTACAAAATATACAAAAATCGCCAGCGCGGCGTGCGGCAGTAATTGCCGCGAGCAGGCAGCGGGGGTATGCACCGCGAGCGGTTACCGGGGGGGTTACTCTTTGGGCCTGACCAGTCCATAGCGCGCGATCCGCGCGTAAAGCGTGGTACGGCTGAGTTTCAAGCGTCGGGCAGCCTTGGCGACGTTCCAGCCGGTGGCTTGCAGAGTGCGACAGAGCAGTTCACGCTGCTCGTGCCACGAGGCCGCGCCCATCCCACCGCTCTGCGAACCCGATGCCTGCTGTGCAGAGGGGCCCGCGGCCTCCCAAGGGCCGAGCGTGTCGGTGCGTTTTTCGGGTCGAAGTGCTGCGGATTCTTGGCGCGCTGCGGCTAACACCAATACCACGAGCTGTGGCTGACCATCGGGCCGAAAGATCGCCCGCACGCCACAGACGACCTTGTTCGTCCTATCACCACCAGGCAGTTCCATATCCAGGCGGTCGATTTTGCACAGCTCTTCTGCGCTTGCCGGTAGCGGAGATAGGTTTACTGCCGATTGCTTCGTTCTTAGCTGCTTCCAAACCAATTGCATTGCTTGGTGGCGATCAATGCCCAGAATTCCGCAGGCCGCTTTGTTAACCAAGAGAATGCGGCCTTCCGGCGAAAGGATCAGTATGCCTTCGGCCAGCGCATCGACGATGAGTTCTATGTCGGCCGGTGTAAGTTCGCCGAGCCAGCAGCTCTGGGCGTTCATTAGCAGTCTCCACAGAACCAGAAAAGACGAGATACTCGATAGACAAGAGTCGCCGGAAAGCTCCTGCCCGGCGCATCGCACCGGGTCAGCACAAGCGGCGCTATAAGCCGGCCGCCTGAAACGTGGCCGGCAAAGGATTAGTCCATGGCGAAAACACAGGCCACTTGCCCCGCCTTGCAAGCATCCGACAAACTGAGAGCATTTTAGAAAGCAGCGGCGCGGTCGTCCAGCGCCCGGCTTGGCAAATCAGCGCCATTCGGGGGCGGCGGAAGATGCAGTAGCATTGTGGCGTTCGACTGCGCCGCTTTGGGCAGACTCCCTATCGAGGCTCTCCAGTATGGCATATCAACAGCAGTTGCGTTTTCAGACTACCGGGCACCGCCATATGCGCGACATAACCGCGGAGGTGGCCGAAGCGGTGGCACGCTCCGGCGTTCGTACCGGCGTGGCCCATGTTTTCGCCGTGGGAAGCACGGCCGCGGTTGGATTGATCGAGTTCGAGCCGGGACTGGTACACGACCTTCCCGAGCTGCTCGATCGGCTCATCCCTCCCAGCCGACAGTATGGCCACGAGCAAACCTGGCACGACGGCAACGGGCACAGCCATTTGCAGGCCACGCTGTTGGGGCCATCGGTCGGCGTGCCGGTGAGCGAGGGGCGGCTGGTGCTGGGAACCTGGCAGCAGATATTCCACATCGAATGCGACATCCGCCCGCGACAACGCACAGTAGTGGTGACCGTTCTGGGAGAAAAAGACCTCTGATCCCAACTCAATTACTGGGGTCTTTTGTTGTGCCAGGTGCGCCGACTCTGCTAATGCGAACAACAGGCAGCATCTGTCAAGCCAAACCGTACTTGGCCAGCTTGTCGCGAAAGGTGGAAGGTTTCATGCCCAGTGCGGCGGCGGCAGCAGTCTTATTTCCCCCTGAGGCCCGCAAAGCGCTTTCGAGCAGTTCGCGCTCGGTCTTCTCGATGGCCGACTGGAAGTCGGTGGGAAATTGCGGTGGCGGCGGTTTGCGGGCGGCGATGCCAGTCATTTCTGCCTCCAGCAGCTCGGCGGTGATGCGACCGCTGCCGGCCAGATACGCCCGCTGCAACGTATGAGCCAGTTCGCGCACGTTGCCCGGCCAACTGTGCTGCCGGAGGCGGTCCAACGCAGCCGGTTCGACGGTGTACTGCCGTCCGGGGGCAATCCGCTTCAGCAAATGATCTACTAATAAGGGGATGTCTTCCAAGCGATCTCGCAGCGGCGGGATGTTGATTCGTAGTACGTCGAGGCGGTAATAGAGGTCCTCCCGGAATGTGCCCTGGGCCACTAATTCCAGCAGGTTCTTCTTGGTCGAGGCGATAATTCGCACGTTGGCCTTGATGGGGACCGTGCCGCCGACGCGCTCGAATACCTTTTCTTCAATCGCCCGCAGCAGCTTCGCTTGGTGTTCCAGGGGGATGTCGTCCACGTCGTCCAAATACAGGGTACCGCCTTCGGCCAGATCGAAGCGTCCTTTGCGCTGCTGGTCGGCGCCGGTAAACGAGCCTTTCTCGTGGCCGTAAAGTTCGCTCTCGATCAGTTGCGGCGGGAACAAGGTGCAGCCGACCTTGACCAGCGGAAATGCGTGCCGGTGCGAATGGCGGTGGATCGTCTGGGCGATCAAGTCCTTGCCTACCCCCGTCTCGCCGCACAGCAGCACGTTGGCATCGGTGCGCGCGCAAATCTCCACCATGCGTTTTACTCTTCCCATGGCGGGCGAGTTTCCCACCACCGCATGGTCCACATCGGCCGCCGTGAGTTGGCGGGTGCTGGCCTGCGTGTCGGCCGAGGCGTACCGGTTGCGCTGTATGCGGGCCAGCAGCGGGAAAAGGTCTTCGTTGCGAAAGGGCTTCGTCAGAAAGTCGAACGCGCCGAGCTTTATCGCCTCGACCGCCACGGGAATGCTGCCGTAGGCGGTCATCATGATGACTTCGATATCAGCGGTCGGCCCCTGCTTGATTCGCTTGAGCAGCTCGATGCCGTCGATTCCCGGCATCTTCAAGTCGGTGACCACCACGTCGAAACGGCCTTGGGCCAGTTTTTCCAGAGCCTCGCTGCCGTCGGCGGCGGTAACCACTTCGTGTCCCTGGGCCGCCAGGTCGTCGGCCAAGGTGACGCGCTTGATCTTCTCATCGTCGACTATCAATATCCGCATTACCGCAACGCTGCGAAGAAAAAGCCGCTAGCTGCACGAGGCTCGGCTGCCAATTAATCCATTATAAAGTCGCGAAGCTGTTTGGTCAGGTTCCGGAAGTGCCGACGGGAGTTGCCGGCGAGGCTGGGTTGAGAATCACGGTGAAAGTAGTGCCTTGCCCTAGCGCGCTGCGAACTTCTATCCGCCCGCCCATTTCCGAAATCAGCATCCTGCACAGCCCCAGTCCCAGTCCGGTGCCGCCGGAATCGGCGCGGGTAGTGAAGAAAGGCTCGAAGATTTTGTCCAGATTTACCCGCGGAATGCCTACCCCCGTGTCAGTCACCTCGATCGCCACCGATCCCATCTGATCTTCGTCTTTGCTGCCCAGCGAGAAACTGCGCAACGTTAGCGTGCCGCCCTGGGGCATGGCGGCGATGGCGTTGGTACACAGGTTGAAGATGACTTCTTGGAGCGTGTAAGGGTCTCCTTGCACCGGCGGCACGTTGCCCAGCTCTTTCTCCACCCGGATGCGCCGCCCAAAACTTCCGCTGAGCATCTCTAGCGTAGCCTCGATGGCCTGGTTGACGTCGGTGCTTTGCAGAGTGATGCCGTGGGGTCGAGCGAAGGCCTGCACGCGCTTAGCCGTCCGTTCGATGCGCTCCAGCGCTTCGGCCATCATCCGCACGTATTCGGTCAGGCGGGCGTCGTCCTTGACGCTTTCGCCGATCCGCTGTAGGCAGTTCTGAACACCATCCAGCGGATTAGCGATCTGGTGGGCAATTCCGGCGACCAACTGGCCGATGCCCAACATCTTCTCCTTCTGCCGGATCTCCGCATGGGCACGGTCCACATAACGGCGGATGGCAGTGGTGAAGTAAACCGTGATCCACACGGCACTGCAAAACGCTACGAAGATCGCCACCAGCTCCAGATGGTGCAGCCCGGGACGCATTTCGGCCGCAGCCGAATACCGCAAGGGAAAGCGCGGAATGAAGCCCAAGTACTCCGACAGCATCACGCCGCCGACCATCGCCGAGGCGATCGCCGCCACCACGTACGGCACCCGACCGCGCAGGTACATCCCGGCGATGATCATGTGGAACACGTAATACACTATGAACGGGTTACGCGGCAGATCGGTGAAGTACAGCAGCAGCGTTAATGCCATCAGATCGCAAACAATTTGCAGAAAAATGTTTTGTTCGACGTTTGCTTCGCCAGTCCATACCGCGCGCTGGCTGAGCCAAAAAACGAAGTTGTAAGCCAGCATCGCGCAACCGACCAAATACAGCAGCGCGGCGTTGGCGGCGATCTGCCACACGGTCGAGCTGACAAAAGCCGCAGCCAAGACCGCCGCACAGGCGATCCAGCGGAGGCGAACAAGCCATCGGGCGCCTTCAGGCGGTAATTTCATAGCTCTTGCCGGAAGACCTACAGAATACTCGGAATCCTCTGACGAATTATATGTCGCCCCGCTGCGCCCCCGTAGCATCGCCCCTGCTTGAGCAGGCCCGCGCCGCCGGCCGGTGCGGGCGCCGTGGCTGCCGCCCTATTTGGTGCCGTAGAGGCGCCAGCCTGGCTCGGTAACCGGCCGTTTTCCAGGCGGCAGCGGCTCGCACAACTTGGCGTACAGGTCCGGTCGGCGGGCGCGGATGTACCGCCGGCCGCTGCAAAGTTCCAGCTTTTCAGGCGTACACAGGGCCACTGCCACGTCGTCGTCCAGGGCTGCCGATTCCGCCAGCACCTCGCCGAACGGGTCGATGATCATCGCCCCACCGGGCTTGATCGTGTCGTGGTCCACACCCACCATGTTCGAGAACACGTAATATAGCCCGTTTTCAAATGCCCTGGCTGGCAGCCAGCGCATCAGCCAGCCGCGGCCTTTCGGACCCTGGAACTCCAGTCGCAGAGGCACCGGGTCGCGATGGCGGTTGTGCCACAGTTTGTGGTCAATGGTTCCCCTCCCTGGCATGGGGCTGGGCAGTCCCCCAGTAACGTGGGGGGCGAAGACTACTTCTGCCCCATGCAGGGCCACAATGCGCGGGTTCTCCACCAGATTGTTGTCATAGCAAATCAGAATGCTGCACCGCACCCCGCTTAGCTCAAACAGCACGTACTGGTCGCCGGGAGTCAGTGCCGGGTGTATGAACGGATGCAACTTGCGAAACTTCGCCACGAACCCATCCGGCGAAACTGCCACGTAGCTGTTGTGCAGTCGTGGGCCGTCGCATTCAATCAGCCCGGCCAATATCGCCAACCCAAGCCTTTGCGAGATTCCAATTAGTCGCTGGGTGCTGGGGCCGTCGGGAACTGCTTCGGCCAGCGCCCGAAGTTCCTCCTCACTGAGCGTTTGCAGGAACGTATACCCCGTAATGCAGCACTCGTGGAAGCTGACAATCTCGGCCCCTTGGGCGGCGGCTTGTGCGGCCAACTGCTCGATTCGTTGGAGATTGTAGCCCTTGTCGGCGTCCCGAGATTCGAACTGCGCCGCGGCAATGCGGATGTCGCGCATCAGTTAGCTCCGGCAACTAACAGCCTCCTTCGGACCGCCTCCTCTGAACGGGCTATTGCGGGCCATTAAGCGCGCACGCCTACGTACCTAACGCCATCGACGTGGCCAGGGTTGCTCGGGCCGGCCGACGGCAATCGCACGAGGAGGCCCAATGTGATGATTAGACCGTACCAGCCAACTGGTTGGCAACGCCGCTTGCCGGCAGATTGCACTCGCGCCCGCCGTGCGAACGAATCGGCAGACGCGGCCATCCAAGATTTAGGGTTTCTGGTATTAAAGTGGTAACCAGTGTAACACACTGTGCGGGTTCCATGCCATAATAGGTGCCATACTATACCACCAATAGGTATGGTATGACAGCCCGTAACTCCCACCTGTACAAGCTCTATTTTTGACTCATAATTGTTTTACAGAGGGCCATTATGGAGAAAGCACGCGGAAAGCGGAAAGCGGCCGAAGGCGGCGAGCGATCGGCTGCCAGGCGTCGGGCAGGGCCCGAAGCCATTCTGGACCGCCTGGCACGCTTGGACGAAGAACTGTTGCGCCTGATCGACCAGCGCGCCCGGCTGGTCATCGAATTGGGTAAGTCGGGCCGCAGTCTATCGAGCGCAGATTTTGCCGCCGGGACTGCTGTGGCTGCCATCGAGCAGTTGGCCGAGCGAAACGCCGGCGCGCTGCCCAAGCAAGCCTTGGTTGCCGTGCTGCGCGAATTGTACTCGGCTTGCCGGGGTTTGGTGCGTCCGTTGCGGGTGGCATATCTAGGGCCGCCGTACAGCTTCAGTCACTTGGCGGCGATCGAACGTTTTGGCCGCGCAGTGGACTTCAACCCCGTAGGCAGCATCGCAGCGGTTTTTGAGGAAGTATCGCGTGGGCAAGCCGATTACGGACTGGTGCCGCTGGAGAACTCGACCGACGGGCGCGTGGCCGACACGCTCGACATGTTCTCCCGAATGCCCATGCGCATCTGTGGCACCGTCGAGATGCGCATCCACCATGCGTTATTGGGGAAATGCCCACGCAGCGAAGTGCAGGAAGTGTACAGCCGCCCCCAGGCGTTGTCGCAGTGCCGCAACTGGCTTTCCCGGCACATGCCTGGTGCAAGGCTGGTAGAGGTCACCAGTACCACCACGGCTGCCCAGTTGGCCGCCCAAAAGCCCGGTGCAGCGGCAGTGGCCAGCGTGCAGGCGGCGGTAGAATACGGCTTAGACGTGCTGGCCGAGAACATCGAAGACAATCCTTGGAACACCACCCGCTTCGCTGTTATCAGCCGCAGCGACGCCCCACCGCGCACCGGCAACGACCGCACCGCCATCCTGTTCCAGGTGGAACATCGGCCCGGCGCGCTGGCCGAAGCAATGAACATCTTCAAACGCAATCGGGTGAACTTGACATGGATCGAGTCGTTCCCCATCCCCGGCTCTGATCGGGCGTATCTGTTCTTCGCCGAGATGGAAGGGCATCAGGCCGATTCGCGGCTCCGGCGGACCTTTGCCGCGCTGGGACGCAAGGCGCTGCGGATGGAAGTGCTAGGCTCTTTCCCGGCTGCCACAAGCATCGGCTAACCGCAGGCCAGCGACGGCGGGTTGATATCGGCCGACAAATTTTCTCTCTCCTGGGCTGTCCGATTCTTTTTCCTTGGGTGTGCGAGTGGTCTGTAAACCGAGCCGTCGGCCAGATGCGCCGCTAGTGACAGCCATCGCCGGCGGCCTTGGCGTACTGCCCGCTGCGCCGCCGTTGTTCAGAAAGCATGCTGATCCGTGTCCCCTCGACTACCGCAACCCCAGTACGGTGGATTAGCGTCTTGAGGTATTCGAGGTGCGGGCAGGGCGGGCCGTGGAAGTTCTCGTGCGTCAGGCAAGAGGCCAGATGCACCACCACGTCTTTCGGGCCGAGCTGTTCGTGCTTGCGAAGCTGCCGCAGCAAATGCGTAAGTTTACGCTGAAGCCCCCGTCCGCAACATCCCCCGCAGGTCATGTAAAGGCTGCGCAGCGGCTGCCCAGCAGGATAACCGGCGAACCCGCCCTCGCGGCGATCAAAAGACAGTTCGCAAAAATACCCAGAACAGCGCTGCACTACCAAATGGCATTGCACCACGACGACATACCGCTGGTTGGCTTGTCCGGTCATTGGCTAGTTCCGGCTCTCACGCGGTGCAACCGCAGAAGCTCAAACGCTCGGCGGCGGGCTGTGAGGGAATAATAGGCTGCACGATGCCTACAGGCAATCGCCTTCCCCTGTTTTTGTAGGCTGGCATCGACTCTTCTTTTTGTACGCCGGCCTCGAGTCTGTCGTAGGCCGACATCGAGTTGGTAGCGCTGTAGGCGGAAGAACCATGCAGAGCTGTGGTGCCGGCATCCTGTTGCGCATGTAGCTTATAGGGCGAAGTCTTATTGTTGAGTGGTTTTGCCCTGCCATCCCGCATCCTCCGACGCTATCTGGTGATACAATCAGAGTAGCTGGTCTGGCGTTTTCGCACGCGGCAGCGCAACCGGGAGCTTGCCCCGGATTGGACTGCGGCAGACTTCCAGTGTAACCGTACCGTTATGGCAGAGCAGGGGACGAAACAACCGCCGTTCGAGAACTATCACGTCGGCCCGGAACACGTGGGGCTGGCGCTGATCGCCGTGTTGCGCCAGCTCTTGCCCGGTCAGTCGTGGTCGAAATGCCGTCGGCTGATTCACAACCGCCACGTGCAGATCAACGGTACGCTTTGCGTCGACGAAGGACGCCGCATCGCTGCCGGCGACGTGATCAAATTGTGGCGGGAGCCACGCGATCCGCCGCCTAAACTCGACGATGTGAAAATCTGCTATCTGGATTCTCATATCCTCGTGGTGGAAAAGCCTGCCGGCATAACCACTACGCGCCACGCCGAAGAGCGCCACTGGCCCGACCGTCGCCGTCAACTCCAACCTACCTTGGACGAGATGCTTCGCCAGTTACTGATGCGTCGGGCCGCAGCGCACAAGCGCGGCGCCAAAGGCAATCGCCAGCCGGCCGGGCGAAAACACCGCTCGCCGTTCCTTCGGGCCGTGCATCGCCTGGACCGCGAAACTAGCGGGCTGATGGTCTTCGCCCGCTCGCAAACCGCAGAGCGCCGGCTGGTGCAACTTTTCCGCAAACACGCAGTGGAGCGGGTGTATCTGGCAATCGTCAACGGATACGTTACCGCACAAACCTTCGACACCTATCTGGTACGCGACCGGGGCGACGGACTGCGCGGCAGCACCGACACGCCGGGGCTGGGCCGACGCGCGATCACGCATGTCAAGCCCATCGAGTACCTGCCCGGCTACACCCTGTTGGAGTGCCGTCTGGAAACCGGGCGAACGCACCAGATTCGCATACATCTGGCCGAGGCGGGACACCCGGTCTGTGGCGAAAAACTGTATTGCCGCCGCCTGCACGGCCCGCCGCTGGTGGACCTCAGCGGCGCTCAGCGCCACGCCCTGCACGCGGCGGTGTTGGGCTTTCCGCATCCGATAACCGGCCAACAGTTGCGGTTCACAATGCCCATGCCGTCGGATATGCAGCGGCTATTGCAGAAGTTGCGCAACTCGGCATCTAAAAGCTGATGATCAGGGGTATCGCCCTATCTGACAGCAATTTACATGCGTCATTTGTGCAGAGCTGCATGCGTTATCGGACAGCGCCAGCAGCCGCGCCATCGCGGCGAACTTTGGGAACTTGCGGCTTGGCGATTGCGTCTGTTTACTGTGCGGGTCGATAATGTCCCGTCACGCGCGGGATCGCTTGGACAGGGCAAACCCAATGCGGAGCTACACGCGCCTGCGGGTGTTCGCGGCGGCAAGATGGACCACTCGAGCGGGGAATAAACCTGGGAGCGTTTTGCGTGGTAATTTTGGCCAGCTCGCTCGCGGCCAAACCGCTTTACGAAAAAAGGTAAGACCCACCATTGCGGTGGTACTGACCCAGCCTCGAACGACAAACTGCTAACATCTTGCTGGGATTTTTTAGACCCACTCGCGGCTCAACCGGGGCCATCGAGGAGGAACCGGATCATGGACACAAACGGGAAGCTTACCGGGCCGCAGTTGATGGCAGATAGGCCGGCGGAGCAACCAGCAGCGCGTACCACCATTGTCGGAGGTAGACCACCGGGCAGCGGGCAGCCGCTCGGTGATATCCCCAGGGGGATCGAAGTGCTGGTCAAGAAGGCCGCGGTGGACCCGGAGTTCAAGGATTTGCTGCTGGCCCAGCGCGCGGCAGCGGCTGAGGCGATAGGGATGGGGCTTTCGCCGGCTGAAAAGGCAATACTAGCGGCGGTCAGCACCGAGCAATTGGAGCAGATCATCGCCCAGACGATCGTGCCGGAGGCGCATCGTCGCGCATTCTTGGGCAAGGCGGCTGCGGCTATGCTGGCAGCGTTAGGCGCGATGACGGCCGGCCTACCAGGAGCTGAATCTCCTCCCCCCACCCGAGGCATCTCCCCAGATAGGCCAGCCACTTTTGGAATATTTCCGGACGTGCCGCCCAGGCCAGGCGAAGGGATGGTGGAGCCGGCGCAATTGAATATGGAGCAGAAGATTATGCAGTTACTGGCAAAGCGGTACAGGATCGACGCCTCGAAGATCACCCGCGATATGTCGTTCGTCAAAGACCTAAAGGCCGACGCGGTGGACATTGTGGGGATGCGCCGCCAGTTCGAGCGACAGTTCGGCATTACTTTGCCAGCCAAGCAGTGGGCCAGCGTCAAGACGGTCGGCGACGCCATCGACCAGGTGCAAGAAGCGGTGCAGCAGAAAAGCCAGAAACAGACGCTTCCCAGCAAACAACAACAGAAAACTCCTGGCACGAAAGAACAGCCACAGCCGGCTCCTTTCCAAGGGCCGTGGGGGTTGGGCGGAGTGCGTCCGGAGTAAGCGGGCAGGTGTTGGGCTTGGCCCGCGGGAGCAGTGCCAGCGCGCCCCGCTAAACTTCAGCAACGCTCGACCAGACCGCACTTGCTGGCGGTGAGCCAATGGCCGACATCACGCTACTGAATCTGAACATGCTGTTCATGCGTTACGGCGAGGGGGTGGAGCGCGAGCTGCACGTCCCGCTGGGACCGCTGTACCTGACCCGCGCGCTGGAAGCAGCCGGTTTCGAGGTCGACTTCCGCGACTATCAGTGCGTCGAGGCCGATGACCCGTTCGAAATGTCCGTGCTGCTGGACTTCCTCCGCGAGCCGGCGCCGGTGGTCGGCCTGAGTTGCATGGCCAATCTGCTGCCGTTTACGATTCTTGCGGCCCGGGCGATTCGTGAAGCTTATCCCGACCGCATAGTGGTGTTGGGCGGGGTGGGTTCCAAGGCGGTCGAGGAGAAGATTCTTACCCGCTTTCCCTGGATCGAAATCATCGCTCGCGGCGAAGGCGAGCGCAGTGGCCCGCAGCTCCTGGCTGCTTTGCGCGGCAAAGTAGATATTGCGGAAGTTCCCGGCATCTCATATCGCTGTGACGGCGGGGTGTATCACAATCCTGACCCTCCCCGGATCAAGAACCTCGATTCGATCCCCTTTCCCGCCTTCGAGAAGATCGACCTGCGCCGTTACGCCGGGTACGGGATGATGACCAGCCGGGGATGCCCCTATCCCTGTACCTTCTGCTCGGTGGCACCGGTGTGGAACCTGGAGAGTTACTCCCGCAGCCCCAAAAACATCGTCGACGAAATGGAGTTCCTCCACCAAGCCGCAGGTGTGGATTTGTTCCTGTTCCAGGACGAGTTCTTCGTTTCCGGAAAACGGCAGATAATGAACTTCTGCCGCGAACTGGCCAGTCGCAACCTAGACGTACAGTGGAAAGCCTTCGGCCGGATCAACTTGGTGGACGAGGAAATGATGCAGGCCATGGCCGATGTGGGGTGCGTGGAACTACGCTTTGGCGTGGAGTCTGGCTCCGACCGCGTGCTGAAGGAAATCCGCAAGGGATTTACCGCTGCCCAGTCGCTGGAGATCGTTCCCAAGGCCGTGCAGTTGTTTCCCCGTGTGGACACATTCTTTGTATGGGGATTTCCCTTTGAGACGATGGAGGACTTCCACCAGTCGCTGTTCCAAATGGTGTCGTTCCGGATGATGGGCGCACGCATTCTCCCTAGCCTGCTATCGTTGCTTCCTCAAACAGAATTGTATCGTCAATGGTCCCGACGTGCACGGTTGGAGTTCTGCCCGTATCTGTTCCCCGAGTTCGTCTTCACCGGGCATGAAATATGCCGGGGCGGACAAATCGAATTGCCCGAGAAGCACCGCGATTACTTCGACCTGATCATCGCCAATCCCGACGTGTTTCCTGGCTTCTTCCACATCGACTTGGAGCACAACGTACTGCCGAAGCTGGAACTGTTGCGGCAATTTGGGTTTTATCCGGAGCCGCAGCCGCAGCAGGCAGAAAGTTGCGGGGCGCATTCGCCGCGGATCGAGCCGCAGGAGTTGGCTACCCGCGCGGCGCGTGGCTGAGGCGCCCTGCGCTTGCTCTATCGAGGCGATATCTGTTCGGTTGTCGCCCAAGTGCTCGGCTGGTTTGGCGGCATCGGGATGATGCCGGCCGCCTTGAACTGTGCAAACCGAGTATCGCTGTGGATAAAACTGCCCGTTAGTGTATACTCTTAAAGCAGGAATCCGGACGCTTCTGCTGCGCATGGGCTGGGTGGGGCCAGCCTCTATTGCACGTGGCGGCGCGGTTGGTAAGTCATCTGGTGGTACCACAACGTTTGACGAGGAGCACAGAATGAACCTATCGGCGGCGAAAAAGGGATGGTGTGAGGGGGCACTGTTTTGCCTTGGGGTGGTGTGTTGGCTCGGTGCAGCGGAAGCCTCTGAGTTTGTCAGCGACGGGCGCACCCAGTGGCTGCACCTGTCGAGCACCACAGGCGATTTGCCTGCGGCGGACGTCGGCCGTCAGGTTGCGGCGCTAGTGGCAGACTTGGACAAGGACGGCGTGAACGATTTCATCATAGCCAGTTACGAGAAGATGGTGTGGTTTCGCAGGGGCAAAGAGGGCTGGACGCGCTACCCGGTCGAAAACGGCTCCCCCCAGGTCCGCATGGAAGCCGGTGGCGACTGTTGGGACATCGATGGCGACGGGGATTTAGATGTGCTCATGGGCGCGCAGTCCAAGGAAGGAGAAATCTGGTGGTGGGAGAACCCGCATCCGCATTTCGCGGCCGAGAAGCCTTGGACGCGCCACAAAGTAATATCCGTCGGCGGCACCCATCACGACCAAATTTTCGGCGACTTCGACGGCGACGGCAAACCGGAACTGGTGTTCTGGTATAACGCGGGAATGCAGTTGTTCCTGGCCCGCGTCCCCCAAGACCCCAAGAAACCTTGGCCGTTTTGGGAGATCGCCAAACTCTCGGCCGGCAAGCAGAAGCCGGAAGGGCTGGCCAAGGCCGACATCGACGGCGACGGCAAGCTGGACATCGTCGGCGGCGGCTATTGGTTCAAGCACATCGAGGGTAATCGTTTCCAGGCCCATCCGATAGACGACGAGTACCGCTTCAGCCGTTCGGCGGTGGGGCAGATTGTCGTCGGCGGTCGGCCGGAGGTGCTCATCGGCTCTGGCGATGCGGCAGGGCCATTGAACCTGTACCAGTGGGACGGCAAGTCGTGGCAAAAACGCACTTTGATCGACCGCGTAGTACACGGCCACACGCTTCAGCTGGGCGACATCGACGGCGATGGCAACCTGGACATCTACACCGCCGAGATGCACACGCCCGGTGCAGGCGACCGCTGCCGGCAGTGGATTCTTTACGGCGACGGCAAGGGAGGTTTCGACATTCGCGTATTATCGACCGGCATTGGTTCGCACGAGTCGAAACTGGGCGACCTGGACGGCGACGGGCGGATCGACATCTTGCAAAAGGATTTCCAGAAAGACCGCCGGGTGGATGTGTGGCTCAATCGCGGGCCGGCGCGGAAATAATTAGCGGTGCTGGCCGGTTCAATTGCTGGCGGCCAATTGCTCCAGGGCGTCGATCAGCGCTTGTTTGTCGAAGGGTTTAATCAGGAAGTCGGCCGCGCCGAGCCGGAAGGCCTCTTTCAACGTGGCCTTTTGCTCTAGGGCGCTTACGACGAGCACCCGGGCGTTTGGGTCGCACGCCATTATGCCGCGCAGCGCGTGTAACCCATCGTAGCCTGGCATTACCAAATCCAGTGTAACGGCGTGGGGACGCAGTTGGGCATACTGGTCGATTGCTTGCTGGCCGTCGGCGGCTTCGCCAGCTATCGTCCAACCGGCGCCGGCGGCTACGTCTTTTATCATGTGCCGGATGATCAGCGCGTCGTCGACTACCAGCAAAGTGCGAGACATGACAATGTTTCCTGCGTACCTCTGCGCCGGAATGTCCAGAATAAATGTTTGATGTAACAGGGGCTCGCCCGACGGATATAGTGGTTGTAGCCGTGTGTCTGGTTGTAGGCTGCGCCGGATATATGGTTGCAGGCAGCGCCGGATACAGGGGTCACAAGGTCTTGCGGGGCATTCCTACGCAGTCGATGTGCAGTTCGCCGGTGCCACAATCCAGTTCCACGCGCCGTCCTTGTGTGCCGCCGGTGTCCTGACCCGCAATGCGCAGACCTGCTTGCTGAAGAACCTCCTTGACGACCTCCGCATTGGCGTCGCCGATTTGCAACGGCCCACCTTTGCCGAACATGCACGCACCGCCGGCTATCTTGATTATCAATTCGCTGCGGACTGCACCTTTACGTTCCATAAGTCCGAGCAGGTGAGGCACGGCGGTATCGGCGAACTTCCCAGGGTTGGCCACGGCGCCGTTGGCTCGCGGCAGCACGACGTGAGCAAGCCCGCCTAGCCGCAGTCTGGGGCTGTACATTGCCACGCCCACACAGGAGCCAAGCACGGCGGCCAAGCGAACGGGGGCCTGGGCGACGACGATTTCGCCCATGCCCACGTTCTTCTGCTCTCCGATAGCGGCCAGAACCATGGTTGCCGGTCCTTATCGCAAAGTGATGGGTGAAAGTGTTTGTTGTTATGCGGCGATTTTCTTTGGATTGCAGCGGCTTGCCGACGTTCGGCATTCTGCTGAATATGATGCCCACACACCCACCGCCCCTGGTAGCAAAACTATAGTGCAGTCGGCGGCAGGAGGTGCCTGTGCTGTGTCAGGTGGTGTGGTTGCATAGGTTTACCTCCGGTTTGAGGGCAGGAGCTTCTGGTGGTTCGGACTGCCAGGGCATGGCATTTTCCATCGCTACGCGCAAGGTCTCGTTGGGTACGAACAGGATGTGCCAATTCAGGTCCACGCCATGGCGGTGAAATCCGGTACGGCAAACCACCGCTTTGTCGCTGGTTATCGCCTGTGCAATCAGCGCCTGTTGCAGCACGCTGGCCCCGTAGTCTTGGATGAAATATGGCGCAGATGGGACCAGCTCTTGGTTTATCAGGCGGCTGATGGCGTTCATGTACGCGCAGCCAAGAATATTGCCCGTCTCCGTAAGCGCCGATTGCTCCAATTCGCTCCACTGTGGCGAGTCGCTGACGGGGCAGTTCAGCAACGCGGCGGCCAATTGCCGTGCGTTGACTTCGTCGAAGGCCAGGATCATCACTCCGCCCAGTTCCTTGTCGATGGTCAACACCACCATGGTCAACAGCTCGTCGCCGATGCCCAGGGTGGGGCAGACTTCGGGCAAGGGGATTTCACGCACCTCATCGAGCGTCAAGCTGATCAGGCCGCTGGTCCAGCGGCACATGGCCACCGAGGCATCGTTAGTCGCCGAGGCCAGTAACTGATGAAGAACGGCGAGCTTTGGGTTTTCTAAGCAGGCGTTGGTCGTCATCACGGGCACCTTTCTGGCATTCTGCAAGGCGTCAATAGTGATTCAAAACAAGTCGTGGCCGTAATCGTAAGAACAACTCGTTGCTGTGATCTTGCACACAAGTTGCGGCGTATTTTTGCGCTGCTCCGTGGCGTGGTGGTTGTCAAACTCCGACAGCTTGTTTGTTAGTAACGAAATTCGGTTGTTTGCTGGTATTGGCAGATTTTTGTCGGGCGCCGCCGAGCGAAGCCATGTCGATCAGGGCTGCCAAGTCCAATATCAGCGCCACCCGGCCATCGCCGAGGATGCTAGCGCCGGCGATGCCCGGCACGTTGCGGTAGTTTTCGGCCACCGACTTGATGACGATGTCTTCCTCGCCAATGACCCGATCGACGGCCAGCCCCAGTTCGCGCTGTTGTTCGCCGACGATCACCAGAGCGGCGTCGCCGCAGTCGGCCGATTGTCGGTCGCGTGCGGTGTTTTGGCGTGCCCAGTGATACACGTCGCGCAGATGGACAACCGAGATCACCCGCCCTCGCACCCGCGCCGTCAGCACGCCGTGTACAGTTTGCAGCTCTTGGCTATTGAGGCGGACGATTTCCACCACTCCTTCAATCGGCATGGCCAACACATCGCCGTCGATTTCCACCAGCAGGCTGGGGAGGATGGCCAGGGTTAGCGGCAGCTTGATGGTCAGGCAAGTGCCTTTGCCGGGTTGACTGTCTAGCTCCACCGTGCCGTTGAGCTGCTCGATCTTCGAGCGGACGATATCCATGCCCATCCCGCGGCCGGAAACTTCGGTCACTTTCTCTGCGGTGCTCAGCCCTGGTTCCCAGATCAATTGGTATATTTGTCGCCGGGTCATCTTCTCCAAGTCGGCCTCGGTCACCAGTCCCTTTTCTAGGGCTTTGCGGGCTATTCTGTCGGCGTCGAGGCCCTTGCCGTCGTCGCTGACTTGAATGACGATGCTGTTGCCGCGGTGGAAGGCATCCAGCGTCACCGTTCCGTGGGGAGGCTTGCCGGCGGCGACGCGCACTTCCGGCGGTTCTATTCCATGATCGACGGCGTTGCGCACCATGTGGATCAACGGATCGTTCAACTCGTCGATCATTCGCTTGTCCAGCTCGGTCTTCTCGCCGTTGAGCACTAGGTTGACCGTCTTGCCGCTGGCCCGGCTCAGGTCGCGCACTACCCGCTTGAAACGATGGAACAATGGTCCGATGGGCAACATGCGGGTGTCCATCACCGTGTGTTGCAAGCTGTCGGTGACCAGCTCCAACTGATGGACGGTTTCCACGTAGTCGTTCAGGGCCGAGCGGGCCAGGGCCAGCGACTCTACGTCGCGTTGTACTACCTCCAGTTCGTTCTGTGCCCGACGCACTTCGGCGCGCAAGTGTTCCAGCTCGAACTGTGCTTCTTCTGCGCCGCGGACCGTATCGCCGTTAGCGATCTTCTCTAGAATTCCCAGCACGTTCCGCATGGCCTGCGATGATTGTCGCGCAGCCAAGGCGTTTTTCAGTCGATCGCCGATGCGCGTGAAGCGGGCCTTGTTGATCACCAACTGCCCGGCCAAGTTCATCAACTGATCCAGCCGCTCGATGTCCACGCGAAGGGTTTCGGCGGCTTTTGGAACCGCTTCGGGCTGCCGTCCCCTGGCGCTGGCCGGCGCGCCGGCGGGCACAGCGTCGGCCATGGCGCTGGCAGGTGCTGTGCCGGGCGCCGCGCCAGCCCCTGCACCGCTGGCTGCACCAAATACTGTGCTGGTCTGGGCGGTGGTCGCTGCTCCAGCCTGTCCACGAGTCGGTGCGCCAGTCGGCCAATCGGTCTGTGCGCCGGTCTGGGGGCCGCTGGCTGCTGTGGCGAGTGCCGCCTGCTCCGAGTTTGCGCAGCCGATCGTCGCCGTGGCGGTCGGTGCTTGTGCAAGGTCGGTGACTGCTGCGCCGGTGTGGGCGCTTTCGGTGGATGTAAGTACGTGCGCAGAAGTCCTATCCACCTGCGGCTGCGCCGAGAAGGCCAAAGGTTCGATCAAAATCTGGCGGACACCGGCCACACGCAGCTTGCTTTGTACCTCGGCTGCGGGCCGTTCGGTGACGACGCCGAAGGCTACCCATTCAAGCTCTTGTTGTTCCTCGACCTTATCGGCCGGAGGGTCGAAGTAGCATACCTCTCCCATCCGGGCGAGCTTCTCGTAAACCAGCCGCGCTTTTAGGCCTGCCAAGGGCAACCGGGCTTCGAACTGCAACAGGCCCACATAAGTCTTTGCCGGGTCGCGGCTCCCTTGTGCCACACTGGCGCGAACCTGTTCGATCATCTCGGGCTTGTGATGCAGGACCGGGGCGGCCTGGGTTGGCGGCGCAGAAGCGGACGTTTGGGCGATCGCTGCTGTTTGGTCTTCCGCGGACGCAGCTAGCAGCTCGTGCGTCAGATAGTTGAACCGTTCGGTAGACGGTCGGCCGCGCTTCAGCCCATCTATGTACTGCCGCAAGCCGTCGGCGCACATCAGCAAAGCGTCGGTGATCTTGGGCGTCAACTGCTGATTGTTATTGAGCAATTTTTGCAGCAAGTCTTCCATCAAGTGGGCCAGCTTCGCCGGCCGGTTCAGTCCTACCGAGGCAGCCGAACCCTTGATGCGGTGGGCGATGATCATCACTTGCTCGACGGTTTCCCGGCTGGGAGCTTCCTCCAGCGCCAATAGCGTTTCGGTAAGTTGGTCGAGCGACAGATCCGCCTCGTCGATGAAGATGGCCAGATACTTCGAGGGGGTTTCTGTTTCGTCGGTCAGGTCGGCGAAGTAATCGACAGCCGGCGGCGTTGCGTAGTTCTCCTCGCTGCCCTGAGATAGGTCGGCCGAGACCGCGGGTTGTGCCGCAGGGTACTGTTCCGTCGGCCCGCTGGTCTGCTGGTCCATGGCTTGATCGACTGCGCACAGCTCGGCTGATTCGACCGGAGATACCGATTCGACCAGCAAGACCGACTCAACTGGCAATGGCGACTCAACTGGGTGTAACGCTTTGGCCGGGCCGCCCGTCTTTTCGTCCGCAGTAGCCGAGTCGGCCGATGGGGCGGAAATAGCGGCTTGCACATCCCCACCAGCGTCGCTAGCCGGTTGTTGCAACGCCCGTTCCGCGTCGGCCTGGCTGGACTGCTGCCTTTCCACCCCGGCTTGGCGCAGCAAGCGGGCGATTTCCTCTGCCACCGAGCGGCTTTCGACAGGCGGGGCGCCCGGATTTTTCAGAGTTTCGACTAGATGCTCCAGGCAGTCCACGGCGCGGAACACCAGCTCCACTACATCTTCGGTCACGTGCAGTTCTTTTCGCCGTGCGGCATCCAGCACGTTTTCGACTTTATGGGTGAGGCTGTTGATGTCGCTCAGCCCCAGCATTGCCGACAGCCCCTTCAGGCTGTGGGCAGCGCGGAACATCTCGTTGAGCAACTCCTGGTGGCTGGCTTCTGACAATCCGTCGAGGCTTCTGACCAAATGATCCAACTGGAGCAAGTTCTCGTTAAGCCGACCGAGAAGTTGGCTCGACTCATCGAGAAAATCTCCCAGCAGCGAGTCGAACAGTTCGTCGTGTGCAGGAACGGCAGGGTCTGACACGGCGTCCTCCTGTGGTGGATAACCAATCCTGTGGTCGATGATTCGATGTCGCTAATCCGATTCAGTGAGCTGTTGTTTGAGGCTTGCGGTATAGCCACGGCTGCACGCGGATGAAGTCTCGCAGCAGCTCGCCGACGCCTTCGGCTGCACCGCACACCAGCAGTCCGCCAGGCCGGATGACCTCGCGCACGTTGCTGACTACGCGACGCTTGGAATCGGCGTCGAAATAGATCAACACGTTCTTCAAAAACACCAAGTCCTGGGCAGGCTCGCGCAAGCGGTCCAACAAGTTGTGCTGGCGGAAAGTCAACATGGCGGTTATGACCGGTCGCGCCTGCCAGACGTTGGCATCTTTGGCCTTTTGGAAAAAGCGGGTACGATAGCTTTCCGGCACCAGACGCATAGCTCGTTCGCCGAACACCGCCGTGCGGGCTTGCTCGATCGCCCCAAGCCCGATGTCCGTACCCAGAATCCGTATCCTCCACTGGTTGAAGTTCGGCAGACAGGCGGCAATGCAACAAGCGGCAGTTACAGCTTCGTCGCCCGTGCTGCACGCGGCCGACCAGATGCGCAGAGTTCTTTGCTGCGGGGTACGGGCCTCGGCCGCCAGGGACGGCAAATATTCGCGCGAAAACCACTCCCACTGCTTCTCGTCGCGGAACAGATAGGTCTCGTGCGTAGTGATTTCCTGCAAGAACGCGTCCCATTCCGGGTCGTTGTTCGGCAAGCGCCGCAGATACTCATAGTATTCGCCGAAATCCTTAATGCCCGTATCGCGCAGGCGCCGCCGCAAGCGGTTGGAAAGCAGCGTCTTCTTTTGTGGCGAGATGCGTATGCCCGTCCGCTGGTAAATCAGCGTGCCGAACTTCGTCAATTGCTCGTCGGTGACCTGTTCCAGCGCGTTGGGAACGACGATCGGTTTTACTGTTTCGAATTGCATTGCTGGTCAAAGCATGAAACCGATGGAGTCCAAGCGACGATGGATTTATCGACGGACAACTGTCAAATCAACGTGTCGCTATAGTTAACGCGTCGCTATAGTTTTCGTCCACGACTTTGCGAACGCCGGTAACAATCGCACTTTTCCGGACGCCGGCAACGATAACTCCGTTCCGATTGCCGGCGACAATCTTGGGCAGGCGATACCTTGTTGTGTCGTTTGGTCTGCAAAACTATCGGTGTTGTGTAAGTACCGTTTTGCCGTTGCCCGCGCAGGGCAAACGCTGCTGCACCGTCTGCCAACGCGCAGGCGGACGTGGCAAGCTGCCCGGCAGGTTGCCTTACCACAGCGCGGCATAATCGGGCAGCGCGCGTGCAAGATGCCTTTTAGAGCCTCCGGCAAACTATAGATTGCGGCTTGGCATCGTGCTGTGGCAGGCATAACTGTTTTGGCTCATAAAGATGAGTGAGCCAGTCGAATACATAGCCGGTTTTTGCCCATTAAAATAGCGGTTTTTCCCCATTAAAGCCGTTGCAGCTTCGTATGGTTCATGCCGGCAATAGGGGTTATTTCGACTGCAACGAGTCGTTACCATCGTACTTGCGCCTAGGCAGCGCATTTACTCGTGGGGGCGAGCCAAGGGCGTTAATGCAAATGGTTTAGCTCAACACGAAATTACGACTGGCCTAGCTCAACACGAGATTTCGTCCGGACTGGCATAACGCAAGTTTGCGACTTGCCTGCCTAGACGCGAGCAACCGCAATTGTTTGACTACCCCGACCGGCAACCTACTTTTTCTTGTAAACGCCAGCGATGAGGGGAACCGCGTATGGCAGCACGAGTACTGGTAGCCGACGATTCGAGCACAATGAGGAAAATCATTCTCCGCTCGCTTGCAGCGGTGGGCGTCAACGAGGCCACCGAGGCCGCCGACGGCGCAGAAGCCATCGCGCTGTTCAAGCCCGGTGCTTTCGATCTGGTGCTTACCGACTGGAACATGCCCAACAAGTCTGGCCTGGAGGTGGTGCAAGCCATCCGCGCCCAGGACCCGAAGGTGCCGATCATCATGGTCACCACCGAAGCGGAAAAAGGCCGGGTGTTGCAGGCGATCGAAGCTGGTGTGTCTGACTATTTGGTAAAGCCTTTTACCGCCGACACGCTTCGCGAGAAGCTCCAAAAGCACGGCTGCTGACCGTGGTTGCCGGGCAAACGGACAAGCGTTCGCGCCGGAGCGGGCACGCCTCTGCCTGTCGCGATGTTTCACAGAGCCAGCGTCCGGTTCTCGGTTGCGCTATAGTTTCGGGCCGCGCGACGCAGCCGTTATTTCCACTGTATGCCCGGTCCGTTGCACCACCAGTCCGGTCGATTTGACCATTTCCGCCAGCAGTTCATCCACCGTAACGCCGCTGACGCTTACGCTTACCGGCTGTTCCAGCGAGATGCCGGCTGCTGCTATGCCCGCCCGGTCGATATTCAATTTAAGCCCGAACCTAGCGGCGATGCTTTCCAGCGCCTTGCCTAGCGGTATGTTTTTGATGGTAAGCCGCTCGATGCGCACCAGTTCAATGTCCTGCGGTTGGTCAGGTTCGGGCTGTTTGCTTGGTCGCGGCGGCGCAGTGATACGCTCGTGATCCTCCAGCAAGCCGCGCACCACCACTTTTCCGCCCGATACGCTGATCTGGGCCTGTGGCGCCAATGTTGCATACCGTTTTGCCAGTGCTTCGGCTTGGCGGCCACCATCGTAGCTTCGCACGATTGCTACGTCCTCGGTAAGCGGGGCAAGCGTGGCTGTGTTGCCGTCGTCGGCGATGGTAAAGGTCAGATCGAACTGGATGGCTATCGCACTCAGTCGTTCTACGAGCGACATAGGCGGTAGATCGGCTCCAGCCCATAAGTCGTGTGGCACAAGCTCCAGCCCTTGTAACTGTATTCCGGCATCGCGCGCAAGCTGGGAAAGCAATTGGCGCGGCTCGGCCAAATCAGGCCACACAAGGGGCTTTTGCCGCGTCCACGCTTTGGCGGCCTCGGAGGGCAGCGCTCTGGCTTCCGCAGTGCGAAGGTAAACCAGCGTTCTCAGTCGCTTGGCCGCCGCCGAAGGCCCGATGTACACCACCGGCCCCATCACGCACGCGCCGGCATTGCGGTGCTGGGCGATTTCGGCCAAAGCTTCGGCCAGCGACTTACCGCTTATGGCCAGGTCGACGCGGGCATCTGGATCTATGCGGCGATCGAGCAGGATGGCGACTTTCTCGGTCTGCGATAAGCTGGCCAATGCCGCCCGTAACGGCTTGCCCCACCAAACGACGTCGATCGCTGTATCCAGCCGTTTGGCCAACGCCGGCCCGGTCAGCCAGACGCTTTGCGCAGCGGTGGTGTCGTGGACTGCTTCTGCTGCAAGTAGCAACGCGCCCACCACAAAGCAACTGTTAATCATCGGCAACAGTCCTTTGCCGTTCGGAAGACTGACCTCGAACCATTCCCAATTGTGGCTTACCAGGGACTTCTGGAAAACCGCCTCCGGCTCGAAACCCCTGCTGTTTACTGCGAAAAAAGCTACGTCTTCTTCTTATGCGTTATTTGGACGCAATTGCAAGAAAAGCCATTCCGTTTTCTTGCACTTTCAGCAGGCGTCTGACTACAATGGACGAAGACGCCAAACCAATTCGGCGCGCTAGTTGGCCGATTGTGCCAGCTCGCGCCGCAGGCCGGGCCGTGCGGGCGGGGTAAAGGCCGCCGTATTGGTGTGGCCAGCAGACTATTGGCGGTGCGGTAGGCGACCAGGCAGGCTGGCGTCCGGTTTCAAGTGCCGCGATGGTCGGCAGATTTGCGTCTTTCGGGGGGAATTGGCCCCAGGGGACAAGCCCGTTGAGGGATCGATCGTTCGTTTGACTGCCTGCGCGAGGGTTGCATCGGTGGGCGGAACGTTTTTGCGTAAACCTTGCCTGGCTGAACTATACCAGAAATACCTGGACGACCAGGACCTCTCGGCGTTCGTCCAAGGTGTGGCGGCGCGTTATTGCCCAGCAACCCTGGAGCGGCTGGCGGCTTGTCCGGAGCGTGAGGTACGTCGGGCCGCGGTGCTGGCGTTGGGCTTCCTGGGCGATTACCAGAATAACCAAGTGCTCGGGCAGGCATTGGTGGACGAAGATCGCATGGTGCGCATGCTGGCCGACAACGCCATCCGCTCGGTATGGTTGCGGGTCGGTACTGCTGCACAACGCCAGCAATTGGGGGTCATAGCGCGGCTGGTGGTCGGACAACGTTACGAGGACGCGATCGCCCGGGCGACCAACCTGCTCAATGAAGCCGAATGGCTGGCCGAGGCGTGGTACCAGCGCGGCGTGGCCGAGTTCCATCTGCGGCGATTTCCCGAAGCCGTCCGCGACTGCCACGAAACCCTGGAGCTTAACCCGTACCACTTCTTGGCGGCGGTTATCATGGGTCAGGCTTACCTGGAGCTAGGTAACCGCAGCTCGGCTCTGGAGGCCTTCCGACGGGCTTTGAAGCTGAACCCGGACCTGGAAGGCGTGCGCCAGCAGATCGCCCGACTCACTCAACGCACTGAAGACCACTGAGCCTGATTTTCCCGCTGCTGGGGCACGGCCTCATTCAGTCAGTACATTCAGTCAGTACATTCAGGCGGTGCAGTGTCGGTGCGCAGCGGTGTTATTCCTTTCGCAGCGCAGTACCGATATGCCCTGTCAAACGGACGTGGCCGCTTGGAATCCGGGTTTTGCGCCAAGCGCAAGCCTGTAGCTTTGCCGGGGCGTAGTGGCAGCGACCGCGGGGAATCCACCGTTTGCGCCCGGGCTGGTTACGCTCCTTCCGGCTGGGCACCACGGAGTGATATGCGCGCCACATCTGCGGAGGCCGGCCGTCGTTGAAATGGCGTTCAATTGGCCGTAGTTTCAGCGCTGCCAGTTATGGGGCGTGGCTGCCGAGCGGGTAGCGGCCAGCGCTTGGGCGGCGTAATGATGTGGATTCTGGCTGAACTTTTGCAAAGAGGCTTCGTCGGCGAACAGATACACGCGATTTCCGAAGTAAACCCCGTGCCGCCGGTAACCCGGCACCAACTTGCCCGACTCCAGCGCGTACACCACATCTTGGCCCGACATGACCGGCGCGTACCTATCGGGATCGGCGAAGAACTTCGCCCGATCTTCGGGGCTGTCGAACAAGTAAGTGCGTCCCCTGTGGATCACCCCCCAAGCCCGGTCCCCCAGCACCCACTTCTGCTTTTCGACCAAGCAGACGGGGCAGTAACCATCCAGCCCCAGCGGTGGGTTGCCCGGAGGGATGCTAATCGGCACTGTGGCAGCCGCGCTGGCCGGTTGCTGTTGTGTGCTTGGCTGAGCGTATGCGGGGGCAGGCCCGCCGGTGCCTGCCATCGGCGTTCCGCCTGTTTGTGCAGCGGTGCTGGTCGGTGTGCCAGTGGCTGCATGGGGGGTATGCGGCGGCAAACCACCACTCGGGCTGGTTGATGCCCAATTGTTGGTCCAGCGTGCGTATACAGAGCTGGAAGCCGTCACAGCGCCGGAGACGGCCGACGCATCGGGAGCCGGGTAGCTCGGGTTGTTTCGGACAGGTTCGGAAAGGCTGGCGGCGCCGGGTTGCTGGGGCAAGCGTGCGGAATCCCAATTGTCGCCCGAGTTCCATGGTCCACCGCCCGCCAGCGGTCTATGCTGTGTCGTCGGTTGTGCGGTGGGCCAAGCTGCACCTTGCGGAGCGCTGGGCGGTATGGCCGGCGCACTGCGCGAGGTGAGATTCGATGGCGCCGGCTGGCCCGCCCAATCACGCTGCGCAGGCGGCTGGAAAGTGGCCTGGCCGGCCAACTCCGGGGTGTGGCGAGAAAAAGGGTCTACCGGCGGCGCTCCGCCCGGTAGTGGCCGTTGCGCTAGTTGCGGGTTAAACGGGGCTGAAGTCGGGGGCGCAGCCGGCCCCATATTCCCGCTCGTTGCGACGCCGTACTGTTGCCTTGGTTGTTCGGTCGGGCGTTGGGTTAGTGCGCCAGGGTCGGCAGGCGCACCACCCAAATTGGTAGCAGGCCAGTTTCGGGCAGCCTGTGCCGGGGCTGCGCGGCGGGCGTCCAGTGCAACTTGATTGAGCCGAGCGACGTACTTCGGGGCGTCCAACCGCCCTCTGATTCCGTCAATAGCTTGGCCCTGTGGCGTGATCACCACCGTGGTTGGCAGTCCGGTGACGCCGTACTGTTTAGCAGTAGCAGGAAAGAAATCGGCGTTTACTTTCACAGGCACATAGTACTGCTGCAACTGGGCCATTGCCCCGGAGGCAGACAGTTCCTCGTCCATCGTTCGGCACGCTGGACACCAATCGGCGTAAAAGTAAACCAGCACCAGTCGGTCGGTCCGAGCGGCCACCTGCCGAGCGGCATCAAGTGTGGGCTGCCAGATGCTCGGCGCCCCCGCTTGCGTTAGAGCCTGCGCCGAAGCAGAACTTCCAGGCGGTAGATATGCCCCACTGTCTTGGGGAGTCTGCGCGCCGGCGGTGCAAGATAGTATTGCGCATATCGCAACCAAACTGCCAAATCGCCCTATAGCTCGCATATTGCCCAACCTCACACAAGAGCGGCAATCGGACCCTGTGGTAACAGGTCTGTTATCGGTAAGAGTCGGCTACTCAATGGCACAAAAATTGCCGATTATGCGGGTTTTGCCGACGTGCGATGGGCCGTTGCAGTCCGCGATGCGATTGCCCCTGGGGCAATTAAGCCAAAATATCCGCCAACTCTTTGTGGATTCCGACCGATTTTGTCTATCGGCGAACCTTTCGTGTATCGCGCGAACCGTCCTCCGTGTACCAAGCAAAGCGGTTATTGGGGCGATTTTTGTGTATCAATCGCAGCGGTTATCGGGCCGTCAGAACGGTTGGAAGGCCGAATCGTTGCAGGGATGGATACAATGGCGCTAAAGTGGCGATAAACTCCAGGCTAGTCGAAAGCCAGGGCTGGCATGTGGCGCCGCTAAAATCCCATGTATTGCACCGCCCAAAGCTTCGCCTTGCAAAGCTGGCAAACTTTGGCTATACAAAGCGCGCGTCGACGAAAGCCGGGTCTGCTGTTACGCTGTAACTGCGGGCCGATAACGATCCGAGTCTTAGGCAGCCTCCGCATGACGTTGCGGGCCAAGAAGTGAAGCACAGGGCTTTCCGCTTCATTCAAGCGCCGACAGGAAGAGTGGTTTCCCGATGCGCAGCTAAACCCGATGTGCGTCTGCCGGGCGCTGCTGTTAGGGTTTGTATCCGTCGTCGTGGAGCAGTCTTTGTGCCGTGCAGTGGGTTCATGGGCCCAGCGGGCTGGTTACTGGCAGTGCAGCCTGAGGCTGCCGCCTGAGGCGCGGGTACCGTGCGGGGACGGATTTTTCTGCGGGTTTAAGGCAAGTAAGCCTTGACATAACGTAACGGTTGGGTAAGATAACATAGGAGTGGTTCTGCTGATTCAGTGGCGCATTGGCCCACCATCTTGCAGTCGCAGGGCCTGCCCGCAGAACGGCTACGAGTCTATGCGGGAGCGTGATACTCGCTTTTCGACCCTCAACTGGCGCGTCTGACCGCGGCGCGGTCGATAATTGCGAATTGGGATTGGTCGAATAGCCCCAACGAAGCGAGTTGTTCCAACGGCGATCGCTAGCACGCTTTATTTGGCTTGCCGCACATAGGCGGTCGCTGGAAAAAGGGGCACAGCGGTTATTGTCGCTTGATGGCATTTGATTTCTTGGTCGCTTGGTGATGCGCTTTTAGGCGCATCGCCCGCTCTGGAGCCTGGGAGCCATCTCGGGTTTTGCGCTGCGCGTGCGCGCCGGCGCAACTCCAATTCTGTAGGTGCATCATGGGAAAACGCAAGAAGGGGCGCCTTCAGGGGCGTGCCACGCTTGGCCGGCCGGGCGGTAGTCTGAATCGCCCTAAGGATCTCGTGCCGCGAAATCACGCCGAAAACGTCAAAGTGGTCGAATCGGCCGACAATGGCGAAATCGGCCCGTTGGAGCCAGGCGGTGGCGTGTTGGAACTCCACCCCAACGGATACGGGTTCCTGCGCGACCCGAAAAAACACTACATGCGCGAGTTGACCGATCCGTTCGTGCCGGGGAGCATGATCGAAAAGTACGGATTACGCGAGGGGGTCGGCGTCTCGGGCATGATCCAGCCGGCACGCCGCAACACAGGCCCACGACTGCGGGAAATCATCGACATCGACGGCATGCCGCCCGAACAGTACAAGTCGGTCAAATCCTTCGATGAACTGACCCCTATTAATCCGGAATACTGGCTCCGCCTGGAAGTCGGCCCCGAACCGCTTACCACGCGAGTCATGGATTTGTTGACGCCGCTGGGCAAAGGCCAACGGGCGCTGATAGTCGCCCCGCCTCGCACCGGTAAGACTATCCTCTTGCAACATATCAGCCTGGGAATCTCCACTAACTACCCAGACATCAAGCTGATTGTGCTGCTGATCGACGAACGCCCGGAAGAAGTGACCGACATGATCCGGGCCGTCAACGGCGAGGTAGTGGCCAGCAGCTTGGACCGTGACATCGAAAGCCACGTCCGGCTGTCGCAACTGGTGGTCGAACGCTGCAAGCGGTTGGCCGAAATGGGCAAAGACGTGGTGCTGCTGCTGGATTCCATTACCCGGCTGGCCCGCGCGTTCAACAAATGGGTGGGCAACACCGGCAAGACCATGACCGGCGGCGTGGATGTCAAAGCAATGGACATCCCGAAAAAACTCTTCGCTACAGCGCGGCTATTCGAGGAAGGTGGTTCGCTGACCATCGTTGGCACTGCTTTGATCGATACCGGCAGCCGCATGGACGAGCTGATCTTTCAGGAGTTCAAGGGCACCGGCAATATGGAACTGGTGCTGGACCGCAAACTGGCCGATCGGCGCGTCTGGCCGGCGATCGACATCTCTCAGTCGGGCACACGGCGCGAAGAAAAGCTGCTGCCGCCAGACGTGCTCCGCGCGGTCACCATGCTGCGGCGCACGCTTTCCACTATGCACCCAGTCGACGCCATGGAGCAACTGACCGCCAAGCTGGCCAAGTTCAAGTCGAACCAAGAGTTCATCGACCTGATCTCGGGCGCTAAGAGCCTCGATTGACCGCAGGCGGTTAAGTAAACTTTGATTTACGACCCTCACGCTGTTGGGACGACACTCGCCATACAGGTTGCACCGGGTAGTGGCTGCGCGTCAGTTTTTAGTGCGCCTTTTTAGTGCGTCGCGAAAGCGGTCGGTGAGCTTTCGTATTGTCCGCAAAGGCGCATCATGTTCTGGGCAGAGTCGCGTCAGACAGCGGCCCCGCGAGTCCGGCTGACCATGGGTTGCGCTAAATGGGTTTCCGACTTTAAACAATATCGGCACTCGCCTTGTTTCGGCCCGATCGTTTTAAAACCAAGCTAAGCCAGAGGACTCGACAATGACCTGGGCGCTATGTCTGAACTGCGGCGAACTGAAGTTCGGTGCTTTCTGCGAGTGCGAACAATGCGGGATTTCATCGACGGGCGACATGCAACTGGATATCGCGTTCAGTGACCATTTTTATGAGGTCGAGACGCTAAAAGAACTAGGCTCTGTCGTTAAAGAAATTCACACTCATTCCGAAGACCCAGTGACTTGCTTCTGGGCATTCATCTCATACGTGTCTTCCAATCATCCCACGATTCTCAGTGCGGAACTTTCGGGCGACATAAAAATTAAGGTGGAGGAACTGCTGCGGCAATGCACTATGCCCTCAGTCACCCTGCGCCCCAGCGCTCCAATCGACTGGGAGTCGGGCGAACGTTCCTAGAACTTTCCCAGACAACGCGGCAGGGTGGCACGGCTGGGCTTGCCCCCCGTGCTGTCGGCCGACGGTGCTAAGCTGTTAGTTAGAGATATAACGCAAATCATCACCCACCGCCGCACAACGCGGCAGCGCTATTCAAACCAAGAAATTGGCAATAGGCTCTAGCAGCAAACAAATCTGCATAGGTTGAACCAGCAGCTCTGCCCGGTACACAGTACCGGCAAAAGTCGTTTTGTTAGAACCAGGCATACAACCCCGGCGGCGCCGTTACTCTGAAGTCAGTCCAATCGCAGTTGCAGGGAACCGGCTGATAACCGACAGCGAGAACGCCCGGTCTGCTTCCAACCGACCACCGACTCGCCATGGATGTGCCGCCGAAAGCGTTTATGCGCGGCCGTATGCCGGGATATACGGCAAGATGTCTTTCTTGGATGGCGTGTTGGGCGAAGTGATCAAGAAGCGACTCAAGCCGCCGTGGTGTCAACCCTGGCGCAAGCTCCGCCATGGTTCTTCGGCGGAGACGTCGATTGGCCCCGGGCCGTCCAACCGGCCAGGCGAGAGAATCGCCAAAAACACCAGCGTACTTTGGAATGGATTGTAAGTGGCGTGGACCATGTTGATGGGAATATGAGCGATCTCGCCGGGCTGGAGTATCTGCTTGTCTTGCTCCACCCATTGTTCCGCCTGGCCCTCGACGACGTAAATGATTTCCTCCATATCCGGATGACGGTGGAAGCCGTGCCCCGTGCCCGGGGGCATGTGTACCCGAACCAAAGCGAGCAAATCGTTATCTACCAGCCCAGGTCGGCACAACCAATGATGCGGCCCCCAGGGGAGGTTCTCTATCTGCACATCCTGTTTCTTGACAAAGCGGCGGCAGGTGCTCATTGAAATCCTCTCCAGTGTGTCTCAGGCGATTGCTTGCATTGGGCCACAAGCGCTCGATAGCCGGTATTGCGTCATCGCAGATGTGGCACGCGCGCAGCGCCAAAGCTGCCCTTTGCGCTGATATTCAAGCCGCTGTCGGACCCTTACGTGGTACCCCAGTAGTGTACCTGCCACCGGTCGACAGGTAAACGACTATCCCCGAGTAGCATCTGCCCGCCAGCGGCATGCAAGCGCGGTGTGCTACCTCAACACGCTCGCGCAGATTACCGATGGTACTCTGCCAGCGCAGATTTCGGCCGGTAAGGTACCGGCGGCAGGCTGTTACGGCTTGCTTGTCCGGAGGCGTATCTGACGATGATGGCATGGCTGGCTAGTCGAGCCCTACATCTTACTTGTCGAGCCTTACATCTTAGTAGCCGATGGTAAGCCGTAAGCGAAATCATAACAGCACTGCCGGACAACAACAGCACTGCCGGACAAGTTAGCAGTTCTACCCGGAGGTTTGTTCAGCACTGGGTGATCTGGGGCGGCTGGAAGTCAACACTGGGTGAACTCCAGCGGCTAGAAGATTGACAGCTATCAATTTGCCAACCAGAATGAGTGCGTTCTGTGTTTTTCGCAAGCAGCGGGGGTTTGAGGCTGCTATCGTAGTTATCGTACAACTGGTCCTCATCGTGTGGGAGCAATTTCAGGGGAGAAACGGTCATGCGTAATACTATTGGACGTCGGGATTTTTTGGCTTGCGCTGCGGGCGCTGCGGCTGGGGTTTCGTTGGGCGGACTGTCGACCGCGGCGTTGCCGGCTGCCGACAGCCCAGGGAAAGTCAAGAGCAGCTCGCCTACCGCAGCTAAGATGGGTTGGTTGATAGGGTGCCAGCTTTACACCTACCGCCGCTATAGTTTCTACGAAGCATTGGAGCATATCGCGGCGCTGGGCATCGCCCACGTGGAACCGTGCTTCTTCCTATCGTTAGACAAAGCGCGTCCGGAACTGAAAACCAACGAAGACCTGCCTGCCGACGTGCGCAAAGAGCTGAAAAAACGGCTTGATGACCGAGGCATGGCCATGTCGGCGTTCTATGCGAACCTAACCACCGACCAAGACCGGGCGGTGAAGATCTTCGATTTTTGTGCCGAGATGGGTGTGGGCACTATCGTGTCGGAACCGCCGGCCGAGGCCTTCGACATGCTCGACCGGTTGTGCCAAAAGTACTCCATCAATCTGGCGGTTCACAACCACCCGGAATCGCCCCAGTCGAAGTACTGGAAGCCGGAAAACGTGTTGGCCGTCTGCAAAGACCGCAGCAAGCGGATCGGCGCTTGTTGCGATACCGGCCACTGGGTGCGCTCCGGACTTGACCCGGTGGAGTGCTTGAAAAAGCTGGAGGGGCGCATCCTGGGCTTTCACTTGAAGGATGTGGCTGAAAAAGGCAATCGGCAGTCGCGCGACGTGCCGCTGGGACAGGGACAGGCCAACTACTCGGCTGTGCTAGAGGAGTTGCGTCGCCAGGGGTACCGGGGAGTGATGACCATCGAATACGAGCATGACTCCCCTGCGCTGAACGAAGATGTGGCCAAGTGCGTGGCCTTTGTAGAAGAAGCGGCTAAGAAGTTTCAGGCCTGAGACCTGGCCGATTCGCCCAGCGACCGACAGGCACGAATCTCATGGAGCTGAAAGGTCCTCCGGCCAACCTTCTGCCCCGACTAATGGCACAAAACGGCAGGGGCAGAGGTCTTCCGAATACGCCTGTCCGCCGATCTTGCGAATCGCCTGGAGCATTTGGCAATCCGGCATTCCCAGGGGAATCACCAAGATGCCGCCTTCGGCCAGTTGTTCCCAAAGCGGCTGAGGAACTCTCTGCGCCATAGCGGTAACGATGATTCGCTCCGTGGGGGCTTCGTCCGGTGCGCCGAGCGTGCCGTCGCCGACTAAAAACTTCACATTGCGATAGCCCAGCGCGGCCAGCCGGTTTTGGGCCTGCTGCGACAGCAGCGCATGTCGTTCCACGGTTATTACCCGTGCTGCCAGTTCGGCCAGGATCGCGGTTTGATAGCCGCTGCCTGTGCCCACTTCCAGAACGGTCTCGCTGCCGGTCAATTCCAGCGCCTGGGTCATCAGGCCCACGATATATGGCTGGCTGATGGTTTGCCCGCAGTCGATCGGCAAAGCCCTGTCGGCGTATGCATCGGCGCGGACAGCCGGCGGCACGAACAGTTCGCGGGGGACTTTGCCCATGGCCGCCAGCACCCGGCGGTCGTTTATGCCCCTAGCCTGAAGCTGGGTGCGCACCATTTGCTGCCTGGCCAATTGGTAGTCGTTTTGGTGGTCAACTTCGTTCACGATTAACGTTATCTGACAAGTGGCTGAGGTGTTCGCTTGCACGACTTGGCGCAGTGGCCGCCAGCGCACCCCGGGCAATTGAGTTGGGTGGCGTTCCAAAAGCTTGTGACAAAACCACCTTTTCTGGCACTGTACCGTTAGTAGGGGCCATAGCGAAAGTTTTTACAGGTTCCGTTTTGTCAGAGCCTGGAAAAAGTTTTGTACCGCTGCCTGGCCGGCGGCAAGGCTGATGGGCGATATGGTAGGGTCAGTGCCTAGAGTTATCAAGCCGAGCGGGAAAACAGCGCCGTTGTAAAATCCGCGGCCCGATTCATCCGAAGCCCAACAGATGTATTCCGCCATTTATCCGCAGGCTGCCGATGCTGCCGGTCTGGTGGGCCTCCAGTCGATAAGCCGTAGCTCCACGCTTTGCCTGCCGGCAAAGGTGTTGATCATCGGCTGAAAGGCCACGTCGATCCGCTGCTGCATTGCAAGCTGCTCGGCCCAGTCTGCCGCGCCGAAGGCGATCGCCCGCAACTTCACCCCATGCTGGGCAAGTGTTACCGAGAGATGGTGTCCGTTTGCGCCGATGGATTTGGGCTTTTCGGCCAGGCATACGCCGGTGGAGCACAGCACGGGACGGCGATTGCCGTAGCCGAACGGGCCGAGGCGTTCGATCTGCCGCACTGCTTCCAGGGTGAAGGCGCACAGCGGCGCTTCAGCGTCGATTTCCAATTCGGACGCAAGGCGTTCGGCGCCGAGTTGGCGTTCGGCCGCTTCGCAGAACGCGGCGCGAAAGGCGTCCAGTTTGTCTTCGGCGATTTTCAACCCCGCCGCGGCCGGATGCCCGCCGTGAGAAATAAGCAGCTCGCTGCAAGAGCGTAAAGCGGCTTGGAGGTCGAAGCCCGGCACGCTGCGCCCAGACCCAATGCCCGGTCTGGCGCCCAGCGGGTCCCAAGCGATGAGTATCACCGGTCGGTCGTATTTTTCGGCTAGCCGGCCGGCGACGATGCCGATTACGCCGGGATGCCACTGGCGGTCGGCCAGAACGATGGCCGGCTCGTTCCGCGGGTCGCACTGCTGTTTGAGCTGTTTGTGGGCCGACAGATAGACGCTGCGTTCCAGCGTTTGCCGGGTGGCGTTGAGTTGATCCAGGTACTGAGCCAGCTCTACGGCTCGTTGCGGTCGCTCGGTAGTCAGCAACTCCACCGCCAATTGGGGTTGGCACAGCCGTCCGGCGGCGTTCAGGCGCGGGGCCAGGGTAAAGCCCAGGTCCTCGGCATCCAGACGCTTTTTGTCGGCCAGACCGGTAAGCTGGAGCAGTGCCGAGATTCCCAGCGTCGGTCGCTCGACCAGCGCCGACAATCCGTGATGCACCAGCACGCGGTTTTCGTCCACCAAGGGCACAACGTCGGCCACCGTTCCCAGCGCGGCCATTCCTACCGCCTGGAGGAGGAAGTCTTTCATCGGTTCGGCAACGCGCGCGGCGCCTGTGGCCCGACGACACAAAGCCCAAGCCAGTTTCAAGGCCACCCCCGCCCCGCTAAGCTGCCCGAACGGATAACCGCCCCCCGGCAATCGCGGATGAACAACCGCCGCAGCCGGTGGGAGTTGGTCTGCCGGTTGGTGGTGATCGGTGACGATGACTTCGGCTGCCAACTGTCGGGCAAGCTCCACCTGGCGGAAGCTGGTGATACCGCAATCGACCGTAACGATCAGCTCGGCTTTGTCGGCGGTCAGGGTACGAAGGGCGTCTTCGTGCAGTCCGTAGCCTTCGTCGATTCGATGGGGAATGTAATAACCGACGTTAGCCCCCAGCAGTCGCAGGCACGAATACAACAGCGCCGTGCCGGATACCCCGTCTACGTCGTAATCGCCGTAAACAACGATCCGTCGGCCGCTTTGGATCGCATGGTGGATCAGTTCAGCCGCTTGGGCACAACCGGGAAGAAAATCGGGGGGATGAAGTTCGGAGAGTTTTGGGTGAAGAAACTGCCGGGCGGCGTTGGCGTCGGTCATGCCCCGGCAGAGTAGCAATTGGGCTACCACGGCCGGAATGCCCGCCGAGCGTTCCAGCGCCATCACCCGAGCCGGATCGTGCGGATGAATCCGCCAGCACTTCGCCATCGAGCAATCCGTTGCCTATTTGGGCCAAAGGACCGTTATTTCTTCTTTTCCACGTGTTCGGTGTGCTTACGGCAGTGGGGACAATACTTGCTGAGCGTAAGTTTCTCGCCGCCGGGCTTGCGCCGCAAGGCGTAGTTGTAGTGATCTGATTCCTTGCACACCAGAAATACGGTTTCAGCCTTTTTCTTGCCTTTTGCCATATTTGCGACCTGTCGAGTATCGTACGGAGCTTGATGCTCCGGCCATGGCCACAGGCGCGAAGGCCGCACCCCGCCCGGCCGGTCGGCATTCACCAGTCAAGGTTTACATATCGTTTGCTATCAGAGTTAGCACGGCTATGCAATAGCAAATAGCCTACCCTAAGTCGGCCTGGGTTGGAAGGGCTACAGTCGGCGCGGCGTCGGGGAATCCTCGGTGGGCATTAGCAAGCCGTTTCCCACCCGAATTATCTGCCCTTAGTGCCCCGGTAACACGTAGCAGCGCCTCAGTAATGCAATCCCCAGCAGTTTGGCGGGAATAAATACTTAGCCGCCTGGCGAAAAGCGTAATGGAGCGATGAGCCAACGGCGGACCAAGCACAGCGGAACCGGGTTTTGCCCGCCTGCGTCGGCACATTCCCAGCAGAATAGTAGCGTAAGACGGCTTGCTCCGGGGAAGCATGGTCTACTGAAGTCAGTGCAGGGGGCACAGCAACCTTCGGCAGCCGGCTGGAAGGCAAGAAAAGAGGCCGAAACTGTCTTTCCGGTGTGGCTTGCACGGCTAGGTCTGACCCATCCGCGCCGAGTCGAGTATAATAAGGTGTGCGGCGTTGTGCTTGCCCGAAACTGTGCGGCAATATAGGCTGAAAAACAGCATAACTCGCGGCTAGTTGGATAGCGCAGGAGAGCGGAAATGGCGGACGAGCCGATCAACCAGCAGCAAAGCGATACACCAGTCAAGGGGACCGCGGCCTCGAAGCCTGAGGCCAAACCGGCGGCGGGCAAGGCAGCCGCTGCGTCCGGATCGCCTGCCGGCGCGCGGCCGGCGTCTGCGGCGGCGCGGCCCCAGCAACAAAAGGCCGTGAAGGCAGCGGTCGCACCGGCCGCGGCTGTCGAGGCCGAGGAAGCCGAGTCGGACGACTTCTGGCGCAGCTTCTTGATCATGGCCCCCAGTTGGCTGGTAAGCCTGGTGGTGCACATGATACTAATCCTGGTGTTGGCCATGATTTACATGACCACCGATGCCGACCAGGGTGCCGCCCAAATCGTGGCTGCCCCTCCGGAGGAAGTGGCGCTTGACGACTTGGAAGACCTTATCAATGAAGAAAAAGAGCTGGACGTTACCGATACCACGCTCGGCGACCCCAGTTTCGATGTGACCGACACCGTAATGGTATCGCCGGCCAACGATCTGGACGCCGCCGCCCAGATGGTCGATCTAGATCCGGCAGGTACCGAGTTTGCTCCAAGGAATCTTACCCAGACGATCGGAGCATACACGGGCACGGGGCTTTCCGGGCGTGGTTCAGGCGTAAAGGGGGCTTTGCTGGCGCGCCGCGGCGGGAACATCCATAGCGAAAAAGCCGTTGCCGCCGCGCTGGAGTGGCTCAAACGGCATCAATTGCCTGACGGCGGCTGGGACTTCGATCATACCAAGGCTCCCGGTTGTAGAGGCTGCCGCAATATCGGAAGAAACCAGTCGCGCAACGCGGCTACCGCATTGGCTCTGTTGCCTTTTCTCGGCGCCGGACAAACCCATAAGGAGGGCAAGTACCGCGATGTGGTTTACCACGGGCTGAATTTCCTCGGCCGCCGTATGAAGCCTGACGGAGCGCTGAACGACAGCGGCAATATGTACGCCCACGGCCTGGCGGCCATCGCATTGTGCGAAGCGTTCGCCATGACCCAGGACAAGTCTTTGCATCCGGCTGCCCAGCGCAGCCTCGACTTCATCGTTTACGCCCAAGACCCGGTGGGCGGCGGATGGCGCTACCAACCTAAGCAACCGGGCGATACCTCGGTGGTCGGCTGGCAGATAATGGCGCTGAAGAGCGGCCACATGGCATATTTGCGTGTGCCGCCGGCGACGGTCAAGAAGGCGTTCGACTTCCTGGACCATGTGCAGGCTAACAGCGGCGCGAATTACGGCTATACCGGTCCCGGCCAGGGCGAGGCCACCACGGCCATCGGGCTGCTGTGCCGGATGTATCTGGGCTGGAAGAAGGATAACCCCGCCTTGCAGCGCGGCGTGGAGTGGCTCAGCAACCGCGGTCCCTCTAAAAGCAACATGTACTACAACTACTACGCCACGCAAGTGCTTTGCCACTGGGAAGGCGAAGAGTGGAAGAAGTGGAACAGCGTGATGCGCGATTACCTGATCAACACCCAGGCTAAGGAAGGCTGCGAGAACGGAAGCTGGTTCTTCGGCGAAGGCCACGACCATGGCCGCGAGGCCGGCGCCCGACTGTACTTCACCGCACTGGCGGCAATGACCTTGGAAGTGTACTATCGGCACATGCCCATCTACCGCTCGCAAAGCGTGGACGAGGACTTCCCGTTGTAGTGACCCTCGCTGGGCGTAGCGTGTGTCGCCGGGTATTGCGCGTCTGCACTCTGCTAATCGCCGGAGGCAAAAACTAGCCGAGGACCGACAATCGCCGGACACTGGCTGGGCACAGCCTGCTGCAATAGGCAAACAAGGGTACAGCCGTTTGCAGCGGCCCGCAGCATCATCGGTTGTGGGCTTGCGATCGAACAAAATACGGACGCAGCCACTACACGGCGGCCAAAAGCCGAATCCACCCCAGACCATCACCGGCGCAGGCACAGCGGCACGAGCGTTCACTAGTCGAGCTTTAGCGGTTGCCCAGCAGCAGCCACAGCACGGCCATCCGCACTGCCACACCGTTGGTGACCTGGTCGAGGATGGCCGATTGCGGGCCGTCGGCAACGTCGGGCGTGACTTCCACACCGCGGTTTATCGGCCCCGGCGCAAGTATCAGAATGTGCGGTTTGGTGCGGGCCAGCCGTCGGTTGTCCATGGCGTATAGCAGAGCGTACTCGCGCACCGAAGGGAACGGACGCCGACTCTGCCGCTCGAACTGGATGCGTAGCAGATTGAGGACATCTACCCGAGGCAGGATGTCGTCCAGGCTGTACGAGGTTTCCACGCCCAGCTCGCGCCATCGCACCGAGACCAGCGTGGACGGACCGCAAACGATCACGTGCGCTCCGAGTTTCTTCAGGCCCCAAATGTTCGACCGGGCGGTGCGGCTGTGGGCGATGTCGCCCACCAGGGCCACGGTCAGCCCTTCGATCCGTCCAAAACGCTGCCGCATGGTCAGAATATCTAGCAGTCCCTGAGTGGGGTGTTCGTGGGGGCCGTCGCCGGCGTTGATGACGCTACAGTTCAGATTGTCCGCCAGCAGCTTGGGTGTTCCCGGTGTGCTGTGGCGAACTATCATCGCATCGACGCCCATGGCCTCGATATTCTTGGCCGTATCGATTAGCGTTTCGCCCTTGGAAAGACTGCTGGTAGATGCCGAGAAATCGAGCATGTCGGCGCCCAGTCGTCGGGCAGCCAGGGCGAAACTGTTGCGGGTGCGGGTACTATTCTCGAAGAACAAATTCACGCACGTCTTGCCCGCCAAAAGCGAAAACTTGCGTTGCCCCTCGGTTATCGCCTGGCGGAAAATACTGGCCTTGTCCAGTATCAGCGTGATTTCCTCTGCCGTCAGCTCTTCCAGGGTAAGCAGATGACGGCGCTTCCAGAATCCAGGCACTTCGCCCAAATCGATCTCTGCACAGGCCATCGCTCGATTCCCGCAAAGCGGTGATGGCAGACGACCGGCAAACCGATTCTGCCGGCAAAACTCCTGCGTCGCCGGGGCACCAAGCCGCCGCCCTGCCGGCCGCCTGCTCGAGTAGTCGATTGCTCGAATCGTCGATTGCTCGATTGCTTGCGTGATTCTAGACGCCCGTGTCAATGCCTGCAAGCATGGGTGATTTCCGACGCTCTGGTCTTGCTGGTGGTCATCCGCTGCAATGCGACCAGCGCGTTTCAGCGCCCGTGAGCCAGCGGCTATGCCTCGGGTTTTGCTGTAAAGTGGTGTGAGGTAAGGGAAATCGGCCCGTGGTGTGAGGTACGGCAATTTAGCCCACAGAGAGCCAATTGCTGCTGGCCGGTTTACAGTCCTTTCTTTTCAAACCAGACCAGAAGTCCGATGGAAACCACCCAGAACGCGCCGATCACTGGCCAAGGCGGGATGCCCAGCGCGTCTGGCAAGGAAAGCTTCCCGAAATCTTTCATGGCCAACACAGTGGATTTTACGAAAGGAAACAACTCGGCGAAAACTGCTGCGCCTACCAGCATTCCCAAGAGTGCGAAGACGGCGTGCCAGCGGCCTTCGCCGATGGCTCCCAGCGAGGTGCCTGGGCAGAAGCCCATGATCGCCCAGCCTGCGCCGAACAGCGCTCCGCCCAGCACCAAGCCGCCGATATTAGCCGATTTGTGGCTAAGGGTGATGGCGCCCCAGGAGTGCAGAGCGTAAACGCCGATCATGCCGACCATCACGGCCGAGAGCATGAACTTCATGATAGTCATATCCCGCAGCAGCAGTGCTCCAACTTGTTTCTCGAAACGCAGTACGCGGCCCTTTTGCAGCAGGAACCCGAATATGACGCCAGTGATGAGCCCCAGAATGTGTTCAGTGCCCATTATGCAGTCCTCCGATAAACCAGCTTCGCCGTCGCTACGCCGACGCCGAAGAACATCGCCAATGCTATGAACCCGCTAAGCGACAATTGCATCAAGCCACTCAGCCCGTTGCCACTGGTGCAGCCGTCGGCCAATCGGGCGCCGATCATCGCCACAGCTCCGCCCAGCAAGGCGGCGGCCGCACGCTTGGCGACCGACGGGCCGAAGTATTCCTGCCACAGGGGCGGGACTGCCTCGAGTTTGAAGCTGCGGTCCAGCACCGCGGCGGCCAGCGCACCAAGAAAGATTCCGGTGACGAGCATGAACTGCCAATCGATGCGTACTTTTTCTTTGGTAAAGTATTCGTTTTCTGCCACGCGCTGGGCAGCTATGGATTTTTCGGCCAGTCCTGCTGCCCGCACAAACGTCGTAGAAGCGCCCAAATACGCAGTTTTCCCCAGCCACTTCGTAGTGGCATAAGCAGAAGCTATGGCCAGCAGGCCCACTAGCGCTCCGGCAAAGTATGGGTTCCAGCCGCCGTCTGATGTTACCAGTCGCATTTTATTCACCCTCGCGCTTGTTATTGACTGTATTACACGGTATCGACGCTTGCACTTGTTATTATCCCCCGAGCTTGTTAATCACCATTTTGGTTGTTGTTGAGCTGCTTTCATTATTGTTCGATGACTTTCAGGGGCAAACAGTTACAACGGATGGTTACAAATCTGTGCGTTGCCGGTTACAATGCCAGGCATGACTGAGACCGCGATGGACGATCTGGCTCTGGTACGCCGCGCCCAGCAAGGCGATTATACGGCGTTCGAGACGCTGGTAAGCCGGTACGAGGGGCGGCTTTACGGACTGGCGTTGCGGATCGTCGGCAGTCGCCACGATGCCGAGGATGTAGTGCAGCAGACGTTTGTCAGTTTGATCGAGCACTTGGAGCAGTTTCGCGGCGACGCAGCCTTTTCCACCTGGTTGACTAGGATCGCCGCCAACCACGCACTGGCGCTACTACGCAAGCGGGGCCGACAGCAGGCCGTCGGCACCGTGCAGGAGCACGGCGAAGAGGGTTACGCCGACGTGCCGCATCCGGACTACATTGCCCAGTGGCGCGAAACGCCCGAGCAAATCGCCTCGCGTAACGAAACGCAGCGACTACTGGCGGAAGCACTGGACGAGTTGGACGAAAAGTACCGCCTGGTTTTTCTGTTGCGCGACGTGGAGGGGTTATCGACACAGGAGACCGCCGAAGTGCTGGGCATCAGCACGGCGAACGTGAAGGTACGATTGTTGCGTGCTCGGCTGATGCTTCGGGAACGGCTGACGCGGATCTTCGGCGACGAGTCCACCCGCGTCGTGCCCCACCACCATCATCACCAATAACCACACCTACTTCCCGACATACCTGCAAGGGGATTGATCATGCGCAAGCAACTCGAAGCATCAGTGCGCTTTTTGGTGGCAGCCGTTGTGTGGGCGTCGGCGGCGGAGTTGTCGGTCGCACTAGCGGCGCCGAAAACTGCACCCAAATTGGACGAGCAGCCGCCGGTCGAAGGCCAGTGGGGTTATCGGCCCGCCGACGGCAGCACCACGGCGGTCAACCCGCCAGGGTTTTGCTGGCGCCCGCAAAAACAGCTAGTTGCCTGGCAGCTCGAAGTCGGCCGGGGCGACGATTTCGGGCAACTGGAGTATCGGGCCGAGGGGATAACCCTTCCTGTGCATTGTCCGCCGAGGACTTTTCCGCCCGGGAAGTACGTGTGGCGGTATCGGGGCGTTGACAAGGCGGGCAACATGACCCAATGGAGCCAAGCGCGCCGGTTCGTCGTGCCCGACGAGGCCGTAAAAATGCCCATGCCCACCCGCGAAGAGCTGCTTGCGCGCGTGCCCAAGCGACATCCTCGGCTTTTTGTCCGGCCTGAGGACTTGCCCAAGCTACGCCAATTGGCTGCCGGTCCGATGAAGGATCGCTACGAGCAGCTTGTCCGCCGGTGCGAGAAACTGCTGAAACAGCCCCCGCCCACCGCCGAACCGCAGAAGTATCCGCCTGGGATGAAACAGGGCAGCGAAGAGTGGCGGGTAATATGGTGGGGCAACCGGATGTACACCATCGAAGCCCTGGATAGCGCTGCCACGCTGGCCTTTACTCGATTGCTTGGCGGCAAGGAAGAGTACGGGCAACTGGCGCGCCGCATCCTGATGGACTGTGCCAAGTGGGACCCCAAAGGAGCAACCAACTATCACTACAACGATGAGGCCGGAATGCCTTATGTGTACTTCTTCGCGCGCACTTACACGTTCGTCAACGATTTGCTGACTGAAGAAGAACGGCGGCAATGCCGCGAAGTGATTCGCTTCCGCGGCGACGAGATGTATCGGCACCTTTGCCCCAGGCACCTATGGCAGCCTTACGCCAGTCACAGCAATCGCGCCTGGCACAAGCTGGGCGAAGCGGCCATCGCGTTTTTGGGCGAAGTCGAAGGCGCCGACGATTGGCTGTGGTTCGCCATGAACGTCTTCTACAACGTCTATCCGGTATGGTGCGACGACGACGGCGGGTGGCACGAAGGCGTCAGTTACTGGAGCAGTTACATCGGCCGGTTCTCCTATTTTGCCGATGTGATGCGGTCGGCCCTGCAAATCAACGCCTTCGAGAAGCCGTATTTCTCCCAGGCCGGCTACTACGCCATGTATCTGTTGCCCCCGGGCAAGAAGGGGGGCGGTTTCGGCGACGGCGCCAAACGCTTCCGCGCAGAAAACAGCGTGCCGCTAGTAAGCCAACTTGCCGCCCAGGCCGGAAACGGACACTGGCAGTGGTACGTCGAGCAGATGGGCGGACCGCAAGGCGTGGGCGGGTACATCGGGTTCGTCCGCGGCTCGCTGCCCAAAGTACAATCGCGGCCGCCAGAGGATCTGCCCACCTCCAGACTGTTCCGGGGTACAGGGCAAGCTTATCTGCACCATACGCTGCGCAACGCCGCCGACGATGTGCAAATCACGTTCAAGTCCAGTCCCTTCGGAACCCAGTCGCACGGTAACGAAGCCAACAACTCGTTCAATCTCGACGCCTACGGACAGAAACTGCTTGTCAGCAGCGGACACTACGACCTGTACGGCAGCGAGCATCATCGCAATTGGGTGTGGAGTACCCGCTCGGTCAACAACATTACCGTCGACGGCCAGGGACAATTGCCGCGCTCTGCGTTGGCCAAGGGACAGATTGTGGCCTTTCACACTACGCCCGGACTCGACGCTGTGGCCGGCGAGGCGGGCGGAGCTTACCTGGTCCCCGATAAGGACGGAAAGTACGTCTCCCTGCTGCACCGCTTTACCCGCACCATATTGTTCATCAAGCCCGAACTGGTGGTGGTGTACGACCGCCTGATTGCTCGACAACCTTCCACGTACCAGTATTGGCTTCATGCGGAAAAGAAGTTCGAGTTGACCGACCAGCGCGACATCCGCTTAGAGGTCGCGGACGTGCGGTGCCACATGTCGTTGCTTGCGCCGGCAGGCCTGAGTTTCACCCAGACCGATCAATACGACCCCAACCCACGCGAGAGAATTAAAGACCGCGAATGGCATTTGACGTTTACTACCGCGCAAAAAACCGCCGAGGTCGAGTTCGTGCTATTGTGCCGACCGCATCGGGCCAGTCAGCAATTGCCTAGCGCTGCGGAATTGAAAGCGGTAAAAGGGGGTTACGTGCTGACGGCCGCGCTAAGCAACGGCCAAGCCGTCGCCTTGCTGCCGACGGATGACCACACGATGCTATCGGCCGAGGGACTTACCACCAAGGGGAAGGTGGTGGTGTCGCGGCGCGGCAAAGACGGTTCCGCGGTGCAAACCCTGGTGGTTGAACCGCTGACGCCGTGAAGTGCGGCGCAAACTGCGGTGGTTAGCCCTTGACGGCGTCAAGTTGTGTGATTGCGTGGGGTTCGAGCAAGCTGTGCCTGTTATGTCGGCGCCGGTGGCTTCGGCGGCAGCGGCCATTATCTGCCAAACGATGATCTTCGTTCTGTGAGTGACGAGAATCATGAGGTTCTGTCCACCAATCGAGGAGCTTCTGCCATGAAGACACTTTTGCTGTTTGCCGCGGTCTTGTTGCCTGTGGCCATGTGCGCCCAGGCCGCTGCACAAGCCTACGGAAAGCCGGACAGGGGCGAGCCAGGCGACGAAATGATTCAAGCCTACTTGGCCCGGGAAGCCATAGCTCTGGAACGGAGTTTCCTCGAAGGCATCAAGAGCTTGGAAGACTGGCAACAGCGGCTGCCGGAGTTTCGGGAGCAATATTACTACATGCTCGGGTTGTGGCCCTTGCCGGAGAAAACGCCGCTCCAGCCCAAGATCACCGGCACGCTGAAGCGTGACGGGTACATTGTCGAGATGCTTCACTTCCAAAGCCGGCCGCGGCTGTACGTGACGGGCAATCTGTATCGTCCGGCGGAGATCAAGCCCGGCGAAAAACTGCCCACGATTCTTTACGTCTGCGGCCACAGCAACCAAGGCCGCAACGGCAACAAGACGGCCTTTCAGTCGTGGGGCATCTGGTTCGCCAAGCACGGTTACGTGTGCCTGATCATCGACACCTTGCAGTTGGGCGAAATTGCTGGCATCCATCACGGCACGTATCGGGAGAACCGGTGGTGGTGGCACAGTCGCGGGTACACCCCGGCCGGCGTGGAAGCCTGGAACGGCGTGCGCGCGATCGACTATCTGTGCACCCGGCCGGAGGTCGATCCCCAGCGGATCGCTGTCACAGGCATTAGCGGCGGCGGCGCGGCCACGTTCTGGATTGCGGCCGCCGACCCGCGCGTAGCCGTGGCTGTCCCCGTCAGCGGCATGGCCGACTACGAGTCGCAGGTGGCCAACCGGGTGATCAACGGCCATTGCGACTGCATGTTCCTGCACAACGCATTTCAGTGGTCCAACACGATGATCGCTGCTTTGGTCGCCCCGCGGCCCATGCTGTTTACCAACAGCGATCAAGACCCGATTTTCCCTATGGACGCTAACGAACGGGTAATCAACCGCCTAGAGCGCGTGTACAGCCTTTTCGGCCGCAGCGACATGGTCGATGCCATGGTGAGCATCGGCGGCCATGCTTATCGCAAAGATCTGCGGCAGGCCATTTATCGGTTCATCAATATCCACCTGAAAAACGATCCGCGGATCGTCGAAGACAGCGAAGAGGATTTGGTTACCGGACGCGGCAAAGAGACCGTGTATCCGATCCCCATCGAGCAGCTTCGGGTGTTTCCTACTGATGACGATCTGCCTAAAGACCAGCTCAACAGCACCATCGACCAGTATTTTGTGCCCATGGCCCAAGTCCCACTGCCCCAGCCGGAGCAGTTCGTCCAATGGAAAGAGCAACTGCGGGCCGAGTTGCGACGGGTGAGCTTCCGTCCGCTGCCGCAGCGCGTCCAGCCGGCAAAGCTCGTCCAGCAGGTGGCCGCTGACGACATGAGGCTGGAGACCGAAGCGGGCATCGTCGTACGGTTGCAAACGACCGAGGCCTTCAAAGCGCCCGACAACCCCCAGCGCATCATCCTCGCGGTGCGCAACGCCGACGAACAACAGGCGCTGCCGCAATTGACGCGCACCACTCACCAGCCGGGCGACATAGTGTATGCGCTTGCTCCGCGCGGGGTGGACACCTCGCGCTGGACGCGGCGCAATCCGCCCAACTATGTAGAACGCTCGCACGCCTTGTTGGGCCGCACGGTAGACGGTGGCCGGGTTTGGGACGTCATCGCCGCAGCCCGCTACCTGCACGCCAAGCACGGTGGTAAATTGCCGGTGTTTGTGCTTGGCGAAGGACCGGCCGCTGTTCTGGCGGCTTACGCGGCCTTGTGGGAGGAGGACATCGAAGGAGCGATTCTGGGCAGCCCGCCGCTATCGCACATGGAGGATGGCGCCCCGCAATTCCTCAACGTCTTGCGGGTGTGCGACGTGCCGGACGTGCTGGGCATGTTGGCTCCCAAGCACCTGCAAATACATGGCATCGTGCCGGCGAGGCTAGAGAAGGTGGTAAATTGTTACGCGGCCGCCAAGGCGCAGCAGAAGCTCTTGCTGGGGCAATAGCGCAGCCGTGCGCGCCGCTGCGCTAAGTGTGTACGTGTGGACTGTAGCCAGACGGCAATTGGATGGCACGGCTGGCTTGTCCAGCCGCGCAGTGGTGCTGCTGCGCTACTGGTCGCCTGCGCGTTCTAGCGTCGGTTCTATCTGCCACATATACAAGAACGTGGGCAACCGGCTGCGGTCCAAGCCCGGCACACTGAGCGGTAACCAGCGCCCTTGCAAAGGCGTGTTGGGTGTGATCGCATAGGGCGAACGGGCGGGATCGTCTGGCCGATGGAACATCACCACCTGCCACGACCGCAAAGAACCGTCGTCCGAAACCGCCGGGGTGCGTCGAAGGGCCAATTCGGCTGCCAGCGTTATCGCCTCGTCCAAGTAGCCCAGCCGATCCACCAGGCCCCGGCGCTGTGCTTCGGCCGCCGTGAATACGCGGCCGTCGAAGTTGCTCGGCTCCTCGGCGGCAACCGCCTTGCGCCGGCTGAGGACGATGTCGATGAAACGTCTGTGATACTCGTCGGCCATTTGCTGGAGCCACTGCCGCTCCTGCGGCGTGAGTTCACGGATGCTGCTGCCCATGTCGATGTGTTCGCCAGCGCGGATTGTCTGGCTGAGCACGTTCACTTGTGCCATGGTGTCACGCAGATTGTACAGGTTCAGCAGCACGCCGATGCCGCCCACTATGGCCGTCGGTTGAGCTATGATCGCGTCGCAACTAGTGGCCAAATAGTAGCCGCCGCCAGCGGCTGTTTCCATCAGATAGGCAACGACCGGTTTGCCGGTACGCGACCGGAACCGCTGCAATTCGTGGTCCATCAAGTCAGTGGCGCTGACGCTGCCGCCGGGCGTGTTGATCCGCAATACCACTGCGCGGACTTGCGGATCGGCGGCCGCCGCGTCGAGTCGCTGGCGAAGCAGGTCGACGGGATTCTCGCCTGCCGAGTAGGGGCCGATCAGGTTGGCGTTGACCAGTAACCCGTCCACTGCCACAAGCGCGATCTTCGACGCAGGGGACGTCGCCGGACCAGCGACTACCCACTGTTCTAGCGGTTGCACCTTTTGGCGCGGCTGGAGGTCGGCGGTGACGTTGGCCGCCACCGGGCCGGAGAGCGTGATGCGGCTGTCGGTACGCACGTGCATCGGCTGCCGGCACCCGATGCACACCAGCCCCAGCGCTGCAATCAAGCAGATTGCTTCCCGAAACAACATTGCTCTGAAATGAGTGGCAGTTTTGTGCAATGACGCTGTAGCGTTAATCTCTGTGTGAGAAATGCCGCCGGTTGATGTCTGTAGCGCCCGCGGAACCTTTGAGCAGCAAAGGTGCTTCGGCTTTGCAACCGCTCGTAAAAGCCCCACGATTAGTTTTATCGGTATTGTTGCGAAAATTGTTGTCATTCGATGGGTCATTGCAGCACGGCTTTGCCGCTTGTGACGATTATGACGACCGGGCAAGATAGAGCGGTGGTCACCATGCTCGGCTGCTGTCCGTCAGGGCCTGCCTATCCGCTGGTTCTTACCGTTGATGTCGACGCCGCTTTAGGTGGTTATGGTTAGGTGTTGTGCATGACCTCGCCAGACAACAATCTTGCCAAGACCGTCGGACACCGGCACCACTGGCCCGCCGAGTTGCTGCTGTTTCGGGCCGCTACAACTACCCAATTGCTCGAACAGATGCAGCAGCAGCGCTGGTTGTTAACCCGCAACGCCACAACCGATTTGGCTCAATTGGCTGCTGCCTGCTGGCGACGTGCTTATTACGGGCTATCAGATGCCCGCGCAGCCGGCGGCGCCGATTGGCAACCCACGGTCGCCATTGTGGCATGCACAACTGCCGAGGCGCTCGAGAAACTGGCCCTGGCCTGCAAGCTGCTGGCAGAGGCCAGCTACAGTTCGACAAGCCGCCGCAGCCCGCGGCCGGATATTTGGCTGCAACGCGCGCAGCGTGCGGTTACCGCGCAGGGGATATTCTTTGCCGAGGAACCCCTGCTTCCCGATGGCAAACTAGCTGTGCTGTTTCCCGGTCAAGGCATCCACGGACCGGGAATGCTCGGCCAGTTGGCGTCGGTTTTTCCAGAACTGCGCGAGTCGATGCAGCGCGCTGACCGGCTGCTTGAAGGACGCATTGCAAAACCGCTGTCCGGGTACGTCTGCGCCGGGCCACAAATAACCGCAGACCAGCGCCGGCAGTGGGCCGAGCTATTCCGGCGCTCGGAGTTGACCCTGCCGCTGATAGCCGCAGCGTGTACGGGCCTTTTTCGGGTGCTCAGGCGACTGGGATTGCGGCCCGATATGCTGGCCGGTCACAGTTTCGGCGAGCACGTAGCGTTGTGCGCCGCCGGGGCCATCGACTACGACGACCTGATACTGTTGGCCTATCGCCGCGGATTAGCGCTGATGGATGCAGCCCGATGCTCTCCTGGCGGGATGCTAGCCGTAGCCGCTGACGCCGACCGGTGCCGCCGGTTGCTGGCCGGCTGCTGCGAGGTGGCCATAGCCAACATCAATGCCCCGCGGCAAGTAGTGATTGCAGCAACGGAAGACTCGTTGCTGAGGGCGCGCCAAGTATGCGACGCCAACCGAATCGCCACCGAGCGGCTCGACGTGGCAGGCCCGTTCCACTGCTGGCTGATGTCCAGCGCCCGACCGGCGATCGCCCACGCTTTGCAGCAGTGCCACGTGGGTGGCATGGCTGTGCCGGTGTGGTCGAACATCACTGCTGCGCCAATGCCAAGCGATCCGGTGCAGATCAAGCGAATCCTTCTGGAACATACAACTGCCCCGGTACGATTCGCCGAACAGATCGAGAACATGTACGCCGCCGGGGCGCGGGTATTCGTAGAAGTCGGGCCGCAGAATGTGTTGTGCCGTCTTGTGAAGCGAATACTGCGGGGCCGCCCGCACCTGACGGTCGCCACGCACATTAACGGCCGCGACGAACTTGTGCAGTGGCAACGCGCGCTGGGCCAACTATTGACCGCCGGGGTGCGATTGCGGCTGGAGCGGCTCGAATGGCTGCGCGGAACTTGACGCAGCTTAGGCTGTACAAGCCATTCGTAGCACCAATACCCACTGGCTAGCCGCCGACGGCCAGCGGTTTGATCAAGCGGCGCTGGGAGCGGCTGTGGCGCAGACGTTTGCGTCGGAGATGGGCTGCGCGGTCTGGTTTCGGGGGGGAGCACTGGCGAAGACTATCGCCCCGTCGCTGCGGTGCTCGACGTGCAACAACCCCATTTTTTCCATCTTGCGCACTAGGCTGTTGAGCATGTCGCAAGCATTCTTGGCCGCCATGTGTACGCCCATTTCGGCCAGAAATTGCCGCTGCACCGAATCCGGGGCGTCCTCAAAAGTCGCCCGTAAGTTGGCCAGTGCGTCTGCCTCGGTCTGAAGTTCCTCGCGGCAGATGGGCCAACTGCGCGGGGCGTTCAGCCCTAGGATCACGCGCCGGCCGTATGAGTCCTCTTTGATCTCCAGCACGCGGACTGTGATTTCCGTCCCGTGGGGATCGCGGATGATCACGCTTTCGTCGCGTCTGCGGGAAATTGCTAGCATTGCCGCACCCTCCTTGAAAGAAACCGACCGATCTTATTCGACCCCGCTTTGGCAGGAAACTCTCAGCCGTGGCGAGACTTTTCAGCAGTTCGACGATGGCGCAAACAACGACTGCCGTGGTAGGCGTGGTAGTCTATCAGAAAGTCGCTATTGGGAAAAGATTGAAAAAAGGCGCAGCGGGCATTGTTTTTCGACCAACGGCCGCGGTCGGTGCTTCCGAATCATTAGGATCGCTTGCGGGAGGCTGAATGTCTTCAGCTCAGCGGGCAGATGCGATGGGTTTATCCCGCTTTTGTCCCCAGATGGCGCGGCCGTCGTATGTCCGGCCCAGGCCGTCGTGGGGACCGTGTATGTATCCTTGGCCGCCGATGTACCGCGGTACAGCGTCCGGCTTTCCGCGCAGCATCGCATCTAGTGAAAGCAGCGCCAGCGGTTCGATGCTATCGAACTTGGCGTTCACGTAGTCCGGCCCTGGCAGGAAAAACCCCTTGAAGAAACGACGCTGGACGATGTTGTCGCCGATGCGTCGAGCCAGATCGCGATAAGCTGTGGAGTCTACAGTGCGCCACACTTCCAACACGGCAAACAAGGCCGTGGGATCCGCGTTGGTGGTCGTCAAGTTGACTTGCACGTTGTTGCCCGGCCCGCTACCCAAATCGCCTAATCGGTGGCCGCGGGCAATGTTGCGAGCTGTCTGCCACAGGGTGTCGTCGCCTGTCAACCGGTGTGCCCAAGCAAACGACCACAGCAGCAACGAGGAAGCGCGCTCCGCCCGCAGAACTGTGCCCGCTTTCCCGTAGTAGCCGTCGCGTTTCAAGACGTAGCCGGTCAGATCGGTACCGTCGGCCAACATCGGTCGCACCGTGTTGGTTTGAGGATCATATATGTGCTTGGCGCAGGCCAGCAGGCCTTGACGAGTCCAAGCCAGAAGCTCGCGTCCTTCGTCGCCCAATAATTCGGCCAGATACAACTGGACGATCGCGTTGTGGCCGTAGATCGAGTTGGGTTCGAGCAGCATGTAGCCTTCTCGGGCCGCTTGGCCGAAATCTGTGCCGAATTGGTTCTCGGCCCGATCGCCGTAGTCGGAGGTTGTAGGCAACGGGCCGCTGGGCGGCGGTTGTCGTTTTCGGCGTGGTTTGCTGTATTGATAAGCCCCGAGTTGCGTTTGAGGATGTCTGGCCCTGGCGTATTGCTCGGCCAAGCGTTTGGACCACAGCAGTGCCCCGCGGTCGCCGGTGAATTTGTACAGCATGGCTCCGGCGTAGATCAGATCGGTGCCGCAGTTGATGAACGTCAGGCCGTCTGCTTCGAAGAAGGGTTCGGGACTGTCGAAGTTGCTTTCCCACAGGGCGCCCAGCTTCTTTCCGTACCGGCCGTGGCGATTCATATCCAGCTTTGCCCAATCGAGCACATGGGCGTTCCAGAACGCTTTGAGGAACTGCTGGGTGGCCGTGGGGTCGACCTCCCACATCAGCTCGTAGAACGGCAAGGAGAACTTCAGCTCGTGGCTATTTTGCTCGCCCACGACTTTTTGCGTCCGCAGGTCGATGAAACGGTGTCCGCCCCAGTACAGCAAGCCGCACGGGCTGCGCAAGTGCTGAAAGTGATAAGCAATGGCCTCTTTGGCAGCTTGCTTGTAGCGGGCCTCGCCGGTCAGATTGCTTAGACCCACTAGACTGCGGAACAAGTTCTGCTGGCTGGCCAGGTTCGAGGGAATCCATCGTTCGCCGTTGTGCATCCATATCACCGGTTCCAAAGTATCGACGTTCACACCGTCGACAAACAGGCTGGTGGGCTTTGGCCCATAGCGGTCGCGTCCGTGGCGTAGCACGTTGTCGGCGAACTGCACGACGGCTTCCAACCGCTTCTGGTCTTCGGCGGTCCGCTGGTGCAGCTCGGCGCCTGCCAAAGGCTGGCTACCCGCGGGCGCCAGCGCCGCTGCCGCGCTTACGAGGAACCACAGCCAGTTCGCTGCAACAGCAGGCCAATTCGTTCGCTGATCCATAAGACACCTTGTGGTAAACGCACCTGGTAGGAAAGCCAGTTGTGGGAACCGCAGATTTTTGGAGACGCAGTTGGGGAAATGGACCTGTAAAGACTCAGCTTATGGGAAACTTACCTTGGGGGAAAGGTACCTTGTGGGAACGTGGCTTGTTGGAAAGGTGGCTTGTTGGAAACACAGCTTGTGGAAAACTTACCTTGGAAGAAACGTGGCGTGTGGGAAACGTGGCTTGTTGGAAAGGTAGCTTGTCAGGGTGGACCTCCTGAAAATCGGCATTGTGGGAGTGCACATTGCGCGAATGCACATTGCGGAAGACGTAGCTTGCGGAACGGACGGACCTTGTAGAATTGTCGGTATGGCTTGGGCAGTGCTCAGGCCGTAATTCCTTTGGTCAGGGCCATGAAAGCGGTTTCCAGGTTTACCTCCTCTTCTTTAAAAAGTGTAAGTTTGAATCCGGCTTTCACCAAGATGGTAGCCAGGTCGCTGTAGTCGGCAACTCCTTCCCGGAGGGTAACCGACAGACGGCTGTCGTGGAGTTCGATCTTTTCGACAAGCTCGGTTTGTTCGAGCACCTTGGCTGCTGCTTCCGCGTTGCCAACCACGCCGACGTGCAACAGCGTACGGCGGCGCACTTGCTTCATCACTTCGGCCACATCGGCGCTGAGCAGCAATACTCCTTTTTCGATGATACCGACCTTGTTGCAGATGTCGGCCAGTTCCGGGAGGATATGGCTGGAAACCATGATCGTCTTGCCCATCTGGCCGAGCCGTTTGAGCAGTCCGCGGATTTCGATCCGCGCCCGCGGGTCCAGCCCGCTTGCCGGCTCATCGAGCAGCAGCACCTGGGGATCGTGGAGCAGCACGCGTGCCAGCCCCAACCGCTGGGTCATGCCGCGCGATAGGCTGGTGACAAGCGCGTCGCGTTTGTAGCCCAGTTCGACCAGGTCCAACACATCGTTGCATACCTTGCGCCGGTGCTCGCCTTTGATTCGGTAAGCGGAAGCGAAGAACTCCAGGTATTCGATGACTTTCATATCATCGTAAACGCCGAAGCTGTCGGGCATGTAACCGATTAGCCGGCGGATTTCTTTGGGATGAGTGTAGATAGAGTAACCGCACACACTGGCCTCGCCCCAGGTGGGCTGCAACAGTGTGGCTAGGATGCGCATGGTGGTGGTCTTTCCGGAGCCATTCGGCCCGATGAACCCGTACAAATCGCCCTGCTCCAGTTTGAGCGTCAGGTTGTGGATGGCGTGAATGTGTCCGTAAATCTTGGTAAGGTCTTTGGTCTCGATCATCGCACTGCTCTTTTCTTTGTGTTTCAAAACAGATTGTCTTGTTGCACGACGCTGGCGCGGAAAACCGTCGCTACGGCTGCCTGCGGGTCAGGCACGGTCGGCATCGTCGTCGACAGTCGATCGCACAGCATTCGACAGCCAATCGCAGCGCTGGACAATCAATGGCAACCCTGGACGATCACATGCAGCCCTCGACGATCACATGCAGCCTTGATAATCACATCCAGCCTTGACGATCACATGCAGCCCTTGACAATCAGTTGCACGAAAAGGGCGCTCGCCCGAGTCGGGTTTAGTTATTCATTGCAGCCACGAATCGCAGCAGTACGACATGGGGATCGTCGCTTTGCGCCACCGGTTTTCCCGCGTCGAGCAACTCGCTGCGCGCTTGTTGAGTTTCGCCGGGGCCGAAGCCCAGCAACACTGCCCGGCCTGCCTTGAGCAGATGGCCTACATCCATAAAGCTCTGATATTGGTTTTTCAGGCCGGTGTATTGCTGGCCGCCGCCGTCTTCGAAGAAGCTCATCATGCGCAAGATGTAGTGTACGTCGGTGCTCGACGCATCGTAAGGCGTGGCATGTTGAAAGAACTTCTGCCCACCTTCGTACAGGGCCACCCGGCGACCGGTCAGCAGTGTTTTCAAATCGGTTCGCGGCGTTTCCAAACCGATGGTGACGGTCTGTCCCGCTTCGATGTCGCCCAGTTCGTAAGCCCAACGACCCACGGTCAACAGGCATCGCCGCAGTGGTATCGGCAGCGTGTTCTGTATCGTACCCACCACAGCATGGCCTTCTTCCCGAAGTTGGATTGCTGGGAAGGCATCGGTGCGGGCTGTCCAGCGTGCGGTTAAGCTTTTGCTGGATGCCACTGGAATCGGCACTCGATTCATTGCATTTAACTCCAGCGAAAACTCGTATGGTTGGATCGGTCCGCTGGCCGCCGCCAATTGTGTGCCTTGCATGCCACCTAGGGCTGCGCCCGGCAAACCTAGCCAACTGATGAACACCTCGGTCTGGATCGGCGAGCGGCCATCGGGCAAGCGTGGTTGCAAGCTGAAGTCGAACGTCCGAGCGTGCGGCGTGAATACGTTTACCCACGTGGTTCCGCGCACCGAACCGCTCTGTAGGTCGACGTCGATTACGTCCACTTGGTGCGTACGCAGGCGCTCGCCTTTGAGCCAACCACTCAACCACCAGCCGAAAAAGCAGAACAGCACTACCAGCAGCGCAGAAGTCAGCCAGGTCCACTCCATGCGCCGGGCGAATCGACGCAGAAGGAAATAGTCTGCCGGGCCGATCAGCAACATGTAAATCAATAGCACTACCGCCACGAAGCCGAACGGTGCGGCGGTCACGCTTTGATAACGGTCCAGCGCACTGCGCAGTTGGCCGGCGATATCGTCGTACCCCAGTTTCAGTTCCACCGGGCTGTAACCGAGTTGCTCCGGCAGCACTGGAAACTCCAGTAGGGCTGCCACGAACCGACCCCGATCGTGCCACGTGCTGAGCGGCGGTTGGTTCAGATCTACGGCCAAGTACGATACCTGTCCCAGCGCCCAAGCGCGACGGACGACCAGTGGCAAATCTTCTTCGCTAAGTACGATGTTTCCCTGTACTTCGCTCAGACGTGAAGCCTGCACCGCGGCCGCCGTATCCCCCGCAGGCCGGATGCTGATGGAGCTGCGGCAGAATGTCTCTAGCCCAGCGGTACGTTCCAGGGTTGTGATGCCGTCGATTCGTCCGGGCAGTAGCCGTCTCAGCGGCGAGTCGTCGGCCAGGGCCTGTTCTGCCTGCGGACCGCCGAGGATTACTAATTTGCCCCCAGCGGCGATCCACTGCTCCAGCGCGCGCACCCGTGTGGCGTCGCCGGCCAATTGACCGACGAGTTCCGGTTTCGATGTGGTAAGCACTAGGGCCGATACGCCTTCGTACCCCATGTGGTGATTGGGCAAATGGTTGATAAGCTGGATGTCGTCTACCAGCGCGACAGCGGGGCGGCTCTCCGTAGGCATCGACATTGATAGCGACGCTTGCTCGATGCCAGGGTCCGCCGGCCCAATCACCACGATTACCGATCGGCCTTCGATGGCTGTTGGGAAATGCTCGCTTTGCCCTGCGCGGAAGTGGCGTCGGGCTATTATCTGGCCGTCAGATTCTACCTCAGCCACGATCGTCGCCTGCACCCGACCAATACGGATCAGCAGCGATACTTCTTGCGCTTGCCCACCCTCCAAACGCACTGGCTGCGGCGCGAAGAATCTGCTGGGCAGGCCGTCGCCGTCCGGCACAGTTAGGCTTACACGAGCGGAAAGTGGTTGGCTGCCGGCGCGTACGGTAACAACAGCTTCGGTCCACAGTCCCGACTTGTACAACCCGCGCACGCCCACCCGAAGATCGACGATTGCCGGGGCCGTACGCTCGACTGCGGTGGCTTTAGCCTTGTACTCGGCAGCAGCCAGCTTACCACTGATTGCGGGGAGACTGCACATTGCGGGAAGACTGTACAGCGCGGGAAGACTGCACAGCATGGCAAGACTGCGTATTCTGGCACGACTGCGCATTCTGGCAAGATTGCGCATTCTGGCAAGACTGCACAGCGCGGCAAACACGCCGCAAGTAATTAGCCGAGCAATCGGTTGTCCCAGTAATCGCCGTCGAACAGCCTGCACAACTCGCCTCATGGTTTTCCCGCATCCGGACACACGCACACAAACTGACCGCAACCCGGACACCCCGAACCGTACTTGGCCATGACCGCTTCGGTCAAATCTACGCCTACAACATTGGCGATCGTGGCTAGCCAGGCCAATACGTCGGCAAACTCCGACGCCTGCTGCTGCTGATCCCCCCTGCGCAGCGCCGAGGCCAACTCGCCGACCTCTTCGATCAGCCACATGAAGGTGCCGTCGACGCCCCGGGCCACGTCCTTGGGCAAATACATGCGGCGGATCAACTCCTGAAATTCTGCCAGGGTGATCGCTGGGGCTTGCCTGCCGTGAGATTCGCTTTGCTCCGCTTGGTTCATGGCTGCATGAAGTGGTGCCGGGCTTGACCGTGAAAGGTCGGCACTGTGTAACATATCGCCGCGCGGTTGCGTGGTTGCCCGCGTTCTCCCGCGATTTGCTGCGATTTGCTTTTCTCCTGCCCTCTTCCGCCTTTCTCCTTTCTCTCCCGCCACGTGCTTTCCGGAATGTTGATTGTAACTCGAAAACAGACCCTTGTCGCTTGGGGCACCGCCGCAACGCGATTAAATTAGGGTTAGCAGAAAATTAGAATTAGCAAGCAACCGGTTGGATCGGCTTGCAGAGGCGGGCGGTGGTTGGATTCCGCCTTGCACGCCCCCGCGGGTGCCGTGATGACCGGTGGAAGCGGAACCTGCAAGTCGGCTGCCGGCGTGATGAGCGGTCAGGCAAAGCTAGAATCAAAAGCTAGAATCATAGGGCGCTTCGCTGATGGCAGACGCTACAGTGGCGGGGAGGTTGCTGTGGGCTGGGTGGTCTGACATGCCCGCTCAGGCGCAGCTAAAATATCTTTGTTCGCCGCAAGCTTTTTATACGTCAGACCTCGCCGGTTTGAGGTACAATCGGTACCCCGGCCCGACGTCCTCGGCCGGCGCGCGCAGCCGTACAGCAAACGGCGGACAAGAAGTGCAGATAAGAAGTACGCGGCAAAGTTTTTTTGCAACGGATTTGCCACTTTTTTGCAACGGATTTGCCACCGAGTTTTTCTTCCCACGGTTTTGCGACTGACGACTATGCGCGTATTATCGGGCATTCAGCCGACCGGGCGTTTTCATTGGGGTAACTACTTCGGCGCCATCCGGCAGTACATCCAGTTGCAGCACGAAGCGGACCATGCCTTCTACTTCATCGCTAACTTGCACGCTCTGACTACCATCCGCGACCGTGAACAACTGTGGCAAAACACTTTGGATGCGGCCATCGACCTGCTGGCACTAGGATTGGACCCCGAAAAAGCTACCATTTTCGTACAGTCCGATGTCCCCCAGGTAAGCGAACTGTGCTGGTTGTTGATGACCATCGCCCCGATGGGTTTGCTAGAGCGATGTCACGCCTACAAAGATAAGAAAGCCAAGGGGCTGGCAGCCGAGGCGGGCTTGTTCGCCTATCCGGTGCTGATGGCCGCCGACATCCTGGCCTACGACTCCGATACCGTGCCCGTCGGCGAGGATCAAATACAGCACATCGAAGTCTGTCGCGACCTGGCCGGCAGCTTCAATCATCTGTTCGGCGAGACTTTCGTGTTGCCCAAGGCGAAGGTGCTGGACACTTCGGCCCGGGTGCCGGGCACAGACGGCGAGAAAATGTCGAAAAGCTACGGAAACACCTTGGAGGTGTTCGAAGAGCCGGCCGTGCTCCGCAAGAAGATCATGCGGATCGTCACCGATTCGCGTCCCGTCGATCAGCCCAAAGATCCCGAGTCCGACCATCTATTCCAGCTTTACAGTCTGTTTGCGTCACCCCAGCAGCAGCAGGAAATGGCCGAGCGATACCGCCGCGGCGGCTTCGGCTACGGTGAAGTGAAAAAAGCCTTGGCCGACCTGGCGGTAGAGTATTTTGCCGAGGCCCGCCAGCGGCGCCAAGAATTGGCGGCTCGACCCAAACAAATTGAAGAAATCCTTGGCGACGGCGCGGCTACTGCCCGACGCAAAGCCGCCGAAGTCCTGTTGCGCGCGCAACAAGCGTGTGGCGTTAAACCCCGATGACCCACAGCGCTGATTCCGCCGATAACGAACTCAACAGCGCCCGCGGCCCTGTCCCCGGCGGTCCGCTGGTGCCCGGCCGAGCAGCAGTTTGGTTGGCTGCGTCTGGCACTGTGGGAGTTTTGGCCGCGGCGGCGGCCGAAGTTGTTCAAACTTATTTTGCGCCGTTTCTGATCTTTCCTTTGTTAGTCGGACTGGGCATCGGAGTGCTGTTATTGCTGCTACTACGGGTGCTCCATTTCGCGCATAGGCCGGGGATTGTCTGGGGAGTGATGCTATCGGTGGCGATGTGTGTGTGTGGCCAGCACTACCTCGCATATCGTTCAGACGCCCGTAGGCTCCGGCAGCGAATCCAAGTGCGCGAACAAGAGTATCAACAGCTTAAGGCCACTTACCCCGATCTGCCCGAACTATCTCCCCCGCCGCCCGTTCCCGGCTTCTGGGAGCACCTTGGTCGGCGGCTCGAGGCAGGCGTGCCATTGCCGTTTGGCATGGCGGCCCGCGGCTGGCAAGTGGCTGCTCTTTGGGTGTTTGATGGGTTGTTGGTGCTGGCCGGCGGCGCGGCGATTGTTGTTCCGGCCATGTACTTGCCTTATTGTCGCCGCTGCCTGCGATGGTATAGTACGGTGCGCGGGGGCCGCATCAAGCCGGCGCTGGCCGACCGTCTGGCCCGGTTGGCTAAGTTGCCCGAGCCGCAGACCACGCGACTGTGCCGCTATCGGCTGCTGTGTTGCCACGGCGGTTGCAGCCCCACCCGACTAGAACTGTCGTGGGAAGCCCCGGACGGACAGAATTACTTGGTGTACGCCTGGCTTGACTCGGACACGCGCCGCGCCGTCAACGACACGCTGGACGAGGCCTTGCAGACGGCACAGTAAATATCGATCGTCCTGCTTGTCCTTCAGTTAGCCAAATTATCGAGATAGCGACATTCGGTCCTTGCGGATAAAGCCGAATATTAACAGCAGCTCCGCGCAGTTGGGCAGGCCAACATGGTCATCAACCACGGGCGTTCGCGGCTCCCGACACAGAGCAGTTCGCGCGTCGCCGGAAGATTCGCCGGGGAAGGAAGTCACGAAGGGCGGGCAAGCCCCTGGAAAAGTTGATAACATTCCGGGAGACACCAACGCTACAACAAATAAGGAACCAACGCCATGACGAAGAATTTATCGCGACGCGGATTTGTTCGGGCCGCCGCAGCGGGGTCTGCCGCAATGGCCTGGCTGGGCGCGGGCGGCGCTCCGACTGTGTTGGCCGCCAAGGCAGACAAGCCGGCGCTGTTGGGAGGTACGCCGGTGCATCAAGGAGGATGGCCCCACTGGCCCAAATGGCAGCAGGCTTGGGAACCGGAGGTGTTAGCGGCGCTGCGCAGCGGCCGATGGTCGGGCGCCGGCGGCGGTGGCCGAATCGCCCAGTTCGAGGCCGGTTACGCCAAACTGCTGGGCGCTAAGCGCTGCGTGGCCACTGCCAGCGGCACCACCGCGCTAATGGTCGCTTTGCACGTGATGGGCGTCGACGCCGGCGATGAAGTGATCGTCTCCCCGTACACCTTCATCGCCACCTACAACGCCGTCCTGGCGCACAAGGCGCTGCCGGTGTTCGCCGATACCGACCCGGAAACGCTTACCATCGACCCGGCTTCGATCGAAAGCCGCATTACCGATCGGACACGCGCCATACTGCCCGTACACATCTACGGATTGCCGTGCGACATGGACCGCATCAATGCGGTGGCTAAGAAACACAATTTGGCAGTGGTCGAGGACGCCTGCCAAGCGTGGCTGGCCGAGTACAAAGGGCGCAAGTGCGGCGTGCTGGGCGACCTGGGGTGTTTCAGCTTCCAGGAGTCGAAGCACATTGCTGCCGGCGAAGGCGGCGCAGTGACCGGCGAGAGCGACGAGTTGCTCGACCGCTGCGCGTCATACCGCGATTGCGGCCGGTCGTTCGGGAGTTTCAAGGGCAGCGGATACTTTAGCCACGGCCTGAACTACCGCATGAAACACTACCAGGCCGAAATCCTATTGCAACAGCTCGACAAGCTCGTGGCTGAAACCCAACTTCGCCGCCAGAATGCCGATTACTTGACCGCTGCACTGAAGCAGATTCCTGGCATCCAGCCGGTTCGCCTGCCCGATAACAGTCTGCCCGCATGGCATCTCTACCCCTTCTGCTACGACGGCGAGCAGTTCCACGGTTTGTCGCGCTCCAAGTTCATGCGTGCTCTGGCGGCCGAAGGTGTTCCCTGTAGCGGTGGCTATCACGAGCAGTACTTCGACGGCCTACTGGATCAGTTGCTCAACTCGCGGGGCTTCAAAAGATTGTTCCCGCCGGAACGGCTGAAAACGTACCGCGACAGCTTGCACGAACTAAAGGGCAACAAGCTGGCTTGCAACACCACGGTGGCACTGTTCCACTCGCTACTGCTGGCCCAGCGGAGCGACATGGATCACATCGTCGAGGCAATCAGAAAAATACATGCCCACAGCGAGGAGCTGGCCAAGAAGGCTTGATCGTTCGACGGCCGATGCAGCGGAGCTGCCACAGTGGCACGGCTGTTTGAGACTACTGCGCACATCGGGGATTTGAATACAGTTGCACGTTTCACGCCGGTAGGCGGGCGAGGTGGTGTCTAGCTTGACCGGCCCGCAAGCCACAACTACATTTTGCAGGTAGGTCGTTTTGGACGTAGATCGTTTCCGAGGGAAGTCGTTTCCGAGGTCGGTGCTGCGCCAGGTGAAGCCGAAAGCCAATTTGTCGGGCAATGTAGTTCATCTGGTTTTGTGAGCCGAGCTAGCGGGGATACGGGCCATGAATCGACAGAATCGAGCAGCTAGTGAGATTGAAATGAGCCGCCCAGCAAGAATCTCCCGCCGGCGGATGTTCCGTAAGGTCCTCGGGGCCGCCATTGGGACGGGATGGTTAGTGGCGTTGGTTCCGCGCCGGGTTTGGGGCGCAAACGAGCAAATTGGCGTCGGAATCATCGGCTGCGGGCGCCGCAACGCACAATTGGTGATCGGCAAAGGTGGGCAGGGCGCTCCGCCGGCCCACGCGCGCATCGTCGCCGCGGCGGACGTGAATATGAAGCGGGCCGCAGAATGGGGCAGACACTATCGCTGCACGGCCTTTCAGGATTACCGCGCCCTGCTAGACCGCAAGGAAGTGGATGTGGTGATCTATGCCACCCCTGAGCATTGGCACTATTTGCCGTGCATCCATGCCTGTCAGGCGGGAAAGGACATCTATGGGGAACAGCCGTTGGGTCACACGATCCGCGAAGGGCGGAAGATGATCGAGGCCGTTCGCAAGTATAAGCGTGTTTTTCAAACCGGCGAGCAGCAGCGTTCCCATCCCGCTACCCGCAGGGCAGTGGAACTGATCCGTAACGGGCGGATTGGCAAGATACACACGGTGATTGGGTACAATTACCCTAGTCCCTTCGAGTGCGATTTCCCGCCCCAGCCGCAGCCCGAGTGGCTCGATTGGGACCGTTGGTGCGGACCCAATGAGCTTGTTCCCTATCATACAGATATATATCTCTCCAGGATTCCCTATGACCGTGAACCACCATTCTACACCTATCCGGCGGAGAAGTATGCCATCGGTCCCGGCTGGATGTCCTTTCGTCCCTATTCTGGCGGCGAGTTGGTCAACTGGGGATGTCATGGATTGAGCATGGTGCACTGGGCGCTGGATATGGACCATAGCGGGCCGGTGGAGATCTGGGTGGAACCTGCCGAGAAATTGCAACCGGTGGTGTACCACCTGCCGGAAAAGCGAGATCGGGGCGATGCGGCCTGCTCGCGGACGATTATCAATTACCGCTACGCCAACGGCGTGGTGCTGACACTGAGTTCCATTGATCCGAAGCTGGGCGGCGGGGCCACTTTTATAGGCGATCGAGGGAGAATTACTATCTTCCGCGATGGCTACGAGTGCGATCCGCCGGAATTGGATAAGGACCCGCTGCCCTCCGGAGCTGTGCGGGTGTATGAAAGCGACGACCACATGAAGAACTTCTTCGAGTGTGTGGTGTCGCGAAAAGACCCCATTATGCCCGTGGAAGCTGGTCATAGCGTGGCCACGTTGTGCCATCTGGGGAACATAGCCCGCTGGCTAGGGCGCCGCCTGCGATGGGATCCGGGCGCGGAGGTCTTTCCCGGCGACGATGAGGCCAACGCCTATCTAGATATTCCCCGCCGAAAGGGATACGAGCTGCCGGAAAAGGTATAGGGAAGTGGGAACGAGGTTCGCGGGCTGAGCGGGGCAGGTTCGGGAGTGCGTCTGCAAGTTGTGCCCGTCGTGAAAAGTGATTATACAGACGTGGATACGAGGGAATCCGGAGATGAAGCGAGCAGTCGTGCTGATGGTCATTATTGCATGGGGGTGCACTCTGGTTGCAGACTGCGCAGAGGTGGCAAACAGACCTTCTATTCGTTACCTCCCTCTTGACGCTCCCGAGGGCATTTCGCAGGCCGTAATAGTGGACGATATGCCGCTGGTGCATACCCGGCAGTTGCTGCCGTTGGACCGCGAGGGAAACCTAGTGGGGGAAGGCTCTGCTCAGCAACAGATCGAGCAAGTGCTCGACAACCTGGAGGCAGTGCTGAAAGACTCGGGGTCGGCGATGGACAAACTGGTGCGGGTTCATGTGTATGCGCTATCGACCGCGACGGTCGAGGCTTTTCGCCAGCAGTTGGCCAAACGGCTGGGCCGACAGGTGCGCCCGGCAATGACCGCCGTACTCACGCCGTTGCCGCACCGCAAAGCACTGATAGCTGTGGATGCAGTGGCCGGAGCCGAGTATGGCGGCAGGGAACCGATGCTGAAGCGATGCGCCGCAATAGGCGGAAATGCTAGTCGCGCCGATGCGGCGGTGATACCCAACGGGCCGAACAGTGGGGTGGTGTATTTATCGGGTCAACCGGACGAAGGCGGCCTGACGGAGTCTGCCGTCAGCCGGGCGATGTCCACATTGATGGGGAATCTGAAGCGATTGAAACTTTCACCGAGGGATGTGGTTCAGGTGAAGGTATTTTTGCGTCCAATGACCTCGTGGGAGGAAGTGTTGCGCGAGGTGGAAAGGTTTTTCCCCGATCAGATTACTCCGCCAGTGGTCTGTGTGGAGTGGTTGGCGTCGATGCCAGTGGAAATCGAGATGATAGCGCACTATCGGCTCCCGATCGAGGCCCAGAAAACTGTCGAGTATTACACTCCGCCGGAGGTTCGTCCCTCGCCGATCTTCAGCAAGGTAGCTATTCTGCAAACGAATCGCCAAATCATCTATACCAGCGGCATATATGCCCGCGAGCCTAGTCGGGGCGAACCGCAGGGGCTGATGGTCTTCCAGCGGCTGAAAGAGGTCTTGGAGCAGGCCGGCAGTGGGATGGGGCAATTGGTAAAGGCTACCTACTACGTAAGCGACGACGACGCCGCCCGCTGGGTCGATCGCACGCGCCCCCGGTTTTTGCACCCCGATTGCCCGCCGGCAGCTTCCAAAGTCATGGTGCACGGTGTAGGTCAATCGGGGCGGACGATGACCGTGGACATGATTGCCGTAGGCATACCGAGCAAGTAGGGGCGGTCAACCGCAAGAGTTCGATGCAACAGATCGTTGGCATTGGAAGCGACATTACCGAGTGCCTGCGAATCGCCCGGCTGATCGAGCGGCACGGCGAGCTATTTTTACACCGGGTTTTTACGGCGGAAGAGATTCGCTACTGTCAGAGCCGCAGCCAAGCGACGCAGCATTTCACGGCCCGGTGGGCCGCGAAAGAAGCAATCCTCAAGGCGTTGGGCGCCACTTGGCGCGCAGGGGTAGCCTGGCGCGACATGGAAGTTCGTGCCGACTCCCACGGCCGCCCGTTCGTGGTGCTATCAGGCGGAGTACTGGAGCTGGCCCAACGGATGGGCGTGGTTCGGATCTTGGTCAGCCTAGCCCATTGCCGCAATTACGCCACGGCTTGTGCGGTGGCAATAGGCAAGGCGGAAGGCTGACCGCGAAGCTTGTGCAGTGTGCGGTGCTTTGAGCCAAGGAACTGAGCCGAGCAGCTCGGGAGCCGACTCAGGCAGCCATGGCTTCACGAATCAGCTCCAGCGTCTCGTCGATTTGGGCAACTGATGAAAATCCGATGGTGAAGCAGTGTACCGTACCCAGCCCGAGCACGTACTTCAGCGACTCGAACCGCTGCTCTCGGGTCTTGAAGGCCCCCTCGCCGTAGATTTTCATGCCGATCACGCCGCGGCCTTTCTCGAACATCCGCTTCATTTGTGCCGACACGTCTTCCGGGCTGCCTTCCATGTGACTTTTGAAGGGGTTGATCCGCACCAGATGGACTTCCATTTCTTCGCAGCCGACCGAATCGACCAGGGCGTTGAAGTCGTGGCACGACACGCCGATGGCCCGTACATGTCCTTTCCGCTTGGCCTCCAGCATCACGTCGATCACTGGGCGCATGTCTTTCGGCCAGCCGCCTTTGGTCATACAGTGGATCAGAAGCGTGTCGAGCGTTTCTATGCCCAATTCGCGGCGGTAGCGCTCGATGTCGTCTTTGACGCGGTCGGCAGTGCGGCTGAAGGTCTTAGTCTGGATGAAGACCTGGTCGCGTTTTAGCTCCTTCAAAGCTGCACCCACGAAAGAATGCATTTTGTAAGAATCGGCTGTGTCGATGTAACGGATGCCGCGGTCGAAAGCCTCGCGTGTCAAGCGCACAAAGCCTTCCTGACCGAGATTGCGCTGCTCGCGGCCGCCGAAAGAGCCGGTGCCGATTCCCAGCACCGAAGTTTTGATTCCCGTGTTGCCCAACGTGACGATGTCGGTGCCGCTTTTGACCTTTACTGGGGCGACCGCCGGCTGAGCTTCGGCGGCAAAGCCCTGACGTCCCAATAGCGCAGCGCCGGCCAGTGCCGATGCGCCTGCAAGGAACTCGCGACGGGTGATGTCTGACATTGGATACTCCTTCCAACTCTGGCAGGGAAAGGGGAACATGACACGAAAATGATATCCGCGCCGAGTGCAGAAATCCAGTAGCCATTGGCGGCAGATACAGGTGCGTCTACCGATGCCTCCGCAAAAACCACATCAGTGCCGCAGCCGCGAAAGCGAAAATGGCATCCTATTTTAGCCGACGGGATCTGGAACGTGCCGACATAAGGAGCACGCCGATATGATAAGGATCGCGTCGATATGAACTGTCCCCGGCGATGCGGCCAGATGGAGTTGGACATTTTGCGCCGTGTGAGTTTTGCGGCGCATTTTGTAGACTTGATGGCACGAGACACGCCCCAATACTATGACTCGGTGTGCCGAAACAACCCCGTCTGCTAAAAAGGCCGCAGTGCATAATGGGGGACGGGCTACCGGCATCTGGGGTGTTGGCAGTGCAACGGCGACTTGGGGCTCGCAGTAGTGGGGAGACGGGGGGCCGAATAACGGCAATACACCAAACCCAGCCCCATAAATGATTGACGCTAACAGATTTTTTACAGACAATCGACTTAAGCGGAACAATCTAGCTCGACGGCGGCCGCTTCCGGCTGGCACGGCCGTGGTTGCCGCTGGTTTCTTGTGGTTGCGATTTGTTCTGGTTGCGGTGCTTGAAGCTCTCGAGGATGAAACATCATGAGTCAGGCTGGCATTTCAGCGTGGAAGCGTCGGCGCCGTCAGCAGAAAGTGCTCAAGGGCACTCGGCTGTCATTGGAGTCGCTGGAGCCGCGCACCCTGTTGGGCGCGATGCCGCTGATAAGCGAGCTATTGGCGATCAACAATTCGCCTAACGGTCTGAAGGACGGCGACGGCCAGCTCAACGATTGGATCGAGTTGTTCAATGCCGGAGACGAACCGCTGGTTCTTAGCGGATGGAAGCTTCGCGACGGCAACAACACCTGGACCTTTCCGCAGTCTTTTCAGATCAGTCCGCCGGGAAATCCCCATCAGTATGAGGAACTTTTGCGGCTTGATCCGGGCGAGTACCTGGTGGTGATGGCTTCGGGCAAGGGGGGCGACTCGCGGTACGTAAATCAGTACGGGTACTATCTGGACAGTGCGGGCTTTCTGCACACCAACTTCAGCCTCAAGGGCAGCGGCGAGTATCTGGGGCTGCTCGATCCGAACAACAACGTGGTTCACGAGTACAACGAGTTTCCCGGCCAATTCGCCGACATCTCGTATGGCATCGCCCAAAATATCGAGCAGACGATGTTCGTTGCGCCGGGAGCGACTGCGCGCTATTTCGTGCCTACTGCGCCAGTAAGCAACTGGACGGCTGTCGGGTTCAACGACAGCGCGTGGCACAGCGGGGCGACGGGACTAGGATATGTATCGCTGGTGCCGGGATTTGCGGTGTGGAACTACAAGGCCACCACGACCGTGAGCAATTTGGATGTGGCTTTGCAGGTCGCGGCTAATCCCAGCCTGCGTTCGGCTACCTACACGGCCAATCCGGCGGTGATCAATTACTTCAACACCGGCGGTCAGGGGCGGTATACCAACAATCAATCGTATTTTCCCGGCTTCAGTTCGGCCGATGTGGATGACTTCGTGCTAGAAGCTCGGGCTTATCTGCAAATACCCGCGGCAGGCCAGTGGACCTTCGGCGTAAATAGCGACGACGGTTTTTTGCTGAAGATTACCGGCGCGACGACCGTGGCGGTGGTAAGCTCCAGCACTCCGGCAGGCAGCGATACCATTTCGTACTTCGACCCGCGCGGCCCGGCCGATACGTTGGGCGTGTTCAACTTCCCGGCGGCCGGCACGTATGAAATGCGGCTGGTGTTTTACGAGCGCGGCGGAGGCTCGGGAGTGGAGCTTTTCGCCAAGCAAGGATATGCCACAGCTTGGGATTCGACTTTCTATCTGGTCGGCGAAAGCGGCGCGGGCAGACCGCAGGTTTTCAGCACTCCCATCGGACAGAGCGGCGCGGGTGGCATTCTCGGTTTGACGCAAACAAATGTCGAGTCGCAGCTCAAGGGCGTCAACAGCACTTTGCTGGTACGGATGGCTTTCGAGTTGGTCGATCCGGGTCAGTATCAGTCGCTCACACTGCGGATGAAGTACGACGATGGTTTCGTGGCCTATTTGAACGGTTACGAGGTCGCCCGACGCAACGCCCCAGGCACGGCGGGTCAACCGTTGGCCTGGAACGCAGCGGCTACGGCTCAGCGGGCGGACAGCGAAGTGGTGATGTGGGAGACGATCGATCTGACGGCGCACCGCGACAAGTTGCTGCCCGGTACAAACGTGCTGGCCATTCAGGCGCTGAACTTCTCGGTCAACGATACGGATTTCCTCATTCTGCCGGAGCTTTCACAGATCATCGTGCTGGGCTTGGGGGAGCACTATTTCGCCACGCCGACGCCAGGCGCAGCGAACACCTCGGAGTTTTGGCTCTACGTGCAAGATACGAAGTTCTCGATGGATCGGGGCTTTTACGAGAAGCTGCCCGGTGGCCAAAGCTATTGGTTGCAGATCACCACAGCCACTCCCGGCGCGACGATTCGCTACACGCTCGACGGCAGCACGCCGACGGCCACCCACGGCACGGTTTACACTGGGCCAATACCCATTAACAGCACCACCATTGTGCGTGCGGCGGCTTTCAAGCCGTTGTACGAGCCTAGCAACGTTGACACTCATACGTACATATTTGTGGATGACGTGCTGTCACAGCCGGCGCTGCCGCCAGGCTTTCCGGCAGACTGGAAAGGCACAGCCGCCGACTACGAGATGGACCCGCGCATCCGCGCGGCGGTGGGCGATGCCACGTTGCGCGCCGCGTTGCTATCGCTGCCGACCATGTCGATCGTCACCGACATGGCTAATCTGTTCGATTCCAACACCGGCATTTACTCTAACCCGACCATGGAGGGCGTGACTTGGGAGCGTCCGGCCTCGATCGAGTATTTCGATCCGAACAGTTCCCAGCGATTCCAGATCGACGCCGGTCTGCGGATGTACGGGGGGGTGGGGCGGCAGCCGCAATTCAAGAAGCATTCTTTCCGGTTGTTGTTCAAGCGCGAGTACGGGGCGACGAAACTGCGCTTTCCCTTGTTCGGCGACGATGCTGCGCGGGAGTTCGACTCGATTATCCTCCGCTCGAACTTCAACGACGCCTGGGTATGGGGCGGAACCAACGTGCAGTTCATCCGCGACGAGTTCGCCGCCAGGTTACAACTGGCCATGGGCGATCCCTCGCGGCACGGCACTTTCGTCCATTTGTACATCAATGGGGTGTACTGGGGGTTGTACAACCCGGTGGAGCGTCCTGACCAGAGTTTCTCGGCCAATTATTTCGGCGGTAACAAAGAGGACTGGGACGGGATAAACGCCGGCCAGCCCGTCAGCGGCAGCAGCACGGCGGCCTGGAACGCCTTCATGAGTTTCGACGACCAGTATGATCTTACTACCCAGGCCGACTATCAGCGTCTGCAAGGAAACAATCCCGACGGCACCAACAACCCCAACTACGAATGCCTGCTCGACGTTGACAACTACATCAAGTACCTGTTGATGAACTTTTATGTGGGCAATCAGGATTGGCCTTCGCACAACTATTACGCGGGCAGGTTGCGCGGGCCGGAAAGCACCGGCTGGAAGTTCTACTCCTGGGACGCCGAGTGGATCGTAGGCATGAACTCGGATCTGAACACGAACCGGACAGGAGTGAACGTAGGACCGGCCGAGCTGTATGCCGAGGTCCGCAACAATCCCGAGTTCAAGATGCGCTTTGCCGACATCGCCCATCGCTACTTGTTCAACGACGGGGCGCTGACCCCTGCGAAGACCATTGCGCTGTACCAACAGCTTGCCAATCAGGTAGAGCTGGCCGTCTACGCCGAATCGGCCCGTTGGGGCGATGTTCGCACTTCCACGCCTTTCACCTACGAGAACTGGCGCGATCAGCGAAACTGGATTCTGAATACCTACCTGCCGCAGCGGACCAACAACGTAATCACGCAGCTTCGCAACGCCGGTTTGTATCCGACAATCACGGCACCGACTTTCCGCATCAACGGTGTGTACCAGCACGGCGGTCCGATAGTGCAAGGCGCTTCGCTAAGCATGAGCGCTCCCACCGGCGTGATCTACTACACGCTTGACGGCACCGACCCGCGGCTCACTGGCGGGGGAATCGCTCCTACGGCACAGGTTTATACCGGCCCGATCACCCTCAATCAGCCGGTGCACGTGCGTTCGCGGGTGTATTCGGGCGGGCAGTGGAGTGCGCTGAACGAGGCGACTTACTACATCGACTTGTCGCCTTACTTGCGAATCACCGAGATCATGTACAACCCGGCGGCGCCTTCGCCGGCCGAGATCGCCCAGGGATTTACCGACAACAACGATTTCGAGTTCATCGAGCTGAAGAACACATCGACCACGCGAACGCTGCCGTTGGAAGGCGTGCGGTTTACCCGCGGAATCGACTTTACGTTCCCGGCCATGTCGCTGGCGCCTGGTCAGTACGTGCTGGTGGTCAAGAACGAGGCGGCCTTCCGCTTCCGTTACCCGGATTTCAATGGTCTTATCGCTGGCGAGTACAGCGGCCGGCTGGATAACGCTGGCGAGCGGCTGACGCTGGAGATGCCCGTCGGCGGCGTGGTGCAAGACTTCGAGTACAACGACCGGTGGTATCGGCACACCGACGGTGATGGATTTTCGCTGACCATTCGCGATCCGGCAGCCGCCAAAGTTTTGTGGAACGTCAAAGAGGGGTGGCGGGCCAGCGAGCCGCTAGGGGGTACGCCGGGTACGGACGAAACGGCGCTGGGCTACCAGGTGGTCTTGCCTGGCACGGTGGTTATCAGCGAAGTGCTGGCCCATAGCGATATGCCTTTTGGCGACGCCATTGAGCTGTACAACGCCGGCACAACGCCGGTAGACGTGAGCGGCTGGTTCCTCAGCGATACCAGCTCCAATCTGGCACTGTACCAAATACCGGTTATGCCGGCGATCCAGCCTGGCGGGTATCTTGTGCTCTATCAGTCCACTCACTTCGGCGGCTATTTCGCGCTGAGCGAGTTGGGCGAGGCGGTTTACTTGTCGTCGAATGCGGGCGGCCAGCCAGGTGGTTACCGGGAGGACGTAGACTTCGGGCCGTCGCCGCGAAACATTCCTTTCGGCCTGCACACTACCAGCGACGGCCGCACGGACTTCACGCTGCTTAGCGCGCTGACGCTCGGCGCTGCCAACGCGGCTCCGTACCTGGAGGACGTGATAATCAACGAGCTGATGTATCATGCCGGCCCGCCCACCGCTGCCGAAATGGCCGCTGGTTTCACCGATGCGGAAATGTTCGACTTCATCGAACTGTACAACCGATCGCCGACGGTGAGCTACGATTTGCGAGAGTTCTGGGTAGGGGCGGGCATCGGTTTCAGTTTCGGGTGGTACGACGCCGACGCGGCCGGCGAAGAACATTGGACGCTTCAGCCCGGTGCAACGGCCACCTGGAGCGCCACACTGCCGGCAGGCCAGGCGGTGTACGAAGTGTTCGCCCGCTGGAGCCTGCGCGACCCGTTGGGGGCGCGACGCAACCTGGACGGCCAGGCCAGATACGCTATCACGCATGCTTTCGGGACCACCGAGGTCGTGCGGAACCAAGCACCGTCGAATAGTCAGATTCCAGGCTACATGGACCCGGAGGGCTGGGTGTCGCTGGGTACATACACCTTCGACGGCTCGGCACAGGTAGTGCTGACGCGGGGCAGCGACAACGCCGACAACTGGACGATCGCCGATCGGGTGAAGTTCGTCCGCCTTTCGGACAACCTCACCACCGTGGTCGATAATCCGACGCTTGCCTGCTGGTCTACCTCGAACGCGCAGCCGTTGTTGGGTCCGAACCAGTACGCGGTGATAGTGCGCAATTATGCGGCTTTCGATTTCCGCTACAACATAGCCGCCAACAACATCCCGGTGATCGGAACTTACACCGGTTCGCTCTCCAATGCCGGCGAGAAGATCGAACTGATGCGCCGCGGCGATGCGGAGCCGGGCGGGTACATCCCTTACTACCGCATCGACCATGTGACTTACAGCGACTCGAACCCCTGGCCCACCGAGCCTGACGGCAGCGGCTTCGCACTGATTCGCAGCCGCATCGGCGGCAACGTGACTTATGGCAACGATCCGCAAAGCTGGAAGGTGAGCAACTTGTATGGAACGCCCGGCGCGGCCAACCTGGAAATCGACCGCTCGCCGCCCACTGTGCCGCAGAACCTGTCGGTGCAAATTACGCTCAACCCGAACGTCTTCGCGCTGAGCTGGAGTGCCTCGCAAGAGCCGCAAAGCTACGTGGCGTATTACACTGTGTACCGCGACGGCGAGTTTCTGACCAACACCACGACTCCCTCGTACAACGACACCGCGGTTGTGCCGGCGCGTGTATATCGTTACACCGTAGTGGCGGTCAACCGCGATGGCTTCGCCAGTGCGCCGTCGGCCGTGTTGGAGGCTGCCATTCCTGGTGTTAGCTCTTATGCCGTGCCCGACGCCAACCACATCGACTTGACCTTCACCGAAGCACTCAATCCGGCTACGGCCAGCCAACTGGAGCGATACTCGGTCAGCGACCGGACAGTAGTGGGCGTGGCCCTGTCGCAGGGCAACCGCAAGGTGACGCTGACCATTGCCGAGCCGCTCCAGATGGGCAGCAGTTACTTGGTGACCATCAGCGGGGTGACCACATCGTCGGGCAATCAGATGCCCAACCCGCTGCTGGTTAACGTGTTTTACGAGCCGCAGGGTTCGGGGTCGATTTTGCGCGAGTATTGGACGGGCATCGGCGGCACAAGCATCAACGATTTGATCAACAACCCCAACTACCCGAACAACCCCACCGGCTCCGATTTCCGCACTTCGTTCGAGGGCCCGGTCGATTGGGCCGACAATTACGGCACGCGGTTCCGGGGATATGTGCATCCGCCGGTGTCGGGCAGCTACTTGTTCTGGATTTCCAGCGACGACAACAGTGTGCTGTATCTTTCGACCGACAGCAACCCGGCCAACAAGGTGTTGATCGCCTCGGTGCCAAGCTGGACCAGCTCGCGGCAATGGGATAAGTTTCCCGAGCAGCGATCGGCGCCGATTACCTTACAGGCCGGTCAGAAGTATTACATCGAAGCGTTGCAGAAAGAAGGCGGCGGCGGCGACAACATCGCCGTGCGCTGGCAGCTTCCGGGCGGTGTTTGGGAGAATCCGGCCAATCCTAACGAGCCGATCCCCGGCATCCGCTTGTCGCCTTACGTGCCCGATACCGTCGCTCCCACGGTGACAATCGTGCCGGTTACACCCAATCCGCGGGATGTGCCGGTCGATTCGGTGATCATCGTCTTTAGCGAACAGGTCGTGGGGTTCGACATACTTGATGTAACGCTGACCCGCGATGGCGGCCCGAATCTGATTACCGCTGCACAAACCCTGGTCACCACCAACAACGTTTCCTTTACTTTGACTAACTTGACCGGCATTACGGGCGTGCCGGGGGTTTATACGCTGCGGGTCCGCGCGGTCAGTTCCGGCATTACGGACTTGGCGGGCAATCCGCTGGCCGGACCGGCTACCATGAGCTGGACCGTGACGGCTGGTGTGCCAGTAGTACAGATCATGCCTGTAGCGCCTGATCCGCGCAACACTGCGGTTGACAGCATCACGATTGTGTTCAGCGAACCGGTGACGGGTTTCGAGCTGAGCGATTTGCAACTTACCCGCGACGGCGGCCCGAACCTCCTGACTGTCGCCCAAACGCTCACCACCACCGACAACACCACTTTCATCCTGGGCAATCTGGCAGGTTTGACGGGGGTATCGGGCAACTACAGGCTGCGGCTTGTGGCTGCCGGTTCGGGCATCAAAGACCTCGACGACAACCCGCTGGCCAACGACGCCTTCGAAACGTGGAGCGTGGATGCCGACCCGCCGACGGCGCAAATCGTCCCGCTTAACCCCAACCCCCGAAATACTCTGCTGGACGAAATTACCATCGTCTTCAGCGAACCGGTGACCGGCTTCGATCTTGGCGATTTGCGCCTTACGCGCGACGGGGGCGCAAATCTGCTTACCGGCAGCGAATCGCTGACCACCACCGATAATATCACTTGGGTGTTGGGGCGCTTGGCTCAGCATACTGCCACCGGCGGCGGGGCGAGCAGTTTCGTAGCCTTCAACGATCACGTGGCCGGCGCGGCAACTCATCCCAATGCAACCGCTTACGCGGCTAACGGAACAGCCGCTGGTTTGCTGAAGGACATCGCTACCGGGGCCAATAGCGCGGTCACGCTTACCACGTCGCACAGCGGCGCGGTGTTCCAAAGCGGCGTGGGATTGCCCTCGCCAGGCACCGACGCCTATCGAATCTTTAATGGATTTGTCGATTTCTCCAGCGCCGCCGGCGCAAGCATCGAGCTGGAAGCATCGCAGAACGACTATTATTTGCATCAGTTCAGCGGTCTGGACACCACCGGCACGGTCAGCTACAACGTGCATGCCACTTCCATCCGCGGAAACGCAGCCTATACGCGCCGCTGGACGAAAGTCGCGCTGGTGGGGGCGGTCTCGGCTACACCTGACCACAGCGTCGGCGATGGGATAGTGGTGCTCAGCGATACCGAGGTGGCGTTATGGTCCGGGGCCAATAGCGGGGCCACACAGGGCTTCGTGGTCGGCTGGACGAACATCGACCCCGGCCCCGACGGCATCTTCGCCCTGCGCAGCGAGCAGTACGTGGGGGCTATTCCCGTCTCGGTCGATGCCGGCGGCCTGGCCAACGATGTTAAGGGTTATGCCCTGACGGCGGTACGGCTGGAAGCCGTCTCGCGCAGCCAACCAGTTCCCGGCGAGTATCTGCTAGTGTTGCAAGCAGACGGTTCGGGCATACGCGACGCGGTAGGCAACTGGCTGGCCGCCGACGCCAGCGTGGGCTTCCTCATCGACACCCAACCGCCCACCGCTTCGATTCAGCCGGTCACGCCCAGTCCGCGTGTCACTCCGGTCGAGCAGTTGACGATCGTTTTCAACGAACCGGTAACCGGGCTGGACCGGGCCGATCTGCGGCTGACGCGCGACGGCGGCCCTAACCTGCTGACCAGCGATCAGACCCTTACCACCAGCGACAACACCCGCTGGACGCTAGGAAACCTGAGCAGTCTGACCGCGGCCCCGGGCAATTACACGCTCACCCTGACAGCAGCCGGATCGGGAATCGTCGACCGGGTAGGACACGCATTGGAGCAGGATGCCGAGATTTCCTGGGTAAAACTGCCCGCCGCGGTGGTAGTGGGCGAGTACCTGTTCTACAACAACTCAGCGTTCGACGGCCGTAATCCAGCGGCTAATGCCGACGACGATGGGGCCATCGCCCCAGACAAGTTCGCCCTGCGACCCGGCGATCCCCAGGCGGCTTTCGCTAACTACACCAGCTACAGCCGGGGAATCAATGGGCTGATGATCGACATCCAAGCCCTGCTCGGCACGCCCACCTTGGCTACGGTGACAAACTTCTTCCAATTTCGCGTGGGCAACACGCTGGATACGGCTGCGTGGGGCGCCGCGCCGACGCCGGCGGCGGTGGCAGTGCGTCCCGCTCCTGGCCAACCGGGCGTGACCCGGGTGAGCATCGTCTGGCCCGACGGCGCAATCGCCAACTGCTGGCTCGAAGTTACCGTGCTAGCCAACATGGACACCGGCTTGGCGGCGCCCGACCGGTTCTATTTCGGCAACCTGGCGGGCGAAACCGGCGCGGCGCCCACGCCGGCGCTAGTAACCGTTGAGGATGAAGACGCCGCTTGGACGGCCGATTCCGGCTTCAAATCGGTGGCGATAACCAATCCCTACGATTTCAACCGTGACCGCCGCGTAACGCTGGCCGATGTGCTCATCGCTCGACAGAACGACGGCGCGTCGCTGGTGCTGCTCGAGCTGCCGCTGGGCGGCCAGGGATTGACGGGGCTGGGTAGCGACGCTGCGTTCGCGGCCGGCCAGGAAGTGCGCTTGCATACTCAAGAAGTGTGGTTTGATACTCAAACCGCGGATTTGACGGTGTTGCCGTACGCTGTTAGCGCCTTTGGGGCGGAACTTGCCGCCGCCGATGCACCTGGCACCGTCGCGGCCGCACCGTCGGAAGTAGAGCTGATGGACTGGCCGCCGCTGGTCGCGGTGTTCGATTCCACTGCTGGGGGCGGCCCCAAAGCGGATGATGTTGCTTCTTCCGCACTTGCCTTGTATTGTTTACAAGCTGACGGTCCGGCCGGCGATCTGGGGGCTGCAATCGAAACACGTACTGAAGCAGCAGCGGCGGCAACTCTCCCCAGCCAGTCCACCCAAGCGAGCCTTGCTACTGCGGACCACGTGTTGACGCTTCTTCCGTCGGCGGTCGGTGCGAGCCAAGCTCCGACCGCCCGGCCCGAGTCGGGCTATTTCAGCCTTGGCCGACGGCATACCGATTGGCAGCCGAGCGCTGCCGGTCGCGTCCCGCACGCCATCCGCGCCGCGCACGACCTCGCTATTGTTCAAACCACCGGCGGCGATGATGCCATCCGCAGCGAACTGTGGGCGCTTTCGGCGTTGGACTGGTTGGAACCGCTGGTACAAAGTGGCGGGAAGCGCAAATCGCCGCTTGCGCCTGGGCAGCAGAAGACGGCGGCGGTCGATGTCGTGCTGTCGGGCCAGTCGTGGTGAGCGTTGCCTAGGGACAATACGAAGCGGTTTGCTTGCGGGGAGCGAGGCGTCTGCGGAAAAAGTTGCGCAACACCCGGCGATCATCTTGGATTAGTATGGGCTATCGAAGTCTTGCCGAGTGCGTCCGCGACTTAGAGAGAACGGGCCAGTTGATTCGTCTGGACCACGAAGTAGACCCGTACCTGGAAGTGGCTGAAATCCAGCGTCGCGTGTTTCGCGCCGGGGGACCGGCGATCTTGTTCACCCGGGCGAAAGGCTGCCGTTTTCCTTTGTTGGGCAACCTTTTCGGAACGATGGAGCGGGTACGATACATTTTCCGCGACTCGCTGGAAATGGTCGGCAAGCTGGCCACGCTCCAAGTCGATCCGGCAGACGCCATGCGCCGCCCCCGGCTCTACATTAAAGCCCCATGGTGGGCGTGGTACGCTCGACCGAAGTCTGTTCGCAGCGGCCCGGTGCTGGAACGCGAAACTTCCATCGACCAACTGCCGCAGATCGTCAGTTGGCCCGGGGATGGCGGACCGTACATCACTTTGCCGCAGGTTTACACGGAAGACCCGGATGCGCCGGGTTTCGACCGCTCGAACTTGGGTATGTATCGCATCCAGCTCGGCGGCGGAAAGTATGTGCCCAATCTCGATCTGGGACTGCATTACCAGATTCACCGCGGCATCGCCCAACATCACGCAGCGGCGCTGCGTCGGGGCGAGTTGCTGCGGGTGAACATCTTCGTCGGCGGTCCGCCGGCAATGACCGTCGCGGCCGTGATGCCACTGCCCGAAGCCGTCAGCGAGCTGCGGCTGGCCGGGCTGCTGAACCGGCGCCGCGTGCGGATGATCTGTCGGCCGGGCAAATTGCCGATTCATGCCGAGGCCGACTTCTGCATCACTGCCACGCTCGATCCCAACCGGCTGCTGCCTGAGGGGCCTTTCGGAGATCACCTGGGCTACTATAGCCTGGCGCACGAGTTTCCGGTGCTCCGCGTCGAACACGTGTATCATCGCGCCGACGCTATCTGGCCCTTCACCGTGGTGGGCCGTCCGCCGCAGGAAGACTCCATGTTCAGCCGGCTGATACATGAGCTGGTCGGACCGATTATCCCCAAAGCGATTCCGGGGATTCGTGCGGTCAACGCGGTGGAGGCGGCAGGGGTGCATCCGCTGCTATTGGCCATCGGCTCGGAGCGATATGTGCCTTATCAGCCCCGCCATCGGCCCCGCGAGTTGCTTACGCTGGCCAACGCACTGTTGGGCTACGGACAGCTTTCGTTGGCCAAGTATCTGTTCATCGTAGCGGCCGAGGACGATCCGCAACTCGACGTGCACGACGTGCCGGAGTTCTTCCGCCACGTGCTGGAGCGCGTCGATTGGCGACGCGACTTGCACTTTCAGACCTGTACCAACATGGATACGCTCGACTACAGCGGACCGGCGCTGAACGAAGGTTCCAAACTGGTGGTGGCTGCCACGGGCTCGCCCCTGCGCACCTTGCCGGTGGCGCTGGAGAGCCGCATCAGCCTGCCGCGAAACTTGGGGTTCAACGATGCCCGGGTATTCTTGCCGGGTATCTTGGTGATAAGCGGGCCGTCATACCGTGCCACCGACGGCGACCGCGACAGAGCAATCGAACGCTTTTGCGCTGCTTACAACCGCCATGATCCGATCAATGCCTTTCCGCTGATTGTAGTTGTGGACGACAGCGGGGCGGCCTCGCGCTCGCTGAACGATTTTTTATGGACTTGCTTTACACGCACCGATCCGGCGGCGGATGTTTACGGCATCGAGTCGTTTTACCGCGACAAGCACTGGGGTTGCCACGGGGCTTTGGTAATCGACGCTCGCGCCAAGCCCCACCATGCCCCGCCGTTGGTGGAAGACCCCGCTGTATCGAAACGCGTCGACGCGCTTGGTGCGCGCGGTGGGCCATTGCACGGGATAATCTAGCTCGGCTGGTTCATTGTGTGGTTCGGCTGGTTCGAGATCGGGGCTGAACCGCACAAAAGCTGCGCGGGTAGTAGCTTGCCGCCGAACTGGCTTGCGGTTATTCGCCAAAGGGATGGATTGATGCTGTGTGCGTCAGGCCAGCAAATCGCCCAACTCTTGGCGGATACGTTGCTCGATAAGCCCGCGGAACATCATCGCCGCTACTGGCAAGATGGCGACCAGACTGACTTGCGAATCGTCTACAGTGATCGTACCGCTGACGTTCATTCCCACCGTGCGGAAAGAGAATCGCAACACATGGTCTTCCCAGGCTTCGTTCAATTGGCTGACGTGCTGACCATACGCCTGGCGCACAGCCGCGAGTTTTTGCTGTAGTCTGCGGCAGGCTTCTTCCTTGCCCAAGGTGTGCCCTACGATCATCTGAAAACTGCTCATTGTCAGTCCTTTATGCGGCAGCACTAGTTAGCTTTGGCTTGTTGCAGGCAAGCCCGGCTGTGCGAATGTTCGCTGTGCAGCAGCCTTGGGGGCCATGACGAAACAACTGATTTTACGCCATAAGCCCCGCCGGCACTATATGAGCTACCAACCGCTCGCCTGTTGGCTCGACATTCCAGAATGCGTCGAGCCGGCTGGCCATTCGATATTGGTCGATTGGCCCACCCGACAACAAGCTTGTTGCTAAGTTCCCCTTATGGCGGGTCGCTAAAGCTCCTCGGACGTATATCGGCCGCAGCCGCTGCTAGCAGTGCTGCTGGTAACTGATTTTGGAGGGGCAATTCTGGGCAGCCAGTTTGGCGACCCGCCGACCCGCACTATGCCAGGCAACTGATTATGGGGGTGATTCGCGGGGCCTATCCCGACGTCTGACATGCTCGCTCCAGGCGCGCAAGGACACCCTCCGAAGAAATCTTTTCGGAAAGGACGCCGAAAGCTATCCCAGCTATACGCGCAGTGATAACTTCCAGCGTACCAACGACTTATAACTGTGCCCTCGCTTCTTTACCATCGACTGACATTAGGATTTCTCACTGGCGACGGTTTTTCCGCTGCGAGAAATTGACCTCTTATCGGCTTTGGCCGGCGAGGGCGTTTCGGCGACCTAAACAGACGAGAAGTCAAGATCGTGATCGCGGAAGGGCCAGAACTCTGATCAGCCGCCGCGAAAACAATTTATAAAAAAACTGAAAAATCCTACTTTTCACACTGCGCGGGGATTGCTATTGGCGCATAATCGTCTATCTTTATCAGTAGTAGCTTCTCCACCGGTTCTCGGGGCTGTTATATTGTGGCGAAAGGATGGGACGTATGCTCGCCAATGCTCTCGGCTATCGGGTGGATGTGGAGCGTGGGCCAGGTTGGTTGCTTGTCCGCATTCGCGATGTAGAAGACTCCGCAGAGGCCACGCTGCTGGCCGATCAACTCTGGGAAATCGCTGCACGTCATTTCACCTACCGCATGGTTGTGGACCTTGATCAACTGCCCGTGCTCGACAGTCAACTGGTAGGTCAGTTGTTACAACTTCAAGCGCGATTGGCAGAACGTAACGGCATGTTGCGCTTATGCGGAGTGTCGCCTTTCAACCGTCGGGTGCTACAAGCGTGCGGGGCCGACAAAGTATTCATTCCTTACCGCACTCGGGAAGAAGCTATCCTCGGCTGCTATCGGCCTAATCGTCCGCGCTGAGCCAACTCAGAGCCGTTCGCGTCGCGGCGCCTGTTTCTACTTCCGCCTGGTGAGATTCGCTGCGCCTTAAGCAGCCCGATCAACACCCGTAATAAAAGGCCGGTTCCGCGATTTTCAGAAGCAGGCTGGTCGGCGCCGTTCACAAACGGCTTCATCGCCGCTACTCGCCGCGTTCTTATTGGCTTATTCTTCAGCGGCTGTTAAGCGCGCACGGCACTGAGCGGCTAATTGGTCCAGTTGCCAGAACAAGTCTGCAAGCCGCATTGGCTTAGAAACTACAGCAGCAGCGCCGACCTGTAGCGCCCGGAGCACGTCTTCGATGCGCGGAAAATCCGCCAGCGTCAGTATGGGCGCTGGTTCCAGCAGTTTGCATAGCTGTTGCAACAAGGCAAGTTGCGCTTCGGACAGGTCCTGCCCGTCGAAAATTCCCACGCGCACGCCGCCGACCACAGCGTGCCAATCGCGCCGCAGCCAGACTGTCGCCCAGCCGCGCACCGAACAGGCGTCGCAAAGCAACTCGGCCACCGACCGATTGCTCGAGCAGACTACCACCAGCGCCGACCGCCCATCGCCGCTAAGCTCTGCTTCGCACAACAGGCGGTCTTCCTCGGTAGCCGTGACCGGAAGACTCCAAGCGGTGGGCTTTCCATCTTGGAGGGCCTGGAACTGCCGGGCAGCGCGGGCAGGCCACTGATGCCAATAGCACCGTATCGCCGCAGGCCAGGGGCGGCCGGTTCTTTCCTCCCCTTCACACCAACTGCCTAGCAAGCCGACCACCCGGGCAAGCGGAGCCAAGCGGCGTAAGCGTTCGACAGCAGCCGCAGAACACTGTCCCGGATACGCTTGTGCCAGAACAAGCACGTCCGGCGCACATTGGCCGGTGAGCAGCAGTTGCTCGGCTGCCGCGACGCTTTCGGCGGTCGCAAGCTGTGAACACTCGCTCAGCCCACGGCAAGCGTGATGGAACTCGGCGTAGCGAAGGTCTCCGACCAGTAACACATTAATGCCTGCCATGGCCGCGTAAGACAGTGATAAGTTGCCGGGCTGCGCTCACAACTTCTGCTCCACTTCTTCGATCAACCGGTGGGCCGATTGCGCATCGGGGGCCTGCCGCAGGGCGTTAAGAAAACCCGACGTGCTGAGCAAGCGGCTCAAACGCGCCAACACACGCAAGTGCACTCGGTCATCGGTGGAACAGATCAAAAAGAACACGTCGCTCAGTGGAACATCGCTGCCAAACGGTATGCCGCAAGTCGTACAGCCCAGCGCTAGGAACGGCTGCGCAAGGATTTGCGGCATAGGCCGTCTGGGGTGTAGCAGCGCTACGCCGTTCTCTAGGGCGGTGGGATGAATGTCCTCGCGGGCGCGAACCGCGTCGGCCATAGCCTTCGGGTCCCACAGCCAGCCAGTGCGCGCCGCCACCTCCACGATAGAGTCGATCACCGAGTTGCGCGTACGGGCGTATAACGGTATGGCGATGGCTTCCAGGGGAAGCATGGCGGCGATGGAGATTTGCTCTTCGGCCGGCGACGCCTGCCGCAGCACGCTTTCCACTTCGAGCAGCTCATCCTCGTCAGACAAGCCGATGCGCTGCTCGAACCAGCGATGGATGTCAGGACGCGCGAACCGCCAGCGACCTCCCACCTTCCGGCCAGGCAGCTTCCCGCGCTCTGCCAACTTGACTACCTGTTGAGGCGTTAGGTGCAAATAGCGGGCCAAGCTCTCGACGTCGAAATCGCTGTATGGCATAAACCTCGCTTGTTTGAAACCCACACTATCGCACGCCCAAATGCCGCTGCGCCCGATTACCTTGTTGCTTAGCACACGGCGGCGCTGGCGGCCGGGGCCAGTCGCCAGGTTACCTTACGGGCCTTTTCGGGAGAGAGCGCTTGGCAGTGGCCAAGCTGTTCTACAAACCCATCGCCAGATATCCGCCGCGGGCGTCGCTTTCCGCCCGTAACTGTTCCACACGTTCGATGGCTTTTTTCAAATCGCCGGAAGCTATATATCGGTCGAACTCGACTTTCACTGCCAGGGACACGGTTTCGGCCAACCACTGGGTGGCAGCAGCGGTAAGCCAGGGGCATACCTGCCCGCGCAACTGGACAGATAGATCGCAATATTGCGTCTTGCAATCGGTCGGGTCGGTCAGTACGGTACCCTCGAAGCCGAACTCGACCGTTCCCAGTTGCTCGTCGTTGGTGAAGTGGAAAACGCACTGGCCGTCGTACAGGTAGTAACTGTTGAAAAATCCGTGCTTTTCTGCGGCCCAGCGGATGCGCCTGTGCAGTTCCCGAACTTCCTCGGCGGCATCTGGCGGCGCGTCAAGCCGACCGACTGCGCGAAGCGGCAAGCACTGGAAACTAATCTGCACAAATTGGCCCATGTTCGGCGACTCGTCCATATCGAAGCGTTGAGGTTGATTGTACGCGGCGGCGGCCACGGCTGAAAGCTGTAAAAAAGCTATAAGACCGTCAAGCTAAGCTGGCCATAATACCAACTCTTGCAATACTATACTATGTCGATAAACATAGTATTGACATGGCGTGCCGTTTTCGATATTATAATAAAGCGGTCAACATAATAAAGTATCTTGCCATCGATGTTGCTACATCAGCAGCGGCGGATGGTGCTAATTGGATGATGCAAATCCTTGCATGCGTATGGGCTAGCAAGCAGTTGCCAAGGACTGCTGCCGAGAACTTAAGTGCATATTAGAAAGTAACTTACGTCCTGGAATCGATTTGCTGGCCGTTGTCACTCAGTAGCAACGGTGGTGGCGCCCGCCGCGTGCTGAACGGAGACGAGCATGGCCTTTGCGACCCCGATTATTCGCCGAAGCGTTGAAGTAGCTATGGTTCGATACCCACATGAGCATTTGCGTGTGGCAGGACATGCCGACGGTCGATCTGCCGCTGGAAGCACTACGGCTGAGCCATCCAGGGCGGCCTCTGCGGTCAAGAGCGTCCCGGTTTCGGGGGTCCGGACCGCTACAGCAGAGGAACTTCAGTGGCTTGCCGACCAAAGCCAGCGGCTTGAGTCGGCCAGCCCCGAAGAAATCCTTCGCTGGGCTGTGGAGCGATATTTTCCCCGTTTCACCATGGCCACCGGGCTTGGGCCGGAGGGGTGCGTGATCATTTCAATGCTGGCCAAGATCGAGCCGCGGGTGTATGTGTTCAACTTGGACACCGGTTATCAATTTCCTGAAACGTTGGCCCTACGGGAACGCATCGCGGAGAAATATGGAATCGTCGTCGATCTTCAGCGTCCGGAGCTGTCGGTAGAGGAATACGAAGCAGCCAACGGTGGCCCAGTGTACAAGACCGATCCCGACCGCTGCTGCTTCGACCGGAAGGTGCGGGTGTTGCAGCGCGTTGCGGCCAATTTCGATGCTTGGGCAACGGGTATTCGCCGGGATCAGAGTCCGACCCGGGCCAACACGCCGATTGTCAAATGGGATGCCAAGTTCGGCCTGGTGAAGATCAGCCCCTTGGCCAATTGGACCCGCAAAGACGTTTGGCGCCGGATCATGGAAGAGGGCATTCCCTACAATCCTCTACACGACCAGGGTTATCCAAGCATCGGTTGCTGGCCGTGCACCCGGCCCGTCGGTGACGGCGAAGACGAACGCGCCGGCCGCTGGAGCGGGACGGCCAAGACCGAGTGCGGACTGCACACTTAACCGGCACGTTCAGTAGTGTGCTCGCAGACCGTCGACTAACCTTGTGAAAGCAAGGGCGGCAACGGTTCTAAGCAACCTGAGCCAGCCGTTTGACCAGACCTACGTTTTCGGCCACTTGGTCTTTGTATTTTTGCCACATGCCGACCAGGACTACGTCGGTGGGTTTGATCTTTTCAAACGTCAGCCGCAAGGCGGCTTCCACATCCGCCGGCGTGGCGCAGTGCCGGTTGGCGCCCAGAACCTTGAAGGCGATGCATGGCTTCGATACCTGACGGATAGTGTTGAGCATCGCTTGACGGGTAGGTTCTTCGAAGACTTCTTCGCCTTTGCGTTTCGGGTTTAGCCCGTCGGTACTGTGGTATAGCGAACACTGGTAGAAATCTACATCCCAACCCTTGCTCTCGGCGTAGTCGATTACCTCGTGATTGTGGGAACACAAGCCCACCATCAGGCCAGCGTCGCGGAGCATCTTCAAAGTATCCAGTGCCAGGTCGATTTTGCCCTCGCGCATTAGGCGGTCGCTTGTTGCGCCGTAATGCTGCGCGCCGATAGGTTTGGGATCCATTTTCATTATTCGGGCGAGTTCTTCTTTTCCTTGGCCGGGGGCAGAATAGAAGGTGGCGATCCATTGCATCTTGCCGCCTTCGGCGTAAAAGGCGCGCAACAGCGCTTCGATGTTCAACCCGCCCATCTGACAAGTATTAATGCCCAACTGCTGGCAGCGGCGGAGTAACTTCAGTCCGTTTTCTTGATTGGCGAAATACTCGCGCATCTCCTGGTCAAGCTCTTTAGAGAAGTGCGAGGTTCCCTTGATCGGGTTGTGGCCTACGAGAAGTCGCGTGATTTCGAACTTGCCCCAGCGGACGGTGGGCAAAGCGTTGTTGGCGGCCGACGGTTCACCGGGGGCCGCATAAGAAGAAAGCATGGCAGTACCGATTGCGGCCAAACCGGCTTTGGCGAACGTCCGCCGCGTGAGCACGGCTGTCTTGTTCATAAAATCTCCCTCTGGCGAATCGCGGTATTAAGGCTTGGGCACTAAAGGCAGGATGAAATCATTTTATCTCTGCCGGCCAAAGAAGTCACCACAGTCGATGGGTAACCGGTTCCGGTTCGGTGACTAGTCACCGTTAAAAGTGTACATTCTGCTACCAAAAACCAAAAACGCGAAACGGCCAATAAGGCCTGTTGCGCTTGTGGTGTGATAAGTCGGCCAATCGGTGTATCGGTTTACCCAAGTTGTCCGCAGTCAGCGGTCGGTTCGCTGTGACCTGATGTAAACCAGTGGGTTGCCGAAACGATTCCCAAATCGCCCCAGTGGCCGAGCGAATGTTTGCCTTGCGCCGCAAGTTAATGCGCTTATTCGCGGGCTGTGAATAAAGGAAGACTTTCGTAGGTCGAGAAGATACGGAAGCGTGGTTGGCCTGAAAATATAGGTGGACCGGGCCGTTAATTTTCCGATGATTGTGGCCCCCTTGAAAGCGGAAGGACCGGTCCTCGTCATATCGCCGGTAAATGACATCGGCCGCTATGTCGCGCGGGTGGACGAACCGATGGAGCCAATCGGAGCGGAAAAACTGCAACTTGCAATTGTGCAAATTGTTGCTTTCGGGGAAAATGCGGCCCTATCGACGCTGCCCCGCCGGGCTGACTGCTCGATGGCGGTCGGCTGGGTGCGGCAACAGTGTTAACGTCAAGCTTGCTGAAAAGGATTTCGTGGCCCTTGCGCTTCCCGCCGTCGCCGACGATTTTTGCCCGTCGCCGCCGTCCGACCGGCTCCGACTCAAGCCCGGACGGGCCGTGACACAGCAATATCCGCCAGATATTGTCAGCGACGAACTTCGTGGGGGCCGACGTCAAGGAGAGACCCGATGCCGCTGGTTCACACCGTGCTGGTCGCCGTGGCACTGTCTGCCGGCGATCAAATATTGTTGCTGGATTTTTATGCCGACTGGTGCGGTCCGTGTCGGGCGATGCAACCGGCGGTACAGGCCCTGGTGCAGGAAGGATATCCGGTCCGCAAGATAAACGTTGATCGTGAACCTGCCCTGGCGGCCCAGTACGGCGTGAAAGGAATACCGTGCTACATCCTGCTAGTCAACGGACGCGAGGTGGACCGGGTGGTCGGCGGCACAACCTATAGCCGTTTGCAGCGCATGTTCAAGACCGCCATGGCGCAAGCTGGCGCAAGTCACATGCCCGCCGGTGGCCAGCCGTCTAGCTCCACCGCCGAGTTTCAGAACACGATGGTCGGGCCGGCCGGCGCGCCGCCAAACCGCATTAGCGGAAGTCAGCAGTCAACTGCGGCTGGCCGGGCAGTAGCCCCGGCGCCTGCGCTTATGTCGGGCATGGCCGGGAGCAGCACGGCGCCAGGCTTATCGACCGGGTTACCGATCCGGCCCGTTGCCGACGACGGCCCGGGCCTTCCTGAGCAAGAAGACGATGTGCTGTTGCAAGCCACTGTGCGGATTCGCGTCAAAGATCCTCACGGCGAATCGCGCGGTTCCGGCACAATCGTCGACGCACGAGGCGACGCCGCCTTGATACTTACCTGCGGACACATCTTCCGCGAGTCGCGCGGGAAAGGACAAATCGAAGTGGATTTGTTCGGCCCGGGTTTGCAGCAGACTGTTTCGGGCATATGCCTTGGCTACGACGAGCATCGCGATTTGGGTTTGGTGATGATCAGGCCGCGGGGCACGGTGCCGACGGCACGTATCGCGCCGGCTGGTTACCGTGTAGGCCAAGGCGAGCCTGTGATCACGGCCGGTTGCAGTCACGGCCAGCCGCCCACGTTGATCCCCAGTCGGATTACTTCGGTAAACCGATACAACGGCCCGCCCAATTTGCAGGTGGCCGGCCAACCTGTGCAAGGGCGCAGCGGAGGCGGCTTGTTTACGCGCGACGGTCTGCTGATCGGTGTGTGCAATGCCGCCGATCCTCAGGACCGTGAAGGGTTTTTTGCCGCTTTAGGTTCCATCCACGCGATGCTGGACGCCCACAATCTAGCGTTCGTTTACCAAGCGGCCGAATCAGCCGTGGTGGCTCAAGGTGGCTCGGCCGACCGCGACGCGAAAAATAAAACAAGCCAACCGGCCCGCGCCGGCGGTAGCGTCGAGCTGCTGGCCGAACGCACCGGAGGCCCCGATGGTGTCGGAGTCGTAAACGAGCAAGCATGCGGAGCACCATACCGGCCTGGTTCCACAGGGCCGCGACTTCCGGGCGATCCGCCGTTTCGGTTTGCTTCGGTATCTTCGGGCAGTGGGCTGCTCGGCGCTATGTCGGGCATGGCAAGCGCGGATTCCGCCGCTGCCGGTTTAGCAAACGCACTTTCGGCAAGCGGAGTTTCGGCCAGCACAGTTTCCACCAGCTCAGATGCCACCAGGGCAGGTACCTCGATCGCTCGTGCTACCGGTGGATTTCCACCCGGCGCGGGTCAGGGTAACACCCAGTGGCCTGGGATTTCCCAGCCTTCGGGGGCCGAATTGGCTGCACTTGGCGCGGTGCGGTCGGCTTTAAACGAGGGCGGTGAGGTGATTCTGATCGTGCGCTCGCGGCGCGACCCGCAGGCCCGCAGTCAGGTGATCACCATCGACAATCCATCACCGGAGTTCCTCCGCCAACTGGCAAGCGAGGCTTCCACACCTCCGCCTGGCCGCGAGTTGACCTCCCTCCAAGTACGCCCGTAGCGGCGGCTATGGCGTCCACGTAAGCCCCCCTCTGGCAACGGTCAGACTCTAGCCAGGCGCGGTCTGGCCTCCGGAGGAAGCGACGGACTCCGGCGCAAGGGACGGTCAGCGGGGTAAGCGCGCTGGGCAGGACGGCATTGCGCGGCCGGTGCCCGACGTCAGTGATGCGCCGCACTTTGGCGCCCGGTGTGAAATTGCGACAGCTAGTGCTTCGTTGATGTCTGCGCCGACAGCGCTTCTTCGACGGTTGTGCTACCAGGCTGATATGACGTGCCCGCCGCCCGCACCTGTTCGATGTCTGCGCCGCCGCTTACCAGATATGCTATGCTTTTGAAGAAAGTCGTATTGGCGTCTCGGCAGCCGGATGCCCGCCATGATGGTATTAGTGATCACAATAGCGGTGACAAATCTTTGCCTGGGCTATGCGCTTGGGGTCTGGGCCGGTTATGGGCCGCCGACGCTGGGGGCGGCTTTTCGGGCGGCTTCGGGACGTGCGCCGTTTCCCAAAAGCTGATCTCCGCCTAAGCCCACCGCGCTGGTGCCAAAACTACCGCAACCACCAGTGCGCGGCTGGGTGCGGCGAGGCTGCTGGTAAGCGTCCGCCCTCTGGCGGAAACGGTAGAGTGAAGGCTCCAAGTTAAGGCTGCTTGCTTTTCGGTGGGATCAAGGCTTTGAGCACCGGTTCCACCCAACGGTTGTTGGGGATGTCGTAAACGATGAAGTCGCCGTCGAACTGCCAGTAGGCCCAGCTCCAACCGAGTTTCTCGGCTTCTCGGGTGACGAAGCTCAGCCAGCGCACGCGCGAGTCCATATCGGCGCGGTCGTACACGCCGAACTCGCCGAGGTAAAGCGGGCGTCGGTGTTTTTCCGCCCAGGCCTGCGCTTTGTGGAAGTCCGTCAAAATGGCCTGTTTTTCAGAGTCCGTGCCTTTCCAAGCGATGCCCACTTTGTCCTTCCTGCCTGCCCACGCTGCTCCCTGGTGGGTGAAGTCGAACGGGCTGTAATAGTGGATGGTGACGATGATGTGGCGATCGTCGTCGGGCAGTTTCAGCTTCTCCAGCATGTTGATGTTGTTCCATTGCCCGGGGCCGATAACCACGGTGCGTTTGGGATTGATTTGGCGGACCACGGCTAGCGTTTCCCGAAGTAGCTCGTTCCACAGCTCGGGCGTCAGTTCGCTGTTGGGTTCGTTAAGCAGCTCGAAAAGCACTTCCGGCGGAGCATTCTTGTAGTGCTCGGCCAGTTGTTGCCAGAAAGCCAGCATACGGGGCTTTTTCGATTTCGGCTGTCGAGCCATCTCCTGGAACTCGTGGAAGTCGAGCACAACCAACAGTTTGTTGGCCAGAGCCTGCTCGACCGCCCAATCGAGCGTCTTCAGGTATTGCTCGGTCAGTTTGTCTTGTTGGTCCATGGCGCGGTCGCGGAACGGGTGGAGGTTGATCCGCACATGGTTGAAGCCTGCCTCCCGAATCAGCTTGAAATACTCGTCCTTAAATCGCGCCTTGCTGGGGTCGCGCCACAGCGGATCGTATCCGATGATGTTCACCCCGCGCCCCAGTCGGTTGTTTTGCTGGAAGGCGTCCGGCCAATCGACCGAAGCGGCTGTGGCCATTGTCGCCTGGCCTGCAAAACACACGACGGCCAGCGCCGCCGCGCAGCACAAAAGGGCAAATGCTCTGGGGAGGGACATCGTTGAAGCCTTTCTGCTTGTTTTTAATCTTTTGGCTCACCCAAGGGACCGAAAACCGTTATCAACCACTCATGTTCCGGAGCTTGCACGCGCAGCCATCGACCAACCACGAACCAAATACTCTTCCACATGACCATACAGCGCACTACGTTGTTCGGCAAGCTACCGCGAAAGACAGCCAAACGGTCAGTCGAGCTGGGCGGGGCCGCCGGGCGGTAGCAGGTCTTCTAGCGGGCAGCCGATGCACCGCGGCCGATTCTTGCGGCAATATTCCTTCCCCAGTCGCACTAGCAGCGCATGATACTCGTTGAACATGGAAGCGTCGTCCGGCAGTTGACTTTGAAAGTACTCCTGCAAGCGATGATAATCTGCATCCGGCTCTACCCAACTGTGGCGGGCAAAAATGCGATAGGTATAAGCATCCACCACGAACACAGGCATACCGCCGGCGTATAGCAGTATCGAGTCGGCCGTTTCAGGCCCGATCCCCCTGACGGCCAGCAGTTGCTTGCGCAGCACAACGCGATCCGAAGCGAACATCTCTTCCAGCGAACCGCCGTATCGCTTCACCAGAAGCTCGAGCAGGTTGCGCAGGCGCCGGGCCTTGATGCGGTAGTAACCTGCGGGGCGGATCAGCTCTTCGAGTTCTTCCACCGGGGTGGCGTATAGGGCCTTGGGTTCTAGCAGGTCGGCTTGTCGAAGGTTGTGGATCGCCCGCTCCACGTTCTTCCAATTGGTGTTCTGCGTAAGTACTGCCCCGACCATGATTTCAAACGGCGTTTCGCCCGGCCACCAGTGTTGTGGGCCGAAGGCGGCGTACAAGCGATGGTATACTTCCTGTACAATCGAGAGCATTGTGGACCTGAGCGATGTTGGGTTGGGCGCTTCGGGCTTTGTTTGCACAAGCGATTTCGACGACATGTGCTGATGCACGAAGCCCCGAGTTCCGATAGCTATGCTAGCACCAACATAGCAGCAGTAAACCACCACCGGCAACCGCGCCAGAGAAGGCCAAGGGCACGAAGGCCGACGTGGGCCGCGTCGTGCTTGGAACGATCTGGAACAGTGGCTAAAAGCGTTTAACAATTTAGCCGCGGTGGGACGCTAGGGCAGCAGTTTCAAGCAGAAGGCGAGAATGGTGTCAAAACTTCTGGCTCGAAGTGATGGTGCTGCGGCGAAGGGCTACTGGACCGAGTCGCGCCAGCCGTTGGCCAGTCTGGTCTTCATCGCCCCGCTATTGATCGTGTACGAGTTAGGCGTGGTTGTTCTGGGAGTGCAAACCGGCGCAGACGTGTGGATGCGCAAGACCCTGAACATTTTGGGCTTCGGTCAACACTTGCTGCTGCCGGTGCTGACCGTGGCGCTATTGCTGGGATGGCACCATCTCAAACGGCGGCAGTGGCGCGTGCCTGCCGGGGTGTTGCCCGGCATGTTGGCCGAGTGCCTCCTGCTGGCCATAGTGTTGCGGGTGATCTTGCAGTTGCAAAAAGGCCTTTTCGGTTTGGTTTCTGGGGGTGGCACAGCCAGCCTGGCCGACAGTTTCAAGAAACTGGCTGGGGGCTTTATAGGTTACTTGGGCGCTGGTATTTACGAAGAGCTGCTTTTCCGCCTGATACTGCTGTCGCTAGTGATTTGGCTTCTTTATCGGTTGGGCGTTCCTAGTGGAAAAGGTTTCATCATTGCGGTGGCAGCGACCAGCGTGGTTTTCGCAGTTGCGCATTATGTCGGCCCTTACGGAGAACAGTTCCAAACGTTTAGCTTTGTGTTTCGCTTCATCGCCGGCGTCTTCTTTTCGGTTCTGTTCGTGTACCGTGGGTTTGGCATCGCCGCCGGGACGCACGCTTTTTACGATATTCTAGTTGGGCTGCTGTAGTCTTCGCCCTTCGATGGTTTGGCGGCCAGGCACGGGCCGAACAGGCGCCGGGTGAGCTTCGCCACCTCGTTCCATCGGGCTGGATTGGGTTGGGCCTCGGTGTTTCGAGAAAGAAACTCCGAACCGATTGTTGTTGGCTGATCGCCGGCCGTCGCCGGGGCTAGTTTCTGGCACGCGATGTGGGCTCTTCACCGGAAAAACCTCCACCGACTGCGCCCCACACTTGCGTTGCTAGCATAAATCGCCTGTTGCTAGCAAAAGCCGTCTGCATTCTTGCCAAACAGTATTTGTGAGATTCGGTTGGCCACTTATAATGCGCCTGGCGTTGCGGGAATTCCTTCAAAACAGAACAACAATGGCAAGTGAGGGAAACGAAATCGTGCTTACCGTTCGACCGAGAGTAGCGGAACTGGTTTTTCAACTATACGGCCGATCGTTGCACCCAGAGTTGTTCGAAGTTTGCAGTTCACTCACCTTACAACGCGGAGAGTACGAGGCCCGAATCGACATTACCAGTTCCGGCCACGTGATAACGTGGCGTTATGATGGGCTGACGCTGACGGAAGTTTCCACCTCCGCTCAGCACCCGCTGCCCGAACGGCGGCGGTTGATGTCTCATGTGTTGTGCGGCCAGCGCAGCGACGGCGTAGAGTGCCGCGGTCGCGTTAGCTACCAAACCACCTTTCAGCTGGAGCACGTTAGCGCAGAAGTCCTTTGGGGCTACCATGAGTGCCTGAGAGTGGATGCCCTGCGAAACGGCCTGTTCCATCAGTTCAGCGGTGGTGGGCGGATTAGCCTGGGAGCGATAAGCTACATCAACGTCGAACCACGTAACCGGGCGTTACGCGTCCACACGTTTCACACTTTTCCCGACGAGTGCGCCATCGTCCAGAGCCGGTCAGTATTTCAACTGCCGTAGCTGCTTTGCCCAGCTATATTGGCCAGCCTTGCAAGCCGGCCGTCAAATGACAAGAAGCGTCAAATGACAAAATAGGCACAGCCAGCTCGAACACTGGCTGTGCCCCTTCGTGTTGCTGCCGGTTGTCAGAGCCTGCGCGATGTATTACGCGACGTGTGGAAATATCATCCGACAGGCTATGGTTGGTTGTTGGTGACTTCTATGGGCAGATTCGCCTCAGCGATGCTCGCTGCGCGGATGCTTGCTTCGCGGCTATTGTGGTGCCCAAAGCTTTACCACACTAAAGCCCGAAATGCATTCCGCACCGGCTGACCGCGGACGTACGGAACCGGTCGCACAACGATAGCCGGCGGTCCGACTACCACTGGCACCGGCGGTCCGACGACAACCGGTGCCGGCAGGACTGGCCGGGCGACTACTACGGGTGCCGGTGCTGGATAGACATACACCGGCGGCGGATAGTAGGTGGTTACCACGGTCGGTCCCACATATACCCAGTCAGCATAAGCTGCCGAGCATCCCACAGCGACCAAAACGGCCACAACAATCGCCAAGATTCTGTTCATTCTCGCCCTCCTCAGCTTGAAAACTCCGACGACGACTGCCTGGACGCCCAGCGCGCCGGGCAATGTACCTAAAATTACGCAGCCAGCTTCGCAAGGCTCCTAGCAACGATGACGACTGCCTTGCCACGCGTAGCCGTTGCGCGCTGGTCGCGGCGCTTTTGCATCGGCGCCGCATAGTAAACTATAGGCCAGAATAGCGCTAGGGGCAATAAGCCCGACCAAGAGCGTGGCGGCAGCCGGGAGATGTTCATTCGGCCGCCAGCGAATTCACGGGAGGAGAACCGAGTTTATACTGGGAGGAGAAAGTTCACGGCGTTAACGGTTTGCCGCTGTCATGGTGGCAGTGCAGATAATCTGGCTGCACTGGGGATCGGAGCCCGTTTGTAAACGCCAGCAGTGAATGTCGGACCAGCCGATCAATCCTCAAGCAGTTGATGGAAGTGATAGGCCACGCCCAGCAGCAGCACGTCCGGACAAGAAGGATCGTCCACAAAGAACAGGTACTCCTGGCCTCCGTTGCGGACCTGAAATCGATAGCCCTGGTATGTGAAATTTACATGGGCCTCGGTAATGCCTCCGGCCATGAAACACAATAGCCTCGCTCCCTCCAGCCCCGTCAGGTGTTCGGCGATCGCCTGTGCCGAAAAAGCTTTGGGCATCCGCAGGAAATGGCGCGAACCGTCGGCAGTTCTTACGTCGATCAACTTCATAAGCCTCAACTGCTTCACGATGCTCATGACACCACACCAGTCTGCTGGTTACCAAGCCCTTGGAGTCCGTCGTTTACCAGACGACAGACGCCGGCCGAGCCCATTCATACGTGGACAGTTTACGAGCACCGTATGACAACTGGCTGTCATATCGCGCCGCGATGAGCCGAGATTTTTTGGCCAGCTCTTGTTCCGGGGCTGCCAAAAAAGCTACCTATGAGGGGAAGTGTTCCACTAACATGTCGCATTTTGTCCCGTGGCGGCGGCATACATCGTCCACTGAATGGGTTAGAATACGGCGAAGCTTTGGGCCAAGGAGCTGCGACGGTGATGTTGTCTGCCGTGCTGTTGATTATGACCGGTGCATCTTTGACTGGCGCGGAAGCGCAGCCAGTGCCTGTAGAGCGCGAAGCGATCGTGCGTACGTTCCTCCAGCGCCGCGAAGGTTTCTGGAGGCGCCTGTCAACGACTGGCCCATACGATTCGCTCACCAGCCGCGAGCTGTTCGCTTATGCGCTGGCGTTATGCGAAGCGCGCCAGCACCCCGATCGTTTGAGCCACGTGTTGCAACTAGCGGCACGAATGCAAGACCGCAGTCAGACAAGCCCGGCACGCGGCAATTTCTGGTGGACCTTCGGCCACGCAAAGGTAACCGACTACAATGCGGTTGAGTTTTGCATCCACGATGCTTTGCTGATGTGGTTGCGGCATCGTCAATGGATGCCGGCCGCAAGTCAGGAGCAACTTCGTCGAATCCTCGAGCATTCCGTAGAGGGTTGTCTAAGTCACCGTGTACCGAGCCATTACACCAACATCGCTATACTCAACGCGGGCAATTTGATCCTTTTGGGCGAGGCCATCGGCGACCAGCACGCTGCGCAGGAGGGCGGCCGGCGGTTGGAAGCAATACTGTTATGGACGTGGCAGTTCGGCACGCACGAGTATTGCAATCCCACGTACTATGCCACCAACCTCGAGGGACTAAAGCTGATCTGCAACTACGCACGCAGTCCGGCTGCGCGCCGCCAGGCCGAAGCCTTGCTGCAATTGTTGTGGACCGACATCGCTGCCAATTGGTTTGTGCCCGCACGGCGGCTGGCCGGGCCGCACAGCCGCAGTTATGACTATCTGCGCGGCCACGGCGCGTTGGACGGCCACTTGATGCTTCAGGGATGGCTTGATCCAGCTACGACCCCTTTGACCGACCTGTTGCATGCCGCCATGATCGACTGGCGACCGCCAGACGAGCTGTGGCAGCTTTGCCAGCGGCGGTTGCCGCGCACGGTGCGCCAGAGCTGGGGAATCGGCCATGTGCAGTCTCGCACCCATTTTCTGTGCACGGATGTTACCCTCGGCTCTGCCGCGGCTTGTTATCCGGAGGCGCGACAAGACCTGCCGCTGACAATCGACTTGGCTGGCGACCGGCAGGAAATTCGCTGCTATTTCATCGCCGACGGTCGCCGGGACCCTTACGGCGTGAAACGTCTTCCGACGGGCACGGCGGGACATCAAAAGGCGCTGCACTTGGAGCCGTTCTGGGCCGCTGCCCAAGACGGACCGGACGTGCTCGCGCTGTGCATATATCGGCCAGAAGACCTCACCGATCCGGAGTTGATAGACGTGCAGAGCCATTTGGTGCTCCGTCGGCCCGACGAGGCATGGCTGGATGGCAAGCTGCTGGAGCTGTCGCCGCAGCCGGGGCAGAGTGCCCGCAGGGTCGAGCTTCTCCCCGGCACGCCGCTGGTGCTCCGATACGGAAGTGCGGCGGTTGGGGCGGGCGTCGTTTGGACACGCGCCGAAAACGGCGCCGCCGCTCCGATCGCCTTGATCGACGACGGAAACGCCTTCGGTGCTTGGCGGCTGACGGTCGAACACCGCAGCGGGCAGAAGACTACCGAACCCGGAGTTGGGCTGTGGGTTCGCGTCGGCTCGGGATTAACTGAGAGCAAACAGTTCCACCAATGGCGCAGCCGGTTCGAGCGTGTGCTATCGGAGCGACAGTACACGGTCGAAGTCGGCGCGGACCGGATATCGCTTGCCGTCTTTGCCCCGACTCAGCCGGTGCGCTGTTCGGCGAGTCGTCCGTGGGGCAAGGGCGGGAAGGTGGAACTGTATCCGCAGCCGAGCCTCGCGGTTCTGGAGTTGGATGGAAAAGACATCGGGCGGCCGCTTCTTGCGGCAGTGGAGCCGATTCGCGGCTATACAGGGCCGACCGGCGAAAAACCGCTGATCCTGCCCGCTGAGGGCGGCTGGTTCGAGGCCGAACACACCTTGCTGTTTCCGGCCATGGAAATCCAGCACGATGCCGCTGCCTCCGCAGGCCGCTTCGTGTGGCAGCCTGCCGCGTCGGCCGCTACCAGTGCACCTGGCATGGTCGTTTTTCCGCTGCAAGTGGAGCAATCGGGCAAGTATCACTTGTGGCTTCGGGTGCAGACGGACGGCCCGACCGCCGATTCGCTGTTTGTGCGTCTGTCCACCCCGACGTACTGGCTCGACCGGACGGCCTGGCCCCTGCGGGACATCAAAGGTTGGAATTGGCAGTCGTTGCGCCTTACAGCTACGCAACAGCCCAATCACTCAGAACCGCTGGAGTTGCCCTCGGGCCTGTGCTTCATCGTGTTCCAGACGCGCGAACCGGGGGTGAAGATCGATAAGCTGCTGCTGACCCCTAAAGCGGACTTCCGACCGCAATGACGCGCCAGTTCCTTCTGCCCGGATGATAAGTATGGCTGGATGACAGGCAGCAATGACGGACAGGTTCGTCGCGATGCGCGATAAGAACGATGGGCGGTTCGTCTGGCCTGCATCACAAGATGGCAGTTCCCGGTCGGTTGTCTGCGCGCAGGCCCAACCATCCAACCGAAAGCTTCGCGGACCGCTAGGCGAGGTGCTGGCGGTGCTCAGCACGGCGGCACGCCCAAATCGCCGCCAGCACCGTGCCGGTAAGCATACATCCGAAGCTGTAGAAAGCCGGCGCGACGGCGGCTTGTGGGCCGAACAGCCGCATGGCGAGCACTGCTCCTAGTCCCGCGTTTTGCATGCCGATTTCCAACGTCAGTGCCCGGACCATCGGTGCCGGCAACCGCATCGCTTTGGCTGCCAAGTATCCGGTCGAATAACCGCCCAGATTCAGCGTAAGCAATGCCAACAGGAAAGCCGTTTGCATCGCCAGCAGGGTTTGGCGGTTCACGGCGATAGTGACTGCTATGATCCACAGGATAGACAAGTTGGCAATTAGCGGGCCGAGGCGCTGCGCCCAGCCAGCCCAACTGGGCCAAAGCCGCGCAAGGCTGTAGCCAACCAACACGGGCACGACGACCATCCAGCACAACTGCCATATCAGTTCGAGGGCCGGAAAACTTTCGGCGCCGCTTCCGATCACAAGCCGCAAGGCCAACGGAACCGCCAGCGGCGATAGCAGCGTGGCAGATGTCGTCAGGCTGACCGAGTAACTTACGTTGCCCCGGGCCATCAGCGTTAGCACGTTAGAAGCCATCGCTCCCGGCACGCAGCCGGCCATCAGCACTCCGATGCGTGCCGGACCATGTAGGCCGAACCAGCCGGCCGCAAGCCAGGCCAACAGCGGCATGGCGGTGTATTGCACCGCGGTTCCTCCAAGCACCGCAGGCCACCGGCTGGCAAGTTGGCGCACCTCGTCCGGCGGCAGCAGCGAGCCGATTGCCAGCATCGTCAGCGCGAATAGCCAGTTCAGCCCCGGCTTGGTGGCCAAGAATGGGTCGAACCAATCGGCGCTTTGGGCATGGAGTTTCGGCCACCAGAAGGCCAGCGCGCTGGCCACGAGCAGCCAGAAAAGGAGCGTGCGCGACGCCGAAACGACTACGCGCGACGCAAATCGGCCAGCGCCGCTAAGAAACTGCACTTTACTTGCACTCCGCAGATTTGCGATACTTCTGCCGCTGAATCTGTTGCCGGCTGGCCAGGCCCATTTTGCGCTGGCAGCCGGGCAGTTTTAAGGATTACGCAGTTCCAGGGATTACCACGCAAATAGCTGTTTTTAGCCGGGTTGGCAAGGGCTGCGACCGTCTGACTATACAATGTCCCCACGAAAGCCTACCACACTGTTTTTCTCCGCCGGCGAGCCAAGCGGGGACCTCCACGGAGCGAATCTCATCAATCAGTTGCGCTGCCTTGACCCCGCCATCGAGGCGGTGGGCTACGGTGGCCCGCACATGGCCGCCGCTGGTTGTCGGCTTCACACCGAATTGACGGCGCTGGCGGTGATGTGGTTCGGCCGAGTGCTGCTAAACTTGCCCAAGTTTTGGAATATCGTCAGCCGTGCCGACCGTTTTTTCCGTCACCAGCGGCCCGACGCGGTAGTGCTGATCGATTATCCGGGGCTGAACTGGTGGATCGCCCGACGCGCCAAAGCGCACCGCATACCCGTCTTCTACTACACGCCGCCGCAGATTTGGGCCTGGGCGCAATGGCGGGTGCGAAAGATGCGTAGGCTGGTCGATCACGTGCTTTGTGCGTTGCCGTTCGAGGAGTCGTGGTTCCGGCAGCACGGGTGCCCGGCCACATTCGTAGGTCATCCTTTTTTCGACGACTTGCGGCAACGTCGGCTCGACGCAGTGTTCTGCCAGCATTATCGGAGCCTGCCCGGGCCGCTAGTCACCATCCTGCCTGGTTCACGCACTCAAGAGGTACTGAACAATCTTCCCTGGTTCCTGAAAGCCGGGGGTATCGTCCGCAGCCGGGTTCCGGATGTACGATTGGCACTTGCGGCGTACAACGTGCAACAAGCCCAATTGGCCCGCAAGCAAGTCGCCGCCGCCGGTTTGCCCGTGGATGTTCACGTCGGGCGCACTGCGGAACTGATGCATTTGGCCGATTGTTGCATGGCTTGTTCCGGTTCGGTGTCGTTGGAGTTGCTCTACTACGCCAAGCCGGCAGTGATACTGTATTGGATCAACCGGTTGGCATACATAGTGCAAGGTTTCTTCCGCAAGGTTAAATACATTACGCTGGTTAATTTGTTGACAACCGACGAGCTTTTCCCCGAAGATCTATCGCCGTTCGACCCTAGCCAGCCTGGCGCAGAAAAGGTACTGTATCCCGAGTATCTTACTTACCAGGATAAATCTGCGCAGATTGCCGACCATATCATCACGTGGCTTACAAACCCTGCCGAACGGCAGGCCCGAGTCGAGGCACTATCGCGGTTGAAGAAACAACTGGGGCAGGATGGGGCCTCTGTAAGGGCTGCGCAATTCATATTACAGACGCTCGCCTCCCGTACTGCTGCCGGGCATGGCCCATTCTGGCGCGGTTACCGAGCGCGTCCCGCAGCTTAGTCCATGCAGCCGGGAATCATTTCTGAAACCGCAGAAACGTTAATCTGTGCCGACAATAGCAGATTCTTAATTTGAGTTGGCTGCGTGATTTGCGTCGCCTGGGAGGTCTAGGGGATGTAAGTTCGATAGCTGGCAAGCCCACAGCTCAGCCAAGCCGATGCAACTATTGGCATCCTACCCCACCGGTGCGCGCGTCCAATTTCAGCGACCGCGAGCGCCAGCACCGGCGCGAGCGACCACTGGGCATCGGCGCGGCTGAAATGGTATTGCGCGACAGGCGGCAGTGGGTTGATGGATTAAACAGGGTGCCGCTCCGCGCGCCAAGTTACGGACCGCAGCCGCCGACAATAGCTGCGCGCCACACTAGGCGCGCTTCGCGTTACGATACAGGCGATAAATGCGCCTCCCATCGCCCTTGACGTCGATAACTGTGCTCTGGATGACTATGCTTTCCGCCAGAAATTTTGCATTAAAAACGCGGTCGATAACGTGCCTCGCGCCACCACAAAGTCGACTGTGCGGCTCGCCCCACAAAACAATCACTGGCTGTGTCCCATAATCGGAACGGTCGAAGATGTTCAGACGCGGCTTTTTGTTGGCGGGATTGCTGGTTGCAGCGATAGTCGGGCCAATTGGGTACTACAATGCGCCCGGTTACTGGCAGAAGGTTCGCGCAGCCCTAACGTCCGAGCAGTCCGGCGCCAACATCCCTGCCGATAACCAATTGCTAGCCGAGCAGCCCTTGCCGCAGTCCCCGCTTGCTTTGCAGCCGAGCTTTATGCCAGCCACACCAGATGGCACCCCGATCCTGCCCTTGACCGAAGCACTGGATTTCAACATCACTCCGGCTTGGGTGATCACCCGCTGGCCCCGGGTCAATACCTGCACGGCACCGTTGCAACTGAAGGGTTATCGTGTGCCTTTGGTGACCGGTGCGAGCGTGACGGATGTGGCTGGCTCGCTCACATACTACTTCAACCCTGCCCAACAGCTTCAAGAAATCGTATTTCGGGGAACCACAGGCGATCCAACACGGCTGGTCGAGGTGTTGATGGTCAAATTCGGCTTTGCGCGCCGGATAGCCAACGACCCGGGAATTGCGATTTACGAAGTGTACGACGCTGCTGGTAAGCAACGTGGCGTAGCGCGCATTCGCTCGGCGCCGGTGATCGATTCGGCCGAGCCGTTACGCCGCTTCGAGGTCGAACTTGTGATCCAGCGTCCTGGCTGACTGTGCCGGTCGGCTACGATTGGCCCAGGCAAGCTCACTACGCGGCAATACATCAACTGCCCGAGCAAAGCCGTGCTGCGATATGACACCCTTAGGCAGCTCCTTCAGCCTTCGACCGGGGCCGCTGTTCAGAAGTTGGCTGCTCGTACTCGAACTCTTTCCACACCATGGGGCGCGGCAGATTTGGTTCGATGCGCAACACGGTTTCGCCGTTGTTGAAGATGCGTACCGTACCGTTGGTCTGGCTGACAGTGATGGCCACGGCTTTGGTGGCGCGGCTGATGGCGGCTGCTGCCCAATGCCGCGCGCCAAGTCCTTTAGAAAGCGTGACGTCTGCTGCCGAGCAGTCCAGATAGCGGCAGGCGGCCTCCACCACGCCATCGGCCGATACGATTATCGCCCCGTCCATCTGCGCGATTTCCTTGATACCCTCGCGCACCCTCGGGTCGTAAAGATTGCGCTCTTTGCGGCTGTACCCCCGCACAGGGTCGAACCCTACCGGCCGGCTGCAAGCAAGGACTTTCTTCGAGTCGCCTACGACGAAGATTGTACCCACCGGTTTGCCTTCGCGTCCTTCGCGGCCGATTTCGATGGCCAGGTCCACCACCAGCTTCAAGGTATCGAGGGGGACGCGGGTTTCTAACTGGCGTAAGTCCCTGCCAGTAAGTCGGTTAAGATGCTCGTCCAGGTTGATCACACTTATCGAATCGATCAACTCGGCGTCGAACCCCGCGTACATCGCCACCACCGAAGAGCCGGATGAAAACAGGTCGTCGGCCACAGCTTCAAGCAAAGCCTGGGTAAGACGATCGGTGATAGGGCTGCCGGGCATTTCCACATGGACCGCTTGCAAACCAGCCTCGCGGGCCTTGGCCAACTCTGCGTCCGAGTCGACTGCCACTACCAGCTTGTGGTCACCACTGGCGGCTTTGAGCCGTTGCCAGTCGGCCGGTCCGTCAGCCAACAACAGAATGCCCTCGGCTTCTATGGACTTGCCCAACTCGACAGCCAAGTTGAATAGCGCCTTGAATTGCTCTGTGAAACGCAACGATTGCATGCCCTGACTGCCTGATTGGGTCGCCGCTTCGGCGTCGCGATGTCTACCCGATAGACCAGTAGGGCCGTGCAACTGCCGCCAGCGTCGGTCCTTCGAACCCATGGGAACCGTTTCTGCCTTTAGGGTGGCCACGCCACCGACCGGTACATCCACCCCACTCCCGCAAGAGACCTGGTCACTCAGCGTTACAACACCGCCCAACATCATGGTATCTTAAGTGCTCCCGCTCATAGTGGCAACGTCAAACGCTATTATTTCGGGCAGTTGCCAATCGCCGCATGATCGACATCATCCACATCCAAAATCTGGCTGCCACCGAACGCTTGTGACACGCCCCGCGCGTCGCACCCCAAAACCGCCGATCGGATGTCGCTGTTGCCTCGATCGCCATTTACAAGTCATTATGCCAGCGATCGAAGACAATCGCTGTCTGCCGTTCGATGTTGTTATTTATCGCCATTACTGGCCGCGCTTATTACAGCGCGTTTGACAAACAGAGCTTTTAGCAACAGGGCGGAGGCACCGATTATCGCACCGGCGGGAATCCGCCCGACCGTCGATCTACAAGCTGGGCTGTGATGTCGCCGTGGGATGCCACTTTCGCCAGCCGGCAAGCGACTGGATTGTGCCTACTAGGCTGTGCCCAGGGATGCCCTGTGCCTAGTGATCCGCAGAGCAGCACGCTGCTTAAAACAGACGACGCAGCTTTTCAGCGATCGAGGCTGGCTGGGCAGGCTTGGGCGACTCGCCCTTGACGTACTGCCGCCAGCGATTTGCGTCGTTGCCCAAGTCTTCGCCCGTGATCTCCTTCAGCGCCAGCATTGCTCGGCCCTGCATCGCCGGATTGGGATCGTCCAGCGCTCGGCCCAAGGCAGGCACCGCCGCTGGGCTTTTCGATTTCCCCAGCGCCCTGGCGGCCGCTAGCCGCACGTCGATGTCCACGTCGGTTTCGAGCGCTTCGATCAGTAAAGCAGCCGCGTCGGAATTGCCCAGCTTCCCCAATCCATCACACGCTGCCAGCCGCACCTCGGCCGCTGAGTCCTGGATGGCTATGCGGAGGATTTGCGCGGCTTCCGGGCCGGGATACTTGCTCAGCGTGCGAACGATCTCGGCCCGTAGTACTTCGTCGGTTTCTTCGTGGAAGGCTGCTGCCAAATCGCGGGCGATTATCTGCCGGTCGGCGGCGTTACGCCACGAGCTTTCTTCGGCCAATTTCCGCAGCCGCGACATCCGTTGGCCTGGGGTGACCACGCCGGGAAGGTCGTCGGAAATCGGGCCTCCGCCGGGTACCCAGGCAGGCAAGTCCATGATCTCGTGGCAGCCAGCCAGCATCAGCAATGCGGCCAGCAAAATCGTCAACCGTTGTACGTCGCCTCGGAGAGGAAATGCCATTGCTGCTGCTTGCGGAGTTGTTTGTTACTCTGCTGAGCGGACCGTTCGGCAGCCTTAACCCAGAAAAGTCGCACTGCTGGCGATCAGATGTGCGGTTGAAGGCGAACGCCACCGGCCGCGCCGATTCTCCGAAAACCGGCACGCATTCCGAACGCGCGCTGCCGCCAGAGCGCACGTTTGGCTGTCAGCTTATCGCCGCGCCAGACTCCACCACTTTCCGCCCAGCGCGAGGCGAAACTATAGCATCGGCCCCTGAAGATGCCAATACTAATACCGCGGCTCCGGAAATAGGGAAGTTGCGAAAGCTGGGCGAACCTGCTGGCCGACCCTCGCTTTGAACAGTTGCGTTTTGGCGCGGGCGACTTCCAGCCGTGGGCTATCGTTTTCGAGTAAGCATTACCGCGCTGCCCGCGATTTGTAATCATGTACAACGCGCGCTACAATGCTGCTGCCCGCCGACGATTTTGCACACTACCGAAGGCACGTTTGTACAACACCGAAGGCGCTCGATCCTACCGACCACGTTATTTGCTTCGAGCATTTCCACCCGGAGGATACGACAATGGTTACGCTCCAATTATTTCTGGTTGCCAGTATGTTGACAGCGGCCGAGCTGGCTCCCCCTAATACGCTCACCGAGCAAGAGCGACAGCAAGGCTGGCGACTGCTTTTCGACGGCAAAACTACCGAAGGCTGGCGCGGATATAAAATGGACAAAATGCCGCCCGGCTGGAAGGTCGTCGACGGCGTGTTGGCCCGCGTAACGGGCGGCCCTGGCGGAAAAGGCGCTGGCGGCGGCGACGACATCATCACCGTCGAGCAATTCGACAACTTCGAGCTGATGCTCGACTGGCGGATTCTGGACCGCGGCGGCAACAGCGGCATAATCATCCGCGCAAACGAAAATGCCGTTACCTCGTGGCATACCGGGCCGGAAATTCAGATACTCGACAACTCGGCCTATCCGGGCCGCGACAGCCGCCAACTGGCCGGCGCCTGCTACGACCTTTACGCCCCCACTAAAGACGTCACCCGGCCGCTGGGTCAGTGGAACACCGTAAAGATCGTAGCCAACGGCAACCACATCGAGCATTGGCTGAACGGCGAAAAGATCGTCCAGTATCAGCTTGGCAGCGAGGACTGGAAGCAGCGCGTGGCGGCCAGCAAGTTCCGCAAGATGGAGGCCTTCCTTAATCCGCCCGCCAAGGGTCACATCTGCCTTCAGGACCACACCGCGCGGATCGAGTTCCGCAACATCAAGATTCGCGCCTTGGCCCGCGAGGCTGTGCCAACGAGCAAACAACGATAGGCGTAAGATGTTTGTCGACAGTCGAAGGTTCGGCAGTCTGGCTACCTGTGAAGGTCTTGCTATGGCATAATACAGCCGAGGGCACGATATGGCGTCCTTCAGCGGATGCGGCTGCGTGGTAACTGTGGCCTCGGCCGGTTTGCCGCGGTTCTAGCGCCCTGTTGCTCAGCTTGCGCTCCGGGGGGAAGCCATCAGTCGCTTCACGGCCCATCGTCTTGTACAGCCCGACGGCTACCATCTGCCATGAGCCAATCTAATCAGCCCGAACCAGAAGACCAGCCGCAAGGGCAATCGCAGCCGGTCACCCAGGATTTTCGCCACACGCCGGTGGCCGCTCGCGTGCCCGAAAAAGTCGCTCGCGGCGTGTTCGCCAACGCGGTGATGATCATCCAAACCGGCGACGAGTTCGTGCTGGACTTTCTTTCCACCATCGCCCAGCCGCAGCAAGTCGTGGCCCGCGTGGTAGTCACGGCCCAGGTGTTTGGGCAGTTGTTGGTAGCGTTGCGGGCGAACGTGTCGCGGTACGAGCAGCAGTTCGGGCCGCTGTTGCCGCGGATGTTCTCGCCGCGTACCGTGCCGGCCGCTGGAACGTACGAAGGCTCCACGCACCAATCTTCGCCCGAAGCCGCTTTCCCGCCCGAAAAGCCGCCGCCGGCTGCGCCGCGTGAGGAGCAGCCACAATCTCGCCCTGCGCCGCCGGGCATCGACGAGTTGTATCAACAATGGAAACTGCCCGACGACATGCTCGGCGGAGTATTCGCCAACGTAGCCATGATCCGTCACACCCCGGATGAGTTTTGCATCGACTTCATTGCCAGTTTCTATCCCCGGCCGGTGGTGGTCAGTCGCGTGTATTTTTCCGCCACCCGCGTGCCGTCGTTGATCGACGCCATGTCGGCCTCGCTACAGAAGTACCAGCAGCGGCCGCCGCCGGGCGTATAGCCGCCGATGGTTCGCGCGGTTGCGGCGCAAGCCTCTCGGTCCTGGCGTCGCTACGGCGCGGCGCACCATTGCGCCAAACATGCCGCTGTCCGCCCCCAACCCCCACCCGATTTATCGCCGCTATAACGCCAGTGCAACGAGCCTTATAATGCCCCTTTCTGATGGCCGCGCACAGTCAGGAGCGCAGCGGATGATGCAGCCCGCCCAGACCATCAAGCGTATCCTCCAAGGCCCCCAATTGCCGCCCGAAGCACTGCACACCTACCGATACCATCTTCTATACGCGGTGATGGACGGGGCCGCCGGCGGCATACTGCTTAACACCCCCATCTATGCCCTGAAAATCCTCGAAGCCTCTCAATGGCAACTGCCCATGCGCGAGTTAGGGGCGGGCGTGGGGATGCTCGGTGGGCTGTACATGGGAAGCTGGATGGCCCGCCGCCCCAAAATGCCCTTCGTGGTCATCCCCGGCCTGATCTGCGCCGCCTTCGCGCTGAGCATGGCCCTGGTCCAGCGCAGCAGCTTCTGGTTCCTGCTGCTATTGACCATCAGCGCCGCCTTCGAAATCGTCACTCGGCCGGCCGTTACCACCATCCTACGCTTTAACTACCCGGTCGAGTGCCGCGCTGCCGCCGTGGGACAAGTCCGCCGCTGGTCGTCGCTGGCCTTCCTGGTAGCCAGCTTCCTATCGGCCTACGACTACCATTACGCCGGCGAGGCGATTCGACTCCACGTCCGCGCGCAAATCCTGCTGGCCGGCAGCCTCAGCGTGGGCAGCTTCCTGTCGTTCCGCATGATCCGCGTTCGCGAACGACCAGCTTGCCGCAACCTCCAGCCGGAGTTGCTGCGCTCGCTCAAAGAATCGGCCCTCGTAGTGCTACGCGACCTCCGCTATTGCCGTTACCTGGCCGGATGCTTCCTGGATGGCTCCTCGCAACTGCTATATCTTTCGATGCTTTGGGCGTTCTTCGACCGCACGCTCGGATACGGATTCTTCGGCTGCGTAATGCTCATGCACACCCTGCCGGCTTTGATGGCCTTCCTGGTCACCGGCGCGCTGGGGCGTTGGGTCGACCGCACCAACCCCTGGGTGGCCTGGGCGCTGGTCCGCTTCTGCTGGGGCGCCGACGCCCTGCTGTTGGCCGCCACGCCCTTGTGCGCCCCACTGTTCCCCCCGGCACTGTACATCCTGCCGGTGACCGGACGAATCATCCGCGGCTCGGTCCAAGGCGCTTGGTGGATCATGTGGTGGCAGATCGGAGTCACCTACTTCGCCCCACCCGGCGAAGACACCAGCCGCTACATGGGCATTATGACCTTCCTGAACGGCGCTACCCGATTGGCCGGCTCTGGCCTGAGCGTAGCCCTGGGCGCACTGGGCGTGGCACCAATGACAATGATGCTCATCGGCGGCTGCGGGGTGCTACTGTCCGGCGCCTACTCGCTGGCACTGGCTTACTACGAGGAACTCCGCCGCGTGCCGTCTACCATCGCCCAGTTCGAACACCAGTTCAACTCCCACGGGCGGTAGGCGAGAAAAATCGTCATAATCGCTACTGCCGAAGTGCTCTTTCTGACACAGTACGTGCTGCGAACCTATATTTTCACAGGCATTCCGGGATTTTCACGGATGTGCCGGTGCGACGGGCAGCCGCCGGACGCTACGGTTAGCCACCCGGCACTACGGTTAGCCGCCCGAACCTGCAAAGCGCCGCACGCCGGAAGGCCCAAGCGTTTCAGGCTTGACGTGCCCACTGGCGCAACGCTACTGTTTTGCTCGCCTACTAATTCCAAACTACCGTTGAATCATGAGCACCCAACCGCAACAATTTTCGCCCGTTACGTCCGACTTCGCGCCGGCTATTACCGGGTCAACGCCTGCGGCGGAAGACGGCTTTCAGGCCGCCCTGGCCGAGTGGCGTGCCGTGCTCGGCCCGCAACACGTGTTGACCGACCAGGCAACGCTGGACGACTACGCACGCTCGACTCTCCCGCGCGGCACGCGTCCCCGGGCGGTACTACGTCCCGCGTCGACCGATGAGGTCAGCCGCGTGGCCGCGATTGCCAACCAGTACCGCGTGCCCATCTACCCGATAAGCTGCGGCAAGAACTGGGGCTACGGCGACCGCTGCGCCCCGACCGACGGCCAGGTGATCGTCGAACTGAGCCGCATGAACCGCATCCTGGAAGTCAACACCGAACTGGCTTACGCGGTCGTCGAACCGGGCGTGACACAGGGGCAGTTGTACGATTTCCTCCAGCAGCACAACATCCCGCTGTGGATCGACCCGACCGGCGCCGGGCCGACCGCCAGCATTCTTGGCAACACCGTCGAACGCGGTTACGGAATCACGCCTTATGGCGACCATTTCGCACAAATTGCCGGCATGGAAGTAGTACTGCCCACCGGAGAGGTGGTACAGACCGGCTTCGGGCATTACGGAAATGCCAAGGCTTGGCGCGTCTTTCCGCGTGGCATCGGCCCATATCTGGACGGCCTGTTCACGCAATCCAACTTCGGCATTGTCACCAGCATTGGCGTGTGGCTGATGCCGGCGTCCCCGCACGTCGAATTGTGTCTGTTCAGCGCCGACCAAGATCAGGCCGTCGACGAGCTGGTTGAGCGCGTCCGCTGGTTGTTGTTGCACAGAGTGCTGGTCGGGGCGGTCAACCTCATGCATCGCAACCGGATACTGACGGTTCTGCGCCAGTATCCATGGGAGCTTATGGGCGGGCGGACCCCGATGTCCGAGGAAGTCGCCCAGCAACTGGCCCGGCAGCGCCAAATCGGCACGTGGAACGGCGTCGCAGCACTTTACGGAACGCGCCGGCAGGTGGCAGCCGCGCGGGCCGAAATCCGCCGTGTACTGAAAGCCAGCGTCGACCGGCTGGCCTTCGTCTCCGAGGGCAAGCTTCGGCTGGCCCGTCGCATTCCCTGGCTGGTCAAGCTGGTTACCGGCATGGATGTCGGCCAGTTACTGGCGGCGGTGGAACCGGCATTGGGAATCGTCAAAGGAAAGCCCAACGCTGTCAGTCTCAACACTTGCTGGTGGCGGTCCAAACGTCAGCCCGCCAACGCGCTACCAGACCCGCACGACCATTGCTGCGGCGTGATATGGTTCTCGCCGGTGATACCCATGACCGCCGGCCACTTGCGCGAGTTCCGCCGACTGGCCGAACCAATCATGGCCAAGTACCGCTTCGAGTGTTGCATCACGCTGACGGCCGTCAACCCACGCGCTTTCGACTGTACACTGCCCGTGCTTTACGACGCCGACGACCCGGAAGAAGCCCAGCGCGCTGCCGCCTGTCACCAAGAGCTTTTGTCTGCGTGCGCCGCGGCGGGCTATCTGCCCTATCGGGTGGACATTCACTCCATGCCGCTAGTGACCTCACCATCGAGCAGCTTTGGGATGCTTTGCCGGCGACTGAAAAGCGCTTTAGACCCGAATCGCGTGCTCGCTCCAGGCCGGTATGTGATAAAACCTTGAACCTCGGGCATCCACTGCGGGTGTACAATCAAACCGTCCGGGAGCCCCTTTAGCGGTGCGAAAAGCAAAATGGCGCCGACAGCAATGAGAACTGTCGGCGCCCACTATATGCACACTCCCAGAACTCCCAAGCATTCAGACGGCCCAATACTGCATTGGCCGGCTGAAAGTTGTCGCAGGGCGAGTGGCTAACGTCGGCGCTTCAGGTACAGCGCGCCAAAACCAACCGTGGCCAACAGCGCCCAAACTGCCAGCGAGCCCGGCTCCGGCTGCGCTACCCATTCGGTCGGATCAGACATAGTGACCCATGGGCCGAAAGGTGGCGTTGGCGTTCCTGGGGGGGGAACCCAGGGCTGCGCACCGACGGACGACACGATGTCGCCGACAAAAGTCTTTGGTACGAAAGTGCTGCCGTTCCACCAATCATACGTCGCCGACATCCCGCCCGGCACCACCAAACTTGCATCAGTTCCACCGGTCACCTCCATGATAAAAATGGGGCGTATGGTACCCTGCGGCGAGGTCACATTGATAACCAACGTGCCTGCGGGTGCTACCAAGGACGGGAACGGCGGGTCGAGCACTCGCACTCCAGAAAGATCGTTAAATGATGTAGTGAGGATCAACGTATCCAGAGCATCTCCCAACTGCTGATTAGTAAATGCTCCCGCAGAAAAAGTGCTCCCGACCGCGTTCCAACCGTCGGTTCCAGGCTGAAATGTGCTGTTAACCGCCGTAGGATCGTGCCAAAAGACTCCATAAGGCGAGCCCGGAAAGTTCGGATCGTCGCCCAAATAGATCACGTCAAACATCGTATGGCTATTCGATGCCCATGCAAGCAGGCTTGAGTCTCCGGTGATACGAGTATAGAGGCCGCTTGTCGGATTGTAATCATCGACGGCGATTATTTTTAGCCCGGCAGCCATGAACCCCAAGACACCGGAGAAGCTGCGATCATTGTAGGGCCCGGGTAATCCCTCGGCACCAACAACATACGGGTAAGGGATATAGGGGACCTTACCCTGGTCTTTCATAACGGACGTTACCAATGCCAAGTTCCTTCCGGCCAAATACTCATCGCCGTTGCCCGGGGTTCCATCCGGGTCCATGACCTTAATATAGGCGAAGCCGTGAAGATTTACCTCGAATTTATGAAACATATCACCCGGGAGAATGCCTGCCGTCGCAGTTCCGCAAAGTAGTACAGCGGCAATTCCCGCCATCACACATTTCATTTTGCTATTCATATTCGTTGCCCCTAAAACTCAGAAACATCCATCCAACCGGACCTCTTGCAGTCCCCTAATCTTGTTCGGACTGCATCCAGTAACACAAAACAAACCAAGTGCCTGCCAGCAGAGATTCGCGTCACCAATCAACCCAAACGGCCCTTGTACCGCTGAGTTGCTCCATCTAGCAGGACGCACGAACTTACGCTGGTCCAATTTACCCGCGGGGCGGTGGGGTTGGTGGGCGGATGGAGTTGGAAGACGGTTGTACAGACGCCTCGCGCGGCAAGCGGCCGCGGGGGCTGAAGTCCGCAATAGCGACTGCGGAAAAGAAGGCGGCGGCAGCTTGGGCCGAGCCGCTGCTAGAGCTGCCCGAGACAGACGTACCGCCGCAAGAGGTCGAGTTACTGGAACCGGGCATTAGGACATCCGGCAACCGGCCGTCGCTCTGCGGTGCGGGACGGGCCGGAAGCTCATCGGACGGCGGATCGAGCGAAACGCCTAACCCGATGCTATTGCTGGCTGCCGCCAGCTCGGCTTTGGCTTCGGCAAGAACATCCGCCAGCATTTGTTGAAGGGCACCTTCCTTGATATCCAGCGTGCCGATTGAGAACACCAAATCGGCCGAGTCATTAGCAAACACGTTCTGCGAATCGGCCAGCGCAGCGGCTGACGGCTGCGCAGCTAGCAGCACTAGCGCAACAGCAGCGACTGCTAACGCGGAACCGAATTTTTGTCTGCACACTAAACGCATCGGCAAGTCCACCGTGTTTGGACTTAGTATATTCGCAGCATGAATGCTCGTCAACAAATTTGCGCAAAATCGCGCAGCGGGGCATATCCGCCCGAAAGCCCGTCTTTTTTAAAGTTATTGACCGGCCGACCCGGGAACCTGACACCGTGCCGGGAAAAAAGTTTTTCCCCCTTTGCCCGCACGTGTGTAAGTTCTTTATCATTCGACAGTTATTCCTGGTTATCGAACAGAAAACGTTGCAGTCTTGCCCGCAGCCGGTGGCGGCGCTGCCAATAATTCGCTTTAGAATACTTCGCTTCGGGGTGGGACAGGTTTTCGCCCTGTTGCCTAGAGGCCCCAGGCAACAACACATTGTTGAGAAAACTCAACTCGCCGGCGGTAAGCGCACTATTAAACTCGTCGACGATGGCTGCCAATTCGCTTTCGGAAGTGGATTGGCGGCAGGTGAGTTTTCGCGCGCCGGCAATTTCGCGCCGGCGCCGGCGCCGTTCGCAGCGCAGGTACTGGCGGGCGACCATCCGGGCCACTCCGGCCAGAAAATCGGCCAAGCGGTGGCCGCGGTTAGGATCGAACCGCCGCAGCAGCGAAGCGCGGTCGCGGATAAGGGCGAACCACACCCGGGCGGCAATTTCGTCGAGCACGTCGATGTTGCGAAACTGAGAAGGTAAGAGTTTTACGATCGCATGGATCAGCCCGTTGTGGTGACTTTTGTAAAGGTTTTCCCACGCGGCCGGTTCGCCTGCCAAGCATTGCTGGAGTAAGTGCTGATCGTCTTGGATTGCTTTTTGTCGGGCCGATCGGCGGCAGCGTTCATGGTCCGGCACTGGCGATGGTGACTCTTGTTGGCCTGAGGCCGCAGACTTGCCGCTCGGTGAAGGTGTTCGGCGGGTAGGCTTTTTCATCGGCACGACCCGGTAGCCATGAAACAAAGGCGAGCCAGTGTCGGTCGCGTTGCATTCAGGCTATTTTTTCTTTCCCATCGGTAGCGTACATCAATCTACACGACAGGTGTGGTACACGTCAACGAGCTGGTTCGGAATTGGGGAATCCTGCTCGGTTAGTTGCGGCTTGTTGACCATTTTATTAATTATTGACCAACAACGGCAGCCGACGGGAACGCCGTTTGCAAGTGGGTATTCGCTGAAGAGGGGTAGGATGCCAAAAACACCTAGAAATCTTTGTTTTTTTGTTGACTACCCCTTCAGTATGGTTTTGTAAAAATCTCGCGCCGGGGCGTGTCAAGTGCTTGACAAGTTTGCGATTGCTGGTTTAGATAGGTGAGTCGTTTGCCAACCCAGTGGGGCCGTATCGTTAAACACAGCGATCATCAAACCCATCGGCCGATAAGCGCTAGACGGCAGACGCACTTGACCAGCAGGGAATAATCGAAAGGTATAAAAAGTCCCAGTAGGTTTGTCGGTAGGTGTTGCTTGTTGGTCAAAGGGCATCGATCAATCTGGCCACTATTGGTGGCTAAACGGGACAGAGTTCTTTCGGCGTAAAGCACCACAGCTTAGCGCGGCATCGAATAACGGCGATTCACATTTTCATTTCTGGCAGACGGCTCTGCCGGTGCGGCCCTGGAAGGGCACGGCTTACATGGATGCCAATGCGGATATTCCTGCGCCAATTTGTGGATTGCGCAAACAGCGGTAGCGCAACCCACGGGAACGGAGTTTGCGCCGAAACAGCGTTTTGGCCTGGCAACCTGGCAAGCTCCGGGAGATAGAAAATCGGTCGGGTGATTTTTTCGCAGGCGGCGCCTAGCCGAACGGAAAACATTTACCAGTCGCCGCAAAGTTTCGAGCTCCTGGCAGAGGACGACACCACCCGATGCGCAGAACCAGCAGCGAGAATCGCTCAATCATCTCTGGCCGAAAAAGGGGGATGGTTTCGACCCAAGTGCATAAGCGGTTTGCACGGGCAACAGCCGTCTCCGATTCGCAGCCGACTGTGGAACCCAACGTGACCAGCGACGCCCAGCAAAACACCAAGCTAGTGGCTTCGATGCGGCTGTGGTGCGCGGTGGCGCTCTGCGCAGCGATGATATGGGCGTACTGGCCGACGATTCGGGCGATGGTTCGCACGTGGGATACAATTCCGGATTACTCGCACGGGTATTTGGTGCTGCCTGCGGCGCTGTTGTTTGCTTGGGTACGCCGGCATCGAATGCCGACCGCCAGTGACAGCCCGCAATGGCTCGGATTTGGGCTAATAGGCCTGGCCATAGCGGTGCGTTACGTTTCGGCGCACTGGTACATCGATGCGCTGGACGGCTGGTCGATACCGATTTGGGTTGCCGGGACGGTGTGGGTGTTGGGTGGATGGCGGTTGTTGTGGTGGGCGGCGCCGTCGATTGCATTTTTGTGGTTCATGGTGCCGCTGCCTTGGCGCGTCGAGCGATGGCTGAGTTTGCCATTGCAGAAGCTGGCCACTAAGGCTAGTTGTTGGACGCTTCAGGTGTTCGGCCAGCCGGCACTGGCGGAAGGAAACGTGATCCGGTTGTACGATCTGGAGATTGAAGTTGCCGAAGCGTGTTCTGGACTGAGGATTTTCATGGGCATCGCCGCGCTGGCCTTTGCGTATTTGGTTGTGGTGCGCCGTGAGTGGTGGCAACGTCTGATTTTGGTGTTGGCGACTGTGCCGGTGGCTCTGGTGGCGAACGTAACCCGGATAGTCGTAACTGGGCTTTTGAGCCAATGGGCATCAGGGGAGGCAGCGCGACGGTTCGCGCACGACTGGTGTGGTTACTTGATGATTCCATACGCAGCTTTGCTGTTCGCCTTTGTGCTTTGGTATCTAAGCCGGATAGTACAGACGGTGGAACTGGTAGATGTGGGAGAAGCTCTGCGCCGCGAGAAGCTATGAGGCAATTCCAGCGGCAGTTTGTGATCAAGCATGGTGCGGGGCTGTCGTGGGTAAGGACAAGCATCTGATGGTTTGGTTCGACCAGCGGAGAAGAGGTAATCGCGATGTCTGAAATGGTTCGCAACTCTGGCAACGGGTCACCACCTGTTTTGGCCACTGGGGGGATGCCTGTGCTTTCGGGCCACCGGGATATTTTGCGCCCGCATTATGTGGCTTCTGATGCGCAGCCGCCCCAAATCATAACGGCGCAGTTTGTGCTCCATGCGTTGCGGCAGTGGTGGAAACTGGCCTTGCCATGTGGTTTGCTGCTGGCTGGGACGGCGGCGTTGGTCGTTTATGTGGTGTTTCGTCCGGTATACCAGGCAGCGGCGTGGATCAAAATCGACGATTCGCGTCCGTACGTTGCTTTCCATCTGCCTGACGACTCGCGGCGTTTCGCACAGACGCAAATGGAGCTGATGCGCAGCCCGCTGGTGCTCGGCCCAGTGGTAAGCCAACCAGAAATTGCCAGACTGACCGAGCTGAAAAACCGCGAGGCGCCCATCGAGTGGTTGGCGCGGAAGGTGAAAGTCGCGCCGGTTGGGCAATCGGAGCTTTATCGGGTAACGTTCGAGAGCAAGGACCCGGAAGCCGCGGCAAAGATCGTCAACGCTGTCGTAGATGTGTACTTCTCGATGCGCAGCCGAAGCGACAGCGAAACAAAGCAACGGGTGATCGAGCTGTTGGAGGAAGAACGCGACCGGCGGGCCAAGGAAGTGGAACAACTGCGGACAGTGGTGAGGGATTTAACCAAGCAGGCCAATCCAGAAGTTGCGCAGGGTAGCGCTGCTGGAGCGGATCCCACCAAGAGCGTACTGGCGGAATTGCAGGGGCAGATGGTCAGGGCCGAAGTCGAGCGGCAAATGCTCCAGATCCGCCTGGCGGCTTGGAAGGAATCGATCGCCAAGCAAGAGGTGCAAATACCAGAAGCCGTTATCAGGCAAGCCGTGGAGCAGCATCCGGCGGTGACGCTGTTGAAAACGCCGCTGATGGCCAAGCAAGCAAGATACAAGGAAATGGTGGCGAAGTTGGTCGGCGGAGAAAACCACGAAGCCTGTCGCCGGCTGGCCGAGGAAATTAAGCGCGACGAGGAAGCGTTGGAGTCTGTCCGAAAGCAGGCATGGGATGAAGTAAAGAAAGACATGGAAGAGGCTACTATCGCGCGCCGCAAAGACGAGTTGGCCGAGATGGAAGCCCAATTGGAGAGCCAACGCCTGCTGGAAAAGCTCCTTCAGGACCGCTACAACGAGCAAATCGGCAAGCGGCAGCAGGCCAGCGGGGAAAGCTTGGAGTTGGAGTTCAAGCGCGACGAACTGGCCCGGGCGGAGAAGGTGTTCGATCTGATCGCCCAGCGCGCCTTGCAACTGAAGACTGAACAGCGCGCTCCAGAAAGGGTGACGTTGTTGCAGCGTGCCGAGACGCCGGCCATGCCGGTGGAAATGTTCCCGCTCAAGGCGATGACAGTGGCTTCGCTGGCGGGTTTGTTTCTTCCGTTCGGGCTGGCGGTTATATGGGAGCGGTTGGCGCGGCGGGTGAGCGATTCTCAGCAGGTCGAGGAGCACGTCAGGGCGCCGGTGCTTGCCGAAATTGCCCGGCTGCCTGTTCGTACAGGCCGCAGCGGCAAGAGAATCAGCCAAGAGTTGAGTGTTTTTGAAGAAAGCGTAGACGGGTTGCGGACGGCACTGATTTTGTCGGAACCGCTTAAGGACGCGCGGGTCGTGGCCGTGACCAGCGCGGTGAATGCCGAAGGGAAGACCAGCATCGCGTTACAACTGGCGGTGAGCATCGCCAGAGCGTCGGGCGATAAAGTGGCTTTGGTAGACGGCGATATGCGATCGCCGGACATCCATCGCGTGCTTGGCTTGTCGCTGTCGCCGGGACTGGCCGATGTGCTGGCAGGGGAGTGCAAGTTGGAAGATGCGATCGTCGGCACATGGAGCAATCACGTGCACATTCTCCCGGCTGGCCGACTCAGGATCAGCCCGCACAAGCTACTGAACAACGGCAACGTGAAATCTGTGCTGGAACGGCTGCGCGACACATATAGCTATGTAGTGATTGACACTCCGCCGGTGCTACCGGCGAGCGAGTCGCTGGTGCTGGCCCGGGCGGCGGATATCACTCTGGTGTGCACGATGCGCGACGTCAGTCGCGTCGATCAGGTTCGCAAGAGTTACGAACGGCTTATGACCACCGGGGCGCGGCCGGTCGGGATCATTCTCAACGGCGTTCCTACCAGTCATTACGCGTACCGTTACGGGACTTACGCCTATTCCCGCAATTGGTAAGTTGACTTGATCAAGCCGTGTAGCGGTAACGAGCGGTTCAAAAGAACCACTGCGGCCGCTTTTAGCCTGATGAACGTCTGATAGCACGCAGATGGAACCAATCGCCGATACTCATCAGAGAGCTGACGAACCGGTGAAGCCGGGGCGGTCGAAGACCGTCCGGGTAATCAACGCCCGCTTGCTGCTGAGTACCCTGGTCGTGGCAGTGGTCGTTGTGCCGGCTGCATACGGCTGGCACTGGCATCAGGTGCGGCGTACCGCTGCGGCTTTTCTGGCACGGGCAGCGGAGCACGAGGCTGCTGGCCAGTGGCTGGAAGCGGCCCAAAACCTCCATCGCTATCTGCAACTTCACCCTTCTGATCCGACAGCGGCCGCGCGGCTAGCCGAAGTATTCGATCGCAGCGCGACGGATCCGAATGGCAAGGCACGGGCGTGCGACTTCTATTACATGGCTATCGGCTTGGCGGCAGATGATGAGCGGCCCAAACTGCGGCGCCGTGTGGCGGAGCTGCAATTGGAATTGGCACGCTTCGACGGCCGAAGGTTGGCTTCCGCTGAGCGAGAAGCACGCGATTTGCTTGTTGCCGAGCCGGAAGACCCACAGGCCAATCGATTGCTGGCACTAGTTCTCGACGCCCAGTTGCAGTCCGGTCCGGCTGATGCTGTGTTGGCAAGCCATGTGGCGTGGCTCGAAAAGCTCCGTGCACAAGCGGAATCTCTCCGCCAGCAAGCTGATGCAGCGCGCGGCGAACTATTGGACGGCGCCATCGCCGAGATGGTCACCGTAGGCGGCGTGTTCGAACGTGCGCTAAGGATGAATTCCACAGATATTGGTTTAGCATTGCTGGTAGCGCGCACATTGCGGGAAAAACCGGAGCTTTGGGGAGAAAAGCGGCAACTGTCGGTCAAAGCACGGGCTGAGCTTGCCGACGCAGTGATCGACAAGCTGGTGGCTGCGCAGCCGGAAAACGGCCGTGCGTACTTAGCCCGGTTTCAGTATCGCACGCAATATGGTTTGGCAGGTGCCGAGGCAGACCTTCAGGCGGCGTTGCGATATGCAGACGGCGATCCGGCCGTTCACCTTGCAGCAGCCGACCACGCACGCCGGGCAGCGAACAACGACCGAAACAGTCCCGCCTACACGCAAGCCTGCGAACACTACCTGCGAGCCATCGAGCTTGCGCCCGCCATGGAAGCGGCTTATCGCGACTTGGCGATGATGCAGTCTGCTGCGGGCGACACCGATGCGGCGCTAGAGACAGCGCTGCGTGGAGTAAAAGCGGCGGCGGGAGTGGCTGCGCAGATCGAGCTTAATCTGTTGGCGGCGGATATGCTTGCCGATCGGGGCAAGCTGGATGCAGCCAAAACACACTTGAGCAAGGCCGCGGAAGCTATGCATACATTGCCGTTGCGGGCTGGTCGGCCCGTTCCGCCGGCGATGGCCAGTGCATACGACCTTGTTATTGCCAAATGGCTTTTGCGTCAGGAAAAAGCCGACGAAGGAACGGCCTTGCTTCGCAAGGTGCTCGCTAGGCAAACCACTTCTGGCGTGGAAGCGGCCCAAGCCTATCAGGCGGCCTTAATGTTAGCAGGCGTTTATGGGTCTTATGGCGCTTGGGACGCGGCCGCAGGAATGTACGAACGGGCGTCAGCGATCGTGCCGAACAACGTACAAACTGTGGTCATGGCCGGTGCGGCATGGGCGAACGCCGGCGCCTTGGACCGCGCGGCGGCGCAGTTCGAGCGGGCCACTCAAGCGCACCCGTCGGCTGAGGTGTGGAGCGCTTTGGCAAGTGTTTACTTGCAGAGGCTCGCCCGGCTGCCAAAAGCTCAGCGCGATTGGGCACAGTTCGACAGGGCAATGGCGGAAGCGGCTAAGGCTCCTTCCACCGCGGCCCAAAAGGAACCATGGCGAATCTCCCTTGTGGCAGCCGAGGCAACTTTGCTGCGCGGAGCGGAAGCGGGCGAGCTGACCGACGCCAGACGCGCGGCGGCACAAATTCTTCGCGACGCCGAAAAACAATATTCTCAAAGCGCCGAGCTTTTGGCGTCGCTGGTTCCTTTATACCAGCAACTCGGTTGCCCCGAAGACGCTGATCGCGCGATGACGGCTCTGGAAGAAGTACCGGGAGAAACCGATCGCGCGGCGGTGGTGAAAGCGCGTTTGCTGGCGGCCCGCGGGCAGTTCGACCAAGCCCGGCAGGTGATTCTCAAGCGGTTGGATTCGGCTGGTTTGGCAAGCAGTGTGGCTTTGCGTCGGGAGATGGCGCAGGTCAGCTTGGCCCAAGGTCGGGTGGAGCAGGCTTACGACGAGCTAAAGGCGCTGCAACAAGAAGTGACCGGCCCGGCAAGGGTGCCGCTACTGGTGCAACTGGCCGAAATGGCCGACGACGTGGGACGTTACGCAGACCTGGAGCGATGGGAACAACTGCTGCGTGAGCTGGAAGGCCCCAGCGGATCGTTTTGGCGCTACTACCGTGCTGTTCGTTTGGTGAGGCAGGAGAAAACCGTCGACTCACCCGGCTTCCAGGAAGCTGTGGGGCTTCAAGCCGAGTTGGCTTCGTTGCGTCCCGACTGGCCGTCTGTGCATTTGCTCAACGCCATCATCCAATCGCGCCGCGGCCGGCCGGAAGCGGCCATCGAGGGCTACAAGCAGGCGATCCGTCTTGGCGATCGTCGCGTGAGCGTATTTGAGCAGCTTATCGCAGCGCTTTATCGCTCGCAAAGAATCGTCGAAGCGCAGGAGTACTTGGCTCAACTGGAAGAGCAGATACCTTCATCGCCAGTTCTAAGCGGCTTGGACATATCGGTCTCGGCCACAGCCGGTCAGTGGGACAGGGCCTTAGCGGCGGCGCGCCGCAACGTGCAGGCCCGGCCACACGACCCGATGGCTCACGTGTGGTTGGGACAGATGTTGTTGGCTTCAGCCGATCACGACGAGGCGGAATTGGCCTTCCGCCATGCAGTGGAACTTGCGCCGGGGGACATCCGCACGCACAACGCGTTAGTAAGTTTTTACGCCCGCACGCGGCAGGTCGATCGCGCCCGCGAGGCACTGGGTGAATTGGTCGCCAAAGTTAAGCTCAGCGACGAAGCTCGGGCGACGGCGCTTGCTCAGGGATACGAGTTAATCGGAGACTTTGAGCAAGCCCGGGCGGCGTATCGCGAGGCACTCAAGATTGCGCCCGACAACGCTGGCCTCCAGTTGCGCCTGGCGTTGCTGTTGATGAACACTGGGCACGCGGAGGAAGCCGAAAAGGCCTTGCGCCGCACTCTGCAACTGGACCCGAACGCTTCGGCCGCGCGGCGTGCGCTGGCCGCGATGCTGGCTGCCCGGGGCGGCGAAAGTCATTGGCGCGAAGCGCAGCAGTTGCTGGCGCATCCGTCGGCAGACGCGGACATGGCCAAACTCGACGAGCGCTTGCAAGCGATGCTTTTGGTGCGGCGGGGCGGTTTGGAAAACCGCGCAAAAGCCAAGCAACTCTTGGAGAAGCTGGTCGCTGATCCGAAGACCGCTGCGCCCGGCGATCGGCTGGCCTTGGCGCAAATCTACGAAGCAGAAGGTAAACCTCTGGCGGCCAGAGATCAACTGTTGTTGTTGGTGGGGCGGGAAAACCCACACCCCAGTTATCTGGCCGTTTATGTGGCGATGTTGCTGCGTCACAAGGCATTGGACGACGCGCTGCCGTGGCTCCAGCGATTAGAGGCCGCTTCGCCCGACACGATCGAACCGGTGGCCCTGCGGGCGCGCTGGCTGCTGGCGAAAGCCGAGCAGGAAGCCGTCGGCAAGCCGGAGGATACGGCTAAAGCGATCCGTACCGACGCCGCACAGAAAGCCGCGCAACTGATCGAAGATTTTGGCCTGAAGTCGCTTGACCGGCTGGCCAGCCTGGAAGTTGGGCCTACCCAGCAGAAGCTCTGGACACAACGCCAGGCCGAAGTGTGCTTTGCCGTCGGAAGCGTTTTTTCGGGTTTGGAACAGCACACGCTTGCCGAGAAGTGGTATCGTCGAGCGATGCAAGCCTGGCCGGCCCGCATCGAGCCTTTAGCGCTGTGCTTGGCCCAACAAGGGCGCATGGACGAAGCTCTTCAGTTGTGCCGGCAGGCAGGCGTTTCGTCGGCCCGCGCAGCCGACGCCTTGTTGCAGCAGGCAACGGCAACGGCGATCGTACTGGTCAGCGGGCCAGCTAAACCGGAGCATTTCGCAGCGGCCGAACCACTGTTTGCCGAAGCTCTGTCAAAGTACGGCGACAGTGCGGATTTGATAAGTAAGTTAGGGAACGTCCGCGTGGTGCAGGGACGAACGCAGGAGGCGATTGAGCTGTACCGGCGCGTGTTGCAACTTAGGCCGACAGACGTTGTGGCCATGAACAATTTGGCCACGCTGTACAGCGAACTGCCGGACAAAAGGGCCGAGGCGCTCAAGTACATCCAGCAGGCCATCCGGATAGCCGGCCCGCAGTCGGGATTCCGCGATACCGAAGCTATGATACACCTCCTGGACGGTCGCCCTGCCGATGCGGTGCCGCTGTTGCTGGAAGCCATATCGCTGTCTCTGCCTGAGCCTGACCCGCGGCATTACTTCCACTTGGCCGTGGCTTATGAACGCATCGGCAAGCTTGCCGAGGCGCGTCAGGCGCTGGACAAAGCAAGACGCAGCGAACTAAGCCGACAAATCCTGACGCCTTTAGAAAAAAGACTGCTCGAGGAACTCGAGCAAAAGCTGTTGGCGCACGCCGGGCGCTGAATATGACTAATCGCAGAAGTTTGCACAATGTCGTGTCCTTCGCCGTTGCCGGCAGCGTGCTGGTTGCCCTCACGCTTCTGTCGGGCGTGCTTCATGGGCGGATGAGCAACCGTTGGGGGCAGACTTCAAAGCTGGCCGAGGCCGGAGTCCTTTTGGCAGACCTTCCCTCCATAATCGGCGACTGGCAACAAGTTGGTACTTCGCACGAGCTTAGCGGCGAAGCGGCGGCTGCCCTGGAGTGCTCGGGATACGTTATCCGCAACTACGTTCATCGCGACACGCGGGAAATCGTCACAGTGGGATTGATCGTCGGGCCGGCGGGGCCTATGTCGGTACATACCCCGGAAGTGTGCTATTCCAGCCGGGAGTATCATCTGATTGCCGGCCCAGAACGCCAGACGCTGAAGACTCCCGACGGCCTACAGCACGAGTTCTGGCGGACTACCCATAGGTCTATCCGTCTGGAAGGCAGCGCGTTGCTAGTTTACTACGGTTGGAACGACGGCAGTCGGTGGACGGCCGCTGACCATCCACGGTTGGCTTACGCGGGAAAGCCTTTGTTATACAAGCTGCAACTGGCAGTTCCGGTGCCGCTTGCAGATAGTCCAGATCGTGAGGACGCCGGAATGCGGTTCTTGCGAGATTTTCTGCCTGTTGCCAAGCACCTGTTGTTAAATCCGGAACTGCGATGAGGCTGTTTCGGCAGCGGGCTGTTTTGTGCGTGGTCGAGGAGATCAATCATGTCTGTTTCGACGCGAAAACGCCAAAAAAAGAACCTTAAGCGTGGCACGACTGCCGAAAGCGTTCCGCCGCGCATTGCCGTTAGCATCACAATCCAGCCGCCGAGATATTTCGCGCGCAAACAGTTTGTCGAGCGACTGCTGGCGGCGATCTTGCTTGTGCCCGGTGCGTTTGTGATTCTCATAGCCGGCATTCTCGTCCGACTAACTTCACGTGGATCGCCGATTTTTTCGCAGCAACGGGTGGGCAAGGACGGGCGAGTATTCAAGATGTACAAGATTCGCACCATGATCGACGGAGCAGAGGAGAAAACCGGGCCGACCTGGACAAAGCCCAATGACCCACGTGTCACCCTACTTGGCAAACTTTTGCGCAAATTGCACATCGACGAGTTTCCGCAACTGATCAACGTTCTGCGCGGGGAAATGTCGCTGGTGGGGCCCCGGCCCGAGCGCCCCGAATTCGTGCCCAACTTGCTTAAGAAGATTCCCAACTACGGCGACCGGTTGGCAGTTCTCCCGGGCGTCACGGGATTGGCGCAAATAAATCTTCCGCCGGACAGGAACCTCGAAGATGTGCGGCGTAAGCTGGTGCTGGACCTGGAGTACATCAACCACGCCGGTCTGCTGCTCGATGTACGCATATTGCTATGCACCTTCGTTCGCTTGCTAGGCTGTCCTGGGGTTGTCGCCATGCACTTGTTCGGCCTGCGGCGGGAGGTTCCTGAGTTTCCGGACCTTAAGTCGGGCGCTGGTCCATCCGCGGGCGGCAACGGTGCTGCGTCGCGCCAGACGGTCCACGCGCCCGTCCAGCAACCCGGCGGCGCCAATGGCTACTCTGCGGCCGATGGGAACGGAAGCCAGCAAATCGCCGACAAACTACAGCCCGCGCCGCAAGTGATCACAAACCCCAAACCTCGTTGAAGCTGCTGTATGGAGGAAGCTGCTGTATGGAGTTGGTCCTGACCGTCAGCGTTTCGACCAATTGCGGCGCGTCCGGTAAGGCGCGGAAGGGCCCAGACGGGCTTGGTTCTGCCGGGCTGTAGTGTCTCCCGTTCATGGAAATAATCAACGCGCTTACGATCGACGTGGAAGACTACTTCCACGTTTCGGCCTTCGAGCAGCACATCGACCGCTGCCAGTGGGACGGTTGGCTCTGCCGCGTCGTTCCCAACACTCATCGCATTCTCCGGCTATTGCGCCGACACCAGATTTGCGCTACCTTCTTTGTCCTCGGATGGGTCGCCAAGCACTATCCCCAGTTGATCCGCGACATTCATGACCAAGGCCACGAAATCGGCGCGCATGGTTTCTGGCATCGGCGGATTTACCAACAATCGCCCGACGAGTTCCGCGCAGACCTGCGCCAATCACGCGATGTGCTTCAAGAGATTATCGGCCGCCCGGTGGTAGCGTATCGGGCTCCGAGCTTTTCTATCACCGCCCGATCGTCCTGGGCTTGGGAAATCCTGGCTGAAGAAGGTTTTTGCTACGATTCCAGCGTGTTTCCCATTCTCCACGACCGCTATGGAATCCCCGACGCAAATCCGGCGCCGCACCAGGTTCACACACCCAGCGGAAGCATTTGGGAATTCCCATTGCCGGTGGTAAGGTTTTTGCGATGGAACATTCCTGTCGGCGGTGGCGGGTATTTCCGCCTCTATCCGCTGGGGTTGACTCGATTGCTGTTGAACCGCCTGAACCGTCGCTTGCGCCGTCCCTTCGTCTGCTATGTGCATCCATGGGAACTCGACCCAGGGCAACCACGACTCCGTTGCGGCTCGCGGCTTTCCCGATGGCGCCATTATGTTAACTTGTCCAGCACCGAATCGAAACTGGATGCCCTGTGCCGCTGGTTTCGCTTCGGCCCGCTCAGTGCGGTTATACGCGCTTGCAGCGACGATCGTACTTCCGCGGAACCGTTATCAAGCTTTCCCAACCAAGTCTGCCAAGCGTCTGCCAATGGCCCGGCAGTCCAGCGAGCTTGCTCTTGTTCAACGTCGGCAGCCGGACCGCAAACCGCAGGCAATAGCCCGGCCCTCCAGCGGATGTAGGCGCCGAAAGGATGTAGGTGCCGAAAGACGGTGCGCCGATGTGGCCTCGATTCAACATAAACCCGATAGGACTTATTGTTAACCACGCCGGTATTCAATCGCGGTTCAGCGCGCAATTCTTTGCCGCGAAACAATTTCGCCAGCAAGATGACGTCCATCGTTGGTGTTTTTTCGTTTCAGGCGCGGATGTTGCACCGGTTGATGCACCGCATGGGAACCAAGTAGCGGCTTGCGACCCACGGGAACGGAGTACGCGCCGAATATGACCATCGCCCCGCAGGCAATCAGACCGTATCGTCCGCAGGTGTTGTACTTGGTACACCGCGTACCGTTCCCACCCAATCGCGGCGACCGCATCCGCTCGTTCCGCATTCTGGAGTACCTGGCCAATCGGGCCGACGTACACCTGGCATTTCTCGATTTTCAGGAAACTCCAGCCGAAACGTTGAGAACACTTAACGATCGGTGCCGTCGGGTGGCTTCTGTTAGTGTGCCGCACATCAAGCGTTTGGCTCGTGGCGCTTGCTCGCTGTTGGCCGGCAGAACGGCCACCGAAGGCTGCTTCCGCTCGCCAAGGCTTCGGCGCATCATCAGCCGCTGGGCGGCCGATACCAGTTTCGATGCCGTACTGGTCTTTTGCTCCAGCATGTTCCAGTATGCCCGGCTGCCAGCTTTGGCCGATGTGCCGATAGTCGTCGATCTGGTGGACGTGGACAGCCAAAAATGGTTCGACTACGCCGGTGCTGCGTCAGGCGTTCGGCGTTGGATTTACCAGCTAGAAGGCCGCCGGTTGCGCAAGCTCGAAGCCGCCCTTGGTCGCCGTGCCCAGGCAGTTCTGTTGGTCAGCCAGGCCGAGGCCCAACTATACCGCAGCTTCTGTCCCGATGCCCCAATTCACGTAATGCCCAACGGCGTTTCGCTGGAATACTACGGCGCGGAAACCGCGGCCGCTGACAATAGCGCCCAAACATGCGTGTTCGTCGGCGCGCTGGACTACTATGCCAACGTGGAGGGCTTGCAATGGTTCTGCACTCAGGTATGGCCCGAAATTCACCGCCGCCGCCCCGAAACCGTACTCTACATCGTCGGCAGCAATCCCACGGCAGCGGTGCGCAAACTGGGTGCGATCGCTGGCGTGCAACTGGCGGCCGACGTCCCTGACGTTCGCCCTTACATATCCTGTGCCGCCGTGGTTGTGGCCCCGTTGCGAATCGCCCGCGGCATCCAGAACAAAGTGCTTCAAGGGTTGGCGATGGGCAAGGCCGTCGTGGCCACGCCGCAGGCCATCGAAGGGCTGGCCGTCCACCCGGGCGTCCACCTGCTACAGGCCGCCGACACCAACCAATGGGTAAACGCAGTGCTGAGCGTGCTCGACGACCCGCAACTAAGAGTCAGGTTGGGGCAAGCCGGCCGCGCTTACGTGCAAGAGCACCATCGCTGGGAGGATCAATTGCGCACGCTGGACCGGCTGCTGGGTCTCGACAGCAGTGACGAAGCCCACCGCGCCGACTGCATCCAGACCGAGCATCGGCTGCAAATCGCTCAACTGTCCGCCCAACCAGCGCAAGCCGCCAAGCCTCGCCCAACGTTCGAGCCTCCTTTGGCCGTACTGCCCAAGGACCGCCGTAACACCTGATGGACGATACACTGCACAACGCGCTTCGTCCCGATGCCGCTCATCGGCGCTTCCGCCGGCTGCTGCTTGTCGTCGCCGGACTGTACGCTGCCTTTGTGGTGTACGGCAGCCTTTTGCCATTTGCCTTTCGGCCAATGCCCTGGTCCGATGCTGTCGCCCGCTTCGGTCATACTTTAAGTCACACCCATTACCACACTTCCCGCTCCGACGTGGCCGTCAACGTCCTTCTTATGGCTCCGCTAGGCATGTTGCTTACCGGAGCGATTGCATATCGGCGGTCGGTCTTGGCGGCTGTACTGGCAGCGTTGACGGCGGTCGCGGCCTGCGCAGCGCTTTCGGTGACGGTCGAGTTCGCCCAAACCTTCTTCCCTCCGCGGACCCCCTCGCGCACCGACATCGCTGCGCAACTGCTCGGCGCACTGCTGGGCGTTGCTGTGTGGTTTGTGATGGGACGAAATCTGGTCGATGGCCTGCTGCGCCTGCACGCCACCGGAGGTCCTCGCGACCAGGCGGCCGCGCTGCTGCCGGCTTACATCTTGCTGCTGGTAATCCTGCAAACAGTGCCTTTCGATTTTGCCACTTCGCCGGTCGAACTGTACCGCAAGTGGCGTGGCGGCGGGGTTCACCTCATGCCCTTGGTCGGCCTAGGCAGTAGCCCACTGGACGCCCTCAACGTGGCGCTGCTCAACTCCGTGCAGTATCTTCCGCTGGGCATACTCGCCCGGCTGACCCACAGCTTGCGGCCTCGTGCCGGCCGGTGGACGCATCCGGCAGTGCTAATCCTCGCGGTTCCCGCCCTGGCCGAAGCCGCACAACTTGCGGTCCTCAGCCGCACAGCCGATGTGACCGACATTCTGACCGGCGCCTGTGGCGCGCTGGCCGGATGGTGGGCGACATCCGCTTTGCAATGGCAGCCCGCCGGCCGTCGATGTCCCCGAGTTGCTATTTGGATTCTGCTTGGTGCCGCTTGGCTGGGCGTGGCGATGTTCGTCTATTGGCACCCGCTGGATTTCAACCTCAGCCGCAAGATGTTCTTCGACAAACTGGCCGCCGTCAGCCTTGTGCCGCTGGCCGACTACCAAAGCACTACCCCGTACAACGCCATCGACCAGTGCGCCACTAAAGTCTTGCTGTTCGTGCCGCTGGGGGCTTTGCTGGCCGCTGCCTGTCCGCTCCACCGTGCCGCTCGCCATAGCGGGCACGCGGTCGGACGACATCCGCGCCGCGCCTGCCTGCCGGCGGTGCTTGCCGCGGCGTTTGTCGTGGCCGTGCTGCTCGAAACCGGCCAGGCGCTGCTGCCCAGCCGTTACCCCGGCGTGACCGACGTACTGCTAGCTTGTCTGGGAAGCTGGGCAGGCTTTGTTGTCGCCTGCGATGCTGGCAGTGCCAGAACCGAATCAATGCCGAGCATAGCAGCCGCGCCCAGCGACACGCCGCTGAACAAGTCACTGAGAACCCGACTTGCCGTTTAGCTGCCGCTTAACTATGCCCGACTTGCCGTTTAACGATAGACTATACCGCACCGCGCATAGCCCATGAGCACGCAAACCGCCCCTGCCGTTGCAAAGTCGGACCGCCTGCCGGTCGACCCGGCCGAGGTGTTTGTCGTCATCCCGGCCTATAACGAGGCCGCGCGGATCGGCCCGGTGCTCGACGGCCTGCTGAGCCTTTATGCTGGGCTAAACGTCGTCGTCATCGACGACGGCTCGACCGACCAGACTGCCCAACTGGCCGCCCAGCGCGGCGCAATCGTACTGCGGCACGTGATCAACCGCGGGCAGGGGGCGGCGCTTCAGACCGGCATAACCTACAGCCTGCTGCGCGGCGCCAATTACATCGTGACCTTCGACGCCGACGGCCAGCACAACCCCGCCGACCTGCCCGCTTTGCTTGAACCCTTGGCCGCCGGGAAGTGCGACGTAGCCCTAGGCTCCCGCTTCCTGGGTCGCGCCCCCGACCTCCCCGCGCTTCGCCGTCTTTTACTGTACGCCGGCACCGTATTTACACGGTTAACTTCCGGGCTGAAGCTGACCGACTGCCACAACGGACTACGGGCCATTTCGCGCCAGGCTGCCCACAACATTCAGCTCCGCCAAGACCGCATGGCTCACGCATCCGAGTTTTACGACCATATCCGCCGGGCAGGGCTGCGCTATCTGGAGGTACCAGTTACCATTAAATACTCGGCAGAAACGCTGTCCAAAGGCCAGAAGGGGCTAAATGCCCTCAGCGTGGCGTTCCATTACCTTTTCGGCAAGGTGCGGGGATGAGCGCCAGGGGCGTAACTTCAGTAGCCGGCACACTGATAATGCAAGCCGTGATTTCCGCGCAGGTGACACGATGAACCCGTTTCAAACCGCTCTGCCGGGGCGCGGCACACTGATGCGATATTTGCTTGGTGAAGGGATGTGCTGATGAACGCCTTTCAGATCATTTTCGCGGCCTTTTGTGCACTACAGGCCTGCTTGGCGCTGACCCGTTTTCGCCGGTTGCGGCGGTGGATCGATCTGGCGTTTCTGGCCGTCTGGGCCACTGGGTTTATCCTGGTGCTAATTCCCCATACAACCTTGGCGGCAGCCGCTTTGCTGGGCATCCACCGCGGCACCGACCTGGTGCTGTACGTGCTGAGCTTCGCCTTCCTCTGGGCACATTACCAGCACTACATCCGCTACAAACAATTGGAAGAACACGTTACTGTACTGGTGCGCGAGTTGGCAGTCGCCAGTGCCCTGCGCCAGGACACCACGTAGTGAGTTAAGGGGCTGCCCTATACTGGCGCAGCAACGATGATCGGGCTGATGAGTTAGAGGAGCGAAATGAGTTTTCGATTTGACGTTCAGCAGCAACAGTTCTGGGGCACATGTACAGACCTGCAACCCAACGACCAGCCATTCGGCCTGAACATGCAGATCCGACGCTAACAACCCTACCATGCGCAGGACCTCGCTGAAGAAGTTTTTCGACTTTTTGACGTTTCCTGTCCGAGCTATCCTGTTGTTTCATAAAGACAGGCTTGGGCTATCATCGCTTGCTTCAGAGCGCTTTGATTATGTGGCCCGCGAAGTGACCGGCTACTGCCTAGACGTAGGTTGTGGGCCTTATAATCGTTTTGTTTGCGAATACCTTAATGGCAACGGCAAGGGAATCGACGTATTTCCTTACGAAGGGCTCACCGCAGCCAACCTGGTCCCAGACCTGACACATTTCCCATTCGAGGACGCCTCATTCGAGACAGTCACCTTTATTGCTAGTATCAATCATTGCCCCGCATCCAAAAGAGATCTTGAGCTTGCCGAAGCTTTCCGGGTCCTTAAACCGGGCGGGCGGGTCATTATAACCATGGGTAACCCGGCGGCTGAGATTGCTGTACATTACCTGGTTTGGCTATACGACAGGGTATTTGGGACCAACGTGGATATTGACGGTGAACGCGGAATGCAGGAAGAAGAGGCATACTTCTTGCTGGATTGGGAGATACGCCAACGCCTTAGCCGTGCAGGATTTGTCGCTATCAGGAAAAAGTACTTTTGGACGCAGTGGGGTTTAAACCATTTGTTTGTTGCCCACAAGCCCGGCACGTGCGATCG
>CALLPE010000010.1 GCA_938015445.1 uncultured Pirellulales bacterium
CTTCGTCGGAGCACATTTCTTGGCCTGGTCCTGCCGTGCGGTAGACTTGCGGGTCGCCAGTGGTGGTGTTGTTCCACCCGATGCCCTGGCCCCCGGCGTGAAAGTCTTCGGCCTGAAGCCGGATCACCCCGGCCTGGGAGAGTGAAGGGGCTGCGGCCAAGAAAATCGCGCAGAGTGCAACCGCGGGGAGAATGAGTCTAAACATGACTTGGCCTCCAAGACAAGCAAGAGCCAGTCCGGTACGGGCACATACGTTGCCTCTTCCCCGCATCCCGACATTATCCAAATTCCGGGTTTTCTTGCAAGAAAACAAGCAATAAAACCCATGAAGGATACCATCCGACAGAATGGTTATGGCTTGGTCACAGGTTGGGTGGGAGCGGTTGGAGGGGAGCGGTTAACGGCTCAGCGTGAAGGCGGGGGTGGTGGCGGCGGTGGACTGGCCGGCGCAGCCCGACTGCCGACGCCCGGCGGCGTAGCAATCGGCACTGGGGTAGGCCGTCCGGGCTGCGCAGGGGTTGGCGGAGTAGCCATCGGCGGATGGCCCGCGGCGGGCGTCCCCGGCGGACTTGCCAACGGTGCGCCCGATGCAGCAGCCGGTGGGTAAGAAGGCGCAGCCACTGGCGCTTGCGGGGGAATAGTCACCGGGGTTTGGGGCGGCGTAGCCGTCGGCATTTGAGGCGGGGTGGCTACTGAAGCAGCACCTGGGCTTTGCGGCACGAATGTAGCACCTGTTGGGGCAACAGGTGCCGTCGGCGGCGCTGGCACGGGTCCAAAACGTGGCGCTTGCAAGCCGACTGCCGCTGCTGGCTGAGGGATGGCCGTCGCTGGAGCAGCGGCCGGAGCAGCCGCCGGTTGTCGGTCGGTCTTCGGCTTGGGCGAAATTTTTTCACCGTAGGTTGGTTCGGGCACGGTTTCCAGCAGCTTTTCGATAATCTGATCGACGTCGATTCCTTCGGCGTCGGCATTGAAGTTGGTGAAAATACGGTGCCGCAGCACCGGAAACGCCAGGGCGCGGATGTCTTCGGCAGTCACCGCGTAGCGGCCGTGCATGATGGCACGCGCCTTGGCCCCAAGGATCAAGTATTGGGCTGCTCGCGGCCCGGCGCCCCAGGCCAGCCAGTTTTTGACGAACTCGGGGCTGGGGGGTTCTTTGGGCCGGGTGGCGCGCACCAGGTCGACCGCATAATCGACCATGTGCTGGCTGGCCGGCACTGCGCGGACAAGCTGTTGTATCCAAAGGATGTCCTGGGCGTGCAACACGGCGCGAACCTCGTGCCGCGAGACCTGCGTGGTGGACATAACGATCTCGCGCTCCTCAGCCCGCGTGGGATACCCGATGTTGATCGAAAGCATGAAACGGTCCAACTGGGCTTCCGGCAGAGGATAGGTGCCTTCCTGTTCGATCGGGTTCTGAGTGGCCATCACGAAAAACGGTTGCTCGAGTTTGTACGTCTGTCCGGCCACCGTTACTTCGTACTCTTGCATCGCCTGGAGCAACGCCGCTTGGGTCTTCGGCGGAGTGCGGTTGATTTCATCGGCCAACACGATATTGGCAAACACCGGCCCGCGCACGAACCGAAACGTCCGCTGCCCGGTGGCAGGGTCCTGGTCGATGATTTCCGTACCGGTGATGTCCGAGGGCATCAGGTCGGGCGTGAACTGGATGCGGCTGAACTTCATCCGCAGCGCTTGGGCGAGCGTGGCCACAGTGAGCGTTTTTGCCAGCCCTGGAACGCCGATCGTCAAACAGTGGCCCCGGGCAAACAGGCAGATGAGCATCTGTTCGATCATCTCGTCCTGGCCGATGATCACCTTGTGCACTTCGCTGACCAGGGCTTCACGGGCCTGGGCCACACGGCGGACGGCTTCTTCAGGACTGATCTGTTGCGTAGAAGCAGTGGACATCAAAGGATTTGGCTCCTGTATTTCCTCTAGCCAACACTATAGATTAATTTATGGGGGGGCGCCGGGCAATGGCGGCCGCACAGTGAAGCTACAATTCAGTGGGTGCGCGACGGGGGAAGTTGCGCGTTTTCTTCGGATACTAGAAGGGGCACAAAAATGCTTTGGCTGCGCACAGCGTGGGCCCGACCGGATCGAAAGACCACTTCGCAGATGCTTCGGCATACTCAAGTCTATTCCCGCCCACGGTCCCAATTCTGCGTGTGCGACGGCGCAGACTGCAACGCTGTTGCGCAGCGGGTTTGTAGCATTGGGTGGCCGGGCTTCGTTCAGGACGCAACGCGGTGTGCGTCGAGGCTGGCTGTGGCTGCGGTGCGTAATTGGGTGGGGATGCTGGCTTTGGTGGCAATGCTCGGGTTGTACGGAGCCGTTGGCCAGGCGGCTGCCGCCGAGGGGTTTCGCCGCTCCGGGGCCGACTTCACCACCATGCGCACCGTCACCGTGCCCAGCGGCACCACCGCCACAATTGCAGTAATCGAGTTCTTCCATCATGGCCAGATCACGCCCGACGGAAAAAACATCGCGGTGTACACGCGCCGGGAAGTGCTGGTGCCCATGCGCGTGCTTCAGCTCGGGCCGGGCGATTATTGCCGGTTGGCGTTCCAATTAACCAAGGGGCAGGATGAATACGAGATTTGCTACGGCGGTCAGCCGCCGACCGAAAAAGTGCCCGAACTGGTTCACCGCGAAGGCCTGCTGCTGGAGACCCGACACTTCAAGAACTGCGATTTCAACAATTTGGAGTCGGTGCGCAAAGCGTTCGAGTCGTCGCAGCCGATTGGGGCCGACTTCGTCGATGGGGTGCATCACGCCGGCAACCCTTTTTCGCTGGGGAGCGAGCCGTTTTTGAGCCGCTACAGCGGTTATCTGTACATCGACCGCGCTGGCACGTACGGTTTTATGACCTCCAGCCAGGATTGCAGTTTCCTGCTGATAGACGGCAAGGTGGTGATTGCGGCGCCCGGTCATCACGGTCCGGCGCGCGACGCCCGACCGGGCAGCCGAGGCGACATCAAATTGGGCCCCGGCGTGTACAAGTTCGAGTATTACCACGCGGCGGGCGGTTCGGCGGCGATGATGGTGGCGGCCTGGGAGGTCGATCCGCCGGAGGCAAAGCCAAAGCCAGCGGCCATTCCGCCGGAGGTGTTTCGTGCCGGCGCGGTGGTGCGTTTGCCGGTCAGCCCACCCAGCACGCGGACCGTCAAGGTGCTTCCCGACTTCGTGATGAAAATCGCCGGCGATGTGCCGCTGCCCGATAACCCTGTGCCGTTGGTGGGCGTGTCGTTCCGCGATGCCTCGCCCAAGTCGCTTTCCAGCGGCGCCAGAGTTCACTGGGACTTTGGCGACGGCCAGACCGCTGAGCAACTGAACGTGGATCATGTGTATTTGCGGCCTGGGCTGTATCCGGTCACGCTTTCCTTCCGCCGTGGCGTCGGCAAGCCGGTGGAGATAACCCATCGCATCTACGTCGATAGACCGAAGCTGACGGCCCGCGACAAAGACAAGTTCCACAAACTGGATGACTATCTGCCGGTGCTAGAGACGTACGAGGCTGGCAAGTTGGATGCCATATCGTTGCGGCAGCTTGTCCTGGCCTTCGAGGCAAAGGCAGCCGATTTGGAAGCAAAGGCCGACGCCGAGGCCAAAGTCAAAGCCGAGGCCGAGGCCGCAGCCGCTCAGGAACCTGGGGCGAAACCGCCCACGCCGCGCACGCAGCGCGTCGCGCGGTCGCCCGAGGAAGAGAAAATCCGGTCCGAAATCGTCCGATACCTTCGCAAAGCGGTCGATGCAGGCAAAGCGGCATTCGTGGGCCAGTCGGCTGCCAAGGGCGATGAAGACTTGTTCGCGCTTGCGCAACTTCTCGGGCCGATGGCGCGCAACCGATTGCTGGATTCCAAGACGGCGCTGGAGATTTGGCAAGGCGCTGTCGAGCGGATAGGCGTCGGCGAGCTGAAGGCCCAGTGCGCCGCTGAAGCGGCGGATGTGGCCATCAACGACCTGCTCGATTTGCAGCTTGCCAAGACGCTGCTGGAACAGGCCGACAAGCATCTGGCCGGCCGCAAGAACCCCACAGCCACCGGCGAGCTACAGCGTGTTTGGGGCGACTACTACGCTGCTACCGGCGACGGCAAGGCCGCTCGAAAAGCCTATCAACAGGCCGAAGAAATCCTGGCGGCACGCCAGCGGTTCATCGAACGGACCGCATGGCTGGGCGCCCACAGCCGATCGACCGAAGAGTTTCTCCGCCAAGGGCAATTGGACCGCGCCGCCGCCGAGATTCGCACCTGGGTACGCCGCTTTCCCACCGAAAAGCTCGAAGGCTACGCTACGTTGCTTTACGCCAAGTTTTGGGAAGCGCAACAATTGTATCCGCAGGCCATCGCCCAAGCCGAGCAACTGATTGCCGCTGCTCCCGATTCTCCCTATGCCGACCAGGTGCTCATGCTGGCGGCCAACTGCGAGTTGCGCCGCGGGCGGACCGATCGGGCCTTGGCCACGTTGCGGTCGCTGGTCAAAGACTATCCGGGCAGCACTTTGGTGGGCCAGGCCCGGGAGATGATCGCCAAATTGGAAGCCGGCAAGATGCCAGCCTCACCACCCAAGAAACCATACTAAGCAGCGCGCCAAACAATTCCCGCTTAATAACCGCGGGCGTTGGCAGAACATGAAACGTGAACCGTGCGCAAAACATGAAACCTGCACCGTCCGCAAAACATGAAACCTGTACCGCCCGCAAAACATGAAGCTGGACCATTCACAGAACATGAAACTGGAGCAGATCAGCAAGTCGTCGAGTTAGCGAGTACCGGAGTCTCCGGCTGACGGGTCACTGTGCTCCAGTCCGAAACAACTACACCGTGGAGAGACGATTATGCTGGCAAGACCGGATGCGCGACGATTAGCGTGGCAGGTGGTGGGTACGTTCTTATGGTGCGCACTAGCTGTCTGGCTGAATGCCACCGAGGCCGAAGCCGGCAAGCTGGTCGTCGAACTCGGCGGCGTACAAGGCGTAAAAATGGTCGGTGCTATCCAGCGCTGGGACCAGGACGGCAATCACCGTCAGCCGGTCGATCCCAAAGCGGTCATCGACTCACCGCGTGTAGACGCCACGGCTACGCCTGCGGGCAACGGGCAGTGGGTTTTCAAGGACCTGCCCAAGGGCGTCTACGACTTGATCATCCTGGCTGAAGGAAAAGTGCGGATCGAGGGTTTCCAGTTCGTGCCGGTCAAAGAGTTCGATCCCTTCTTACCTCCTGATGGCCCGATCGACGAAGAGGCCCGGCAGTTCGTCCTCAAAGACATCGAGCAGTCGAAGCACTACGAGAACAAAGTGGTTCCGCTTTATCTGACTGGCGACAAGAAGGTCATCCGCGCGCTGGTAATGCTCATCCGCGACTTGCCCACCAGCTATACGCCCGGCACGGGAACGATCCGTCACGAGGTTTGGCAGTATAACTGGAACTACGGCGGTTGGCAGAAAGACAAGCGCACCAAAGTGCTCGACCGGTTGCTGTTGGATGTGGCCGAGCTGCGCCAGTGGACGTGGCTGTGGGACCCGAAGCTGGGCGGCATCGAAGTGGGCGACAAACCGGTAACCGTCAAGTACGAACTGCCCGCCCGCAATCAACGGCAACTCAAGGGGTTGTATCCGTACTGACAGGCTCTGACAAAACATAACCCTCAAAGGCTTTAACTTGGCGCTCTACTGACCGAAACAGTTTCAGGGGGGGTGTTGTCAGAAAATCTCTAAGTGTGGCTGTGGCGGCCGAAACCGATTGGGACTGCTTAGCCCAACGGGCCGTGCGAGGAATATCGAGTGCAAGGGCCACGGGTATTGGTGGGCGTAGCCCGGCTGTGCGCCGCGGCTGCTGGTCTTGCATTACCAGGCGAGTATGGCGATGATTGCCGAGATTTACCGGGGTGTTCGCCAACATCTGGAGCCGGCTGCACAATCATGACGGTTCGCACACGTTTTGCTCCTAGTCCGACCGGATACTTGCACATTGGCGGGGTGCGCACTGCACTGTTCTGTTGGCTGTTTGCCCGCCAGCACGGCGGCCAGTTCATCTTGCGGATCGACGATACCGATCAGCAGCGCAACGTCGCCGAAGCGTTAGAACCGATACTGCGCGGTCTGCGCTGGCTGGGCATCGACTGGGACGAAGGCCCGGAAGTGGGCGGTCCGTACGCTCCGTATTATCAGTCGCAGCGGACTGCTCGCTATCGGGCGGCGGTGGAGCGTTTGTTGGCCTGTGGGGCGGCTTACCGCGATTACGCCACGGCGGCGGAAATCCAGGCCGAGCGCGAAGCCGCCGAGCGCGACAAACGGCTGTTCGTTTACAGCCGGCGCTTCATGGCCGAAACTCCCGAGCAGCAGGCCCGTTTCGAGGCCGAAGGACGCCAGCCCACTATCCGGCTGAAAATGCCGCGCCAGGGAAAGCTGGTGCTGGATGACATCGTTCGCGGGCAGGTGGAGTTCGATTGGGTTAATGAGCAGGACCATGTCATCCAACGGGCGGATGGCTCTTTCCTGTACGCCTTGGCCAACGTGGTCGACGACGAGGATTTCGGCATCACGCACGTGATCCGCGCCGAAGAGCATCTTTCCAACACCCCTCGGCAGGTGTTCATCATCCAGGCCCTTGGTTACCGGCAGCCGCAATACGCCCATCTGCCGTTTGTGGCCGAGCCGGGCAGCAAGAACAAACTTAGCAAGCGGAAGCTCAAAACATATTTGAAGAATCGCGACTTCGCCGAACTGGTCGCCCACGGCGAGAAAATCTTACGCGCCTTGGGTTGCCCACAGCCAGGCGAGTCGTTCAACCCGGTGATGGTCGAGTTTTACGAAAGGATCGGCTTTTTGCCGGAGGCGATAATCAACTACTTGGCCCTGCTGGGCTGGTCGCTGGACGATCGCACCGAGCATTTCACGCGGCACGAGCTGGTGGAGAAATTCTCGCTCCAGCGGGTCAACAAGGCCCCGGCCAGCTTCGACCCCAAAAAGCTGATGGCCTTTCAGCAGCGGCACATGCAACTACTGCCGCCGGAAAGAAAAGTGGAGCTGGTACTGCCTTTTTTGCAAGGCGCAGGGCTGATAAGCCACGCATCGGCAGCGGTGCGCGAGCAAGTGGCGCAGGTGGTGCGGGCGGCAGGCGATCGGATAACCATCGCCGGCGACATTCTGGAGTTCGCCGATTTCTTCCTGCCCGACGATGAACTGCCCTACGACCAGGCAGCTTTCGACAAGAATCTGCGCGCCGACCACGCAGCGGAACTGTTGCGGCAGTTTCGGGACCGGCTGGCTGCCGTGCAGCAGTTCGAGCCGCCTGCGCTGGAAGCACTGCTCCGCGACTTCGTTCAGGAGCGGGGAATCAAGACGGGCCAGATTATCCATCCGCTGCGTGTGGCCGTTACCGGTAAGGCGATAGGAATGGGTCTGTTCGACACGCTGGCCATACTGGGCCGCCAGCGGTGCCTTAGCCGCATCGACCGCGCACTGGCGCTGCTGTAACACTGAGATCACCTGGCCTTAAGGCACTTTGGCCATCCGACGCTTACACGGCGGTAAGCCACTTTGGCCAATCGACGCTTATTGGTAAACTTGCGGCTTCGGGCGCATTTATACTTTGCTTGGGCAGAAAGAAATGAGCGGCCCGTAAGCTGTTGCGCTCTGCGGTGCAACGGTGTCGGCCCACAGGGATTTGCGGTGGTAGTATTACAGGCAGGAACGATGCTATGTCAGTACGGGAATCGCGCGGCACGGACTTCATCCGCGAGATCATCGACGAGCACAATCGCACCGGCCGGTTTGGCGGTCGAGTACACACCCGGTTTCCGCCGGAACCCAACGGTTATCTGCATATCGGTCATGCCAAGTCGATCTGCTTGAACTTCGGCATTGCCGAGGAGTACGGCGGGTTGTGCAACCTGCGGTTCGACGACACCAACCCGACCAAGGAGGAAGTGGAATACGTCGAGTCGATCCGCGAGGACATCCGCTGGCTGGGGTTCGACTGGGGGGATCGCGAGTACTACGCTTCCGACTACTTCGAGCAGCTTTACCAATGGGCGATACAGCTCATCAAGGCCGGCAAGGCTTATGTGTGCGATCTATCGGCGGAGGAAATCCGGCAGTACCGGGGTACGTTGACCGAGCCGGGCAGGGAAAGCCCGTATCGCAACCGCTCGGTGGAAGAGAACCTCGATCTGTTCCAGCGGATGCGAGCCGGGGAGTTTCCCGAAGGTTCGCGCACGCTGCGGGCGAAGATCGACATGGCGTCGCCCAACCTGAATATGCGCGACCCGGTGATGTATCGAATCATCTACGCCACACATCACCGCACCGGCGATAAATGGTGCATCTATCCCACGTACGATTGGGCGCACGGGCAGTGCGATTCGATCGAGGGGATTACGCATTCGATCTGCACCTTGGAGTTCGAGAATCACCGGCCGCTGTACGACTGGTTTATCGAGCAATTGGGTATTCATCATCCGCAGCAAATAGAGTTTGCCCGCCTCAACCTCACCTACACAGTGATGAGCAAGCGCAAACTGCTGGAGCTGGTGCGCCAGGGGTACGTCAGCGGTTGGGACGACCCGAGGATGCCCACCATTTGCGGGCTGCGGCGTCGCGGGTACACGCCGGAGGCCATCCGTAGTTTCGCCCGACGCATCGGCGTGGCCAAGACCGACAGCGTGGTCGATATTGCCCTGTTGGAGCATTGCATCCGCGAAGACCTTAACAAGCGTGCGCCGCGAGCAATGGTTGTCATGAGGCCGCTGAAGGTCCTTATCGACAACTACCCGCAAGGAAAAGTCGAAATGCTCGATGCAGTCAACAATCCAGAAGACCCGAGCATGGGCGTCCGGCAGGTGCCGTTTTGCCGGGAGATTTACATCGAGCAAGACGACTTCCGCGAAGTACCTCCCAAGAAATACTACCGGCTGGCCCCTGGCCAGGAGGTGAGGCTGCGCTGGGCCTACCTGATTACCTGCACCGATGTGGTCAAAGACCCGGCCACCGGCCAAGTCGTGGAAGTACACTGCACATACGACCCGGCCACCCGCGGTGGCGATACCCCCGACGGCAGAAAAGTCAGGGGCACGATCCACTGGGTTTCGGCCCCACATGCCATCAAGGCCGAAGCCCGGCTTTACGAGCATCTGTTCACCAAGCCCGATCCCGACGATGTGCCCGAAGGTCTGGACTTCAAAGCCAACATCAATCCCAACTCATTGCAGCGGGTGAGGTGCTACGCGGAGCCATCGTTGGCCGGAGCGAGGCCGGGCGAGCGGTATCAGTTCGAGCGCGTGGGTTACTTTTGCGTCGATCCCGATTCCACCCCCGAGCTGCTGGTCTTCAATCGCACAGTCAAGCTGGTGGACACTTGGGCGAAGATCGAAAAAACGTTGTCCCAGCAGCAATAGTGTGCCGATGGGGCTTTTCGCACAACTTTTGGGTGCCACCGTTTTGGTGGCACTGCTGGCAGGTACGGTAGTGCTGTTGTGAATCGATTGGGAGCCTTTAACAAAACTAGCTTTGCTGGCCCTGTAGCCCTAGCAGGTTGTTAACCAAACATTTTTGGATTTCCGTGTTGCTACAGCCTGTTATAGCTCGCCACTGGCTACCGAGATGCCCGGCCGGACAAGCCAGCCGTAGAGTGCTGCCGTTATTGCACGGCTGAGCACTGGCGCTTGCGGTGTAGCGATGGAGTGCAAGGGCTGAGCGAGCCAGCCGTGCCACCCCGCTGCTGTTTGCGGTAGAATGCACTTTTCGCCCAGTTGCGTAGCGCGGCCGCACTGCGGTACGAGCGTGTTGTGCCACTTCTGAAGTCGGACAGTGGGGGAGAGAATGCCAGAGCAGCGCATCCTGGTGATCGACGACGAACCAGTGATCGGTGTCAGTTGCCAGCGCATCCTGGCCGGCAAGCAGTACGAAGTGGAAAGCCTGACAGACCCCCATGCCGGTTTGCAAGCTGCGCTGTCGGGCAACTTCGACGTCATCCTGCTGGACCTGGTCATGCCCGGCTTGGAAGGCATGGAAATCTTGCGCCAGATAAAAAACGCGGCGGTGCCTGCCGAAGTGATAGTGCTTACCGGTTACGCCACGGTGGAATCGGCAGTCGATGCCATGAAGCTCGGTGCGGCCGATTACGTTTCCAAACCGTTTACGCCCGAACAATTGCGGCTGATCGTGGACAAGGTTTGCCAACGGTCCGCCTTGTTGAAAGAAGTGGCCTCTTTGCGCCAGCAGCTTCAGTTGAGCGAGGGGTTGGAAGGCATACTGGGCGAAAGCCGGGCGATGCAGCGCGTCTTCGCGTCGATAAAGCGGGCGGCCCGATGCGACGCACCGGTGTTGATAATCGGTGAACCCGGCACCGGCAAAGACATGGTGGCCCGGGCGATCCATCGCCTCAGCCGGCGAAAAGACCGGCCGTTTCTGCAATGCGACTGCAAATCATTGCCGGGGCCGCTGTTGGAAAGCGAACTGTTCGGACAGCAGAAGCAAATTGCTCCTGGCTTCCGCTTGCTAAAGCAGGGGTTGTTCGAGCAGGCGCAAGGGGGAACCGTCTATTTGGACGAAATCGCCCGGCTGGAACCTCAAGTCCAAGGAAGACTTTTTGCTTTTCTGGAGTCCAATCAGGGGCAGCCTCGTTTCTGGCAGTCCAATCAGGGACAGCCGCGTTTCTGGCAGTCCAATCAGGGGCAGGCGCGTTTCTGGCAGTCCGATCAGGGGCAGCCTCAGCGACAGCCCAACGGTGCAAACACTGCGCAGCAGACCGATGTGCGTTTGGTGGCGGCCACCGCCCGAAATCTGGAGAAGATGGTGCAGAAAGGCGTTTTTCGGGAAGACTTGTATCATTGCCTCTCGGCCATCCAGATTGTGGTTCCGCCGCTGCGGCAACGCCTGGGCGACATTCCCAAGCTAGCAGTGGCGTTCTTGGAACAAGTTCGCTCTGCCCACCAATTGCCGGTGCGGTGCTTCGCGCCGGAGGTGATGGCCCAGTTAGAAAGCTACCACTGGCCGGGCAATGTACGTCAGTTGCGCAGCGTGGTCGAGCGGATGGCACTGCTGTGCGACGGCGAGCAAATCCAGTTGCAGCACGTCCCGGCGGAAGTCCGCCAGGTCTCGGCGCAGCCTTCGGCAGGGGAGTTGCCCCGCAGTTGGGTCGAGTTCAAACGACTGAAGCGCCAAGTGAAAGAGGCTACCGTCAACCAGCTCGAGCGGCGCTTTTTGATAGAGGTATTGAGGAAGTGGGAGGGGAATGTCAGCCGGGCGGCCGACGCCATCGGCATACAGCGCACTAATTTGCACGCGCTGCTGCGAAAACACGGCTTGACGGCGCAACTGCTCCGCGGCGAGCAATAGCCTGGGCTTCCGCGTGTGCGCCTCCGAGCCTGGCCGGAGCAGCCGGACGCAAGATACAAGATAATCGCGAGGGGACCGCTAAAGCAGTGGAGCCGGGGAGCGGGCAATGAGCCATTCCGCCAGGTTGCTGGTCGTTGACGATGAAGAAGTGGTATGCGAAGGATGCCGTCGCATATTCGGCGCCGAAGGGTTCCTGGTCGATAAAGCCACCGACCCGCTCGAAGGGCTGGAACTGGCCCTGAAAAAAGACTATGCCGCGGTGGTGCTGGACATCCGTATGCCGAGCATCGACGGGTTGGAGTTTCTCCGCCGCCTGCGCTGCCAGAAGGCCGATCTGCCAGTGCTGCTGATAACTGGTTACCCCAGTTTTTCCAGCGCCCAAGCCGCAGTCCGACTGGGTGCGGCCGATTACATCACTAAGCCCTTTACGCCCGAAGAACTGGTGCAGGCAGTGCGCCGATTGGTGGACGCCTCTGTCCACCCGGCCATACAGACGCCCGGCCAGGCGCCGGCGCAGCCACCGGCTTGGCATCCGGCGGCACGGCAAGCCAAGTTTTTCCAGGAGTCGTGGTGGGCCACCGACGCCGAGCAACTGGTGTGCGTCGGCGCGGTGTTGCCCTCGGCGCTGATGCCCATGACCGACCAGATAAAACTGCCTTCGCCGGGCGATAGGGTGTTCCGCGGGCTGCCTCTTGCCGCTCTGATGGCCTACGAAAAATGCCTGCGCTTGACGCCGGGGCCGGTGTGCGGAGTGGTCACCGAGGTCAACCAGGTTCTAGAGCACCACGTATCGGTGTTATGGGAAGATCCGTTGGGAACAGGTTGGATTGCCAAGGTGCGGCCCGACACGCTGGAAATCGACCAGCTTCGGTCCCGACCGCGCAGGGTGATACTGGCAAGCGGAGACGAAAGCTCGGCTGGGCAACAAGTGTCAGTGCTTGCCGGCTTGGGTTGCGAAGTTTGCTGTGTGCGCGATTGGGATGAGATGGCTCCGCTGTTACCGGATGCTTCCGCTTTGCTGTTGCTGGTCGACGCGGTTTCGCTGGGCGATGCCGGCTTGGAACTAGTAAGGAATGCCACACGCTTCGCGCCGGAGTTGAAGACCGTTGTGCTCGGCTCTTCGCCCCAGACCGAAAGGGCCTATCGCCAATTGGGCATCTTCTATTACGCGATCGAACCGTTCGCCGACCGAGAAATCATGGACATCCTCGATGCAGCGTTCTGCTGCCCAATCCGCGTGGATGATCAATCTCATGGTCCGCCCAAACAACCCATGGTTACCAGTTTGGTAGCGGCCGACCAGCAGGGAAGACAATTTGCTTTGCTGCTGGCCGGAGGAGCGCTAGACCCCCGCGACGGCCTGGGATGGTTTGTCAGGAACGAGTTGCACAGTAGGGTTTGGGCGGTAAAGGCCGAAAGCCAGCCCGGCGCTATCACGCCCGCCAGGTTGATCGCCCAAGTCGGGATGTGCGAACATTTGCTGGTGGTAGTGGCCCGGGAAATGGGGCGTTTGCCCGGCACACTGGTCGTCGACCAGCAGCGTCGGTTGTTTCCGCTGCCGGTGGAAATCGCCGGGCGTGCCACAGTGGTTCTTGTGCAGCCGGCAAGCCCTGGCAGCGGCTTGGCCCGCTTCGACCAGCGCACGGCCGGCGCGCTGGCCGAGCATATCGTTGATCTTCTTTCGGGGCCATGCTTGCAAAGCTGAGGCGAACAGATGATACTGCTTCTCGACATTACTGTTTGAAGATGAGGTTACTGCTTCTTCAATACGAGTTACCGCTTCTCCAATATGAGGTTACTGCTTCGATCTGCATGAAACTGTTCGCGCTATTACGCTGTTGGCGTAATGTCCCTGTTCGTGTCGGTGGTAGCTAAGCCGGGATTGCCGGCGCTGCGCGATAGATCGGGTAAATTGGGAGCAGGATATGAAAGCGCTTTCGTGGCATTGGGCGGCGGTGTGCGTGGTGGCGCTAGCGATTAACGGATGTTCGGGGCCGGCCGGCGACGGGAAAAAGGCCGGCGACGGGAAGCCTGACAAGGCGACCCAAATTGGTGCCGATACGAAGTCCAAACCGCCCGACAAGCAGCCGCAGCCACCCGAAAAGCCCACCCAGCCGGAGCCGCCCAGCGTGCCCGAAAAGCCCGAAACTCCTCCCCAGCCGAAGCCGCAAGACAAACCGCAGCCGCCCGAGGCTCAACTGCCGAAAGACCCGAAAGAACCATCGCCACCAACACAGCCAACCGACAAGGTAGGAGAACGAATGACCAAGCAACTTTACGGCAAAATGCCGGACGGCACCGTGGTAGAGCAGTACACGCTTTCCAACGCTACCGGGGTCAAGGTTAGGATAATTACCTATGGGGGCATAATCACCGCTGTAGAAACTCCGGACCGCAACGGAAAGCTGGCCAACATTACCCTTTACCGCGACAGCTTGGAAGACTATCTGGCCGGTCATCCGTATTTCGGCTGCATTGTGGGCCGCTATGCCAATCGAATCGCCAAGGGGCGTTTCGTTATCGACGGCGTGGAGTACAAGTTGGCCACCAACAACGGCCCGAACCATCTGCACGGCGGCATCAAGGGTTTCGACAAGTACGTCTGGCAGGCAAGCCCCATCGAAGGCGACGGCTATAGCGGCCTGGTGCTCAAGCACGAAAGCCCCGATGGCGACGAAGGGTATCCGGGCAAACTGTCGGTCACGGTTACCTACACGCTCAACGACCAAAACGAGTTGAAGATCGAGTACCAGGCCACCACCGACAAGCCTACTCACGTCAATCTGACTAACCACGCCTACTGGAACCTGGCCGGGGCAGGCGCAGGCGACATCCTGGGCCACGTGCTGATGCTCAATGCGGACCGGTTCCTGCCTGTGGACGATACGCTAATACCGCTGGGCGAGCCACGGAGCGTAAAGGACACACCGATGGATTTCACCATGCCGCAACCCATCGGTTCGCGCATCGACCAGGTCGAGGGCGGCTACGACCACTGTTACATCCTCCGCCGCAGTCCGGAGGAGAAGTTGGCTTTGGCGGCCCGGGTAGTCGAGCCCAAGAGCGGCCGTACGATGGAAATCCGCACCACCAAGCCGGCCATCCAGTTTTACACCGGGAACTTCCTGGACGGGTCGATCACTGCTGCCGGCGGCAACATCAGTTACGAGAAGCACTACGGCTTCTGTCTGGAAACCGAGTACTATCCCGACTCCCCTAATCGCCCCGAGTACCCATCGACGCTGCTCAAGCCCGGTGAAACTTATCATCACATCACCATACACAAGTTCGGGGTGGAAAACTGAGCCGTTGTTCCGGGCTAAGCACATGACTGAAGACCAAGCGGCTGCTTCAGTGCCCGAGCAGCATCGCCGCCAAGCGCCGGCAGCGGTCGGCTGCGCGGTGATAACCGTCAGCGATACGCGCACCGAGCAGACCGACGTGGGCGGACGCACGCTGGCCGAGATGCTCGCTGCTGCCGGCCACAGCGTAGTGCTGCGGCGGATCGTGCCTGATGAGGCCGATCAAATCCGTCGACTTTTGCTGGAGCTGCGCGACCGGGCCGATGTCGATGCCATCCTGCTGACTGGCGGCACAGGAATTTCTAGCCGAGATCAAACGTTCGAGGTGGTCGACGGCCTGCTGGACAAACGGCTGCCCGGCTATGGCGAACTGCTTCGTATGCTCAGCTACCAGCAGGTTGGCCCGGCCGCGATGCTTACCCGCGCTATCGGCGGCCTGCTGGGCAGCAAAGTGCTGCTGACTATGCCCGGCTCGCCTGCGGCGGTACAACTGGCGATGGAGAAACTGATCCTGCCCGAGTTAGGCCACCTGGTCCGCGAAGCCAGACGCTGAGCGCTGCCCAACCCCGGCGGTTTCCCGCGGGCGCTTCTCGGCCGGCACCCCATAGTCGCGCTTGTCTAATGCTCCAGGCCTTCTGCTCTAGGCCTTCCTTGGACGATACAGCGGCGGCGGGCGTGGCCCTGGTCGGTGAACAACAAGATGTTTCGGGCGGCGACCGGAATAATCTGGCCGTGGGCGCTGCTGCCGGGCTGATCAGTATTCCCCTATACTTTAGCGCGCTTCAGTATCTTCCGGCGTGCTTCAGAATCATCCAGCGTGCTTCAGAATCGTCCAGCGTGCTTCAGTATTCCCTATCTTTCAGCACGCCTGGTTGCGGGCAAGGATACTTCCCGTCCGCCCCAAGCCGCAACGGCGCAGGCGAATCCATGGTCAACTTGTCGACTTCCGGGGCGAACTCGTGCGGGCAGTTGAGCATTTGCTCGTAGGTGATTATCTGCCCGGTGTGCGCGGCCATGCGGCCCATCGATGTGACCAAGCTGGCCTCCGCCCCGCGACGCGCCTCGTTGTATGGCAGGTCTTTGCGGATGGCCTCGATCAAGTCGTCCCATTCGAGCTGGTACGGGCTTTGCTCCGGCTGCGGATACGCCCAGGCCAAAGCGTCCGCCGCCATGTTATGGTCCTTGTAGATCCGCACCCTGCCAGGCGCGTGACCGGAGGTGGAAATGACCGCTGATCCCTTGCTGCCGTGGGCATAGCTGGCGAACTCGTTGTGGCAGCCGGGCATTTGACGGCCGTAGTAGTACAGCCGAGTGCCGTCGGGAAACACGTACTCGACCGAGTAGGTGTCGAAGTTCTGGTCCAGCGAATTTCCGCGGTAGTGTCGTCCGCCCACGGCTTGCGCCCGTACCGGCCAAGCCCCTTTCATCCACGAGCACTCGTCGATCTGGTGGATGTAAAAGTCGCTGTACACGCCTCCGCTGGCCCACAGAAAGGCATGGAACCGCTGCACCTGATACAGCAGTTCGGTAATATTATCGGGCTTGGGCCCTGCGCTGCCGCCGCCGCTGCCCATCCGGTAGGCGCGCATAGAGATGATGTCGCCGATTTGGCCGTCGCGGATGCGCTTCAGCAGCTCATGCCGTCCGCGACAGTGGCGGACCATCAAGCCCACGCCCACTTTAAGATTCTTCTTGTCGGCCTTGTCGGCCAGTTCGAGCATTTTCTTGGTCGTGGGGCCATCGACGGTGACAGGTTTTTCCATGAACACGTGCAAGCCCTTTTCGATGGCGTAAGCGAAATGCACCCAGCGAAAGGCCGGCGGAGTAGCGAAAATAGCCACGTCGCCCGGACGCAGGCAATCCATGGCTTTCTTGTAGCCGTCGAAGCCCAGGAAAATCCGTTCCGGCGGAACGTCGGCCCGCTCGCCGAATTGCTTCTTCAGCGAAGCCGCGCTGTTGGCCAGCTTGCGCTCGAACACGTCGGCCAAGGCCACCAATTTGATCGGCCCGTTCTTGACCGACAGAGCGTTGGCTGCCGCCCCTGTACCGCGGCCGCCGGCGCCGATCAAGGCGATTTGTATCAGATTGTTTTCGGCCGCGTGAACACGCGGAATGGCGGTTCCGGCCAAGGCGGAAACGGCTACCGCCTGGCTGCTACGCTTGAGAAAGCTGCGACGCGAGCTGGCAGGTGCATCAGGTCGATTCATGGCGATACTCCGGGGTTGAAAGGTGATTCTTCGGTGGACAAACTTGCGCCTTCGGCGAAACTTGCGGCGAGCACACGATTCGTTGGTGGGCCAAGGACGAATCTGGTCGTGCCGCCTCTGACAGGCCATTAACAACAATTATCATCGCTCGCTGATGCTTCGCAAGCCTTGGGCACAAAACTGTTCGCGGTAGGGCTTGCCAGCACCGTTGGCGCAGGTAAACTAGCGCTAATCGGACGACCGACACCCCAGACCGCTGGGCGACGCTTCGCGTGGGGCTGGCGCAGCGGCGTTGGTTAGTCGGGCATAGGCGACGGGCAAACGTTCATTCGCAATATTTGCCGCACCCCTAGCTCAACTGGATAGAGCATCGGTCTACGGAACCGAAGGTTACAGGTTCGAGTCCTGTGGGGTGCGCTGAGGCCACTCAACGGCACACCCTCCGATCGGGCGTCTCGCTCCCAGTTCGGCCAGAAGTCTTTTGCCTTGCTGCGACGCTGCCTGCCACTGTCGGCTTACCCCAGCGCGCTCTGGAAAAACCAGTGCATCTTTGTGCGTCAGGCTCGGCGGGTCCGAATCGACGGCAATGTGGGTCTGATAGAGCCGGTCGAGTTGCCGCCGGGAGGACCGCGCCGGGCGGGGTCGGCGCGGCGATGGGAATCGCTGGCGGAAGCCGGTGGCTTGCAATTCATCTGGCCGACAACTAGCATGGACATTAATTACGGTAATACGGATCTAGCAGCAGGAGCCATCGATCATGGTCCGAGCGTTGATATCGGTATTGGCGGCGGCCGTCGGGCTATGCGGCGCGCCGCTTTGGGCCCAGGATGTCGTACTCGGGCAGATGTACGGCCACGGCGTCCATGCGTTTTTCGCCGGCGATTACTTAGAAGCGCACAGGATGCTTACGGCCGCCATCGAGGCCGGTAGCAAAGACCCGCGCGTCTATTACTATCGCGGCCTGTGCCTGATTAACTTGCAGCGGCCGGAGCAGGCCCCCGCCGACTTCAAACGGGGTGCCGAACTGGAGTCGAGCGATGAGGGGCGGATATACAACGTAGGTCGGGCATTGGAACGGGTGCAGGGCCGAGCGCGGGTGGAATTGGAAAAGTACCGCGTCCAGGCCCGCATGGCCCGCTTGGCTGAAGAACGCCGAATGTACCAACAGCGTTTCGAGCAGCTTCGCGGACAGCAGCAAGGGGTGACTGCCCAACCTGCCCAACCTGCGCCCGAGTTGCCGTCCGAGCCGCCGCCGAAACCTGTTGAGCCGGGCGGCATGGACCCGTTCTCTCCGCCAACGATTTTACCATCGCCGCCGGCAGCGACCACACCGCCTGCCGAAACGCCGGCCGAGAGCACGCCGGAACCCAAATCGCCGGCTACGGAACCTAAGTCAAGCGAGCCGGAATCAACCGAGCCGCCGGCCATGCCCGAGCAGCCACCGGTGGAGCCTCAGCCCGAACCGCCAACCGAGCCGGCGCCGCCAAGCGAGCCGGCGCCGCCGAAGGCAGAAGCGGAAATGCCTGGCGAGGATGATCCGTTCGCGCCGGCAGCGCAACCGCAGCCGCCAGCGCCACCCCAACCACAACCGAGCGAGACCGAACCGGCCATGCCGGAGCAGCCGGCAGCACAGCCAGGGGCAGAGCCGGGTGAGTCGCCTGCGGGTGCGGGCGGGAACCCGGTATTGGGTGATTTGCCACAGGAGACCAGCAAAGCGGCTGCTGGCGACGAAATGGGCGAAGGGGCTGCACCCCAGACGCAACCTGCACCTCTGTCGCCGCCGCGTGCACCGGAACAGCCAGTCCCGCCTCCCGCACAGGAAAATCAGGAACCAACACCTCCGGCACCAAAGGATGAGGAGCCTGAACCGCCGGCCCCTCCGCAGCCGCCGACGCCACCACCGGCCGCCGACGATCCGTTCTCCTTTCCGGCTCCCAGCAAACCCACCAAACCAATGACGCCAGCGGTGGAAGACCCGTTCTCGCTGGAGCCGCCTGCGGCCAAGACCCAACCGCCGACCGGCAAACCAGCCCCAAGACGTGAACCGCCGGACGATCCTTTTAACTGAAATCCTTGCGATTGAATCGGATGTTTCTTCAAGTGAAGGGATGTTTCTTCAAGTGAACGCAGTAGCGAGTCGGCCTGCCACGGCGCACGGCCGAATCGCAACTTGTGCTGCACCACCGGCAGGCAGCCTTCCCCGTAGTTGAACCTACCAGTGCGTTCTGCTTCCCAGTAAAGCCTGGGCAATGCAGGCGCGTTGCAGGCGAATGCTTGTGCTTCAAGTGGCGACTGCGAGAGGCAACTGTCGGAAAAGCGGTTTTCGGTAATTGCGTTTTGTGTCCGAGCGTCGGAGCGGCTGGAAAAAAACCAGTTTGCCCACCAGTCGTCCCACCAGTTTAAGCTCACGCGCCACTGGCGTCGTAGGTGCTGCCGTCTTTTGTAGCAGGAGGGTGCTTGCATGTGCTGGGGTCTATTGCGCTTCAAAATGTCGGTGTTGGTCGTTGTTTGTACCGCAGTTGCCGGTGCCGAAGTTGCTTGCGCCGCGGTTGCCGGGGCAGCGCTTGCTGGGGCCGAAGTTGCCTGTGCCGCGGCTGCCGGAGCGGCAGACGGCAGCGGTCGAGATGTCCAACAATCAGATGTCCAAGATATAGTGTTGGCCGATGGCGGCAGGTCTGCCTACACGATCGTCATTGCCGAGCAAGCCTCGCTGCCGGTAAAACACGCCGCCGAGGAATTGCAAAAGTTCCTCGAGCAGATCAGCGGCGCAAAGTTACCGATAATCACGGACCGCCAACCTTTGGGGCAATACGAGGTAATACTCGGCGATAACGCCCATTTGCAGGCCCTAGGGCTGAAGCTCGATCTGCCTTCGCTGGGCGAAGAAGGTTATGTGATCCGCACCGTGGGAAACCACCTGGTGATCGCCGGCCACGGGCGTCGCGGCACCTTGTATGGCGTTTATGGTCTGCTGGAAGACCACCTGGGCTGCCGCTGGTTCACGCCCACGGTTAGCCGCATTCCTAAGCACGACCGCTTGGTATTGAAGAAGTTGGATGAGCGGGTAGTGCCCGTGCTGGAGTACCGCGAGCCGTTCACCTTCGACTGTTTCGACGGCGATTGGTGCGCGCGGAATCGGGTCAATTCCAGCGCCGGGCGGCTGGAGGAGAAACACGGGGGAAAGGTGAAGTTTGCCAGCGGCTTTTTCGTGCACACTTTCGAGCGCTTGGTGCCGCCGGAAAAGTACTTCGACCAGCACCCGGAGTATTTTTCGCTCGTCAAGGGCAAGCGGCTGAAGGTCCGCTCGCAACTTTGCTGCACCAACGAGGAGGTAATCAAGTTGTGCATCGAAGGCATCCGCGAAGCGATGCGAAAACAGCCCGAGGCCTTCGTGTTCTCCGTCTCGCAAAACGACTGGTACAACTACTGCGAATGCGACAAATGCCAGGAGCTGGCCAAACGCGAGGAATCGCAGATGGCGCCGGTGTTGGCGCTGGTCAACCGCGTGGCCGAGGCGGTGGAAAAGGAATTTCCCGACAAAGCCGTGGAGACCCTGGCCTATCAGTGGACCCGCAAACCGCCCAAGACCATTCGGCCACGGCCAAACGTAATCATCCGGCTGTGTTCGATCGAGTGTTGTTTTTCCCATCCGCTGGCCACGTGCGACAGTCCGGCCAATGCGGCATTCCGGGCCGACGCCGAGGCTTGGGCCAAAGTGGCCAACCGTTTGTGGGTATGGGACTACGTGACCGACTTCCGCCATTACTTGCTGCCGTTTCCGAACCAACGGGTGCGCAGCGAGAACATCAAGTTCTTTGTGCGCAACAACGTCAAAGGCATCTTCGAGCAGGACACCTACAACACCCCGCACAGCGAGATGGTCGAGTTGGGCGGATACCTGACTGCCAAGTTGCTGTGGAACCCCGATTACGATCCCAAGAAAGCCACGGCCGAGTTCCTGGAGGGCTACTACGGACCGGCGGCCGAGCCGGTGGCCAAATACCTGGACCTGCTGCACGATCATGTGGAGAAGAACAACATCCACGTGAACATTTGGGCGGAGCCTTCCAGCCGGCATCTGCCCGAACCACTGCTGGTCGAAGCCAACCGCCTGTGGCAGCAGGCCGAGCAACGGGCCGCGGGCGACGGGCAAGTGCTGCGCCGTGTGAGACTGTCGCGGATGAGCGTCGATTACGCCATCGTGGAGCGCGCCCGGCTCCAGCGTAACAAGAAGTTGCCTTTGGACGAGGGATTCCAGAAACTCGCCGCCGAGCGGTTCGAGCCATTCTGCCAGATGCTCAAAGAAAGCGGCATGACCCGACTGAACGAATGGAATCCGCTCAACTTCGACGATTATCGGCAGAAGCTCGCCGCGGCGCTGGGCTTGCAACAATAGCGCTGGGTTGAATTAGCGGTGCATGGACTGCGCACTACATGTACTGCGCGCTGGTTGTCTGTTCCGCGCCGACCACCGCAGTTTCGACCGCAGGGCCGGCGGCGAGCGTCGGCGTTGACGATCGAAACTTTTCGGGCAACAAGGGCAGCTTGGCGCGCTGGAGGGGGTGCTTTATTTGGCTGCGATTACGTCCCCTGTCGCAACTGCGCAAATTCGAGCCGCCACAAAGCGCCTGCCGATGCTTCGTGCCTGTCGCCAATCCATCGTAGCGGCACTGTTTGGCGGATAGACAAGCCCAACGGCTGCCGGGTGCGGACCGCCACGGCGATCTGGTAATCGGTCGCGCCACGAGGCCCACCGGCGTGAGCCAAGCGCACTTCGGCGAACTGCCAGTCGGACGACTCGCCCAGGGAAGGATCGTGCAAAGAAACAGTTGCCGCGCGGTCATCCGGCAGATGGAAACATATGCGGTCCAGCGGCCCGGTCAGCCCACGTCCGCACGCCTTAAGCAGCGCTTCTTTGAGTGTCCATAGACGAATGAATATTTCGGCCTGCTTTTCGGCCGGCGTTTGGGCAAGCAGTTGGGATTCTTGAGGGTGGAAGAAGCGATCGGCGATTTTGATGTACTGGGCGGCGCGGTCCACGGCCTCGACATCTACGCCCACCTCACTGTCGCTGGTCACGGCGCAGACTGCCAGATCACGGCTGTGCGAGAGGTTCAGTTGCAGACCGTGAGCTTCGGGCTGCGCGACGTAGGGCTTCCCTAGCGGCGTGGCGGCCAACTGCCATGCGTCCGGCGCGATGTGCGGCCGGTACTGCGAAAGCGCCCAGCGCATCAGCACCCGGCCCACGATCGCTCGCCACCGATCGCCTTGGCTCCGAAACCGGTCGGCCTGTTCAATCTCTTGCGGAGCAAGCAACTGGCGGTACTGGGCCAAAAGCGCCGGGCTGATCGCCTCGTCCACACGGACGCACCACAAGTCCACAGGCTGGGCACCTGTAGATTGCTCGTGCGCGTGTTTTTCGGTACTGCTCATGGATTGCCAATGCATCCTGAAGCGGCAGTGCCGTATGCTGGTTGCCTGTGGTGAGCCACATGCCCCAAGCCGCGGCTGGTGGCAATCGTCTTCGGTGTGCGTCAAGATGCAATATTATTGCAGCCAGCCAGATCATTTACATCTAGCCGAACCGCTCGTGGAGCGTATCCGCACGCAATGCTGTTACGGCCGGCCGCACGAAGCGCTAAGCCAACCTCAATTTGCCTGCTCGAAGCAGCTCGATGAGACTGGCCTTTTCGGCAGAAATCTTGGGGCGTTTGCTCAGGTAGGCGTCGTAGGCTTCCATGTCGCACAATCCGTGGCCGCTGAGGCAGAAGACGATGCACTCCGAGGTGTGCTGGCGGCGGCAACGAACGGCTTCGTTTATCGCTGCACGGATGGCGTATGCGCTTTCCGGTGCGGCGATTACGCCCTCGGTAGCGGCTAGCAGCCAACCGGCTCGCAATGCGGCAGGCTCCGAGATGGCAATTGGTTCTACCACTCCTAAATTCACCAGATGGCTGACCAACGGCGCGCAACCGTGGTACCGCAGCCCACAGGCGTATATGTCTGGCGGGACGTACGTGTGGCCCAGCGTGTGCATCTTCACGCGGGGCGTCAGACCGGCGGCGTCGGTGTGGTCGTAGCGGTAGCGTCCTCGGGTCAGGCTGGGGCAAGCGCGCGGTTCGGCGGCGAGGAAACGGGTGGGCTTTCCGGCTAGTCGCTGGCCGATGAACGGAAAGGCCAATCCAGCGAAGTTGCTGCCAGCGCCGATGGAGCCGATGACTACGTCGGGCGTTTCGCCCAAGGCTGCCAGTTGCTGGGCAGTTTCCAGCCCGATGACCGTCTGATGCAACATCACATAGTTGTATATGCTCCCGCAGGCGTATCCCGCCCCTGTTTCGCCCAAAGCGGTCTCGATGGATTCGGCGATAGCGACTCCGATGCTTCCGCGATAGTTTTGGTCGCGGGCCAGCAGCCGGCGTCCTAGCGCAGTTTGCAACGACGGGCTGACGACCACCTCGCCACCCCACAGGCGCATCAACGTGCGCCGGTAAGGCCGTTGCTGGGCGCTGACGTTGACCATGAACACCTTGCACTCCAAGGCGAACATCGAACAGGCCATGGCCAGAGAACATCCCCACTGGCCAGCGCCGCTTTCGGTCACCAACCGCCGAAACCCTTGTTGACTGGCGTAATACGCTTGGGGAATGGCAGTGTTCAGTTTGTGGCTTCCCGGCGGACTGCGACTTTCGTCCTTGAAGTAGATGCGCGCCGGGGTGCGCAGATGCTTTTCTAGCCGTGTAGCCCGCACCAAAGCGGTAGGACGCCAACTACGGTAGGCCTCCAAGACTTCCGGCGGAATGGGTACCCAGCGCTGGCGGCTGAACTCTTGCTCGGCCAGAGCTGCCGGCATGAAGGCGGCCAAGCGCGATGGCTCAAGCGGCTCGTCGCGCGAAGGCTCGAGCATCGGCGGGGGTGGCTCGGGCAGATCGGCTGCTAAGTTGTACCAGGCGACCGGCAGACCATCGACGAACGATTCGCTACTGCTGGCCACAATACTTTCTCCGCGTGATACTGGCCACAATACTTTCTCCGCGTAAGACGATTAAAGTCGGCCCGTGCGCGGTTTTCGCTCCACAATCAGCGGCGCCGGCAAGCCGCAGAACGCCAGAGGCGCAAGACTCACGCTGCGCAGGACTCGCGCTGCATAGGACTTACGCTGCACAGGGCTCACGCTGCACAGGACTCGCGCTGCACAGGACTGACGGTGCGCAAGACTGACAACGGCAACCTTCGTCGGCAATTATAATACTTCATCGCACTTTTGTTGCGCGTACCATGTTGAAAACATCCGATTCGGCCAATAAAAGGCTTTTTGTTACCGCAAGCGGGGCAAGGCCGATTGCAGTAGGTGGGGGAAATCCGGCCCCCGTAGCAGCATAGGTCACAGCCGCATGGATCAACAACCAAGCCGGAATTCGGCTTCCGATTGAAAGGGTCAAGCTTTTGGTAACAAGCGTATGTTTGGCGCCGGCTGTGTCGCCAAAAGCTATACTGTCGGAGAGTGACACAGCAGTGCTGGTAACCATCCGCTCAGGCTGTTGCCCAATGCAATTGCGGCCGATAGCTGCAAAAGTTCTGCCTGCCTGTTTATTAGGATCCAACTTCAATTTCTCTCGCCGCGTTTATGAGTATCGAGCTTCAATTTCTCTCAGGCAGCGCTGCCACTCCGGCCGATTGTCCGCCGTTGCCACCCCGCCGGCTATCGACTTTGGTGGATATCGCTGGTTGGCGTGCGGAGTGCCAACCGGCAGACATTGCGTTCACATTCCTTTCAGATGGGGAGCAGCAGGAAGCCCATCTCAGCTATGCAGCTCTGGACCGTCGCGCCCGCGCGATAGCAGCCGAGTTGACTGCGCGCCGCGCGCGGGGCCAGCGCGTGCTGGTGGTCTTCGATCCGGGTTTGGAGTACAGCGCGGCGATCTTCGGGTGTTTATATGCAGGCGCTGTGGCAGTGCCCGTGTACCCGCCGGACCCATTCCGCGCCCATAACACGCTTCCCCGTTTGCAGGCGATAGTCGACGATGCCCGGGCGCGACTGGTGCTTACTTCGGCCGAGATGGCGCGTTGGGCGGCCAGCGTTGCTGGCGCGTTGGGCCGCGCGGAAGTGATCGCCGCTGAGTCGATCCCCAGCGAGGCAGCCGAGCAATGGAAGCCCCCGACGCTTCGGCCCGATGACATAGCCCTACTACAATACACCTCCGGGTCTACCGGCGTGCCTCGCGGCGTGATCATCACCCATGCCAATCTGATGCATAACCTGGCGGCGCTGCACCGCGTGGACATGCCCGGTGCAGTGGCCGTGTGCTGGCTGCCACCGTATCACGACATGGGCCTGGTCGGCGGCATCATGCTTCCGGTTCACAGCGGCCGGCAGGTGGTGTTGCTGTCGCCGCTGAGCTTCGTGCAGCGTCCGGTGCGCTGGTTGCAGGCCATAGCGCGTTATGGGGCGCGGACTTCGGCCGCCCCGAATTTCGGTTACGAGTTGTGCATCCGTAAGGTCGACCCCCAGCAGTGCCAAGGGCTTGATTTGAGCTGCTGGCTGGTGGCCATCAGCGGGGCGGAACCGGTGCGGGCTGAGACCATCGAGCGATTTTCAGCGAAGTTCGCCCCCTATGGCTTTCGCCGGCAAGCCTTCTTCCCCGCCTACGGAATGGCGGAATCCACGCTGCTGATTTCCTGCGGTACCCGCGGCGATGGGCCGCTGGTGTGCAGCTTCTCCGCCGCTGCGCTGGGCCAAGACCGCGTGCAGGAAGCCGAGCCGACCGATTCTCATGCCTGCAAAGCAGTCGGCTGCGGCAAACCCCTGCCCGACGGCGAGCTGCTTATCGTCGATCCCCGTACCCGTCGACCGCTGCCGCCCGGACAAGTCGGCGAAATTTGGGTCCGCAGCCCTAGCGTTGCGGTGGGATATTGGAACCGACCAGAAGAAACACAGCAGGTTTTTCACGCCACACTGGCCGACGAGATAAACGGCGGTCAACCTCAATCATCCGGGCCGGACAATGCAGCCAGCCGCCAATACTTGCGCACCGGGGACCTGGGCTTTGTGCATGACGGTCAGTTGTTCGTCACCGGCCGGTTGAAGGAGGTGATAATCCTCGGCGGGCGGAAGTATTATCCGCAAGACATCGAGCTTGTGGCCGAGCGCGCCCATCCAGCCCTCAAGCCAGGCGGTGGAGCGGCCTTCTCGGTGGAAGTGGACAACTGCGAGCAGCTCGTGGTGGTGCACGAGCTGCTACGCCCCAGACGGTACAACTTGGACGAAGTGTTGCAACAGGTGCGGGCCGAAGTGGCGGCTCAGTTCGACACTGTCCCGTATGCCATCGTACTGATCCCCGCTGGAACGTTGCCGAAGACCTCCAGCGGTAAGACGCGCCGACGTTCCTGCCGAGAGATGTTCTTGAAGGGTCGTTTGACCGTGCTCGCCCAGTGGCGACGCGGCGCCGCTGGGCCGGAGGTGTGCTCGGAGCCAGAAGGCCCGCCGCGTACCGCCTTCCAGTCGATACTCGGCGAGCTATGGTGCGAGGTACTCGGTTTGCCGGCGGTGAGACTGAGCGACGACTTCTTCGCGCTGGGCGGACAGTCGTTGCAGGCCAGCCAGTTGGCCGCCCGCATCCAGGAGCGGTTCGGCGTCGAGGTTCCGCTGCGGGCTGTTTTCGAGCACCCCAGGCTGGCCGATATGGCGCAGTGGATCGAAGGAGCGGTCGCCGGCTCGGCCGCAGCAGCCGGCGCTCAGTCTGCCTCCAGCCCGGCGGCAAGCGCCTCGCGGCCGCTCAGCCAGCCGCTCAGGTCTGTGGCGGCCGAGGCACCATCGGTGCTCTCGTCTGCCGAGCAGCGGTTGTGGTTCTTCGACCAGCTCCAACCGAATCATCCCTTCTACAACATGCCGGTAGCAGTGCGGCTGAAAGGGCCGCTGAACATATCTGCCCTGCGCCGCGCACTGGAGCATTTGGTACAGCGGCACGAAGCCCTGCGCACCTGCTATCCGGCCGACTTCGGCCGCCCGGCGCGAAAAGTTTTGGATGGGGTAGAAGTTCCCTTCGAGCAGATCGACCTCGGCGGATGGACGGCGCCGCAGCGCGAAAAACTATTGCGCCGCATTCTGGGCGAGCGAGGCAGGGACACATTCGACCTGGCGCACGGGCCGCTATTGCGCTGCCTGCTGATTCGCTTGGCCCCGGAAGAACATGTGCTGCTGCTGGCGATGCATCACATCATCGTCGATGGATGGTCGCTGGGGGTGATACTGCGCGAGTGGGCCTTGCTGTATCAGGGGTTCTGCGCCGGCAGGCCCGTCTCGCTGCCACCGCTTGCCTTACAGTACAGCGATTACGCCTGCTGGGAGCAGCGCACACTGGAAGCAGCCATCGCCCGGCACTTCCCTTATTGGCAAGAAAAGCTCACTCCTTTGCCACCGATTTTGGAACTGCCTGCCGATCGTCCCCGTCCGACGCAACAATCGTTCGAGGGAGCGTGGCTGGGTTTCGCGCTAGGCGAAGAGCTTTCGGCGGCCATCCGCGGTTTGGCACACAGCGAACATACCACGCTGCTGCCTGTGCTGCTGGCGGCGTTCAGCGTGTTGCTGAGTCGGGCGACCAGCGAGAAAGATATAGCCGTGGGCACCATGGCGGCCAATCGGCCTCGGCCGGAGCTGGAGCCGTTGGTAGGATTCTTCGCCAACACGCTGGTGTTGCGGACCGACGTTTCCGACGATCCCAGCTTCCGCCAGTTGATCCGCCGTGTTCACCGCCTTGCGCTGGAGGCATACGACCACCAGCACATACCGTTCGACAAGTTGGTAGAGCTGCTGCCTACGCATCGTAACGCAGCTCAAGCCCCGCTATTCCAAACAGCCTTGGTGCTGGAGAACATGCCGTTACGAGTGCCTGCCGGGCTGGACTTGGAAATGACCCCAGTGCCGGTGGACAACGGCACGGCCAAGTACGATTTGGCCTTGCTTGTTTCCGAGCGTGGAGGACAGATCGTCGGCCAGGCCGAGTATCGCACGGCGCTGTTCAACCGTCGGACGGTGCGACGTTATCTCGATGCTCTGAGGTGCCTGCTGAGCGACGGGGTCGCCAATCCCGATACTGCTATCTCACGGCTGCGGCTGATGGACCCCGAGCAGCGGCGGCAGATTGTGGCGGGCTGGACAGCCAACCGCACGGCGCAGCCGCCGCCGTACACGTTGCACGAGCTTTTCGAGGCACAAGCCGCTCGGCAGCCGCACAAAGCGGCAATCCGCCAAGACGGTCGCCAGTTGACATACGCGCAATTGAGCCGACTGTCCGATCGTGTGGCGCAGCGGTTGCTACAGTATGGCCTTCCCCAAGAACAAGCGGTCGGTGTTTGCGTTCCCCGCTCGGCCGCATTGGTGGCGGTGATGTTGGCAGTGATGAAGGCCGGCGGAGCGTATCTGCCGCTCGATCCGCGTCAACCACTAGCTCGGCTGGAACTGTTGATCGAAGACAGTTCCGCCCGGCTGGTCGTTGCCGACGACAATTTGCCTGATGAATTGGCCGCACGGCTTTCAGCCAGCGGGGCGACCGTGTTGCCGCTGAGCCAGTTGCTGGAGCAGGAGGCCGATTCGCGCCGGGCCGCATCGGCCGGCGCCGACAATGCACATAACGTTCCCTCGGCAGCCGCAAGCCCCGAAGCCGACCACGCTGCGCGCAGCGGTGCATACATTGGTGTGCACGGCGGCACGGACGGCCGCGTGCATAGTGGTGTGTACAGTGGTATGCACAGTAGTGTGTACAACGATATGCATAGCGGTATGCACAGTGGTGCACACAGCGGTCAGGCCCCCCAGCAGGCCGTGCAGGCCGAGCGGCTGGCGTACATCATGTATACCTCTGGTTCGACGGGGCGTCCCAAGGGTGCGATGGTCGAGCATCGCGCGGCGGTCAACTTCGTTCGCGGTTTCAGCCAGCGCCTGGCGATAAAGCCCGATGACCGGGTGCTGGCCTTCTTCTCGCCCAGCTCGGATGGGTCGTTGTCGGACGCTTTTTCGGCCCTGGCCAACGGGGCGTGTCTGATAATCGCCGACGATGGGACAATCCGCGAACCAGAAGCCCTGGAGCAACTGCTGATCGAAGAAGATGTGACCGTGGCCACGCTGACTCCGTCGGTGCTGGCTTTGCTCCGTCCGGAGCGTCTGCCTCGGCTGAGAACCGTCTGCTCGGTCGGCGAGCCGCTCTCGGCCGAGCTTGCCCGACGCTGGGCTAAAGGGCGACGGTTGTTCAACGGCTACGGGCTGACGGAGACAGCCATCGGGCTGTCGCTTGCGCGGCTGAGCGGATCGGTGTGCGGCCGTCCTCCCATCGGCAAGCCCTTGGACAACGTGCATTTGTATCTGCTCGACGAGCATCTTCAGCCGGTGCCGCCCGGATGGCCCGGTGAGATTTGCGTCGGCGGCGTGCAAGTGGGCCGTGGCTACTGGAATCGGCCGGAGCTGACCGCCGCCAGGTTCGTCCCCGATCCACTGCTGCAAACGCCCGGTGCGCGGATGTATCGCACGGGGGATTTGGGCCGGGCGTTATCCGACGGGAGCCTGGAGCTGCTCGGCCGCAGCGACCAACAGGTGAAGATACGCGGCTATCGGGTGGAGCTAGGCGAAATCGCCGCCGTGCTCGAAGAGCATCCCGCCGTAACACAGGCGGCAGTCATTGTCCAGCAAGAAGACCCGGCCATGCCGCGTCTGGTGGCCTACGTGGCCGCGCGTCCGGAGCACGCCCGTGCGGAACGTGCGACAACAGCCCATGGTACCGCTGGCACCAGCGACGGAGGCAGTCCCGCGAGTTCCCGCCCAGAGCTTTCGCGGACGCTATTGGCCTACCTGCGCGGTCGGCTGCCCTCTTACATGGTGCCGACGGCCGTGGTTGTGCTCGATGCCCTTCCTTTTACTTCGCAGGGTAAGCTGGATCGCAACGCACTGCCTCCAGCAGATGGTCGGGTAGTCGCTGGTGCCGGCCAGCTTCCGCGCACCGAAAACGAACGACTGATTGCCCAGCTCTGGGAAGAATTGCTTCGTGTCCCAGCGGTGACGGTGCGCGACGACTTCTTCGAGCTTGGAGGCCACTCGCTGCTGGCGGTGCGCATGATGGGCGAGATCGAGCGCCGCACTGGGCGTCGCTTGCCGCTGGCCGCGCTTTTCCAGGAGCCGACCGTGGAGCATTTGGCGCAGATGCTGGAGCAGCCGTACAGCGTGGGACAATCGGTTATCGTGCCTCTGGCTACCATGGGCAAGGGAACACCGCTGTTTTGTTTTCATCCAGCCGGTGGCACCGTATTTTGCTATCGGGCATTGGCATCGCATCTGGGCGAAGACCGTCCGGTGTACGGGGTCCAAGCCGTGGGGGTGGATGGTCTGGCCGAGCCATTCCGACGCATCGACGAGATGGTCCGCTGCTATGCCGAGGCCATCCGCAGCGTACAGCCCCAAGGACCGTACCTGCTTGCCGGATGGTCGCTGGGGGGAAATCTGGCCATGGAAACCGCCCGCCGGCTGATCGACCAGGGCCAGCAAATTGCGCTATTGGCCCTGTTCGATACTGCGGCCTTGTACGAAGACCGCGCGCCTCAGCAATCCGAGTTTTTGCCCATGCTTATGGCTCTGTTCCCCGACGAGGAGAACCTCCCCCTGGAAAAACTACAACAGATGACCGCTGAAGAGCAGTTGGCATTTTTCCTCCGCCGAGCGGCGCAGGGCGATATAGTGGCCGATGGCGACCCAGCGGCCGGCCAGCACGTGTTCCAGGTATTTCGGCGCAACATGGAAGCAATGTTGCAGTATCGGCAGAAGCCGTATCCGGGCGAAGTCACGCTGTTTTTGGCCGAGCATCAGAACGACTGGTTCGGTTCCAGCCGAGACCCACTGCTCGGTTGGGGGCGTTGGGCGCAGGGCGGCGTGGAAGTTCATCACATCGCGGCCAGCCATATTCGCATGGTGCTCGAACCAGCGGTGCGGGAGCTGGCGGGAAAACTTCGCCAGTGTCTGCTCCGCGCCGAGCGGCGGCAGCCGGCGGCCAGTGGGTCGGTTTACGACAGCGTCCGATCGTAATTGAAGCGGAACGTACGGAAGTGCGGCAGGGGCACGTCGAACCATTCGCCGACCGGGTCGGGCGAGCCCACCAGGTCGACCACCAGATGCTGCACGCGGATGCGCTGGTTGGTGCATCCGCGCAGATCGAAAGGCTCTACCGGCCGAAAGACCCACAACCCCCGCTCGCGCCGCGGTGTGATGCGCACGCCCCGGCGATCCTCGAACACGCGGCCTTCGGCTTCGTCCGGCAGTCCGACGCGGGTGATCATCAACGGCGGGCGCCCGAACACCACCAGCGAACAGGGGACGGGACAGTGGGCTGTCAGCTCTTCCAACTGCCGACGGTCGGCCTCGAGCGACAAAGTTACCGAGCGGATGCCGTGTTCCATCATCACCCGGGCCGCAAGCGAATTGAGCACCGGCAATCCAGGGCCGCTTTCCATCCTCACGCCCGCCTGTTTCGCCAGCCGCCAACCGCCCCAACTGTTGACTTCGACCGACAACCGCGCCGCCTTGCACTCGCGCAGCAACCGCTGGATGTTGCCGATTTCGTCCTCGAAGAACACCTGCGGCAGGGCGACCGTCAGCGGCACCCCGTTGCAGGCTTCCAGTATCGGCCCTAATCGTCCGGCTGAAAGCCCCTCGACGATCACTCCCGAAGGCTGCACGTTGCGGAGGAACTTGGCGACCATGCCGGCTTCCAAGCGCGCCCGTGTAGGAGGATCCCCCAAATGCTTGCGGTTGGCTTCGGCCCGATCGGTTTTTTCCAACACGGCGCGAACTTCATCAGGCAGGTCGATGCGCACGGTTTGATCGGCCCCTTTGCGCGACTGGCGGATGGCGGCTGCGATCCGGTCCACCAGGGCGTTGGCCGCCCGGGGGACGAGCAAGAAGTCGGTATGGCCGCTGGAAAGCTTGCCGGGCCGATGTCCTTCGATGGTCTGCGCCTGGAGGCGCTCGAACAACTGTGCAATGGACACCGCCTTGTGCGGCCGGTGGACAACGCTTTTGGTCACGGGCCACTCGGCAGTCTGTCCCCCGCAAGTGCAGCGGACGGTTATGTTCCGTGGTCCCACTTCCACTTCCAAGTCATAGGTGTCCAGCTTGGTTGCAGCCGCGTGCGGCTGTTCGATTTGCTGTGGGTGCTGTTGTTGCTGTAATTGCTGTAATTGCTCTGGTTGCTGTTGCTGTGGTTGCTGCTGTTGATCTTGGGCATCTTGCTGTTGCGGCTGGTTGGGCAAGGCGTGCTGCTGGCCGCCGGCGGTGGTTTCTGCCGCCGGACGGCCGAAGGTGCCGGTCAACCGATCGCGTTGGCCGTCCAGATAGGCGCAGGTCATTTCCCGGCCGCTGTAGTCGCCGAGCCGGTCGGCTTCCTTCCGCAACAATTGCAGATCTCCGCCCGATAGTGCTTGCCGGTAGAGTGCCACCGCCTGTCGCACCCAGGCGGAGTTCTTCAGTCGGCCTTCGATTTTCAGGGCCGTCACGCCGGCGGCGGCGATTTCCTGCAAACGCTCTACAGCGGCCAAGTCGCGCATCGACAGCGGCGTGCCGCTTTGGCGGTTATCGATCGTCCAGGGGACACGGCACGGGCTGGTACACATGCCGCGGTTGGCGCTGCGTCCGCCCACCCAACTCGACAACAGGCACCGCCCCGAAATGCAAAAACACAGCGCGCCTTGAGCGAACACTTCGGTCTGCACGCCGCTGGCCGAGGCAGCGGCAATCTCGCCTAGCGACATCTCGCGCGCAAGCACCACGCGCGCAGCACCTAGGCTGCCGGCAGCGGCCACGTCGGCGCTATTGGCCATGCAGGTCTGCGTACTGAAGTGCAAGGGCACTTGGGGATAGTACGGCTTGAGGGCCAACACGGCCGCATCGCGCACCAGCACGGCATCGACGCCACAGCGACGGGCCAATTCTAGGATGCGCGCCGCTTGTCCCAGGTCGCGCTCGCTCAGATCGGTGTTCAGCGTCAAGTACACGCGCACGCCACGCGCGTGGGCCGCTTCTACCGCGCGCACCAGTTCATCCGCAGTGAAGTTCTTCGCCCGGCGGCGCGCGTTCAGCGTCCGCAGGCCGCAATACACGGCGTCTGCGCCGGCCTCGATGGCCGCTTGCATGCACTCCCAATCGCCGGCCGGGGCCAGCAACTCGAGCCTACCGGACAGATTGTCCCGCTCGCTCATGTGCCCAGCATCGCTCATCTGCTCGAAATCCTTTAATCCACCGACGCCCGAAGAATGCGGTGCCGCAGCAACAGCTTCGTCTCTTATCTGCCGATATGGGCGGCACTATCTCGGTACACCCGTCCCACTAGCACAGCAGCTCTACGATAGACAACCGCTCCGCCGGCGGCTTGCGACTCGGGATTTACGCTGCCCGATGTTATCAAATTATCAGATTATTCAAATCATCAAATTATACGGACTGCCGAGCGCGTGAACTTACTGCGCCGGTCAGACTCTTTGCCCGGCCGGCTGGCTCATTGGCTCAATAGCACGAAGAAGCCGCTGGCCGGTTCGCCCCTGGGTTGGATTGCGCTAGTGGAACAGAATCCATCTTCGGCCTTGCTGCTGGCCGTGCCGCCGGCCAGGATGCGCATTTTGCCGTCGATCCATCGGGCGTCGATCGCGTGGGTAGTTCCGCCGGCTTGAAAGCGGGTGCATAGCAAGCGATTGCGAAAATCGTTGCCCATCAGCAGCAAGTAGCTTCCGCCGGTGTAATCGCCCGTTTCGGCAGGCAGTAGCGAGATGGGCAGCCCTGCCGGTGCCGTGCCGCCCAGCAGCAGATTTCCTTTTTCGTCGGCCGCTACCGCGCCGCCTTTTACCCGTGCCGCGTTGGCCCGGCCGCTCTCTAGCCGACCGCAAAACTGCTGCAAACGCAGCAGTTTTCCGGTTCCCGGCTCGTAACAGGCAAACAGCGCTTTGTGCTCGGCGCGACTATTGTGGAAGCTATGATACTGATCCGCCTTGGGCATCAACTGACCCACCGGCGACCATTGTCCATCGACCAATTGGGGATGATAGCGGAAGATGTGGTTTCCGCCGGCGCACTCGAAGGCACAGTACAACAGGCCATCGCGGCCAATCGAGCAGCGGTAGCCCCGGGTATCGGCCATGTTGTTAGTGGGCTTGTTGATGAACTGCGGGGCATCGGTGTCCGTGGACCAATCGTACAGCGTGTATTTCACTTCCCCGCTGTACCAGTAGCCGCGCACGTAGGCGATCTGCACCGGCTGCCGCCTGGTGCCGTCGTGAGCGCTGGCCTGCCGCCATCCGATGATGACCACGGTCTGCGACTGACCGTCGATCGATACGTCGCAGGTGTTGCGATGTCCGGCGAACCGTCCCACCTGTTTGCCTTGCGGGTCGAGGACGAAAATCGTTCCGCTGCCGGTGAGCGTATCTTGCTGCGGATTGTCGTATCGCAGCGCTGCGCAGTGGCCGTCGGTAGATGCGTCGATCCTGGAGCACGGGCCGCCGAGATCGAACTGCCATAGCCGGTTCCCGCCCGGATCGAGTTTCACCGCTCCGGCGGAGGTAGCCACATAGATATTGTCTTTTCCGTCGATGGCCATATCGGCAGCCAGGCCGGGCAGCGGAATGGAGGCCAGCAACTTCTTCCCATCAGGCGAAAGCCGCAACACCCGACCCTGGGGTTTCTCTCCCCCTTTATCGTCGTTACCGAACCATGGCCCGTCGCTGATGTTGGCGGCCAGCACCAGCGAGCCGTCGGACCGAATGGCCACGCCCACCACCGAATCGCCCGTGCGCCCGACTAGCGAAGCGCTCACAATCTGCCATTGCTGGGCCGCTGTGTTGGTGGTCGTCGACAATGCTCCAACAGCCACCGCAACAAGCAACCATAAACTAGAGCGAAAGTGTCTGCGAGGTTTCATCAGTGCTGCTCCACAGTGAAGCGAAAGCGTGCGCCAGTTTACATCAAAGCTGCGCGACGATAGTCCGTTGGTCCTGCTCCATGATATTCCATCGAGGCCGCTCCATCATAGTGCATCAATGCCGCTTCGCGTTAGGGAAACTCGCACGGCGAAGTCGCATCGCCAAAACTGATGCACTTTGATGCCGAGGACTTTGCTGCGAACACATCGCCGGCTGGCAAAAGGCACCACAGCCCTTGTTCGACAACGGCAGTTGGTTTTCCGGGGGTAAGGGTTGCCCGGTCGGCGCTTGCACGTGGGCGTGTGCCAGCAGTCACCACCAGCCGGCCACAAACAAATCAGCCACTGGCCCACACCGAGCAAAATTACAACCCGGCGCGTCCTCCGGCAAGCCCGGCGAAGGCTAGCGTTCACCCACCGTCGGGCTAAACGGGAACATATAGGAACATATACCAAAGGCCGAAACTTCGGCGGACTTTGGATTTGAACGGGCGGCGCCAGGCAGGTAGCATCATCGGACGATAACCCAGCAGTACTGGCACCTAACGCGCCACCATCGGAGCTATACATATCTGCGATTATCGGGCCGGGGATTTTTGCAGCATACTCGGCTGGCTTTATTTCGCGTTCTTTGGCGATTAAACTGTAGAATGAATGCTTATCGCAAAGCGGTTCTCGTCGCTACCGGAACAGAGTTAAAATAGGTAAGCTGGCTGCCGTCTGATGGCGGCTTCGACGGAGGCAATAGCGTGGCATGCGCTGCTGGGGCATCCGTTACGCGGTTGTGCTGCGTACTGTGCGCCTGCTGGGTGCTGAGTGTAGCCGGTGCGCCCAGTTTGGCGGCTGCGGAATGGCCGCTGGCGCCTCCGGAGTCGGCCATGCCCACCCCGCCGGCAGACCCGGTCAAACGTGCGCCCAGCATCGAGGAGGAGCAGCCGCCGATCTACTACTTGAAGGACATGAAAGGAAACCTGGTGGCTGTCCCCGACTTCTCGTACGAAGAGTTTCGGGAGCTATATGACCTGAAGCGCCAACTTGCCCGACCTCAGCCGCGGTACAGCATCCAGCGTGTGGCAGCCGTCGGCAGCGTGACCGGCGATCGCGCTGAGTTGACCGTTGTGTTTCGTGTGTTGGTGACAACCGACCGTTGGGTGGGCGTGCCGTTGCGGTTGGGCGAAGGGCTGTTGACGGACGTGCCGGAGTACAAGGGGCCGGGCGAGCAATTCGTGAACTTTCAAGGAAGGCAGGAAGGATACGTAAGTTGGATTCGCGGCCAAGCCGGCCAGATTCACGAGCTTACGCTGAAGATGCTCGTCCCGCTTTTGCGCAATGGCGATCAGTCGCGGCTGCTTGTTTCGGCTCCGTATGCCACCTCGGCGGAATTGAGGATCAAGTTGCCGGTGACGGACCCGGTCGTCAGGTTGTCGAAGGGGGCCACCGTCGTAGGTTCTGCCCGCACAGGCAACGGCGCGGAATTGACGGTGCGCGGCTTCGAGGGCGAGTTCGAGCTTGCCTGGAGCAAGGCCGCCGATGCCGATAATGCCGCCGGGGCTGCTGGGGTGTTGGAAGCCACCGGCGAAATAACAGTGCGCATCGAAACCAGCAGCCTCCAGAGCGAGGCGCAGTTGCTGGTCCGCAAGCACCGGGGCATGTTGGAGAGCTTCCGCGTCCGCCTGCCGCCCGGGGCCGAAGTCTCGGCCGAGACCGGCACCGGCTACTCGGTGATTGCGGTAGGCGATGATCGCAGCGGCGGACGCCAGCAAGAAGTAGAGGTGCGCTTGTCAAGACCGACGACCGAGGCGGCGCTGGTGCGCATCAAGACTTACCGGCCCTATCCGGCAGGCAAACCGGATGCATGGTGCCAACTGGCCGGGTTCGAGGTTGTGGGAGCGGCGCGGCAGTCGGGCAAGATTTGCGTGTACGCACCGCGGGACTGGCAGGTGGTATGGGGGCGCTCGGAGGGTGTGCGGCAGACCGACCAGCCACCGGAAAACGCCCCACGCGAGAACCTGGCGGCCGTGTTCGAGTATTTCGCCCAACCTTACACCCTGGCTGCGCGCCTAGTGCAGAAGCGCACACGGATCAGCGTGGACCCGGAGTACCAAGTACTGGTAAACCCCGACGGCCTGCGGCTGGACGCGACGCTGCGGTACACCATTCGCGGTGCGCGGGTGGCGGCGTTAGAGGTGGCCATGGCCGACTGGGAGTTCGAAGACGTCGGTCCCGACAGCCTCCTGGTGGCCGAGGCCGCCCACATCGACGAGCAAAACCTGTTGCATATTCCGCTGGCGCAGGCCAGCAGCGGGCAGATGGAGATACACGTTCGCGCACGAAAAGCCATCCAGCCGGGCAGCAGTACGATTACGATTAATATGCCGCAGCCGCGCGCGCAGTCGTTGGGACCAGCGGCAGTGGCCATTGTGCCGGCCGATAATGTCGAGCTGACGCCGCAAGCCGACGCCATCGTGGGCCTGGTTCCCGAAGTCGCCTCGCCTGTAAAGCTCCCATCGCGGCAGCACCCTGCGCTGTTTTATCGCATGGAGGCTGCTAAAGGGACGTTTGTGGCCGGCTTTCGCGTCCATCAGCAGCAGATCAACGTGGAAGTGACCAACCGCATATCCCTAGACCAGAAGGCAGTGCGCGTCGAGCAGCAGCTTTCGTATCGGGTGGCTTACGAACCGGCGCGGTTCGTCACCTTGGACATTCCCCGGGCGCTGCTGGAGGATACGTCGTGGCAGTTGTTAGCCGATGGCAAACCCCTGGCGGTTCCGTTGCGTTACCCAAGCGAGCAGGGGAATCCGTTGGATACGGTGCGAGTAAGCGTCACGCTGCCCGAACCACGCATTGGTCAGTTCCAGCTTGTCGTACGGCACAGCAAGGCGATCGGGGCGCTGCGGGACACATTGGCCGGAGAAGTGCTAGTGCCCTTGGTGATGCCTGTGGACGGCCAATTGGTTGCCAACGTGCTGGTGGTCAATAGCCCTCCGACGGTCCGTCCGCAAGTCCTCACCGGTCCTTGGGCCATTGCCGAAGACAGCTCGGCTCCGCCTGCCACCGAGCGGCAGCAGCGGTGGCTCGCTACACAGCGTGTGGCGGGCGTGGAACTGGTTTGCCAGCCGCCGGACGAACAGTTCTACCCCTCGGTGGTGGAAAAAGCATGGATATGCACACGGCTGGTGCAGGGGGCGCGGATCGAGCGGGCGTGGTTTAGGTTCACATCGCGTGGGCAGGAATTGGCAGTCCATGTTCCTCAGGGAGCGGTGTTGGAAACCGTCAAGCTGGACAACAAGCCCGTGGCACTATCCTCCAATGGTGGACGCCTGTATCTGGCCCTGCCCGCGGGCGGAGCAACCGCTCCCTCCGAGCACTTGTTGGAGCTGAGCTATCACGTCGAGGCCCGACCGCAACGCGGCCTTATGGAACTACAGTTACCCAACCTCGGCCCGAAGTCGCCGGTGCGGCGTATGTACTGGCAGCTCACCTTGCCGCGCAACGAACATCTGATAATGGCTCCCCCCGGCTTTACCGGCGAGTTCGTGTGGCAGTGGCGCGGATACACCTGGGGACGCCATCCGGCGGTAACGCCGCTAGAGCTGGCTGCTTGGATGGGTGTCTCGCCCAGCGCAGAAGCCGCCCATACAGATAACACCTATGTGTTTAGCATATCGGGGCCGGTTAGCCAGTGCCAGTTGGCCACTGCCAGTCGGGCGATGATAGTGCTGGTGGCGTCGGGCGGGGTGCTGCTGCTGGGATTGTTCGCGATTTATGTGCCGGCCGCCAGGCGTCCGCCCGTGTTATTGGCGGCGGTTGTTTGCTTGTTGGGCGTCGGTCTGTTGTATCCTGAACCAGCGCTGCTTGCCGCCCAGGCCTCGGTTATCGGCGTAGTGCTGAGCATCGTCGCGGCGGTGCTGGACCGAAGCCTTTCCAGAAGGGGCGGGAACGAACCGATGCCGACCGCCCTGTTGATTCCACCGGCGACGCCCGGGCTGCTACCGCTCTCCGATGTTCAGCCAGCGCTGCGCGGCTCGACCAATGCCGCGCCGACCGTCAATGCACCTGCGGACGATGTGAAGGTATGATCCGACAGTGGCGCAACACACCCGGCACGGTTGCCACCGGCGCAGCGTCAGCTTCGCGGGGTTCACACTGTGTTGAGTGGCAGACCGCGCCGGCATCAGTGCGGGTTCGGCGGTGCTCGGATTGGTTCACCCGTCCACCAAGCGCCACAACTCGCTGCGCAGCATGGGTACTTTGGACGCTGCTGTGTCTTGCCTGGGCCACGGCGCGACCGGGCGGCGGTGCCGAAAACCCGAGCACGGTCAATGCGGAACAAGGCATCACCTTCCGTCGGGTTTTCGTTCCCATCGACCAGCCCAAGCAGTGGCCGCGCGAGGTTCGCTACGTGCCTATCGACCGTGCGGAGTTCGAAAAGCTGCTGGGGGCCATCGGCGGCGCTGGCCAGCTCGAGGCCGCTCGTACCGCTGCCATCGCCGCGGCCGAGTACCACGCCCGATTGGCAGAGCCGAGCTTGCTTGTGGGCCAGGCCGTTTGGCAGGTCGTCCACCGGGGCAAGGGGGCGGCTAGGCTCGAGTTGCAGCCGTGCCGACTGGCCATTGCTGCGGCGCATTGGGCCGACGACCAGAAGCTCAGCGTTCCCATCGGCTTGGGGCCTGGCGGCCAGTTGGGCGCACTGGTCGATCGCGGGGGTAAGCTTCAAGTGCAGTGGTCGCTGGCCGGTAAAGCGGGCGAAGATGCTGCCGCAGTCGTCTTCGACTTGCAACTGCCCGATTGCCCCGTCAACCGTCTGGTAATCGACCTGCCGAAACATCTGCTCCCCAATCTCGATGTAGGGCATGTCCAGCTTGGCCATCACCTGGACGACAATGTACGCAGATGGCAGATCAACCTGGGCGGTCATAACCGGGTGCAATTGCGGCTCCGACAGGCCGACGAACATTCGACCCGACCTCCGACGCCGCTTGTCCGGCAGAACATGGTTTACCAACTCGAGCCGCACGGGCTATCGCTGAGTGCTGAACTACGCCTGGACGCGGTGTTCGCCCCGTTGGAGCGGATCGAGATGATCCTCGGGCCGGGGTTGCAACTGACCGAGGCCCGGTTGGGTGAACTCGATCTGCCTTGCAGGCTGGGAAAATCGGCTGACGATGGTTCCACCTCGGCGGTGCTGACGTTTCCCACTGCCATCGACGACAACGGCCGAGTGCTGAGCATCCGCGCGTTGGCGCCGCTTCCGCTGGGCACGTCTTATCGTCTGCCGGGAATTGCTTTCAAAAACGTTTCGTGGCAATCCGGGACGATCAAGCTGGTGGTCGGCGATGGGGTAATTCTGAAAAGGTTGGTGCCCATCGAAGCCCGCCAGTTGCCCGGCGATCCGCTGCTCGGCTGGACGCAGCTTCAATGCTTCGCCCCTCAAGCCGGCGCGGAAGTCCTGGTGGCACGCCGCGAGCCGGTGCTGGTGGTCAACAGCGGGGTGACTTTGACGCTCAGCACCGGCGAAACCGCTGCCAGGGTCATCGCCGATTTATCGGCAAAGGGTGGGTCGATATTTACCGCCGAGGCCGAACTATGGCCAGCTTGGCAGATCGATTCCATCGACTCTACCCCTCCCGGTGCCATCGAAGACTGGAGCGTGACCAAAAGCGAAGACAACAAGCAGCGCCTGAGCATCCGGCTCGCCAGAGCGATTGGCGACGGGCAACCGATGCGACTGGCTGTCACGGCGCGCCGTCTGCGATCGCCGCTGAAACAAGAGTTGACATGGAACGACTTACTCCCGTTGCGGTTCGTCGGAGCCTCCGGGCAGCCTACCCTGATCGCCATTCGCGCCGCCGACCAATATCACCTGCGACTGTCCGGCGCCGAAAGGCTAAAAAGGGTGGACTACCGGGCGTTGAGTCAGACGCAGCGGGAGCTGCTGGTCGAGCTGGCCGGCGCGGTGGTATTCGAGGAAGATTCTGGCGCACACCAGTTGCGCGCGGCGCTAGAAAGCCGCCAGCCGACCTTCTCCAGCTCGATAACCGTGGAAGCCGAAGCGGCAGTCGGTTGGTTGCGCGAGACTTACAGCATCCGATGTACCCCCCAAGCTGGGGCTATCAGCCGGGTGCTGGTACGCCTGTCGCAGCGGCGCGAGGAGCCGCTTCGATGGGCCACCGTGCCCGACAACAAGCCGCCCTTGTCGGCCCGGCTGATTACAGACAAGGGTCAGTTGTCCGATCCCCATGGCGGACAAGAAACATGGGAACTTACCCTGCTGCGCCCAGTGAGCGGCCCGCTGGAGATTAGCGGCTGGCGCCGGACGCCGCTGCACGGCCGCACGGCGATTGCGATGGCCGCCTTGCCCGAAGCCGCCGCGCAGGAAGGGCGCGTGGTGGTATCTAGCCCTGCGCCGAAAAGCATCCAACTGCGCAGCGAAGGCCTTGTTCGCATAGCGCCCGAGTTTCGGCAATCGTCGCGGTCCCACTCTGTCTGCGGCGTTTATCGGTACCAACCGGTCGCCGACGTGCTCGACGGGGGCGGAAAGCTGTGGGTGTCGGTGGCCGAAGAGGACCCCACGGCCGACGCAGTAGTATGGCTTGCGCATTTGCAGTCCTGCTACGACACAGACTCTGCCCGGCACGCAGCCCGGTTCCGCATCCAAAACAGCGGAGCACGTGCGGCGACAATCGCTTTGCCCGAGCAAGCCAGCGCCGACGACGTAGAGTTATCGGTAAACCAGCAGCGCACGGCTTGCCAATGGCAGACTGAAGACGGTCGAAGGCGGCTGGTGGTCGATTTGCCGTCACACGAAAGATTCGTAACCGTAAGCGTGGGCTTCTCTACGACTTCGAGCAAATTGGGAGCCGCCGGCGTGCTGGTTGCCCCTTGGCCGGAAATCGACCTGCCGATTGTTTCGCAATACTGGACGGTGTGGTTGCCTTCGGGCTATGCGGCCAGTTGCCACGACCTGCGGTGGCCGTGGTTGTCCGAGCCAGCGCCGACGATCCTTCAGCGTTTATTGGGACCGCTGGCACGCAGCGCGCAAGCACAGCTATTCGACCCGATCGATCCACGCACTTGGCCCATCCCCAATCCTAACCGCATACAGCACGACGAAGCTTCCGAGAAGGCTCAGGCGCTACTGCAATGGCTCGGAAGCGCGCTGCCCGACGACGGCCCAGCGGGTCCATGGGCCAGGGTGATCGGGTTGAATCTCAGCGACGCGCCCGCGGTGCGATTGCTTGTCGATGCGCCGGCCTTGGCCGAGATCGGGATTACACCGCAAAGCCTTGTGACACCGTTGCGGGCTGTTGGCCCCACCGAGCGCGCGGTGCGGCTGCTACAAAGCTCGCGCTTGGCTGTGCTGGTGTGCGGCGACCATATCGTGCTAACCAGCGCCGTTCAGTGCGCCCTGTGGCGCCAGTGGCTGGAACCGCTAGAGTTTCCCAACGTCTTCAGGGTATTGACTGGCCCGCTGAGCGATGTCTTGCAGCCGAGCGCCCAATCCGGCCAAACTGGCCTGGTGGAAACTCTCGGCCAGACTGGTCTGGTGGAAGCTGATGTATGGATACACCAGCCGGCGCAGCCGCGTTCGGCTTGGGGCGGTGAGCTATCGGCAATTGAAGCGGGGCTGCTCATCGAAGCTCGACCCGGTTGCCGCTTGCAGGTTTCAGGTGTCGAGGCTCGCCTGGCTTACGCGCACCTTCCGACGATGCGACTGCTCGGCGTTGCGGCTTTCTTGCTGGCCTTGGTCGTGGGCCGGTGGAGGTCGAACCGCTCGAGCAGGGCGTTCATCCTTGCCGCCTTAGTGTTGGCAGCAGCAGCCTTGGTGTTGCCGCATTGGTACTATCTGCCGGCCAGCGGGGCGATGCTAGGATGCCTGACGCACTTGGCCTGCGCGAGCTGGCTGCGCTGGGGCCGCATGGCGACCAGTGCCCGTGCCGCAGCAGGGCGAACCCACAGTGTGGTTGGCGGCGCCGGCATTGTGCTCCCGGGCGATCACAACAGTACGGCGGCCGAAGAGGCTGATTCGCCGCAAGCCGCAATCGCGCCCGAAGGCGCTACACATGAATCAGCCGCGCATGAATCAGCCGCGCGTAAATCAGAGGCCGATTCTGGTACTGCTCCAGGCGCCCTGGCCGGCGGTAGTGCGTTTGTGGTGGCGTTATTGTGCTCGGCTCTGACGACGGCGGCCGCCGAACCAACACGATTGCACAACCAGCCGGCGAAGGTTTATCAGTTACTGATCCCCGTGGACGACCAGCAACGGCCCGCCGGCGACAAATACTATCTGCCTGAGAAAATGTACGAAGACCTTTCGCGACTGGCCGCCAACGTAAAACGTCAGCAACAGGGCTGGCTACTGGCCGGAGCGGTTTACAAAGGCGAACTGAGCCGCGAAGTGGCGGCGGACAAGTATCGCATCGAGCGGTTGCAGGCCATCTTCGACTTGCAAGTTCTGGGCGAAGCTATGCAGGTCCGCTTGCCCATGCGCCGCGACGAGGTGAGCTTGGCCCCCGACGCCGCAAGCGTAGATGGTCGCCCTGTGTTACCGGTTTGGGAGTCGGACGGCACGGCGCTGGTGGTGGAAGTGGCTCAGCCGGGCCGCCACTTGCTTGAACTGACCTTGGAGCCGGTCGCCCGCGATGCCGATTCGACCACAGCGGTGGAGATTTCTATCCCCCCGGCGCCCGTTTCCCGACTGGAGTTGCTTCTGCCGTCCGGGGCTCCGGCCGTTCGAGTGCCGAGCGCCGTGGGCAAAGTGCTCCGTCAAGACGACCCGCCCCAACTTGTGGCTGAACTGGGGCCGACCGACAAATTGTACATCGACTGGGCGGGCAGTGCCGCGCCGGCGAGCAGCTTGGCTGTGGAAGTCGAGCAACTTTGTTGGCTGAGGATCAAACCTGGAGCGGTAGAACTGGCGGCCCGGCTGCGGTTGCGGGCGCCTAAAGGGCAGGTGCGTCAACTGAGGCTGCTGGCCGATCCCCGGCTACGGCTTCTGCCCGCGCAAAAATCCGACGGCCCCAAAGCGGAGCAGGGGCCGGAATCCGGCGGACTGCAAAGCCTCCTGCTTAGTTGGGATCAGCCCTTGCCCGAACGCACTACTCTGGAGTTGACCTTCCGCCTTAGCGGCAGCTTGGGCGTGGGAAACATCACTTTCCCTGTGTTGCTTGTGCCAGAGGCCAAGACCACCCGCCAGTTGATCGCCCTGACGGCCGATTCCTCGCTGGAGCACGTGGTGGCGCATAATGCCGGGTGGGAACCGATGGAGCCACGCGACTTCCAGGCCGCTTGGGACAAGACTGCCGTGATGCCAATGGCTGCCTTCAGGCAAACGGCGGCCCCGGAAGGATTCGGCCAAGCAGCGCGGCCCGAGCTGGTGTTAGCCGTCCGACCGCGCCCCGCCCGAATCACAGTCCAAGAGCAGAGTTTGGTACTGAGGTGCTCCGAGCAAGAAATCGCCGTACAGTACGGCGCTACGATTTTCGCCGAGGAAGAATCGGAGCTTCAACTGCGACTAACTGCGCCGCCCGACTTGTTGCCCAGCAGTATTTCGCTTGTACAGGACGAGGTGGACCGCGTGGCGGCTTGGTCACAGTCGGACGATGGGCGGATCGACGTTTTCCTCACGGTGCGCATAAGCGGCCGCAGCCAATTGACGCTCCACGGCCGATTGCCCTCGACGCTCCGCAAAAAGCAACCTTTGCCGCTGATATGCCTTGAGCAACAAGAGCGGACGCCGGTGCGGGTGTTGATCTACCGCACCCCGCCGGTGCAAGTACTGTTGGCCAAAATCCCCGGTCTGACAGAGCTGGAAGCCCAGTCGATCAGCGCGCCTGCGGGGCAGGCGGGACGGTTGGTTCATGGCATTCAGATCGAGGCTGCGCAATTGCCCAAGCTTGGTTTTATGGTCGTCGCCAATCGGCCCGAAGTGAGCACTGAGCAAGTCACTTGGTTCTATCGACAAGGCGATGCCTGGCTGGCAGAACTGGAGTGTCGGATCAGTGTAACCGGCGGCGTGTTGGACCAGTTGTACATTGAAGCGCCGGTTAACTTTACGCTGGTATCACCGGCTGGGGCCGACCGGCTGTACAGTCCGCCCGGACAGCCACAGCTTTTTGTCCTCCCCTTGCCGCAGCCGATTGCCGGCGAGCATCGGGTACGGTTGTTGGGAACGATGCTCTTCGCGCCGGGCGAGCGCGTATCGGCTCCGGCCCTGCAATTGAAATCGGCCACCAAACCGCGGCGACTGTTGGCACTGCCCAAACAAGTGCAAGGGCAGACGGCGGCTTGGGAAACCCGAGGGCTTCGGCCCGCCGAGCCACCTAAAGACCTCGTCCCCCCCGAAGCTATCGGCGCAGTGGATTTCTACGAAGCAGTAGAAGAGTCATTCCATGCTGTTTTCCGACCGGGCGCGACCAGCAGCTCTCCACGTGTGGCTTTGGCCGACATCCGCTGTCGCTGGCAAACCGACGGCACTTATCATGCAGTGGCGGTGTTCGATGTCGAGCCAGGTAACGCCGATAGTCTGGTGCTCCAAGTGCCGACCGATTACCGCCTGCTGGGTGTGGATGTCGATGGCGTGCCCGTAGCCCCTGTTCGGGCCGCCTCCGATCAGCCGGGGTTTTCGCATTGGGTGGTGCAGGCCGGGCCGTCGAAAGTTTGGCAGCGGATAACCGTTGCCTTCACCACGCCGCCGCAGCGCACCGCTCCACAAAGGCAATTGTTGCTGGTCGCTCCGATGTTGACCGGGTTGCCTGTAGCGCAAACCCTATGGTCCGTAGTAGGCCCCCCGAATCTCTTGCAAGACCCAACGCTCGCCGAAAACGCTATTCATCCCTGGCAAGCCGAAATCGTCCGGCTAAAACATCTGGCGGAGGTGCTGTATGCCGGCAGTACGCTAGGCGATGACGACACCCGGTTGCTAAGCTCGTGGTATCGCACCTGGGCAGCCCGCATGGTCGCCGCGCGGCGCGAGGCAGAGACGCGGTTACTCGCCGCCAGCCGCGACCGCCTCGCCCGCGCCGCTGCGCTGGAACTGCAAACCCTTGGCCAGGAGCAGTCGCAATTGGCTAACCGGCTGGGAATGGTTCCAGTACTGGATGAGCTTTATCGGGAAACTCCGGTTGCTGCGACACGCGACGAGCTTTGGGCGGCAACGTTTCGCTCGGCGCCCAATCAGGCTTGTTATCGCTACACGGGCGCCGCCCCGCAGCTTGTGCTCCACTACCGTGCCACGCAAGCAGGCGATGTATGGCCGCGCTGGTTGCTAGCCGCCGGTTTGCTGGGTGTCGCCGTTGTCGCAGCGTTCGTCGTTCCATCCCAGCGCCTGGCCGCCAAAGTGCTCGGCTTGCTTGGCCGCTGGGCGAGCGGTTATCCGCACGCGCTCCTGGCAGCCCTGGGGCTAGCGTGGTGGCTATGGCTGAATCCGAGTATCGTGGGTCTGTTGATCGTGATGTTGAGCGTATATCTGGCGATTCGCCCGGCATACCGCAGCGCTCGGCCGACGCCGCCTTCGTCGATCGCCAGAATTCCGGCTTTTCCCAGATGAGCCGAATCGGTTGCAGCTTTCGGATGGCTCGCTTTCGTCCATTGCTGTGGCACGCCGGTCGTGTGTCGGCGAACGATCCGGCGGCGCGCTTTCAAAGCCAACGCGGCCGTAATGCCTTCTTAAACTCATGCAGTGTGTGCGCGCACAATCGGGCGGCGCTTTCAAAACGGTTTGCCACACAGGCGCGAGACCAAACATTCCGACAGCACTACCACGTCTTCGCTGCAAAGGAAGCTCTCGATGTTTTCCGGCAATAGCAGCGTGGCCGACGGCGGGAACTCCTCGTCCGGCGCGTGCCAGATCAGCCCGATCGACACTCGCGGAAACACCCGAAACTCACACGCCACCGTGCCCTCGTGCAGAGCGCCCTCGGCCAGTTTTGCGCCCAGCGCAGCCGCGGCGTTGCGCAACAATTCCGCGCTGCGTCCCACGGTCGCGCAGAGCCGCTGCGTGGTGCGCTGGTTATAAACCGAAGCGTACGCTCGAGCAGTAGGAAGATCGGCAAATGTGACCCTGGGCGGGCAGACAACCGGGCGCCCCTTCACCGCCAAGTAGTGCAGCGCCAGTATGGCCCAGGCGGGCCGTACCGGCTGGCCGTCGTCTAAAGCCACGCTTGAGCCTTGCAGGTCGATTACAAAGGCATCATTCAGCACCGGCAACCGCCATCGCATTCCAATCGGCTCGGCCCCTAGCCAGCAGAGCTGTTCGGCCGACTGCCCCTGCAAGGCCTCAAAAGCCAGTTCCCTCGCACGGCGAAGATTATCCTGCAATTTTTTCTCCTATGTTCTAGCCGGTACAATCCTCAGCGCAGCTCGGCGTGCCTCCGTGCAGGTTGTCGAGCAACTAGCTTATGATAATACAGATCACTTCACCTGCCGCAGCGGACCAGTATCGAGCACCGAGCTGGGGGTGTAGCGCGCCATTGAACTACATACACGAATCAGGAGCAAGCACAGCCGTGGTATTTCAATTGCCTCCCGTGCGTGGTCTATTGGGGTACAACCAATTTGGCAATGTGTGTACTATGTGAAAATACAGTGTCGGATATATGTTTAGACAGCAGTTTTTGGTATAATTCGGCTTGAAGATGCCCCGCAGGGGCCTCGCATTTACGCTCGGGGTCAGTGGTCGATCGTCCTTCGCCGCAACGGTTTCGAGCGCTATGGCCAAAGAGGAAATTCCAATGTCAGAGCAAAAACAGCGATCCGTCGATCCGGCCGTATTGGAAATGGTGGAAGTGGCCGCGGCCCGCAGCGTGCAAACCATCTGGGACCGCCTGGAAGCTCAAAAGGCACAGTGTCGTTTCGGCCGCGACGGTCTGTGTTGCCGCATGTGTTTTATGGGCCCCTGCCGAGTCACCGAAGAAGGCAAAGGCCCGCAGCAGGGCATTTGCGGCGCGACGGCCGAAACCATCGTGGCCCGAAACCTCTTGCGTCACGTAGCCGGCGGAGCGGCTGCCCACTCGGACCACGGGCGGGAAATCGTCAAGACGCTTCTGCTGGCAGCCAAAGGCGAGTCGAAGGCCTATCAGATTCGCAGTCCTGGGCGGATGCGGGCGCTGGCCGCCGAATTCGGATTACCGCTGGACGGACGCTCTGACTCGGACGTGGCTGCCGAATTGGCACAGCTTTATCTAGCCGAGTTCGGCAAGCAAGACGGCACACTGCTCAACCTCTCCCGTGCACCAGAGGCTCAGCGCAACTACTGGCGCGCAGCCGGCGTTACCCCCCGAAGTGTGGACCGCGAAATCGTCACCGGCGTTCACATGACCACCATGGGCGTGGATAACGATCCGGAGCACCTGCTGCTGGCTGCTGCCCGGGTTGCCCTTGCCGATGGCTGGGGCGGCTCGATGATCGCCACCGACCTGTCTGATGTCCTGTTCGGCGAGCCAGAGCCGCTGCGTTCGGCGGCCAACTTAGGCGTGCTGAAAGAGGATCACGTCAATATCCTAGTGCATGGGCACGAGCCAACGCTGTCCGACGTCATCGCTGCCGTCTCGCGCGACCCGGATATCGTTGCCGAAGCAAACGCCGCCGGAGCAAAGGGCGTCAATCTGGCGGGAATCTGCTGCACGGCCAACGAGATTCTGATGCGCCACGGAATTCCCATTGCCGGCAACTTCCTACAGCAAGAACTGGCCGTGATGACCGGGGCGATCGACCTGCTCCTGGTAGACGTGCAGTGCGTCTTCCCGGCGCTGGCCCGACTGCAAGAGTGCTTCCATACCAAAGTCGTTTCCACCAGTCCCAAGGCCAAGTTTCCCGGAGCCGAACACATCGAGTTCCACGAGGAAAATGCGCTAGATTGCGCGCGGCGCATAGTGCGGATGGCCATCGAGAGCTTCCGCCGCCGCGATCCGGCGATGGTGCGCATTCCCAAAGTGCATGAGCGGCTGGTAGCCGGCTTTACCACCCAGGTGGTCTTCAGAATCCTCGGCGGACGTTACCGCCCCAGCTTTCGACCGCTCAACGACGGCATCCAGGCAGGCCGGTTGCGCGGGGTGGCCGGGGTGGTGGGCTGCAACAATCCTAAGTTCACCCACGACCAGTGCCACTTGGCCATGGTGCGCGAATTGCTCCGCAACGACGTGCTGGTGGTGCAAACCGGCTGTAGCGCCATCGCCTGCGGCAAAGGAGGATTGCTGGCCCCCGAGGCCGCCGCCAAATATGCCGGCAAGGGGCTTCAAGAGATATGCGAAGCGGTTGGGATACCGCCGGTGCTTCATCTGGGCGCATGCGTAGACAACTCGCGCATCCTCACCGCCTGTGCCGAGATGGTCAAAGAAGGCGGCATCGGCGATAGCTTCGACAAACTGCCGGTCGTCGGCGCCGCCCCCGAATGGATGAGCGAGAAAGCCATCGCCATCGGCATGTACTTCGTGGCCAGTGGAATATCGGTGGTGATCGGCCAGCCGTTGCCGGTCGAGGGGAGCCGGGTAGTCGTCGATTTCCTTACCCGGAAAATGCGCGACTTTTTCGGCGCCACCTGGAGCTTCCAGCCCGACCCGATCAAAGCGGCACATCTGATGATCGATCATTTGGACCGCAAACGGGCCGAACTAGGCTTGCCGCCGCCGATGTACGAGGTGCCCTACGCGCCCCAGGTCGGCGACGAGTCGTTGGTGTTCGCCGCGGCGGCCGCGCCGGCGCCCAGTGCCGCTTCGTAGTGTACGGCAGAGCACGGTAGTGCGCCGCCGCTAGGGCATTCTGATGGAAGTGCGGCTCGGCATAAGCTTGACCTAGCCAGAGGGAAAGTTCATGTCCAAGCAAGTCTTCACGCAAGTCATTCGTGGTGCGCATCAATGGGTCAGACAAGCCGAAGATGCTTTGGCCAAAGCTCTGGAGCAGCACGGGCCAGACAAGCCCGTTGGTTGGGGGCCGCAAACGGCGTACTTTTTGCCCATGTCGTACGCCTTGATGGGTTTGGAGGTCCGAACCGTGGGCGACTTGCGCGAACAAGTGGCCCACGCGCGCGAGCTTCTGCGCCCCGTGCCATCCGATGAGCTGTGGTTGCCTTACTTAGGCGATGGGTTGGACGCCGGCGCTGCCACCATGCTCGCCCAAGAGGTGTTGGCAGCGCTGCGGACCGTCGACGGGTACACGCCCCCGCCTGGTTGGCAAGGCTTCATATCCGATACCATCATGCGCGAGTTGGGCATACAACTAGTCGATGGGCGCATGCCCGGCTTCGCCCTGATACTCGGCCCAGCCCCCACTACCGAAATAGCTGTAAAAGTGGTCCGCGAACTCCAGAAGCGGAATATTCTGGTCTTCCTCTGCGCCAACCGAAACGGCAAAACGATGCGCGACCAGATGGTCGAAGGCGGTGTGTTCGGCGACGACGCCCCCCTGGAAGAATGTTGGGACCTATATGTAGTGCCCGTTGGCCCCGACACGCTGGATGGGATTTACGTGCTCAACTGGTCCATCCGCAGCGCACTGACCTACGGTGGCCACAAACGCGGCGAGGCCCGCAAGTGCCTCGACTACACTAAACGACGCATCCATGCCTTCGGTATCACTTTCGGCGAAATACCCGACGACTGGTACGCCATGGGCGCCGGGGCGATTTTGATGGGCTATCCGGTCATCTCCGATTCCCCAACCACACCCGAAATACGACCCACCGGTGTGACCGTCCGCGAAGAACTGGTCGTGCAAACCGATTACGACCAATTGGTGCCCACCTGTATCGAGACCCGGGCCGTCAAGGTCAAGGTCGAGAAAATCGACATTCCCGTCGGTTACGCAGCCGCCTTCGAAGGCGAACGCGTGCGCAAGGAGGACATGCATGTGCAGTTCGGGTACAAGTATTCTCCAGCGCTTGAGTACCTCCGCACGGTCGAGCCGGGAGAAATACAAGACGGCAAGATCGAGTTGTTCGGGCCAGACATCGACTCGGTGGCCCCGGGCGGTGCTATGCCCCTGGGATTGGAAGTGCTCGTGGCCGGACGGAAAATGGCCCGCGACTTCGAAGGCATCCTGGAACGGCAAATCCACCGCTGGACCAGCCACGCTATGGGGTTCATGCACACCGGCCAGCGTGACCAGATCTGGTGCCGGGTGAGCAAGAAGGCGTTCGAGGCCGGCTTCCGCCTGCGGCACCTGGGCGTGATAATGCACGCCAAAATACACGAGGAATACGGTGGCATCGTGGACAAAGTCGCCGTCCGTATTTACACCGACGCCGAGCAAGTGCGCGCCAAGATCGAGGAGGCCCGCAAAGCATTCGCCTATCGCGACGACCGCATCGCTGGCATGACCGACGAATCGGTCGATGTCTTCTACAGTTGCACCGTCTGCCAAAGCTACGCCCCCGACCATGTGTGCGTGATCACACCGCAACGGCTCGGCTTGTGCGGGGCATACAACTGGCTGGACGGTCGCGCCAACTACGAGATCAATCCCTCTGGCCCCAACCAGCCCATCCCTAAAGGACGCATCATCGATTCCATAAAAGGAGAATGGGAAGGGGTCAATAAGTTCGTGTACGAGCACTCCAACCGCAAAGTGGAACGGTTCTGCGCCTATAGTCTGCTGGAGGCGCCCATGACCAGTTGCGGCTGCTTCGAGTGCATCGTGGCCATACTTCCGCTGACCAACGGCGTAATGGTGGTCAACCGCGAGTTTCCTGAGGTTACCCCATCGGGAATGAGCTTCGGCGAACTGGCCTCGATAACCGGCGGCGGGGCGCAGACGCCGGGATTCGTGGGCGTGGGACGATTGTATCTTTCCAGCCCCAAGTTCCTCTCCGCCGACGGTGGAATCAAACGCATAGTATGGATGCCCAAACAGCTTAAAGAGGCTATCAGGGAACGGTTCCAAAAAGAGGCCCAACGCATCGGCGAGCCAGATCTGCTGGACAAAATCGCCACCGAGGACGACGCAAGAACCGAAGAGGAGATTCTGGCGCACTTGGAGAAGGTAAATCATCCGGTGCTTTCCCTCAGTCCGTTGATGTGACACCGCGCCAAGCCGCCGCTGCTCCCCGTTGCGCGGGCGTTGTTTTCTGGTGGGGCAACATTGGGAATAGATCGGCGTAGGGGGATCACCGACGGCACTAGGTCATCAGCAAATCTTGCGAGGGTAAACAATGGCACTCACCGGTCTGGAAATCTACAAGCATCTGCCGAAAACCAATTGCAAGGATTGCGGTTTTCCCACCTGCTTGGCGTTCGCTATGAAGATGGCCGCTAAGCAAGTGTCGCTCGACAAATGTCCTCACGTGACTCCGGAGGCCAAGGCGGCGCTGGAATCGGCCGCGCGGCCGCCCATCCAGTTGGTGACCATCGGCGCCGACGCCCAAGAGCTGAAGATCGGAAACGAAACGCAGCTCTATCGCCACGAAGAGAAGTTCTATCGTCCCACGTTGCTGGCAGTCAGGGTATGGGATACCCTGGAACCGACGGCACTGTCGGCACGCCTGGAGGCCATCGCCGGGCTGACGTTTGAACGGGTAGGGACCAAAGTGGGCGTGGAGTTAGTGGCTGTCGATAACGCCTCCGGCGACGCGGCCCGCTTCGAGAGCCTTGCACGCCAAGCCGTGGAAGTCACCGGCCGGCCGGCGGTGCTCATGTCGGCCAAGGCCGATAATCTCCAGCGGGCCGCCCGCGCACTATCCGGCAAAAGGCCGCTGCTGTATATCTCCGATCCTCAACAGGCCCTGGCCGCGGCGGCCGTGGCAAAGGCGGAGAACTGCCCTTTGGCCGTGAGGGCCGAGAGCCTGGAAGCACTGGCCGAACTGACTTCCAAGATCGCTGCTACCGGACTGGAGCAAATCGTCATCGACCCAGGTGCTCGCGGGCTGAAGGGCACCCTGGAAGCCCTCACACGCATCCGCCGCGCAGCGCTGAAGAACTTTCGCCCCCTGGGTTATCCGGCAATCGCTTTTACCACGGCCGCAACCCCTTTACTCCAAGTTGTGGAGGCTAGTACTTATGTGGCCAAGTATGCTGCTATAGTGGTGACCGATCTGATCGAACGCTGGCAGTTGCTGCCGGTGCTCGCTACTCGTCAGGACATATTCACCGATCCCCAAAAGCCGGTTGCGGTACAACCGAAGTTGTACACTGTTGGCGAGGTGGGAGCGGAATCGCCCGTGCTGGTAACCACCAATTTCTCGTTGACTTATTATTCCGTAGAGGGAGAAGTGGAAGCCAGCCGCGTCCCGGCATACATCCTCTCGGTGGATACCGAGGGAACCTCGGTGTTGACGGCTTGGGCATCCGACAAATTCAACGCCAGCACCATTACCAAAGCGCTGAAGGCTTCGGGCATCGAGGAGCGCGTCGCTCACCGCAAGTTGATCCTTCCCGGCCTGGTAGCCGTGCTGTCAGCGGGCGTCGAGGACGAATCAGGCTGGCTAGTCCAGATTGGCCCCAAAGAGGCGTCGGGCATTTCCAGTTACCTTAAAAACCAGTGGAAAAACTGATGTCCGGACTTCGCATCCGCTTTTCGCCTGGGAACCTGGAAACCACGGTCGAGCAAGGCGTCACCTTATTAGAAGCCGCCCGGCGGGCCGGCGCCTACGTGGGAGCCATCTGCGGGGGAGAGGGTATTTGTGGAAAGTGCCGAGTGATTGTCCGTAAAGGAGATGTGGAGGGACAGTCCACCGAATTCCTTACCCGGGACGAAATCCGCCGCGGCTACGTGCTGGCCTGCCAGGTTTATCCGCGCAGCGACTTAGTGGTGGAGATCCCCCCGGAGTCGCGCCTGACCGGCTACGTGGGCATAGGTGAGGACAGTAGGCGCTTCCGCGATTTTTCGCTTCGCTTAGCCGAGCCGCCACCGGCGCTCTCGCCTTTGGTGGAGAAATTCGCCCTGAGCCTCCCGGAGCCTACCTTGGACAATCCCACGGCCGATCAGGAGCGCCTGCTATCGGCTGTGGCTCGCAAACGTCCTGGCCCGCTGCAAATGGGCCTGAAGGTGACCCGCGAGCTGCCGCGCTTGCTGCGCAGGTGTGAAGTCGCTCGCTCGTCATGGAAGTGGACATGGAACGGAAACGTGACCGCCACTGTGGCCCTGCGCGGACCGGTCAACGAGGTGCTGTGCGTAGAACGGGGAGATACATCGCGGCGGAACTTCGGCCTTGCCCTCGACGTAGGTACCACTACCGTGGTGGCCCATCTGGTGGATTTGACTACAGGCATTACCCGCGAGGCTGCCGCCAAATACAACTCCCAAATCCGCTTCGGCGCGGATGTGATTACGCGCATCAACTATGCGCGCCAGCCTGGTGGGGCCGAGGCTCTTCATCAGGCGGTTATCGAGGACATCGAGACGTTGATAGAGGAACTGTCGCGGCAAACCCAGATCGGCCGCGGCGACATTCAGTGCATCGTGGCGGCAGGCAATACAGCCATGCTGCATTTCCTGTTGGGGTTGGAAGTGGATGTGATTCGCCTGGCGCCATTTGTGCCGGCGGCCAGCGCGCCACCGCCGGTACGGGCAGCGGAACTCGGCCTGAGGATACATCCCCGGGGCATATTGTATACGATGCCCATGGTGGGTAGTTTTGTGGGTGGGGATGTGACGGCGGGCATTTTGGCTTCGGAGATCTATCGGGCCGAGGAACTATCGCTGTTGTTGGACATAGGTACCAATGGGGAAGTGGTACTGGGGAACAAGGAATTCCTGACGGCTTGTTCCGCTTCGGCCGGCCCGGCTTTCGAGGGCGGGTCGGTGGGTTGCGGCATGCGCGCTGCCAGCGGGGCAATCGATAGCTTGCGCATCTCGATGCCTGGGCCGGTAATCTCCGCAACTACCATCGACGGCCAACCGCCTTTGGGGTTGTGTGGCACGGGTTTGATCGACGCCTTGGCGGAACTGTTTATTGCTGGTTTGCTGGACCGCGGGGGGCGCTTTCAGCCATCCGCCGCTCCCAAACATTTTCGCATGGCGGAAGACGACGGCGGCGCGGAGTTCGTGGTTGTCGGCCGAGAGCAGTCCGGTTCCAACCGCGACATCGTGATCACCCAGGCCGACGTGGAGAATCTGATTCGCACCAAAGCGTCGATCTACGCAGCGGTAGATTCGTTGATCCAATCGGTGGGAGTGCGCTACAGCGACATCCGCCGGGTGTACATCGCCGGGGCGTTCGGGAATCGCTTGAACGTTTCCAGTTGTGTGACCATCGGCCTGTTACCCGACCTGCCGCCGGAGCGCATCCAGTTTATCGGAAACAGTTCCGTGGCCGGTGCGAGGTTGGTGATGGTCAGCCGGGCGATGTATGAGCAGATGCAGCAGATTGTGGAACGGATAACCTATCAAGACTTGATTGTGGACGCTGGTTACATGGAACGGTTCACTTCTGCTTGTTTCTTGCCGCATACCGATTTGAAGCGATTTCCGACGGTGGCCTCGCACATAACAGCGCGGCTGGGCAGCGCGCTTGCACCACATTAGCGCCGAGCTGTGACTCCGCCTGGCGGCAGTGGCTGTGCGGCCCGGCTGAATTACTAATATTGCTTTTCGACGGTTTTTCGAGGGGAAAGCCAAAATGAGTATTCCAGAGGTTAAAGAAAAATGGTCGGCCCGGGTCAGCGAAGTGACCATCGGGGCTACGCCCGCCCAAGGTGGAACGCGGGCACGAACCGTCACCATCGGTGGTGCCGGCGGCATACCTTTTCTCAGCTTCGACGGGGCACTGCCCCATCCGCCGGCCATCGCTATCGATGTCCTCGACAAGCAGCCCGTAGGGTGGCCCAAGCCATTGGAGGAAGTATATGGGGATGTGTGGGCAGACCCGGTGCAGTGGGCGCGCAGGGCTAAGGAACTAGGTGCCGATTTGATCAACCTGCGGTTGACGGGTATTCATCCCGACGAAGGCGACTGGCCCCCCAGCAAGGCTGTCGAAATAGTAAAGGCCGTGCTAGAGGCCGTGGACCTGCCCTTGATAGTCTGGGGATGTGACTTTCCGGAAAAGGACCAACGCGTGATGCCTAAAGTGGCCGAGGCCGCCCAGGGCGAGCGCTGCCTGCTTGGCGCCGTCAGCCAGACCGAATACCGCACGCTGACAGCGGCCGCTCAGGCATACGGCCACACACTAATCGCTGCTTCGCCGTGCGACATCAACATTGCCAAGCAGGTGAATATCCTGGTGACCGACATGGGATTTCCACTGAGCGACATCGTCATCTATCCCAGTACGGCAGCGTTGGGATATGGGATGGAATACATATATTCGATTTTGGAGCGTGGGCGGTTGGCAGCATTGTCGGGCGACAAACTGATGGCTCAACCGGTGATACTCGACGTGGGGTTCGAAGCTTGGCGTGTCAAGGAAGCTCGCGCAGACGAAGAAATGGCGGACGCATGGGGGCCGCTGGCCTACAGGGGGCCAGCATGGGAAGCGGTGACCGCCACCGATCTGTTGCAGGGCGGGGCCGACCTACTCATCATGCGCCATCCGGAGGCGATTCGCGCCGTGAGGGAAGCAGTGGGACAACTGATGCAAGGAGACGGCAAGTGATAATCTTTAGCGAACGCATCAACGGCATGTACCGCGATGTGCGTGCGGCCATCGACGAGCACAAGGCGGATGTCATCCAGCAATTGGTTCGGCACCAACTCGAAGGGGGAGCCGATGTTATCGACATCAACCTCGGCCCCACCAAGGGCGACCCGGTAGAGAATTTCGTCTGGTTGGCTCGGGTGGTACACGAGGTTACCCCAAAGCCTTTGTCGCTCGACAGCGCTAAACCCGACCTGTTGGTGCAGGTGGTTCCCCGAGTTCGCGCTGCGCTGCCGGAAACGAAGCTCATCATCAACTCTTCCACCGCTGCGCCGGAGAGCATGGGAAAACTGGTGCCGCTGGCGGTGCAGCATGGGGCGGGTATCATCGGCCTGACGATGGACCAGGAGGGCGTACCGGGCAACGTGGAAAAGCGCGTGGAATGCGGCGCCGCTTTCCTCATGACGGCCTTGGAGGCGGGACTTCAGCCGGATGACATCTATATCGACCCAATCATCCTCCCCATTAATGTGGCCCCAAAGCAACCGTGGAACGTAATGGAGGCTATCCGGCAATTGGCCATGGCCAACGAACCTCCGCCGCATTTCATTATCGGTCTGTCGAACATCAGCCAGAAGTGCCTTATGAACCGGCTCATCAATCGGACATATCTGGTGATGTGCATCGCTGCCGGCTTGGATGCGGCGATCATGGACGCGGCCGACAAAGACCTGGTGGAAGCCGCGGTGACGGCGGAGGTTCTGTTGGAGAAGCATCTGTATAGCGACGATTACCTTCGCGCTTGGAGAATGCAAAAGGGGTTGTGACGCTTCCGCTGTGCGCGGCGGTGGGCGCCGGCCTCGAACAGACCCGCACGGGCGATGACCGTTTACGGCATTGCAGGCGGGCGACAGTTGCGCGGGAGAACGCTTATGGACCCGCGATTCGAAGCTGCGCTGACAGGCAGTCTTCCCCAAGCTTTCATCAACAAGAAGGGGGAGCCGATACTCATAGCGGCGCTAGACGAGAAACGCCACGAGCGGCTGGTGGAGATGTATTTGGCTTATCAGCCCCGAAATTCCTTCCAGGGATTGCCACCCATCAAGGATGAAGTGTGCAGGCAATGGGTGCAGTCGATGATCGACAGCGGCATCAACTTGGTGGCGCTGTCGTTTGGCGAAGGCGTGGTAGGACACGCAGCCTTGTTTCCCATCGACAACAACGTGTGCGAGTTCCTGGTCGTCGTCTCGCCGCCGTTGCAAAACACCGGCATTGGCACCGAGCTTACACGCTGCGCCATCCAATTGGCCTGCGAAATCGGCTTCGAGACCATTCGCTTGTCGGTCGAGGCTCGCAACGTCCGCGCCCGGCGCGTGTATCGCAAGTGCGGTTTCGAGTACGTTTCGCGCACCGTCAGCGGCGAGTTGGACATGGCCTTGGACCTGCGGCGGCAACGCGATGTGCTCAACGTACCGGTGGGCGCCATTATGACCACCAACGTCACCGCCATCAGCGAAGAGGAATCCTGCCGCAGCGCACTGCGGGTGTTCCTGGAAACCGGGGTGGCCGCTTTGCCGGTGATCAATAGCGAACGGCGACTGATGGGCATCCTTTCCAAGAGCGACCTGATGCTGCCGTCGGCGCTGAACAAGTCGGTCGGCGACGTGTTCACCCGCGAAACCATAACCGCCCAAGAAACCTGGCCTCTGCGCCGCATCATTCGCACCCTGCAATCGAAGCGCGTCCGCTGCCTGCCCGTGGTAGATTCCCAGATGCGGCTGGTTGGGGTCATCGGCCGCCGCGACATCCTCAGCTACTATCAGAAGCATTTGCTAGAGAAGACCAATGGCATCCTGCCCGATTGACAGCGCGGGCCGATTGCCCCCCCTCCCCCTTGCCCCCTTAATTCCGCCCGCCGAGCAACCGCCCAGATGTACGACCCAAGTGCGTTCATCGTTCGCCGCCAGTGCTCACGCCAGGTGCTTTGTTGCCAGCATTCTTGCAGGCCGCGGTACTCTGCCGACTTTGCGCCACGCGACGGTAAGAGGCCATCCAGTCAGTCGGCACGCAGCGCGGCCGGCCAAGCGGACAGCCCAACAGGCATCTCAAACGACTGGGCAGCATAAGCGGCTGGCATGACTCGACCGCGCTGTCGGGCAGGGCAACGTCAAGCAGCGTATACCCGCGTATGATGGGATGGTATTCTGGCCACGATTATTTGCGGTGCCCAGCGAAGTTTTCTGCCTGCATGCAGACGCTAACCGCGTGAACCACACGTCCTTGCGCAACACAAAGTTTGTGCGATGCAGGTGCGCAGAATGGAAGTCGCTTGGGGGGCGTGTCAATCGGGTGCGGCGTGGCGGATGATCTTCCCCTCGATCATGTAAACCACGTCTTCGGCGATGTTGGTGGCGCAATCGGCGATGCGTTCCAGGTTTCGCGTCGCGGCCAGCAGTCGCAACAACGATCGGATATTTTGCGGCTGGCGGCACATCAGCTCTTCGACTACCAGGCGTGCTTGGTGTTTCATCTGGTCCACCGCGTCGTCGCGGCGACACACATCGTGCGCCAGCTTGGCGTCCAGGTTGACCATCGAGTCGATGGCGTCGCGCAGCATGCCGTGCACCTCGCGCCACATGCGGTCGATGTCCAGCGGGATGTTCATCGGCGGCTCGGAGGCGAAAGCCACGGCCTTGTGCGCGATATTGACGGCCAAGTCGCCGATGCGTTCCAGATCGTTGTTGATCTTCAGTGCCGCTACGACTAACCGCAGGTCACCGGCCACCGGCTGATGAAGTGCTAGGACTTTCAGGCAATCCTCCTCGACTTCGATTTCGCGGTTATCGATTTCCGCGTCGCGTTGTTCCACCTGGGCAGCCAACTGCGTGTCGCGGTCGATCAAGGCTCGCACGGCCATTTGCACCTGGTCTTCCACCAAAGCGCACAAAGAGAGGATTTCCTTTTTCAGCTTGTCTAAAGCCCGCTGCAAATGAACCGACATTGCCCTTGCCTTCCCAATAATAGAATGCCCACATGTCAGAGCATATTTCCGATATGCGATTATACGGTCGTGCTACTGGTAATAATAGGTCAGTTTTTCCGAAGCAGCGGGTCAGCGTCGGCGGGTGGGGTGCCGGGCGGAGCTTGGTAAGCGGCGCACAGCAGGTTGTTTGCCCATCAAAGCCGACTCAGCCGAAGCGACCGGTGATGTAGTCTTCTGTCTGTTTGTTGTCGGGCGCGGTGAAAATTTTGGTGGTTGGACCGAACTCGATGAGTTTGCCTTCGTAGAGAAAGGCGGCCCAATCCGACACCCGAGCGGCCTGCTGCATATTATGGGTGACAATGATAATGGTATACTGGCCGCGCAGTTCGGCGATGAGGTCTTCGATGCGGGTAGTGGAGCGTGGGTCCAGCGCCGAGCAAGGCTCGTCCATCAGGATGATTTCCGGGTCGATGGCGATGGCCCTGGCTATGCACAAGCGCTGGTGTTGGCCGCCGGACAGTCCCAGGGCCGATTCATGAAGCCGGTCCTTCACTTCGTCCCACAAGGCGGCGCGCCGCAGGCTGCGTTCCACGGCGGCGTCGAGCACAGACCGCTTGCGTATGCCGGCGATGCGCAAACCGTAGGCCACGTTCTCATAAATGCTTTTGGGGAAAGGGGTGGCTTTTTGAAACACCATTCCCACGCGGCGCCGCAGGGTTATCACATCGATATTGGGTTGTAGTATATCTTCGCCGTCCAACAGCAGGTTGCCGGTGGTTCGCACGCCGTCGATCAGGTCGTTCATGCGGTTCAGGCAGCGCAACAGCGTGGACTTGCCACAGCCAGAAGGGCCAATCAAGGCAGTCACCTCGCCACGGGGAAAATCCAGGTCGATGTCGAACAGGGCCTGCGCCGTCCCGTAGTACAAACACAGCCGCCGGCACGAAACGATAGGGTCGGTGAGCGAAGATTTTCGAGGCGGCTGTTGTGCCTCCGGGGATGGTTCCGTAGACGGCTGCTGCGTTTGCGGCACGGCCGAGTGCGGCGCGCCGACAGATCCGGCAACCACAGGTTTTCGTACCACAGGGCCAGCGTGTTTTTCCTTGGTTGTGTCCATCGGGGCGACTCTCAAATAGCGCGAAGCTGGTAGCGTTTGCGCATCCGATTGCGTAGATAGATCGCCGTACTGCACAGCGAGAGGACGATCACCAGCAACAATAACGTAGTGGCGTATATCATCGGTTGATTAGCTTCCACATTTGGCGACTTGCAGCTTATGTCCAGTATGTGGTAACCCAGGTGCATGAACTTCCGCTCTAGGTGGATGAAGGGGAACTGGGTGCTGACGGGCACCGGGGCGCTTTTGAGCATGCCGGTAATCATCAAGGGGGCCACTTCGCCTGCCGCCCTGGCCATTGCCAAGATGAACCCGGTCATTATTCCCGGCGATGACATGGGAAGCAACACGCGGCAGAGAGTCTGGAACTTGGTGGCTCCTAAAGCGTACGAGCCTTCGCGGATGCTTTGAGGGATGGTACGAATGGCCTCTTCGGTGGCCACGATAACCACGGGGATGGTCAGCAGTCCCAACGTCAGACTAGCCCAGAGGATACAACCCTGCCCGAAAACAGGTTGCTGGATGTCGGCGGTGACCCGTTCCGGGTAGAGCCAGCGGTCCAAGCTACCTCCGACCACGTACACGAAGAACCCCAGCCCGAAGATGCCGTACACGATCGAAGGAATTCCCGCCAGGTTGGCGACCGCAATGCGGACGGTGCGCACCACAACGCCTTCGCGAGCGTATTCACCCAAAAAGATTCCCGCTAACACCCCAAGAGGAAAGCAGGCGATAGCCATCAACATGACCATCAGCACGGTGCCGAAGATGGCGGGAAATAGGCCGCCATCCTGATTCGATTCGCGCGGGTCGGTCCATATCAGTTCCCAGACCTTCACCACATAGAATCGCAGCTTTGCCCCTATAGTCATGCTATTGGGGCAATAGCCGCGGACGATGTCCACCAGGGACATGCTCTTCTCGCGGCCAGCCGAGTCCACGAACACCGCAACATTGCTGCGGATATCGCTTTCCAGCCGTTGGCGCTCGGCGGAAAGGCGGTCCGACTGGGCCAGGAGTTCCTTGCGTTCGGCCTCAAGCTGTTGTAGACGCTGGTTGAGTAAAACAACGTCTTCCTGCTCAGGGGTTGCACCGGCCGCAATCAGCTTGCGCCGCTGATATTTGACCTTAAGCATTTGGGCTTCGACCTGTTGCTTCAGGCGGCGTTCCAGTATTCCTTGTGCGGAAAGGATCGGCTCGATTTCGGTTTTCATACGGCGCTGTGCCGCTGCGATGGCGGATGCAAGCTGTTCCACCGGCGAACCTTCCAGCGCCACATCCAGTGTAGGCGTGACGAACTGTTTTAGGTAGCCGTGGTAATTGAGGAAGGCCATTCGTTCCAGGACGAAGGCGTCAGGAGGGTAGGATACCTCAGTCACTCGCTCGGCATCCACCCATAGGAAGTCGGGTCCGAACTCCTTGTTGGCCACTTTGTACTTGATGCGCTGCTGGTTGGTGTGAGGGTCGGACTGACGGTCGACTTCGATAGCCAGCAGCCGTCGGCCATCGTCGAGGTGTACTTCCATCAGTGGCCAGGGCCAAAACACTAGCGCGCCGTTGAACACAACCACCAGAAGCATAGCCACTGCCAGCGACAGCGCCATGGTCAGCGCGCCGCCAGAGGCCCAGACGAACGGTTCGCCGCGACGCCAGAACTGCATGGCGCGGCCGGAGCGGGCAGAGGTTTCAGGCGTCGGCGCTTTTGAGGAAACCATCGTGGGTCCCTATTGGTATTTCCCGAACTTCTTCCGCAGTCGCTGACGAACCAGTTCGGCTGCGGTGTTGGCTACCAGAGTCATCAGAAACAGGATCACAGCGCATAGGAACAAAATGCGATACAGGCTTTCGCCGTGCGGGGCTTCGCCGATTTCCATGGCGATGTTGGAAGCCAAAGTACGAAAGCCATTAAACGGGCTCCAATCGATGATCGGGGTGTTGCCTGTGGCCATGAAGACGATCATCGTCTCGCCCGCGGCCCGGCCAAAACCCATCATCGAGGCAGCGAATACCCCGGGGCTGGCCGAGGGGAGCACCACCCGCCACACGGTTTGCCAGCGGCTGGCTCCCAGCGCTAACGAAGCCGCAGTGAGGTTGTAAGGCACGCTGGACAAGGCGTCCTCGGAGATCGACAGAATAATGGGGATAATGGCGAATCCCAAGCCGATGGCCACTACGATGCTATTGGTGGCTTCGTAGGGTTTGCCTGTGATCTCGAAGAGCCAATGCTTGAAATCCCCCTGAAACAACAGATTCTCTACCCACGGCGAAATCCAGTATGCCACAGCGCCGCCGATTACGATAACCGGTGCTAGGATGGCGAACTCGTATCCTCGTTCGGCCCATTTCAGCCAGTTGACCCGCCGCAACAGTTGCCACAGAAGCATGAATGCCACGAAAGTCACGGGAATTGTAGCCAAACTTGCCATGAACGCCACGATCCATCGCGACATTAGCGGTCCGAGCCACAAAAGCATCAAGAAGCCCACCACCACCGACGGCACGGCAGCCATGATCTCGATCACTGGCTTTACGAAGTTCCTGAATGCCGGCGTGGTGAAGTGGCTGACGTACAATGCCCCAAACAGCGACAACGGCAAAGCAAAGGCCAGCGCATAAACAGTGGCTTTGAGGGTGCCGAAAACTATGGGCACCAGGCTATACTTGGGTTCCTCGCCGGCGGTGAGCCATTTGTACACCGGTTCGGAATAGCCTTCGTAGTGGACTTTGGCGAACAGTGTTTGGAATGTCACTTCCGGGTGGGGAGCGTCCACACGCCAGACGATCAACCGGCCGTCTTTTCGCAGGCCGATCAAAGCATTGGCCCGCGCGGCAAAGCCGACCGCCTCTAGGGGACTATCGGCCTGAAAGCTGCACACTGTCCGTGCGCTGGTCGAATAGCCGTAATGAGCCACGCCGTCTTCGCCAAGACTGACCAAGCCCTTGTTGCGCTGGGAAGCGACGACGTAGCGGACCGGGCCGGCGTGTTGAGCAACCCGGTGAATAAGCCGAAATACCCGCTGGGCGCCTTCTTCCACTTCAAACCATACGGTCACTTCCCCTTTGCTGTCGCATACAGCAAGCGACGAGTCGCCTAAGAGCGTCGACATGGCGGTGATGGCGCGGCGGTCGCCGAAGGCGGGCAAGGTTTCATTGAAGACCACCTTGCCGCTGTCGTTCAATTTCCAGCGCATCAAATAGCCATCGGTGGTGCCGGCGAAAACCTGCTTTCCGGCGGCGTCTAACGTGAAAGTGTTGATAGCCGCAGGCAGCGCTGTTTCCAGACGGACACGCACGGTTTCGCGCTGTTCGTTGCCGAACAGGTCTTTTGTCACCACCTCGCGCCATAATTCCAGCTTCCGGTCTTCGGTAAGCACCACGCAGGCTACTCCCGATTCGCTGATGCGAACCTGTGCCTGGAGTGGTTTTGTTCCGGGTTGCGGTGGAACACTGAACCGGACCGCCAGATCATAGGTCGTCTTACGCCCGGCAAACTCGTCGAAACTGGCGCTGACGACGGGTTCTACGGCCATTATCGAGCCGTCGGACCACACCAGCGTGTACAGGGTCCCTGGGTCGCCCTTTTGAACAGCGCTTCGCGTTGCCGGATCGGTTTGGCCGTCCGTCTGTGCTGATGCGGGCCCTTGCTTTGACGGAAGCGTTCCGCCGATTCTTTCCGAATCGCTGCCAGCGCCCTCGGAACGGCCGGCCGCCTGTCGCACGGCCACGATCGTCTTCCCAGTTGCTTTTTCCAGCGGGATTACCCGTCTTACGCCGATCACCCTGGCGCTAATGGTTTGTGCATCAGTGCTGCCGTCGTGGTCGAGAGTTTGGCCTGCGGCATGAGGAGATGTTGCGGTGGAGGGGGAAAAATCGAGGAAGGTAAAAGTGCCGTCGCGTGCCAGGGTGTACCCGGTTATCGCGTCCCCGCCGAAATCAGCCCCCAGCTCCACGCGGCTGACGTTGACGGCTATCAATTCCGAGGCACCATTCAAACGCGGGTCGAACTCGGCTGTAGTGGCAATCTTGGGCGGCCGAAAAAGCGGGATCACTTCCCATAGAATAACTAGCAGAATGAAGATCACGCAGACGACGACCAGCAAGCCGCCGCCTGTGATGACCCACCGGGCGATTCGATCTATCAGCTTGGCCGTACGTGCTGCTGGCGCGGCCAACTTGCCCGAGGACTCCTTTTGCATGTGCATCCAACCTAGCTTTCAGCAGTATTTCTCGCAGTCTGCACGACCATTTCCGGCGCAGCGCTGCGCCCGGTAAACTTCGCAAAAAGCGGAGAATTCGCCAGCAGAAACGACCCCTCAGCGAGCAGCCACGGAGGCGAAATATAATCAAAAAGGTTCTATCAAAAAACAACCCTCAATGGTTCGATTAGACCATCCACTTGGGGGCAGGCTCCAGCAAAGATGTTTTCGTCGCAGGGCTTGAGTCGAAGCTCTTAAAAAGCGCAACGAAACGTGCGGCGGAAACCCTGCTGCTACGGCACCAAACGAGGCGCTAGTGCTAATATGCAAACCGCACGAGGACTGGCTGGCCCACGGCGCGCATCGCCCGCCGCAATGCGCATCCTGGGCACAACCAGTCCCCGCCTAAATCTAACGCAGTAGCTTCGCGGTGCAGCTTTAACCCGGCGCAACTTTGCCGGCTGGCTGACCGCTATTGGGGCATCGCCCCGCTGCAAAGCTGGCTGTTACTCGAGCAGCTTCAACTGCTCTTCGACGATCTTGGCGGGCAGCGGGCCGAAGCCGTCCTTTATCACTATCTCTTGTCCTTCCCGCGACAGCACGTACTTCATGAACTCTTTAACCAACAGGGGCGCTGGTTCGCCGGGTTTCTTGACGATATAGATGTATAACGCTCGGCCCAGCGGATACTTTCCCGCCAGCGCATTTTCGAACGTCGGTTCTACCAGATCGGAGTCGGCGTCCTTGGCCAGTGGGATTGCCCGAACCTCGGCGGTCATATAACCGATCCCAGAGTAACCGATTCCGGCCTTATCTTCGCCTACAGCCTGAACCACAGCGGCCGAGCCGGGCTTGGTCTTCACCGAATCTTTCCAGTCGCCTTTTAGCAGCACGTGATCGCGGAAGAATACGTTCGTGCCGCTGGCCGAATCGCGGCCATACATGCTGATAGGCAGCTTGGCCCAGGCCGGGTCGGTCAGTCCGGCTTCACCCCAGGTCTTGATGTCGGCGTAACCGCTTTTTCGGGTAGAAGAGAAAATGCAGTCGAGCTGCTGCAAGGTAAGCCCTTTGATCGGGTTGTCCTTGTTGACATACACCGCAAGGCAGTCCAGGGCCACGATAATACGGGTAGGCTTGAAACCGAACTTCTTTTCGATCACGTCGATTTCGCTGTCCTTCATCGTTCTGGACATCGGGCCAAGCTGCGCCGTGCCTTCAGCCAAAGCGGTCGGAGCTACGTTTGATCCCGGGCCGATGTATTGAACTTTAACTGTTGGATAGACCTTCTGAAAACCCTCACCCCAAAGCTGCATCAGGTTGTTCAGTGTGTCGGAACCTTGACCGTTGAGGTTACCAGATACGCCGGCTACCGGCTGGTACGGCTTGATTGCCGGATCGACTTCCGGAGGCGCCGCAAACGCCCCTGCGCACAACAACGCCCACAGTGCACCGAGCGCACACAGTTTCTTCGCACTCCTCATCATTGGTTCTCCCTAGAGGCAGTTAAATGGACAACAGCTCGCAATAATCCTGACGGCATGCATACCATCGGCCAGCAGCCAATGCTGGCATACTCCGCCCCATACTACGCCTTGATTGTTAGCACACAGTTAACACGCAATAAAAAGCAAGTTAGTGATTGGCAATTATCCTGCTGCGGTGTAAGTGCTTAGCAATAAGTGGGTTACGATTGGCGACATGCCCAGCCGACGTCGTTTGCGGGGAATAAATGCCTGTAATGCGCTCTCCAGCCTTTTTTAGCAGGCATTGTTGGCGTGCAGCAGGCGTTGCTAGTGTCGAGAAGTCGTTGTTGCTTTTCAATGGGGTGGGGGCTTTTGAACAGGCATTGTTCCCGCAGACTGAGATGGTTAGAATCTCGCCCCAACTTTCCATCGGCCAATCAGTTAAAGCGCGTTTTCGTGGTTTGCGATGCATCTGCGCAGCGGCACCGAAGAGCCATCGCCTTGCAATACGTTCGGTTTGCAATACGTTCGCTTTGCGATACCAGACTCAGCGCCTTGTAACACAACGGCCAGCGCGGTTCAGTAAAAATGCCAACACGTTGCATTCCAACACACAAGGCCGCGCAATAGATGCTTTGCAATAAGGGTCGGCGGCAGCGGGCCATCGCCCAACGGAGCGGTCCGTAGCGCCGGCGCCCTTCAAGGGGAGATGGTAGTCATGGATGGCGTTATCCTAATAGCGGCTCTGTTGTGCGTCGGGGCCGAGCAAGCCCAACAAACCGGTCAGACGGTCAGATTTTATATCGAGCCTCCGGGTAAGCTTTCCGCCGGGGGCACCACGGGCAAGCGGAGCACCGGGCCACAGCCGCTCGACCACAAGCTCCTTCCTCCCGAAAAGCCCATCTATCCCTTGCCCCAGCCCGGCCAAGTCGCTGGCGGCAGCGGGGTGCGAACTGGAACCGGGGGGGCGGTATCGGGCACGCAGAGCCAGCAACAGCAGAGCGATTCGGTGGGTGCGCGGTGGGGCATCGGTTATGCAAGAGCCACAGCGGCAACGCTGCCGTCCGACGACGAGCTGCTCGACGATGCCCAGCTTAACGATGTGTATTTCGTCGACGACCGACAGGGCTGGGCCGTGGGAGATCGCGGCGTCATTTGGCACACCGAGGACGCGGGACGGCAATGGCGGCTTCAGCACGCGGCCCTAGGCTACTCGCTGCGGAGTGTCTTTTTCATCGACGAAAAGACTGGCTGGGCGGCGGGCGGTTATACTCACCCATATACCCACACCAGCAGCGGAGTATTGTTGTCCACCCGCGACGGCGGACGCACCTGGCAACTGCACGACAAGCTGCTGTTGCCCGCGTTGCGCAGAATACGATTTTTCGACGCCCGCCGCGGTTGGGCGATTGTGGCCCGGTGCGACTTGTTTCCCGGCGGATTGCTGTTCACTGTCGACGGTGGGTTGAGTTGGAGTCCACCGGGCAGCGGACAAGGCGGCGACTGGACCTGCGGGGACATGTTCAGTCCCGGCAACGGTGCGCTGGCCGGACGGCACGGCATTGTGGCCTGGGTGCGAGCCTCGACGCTCGAGCTTTCCGCTGCGGAGTTCGGCTGGTTCCAAACGCCGCGGCAGCTTCGCTTCTTCGGTCCTACTCGCGGCTGGCTAGTAGGAGATGGCGGGTTGGTACGCAGCACCTCTGACCAGGGGCAGACGTGGCAACAGCCGCGAAGGTTGCCCCCCTCGCTAGCCCAGTTCGATCTTGCCGCTGTGACGCTAAGGCACAACAAGATTTGGATGGTCGGCGCGCCGGGCACGCGCGTGTGGCACAGCCCCGACGGCGGCCAAAGCTGGCAATGGTCCCCTACAGGAGTTCGCGCCCCGCTACGCGCACTGTGCTTTGTCGACGAACAGCACGGCTGGGCCGTAGGTGCGCTGGGCACCATCCTGGCCACGGACGACGGCGGACAGACCTGGCGGATACAGCGGGCAGGCGCTTCCAGGGTTGCTGTGCTGACCCTGGTAGCCCAGTTGGAAGATGTGCCGCTGGAGCTGATCGCGCGGCTGTCGGCCGACGAAGGATATTTGAGCGCCGTTGAAGTATTGAACCGTCGCGATTGGCAATCGAGCTGGGATATGGCAGTCGCCCCGGAAGAAAGACTGCACGAGGCGGTGGTAGCACTGGGCGGGTGCCATGGCGCCCTGGCATGGCAATTCCCCGTGCGCGGCGCCGAATTGCGACTGCCGGCCGCGCAATTGTTGGCGAAGTGGGCACGAGTGCATCGGGCGTGCGTCGAGGAGGTACGCCAAAGGGCCACCGACACGGCCGGGGACGACAACCGCGATGCCCTAGGCGGAACACTCTCGGCGGAAAGCGAAAACGCATTGCGTGCCTTCCGGGCGCATTTGGTACGACGCATCAGAATGTGGCGTCCGGAGATCATCATCACCAACGACGCTTCGCCACAAGGCGAGGATCCTTCGCGCCATTTGGTCAACCAGGCGGTATTGCAGGCGGCTGCCGAGGCCGCCGACCGCCGGTGCTTCCCGGAGCATATCGACCAAGCCAGCCTCGAGCCGTGGGAAGTCAAAAAGGTGTATGCCGCTTTGCCACCGGATGAGCGCGGCGGCGTGGAGTTGAACACATCGCAAATTGCAATGCGGCTTGGATGTTCGGTGGCTGCTGCTGCGGCGATTCCCCGGGGCTTGTTGCACAGCCAATCCGCTCAAACTCCGCAACGGCTGGGTTTCAGGCTGCTGGTGAACAACTTGCCTACGGCCGAGGCCGGACGCGACCGCGACTTTACAAGCGGAATAGAGCTGCCGCCGGGCGGCGAGGCTCGGCGCAAACCACCCCAACCGGCTGTGGAAAACCTGGCGGCCTTTCAGCGGTTGGCGCAGCAGCACCGTAATTTGCAGGCGATCGTCCAGCGCGTGGACTCCGACGCCCGGGGTGGCGAAAATCTGCTGGGCCAAATCGGCGAAATGACTTCGCGGCTAGATGCGTCGGCAGCGGCGCAGGTTCTGCATCAACTGGCCGAGCGCTACCACAACACCGGGCGCTGGGACTTGGCAGCCGACTGTTTCTCGATGCTCGCCCAGCGCTATCCCGACCATCCCTTGGCAGGCCCAGCTACCGTGTGGTTGGTGCAGTTCTACAGCAGCAGCGAGGCAGGATGGCGGTTGCGCAATCCGCACCGATTTGGCATCCGGCTGACCTCGGCGACCTCTGGCGAACCACTCGGGCCGCTGGGCAAGCCTGGCAACTTGGCTGAACAGGCTTTGGCCCTGGGCCAGCGTCTGGAAAACACCAGGCCCGAGTTGGCTGCCATGCCAGCCCTCGTTTTTCCCTTGGCTGCCGCGGCGCGTCATCTCGGGGCGCATTCCCACCGCGGAGAACCGACGGCGATGTGGAATACGCCCGGCTCGCCGCCGACGACCGGTTCGAGCGCATTGGGCAGCATTGCGAAGACCGACTGGCTGCAACGGCTTGCCGCCTTTGGCAGCTCAGGGCGTGCGGACGGCGACCCTTGGCAACAGTGCCGCTTGGGTGAGAACTGGATCGCAACCGGACGCGGCAAGCCGCCCAAGCCGGTAATCAAGTGCATCAAAACATCGGTTAAACCGAGGCTGGATGGTTCGCTGGACGATGCCGTTTGGCAGGCTTCAGAGGCTGCGGCGCTTGAAAGTCCATACGGCGACGACGCCTCTTGGCCAGCCAGTGTGGCCTTGGCCTACGACGAAGAGTTCTTGTATCTGGCTGTGAAGTGTCGTTTTGCTCCGGGATTGAAGTACCCGCCGGCTTCCACGCCGCGCATCCGCGATGCCAAGCTGGCCGCGTACGACCGCCTGGAACTTTTGCTGGATGTGGACCGCGACTACGCCACCTACTATCGGCTTTCGGTGGACTACCGCGGCTTTACTGCCGACGAGTGCTGGGGCGACGCCTCGTGGAATCCCACCTGGTTCGTGGCCGCCGCGCAGGACGAGCACACCTGGTGCATCGAAGCCGCCATCCCCATGGCTGAACTTGTGCCCTCGGCGCCGAGCAACGGGGACGTTTGGGCTGTGGGCATTCAGCGCGTGGTGCCGGGAGTCGGACTCCAGACCTTCCACCAGCCGGCCACAATCCCATACGCGCCGCAAAGCTGTGGCTACCTGGTCTTCCAGTGATCGAAAATGCCACAACTCTTGTGATGCGAGATTCGGTCACGCTTCCATTGATCGCTGACGTGGAGTCTGTTGGTCGCTAAGATTCGTGCGACCGGCATCCCCGCGCGAAGCCAGCTCAGTGGCACAATGCTATCGGCTGTGTTAGACTACTGGCGTCCTGGCGGTCATGTAGCGGCAATTGGCTGCATCGGGCAGGTGCGTGGACCAGTTTGGCACGCCGTGTTTTCAATTGAAGATTGCTGTTAACGGGAAAATCACCATGAGCTGCGGTGTCAGACGGCGCTACTGTTTCGGGATTCGTGCGGCAGTCGTGCTGCACGCGGTGTGTGCGGCCGCGATAGGAATACAAGAAGCACGGGCCGACGGGCAAGTGGCACAGGCAGGCGACCGCGAGGCGGCCGGTGAGAATCGGCCTGCGGTCTCGGCCGAGACATATCGTCGCATGGCCGAGGAGATCGAGCAGCATTTACGCCGCCAAGTGCTCGAAAAATGGTTTCCGCGCTGCGTGGACCGTCAGCATGGCGGCTTTCTGCCGAACTTCCGCGAGGATTGGTCGCCGGGCACGGCCAACGACAAGACGATCGTCTTCCAAGCGCGCCAGACGTGGGTGACGGCCGAAGTGGCCAAACGCTTCCCCGACTTGCGGAAAGAGTATCTGGATTACGCCCGGCACGGGTTGGATTTTCTTGAGCGGGTGATGTGGGACGCCCAGCACGGCGGTTTCTTTTGGGGGCTTGACCCCACCGGCAAAATCACCCCGCGATATGGCGGCGAGAAGCACGTTTACGGAATAGCTTTCGGCATTTACGCCGCAGCTAATGCTTACGAAGCCACGGGCGAGCGGCGGGCACTGGAGTTGGCTCAGCGGACCTTCGCCTGGTTGGAACGCCACGCGCACGACAAGACCAACGGCGGCTATCTGGAAGCCTTGACGCGCGAAGGCAGACCGATCCTCCAGCCCCCGGCACCCAACAAGACCCACGATGCCATCGGCACCGTTTACGGCTACAAGTCGATGAACAGTCATATCCATTTGCTCGAGGCGGTCACGGCGCTGTACCGCGTGTGGCCTGATCCGCTGGTGGAAAAACGCCTGCGCGAACTGGTGGAGGTCATCACCAAGAAGGTCTATGTGGAACCAGGCTGCTTGAATCAGTTTTTCACGGTGGACTGGCGGGCGATTCCGGAGCACGATTCTTTTGGCCACGACGTGGAAACCGCCTTCCTGCTGGTCGAGGCCGCTGCCGCGCTGAAACGCCCTGACGACCCCGACATCTGGCGCGTCGCCCGCAGCTTGGTCGATCACGCCCTGCGATACGGTTGGGACGACCGGCACGGCGGTTTCTACGACCGGGGAGTGGCTTTCGGTCCTGCTTGCGGAAAAGAAAAGGTCTGGTGGACTCAAGCCGAAGGACTCAACGCCCTGCTGCTGATGCACTACCGGTTCGAGCGGGTGGCGAGTGCTTCGGCCGCTTCCCACCAGCCGGAAGGCTTAACTGCTGAAACATCTCGCGCAGCCACCGCTGTAGGTCCCGCGACTCCCGATGCCGCCACGGCTGCACAGCAATCGGCGCCGCAAGGCCAGCGGCTGGTTTACTGGAACGCATTCCTCAAGCAATGGGATTGGATCATCCGCTACCAGCTTGATGCAAAGCATGGCGAGTGGTTCGCGGTGGTTTCGCACGACGGCGTAGCACCTCCCAATCAGGCCAAAGGCCAGGTTTGGAAGGCGGCCTATCACAACGGTCGGGCGCTGATGCATTGCGCCGAAATGCTCAAGGAACTAGCCGGCAAGCACTCGAAATAGCACACGCATCGCTACCGCCCGCGGCAATTGGCGCAAGTTCTTGTGGCCTTCGTAACGGTCGGGCAACCAGTTGCTTGCCGCTGGTGGGCTGCGTAGGATTGTAGCGAGCTTTTCTGAGGGCGAAGCGAAGCCCGATGGTCAGTCTGACGTGCAGGGACGTCAGAAAAGCTCGGTGGGCGGTGCACAAAGATTTAATAGAATCGCACGCATAAGGCTATAAAGACTATATTCGATGCCTGAAGACAGAGCGAATTTGAAGAACCAGAAGCTGCGGGTGTTATTTTTGTGTACGGGCAACTCGTGCCGCAGTCAGATGGCCGAAGGCTGGGCCAGACATCTGAAAGCGGATTGCATCGAGCCGTATTCGGCGGGCATTGTGGCTCATGGGCTGAACCCGATGGCGGTGCAGGTCATGGCCGAGGCCGGCGTGGACATCTCGAATCAGAAGTCGAAGACGCTGGCCGAGCTTGCGCACGTGCAGTTCGATCACGTGATAACGCTGTGTGGCCATGCTCACGAAAGTTGCCCGGTGTTTCCCGGCAGCACGAAGGTCACTCACGTGGGCTTCGATGATCCGCCCACCCTGGCCGCCCACGCCCAGACGGAACAGGAGCGGTTGGCTCCGTACCGTCGGGTGCGCGACGAGATTCGCGCGTTCGTAGAGAAGCTGCCCGACGTGCTCGGTTGATGCTCCTCGAACAAGCATGTCTGCCGACTACCCCAGCTACGTTGGACTGTGGCGTTCGGGCCAATTGCAGCAGCGGGCCGAGCAGGCGATCGGTGCACTGAGCGATTGTACGCTTTGCCCACGCCAGTGCCACGCCGACCGATTGCAAGAACCTCCCCGCGGCGCGTATTGCCGCACCGGCCGGCTGGCGGTGGTCAGCAGCGCGTTCCCGCATCACGGCGAAGAAGACTGCTTGCGAGGCTACAACGGCTCGGGCACAATTTTCTTCTGCCATTGCAACCTGCGGTGCGTGTTCTGCCAGAACTTCGACATTTCGTGGGAGGCCTGTGGCAGACCGCTCGATGCCCGTGGGCTGGCCCGGCTAATGCTCCGACTACAGGATGCCGGTTGCCATAACATCAATTTCGTCACTCCTTCCCATGTGGTGGCGCAGATACTCGAGGCGCTGGTCATTGCCGTAGAGCAGGGGTTGCGATTGCCGCTGGTGTACAACACCGGTGGCTACGACCGGGCGGAAACCCTGCGCCTGCTCGACGGTGTGTTCGACATCTACATGCCCGATCTGAAGTTCCTCGACCCGGCGGCAGCCAAGTTGTATTTCAACGCCGAAGATTATCCGCAAGTGGCTTGCGAGGCGATCCGGGAAATGCACCGGCAGGTAGGTGTGCTGGAGTTGGACCATACCGGACTGGCACGCCGCGGCGTGCTGGTGCGGCATCTGGTGATGCCCGGCTATCTGGAAGACACGCGCCGGGTGATGCGCTTTCTGGCCCAGGAGATTTCCCCTGATACGTTCGTCAACGTAATGGCCCAATATCATCCGGCCGGATACGCCAGGCGCTATCCGCCGCTGGATCGTCCGCTCAGCCTGGCCGAGTGTCGCCAAGCCCTGCACATCGCCAGGGAAGAAGGATTGCACCGCTTCGCGCGGGACTGAAGCTGACCGCCAGTGGGAAGAAGTTCCGATGTTGGCGATCGGGCGTCCTGCGCAGATTTGGCGTGCTTGTGGTGCGGCCGTCTGGCAGGCAAGCCTAATGCCAGGAAGCTCGGCCCGCGGCCTGTAATGGTCCAATGATTGTCCGTTGCGCTAACAATCTGCCTCGTCGGTGACTACAATGCATATTGTGCCTTCGCTCACAAATTTTTCGCCTAGGAAAGCTTGCAGTCGGAAACGCTGGCCACAACGGCTCCGGGTTTGGCCAGCCTATGGTCTAGCCGGTGTGTCTGGATGGCGTGGGCGAGCGGCGCGCAAACCGTCGGTTTCCGCAGGGCGATGATATAGCAACTTGTGACCTTTTGATGGGGAGCAACGGGCGATGAAATGTGCGACGGCTTGGTTGACGTGCGTTGTAATGATGCTGATTTTGCCGAGCGGAGTATTGTGGGCTGCCCAGGCGCAGTCGGACCAGCAGATCGAAAAAACGGTTGAGATGCTCCAGACTGGCAAAGGCAGCGAATCGGCCAGTGAAAGCGGTTCAGATAAGACCCAAGCCGACAAGTCTGACGCTGTCAACACCCAAGCCGACAAGGCGAAGCCCGACAAGACAAAAGCCGAAGAGCCAGCGGACAAGCAAGGCGACAAAGGCGCGGAGAAAAAAGCGGACAAGCCAGCCGGCGCTAACACGCAGCCGCCTGCCGACAAACCGGCCGACAAACCCACCGATTCCAAACCGGCCGCCGAAGGGGAAGCGAAGAAACCAGCCGCGCCGTCCACGCACACGATCAAGCGCGGTCTGCTGCGGATCGAAGTCTCGCTGGATGGTGTCTTTGAAGCGCAGCGCATGAGCGAGATTGTGCTGCGACCACAAGAATGGAGTGGCTTTACGGTCCTCAGCGCAGTGGAGCATGGGGCTTCGGTGCGCCAGGGCGATCTGTTGGTGGCATTCGAGACGGAGAAGATCGACCGGGCGATCGCCGACCTGCGGGCCGAGCAGCAGCTTACCGATCTGACTTTGCGGCAGACCGAGCGCACCGTGGCCGCGCTGGAGAGGCTTACGCCGCTTGACCTTGCGGCCGCTCAGCGGGCCGATCGCATCGCCAGGGAAGACTACAAGGAGTACCTGGAGGTCGGCCGTCCGCTGGCCTTGCGCACCTTGGAGTTCAACCTGAAAACGGCCAAGGAAACCCTCGAGTACCAAGAGGAGGAGTTGCGGCAACTGGAAAAGATGTACAAGGCCGACGACATTACCGAGGAAACCGAGGAAATCGTGCTGCGTCGAGCGCGTAACGCCGTAGAGCGTGCCCGCTTCCTGTACGAACGTGCTCAGATTCTCCATCAGCAGAGTCTGAAGTACGAGTTGCCCCGCGCAGACGAGAGAGTCAAAGAGTCCGTCGAGCGTGCAGCCATCCAATGGGAACGCGATCGAATCCTACTGCCGTTGGCGTTGGAAAAGCAGAAGCTGGAGTTGGAGAAGTTGCGTGTGCAGCGGGCTAGGCAGGAAGATCGGCTGCGGAAGCTCATGGCCGACCGCGAGCTGATGACTCTTCGTGCCCCGCACGACGGCGTGGTGTACTACGGCAAATGCACACGGGGGAAATGGGGTAGCACGACCACCGCCGACGAGCTGCCGCGCGGGGCAACGGTTGCCGCCAACACGGTGTTTATGACTGTGGTGCAGGCCAAACCGCTGGGCGTTCGTGCTACGCTGCCGGAAAAGGAACTGCATCAGGTCGTGGCCGGAACAAAGGGCACGGTGCGGCCCACCGGCTTCCCGGAAGCCAGGCTGACGGGCATCGTGCAGCGGGTATCGCAGGCGCCGTTGCCTTCGGGCGGATTCGACTTGCGCATGACCGTGGCCAACAGCCCACAGGCCGCCCAAGTAATGCCCGGCATGAATTGCAACATCAAACTGGTGGTGTACGAAAAGCCGGACGCTCTGCTCGTGCCGGTCGGCGCAGTGCACACGACCGACGCCGAGCCACCTCAACATTACGTCCAAGTGGTGGCCAAAGACGGCCAAAGCCGCAAACAGCAGGTGGAAATCGGCAAACGGTCGGACAAAATGGTGGAAATTCTAAAAGGGCTGGCCGAAGGCGATGTGGTGCTGGCCGAGTATCCTGCCGACGCCAAATAGCGTCTGCCAGCGCTTTGGCCGAAAAGAGTAGCTCCACAGCGAGGCTGTGATGACGACCATCAGGATAGCATTGTTAGCGTCGGCGGGGCTGATTGTGGGGTTGTCGCTGGCGGCATTTGCCGCCTCGCAGCCGTCGGACACAAGCGATACCAGCCAACAGGACGCCGCAAATCCGCACTTGTATGGCCCGAAGCCCAGGCCGGTCGATCCGCCGCCGGCCGAGGATGTGGAAGCGGCCATTCAGCGCGGCGTCGACTTCCTGCTGAAGCGGCAGAATGCTAATGGTTCCTGGGGTTCGCCTTACACGTGCCGACCGGTAGAGGTCTTCGCTCCGGTGCCGGGGGCCCATCATGCCTTCCGTGCGGCCACAACCGGGTTGTGTGTAATGGCGCTGGTCGAGGCGGATGGGCAGCGCCGCGAAGTGGCTGAGGCTTTGGACCGGGCGGAAGTCTGGATGCTCCGCGAACTGCCCAATCTGCGCCGCGCTACGCCCGACGCCATCTACAACAACTGGGGACACGCTTACTCCATTCAGGCGGCAGTCCGGCTGCTTTCGCGTCGCGGGATGGAGGAAGCCCGAAAGGATAAGCTCCGTCAACTCGTCGGTCAGCAGATCGAAATGCTCCGGCGGTACGAGTTCTTGGACGGCGGCTGGGCGTATTACGATTTCGCTGCACACACGCAAAAACCCAGCGGTTCGACGATCAGTTTCGTTACGGCCACGGTGCTGGTGGCCCTGTACGAGGCCAAGCAAGTCGGCTTCGACATTCCCGAACCGATCGTCCAGCGCGCCACCGCTTCCATACTGCGGCAGCGCAAGCCCGACTTCAGCTACCTGTACGGAGAGTATCTCAAGTACGTGCCGATGCATCCGGTGAATCGCCCGGCGGGCAGCCTCGGCCGCTCGCAAGTCTGCAACCTGGCTATGCGGCTCTGGGGCGACACGGCAGTGACCGACGATGTGCTTCGGCTGTGGCTGGACCGGCTGTTCGCTCGAAACCTATGGCTCGACATGGGCCTTGCGAGCCAGTCGTGTACTATTACAGCGCGGGATGACAAAATAGGCAACAAGCCGCCCCGTTCGGCAAAGGACTTACATCATCCAAACCTTGCCCG
>CALLPE010000011.1 GCA_938015445.1 uncultured Pirellulales bacterium
CTTGAGGGTGGGGCTGTCTTCCAGTTCGTCCCAGGCGAACAACGGCTGGGTGACTTGGATGCGCATTGGCGGGTCCTTGGTGCGAGTGGGTGGCAGTTCGAGCCAACGACCGGAGCTAGCATAACAACGCAACCAATCCCCGTTAGGTCCCTGGAGTGGTCGAGAAATCGGAAAAAGTGATTTCTTTTGTGGGTGGGGTGCGCCAACTGCGGGAAATTTCGAGGTAGCTGCGGGTAAACCGTTTTTCCCATCCCACCGAACCCGCCCACCCCCAACAACTTCCGCACAACGCAACCGGCTCTGACGGACGAAGCATCAATATGAAAGACAGTGTTCACCTCGGTTACTGGGACATCAGAAATAAGGCGGGATCAATCGAACATTGTCTAGTGCTACGAAAGACAGTGATCACTTACGGTCCAAATGGTCCATTTGTTTGGAAGGATTCTATCATCGGACAAGTGGAGAATCCCGGCCGTTATCCGAGGCATCGGATGGAGTATTGCCTGATACTTGGCAACGTCTCGCCCGACATTGAACGTGGGCCAGGATGTATCCAGGGCGACCCAATGTTTCGAGACCCGAAGAACTTGGACTATCGGCTGAAGCCGGGTAGTCCCTGTATTGGCAAGGCGTCGGATGGTGGGGATATTGGGGTGCGGTGGACGCCGGAGATGCTGGAGATGATCAACGTAGCTCTGGAGCTCCGGCGCCGCGGGTTGATCGAGTTCTAATCTCTGCTGTTCCTCCAACAGCTACCTGCGCGGCGCATCAGCCAGTGCCAGTTGTTTTATCAAGCTCCAAAACGCCTGTCCGGTAACACCACAACCGCAAGCCCCGGCCCAAAGCACTTCCCCGTGGAGTGGCAGTTATACCGAGATACGCCAACCTTGGCTGCGGATTGGCGTGCCCGGGCTGTCGTGTAAGCATCGGCATCGGCGCCTGCCGGTAGCTGCTGTGCGCCGGGGTTGCTTGCCGTCCTGTTGTTTTCTCTCCTGCACCAAATTGTTTGCCGTTCAAGAGTAGAAGCCATCGAACCCGGCTGCCTCGAATGCGTTTTTGATGTGCTGAACGTGGGGTTTTTCGCCTTGCGGCCAGGTGATGGCCACCACGTCGAAGCGGGCCGGTTGTTCCAGCAGACCATAGCGCCGCAGGTAGCCCAGCGCGGCGCGCGTCAGGCGGCGCTGCTTTTGAAAGTCTACTGCCTCGGCTGGATGTCCGTGCTGTAGCGACTGCCGGGTCTTCACTTCGACGAAGACGATGGTCTGTCCGTCGAGGGCCACCAGGTCAAGCTCGCCCAGTTTGCCCGATGCATGGCGGGCAAGGATCTTGTAGCCCAAACGATTCAAGTAACGTGCGGCCAGTCGCTCCCCGCGCTCGCCGAGCGTCCGCGCCGGCAGCAACCCACCTAGCCAGCGTGCCAAGATTTCACGCAGCGACATGGCAACTGTCCCCGTTGTTGGCCCCGTAGCAGCGTGAGCCGGATAATCATTGCCTGCCGATCTGACCTCCAGCGGCGCAACGTTTCGCTCGCTGGGCCACTTTGGGGTATGTCGCGGCTTAGGTTCTGGCCATTTGCCGTAAAGTATTCACCGCTGGGAAAGCCGGCCGCGCCACCATATACACTTGGTTCCCTTGGAAATCAACAGGCATACACCAGATTGAAGGCCTGGGTTCTAGCGGAAGATGTGCATTCCCGCCCGGGCAGCGCGCAGCTTCTGCACCGCCGATTCGCTCACGCCGCCAGTATCCAAGGAAACGTACTGCAACCTGGGAAAGCTAGCCAGGTAGCTGAGGCCGGCGTCGGTGATGCGGGTGTTGTTCAGTTCCAGTTCTACCAGTTCCGGTAAGCCGGCCAGTTGGGCCAAACCTTCGTCGCCGACCAGAGTGTTGCTCAGGCACAAGGAACGGAGCTTCCGCAGCCGTTTGATGAAACTCATTCCCAGGTTGCCTACCTCTGTGCCGTACAGCGACAGCTCGCGCAGTTCGGTGAGCGATTGTAGCTCGGCCAAGCCCAGGTCGGTGACCTGCGTTTCGTCAAGCGTAAGGCTGCGCAAATTGCGCAGGTTGCGCAGGCAAGCCATGCCGCGGTTGCCCACCCGGGTAAAGGCCAGCCACAGTTCTTCCAAACGATCCAGTTTTTCGATGTGGTTCAGCGCTTCGGTGGTGATCTGGGTTTTGTCCAGATCGAGCGTGCGCAGGTTTCGCAGGTAGGCCAGCCCGCCGAGATGCTCATCACGGACAGCCGATCGGGCCAACACGAGTTTTTCCAGCCGGGGCAACAGTGCCAGATGTTCCAGCGTGCGGCCGGTAACGCGTGTGCGCCACAAGCCCAAGATACGCAACTGCCGCAGATGGACCAATTGCGGCAAGGCGGCATCGGTGATGCTGGTGCGGCTCAGGTCGAGTTCCTCCAGGTTCGAAAGCTGTCCGAGGTGCGACATCCAGGAGTCGGCCGCATCGGTGTTGCATAGACTCAGCCGCCGCAACTGCGACAGCCCCGCAAGCGCCATAATGCCCGACGGGCCCACATACGTCCGCTCCAGGTCCACTTCCACCAACTCGCGCAGGGCTTCCATCGAGGCGATGATGAGCAGTTCCTGGTCGGTGCTGTAGCGGCGGGGCGATAGCCGCACGCCGATGATCCGCGCACCGCCTCGGACTTGCGCCGCTAAATCTTTGGAAAACCATTGCGCCGCGCCGGAAGGTTGAGAGACCAGGATGGCCGCGTCGATGCTCTCCAGCCAGCGGGCCACGTCGCGGGTGTAGGCGTCTGGCTCCGGGGGCGCGAGATTTTTTCCTTTGAGCACGTTTGGGTCTTCGCCGGGGGCAGGACGCAGCGAGTAGAAAGCGGCGGCCTGCGAACGGATGTACGCAGCCAGATGACGCTGGATCTGACGCTGGTGGTCCCAGATCGTCCGAGAAGCGTTTTGCAATTGTTCGCGCTGCTCTTCGGGAAGCTGGGCGAGGTAACGCTGCCGCAATTGGACGTCGTCGTGCGGCCGGCCGCCGGGGAAGATGCGCAAAGCGTTGCGCACTGCGTCGGCGGCTTGGGGCAGGCCGATGGTTTCGTACGCCGATACAATGGCGGCGAAATCGCTTAGCTGCTGTTTGAAAAGTTCTTCGAACCCGCCACTGTCGATGATCAGCTTGCTGCCCCAGACCAGGTAAACCACCCGATGCTGCTCCGGTACCGCCGCCACCGGCCCGGCGGCGCTTTCCACCACGCTGCGAATGCGGCCGAAGACGGTCTCGGCCAGCAACAGATCGTCGGGGGCCGACAGCAGCTCGGACAGGAACACGTCGGCGGCCGGCTGCACAGGCTTATGTGCTGCTTGCGGCAACGGAGTGTGTCGGAGCGGTTCGGGGTCGGGGAGTTTCGCCTGCGGCGGCGTAAACCGAAACGGCTCGGTGGGCTTGACCGACTGTGCCGTCTCAGAGCCGCGCGCTGCGTGAGGCTTTCCCTCGCTCGGCTGCGGCTGTCCGCCTTGTTGCGAGCATCCCACCAGGGCGAAAACCACCAATCCGCCAATCCACGCCCAAAAGACCATCCGATGACCCATGTTCATTGCTCCTCCGTAAACAATGTGTGGCGGTAACTGTACCGCGGCCGAAGCGGCAATCGCCTTCGGCGCGAAATCCGGTTTTCACAAGCGGCGGCACACCCGATCGCTGGTTCGCCAAGCGGCAACGTGCTCAGAGTTCCTCTAGGCGTTTAGCGCGGGCTTGGATTTTCAGTTGTGCTTTTTCGGCGTATTTTTGGCGCTTCGCCTGATCGACACGGCGTTCTTTCAAACGAACGGCCTTGCCCACCCGCTCGCGCAGATAATACAACTTCGCCCGGCGGACCACGCCGGAACGCTTAACTTCGATCTTGGCGATCCGCGGCGAATGCAAGGGGAACTTGCGTTCCACCCCCTCGCCCTGCACGATGCGCCGGACAGTGAACATCTCTCGGGCGCCTGAACCGCTGCGGGCGATGACGATGCCGCTGAAGATTTGGATGCGCTCTTTGTCGCCTTCCAGAATCCGGCAATGCACATCTACGGTGTCGCCTACCTCGAAGAAAGGTATCTCTGGCTTCAAGCAATCGCGTTCTACCAGGTCGATCAGTCGTTGGTCCATCGTTATTCCTCTCAGGAAGCTCTACACTCGGCTTAGCCGAGCGTTTGCTGCCAAACATTTGCTCTTTCACAGGCGACCTGTGGCCGTGGGCCCCCGGCCCGGTGCGGCGCTATCGGACGCGGCTACGGAAACCGAGCCAGTGCCTTAGTAGCCTTCGGTCTGGCCGCGGCGCTGGAGCGTCCGCTGGCGGCTGTTTTCGGCCCGCCACTGGGCAATCCGCTGGTGATCGCCGCTCAGAAGCACCTCGGGTACGGCCAAGCCGCGGAACACGCGCGGTCGGGTGTACTGGGCATGTTCTAGCAACCGCTCGGCGCCAGAAAACGAGTCTTCCTGTGCGCTTTGCCGATCGCCGAGCACGCCGGGCACCAAGCGGATCACCGCATCGATGATCGCCATAGCGGCCACTTCGCCCCCGTTGAGTACAAAGTCGCCTAGCGAAATCTCCTCCGGTTGCAGTAGGATTCTGATACGTTCGTCAAAACCTTCGTAACGGCCGCACAGCAGCAGCAGTCGCTTGTGTTGCGCCAGCTTTTCGACCAATGGCTGATCGAGCCGGCGGCCTTGCGGAGTCAACATCACCAAATGTCCCGGGCAGGGACACATCTGCTGCACCGCCTCGACGCACTCCACCACCGGCTCGACCATCATCACCATGCCGGGACCGCCCCCGAACGGCCGGTCGTCGACTGATTTATGTTTCCCCTTGGCCCAGTCGCGGATATTGTGAAGGTGAACTTCCACCAATCCAGCGGCGATGGCTCGCTTCAACAGGCTATGGCTGAGGTAACCTTCAAAAATGCCAGGAAACAAGCTCAGCACGTCGAAGCGCATAAAGCGTCACAGGCGGAGTTATTACTCCGACGTCGGCGCGGCGTGGTATGCCTCGGCCTCCGGGCTTCGTTGCTCGTGTTCCTCCGATTGCGAAGCGGAGGCCGATGCCGGCGGACGCCGTTGCAGGCGACGGACCTGGGCCAGCCGGGCGATCGCCTGCCGCTGCTGCTCCAGCCGTGTGCCCGACGCCCCGTACTTCTTGATCAGTATCTTCACCTTCTCCGTGGGCTGGGCGCCCTTGCTCAGCCAGTAGTTGATCCGCTCGCCGTTGAGGATCGCCCGCGCATCCTTCTCCGGCACCAGCGGATCGTACGTGCCGAGCACCTCCAACACGCGGCCGTCGCGCGGCGCGCGGCTGTCCATGGCGCAGATACGGTAAAACGGGCGGTGCCGCCGCCCGAACTTCTTCATGCGGATTCGTACTCCCACACCTCACTCCTACCCAGTTACAACAGTGGCCTAGTCGATCGGTTAAAAACAGTCGCTAAGTCAACCAAATATAATAAATCAACCAATTAGAAATCAGCCATTTAGAAAAACGCCTATCGGGTTATCGCACTTGTCGTTGATAGTCATTTTGCCGAAATTGGGCACGTCTGACAATCGCAACCAGCAGCTCGAATGCCGCCGCTCGCCAGCCAAGCAGGCCGGCCGAGCAAGCGGCCCGTCGCGTCACCACCCTGCTGCCCGACAGGTCAGCAGCGCAAACCTAACTCGCCACGCTCGTCGGCGTATTGGTGGCGCCGCGCAGTAGAGGCTGATTGTACTGCCAGCTTAGTCGTTTCCTCCTAGTCGTTTGCGTTTTTCTTCCCGTTTCCTGCGGCGTTCCATCCGCTCGCGTTCCTTTTTCAGTTTGGCGCGTTCCTTGGGTGTAAGGCGTTTGCCGGTACCCACTTTTTGCTTGGCGAGTCGTGCACCGGGGGTGAGCAAGCCGCTGCTGGAAAGCTCTTGCACGGCCTTCATGCGGTCGCGAAAACCCAAGTTGGCGATTCGCTTCATCATGTCGGCCATCGGCTCGAACTGCTTGACCAACTCGCTTACTTCGTGCGGCTCCACGCCGGCGCCGGCGGCGATCCGCCTTCGTCGGCTATGGTCGATAAGATCTTTTGGGTTGCGTCGTTCTTCGGGAGTCATGGAGTCGATGATGCCGATGGTGCGCCGCAACTGGATGTCGGCATCCAAGTCGCCCATCATCTGCGCCAGCCCGCCCATGCCCGGCAGAAAACTGAGTAACTTGTTGATCGGGCCAAGCCTTTTGGTCTGGAGTATCAAGTTCTTAAAATCTTCCAAGGTGAACTCGCCTTTGCGCAGCTTGGCCTGTTGGCGCTGGAGTTCTTCCTCGTCGAACTTCTGTTTGGCCTGCTCGACCAGACTGATCACGTCGCCGAAGCCCAGGATGCGGCTGGCCATCCGGTCGGGATGGAACTCCTCCAAGGCGTCCAAGTGCTCGCCGACGCCCACGAACTTGATCGGCACGCCGGTGACGGCTTTGACCGATAGCGCCGCGCCGCCCCGGGCATCGCCGTCCAATTTGGTTAAGATCACCCCGTCCAGTTCCAGTGCCTCGTTGAAGGCCTTGGCGCTGCGCACGGCGTCCTGGCCCGTCATGGCATCGACAACCAAGTAAACTTGATCCGGCTGCAACCGCCGGTCGAGCAAAGTAAGCTCGTCCATCAGCTCTTGGTCTACGTGCAACCGGCCAGCCGTATCCAGTATCAACACCTGTGCTCCGACCAGCGCGGCCTGCTTGACGGCTGCCTGGCACACGGCCACCGGGTCCTTGGCAGTCGGCTCGGCGTAAACGGCCAATCCCAACTGCTGGGCGATAATTTGCACCTGCTCGATGGCAGCAGGCCGTTGCAGGTCGGCAGCCACCAACATCGGTTTGCGGCCGCGCTGCGCCACATAGCGTCCCAGCTTGCCGCAGGTGGTGGTCTTGCCGGAACCTTGAAGACCGCACAGCATCAAAATGCTCACGCCCGGCTTCAGATGCAGCGAGTGATCGACCGGGCCCATCAGCGCGGCAAGCTCTTGATAGACGATGTAAATCAGTTGCCGCGTGGGGTCGATGGACTTCAGCACGCGCTCGCCAACGGCTTTTTCCGCCACGCGGGCGACGAAATCCTTGGCGACCTCGACGCTGACATCCGCCTCCAACAGTGCGCGGCGGACAAGCTCCAGCCCTTCGCGCATGTTCGACTCGGTCAGCTTTCCCCGACCGCGAAGTGCCCGGATGGCCGCACTAAGGTTCTCTTGAAGGCTCTCGAACATAAAGCTCTCGAACGTAAACGTACACCGAGTTGCCTGAAGGCCGAAATCGCATACAGCAGCCGCCGGCTAGGTCGACAAACTCGGCACCGGCCCGCTCGGCGGAGCGTCCCACCGGGAACAAAAACCTTTTGCTGTGCGGCATCGACAGACCGCGTGCTGAAGTCACATCGGCAAAGACCCTACCCTGCCGACGGCTAATAGCGTACCCCTCCGCACTCCCTACCTTACCCGCATGGGTCGCAGTATGCGCGCCGCCCAGCTCAGCGTGGCTAAACATCTTATGTTAGCCCAACCTGGCAAAGCATTGCAATGTCCCGTTGCCGGTTTGGCGGCGAAAAAACGGGCATCCCGCGTCCAAAAGGTCGTCTTCGATGTGGGAAACCTGCGTAGAGTTTGGGGTTCCCGTAATCGGTTTACTTACTCGGACTGGTACCGAATGACATACTAAGCGGGAGATCGTGCGGTCGGCAGAAATCATACCAAAATGGCGTAGTGCCGCCCAGTTCACCAATGGCGCTGCAAGGCGTGGGTATTTGCTCCGAAATGTGGGTGGGTGCCAAGTGCAGTTGGGTTTAGGGCTGTAAGCCGCGTGTTCCCGCCGGTTTTGCCCCACAGCAGCCGGCGCCGGCAACAATTCCATCGCTTTCCTGCCCTGCGCAGAATGCAAGACCTGGTACGGTCGGAGCCTGCGCCAGGAACGCCTGTGATAAAGCAATAAACGCCATTTGACACGCAGTTTACGCAAACCTAGATTTGCCAGGCTACACCCCAGCAACACACTCCGAGCCGGCGAGTGCCCAGAACTTCAACTTCCCGCCCTTTAGGTCATTAAGTACACAAACACACTAAACATTGCTACGGCACAAGCTGCGCATCGAGTCGTTTGTTCCCTGTGTTAATCCAGCGGTCGCGGTGTTTACTGTGAAGGTGGCACAGTAAAAGACTGATGTCGAAAAACGGATGGGCATAATGACGTAAGTAATTTTCAGTTAAACGCTTACAGCTAAGTGCAATCGCACAAATCGTGCGTGCTGCTCGTGCAGCTTTTCCCACCATCCGCAAGTAGTCAACGCATGTTATTTACCCGGAGATTGGTATATGCAAACTTGCAGCTTTTTGGGACGTGTCGCGTTGGCGTTCGTCGCTGTGGCATCGGCATATCATACCGGTTGGAGCCAAGAATGGGCCAGGAAGATGTTTGCCGTTCAGTTCCACGAGTTCGGCACAATCGCCCGCGGCTCCAAGGCCGAGTTCTGCTTCGAGCTGACCAACCCGTATCTCGAGGACGTGCGCATCGCCCATGTGCGCAGCAGTTGCGGATGCACCAGCGTGTACATCAAGGATGACAAAAGGGAATTGAAGACCTACGAGCGCGGAGGCATCGTAGCGCGGGTAAACTCTAGCAGCTATCTGGGGCGCTATGGCGCCACGATAACCGTCACGTTCGATCGGCCGTACTTCGCTGAAGTGCAGCTCCAGGTTTCCAGTTACATCCGCGCGGACGTAGTGTTCGAGCCGGGCAGCGTGCAATTCGGCACCGTCGAGCAAGGCCAGCCGGCAGAGCAAAAAGTTAAGGTCACTTGTTACGGAAACAGCAACTGGCGCATCCGCGAGCTGCGCAGCGCCAACCCGCATCTCAGCGCCGAAGCCGTCGAACTGTCGCGCGGGCCGGGCCAAGTCCTCTACGAGCTGACGGTCAAGCTCGGCCCCAACGCCCCAGCAGGTTACATAAAAGACCACTTATTGCTCATGACCAGTGAAGGGCAAGCGGTGCAGATTCCGCTAGCTGTGGAAGGATTGGTCAGTTCCGGCCTGACGCTCAGTCCTGGTACGCTGTTTTTGGGGATGGTGCAGCCCGGTCAGACCGTCACCAAGCAGTTGGTGGTGAAAGGCACCAAGCCGTTTCGGATTTTGGCCATCAAGTGCGACGATCCGAGCTTTCGGTTCGACACCAGCTCGGCAGGTACGGCCAAACTGTTGCACATCGTCCCGGTGACGTTCGTGGCCGGTGCTCAGACTGGCAAGGTACACCAGACCATCCGCATCGAAACCGATTTTGCCGACGCGCAGCCCGAGCTGTCGGCCTACGCCGTAGTGGCTGAGCCGCAGTAGCTAATCGCTGCACCATGGCAACGGCATTGCACCCTCCGGCCAACACGCCAGGCCCCAAAGGATTCAAGGTCTTGCAAATCGAAAACAACGCCACACCCGCACGCCGAAGGATTCCCCGCGCCGAACTCTTCCCAGTCAGTTAATCGCACCCAGGCACACAGCCGCTTACCGTTGCCAAGCCAAGCTCAGGGCCAAACTCAATGGCAATCACAGCGCGCTGATAAACGGCGCATAAAACACTTGCTGAAAGTGGCCGTATGAAGCGACTCAGTCTGAAACATCGTCATGCCGAAAAGCCCCGCGGATGGATAGCGCTGCGGTACGCTCGGCTGAAGCACAATTTACTTCATTCGGCGCGGCCCGGTCGCGCATGGTGCGCTGCCGCCCTAGAGGATGGAGTCTTCGGACCGGCATTGGCGGCGGAGGCTCGGGCAACGCAGTCGGCTTCGGCCAAACAACATCGGCAGCCGCTGCAAACCGAATTGTAAGGCCTCTGCCACGCCCGCCATACGCGCCATGCCAAGTAGCCAGCCGCAACGGGTGTTACGGCTAGCGTCAGCACTTCCTGATAATCGAGCATGATTGTGTGCCCTCGACGGAACGAGTTCGCTTGGGCCAAATCGGTTGTAGCCGGCAGGTGGTAACCGCCGAGGCGTATGTTCGTTTCAGCACGCTCCGAGTTGAAATCGGATGTGGCCGGCGGGTTTTGCCAGCAATAGCCTGCCGTGGGCCATGCCGGCGGTGCAACTTACGCTCCCAGCAAAGTGCCGATCTGATAGGTGAGCATCGCTCCCAGGTACGCCAGTGTGGTCATATAAACGAAAACGAACGCCGGCCAGCGCCACGAGTTCGTCTCCCGCTTTATTACTGCCAGAGTAGCCGCGCACTGCGCGCATAGCGCGAAGAAGACCATTAGCGACAGCGCCACCGGCAAAGTGAACAGCGGTCGGTCCGTGCCCTCCCAGGTGGCCATGAGCAATTGGGTTTGTAGGCGAGCGGAGTGCTGTTGCTCGTCCGTCTCCCTCCCGGCGTTGAACATCACCCCCAAGGTGGCCACCACCACTTCCCGCGCCGGAAACGAGGCCATCACTGCACAACCGATGCGCCAATCCCAGCCCAATGGGCGAAACACCGGCTCCATCCATCGCCCGAAGTATCCCAACAAGCTGTGCCGCTGATACTCGCCTTCGATTTGGTCGGCCAGAGCGGCGCGTTGCTCTTCCAGTTCGGCGCGACGGTGGTCGTCGGCAGGTAGTTCAGCCAATTGATGGTCCAACTGTTCCAAACGTTCTTCGAGCGGCAGGACCGTAGGCGTGTTGCGCGGATAATACAGCCCGGCCCACACAACAATCGAGGCCGCCAGAATCAACGTCGCCGCGTTGCGCAAAAAAACCAAACACCGCTGGGCGATGCGTCCCAACAGCACGCGGGGAACCGGCCACTTATAGCTGGGCAATTCGATCAGCAAAGCCGTCGTCGCTCCACGCAACAGTGTCCGCTTCACCACCGTTGCCGCCACGGCAGCAGCAAGAATGCCCAGGGCATACATGGCGGCCAGCGTCAGCCCCTGCAATCCGATAAACCCCAACAGGTACCGCCGTTCTGGGATGAAGGCAGCTATCAACAGGGTGTACAGTGGCAGCCGGGCCGAGCACGTCAACAGCGGTGTGACCAAGATAGTGGCCAGTCGGTCACGTTCATTCTCGATCACCCGCGTAGCCATGATCCCTGGAATCGCGCAGGCGAACGACGACAGCATGGGGATGAACGACTTGCCGCTCAGCCCCACTTGCGACATCCAGCGGTCCATCAGCACTGCTGCGCGGGCCATGTAGCCGCAACCTTCCAGCAGGCCAATGAATAGGAAAAGTATCGCAATTGGTGGCAGGAAAGACAGCACGCTGCCCACGCCACTGATAACCCCATCGATAAGCAGACTTCGTAAAGCGCCTTCGGCCAGATGCGATTCGACCCAGGCGGCGCACCATCCGCAGCCCAGTTCGATTGCCTCCACTAGCGGCCGGGCGCCGACAAACACGGTTTGGAAGACCGCCAGCATCAACAAGGCGAAAATCGGCAGTCCCCAAAAGCGGTGCATCAGCAGCTCGTCCAGCCGGTCGCTGAAGGTGGTGGGCCACTCGGTCGGCTCTTCCAGCACACCGGACAGCACCTGTTCTACCCAGTGGTATCGGGCTTCGACCTCGGCAATGCTGCTAACACTGTTAATGCTGCTAGTGCAACTACCGCCAAGGCTGCTATTGGTCTGAGCGACAGCGCTTCTGTTGATACAATCTACAGTGCTGCTGAGACCGATTGGCAATTCCGCTGTCCGCCGTTGGACCGGTAAGTGGTGGACAGGCAGGGCCGCTTGCGCGTCGCTACCCGCGGTGTCCGCTGGCGCAGCGGACGACATGCGTACCACGGCGGTAGCCGGACCGTCGGCGCGCTGCGCGCCGGCTGCCACCCTCAACACGGCGGCCTTGAGCGCTTCGATCCCCAATCTTCGATGGGCCTGCACCCCCACCACCGGCAAGCCCAACCGGCGCTCCAGTTCTTTCAGGTCCACTTGCACGCCGTGCGTTGCAGCCACATCGAGCATGGTGACCGCCAGCACTGCCGGAATCCCCAACTCGAGCACCTGCCCGAGCAGGTAAAGCCCGCGCCGCATGTTACAGGCGTCGGCCAAGCACACCACTGCATCCAGCGGCGGACAATCGGCTTGTTGCCCCAACAAGACGCGGACCGCTACCGCTTCGTCACGCGATTGGGGCCTGATACTGTACAAGCCGGGCAGATCGATCACCTCGATGCACACACCGGCAAACTGCGTGCGACCGGTTTTCTTTTCGACGGTCACTCCCGGATAGTTCCCCACGTGCTGATGCACGCCCACCAAAGCAGTAAACAGCGTGGACTTGCCCGTGTTCGGGTTGCCCACCAAAGCGATATTGAGCGCAGTTGTCTGGGTGTGTGCGGTCACAAGCATTCGTCCCGACAGTTACCTTCCGCAACCCTGTTTGCCCCAAAGAAAATCCCGCGGCTTCCGACCGTATCGCCAGCGGCCGAGGCTCTGTTGCATAACTCCGGCTACTGGTGATGGGGCTTGACCAAAATCGACAATCCCGGTCGCGGGCGGAAACACACTTTGGCCGCGCCCAGGCGAATGATGCTTGGCTGGCCGGGCCGCAGCATTTGTACTTCCACGCCAGGACGTAGCCCGAACTCCCGGAGACGCAAAATCTCGTCGCCCTGCCCGACGATCCCCACGACGCGCGCTTTCTGACCGACCCCCAGCGCACACAATGGTACCGCCCCTTCTGCTAGTTCTTGTGTCATGTCTGCCCCTGGTGCTGGGGTTCTCGCTGTGGCTGCCGTCGGTGCTTGGGGTTTTGCAAGACACTTTGCGCTCATCGGTCAATGTTCCGCGAGCTGGAATGCCCAATCGGCCTTCCCCGGCGCACGTTCCAACGCAGGTAAATCGACCCGCGGCGCCAGAGTCTTTTTTCACCTGTACGCCTGGCCATCCAAGCCGACTGCAAGCAATCAAGCACTGCCGTGCGGTGCGTGTTCGCCGGGGCGGATATCGCCGGCTTGGTGGCTGCCGTTGGTATTAGTAGCTTGCCGTCGGAACGCCAAGCGTCGTTCCAATTGTACTGATAATCAGTATCACTATCAATACGAAAACGCTCTTTTTCTGCTCGCCAAGCTCTCGCAGGCTGCGCCGCGCGAAATAACACACATATTCGCACTGCGACTTTGCCTTGCCAGCCAGGCGCCCAGAACGAAAGACGTTCGCTTTTTTGCCGCCGCCCAGGCGCGTAACCGGTAGCCCGCGGCAATCATCAAACTATACAATGAAAAGCCGAAAGCCGACACTACCTTCGGAAGGGCCGACGGCAACACATAAGCGGTCGGCAATAAATAACACTGCGGAGATTCTCATGCGAAAACTGTTGCTTACCACCGCTGCCCCGGCGGTGTTGGCGACTATCGGCTTAGTGGCCCCCATAATGATTTCCGTATTCGGGCCAGTAGCGGCAAGTGCGGTAGAACAGCCCGGACAGCGCTCCGAACGAAATCAATGGCAATTGCCCCCTGCTACGGCCTCCGACGCACTAAGCAAAACCGGGGAACAGTTCGGTGGGTTCGGAACCGCGGCCGGAAGCAGCGATTCTCCGCTGGCTGGTTTCGCCGGAGTGCCTTTAGGACGCCAAGATACTTACGCGACCATCGCAGCCGTGTTCTCCACCCAGGACGATGGCAAATCCGGAAGGTTGTTCATAACGGCCACTATCAAACCAGGTTGGTACATCTACCAGTACTCCACAACTCGGCCCAAAACCGGCCCACGGCCCACCGAAATCGTCGTCGATCCTTCGCCCGATTTCGAATTGACCGGCGACTTCCAAGCCTATCCGCCTGCCAAGACGAAGCTCGATCCGGGCTTCCAGGTGATGGTGCAATATCACGACGGCGTGGTCACGTGGCACGCCCCGCTGCGACTGGCCGACAGCGTCGATCCTGCCCGGCTAACCATAACCGGCACGGTCAAGTACCAGGCGTGCGATCCGAACAACTGCATCCTGGAAGGAGCGAAGTTCGTGGCTCGGTTGGGCCAACCGCCTGCACTTCCCGCAGCAGCGTTCGATGCCGGGCCGGATCAGCCAGCCGGCGCCGAGAAGTTCGATCCGCAGAGATTGCGCGCCAGCGTCGAGCGCCAGCTTGCCGGCAGCTCGTTGTGGATCGAGCTTGCCTTGGGGTTCGTGGGTGGAATCCTCCTAAATCTCATGCCTTGCGTGTTGCCGGTCATCGGGCTGAAGGTGCTGGCTTTCGTCGAACAAGCAGGCAAAAACCGCTTGCAGGCCCTGATGCTCAACATCTGGTACGCGGCCGGCCTGATAAGCGTGTTCCTAGTGCTGGCGTCGCTGGCGGTGTTCATGCAGTTGGGCTGGGGCGAGTTGTTCGCCTACCCCGGCTTTAACGTCGCCATCGCCTCGGTGATTTTCGCAATGGGATTGAGCTTCTTGGGTGTATGGGAAATCCCCATTCCCGGTTTCATCGGCACCGGAAAGGCTGTGGAACTGGGTCAGCGCGAAGGACTGACCGGAGCCTTCGCCAAAGGTGTGATCACCACCATACTGGCAACCCCCTGTACCGGGCCGTTCATGGGTTCGGCGCTGGCCTGGGCAGTTAACCAGCCCCCGTGGAAAACGTATGCCGTGTTCGCCAGCGTCGGCTTGGGAATGGCCAGTCCCTATTTGCTCATCGGCGCGTTTCCCTCTTTGATCCGCTTCCTTCCCAAGCCTGGAGAATGGATGGAGACCTTCAAACATCTGATGGGCTTCGTGCTGCTGGGCACGGTAGTGTACATCCTCACATTCATGCAACCGGCGTATGTGGTGCCGACGGTAGGACTACTGTTTGCCATCTGGGCAGCCTGTTGGTGGATTGGACGCATTCCCGCCACTGCCGACACTCTGGCCACCCTGCGCGGTTGGGCCGAGGCGATCGCCTTCGTGGGCCTGATGTGGATTCTCCTTTTCCCCGGACTCGACAGAATCGTGCCCGGACGCTTTACCTTCGGCGGACTGTATGGGGTGATGGAACATCGCTTGGCCGAGCAGAGCGGGATAATGTCTCCGGAACCGCGCTCAGGCCAGTCAGCCAATCAACAACCCTCTAGCGAGCTAGATTGGCAGCCTTTCACTACCCGCCAAGCACTGGAAGAACTCCTTAACGCCAACAAGACAGTGATGATCGACTTCACTGCCGATTGGTGCCCCACATGCAAAGTATTGGAAAGGCTTTACTTGAATAACGCCGAGACCAAGCGGCTAATCGAGGAACTAGGGATTGTGGCCGTAAAGGCCGATTGGACACATAAGGAAAACAGTGTGGAAGTGACCGAGATGCTAAACCTGCTGGGAGCACGGAGCGTGCCCACCTTGGCAATCTTTCCTGCGTCCCGCCCCAACGAGCCGATTGTTTTCAGAGGCGGCTTCACCCACCGGCAGTTGCTCGATGCCTTGCGCCAAGCGGCCGGGGTGCCAACCAGGTGATCGCGGTACCGCTGAACGTCTGAACCGTTTCCTGCCGCTCCGTGCCCGCTGCATATCTCGAAAATTGACACCTGTCGCCGCGCGCCGCCATCTGGCACATGGGGCTAAGCTGCCCGCCGATTCGCAACGCATTACTGGCGGCACACTACTGGTCGATGCGCTCGAAGGTAAATTCTCCGCCGCGCAGGTCTACCCGCACTTTGCTCCCCTCGGTAAACTCGCGCTTGAGGATTTCCACGGCCAGCGGGTTTTGGATACGCTGTTGTATGACCCGCTTCAGCGGCCGCGCGCCGAAGGCCGGATCGTAACCTTCTTCGGCGATGCGTTCGATGGCTTCGGGGGTGACTTCCAGACCGATCCCCTTTTCGGCCAGTTGCTTGCGCAGCCGCTCGATTTGCAGGTGGACAATCTTTCGCAGTTGTTCCGGTCGCAGTGGGTGGAAAATGAGCACCTCGTCGATGCGGTTGAGGAACTCGGGAAGGAACCGGGCACGCAGCGCCTCGGTCACCGCCTCGCGGATCTCGGCCTCGCTGCCGCCGGAGCGCGAGATTTCCTCGATCACCTGGCTGCCGATGTTCGAGGTCATCACTATGATGGTGTTCTTGAAATCCACTGTATGTCCCTGGTTGTCAGTCAATCGTCCTTCATCCAGCACCTGAAGTAGGATGTTGAATACATCACGGTGGGCCTTCTCTATTTCATCCAGCAGCACTACTGCATAAGGACGGCGACGAATGGCCTCGGTCAGCACTCCACCTTCTTCATAGCCGACGTACCCCGGCGGCGCCCCGATCAACCGGCTGACGGTATGCCGTTCCATGAACTCGCTCATGTCCAGGCGGACCAAGGCGTTCTCGTCGTCGAACATCACTTCGGCCAGCGCCTTGCACAGCTCCGTCTTCCCTACTCCGGTCGGACCGAGGAAGATGAAGGAACCGATAGGACGATTGGGGTCAGCCAGCCCAGAGCGATTGCGCCGCACCGCGTTGGCCACCGCCTCGACCGCTTCGTCCTGACCGACCACGCGCTGGTGGATGCGTTCCTCGAGCACCAGCAGTTTGGCGCGTTCGGTTTCCATCATTCGCGACACAGGGATGCCTGTCCAGGCGGAGACCACCTCGGCGATTTCCTCCGGGCCCACTTCCTGGCGCAACAAGCGGCGCTGCCCATTGGTCTTGGCGGAATCCAGGCGCTCAAGCTGCTCGGACAAGCGCTTTCGCTCCAAGTCGAGTTGGTATAGGCGCTGATAGTTTTCCTCGGGCACGAACATCCCGGCGGCTTGCCGTTCCTTGATGCTCGCTTCGAGCTGCGCGTACTGGTTGTCGGCCTCGACCAATCGCTGCCGCAGTTGTTGCACGTCGCCGATGCCGCTTTTTTCCGCTTCCCACTGCTTCCGCAGGTCGGCCAGCTTGACGCGCAGTTGTTCCATTTCCTGCTGGATTTCGGCCCGGCGCTGTTGGGCGTGTTCTTCGGTTTCTTCAGCCAGTTGGCGGTCGGCCAGCTCCAGTTGTAGCAGGCGGCGCTGGACCTGGTCGATCTCCGCCGGCACGCTCTCCAGTTCCATCGCCAATCGGCTAGTGGCTTCGTCCATCAGGTCGATGGCCTTGTCGGGCAAAAAGCGATCGGTGATGTACCGGTGGGAAAGCTTGGCGGCGGCCACCAAAGCGGAATCTTTGATCTTCACACCTTTGTGATGGGCCTCGTACCGCGGCTTCAGGCCGCGCAGAATGGCGATCGTGTCTTCCACCGAAGGCTCGCCCACATACACCGGCTGAAAGCGCCGCTCCAGCGCCGCATCCTTTTCGATGTACTTGCGATACTCATCTAACGTGGTGGCACCGATGCAGCGCAGGTCGCCGCGAGCCAGCGCCGGCTTGAGCAAATTGGCGGCGTCGGCGCCGCCTTCGGCCCGACCAGCCCCGACGACCGTGTGCAGTTCGTCGATAAACAGGATCACGTTGCCGGCCTCGGTCACCTCGCGCAGTACGGCCTTGAGCCGCTCCTCGAACTCCCCGCGGTACTTGGTGCCAGCCACCAGCGCGCCCATGTCCAGCGCGATGACGCGCTTGTTCTTGAGACTTTCCGGGGCATCGGCCTGGGCGATGCGCTGCGCCAGCCCTTCGACGATCGCCGTCTTGCCCACGCCCGGTTCGCCGATGAGCACCGGATTGTTCTTCGTCCGCCGGCACAGCACCTGCATCACCCGGCGGATTTCCTGGTCCCGGCCGATCACCGGGTCCAGTTTGCCCTGCCGGGCCCGGTCCACCAAGTCGATACCGTACCGCTGGAGAGCCTGAAACTTGTCTTCGGGATTCTGATCGGTCACCCGCCCGCCGCCACGCACGGCGCGCATCGCCTTTAGCAAATCGTCGTCGGTGACCGCGTTTAGTTTGAGAATCCGCTTGGCTTTGGATTCTACACGGGCCAGCGCCAGCAGCAGGTGCTCGGTAGAAATGTATTCGTCGCGTAGCGCATCGGCTTCGCGCTGGGCAGTGGCGAGCACTTGTTCAAGCTCCCTGGCGGGCTGCGGCGGCGCCCCCCCAGTGACGCGCGGAAAATGCTCCATCTCGGCGGCCACGATTCGTTCCAGTTGCGCGCGGTTGACCCCGATGCGGTTCAGGATCGGCCATACAATACCGTCGCTCTCGGCCAGCAAAGCGGCCAGCAAATGCAGCGGATCGAGCTGAGCGTGCCCGCGCTCCGAAGCCAAGGATTGCGCTTTAGCTACGGCTTCTTGGGCTTTGATCGTCAGTTTGTCGAAAGAAAACGGCATTGTTTTAAACCTCGGATGATGTTGGTGTTGTCAGCAGCTTTTCCCGGCGCGCACACTGTGCGCGGCGCTTCGATGTACCAGCTTGAGGAAAGTCAGAAACCGGTAGCGACACCCAGCGGACTGGCCGCCGAGTCGGACCCGCCAGCCAGCCCGGAGCAAACGCATGGCCCACAGCGCAGGTCGAACACCTAGCTCAACAGCGCAAATCACATTTATGGCCGGCAGCGCAGACGAAACAATTGGCCAGCAGTGCGGACCAAACACATCGCCAGCAGCGCAGACCAAGCACGCGGTCGGCCACCGCGCGACTACAGTCAGGCCAACCGAGTATCGCCCAGCGGGCTAGTTCTTCACCTCGAACTCGGCGTCGATAGCATCTTCGTCGCCGGCGGCTTTGCCGCTACCTGCGGCTTGGCTGGCGCCGGCGGCCCCGGCAGCGCCGGAGGTGGCCTGAGCCGCTCGGCTGTACAACGTCTTGCTCAGCGCATGAGCCGCCTGTTCCAGCTCGCGCACGGCAGACTTGATCCGATCGATGTCGTCCGACTTTGCAGCCTCGCGAGTGCGTTCGATGGCTCGCTGCACGGCTTCTTTGTCGGCGCTGCTGAGTTTGGCGTCGTGTTCGCGGAGGAGTTTCTCCAGTTCCCAGCACATCGAGTCGGCCTTGTTGCGCTGCTCGGCCAGTTCGCGCCGGCGTTTGTCCTGCTCGGCGTACATTTCGGCTTCGCGGCACTTGGCTTTTATTTCCTCTTCCGACAGCCCTGCCGATTGCTCGATGCGCACCGTCTGCTCCTTGCCGGTGCCCAAGTCTTTGGCCGACACATTCAGTATCCCGTTGGCGTCGATGTCGAACTTGACTTCGATCTGCGGCACGCCGCGCGGTGCCGGCGGGATGCCTTCCAAGTTGAACATGCCCAGCAGGCGGTTGTCGGCCGCCATCGGCCGCTCGCCCTGATACACCTTCACCGTCACGGCGGTCTGGTTGTCCTCGGCAGTGCTGAATATCTGCTTGCGCTCTACGGGGATGGTAGTGTTGCGTTCGACCAGCTTGGTGAAAATGCCGCCCAGGGTTTCGATGCCCAGCGACAGCGGCGTCACGTCCAGCAGCAAGATGTCTTTCACGTCGCCGGCCAGCACCGCCCCTTGGATGGCCGCACCCACCGCCACCACTTCATCCGGATTGACACCCTTGTGCGGCTCCTTGCCCTCGAATAAGTCGCGGACAAGCTGCTGCACCTTGGGCACGCGGGTCGAACCGCCTACCAGCACTACCTCGTCGATGTCCTTGGGCGTCAGCCGGGCGTCTTTCATGGCCTGCAACACCGGCCCCCGACAACGCTCCACCAAATGGTCGATCAGTTGCTCGAACTTCGAGCGGGTAATCGTCATCTGGAGGTGTTTCGGCCCGGAAGCATCGGCCGTGATGAACGGCAGGTTGATGTCGGTCGATTGGGCCGAGGAGAGTTCCTTTTTCGCTTTCTCGCAGGCCTCCTGTAACCGCTGCAAGGCCATGGTGTCCTTACGCAGGTCGATGCCGTGCTGTTTTTTGAACTCGTCGGCTACATAATTGATTAGCGCCTGGTCGAAGTCGTCGCCACCCAGATGCGTATCGCCGTTGGTGCTGATGACGCGGAACACGTCGTCGGCCACTTCCAGCACCGACACGTCGAACGTGCCGCCGCCGAGGTCGAACACCACGATCTTCTCGTTCTTCTTCTTATCCAAGCCATAGGCCAGCGAGGCGGCAGTCGGCTCGTTGATGATCCGCACCACTTCCAGCCCGGCGATCTGACCAGCGTCCTTGGTGGCCTGCCGTTGGGCGTCGTTGAAATACGCCGGCACGGTAATTACCGCTTTGTTCACCTTGTGCCCCAGATAGGCTTCGGCGGCTTCCTTGAGCTTGCGCAGCACATGGGCCGAGATCTCCGGCGGCGTGTACTGCTTATCGCCGATTTGCACCTTGACGTATTCCTCCGGGCCGCCGACGATCTTGTAGGGTACCATTTTCTCTTCGACGGCCACCTCGTTGTGCCGCCGGCCCATGAAGCGCTTTATCGAATAGACCGTTCTCAGAGGATTTGTCACCGCCTGCCGCTTAGCCGGCTCGCCGACCAGAATGTCGCCCTTATCGGTGAAGGCGACTACGCTAGGAGTAAGCCGGTTGCCTTCGGCGTTTGGGATGACCTTGGCCTCTTTCCCCTCCATTACCGCGACTACCGAGTTGGTTGTTCCCAGGTCTATCCCGATGATCTTTTCACCTCGAGCCATCTTTGCTGCTCCTTTCTCCGCCGTATCTGTATGCGGCCGGAAGTTCAGGGACGGCTAGTTCCCGGTGAACTTCCAGTGTAGGCCGCTGGCAATCAACTCCAACAAAAAGCCAAAAAGCTACAGCCGAAAACACGTAAAAAAGCGCGCCACTTACGACACCGTTGCGCCGGCCAGGTCGGCTTCGGCTCCCCAAGGCCCAGTACCGCTCGCTAACGGACTAAGACGCTCCGTCAGCGTTTAGAAGTTACGATACTTCGCGCGATATGGCCCTCGGAGCCTTTGGCACGCCTGAACACTTGAACTTCAACCTATGCAAAGGCTGTGCCGAGCAAATGAAACAATGCAGTACCAATTAGCGCAAATTGCTTTATGTCATGCACTTGCGCTGCCATAATCCCCTGATGATAGCACTGTCGCACACGGTCATCGACCGCCGGTTGCAGCAACGACGCACCGTATACGCGACTGCAACAGACTGCCAAAAAGGCAGACGAACTTCCGGGTTATATTGGCCTCGATTCGCTAAACGGCCACCATCCAAGTTACATTGTACAAGCCAAGCGAATGCCGGCTGGCCGGGGACGTCCAGCGGGCAACCCACCACCCGAAAGGACCAAACCAGCTCGCCTACCAATTTTCGCCCCGAAAGTTGCTAAGCTACATTTAGCGACACCACTGTACGGCTCAAAAAATGTTGGCTGTCCCCTGAGCTTTTAGCTTCCTGACTACGCCAAAAACTTCAACACCAATAGCTTCAATGGTCATGCGCCGTCGGCTATCATCGTGGTTTTGCGGTGCCTGGCGAACGCTTGGCAAGATTGTAAACCTGGCCTTAACTTTTGCTAGACTATCCATGTTGCCGAAATTGCCCATTCAGCTTAGACCTCTAAATTCTTCTTAAATTCTTCTGGACAAGCTTAATTTGGCTAGATGAAAATCAGCGATCACAGTGCAAAAGGAGCATCGCATGGTTTCCACCGACAGACGGACGTTCTTACAATCTGCTGCCATCCTAGTCGCCCAGGGGGCCGTCTGCACCGTGGATGCCGGGCGAGCTTTGTCGGACTCGGGCCAATCACCACAGGCTGAATCTACCGAGGCCAAAGCCAAGAAGCTGCTCGTCGGTTGCCGCGACGTCCACTTGAAGCTTACCGGCGCAACCGACTGCTGGCAGGCAATGAAGGCGCTGGGGGCAGAATGCATCGAGGCGACAACCGACGAACGGCTGTCTTTGCCGGGCCTTTTTCACCCCGAAGTGAAGTACTCTGCCGCGGAAAAGGCCAGCATCGACCGCCTGCGGGCCGATTTGTACGCGGCCGGTGTAAACATTTCGGCGCTGTGCATGTACAACCGCTTCGACGAACGCCCCGAGTTCGAGCTGGAATGGTGTATCAGGGCGGCCAAAGCAGCCGCCGCGCTTTGCGTGCCGGCGATTCGCATCGACCTGCTGCCCCGCAAAGTGGCACGCAAGGATTACTTACAGTTCAGCATCGAAATGATGCGTAAGCTCATCCGCGGTACAGAAGATGTGCCGGTGGCCTTCGGCATCGAGAATCACGGCAATACCACCAACGATCCCGATTTTCTTGAAGCGCTGTTCGACAAAGTGGCCTCGCCCCGGCTGGGGCTGACACTTGACACGGGCAATTTCTATTGGTTCGGACATCCGCTGGGGAAAGTGTACGACATATTCCAAAAGTTCGCAGCGCGCACCGTGCATACCCATTGCAAAAGCATCAACTATCCAGAAGCACAGCGCCAGCAGCAGCGTCCGATGGGTTGGGAATACAGCAAACACACCTGCCCGATCGACCAGGGCGACATCGACTTCGCCCGGGTCGTAAAAATGCTGGTCGAGGCCGGTTATCGCAACGACCTGTGCGTAGAAAACGAATCGTTAGGCCGTTTTCCGGCCGAGCAGCGCGTGGAAATCGTGGCTCGGGAAATACGCTTCCTCAAGACGCTGAGGCCATAAAGCGGTAGGCTTTGCAACCATTAAGCAGACGGTACGCCAGCCGCTGCTGCCGGCTTCGGACAAGTCAGCGCCCCTGTTCACTTTTGGGCGGTTTGGAAAGACTTCGGGCCAAGCAGTCTGGTTGACCGCTACACGGCGCGATAGAATCTGCATGGTTGAAGCACACGATCTAAGCCGCATAGTTGAAGCACACAGGGTGCAGTGGAAACAGACAGTGCTTCATTGCATCCCACTGATGGATGTTTCCCAGCTTCCGACTGGCCCCCGTAGCTCAGAGGACAGAGCAGGGCTTTCCTAAAGCCAAGGTCGCAGGTTCGACTCCTGCCGGGGGTAGTAAATTATTGTGCAGCAAAGACTTACTACAATCCCAATTATGCATTATTTGGAGATTTTCAGCTAGTCTGGATTACTTGGAGATTTTCACCTAGTCTGGACAACGGTAAATCGCGCAGCGGCTTGGTGCCGCAATTTACCGCGACACTTTCCGCCCCCCCGCCGCTGGACCGCTCGTAAATGTGTGTCCGTAACCCTCCACTAGTGCCGTTCGGCTAAGGCTTGGGAATGCACGCACCAGGCCGTTGCCACCCGGGCCGGGTACTGTGGGGCCAACCCCATCGCCCGTCATTCCCGCATCGAAACCCACAGCTTGGGCCACCACTTCAACCCGGCCCGAAGGATATACCGGGTCAACCGGCATCGTGGATTGGCCAATGCACTGCGGCACTGGGCACCTACATGGTCTGCGCCTACATGACCTACACCTATATGACCTGCACCTTCTTGTGCCTCGGCCCAGGCTTGTTCAAGACTAGCAGCCACTTCAGGGAAGATTACAATTACCCGTACACCGTATCCAGACCGCCGGGTTTTTGGGCTGCGTACCGTCATCCGCTAGGTTGCCCAGTTGATGTCGCTCCAGCGCAAGGCAAGCACTTCGCTTGGACAGCGCAGCGCGGCAAATCTCACTAAGGCAACCACCAATCGCCACTCATTATTCAGCAACACTTCCAGCAATTTCTTGATTTCCTCCCTAGTAACAAAATACTCTCGCTCGCCGTCCGGCCCCCTGTTGGCCGAGATACCATCAAACGGGTTTTCTAGAATCAACTTCCGGCGTCTGGCGTCGTTGAAAAACTGTCGGGCAACTCTAATCATCCGCCGGGCTGTGTTTTCCAGCGGTTCGCCGCAAGGTGGAGCGTCTGCTGCTGCGCGACACCCCCAAGCGCCGATCCCCATCTGCGCGGCACGTGCCGGAAGCTGTACGAGCATCGGCAGTGGCTGTGGACGTTTCTGCCGCACGCAAGAATCGAGCCGACGAACAACGCGCACGAGCGCTCGTTGCGCCATGCGATGATCTGGCGGAAGCTCTGGTTAGGGACACAAGGTGCCAGCGGCAGCCGCTTCGTCGAGACCATGCTGACGGTGATCGAAACCTGCGGCCAGCAGGGCCGCAACGTCCTCTGTTTCCTCACCACCGCTGTCGAAACTCATCTGGCCGAACGATCCGCACCTTTATTGCTCCCCAAGGTGTGAACGGTGACGTCAAGAGCAACACTGAATAAACTCCAGATTGCTCAGGCGTCTGGACAGGCGCAGCAGGCCTAGCCATAATGGCTGATGGTGGTATCGGCCATCCTGAGGACTTCACACCAGGGTCGGCAAGGCGTCGCGGGTTACGCTGGCCCGCTTCGCGAATGCGTAGCCGTTCACGGGGTAATAAGCCCCCACCGCGGAGCCAGCGAGCTCGCCGATGGAAGTCGGGCCGCTGCCATGGGGTTCCGCCGGGCATTACACGCGCAAGAAGCCCATGAACAATCGCGCGGCAGGTTGGTACTTGGCTGTCGCATACACCGGTGGTCAGTCCGGTCCTCCGGCCGTGGCCTGCCGACGGACAACTCTTCGGCGACCAGGGCCGGCTCGTCAGATCGATTTGAGAAGTGTTTGGGTTTTGGCCCTGTGTAGTTCGGTGTGGGAGACGGGACGGTGAAGGTAACAGTGGTTCCGTGTGGTCCAGCAGCCAACGAGAGTGAGCGAAAGGCCCTTGAACAAATCAAGCACGCCTTGGAATCGGCCGAGCGGCGTGAGGAGTGGGTACTCCTGGCGAACCTCACGTTCTCCGTGAGCCGCGAGTTGCAATCCGACGAGGTAGACCTGATTGCGATCGGTCCGCCGGGGGTGCGAGTGCTAGAAGTGAAACATTGGCTTCCCGAATGGATAGAGGAGAACAAGGACCGCCTAGAAGCAGAGGCCGATCGCATCGCGGCCAAGGCCCGACGCATCGGTACAACGCTGCGGGCCAAGGTGCCCAACTTGCCCCGGGTCGATGGGGCGATTCTACTGACGCAGGAGCCCTCGAAACTGAAGGGATTGCCAGACCACCCGGTCCGTGGGGTACGGCTCTACACGCTAAACCAAAGCGCCGAGGCAGTGGGCCTTGGCGCGAGGGCGGCCCTTGAGCCTTCTCAGGTCCGCCATCTGGCTCAGCTCCTGCAACCAAAAACCGGCGTGGCGATCGATGGCTCTCTGCGCCGTCTGGCCGGTTACGTCAATCTTGAGTTGCAAACGCCCGCCGAGGAGCGATTCCACCGGGTCTATCGAGGCGCCCACCCGGCCAGGCAAGACCGCGTGATCTTGCATCTGTATGACTTGTCGGCTAGCGACGAGAAGAATGCGGAGGCCAAGGCTCGACGTGAGTTCGAGGCGCTGCACCGCCTCCAGCACTATCCCTGGGCTCCACGTATTTTGGATTCCTTCCAGCCGGCGCCTGGCTACCCGGGGGAGATGTTCTTTTTCACCATCGTGGACCCAGCCGTTCCGACGCTGGAGCAGCGCGCCAAAGACCCTCAATGGAGTGTTAAAGAGCGACTGGATTTCGCACGTGCCACCTTGCAGGCTTTGGCCGAATTGCACAGCGCAGGCACAACACGGGAACCGCTAATCCACCGGAACCTGACGCCCAGGACCATCCTCGTCAAGCACAACAATCGGCCGGTTTTCATCGGGTTCCAGCACGCAAGGATTCCATCCTGTGCGAGTGTGTCCTCGTCCGGAGCGTCGCCGAGTGTTTGTTCGTCGGCAGTAGCCCCGGAGGTTCGCGCCCAGGGGCTCGGGGCCGCGGACTATCGCTCCGATGTGTACTCCGCATGCAGTTCCCTCATGCTTCTTTTCGAGGGGAGGGAAGACGAGCAAAGCGGTCAGGCGCGGGCGACCCTGAGCAAAGGCACGGCCGAGGAACCGTCGCAGCGGAGTTCCCTGGAGGAACTGCAAGAGGAGATCGGGCGTGTTTTGGGCGAGTCCGTCCCACCTGAGGCTCCGCCGGCCCGGTATTGGACGGAAGATCAAGTGGTGCGCTTTCGTGGCCGGGACTATCGCATTGTCGCGCGCCTGGGTTCCGGTGGGGTCGGGGCAGCATTGAAGGTGGTGGAACTGGACCGGGCTGCCGGCGAGGAATTGGGCACCTACGTGGCCAAGGTCGTGTATGATAGGGACAAGGGCGAAAGGATTCTGCGGGCCTACAACTTTGTTCGCTCGCACTCGGCGCGTCATGCGGGGCTTTCCACTGTCTTCGAGGTAGCCCGCCAATGGGAGGAGAACCAGTTCGCCGCCCTGTTAAGCTGGGTGGAGGGGACGCCGCTGTCTGCGTATGTTGGTGTGTTCCCCTTGCTGGCCGAGGACTTCCAGGAAGCCTCGCCCCAAAGCCTGGCCCGCCGCTGGTTAGAAGAGGCCTGCCAGGCGCTGGGGGCACTACACAAGGCGGGCTTGGTTCACGGAGACGTCAGTCCTCGGAACCTGATCGTTTCAGGCACGCATTTGGTGCTGACTGATTACGATTTCGTGACAAGGGTGGGCGAAACACTCACCTCCCCAGGCACGGTATGGTACTGCGCGCCGTCGGTGGCAGAAGGACGCCAAGCTGCTTTTTCCGACGACATCTACGCTTTGGCGGCCAGTTTCTTTCACGTGTTGTTCGACCGCGAGCCGTTCCGGCACGGAACGGCACTTGCCAAGGACCGCGGACTGAACTGGGAGGGCGTCGATGCGGAAGCCTACGGATCGCTGGTGGAGTTCTTCAATAAAGCCACCGACCCTGACCCTTCAAAACGCTTCGCCTCAGTGGACGAGGCACTGGCTGCTTTGGCGGCGCCAGAGACGTCGCCCCCCTCGGCCGAACCTGAGTCAGCGCCACCGGCCCCGACGGCCTTGCAGATCGGCCCACCGCCTCCGCTTGGGCCTGAGGTTCCGCCAGCGCGAGGCGCGGAGACAATGCAGCAGCGCGTACCGTGGCTGTTGGATGTCTTGCGCTCGTTTCCCGGCTCTCATTGGGGCAATTGCGAGACGCGAGGGCTCGACACGCGGTTCTCTGCCGAGACCTATGTACCGACCCCACTCGAAGACACGCTGGAGCAGGATATCCGCCAGCGCCGCGTGCAACTGGTGGTGCTTTGCGGAAACGCCGGCGACGGCAAGACCGCCCTGCTCCAGCATCTGGCGCGACGGCTCGGTTTAGGCGAACATCCATCTGCCAATCGCGTCATCGAGGGGAAGATTTCTGGCGGGCCAAAGGTTCGCATCAACCTCGATGGTTCGGCCGCTTGGAAAGGCCGGTCGGCCGACGAGATTCTCGACGAGTTCCTGGAGCCCTTTCAGAATGGCCCTGCCGCGGCGGATATCGTCCACCTGCTGGCCATCAACGACGGCCGGCTTTTGGAGTGGATCGAGGGCATCGAGCAACGTCGGGGCCAGACGGCGCTGACCCAAGCGCTCGACAGGCTGCTCCAGAAAGGGGAGGCGACAGAGCACTCGTTCGTTCGCTTCATCAGTTTGAATCGCCGGTCGCTGGTAGGCGGAATCGATGGCAGTAAGGGAGGGATGGACAGTGCTTTTCTGCATCATCTGCTCGACCAACTCTATGGGGGCCAGCGGGCCGGTGAGATCTGGCGCCCATGCATCTGTTGTTCCGCCAGGGACCGATGCGAGGTGTTTCGGGCGGCACGGATTTTTGGTCCGGAAGGACTGCCGGAGCTAGCCCCTGCTCCCCTCCGGAACCATGCGCGCCAACGCCTCTTCGAAGCCCTTCAGGCTGTGCATCTGCGGGGCGAGACGCATATCACGATGCGGGAACTTCGGGCAGCCCTGGTGTATATTCTCTTCGGGCTGCATTATTGCGACGACTACCACAATCGCCCTGAGGAAACTCCCTTGCCCTACTGGGATCGGGCCTTTGCCGCAGACGCCCCCGACCGGCAAGGCGAAGTGCTGCGGGAATTGGCCTTTTTGGATCCTGCCCTGGAGGCCCATCCGCAAATCGACCGCTACCTGATGGCCAGGCCGTTTGCCGACATGCCCCAAGCCGCCGCGCACTACCCCGAACTGCCTTTGGCTTCGGCGCGGCGGCGGGCATATTTTGAATGGACGGAAACGGACATCCAGCAGGTCGCCGGACAAACCGATGCTCTGGGACTTGCGCGGGGAAAGCACTTGAAGCTCTTTCGAGACCTGCCGCTTATGGACGATGTCCAGCGGGCCGAAGTGTGCAAGCGCCTCTGTGCTGGGATAGCGCGGCTGGAACAGTTGCCCCCCCAGGCCCTGGATCGGGAAGGGGTAGTGCCGCTTCGCATTACCCCGCGAACGCCGACCGAGACAGCCTTTTGGGTGGAAAAGCCGCTGGACAAGTTTCGGCTGGAGGCCGATCTTCCCCCGAAAACCGAGGGGCTGAATTACCTTCACCGGCAGGCATTTCTGATTTATCACTATCGCGATGGAAAGAAAGAGCGCCTGGCCTTGGGGGCCGAGTTGTTCCACCTTCTCTTGGAAGTGGCCGAAGGATACCAGTTGGGCGACGTGGCCAGCGATGACACCTTCGCCCATCTTTCGATCTTCGTACAACGGTTGGTCCGCGAGGACGATCAGCAACTGCTGGCGTGGAACCCCATGCAAGACGAAACGGTCTATCGTGTAGCGGCGGTTCCGCCTGGCGAGCAAACCGTGAAAAAGCGGCGCATCGTTCTTTCAAGTGTCTAGCGAGGTCGGCAGCCATGCTTTCGAGCGAAAAAAAAACGAAAACGGCTCGGACCATCGTCGAGGACGTCTTGGGACCGGCAATGACCCGCGAACTCTGGACCAGCAACTACGAGAAAGCGATTCCGGTGTCGGTGCAGGATTTCGACCTGAGCGCGGTTCTGCCTGCGGTGTTCTACATGTTCCGCTTCGGGCATCGCCGGGGAAAGGGTAAGTTTCTCGATACCTTCGTTCCCCAAGGAAGTACGTCGGGCCAGCGAAGGGGCCGGCCGACCGTTAAACTGATCGCCGAAAAGCTCAGCCAGTCCCATGGGTTCGAAGGTTTTGACAGCGACATGGGCCGAGCCATTTTGGCGGACCTCCTCTTGGCCTTCTGCCTGGAAAACAAAAACCGCGCCCTGGGCCGTGACGAGCAGGTCCAGCGGGTCGCCCCGGCCCACTACCTGGCAAGCTGGGTGGACCTTCCCTACGCGGTTGCTAACCTCCGGTATGTACCGGAAATGCTGGTGGCCCTATTAGCCGATCAGAATCACAAACGCTCCACGGTGGCTCAATCGGAGGAAGGGGAGCGGACCTGGTTTGCCGTGGGTCGGGGATTCGAGCGAAATGTACTCCTTCAGGCGTTTGCCCAGGGAATGCGGCAGGAAGGCCCGCTGGCCGACCGGAAAGGGGACCGCTTCGACGAGCATACCCCGGTGGGGCTGGACCAGCTTCTGATGGTCCGCCTGGCCCAGCAACTGGGCGAGGCCCCCGACAAGCTCCGTGGCGAGAGCGCTGAGATTTCCAACCAGAGGCCCATCGCCGAGCGCGCGGCGCGCCACTTCTCCGAGGACATCCGGCGGTTCGTGCGAGGGTACGCCGGCGAGGTTCCTCGCCACACGCTGGTGGAACTGTTGGAATCGTGTATGGCCGTGGGCCTTACCGCGATTGTTACCAGTGTGATCGAGGTCTTGTTCCATTGGACCCAGAAAGGAGAGGTGCCTAAGAAGTCCGACCAGCGACCGACCTTGCTTTTCGTGGATTGCTCGAACGGGGTGAACCGCCAACTGCGGGCCAGGGCGGAAGAATGCATGGACGATTTCTTCCGGCGGCTGGAGAGGTTACCGGTCATCTTGATGGCCTTGAGACTGCTGGACTACAGTGTGCGGAATGACTCTCAGTTGCGGCGAGAGAAGTTCCAGGATCGGCCTTATGCAACCGAGTGGGTGAACTTCCTGGGAGACCTGCTCTTCGAGCGACGAAAGGAGGCTCGTGGCGTGCTTGACTATCTTGACCGAAAAGCCAACGAACTGGCCAACGACTTGAAAGAGGAGTACCCCGAGGCAGCACAAATGCTCGATAGCAAGCACGCCGAGCCCCACCCGGTGTGGCGCTTAGCCGAGACTCTAACGTATTTGCAAGGGCGTAAGAACACGGTAGACAACGTAGTGTCGTTAGTGGATTCCTCATTACTCATGAATCGTCCGAATGGCCTCGGTGCACGGCGCCTTGTCACTCGCCAAGTTATTGGCGGCGAAGCGGCAAGAAGCCGTGACGTCCGTTCGCTGGTATTCACCGATGCAGTGTTGGACTACCTGGTGCATCTCCACGTGCTGCCGGGAGGAGACAAAACAGGCTATCGCCCCTTGGCCCTGCGAGACTTCTTGCACACGCTGGTCGACCGCTACGGGTTCTGTGTGGAGGTGGCCCCCCCGGGGATGTTGATTTCCAGCGAGACCCTTCGGGCCAATCGAGGCGTGTTGGAAAAGAGACTGCGGGACCTGGGGCTTTTGGTAGGGGTCAACGACGCGGAGGCCATGAAACATCTTCGGCCGCGATTCGGGTTTTCGGAGGAACTCAATGATATGGACTGAGTTGCACGCCAAGTTGCTCTCCAAGGCTTTCGAGAATGTGCTGGGCGAGCCCGACAAGGGGGCGATCGCCTTCGTCCGCTGCCTTGCTCCGGAGGTCGTCGAGGCCCTGGCTGGCGACGCCACCTTTGCCCCAGCCTCCTGGCAGGTTTTTCGTGTGGCCGACGTGACGGACCTGGCAAAGCGGACCATTACCGCGGACCGGGCCGTGGAACTCCGTGAGACCAAAAAGGACGCTGTGCTCCTGCTGGTGGACCGGCACAAGGCCGGTGCTGGCATGGATGGAGTTTACAGCGCCGCACGCGAAATCCAAGAGAGCGTGTTGTTTAACGAAGCCACCCGCCTGGCCGGAAGTGCAATCACCCAGCAACGCAAGCGCCCAATGCGCGACTACGCCGAGCAGGCGATCCGCAAGGCCCGGACGGGCGGGTATCGGGTTGCCATCTCGCGTTGGGCAGAGTTCGACTTTCTGGTTCGCGTGGCCCACGAAAAGCAACATCCCGGAGCACTTCTGTATCTTGTAGGACTTTGGCCTGTTGCTCAGGGGGCTCCTGCCGACGACAAGGGCAGTCTGGACACCTCGCGGCTGTTTGTGGAGCGCCTTTTGGGCGTGGCCGCCCGCGGATTGACGCCCAGTCAGCGGATCGAGGCCCTGAAACTCGTTGATCCCTTGCCCGAGCAGCAGACCGACTTGGAACGATTCCTCTGGGTAGCCGCCAAAAAGCCCCTGCTTGAGGCCCTCGCCGAATTGGCCCACCAGCCGCACCTTTGGGTCAACGCCCTGAAAATCCACAGCGCCTCCCGGACCATCCAGGCCATCGAACTGGTGCCCTGGCGTAAGGCCGACGGTGCGCTGGTGAAATGGTCTGGATTGGTCAAGGCGGACGACCCAAACGATCCCCCCAAACTTGTTCTGACCCCGAACGCAGCCAGTACCGGCAATTACTCGAAGCTCGAGGTGCGTTGGAAGACGCAGCCCGCCGAGTTGGACAAAGGTGCTGTACAGTACCACGTGTCTGTAATGACCGATTTGGACGGGGAACTCGCCTCGCGCGACATTGTGCACACTGGAGGTAAGGAGCAGAAATGTCGTTTCACCAACGACGATTTCTCCTTGTTGGGGGACGACGTGCTGGTGTCGGCCCAGGTGCGGGTTTCCGTGGTCGGCAATGACACCGTAGAGCCCCAGAAAACAGAAGAGTTCATTATTTGCTTTGGGGAACCACAGGAGGCCGTGGCGGGTGCGGCCGGGAAAAAAGTTCGCACCTTCAGCGAAGGGATCATCGAACTGGCAAGCCGCAATGATGTTGTCGACAAGGTTTCGTCGGCAGATGGCCGGCAGACAGATGCCAAGAATTTCGTGGTCTGGCGGATCCCAGGGCGCAAGACTTTGCGCGTGTTCTATCCCCCTCTGGTGCAGGAGGTGGAAAGGGATTGGCATAAGCGGCCCGCTACCATCGGGCGATGGCGTGTCAAAGTCCGCACCACGGGGGAGAGGGCTGGGCCAGTGGAGTTCGTGGAGCTTTCTCCCTCGGCGGCAAGCAGGGAGGAGCTGAGCGAGTTATGGGAGCGTGCGGCCGACGCTAGCCAGCGTATGGCCAAGTACATTGCCGAGCACGGCGGCGGGGTGGCTCAGGTGTATGCCGAGGACGCTCCGGACTTCGGAGACGTGGTCAAGAAGTACCTGTTAGCTTGGGCCGCGCTGCTGGAGCATGACACCGTGGACCCCGCGGTGGCTTTGGCGCACACGGTCGAGGTCCAGTCGCTTTCGGGCAGGACCATCGGACTGATTGTCCTCCCCACCCATCCGCTGCGCGTGGCTTGGCAGGTGGCTTACGATAATCTGGTGCTTCACGCGCGATTTAGCGACAAGGCCTCGACTGAGAACATTCGGCAGGAACTCAAAGTCCTCGACGGCGCCATGTTCCCGGGCTTCCTGCCAGGATTGGAGACCGGCCAATCCTTCGTCTTTGCCGATACGTTAGGCTTCCACGCAGCAGCCATGGTTGCCGACACCGACAAGGAGCCCAAGGCGGCGGTAGCGATCCTCGCTCGGGTGCTTAGCGGGGGCGAAAGCTCCGATGCGGCGCCGACCGTGGGAGAACAAAGCGCCGAAGTGCTCAGCCGCGAGATCCGGAAGTACCTGGAATGTCATCCCGCCACCCGCCTGCTCTACATCCACGCATTGCGTGCCGGGGATGGCCTGACGGTGGCCCGCGCCCTAGGCAATGTCTATCGCAGTTATGCTGAAGCCAACAGCCAAGAATCCGGAGAAGAAGACGAACAGCAGCTTTCCTGCGAGCCGCCGGCTTTTGTGCTGGAACTCTATCCTTCGCAGGAACAGCGCGCCGTGGCCGGCCGGTTCCTGGTCGAGACGCGACAAAAACGTCGCACGGGTGCGGGCGCCGTCGCCGCCGAGGACCTGTGGCTTTCGGAATCGATCGACCTGCGCGGTGGCATCCTTTTGCCCCGGCTGCGCTGGGCCCGCAAGGAACGCGAAGACCCCCAAACCCCAGCGCACCTGGCGATCGCCTTCGACACGTTCGCTTCCCGTGTCGAAGGAGAAGGCGAGTCGTCCCTTCCCCCGAAGCCGTCGGCACGCCCCTTCTATGCCTTCGGCTTGATCTCCTTTCTGGAGCGGGAGTACTCCGAAGCACCGTCGCCTCGGTGGCGCGGCAAGGTGCTCCGGGCCAGTGAAGGCGAGAAGCACCCTTCGGAGCGGTCCCACACCGAACGCCTCGTGAGATTACAGGAAGCCCTCCACAAATGCACAGCACGCAATCTTCCCGCCCCGGCCGCCCGGCCGGTGCTAGTCACCGAGATCCCTCCGGAGAAGGCGGAAAGCCTGCACACCCTACATCGACTTTGCGACTGGGTGGTTACTGTGGACCGCAATGCCGGGATCGAATATTTCGATTCTCCCCGCGATAACCGCGAAGTTTACGACGCGTATGTCATCGACTGCGTGCCCGAGCGAGAAGACTTGGGCTGCTTGCAGTTGATTACCTCCACCGCAAATCTGGAAGAGGTACAAGGACTGGTCGAGGGTGCGCTGGACCAAATGGGACTCATCCACAGCCGCCGGAATGCCGAGTTCCTCATGGAGAATCTCAAAGCCCTTAGTGGGCGCTTGGCTATCCGCCTGACTGGGCAGAAAGGGTTGACTGCGGAACTGGTGGCTTTGGCCCTATGTCATGCTTACTGCCGCGCTGCGCCAGAGACCACCGAGTGCTGGCTATCTTTGTCGGCGGGCTTTTTCATCCCAGTGGCCGATGTTCGGGACCTCCTGCCCCCCTTGATGCCCAAGCGAAAAAAGGATGAAGACAAGGCACAAACTGATGACGATGCGCAATCTCGTCCCGAGCTGATCTACGTTTCCCTCGGACCGCGCCGCGTGCTGACGTTTTCGTTCGTCGAAGTGCGATACCGCAGGCACCTCCGGACAGCACGCAGCCCCGAGTTGGTCAAGGAAATACTCTGCCGGATAACGAACCTCCGCGATCGCTGGGACGGGTGGTATGCCGATGCCGCCAACGCGGCCATCTTTTCCGCCGTGCGCCGGGCCGAACTTGCCCGAGTGCTCAGGTTCTATGCAGACAAGGCGCGCCGGCACGCAGACGACGAGAGCGGAGTCGGGCTGTCGGCCGAGAAGCATCGGGAGTTCCTCGCGGAAATCGACCGCATGATCGCGCGGGGCGCCGAGTATTCTTTTGTACCCCCGCGACACGGAGACCGGGGATGGATATTCTGCCCGGAGTATACAAGTGCCGAACCCATGGAGATTTCACCGCCGCACGGGGAAGCGAAGATTTATCTGTTTGGGCCGGCCGCCTTGTCCGATGGCATCCCGATAAGTCGCTCCCCAAGTGCTCTGTCCCGCGAAGGTCCCTCCGCTCAGGGGGCGCCCGAAGACAAATCAGCGGAGCCTGGCCAAGCCCTTACAGGCTGCGTGCCGGCCGATGATTCCGTCTCCACCGCCGCCGGCGCGAACCATTGCCATGTTTCCCATGAGGCCACCCTGCCTCGCCCAGTCGCCTCGACCCCTAACATTACCCTGGGCAGCGATGTCCTCACCGGCGAGGATGTCTACTGGAGGCCGACCATTCAAGGGAACCCTCATCTTCTCCTGGCAGGATTGCCCGGCATGGGCAAGACCACCTGCCTCGTGAACCTTTGTACCCAGATGCTGTATGAGGGAATCTGCCCCATCATCTTCTCGTACCATCAGGATATTGACCACCGACTGTCCCAGGCTGTAAACACCATCCGTTTTGTCGACTACGAAGGCCTTGGCTTCAATCCCCTAAGCGTCACGGACCGCACATCGCGCAAGGCTTATTTGGACGTGGCCGGCGCGCTGCGCGACATCCTTCTGGCCATTTTCCCCGACCTGGGTGAGCTTCAAGGCGAGGCCATACGAAGGGCCATCAAAGACAGCTTCATCGAGCTGGGATGGGACGATCCGACTAAAAATCTGCTTGACCTCAAGGAACCGCAGTTCAGGCGTTTTGTGGACATTCTTCACAGCCAGCCCAACCCCGACCGCGGCTTGAAGACCCTGCTGGCACGCCTGGACGAACTTAGCGATTACGGTTTCTTCGAACTGAGGGAACGCCCGCAAAGCCTCTGGGAAACGGCGCAGCCCATCGTCATTCGTATCCACACCACGCAAAACGAGCACCTCCAGCAAGCCTTTGCCTCGTTGGTCTTCTATGGCCTGTATAAAGACATGCTCCGCAGGGGCATCCAGGACCGCATCACTCACGCCATCGTTTTCGACGAGGCCCATCGGGCCGCAAGACTGAAGCTTATTCCCACCATGGCCAAGGAGTGCCGAAAGTACGGCATCTCCCTCATCCTTGCATCCCAGGAAGCTAAGGATTTCCACACTTCCGTGTTTTCAGCGATCGCAAACTACCTCGTCCTTCGCCTGACTGAAACCGACGCCCGCGCCTTGGTCCGCAACGTGGCCCGCTCCGACCACCAGCGCGTGCTGGTCGACCGAATCAAACAGATGGAGCGGTTCAAGGCACTCTATTTTAGCGAGACGAGGGGGAAACCAGCCATTGTCGCCCTTTCTGAATTCACCTCGCCGCCCGCTTGACTAATGTTACCACATCTGCCAATCACGCGTGTGCATCCACAGGGGCCGGAAACACCTAAGAGTCTGTCTAAGAAAGAAAGTACGTAATCCACGTATTTTGCCTAGTTGGTGGTTACCCCAATGGCGAATTGGTGCAGATTGTTCCCCAACAGCTTTTCGTAGATGGAAAACGCTTGGCGGGGCGGAACAGTCATGGACGATCGCCGGAAGACCAACCGACGTTGGAATCCCAGTTAAGGCGTCCAATAAGCCCATGTTCAGCAAGACGTGCCTCCGCAGCACCACTTGGTTGTTTTGTGTGATGGATGTAATCCCCAGCATGGACCTTCGTCCCTTTTACAACTACTACGAACGCGAACTGCGGAGCGAGGCAGGCCGGCGTTTGTACGCGGCCCGCAAGCACATCGTGGAACCGGTGTTTGGACAGTTCACATTCGCCCGCGGATTCCGCAAGTTCCTTCTGCGTGGGCTGGAAAAAGTTGCTGCGGAATGGCAGCCGATCTGTTCGACGCACACACTGCTCGAGAATCTGGATGGTTCAGTGGCACCCAAGTGGCCCTTAACGCTACCGGTGCGTGCTGAGGCCGGCAACGAGGTCAACTGACCTCCTTCCCAGCCCCAGACATGCCCGCAAAGGGATAATAGCGGCCAATACTCGGACAGGCTCCTATGACCTGTTATATGGGCATTTGGGTCACCCGCCCCAGCGCCAGGCCGCTCAGGGCCACCTAGCCGCCCAGTAACCTGTTGTTGCAGCCTCGGCGGCAATTGCCTTAGGGTAGCGGCCACACGATTCACGGCATCTTCAGCGATAGCCGGTTTGCGACAAACTGTGACGCAATCCGTGACACCTTCGCCTACGGGATTGTCGTAACTCTCGGTGCCTCCAATGACTAGTGGAAACCGGTTCGGCTAAAAACGGTACCTTTCGCAAAGCTCTTGCGCACTCCGCGTTCCCAGGCTGGGAAACCCCACCGAGTGCGATCACCGATGCTCGGTTCGATCGAGTTCCACAGGCACACAGTTGCAGCGAGGCCGGGGCGTCGGGGGCGAGGGGCGGTGCATGAGCAGGACAACTTCCGCCGGCTGGTCCCAGTACCTGCACGCTCCGCAAAGACGCTTTCCGCCGGCCAATCAATACTGCCCGTCCGCCGAGCAAAAAGAAATTTTGCCCGTCCGTCAGGCACAAACAAAACCGCCGGCACATTCTCGGTTCCCGTGGCGTTGCCAGCGCGCTTACTTGTCTTTATACTGCACCTCCAGAGTAAGGCCAAACCGGCAGGTCGATTCCGGCGCTGGGCGGCGAATGTTGACAATTTCGATTCCATCGGAGCTTCCCCATGAAGCCGCAAGCGATACGCGCAAAACGCGCGTTAAGCCTCCTCGCCAGCGGCCCGTTGTTATTGCTGTTACTGTTGGCACCACAGCCATTGGCTGCGCAGGTCGATACTTTGCGGTGTGGCTACTATTCGCATATCAGCCGCACTAGCGCGTGGAAGACCTACGCGAAGGAAGGATGCAATCTTCTGCTGGTCTATGGAAGTGGACAGGGCATCAACTGGGGCACCTATCTGGATGCGGCGGGTGATGCTGGACTGAAAATCATCCTCGATTTGCACCACCATCCGCCCCGCTGGCACCTGAAAACAACCCCGGAGCAAATCCGCAAGCTTGCGCAGCAGTATCGTGAACATCCTGCCCTTTATGGTTATTACATTGCCGACGAGCCCGAATCGCCCTGGAACAACGAACCGCCAAAGTTCTTTCAGCCGATTTACGATGTGCTGAAAGCCGCCGCTCCCTCCCATCCGGTGACAATTTGCATGAACCACCGGTTCCCCGACCAGTACGCCAGCATTTTCGATCTGCTTCTTGCTGATCACTATCCCAACTGGTCGGCCAAAAACAATCAGCCCGAGTTCAACGCTATGGTCCGCGCATCCTACCGGTGGTGGCGTGATGCCCTGGAGTTCCAGTCGCGGCACAACAAGCAGGGGCTGATTGCCGTGGGACTGGCTGGCGGTGACGGCACTGGCAACGGCCTGCGCGATCTAACCGATGAGGAATACCGCTTTCATGTATTTAGCGCTGTGGTGCTGGGCATCAAAGGATTCGTGTTCTATTGGGATGATCCACGCTGGCTCACGAAGACCGTGCGCCACAAAACTACCCAGATGATCGCGCAGATGCGCGCAATCGGGGATCAGATGGCAGTGGGTGTCGGGATAACCGACGATCCACGCATCACCGTTAATCTACCCCCGAGCAAGCTGCGTTATCGCTACGGAGTGACAGACAACACTCACGTCCTGCTTGCCGTCAACATCTCCCAATGGGATAGCTCCGAAAACGGGGAAACCCTGAATAACGTCCGGTTTACACTTCCGCGAGGATTGCTTGTACGCCAGCTCGAGGTCGTTGGCGAAAATCGGGTCCTACCGGTAACCGACGGTACCTTCATCGATACCTTTAAGCGTTTCCAAGTGCATATCTATCGGTTTAAGTCGCCGCAAGCCAACCACGAGGAGGCTGCCGCGACAGCAACAGCACACTGAAGGAGGCGTTATGAAGCCAAGCATCTCGGCCATCGTGGTATTGTGGGTGACACTGACATCTTTGCCCGATATAAAGGCCGCCGTCGTGGTTTATCCGGCGCCCCAAGGGGCACCGCTGGTTGCTCAATATCGCGTCACTGTAGACGGCCAATCGGCACCGGTGTATCTGGGGTCGCCGAAGCGATTTTACGGGTATTGCCAGTTCGATATGACTGGTCCGGTAACGGTGCGAGTGAGCACCAGTTTTCGGCTGGTCAATCCGCGGCTCGTTCCCGAGCGTTTAGGGGTTAAGCCCACGGTACAGGGCGATACAGTTCAGTTTACGCTGGCATCGCCGTGCCACATTACCCTTTTGCCGGATGGGGCTAGCTTCGAGAACGCTTTGCACTTGTTTGCCAATCCGCCCGAGCAGGCACCTCCGCGGGAAGGTGACCCCGGCGTTATCTTCATCGGTCCCGGAATCCACAAGACCAATGTCACTGTAGGCGACGGGCAGACTTTGTACCTGGCCGGTGGCGCGATACTAAAAGGTGCCGTCAGCCTTTCTGGGCGCAACGCAAAGGTCCGAGGCCGTGGCATCATCGACGGTAGCGATTGGGGGCACTTCGAGCGCAACGATGTCCCGTTGCGCGTGACCGGCGCTTCGACAAGTGTGGAAGGCATCATTGTGCGTTTGTCATGGAGAGCTGGCATTTCGGTAGTGCGTACCAGCGGCGCGCACATCGCCAACACCAAGATATGCGCTAGCCGTTTCGCCAACGATGATGGCATCACAGTGACCAATGCCGATGGTGTCACCGTCACTGGCTGCTTCATCCGCACCGATGACGACTGCATAGCGCTGAAAGGATACTCGGCCGACCGCCGCAATGTATCCAATTGTACCTTCGAGAAGAGCCAGTTGTGGTGCGATCGCGCGCGCATCATCCTCATCGGCCACGAAACAATGGTGCATCACATGCGCGACATCGTCTTTAAGGACATCGACATCCTCAAATACAGCATGACACCATTTCTCATCGAGCCAGGGGAATTGGGAACCGCAGGGCCGGGTATTCTGTTCGAGGATATTCGGCTCGAGGGCTGGGGGGACAGCACTAGCGCACTGATCCAGATTCAACCAACCGTCAATCGATGGATGCAACTGAAGGAACCAGGCTGGGTAGATGGAATCACCTTTAGGAACATCCACTTTACGGGTAAACACCGGGGGCCGTGGGTCCGGATTCAAGGATATGATGCTACGCACACGACCAAGAACGTAACGTTGGAACGCGTGCAGATCAACGGGCAGCCAATCGGGGCAGACTCGCCGGGTGTCATCCTGGGACAACACACGGAGAATATCAAGTTTGTGGCCGCCGAGCAGGACGTGCCGCCCAACCAACAACGGTAGCTCTATGCCAACGTGCTAGAGGTTAGGTTGCCGGGATAGCCGAATCATTGGTGTTTCATCAGAGTTATTTTCGGGCCTTCTTAAGCATCGGCCTTCTTCAGCAATGGTGATGGAGCGTTTACGCTCGCCCTAATCGATCTTGCGGAACTCGGCCCGATAGACCGGCTGGTTTTGCAGTCGCATGCGGCGTTCGAAATGGGTGCGGTAGTCCATGTCGTGCGTGGCGGGCCGCACAGGCACGTCGAATGGCCCTTGCAGTTCGGTCTCTGCGGCCAGCATTTGCAATGTTTCGCGGAAGTACTCTTCCACGTCGGTCCAATAGTGGAGCGTGCCGCCGGGGCGCAAAGTGCGCTGGACGTCTCGCAGCAGACTGGGACGGATGACGCGGCGTTTCTTGTGGCGCTTTTTCCACCAGGGATCGGGGAAGTAGATGTGGACGGCCTGCAAGCTGTTGTCTGGCAGCACTTCGGCGAAGACCCGCAACGCATCGCCCCACACTACTTTGGCGTTGGGCAAATTGCGTTTGGCCAATTGTGCCGCGCAGAAACGGGCGTATTTGTGCGCGATTTCTATGCCCAAAAAATCGGTCTCTGGTTGCGCTGCGGCAGCGGTGCGCAGAAACAGCCCTTTGCCAGATCCGATCTCCACTTCCAGCGGCGCGCTGCGCCCGAATAGCGCAACCGCATCCCACGGGCGTGGCACTTGCTCCAGCTCCAGCAAATGGTGCGACAGGTCTAAATTAGGATCGATTTTGCGCAGGGCACGACGTCCCATAGTCAACCGTCGAAGCAATCGGGCGCCGCCTGTGTTGCAAAGCCGGGCTGGCCGGTTACCTCAACGCTGGCGGAGCTTCCGATAATGGGCACAGATCGCGGTAGGCTGTGCGCCAGGCGGCTAGCGGGTTGCTTACCACAGATCGTCGAGTTGGTCATAGGGTTCTACGTCGGCGAGCCGTGCGCGGACGATCCGCGGCCAGACCAGCAGGCTGCTGAGCAGGGGCATCAGCACTGCGCCGGCCACGAATCCTCCCACATGGGCCCACCAGGCCACGCCTCCGGCTGCGCCGCGATTGAGTTCCTCGGCGCCGGAAAGCAATTGCCCTAGAAACCATATTCCCAGAAAAACTACAGCCGGCACGTACAGCGTGGTGACGAAGAATCCCAGTATTACCAGGGTACGCACCCGCGCCCCAGGCCAAGTGACGGCGTAAGCACCCAGCACGGTGGAAATCGCCCCGCTGGCGCCAACCATGGGCACTCTGCTGGTAGGATCATACAGCCAGTGACAGGCCGTGGCCAACACGCCGCCGAGCAAGTACAGCGCCAGGTACGGCAGCGGGCCGAGCCAATCTTCCACGTTGTCGCCGAAGACCCACAGGAACCACATATTGCCAATCAGGTGGAACCAACCGCCATGAAGAAACATACAAGTCAGCAGCGAAAGCAGTATTTCATCAATCCGCGGGGCCAGGCGGATACTGTGCTCGATTACCTGCGGACGGACGGCGAAAGCATCGCGCCGCAAGAGGACTTGTTGTTTTACGGTCACTTCGATCGGTCGGGGATCGAATATTTGTTTGATTCGCGCCGGTACGAAGCCGCGTTTGTATTGCACCAGTTGCAGCTCGGTGGGTGGTAGCGTCAACGTCCACAGGAACACCACTACGTTGATGCCGATAAGCAGATAGGTAACCAGCGGGGCGCGCGCTACGGGATTGTCGTCCTGCAAGGGAATCATGGAGCTGTTTCCGCCCGGCTGCGGCTTGTGCGGCCGATCAGCTTCCCGACTGCGCAGGTGGGCCAAGCTGCTCTACCGGCAACGAGATGCCTTTGAGCACGCCATCGCAGACCAGGTTTTCGTTCACGAAGCATTCGAACTCGCACGTCATAATGGTGCGGCGGACCTTCAGCAGCCGGCAGACGATGACGAATCGTTCGCCGGGCCGGACCACGCCGCGGAAACTCACCCGCTCCAACCCCCCGAAACCTATAAGCCCATCCATCAGCTTGTATTTACGGCTGTAGTAGCTGGCCACCTGGGCGGCGGCTTCGCACATGATCACCCCGGGCATCAGGGGCATACCGGGCATGTGGCCCCTGGCCCAAAACTCGTCCGGCCCAAGGTCTTTATACCCAACGCAGATGTTGTTCTGGGCGTCTTCGTAGCATATCGCCGTCAGTTGTTCCATCTCGTAGCGTTGCGGGTTGTAACGGCGAATCTCTTCGATGTCGGCGACAATATTATTGGTGTCGTAAGCTGAGAAATCGAGTATCTTGGGTTTCTTTGCCACAAGCGACTCCTTACTGAGTTGATTTCGTTATTCCCAGCCTTGCGGGCGGCCGACCGCGCGCCATCAAACTTACGTCTTGACCTTCCAGCGTTTGGCCCGTCGGGCTTTGCTGTTGGCCGGCCGTTTGCCGTGATTGGCCTTCTTTATCACTCGATGCGGTTTTGCCATGAGCGATTCTCCTTTTGGTATTTCCAGGCGTCTATGAAAACAATGTACCAACCATGTGCACTGTCGCAAAGGGCAGCTCGGCCGCTACAAAGCTCCCGCCGCCGGTGAATTCAGCATTTAAGTGAATTCAGCATTTACGTACGAGTCGTTTGACAAATTTAAGTATGAATGATTTGAGCCTTTAAGCAGCGGTCAGCGCCACCAATCGTGCGAGCAACCGGCCGGCGGCACCGCTGTCGATCGCCTCGGCGGCCGCCTGGGCGGCTTCCAAAGGGGACCGCCGCCAGCCAGCCGCGAGCAATCCCGCCGCGGCGTTGGCCACCACAATATTGCGAGCCGGGCCGGGTCGGCCGGCAAGGATGCAACGGATTACTTCTGCACTTTGCTGCGGGCCTGCCACCAGCAGGTCCTCCCGCCCGCAGCGCGGCAGCCCAAAATCCTCCGGCGTCCAACTGTAGCTCACTAAGCGGAATCCTGCCCAGCGCAGCCTGCCGGCGTTCTGCGAAGAAACTTCCGACGGGGCGCCTTGCCACTCGGCGCCGGTTGCGGCGCCGGTTGCCGACTCGACCGGCTGACCATGATTGAAGCCAGAGGCATCGGCCAATCCATCGGCCAATTCGGAACTGCCATCCACGCCTCTTGCCGCTAGAGTTTCGCTGCCTTGGGAGTGCGGCGTCGACGCTGCCGTTTCCACCACTTTGGTCGGCCCGGCCAGCGTCACCTCGTCTAGTCCATCCGAACCATACACCACCAGCGCACGGCGGGTTCCCAATAACCCCAGCGCCTCGGCCATCAACATTTGGAGCTGCGGCCGGCCAACACCCAATAGTTGGAAACAAGCTCCGGCGGGGTTGACCAGTGGGCCCAAGATGTTGAAGATCGTCGGATGAGGCAATTGCCTGCGGACCTCGGCCACATGACGCATCGAACGATGCACCAGCGGAGCGAAGCAAAAACATATCCCCAGCTCGTCCAGACACCTCTCCACGCGGCTCAGGTCGGCTTCGATATTGACCCCCAGGGCAGCCAACACGTCGGCCGAGCCGCTGCGACTGGTCATGGCCCGATTCCCATGTTTGGCCACTGGCACGCCTGCCGCGGCGATGACCAGCGCCGCCGCGGTACTGATATTGAACGTGCCTGAGCCGTCCCCGCCTGTGCCACACGTGTCCAGTACCCACGGGCGGGTGGTACGGATAGGCGTCATACAAGCGCGCATGGCGGCGGCAGCGCCGGCTACTTCGGTCACGCTCTCGCCTTTGCGGTGCAGGGCCACGAGCAGCCGGGCGATCTGCTGCTGCGAGCAGCGGCCCGCCATGATATATCCCATCACCTGGGCCATCTGCTCGGTCGTCAGGTCTTCGCCCGACTCGACCTGTCGTGTTGCTTCATCTATCACTGGCCAGAACCTTCAGGTAGCTGCGCGATCCAATTCTACAGCGCTAAGTAGTGTCGGAAATCAAAGCAGAAAAAATGGGATTGATTAATGGCAAAGCAGAAAACCGATCTTGTTGCCTATTTTACCAACAGCCGCGACCTAACGCTGTCTTGCTAAATGGCTCCATAACTACAATGGCTCCGTAACTACACGCAAATGGGAAATCGCTCCCACTTGGGTTCGCTGCGCATTCGAGGCAATGGCGTACAGTGGGCGCGGTCGCGATTTGCCGGACGTGTTTCCGGCCGATAGGCCCGGCTGCGGCTTTTGAAGAACATCGGCCGTGCTGGCGCCGTTGCGGACCGGTAGCCGAACTGGCGATACTCCAGCCCGATCCGAGTGCCTCAGTGGCTTGGCGGCCTACCGTAGACACCCTATCGCAAACTGATACAATAAGCTAGTTGGGTGCTGGCCAGCAAGACGGCGAAGCAATACGGCAAGTAGCGGGCATCGAGCAGAAGCGGCACGCGAGCGTAAGACACACGCCGTAAGAATTCAGAGGCACTGCTCGCATCTTAGAGCGATATGCCGCTTTAGGCCCAGCGGTTTTGGAGATGGCCGCTTAGAGCTGACCGGCGCTCTGGTCGGCGCGATGTGTGAAGGCGGCGGGAAGTGGCGTGTGTACTGGCACCATCGCTGCACACAAACTGGGCCGGTAGCAAGTGGAGCGTTATATGACTAAGAAGGAACAGGGCATCGAAGTCGAGGGCAAGGTGGTCGAGGCCCTGGCGAATACGCGATTTCGGGTGCAACTGGACTCCGGCCACATCGTCATGGCCCACGTCGCCGGAAGAATGCGAAAGAACTTCATCCGCATTGTGCCCGGCGACAGGGTCCGGGTAGAACTGTCGCCTTACGACTTAACCAAAGGCCGCATCACTTATCGGGAGCGGTAACCGTAAGCCACGCCAACTACTGTGTTTCTACGCGTGCGTTTCTCCGCGTGCTCTTAAGTCAGTTGTCGGCGTGCTACTTTTTCGCCGAATAGCCAGATTGGCTCGATAGTTGGTGAGTTGGTGAGCAGCCCTGTGGCCCAACGCCGCAAGCCGTCCCGTAGCCGTGGAGCCTTACGCAAGACACAAGTCACTTGCTGCCAACGTTAGTCGGCAGCCAGGTTCTTGTCGGGAAGTTCATCACTATCTCTGGTTTTTGGCCCGCGGATGGGCCGACCGCAAATGGGGATGGGCCGACCGCAAATGGGGATGGGTCCACCGCAGATGGGCGGTGCGGTAACTTTCGACGACCTCCCTGCCGGCGGCAACACGGCACCGCCGAGCGTACCATCACGACACAGGTCTTGGTGGCTGTCGGCCTATTGATGATAAACCCGGGGCTGACAGCCAAAATCGAACTTCAAACGTTGCGACTAGCCCCGCTATCGGGCCCCCCAGTGCCAGGAAAAGTGGTTTTGTAAGTGGCTTAAAATCCTTTTTCTTTGTCGCTTGAGCCTCAAGGTTCCGACCCAAGCGACGAATTACTCCTGGAGCGTTGCCTCCCTACGGCGATAAGTTGCCTAAAACCTGTGCTTACTGCAATTTGCGCAGTACAATTATCAAGTTGGTCGGGTTAGCTGCTCAAGAACACTAGCGTTGCGGCACCCTGGTTGGCATGTCGGCTAGTGCGGGGAGCGATTTTCAGTAAAGTCGTTCAGCTTGTGCGGAGAGCGATTTTCAGAAAGTCGTTCCGGTAGACCGAAATCGATATTTGTTTTCTCGGCACCAGACCATCTTGTTGCTTATTCCTGTTACCCGACCGTCGCAGGCCCGGCGGATGGCGGCGATTTAATGCGGTGGATTGATAAGGTGGTGGATATGGTCCCAACCAAAGCAAAGCCGCCAAGCACAGCTAAACATTTTGCGCTTATTATCGCTGCACTAATTATTGTTATTCGGACACTGGTGTGCGGCGGTCCCGCAGGCTGGGCGGCGGAGCGGACGGAGCCGAAACCGCTGGCCGTGCTCAGTTTCGCCGGCATCGGCGAGTTGGAAAGCGACATCGCGTATCTGGGCAAACTGGCCGGCAATCCCGGCCTGGCGACCGACTTCGATGCGGCGCTGAACCGGGCCACCGGCGGTGCGGGCTTGGCCGGAGTGGACAAATCGCGCCCCTGGGGCGCCGTGCTTCAAACCGACGACGGCCAGCCGACCATCTGGCTATTCCTGCCCGTTACCAACCCCGAAAAATTCTTGACTGTTTTGGAACCGCAACTTGGCAAGCCGCGAAAACTGGCCGACGACCTGTGGGAGTTCTCTTTGGGGCCGGAAGGAACGCCGGTTTTCATGCTCTTTAAAGGAGACTGGGGTTTCGTCGCCCAGCGGCGCAACGTGTTCGCCGCTGTGCCTGGCAACCCGGCAAGCCTCTTGGGCACGCTGCCCAGGCAATATGATCTGGCCATCCGCCTGATGCCCGGCAAGTTGTCGGCCGCGCAGCTCAACGGTGTGTTTGAGCAAATTGGGCAATTTTTGGATTCTTTGGTGCAACAACCCAATGGCTCAAGCGACGTGCAATCGGCCTTACGCCGCCAGGTGGTTCGCCGGACGACGCAATTGCTCGCTGCGCTTGCGGCCGAGCTAGAGCAGGTTGTGCTGGGCTTTTCGCTCGATCAGGGGTCTGGGCGAGCACAACTCGACTTGGTCTTTAACGCTAAGCCCGGCAGCCAACTCGCTCGGCAGTTCGCCGAACTTCGCTCTAGCAGGACCAACTTTGCAGGCTTTGGCAGCAGCGGGGCGGCACTGACAGGAATCTGGGCCGGTAGACTGCCGGAAGCGAAGGCTGCCGCTTTAGAAGCGCTACTGGATGACATGCGGAGCATAGTACTGCACCAGGTGGCGTTGGCGGATTTTCCGGAGGAAGACCGCAAAACCGCTCGCACGGCGGTCAACCAGTTTTTTGCTGTCTTTCAGCAAACAGTACGACAGCGCCAGGTCGATGGCGGGATGATCGGTGTGCTGAACCCCGAGGCGGCGACTCTGGCAGTTGGCCTGGGCCTGTCGGAGACCGAAAAGCTGGAAGACGTGAGCAAGCTGGCGGCCGATTTGGTGCGCAAGCACCGCCCGGAATACGCCGCCTGGATCAAACTCCAGGCCCAACGGCACCGGGGCGTGAACTTTCATACTATCCAAGTGCCGATACCTACCAGCGGCGCCGACAGCCACAAGCTGACGGCGCTATTTGGCGAAAGCATCGAGCTAGCCGTAGGCATAGGTCGGCAAGCGCTATATTTCGCCGCGGGGCGCGACGCACTGGAGACCCTCAAGCAGGCCATAGACCGATCGGCCGAGAACGAAGGCAAACTTGTGCCGCCGGTAGAGCTGTCGCTGAGGCTGGGGCCTGTGGCAGAAACGGTGGCTGTACTGGGTCCTGCCGGCCAGCGCGCGCTGGCTGAATTGATAGCCAAGGAACTGAAAAAGATTTCTGGCGGCGATCAGCTAAACCTGCTGGTTACGCCCACGGCGTTCGGCGTCCGCTACCGACTGGAAGCCGAAGAAGGTCTGTTGCGTCTGCTGGCTAGAATGACAAATATCAAGGCAGAGGAAATAAAGTAGGTTTTCGTACCGACTGTGCTTTCCGACGACTGGTGAAACAGGGCAAACGGGGTTACACTGGTTGCCGTTGGTGGTTGGTCAGCCGCCCGGTGCTGTCTTGCCGCCGCAGTGGAAACCAGTCACCGCAGTGGAGCAAAAATTGACGCGCGCTGTGCGCTGCGCAGTGGCGGGTCGATAATTCGTTTTGGTTCTATTTTCGGAAGTTCTATTGTGTCAACCATACTGAAGGAGACCGAGTCGTGAGAAAGATTGTTGCATCGGCGTTGATTGTTGGGCTGCTGCTGGGGCTGGCTGCGCCGCTGCCAGCTCAAGAGGCAAAGCCCTTGGTCACGGCCACGTTCGCCGGGTACGACAAGTTGATGTCTACCGTCCAGTACATCGGCAATCTGGCCAACATTCCGGACCTGGTGAAAGGATTGGAGGAACAAATAAAGAACGCCACCGGAGGCGAAAAAGGCATCCCAGGATTGGATGGATCCAAACCCTGGTGTCTGGTGGTGCAAACCAAAGGCGAAGAGTTCCCGGTTTACCTCTTCGTGCCGGTGACGGACTTCAAGAAACTGATGGAGGTGCTGCCCAAACTGGGGTTAGAAGCCAAACAGGATGGCGACGTGTATGAAATCGGAGAGGGCCCGCAACCGATGTTCGCAACCGGCAAGGGCAATTGGGCGGTGGTGGCGCAAAGCGCCGCGGCGTTGAAAGACGCGCCGGCCGATCCGATGGCCCTGGTCGGCGACATGTACAAGCGCTACGACCTGGCTGCAAACCTGGCCATGCAGAACATTCCCCAGGAAACTCGCAAGATGATCGTCGACCAGCTTGAGATGGGAATGGCGCTGGGGCTGGAGCGGATGCCGAACGAGACCGACGAGATGTACGCCCTCCGCTCGAACATGGCCAAGCAATCGCTGAAAGAGATCGCCAGGGGGTTCGAGGAGGTGGAGTCGGTCCAGCTTGGCTTGGCAGTAGACCAGCAATCCAAGTCGGCATATCTGGACCTGGACGTGAAGGCCGTCCCCGGAACCGAAACAGCTAAACAGGTCGCCAAGATGGCCGAAGCGAAAACCGATTTTGCCGGTTTTGAGCTGCCGGGCGCGGCTATCACTATGAGTATTTCTAGCTTGCTGTCTGAGCAGGACGCTGCGGAACTGAAGCGAATACTGGAAGCCGTCCGCGCCCAGACCATGCAGGAACTCGAAAGCCAGGCACTGGGACCAGACGAGCTGGCCCTTGCCAAGAAATTGCTGACGGAAGTTTTCGACGTTATAGCAACCAATGTCGACGCCAAGAAAGTAGACGTCGGCATGTCGTTGGTGCTCGAACCGAACGCGATAACGTTGGTTGCCGGCGCGGCGGTAGCCGATGCGACCAAGCTTGAAGGCGTGGTCAAAAAACTGGTCGAAATGGCCGGAAAAGACGAACCCGAAGTGGCCAAACACGTCAAGCTGGACGCAGAGACTTACAACGGCGTGCGGATGCACACAGCTAGCATCCCCGTGGACGAAGAAGAACCTAAGAAGTTCTTCGGCGACAACGTGGACGTGGTGCTGGGCGTGAGCGACAACGCATTGTACCTGGGCTTGGGACGCGACGCCATGGAAATGCTCAAGGCGGCCATCGACCGCTCGAAATCGCAGCGCGCCAAAAAGACCGCGCCGCTAAAGCTGGCCGTGGCACTGGGCCCGATATTCAAGCTCGCCGCCGAGAGCGCCCAAGATGCAGATAAGCAAGCGGTTATCATGATGGCAATGATGCTCGATCAAGCGAAGGGCAAAGATCGCATTTCGGTCACCAGCACGGCAATACCGGGCGGCCAAAGAATTCGGATCGAAATGGACGAGGGCGTGCTCAAGGCCATCCCGATGCTTATTATGCTCGGCGCCGCCAGACAAGCGCTGCCAATGGGCTTGCCGCCAGAAATGGAAATGTGAAAGTAACTACAGCTTTTCAAAAAAGCAGTTTACTGGGCGGCTGGCTTAGCGGGGTGATTCGATTGCAACCAGTCACTCGATTGCAATCACTCCATTGCAATCGGTCGGTGGATTGCAATCGGTCAGTGGTGCCTGATATGGCCGATGCGCTTCCGGCCGGCCCCAGTTGGCGTGTCGCCAATGGATGATAAGTTCGCTCTGATCCGCACGCACGTTGCCGGACTGCCGGCGCTGGAACTGGCCCGGCAGTTCGGCACGCCCGTGTTCGTCTATGACGCCGCGGTCATTCTCCAACGTCTGTCCGACCTGCGGCAGTTCGACGTGGTGCGCTACGCGCAAAAGGCCTGTTCCAGTCTGGCTGTGCTCGACCTGCTGCGCCGCCATGGTGCGCTAGTGGATGCCGTCAGCGCCGGAGAAGTGCTGCGTGCGCTGGCGGCCGGCTATCAACCGACCGGCGATCCGCCGCCGATCGTGTACACCGCCGACATCTTCGACCGCCACGCACTAGAGCTGTGCTGCCAGCAGCAGATTCACGTTAATTGCGGCTCGCTGGATATGATCGAGCAGTTCGGTCGGCAATCGCCGGGCGGCCATATCACCGTGCGGATCAACCCTGGCTTCGGCCACGGTCACAGCCGCAAGACCAACACCGGCGGCCCGCATTCCAAGCACGGTATCTGGCACGAGCAGATCGCCGAGTCGCTTCAACTGGCAGCAAAACACCGGCTGACGATAACCGGTGTGCACATGCACATCGGTTCGGGCACCGACCTGGAACATCTGGCCCAGGTTTGCGGGGCGATGGAACAGGCCGCCGGGCAGATCGGCCCGCAGGTGTACACCATCAGCGCCGGCGGCGGTTTGCCCATCCCGTACCGCCAGGACCAGCAGTATGTCGATTTGGGCGCGTACTTCCAACTATGGGACGCCACCCGGCAGCGGTTGGAGCAACGCTGGGGACACCCGGTGCGTCTGGAGATCGAGCCGGGCCGGTATATCGTGGCCGAGAGCGGTTGGCTGCTGGCCGAGATTCGCGCAGTCAAGCGGCAGGCCGACAACATCTTCTACCTGTTGGATGCCGGCTTCAACAATCTGGCCCGGCCAATCCTATACGGGGCGTATCACCCAATGGCAATCGTCCCGGCCGACGGCAACACCTCGCGCAAGATGCAAGAGGTGATCGTGGGGGGACCGCTGTGCGAATCGGGCGACATCTTCACCCAGGAGGAAGGCGGTTTCGTTACGCGCCGCCTGCTGCCACAGGCAGGGGTGGGCGATTTGCTGGCCATCGGCTGCGCGGGCGCTTATGGTTTTGTGATGGGCTCCAACTACAATTCCAAGCCGCTGGCGGCCGAAGTGATGGTGTACAACGGCCGAGCGGAACTGATTCGCCGCCGACAAAGCTTCGATGAAATGATCATCGGCGAAACTATACCCCGTTGGGACTGACGCAACCGCGCCGGAACCGCAGCGGCTCATACCTTTTTGCCTCGTTTACCGCCCGAGATTTTTGCACTTCACCCACTGGCCGATTACTACTGAAGTTATCGAGCCATCGTGCCTTGGGTGGCGGAAGTCTTTTATCCGCACAGGGGCGCAGGAGAGGCATTGCGCTATCGGTTTGCAAGATGTTCGCGCGCTGGGGCGATTGGGGCCGTGCTGCAATTTGCCGCAGACGGTCGTTCCTTGTCACCTCAAGGGTGTTGTTGTCGCTATTGCAAAGGTGCTAGACGATTGATTGCCAGTAGAATTCGCAAAGTTTTCTCTCAGTTGATGCTCACAGCGGCCTGTGGGGCGTACATCGTCGCCTCGGCGCTGTGCGCAACGCCCGAGAAAGGCAGGCCGATGTCGTATGCAGAAGTGCGCGATTTGTTGTCCCGGCACACGCGGATAATCGAGTTGAGCGATTCTCGAGGCGGCCGGGTGTGCATTTGCCCGCACTGGCAAGGCCGGGTGATGACCTCGACTTGTAGCGGTCCGGACGGCCCGAGCTTCGGCTTCGTCAACCGGCGGTTCATCGAGGCCGGTAAACCCGACGCCCGGCTGAACAACTACGGCGGCGAGGAACGCATGTGGCTGTCGCCCGAAGGAGGACAATTCAGCCTGTGGTTCAAACCCGGCGCGAAGCAGACCTTGGACAACTGGTACACGCCGCCCGCATTGAACCAGGGCGCTTGGTCGGTCGAGGAGTCGTCGGCGCGGATGTGCCGCATGGCCGCCGAGATGAAGCTGCAAAACGCGTCGGCCACCGAGTTCCGGCTGGAAGTCCAGCGCACCGTGCAGATGCTTTCCCCAGCAGAGCTGGAAAAGCTCTTGGGCGAGCAAGTTGGGCGGTTACTGGCCGGCGGCGATGTCAACATGGTGGCTTACCAGACGGTCAACCGCATCATCAACCGCGGCCAGCCCATGACCCGCGAAAAAGGCCTGCTTTCCATCTGGATACTAGGGATGTTCAACGCCGGGCCGCAGACGGTGGTCATCATCCCCTACCGGCCAGGCGATCAGTCGCAGCTTGGCCCGCCGGTCAAGAGCGACTACTTCGGTGCCGTGCCGGCGGAGCGATTGCGGGTGCTGCCGGAGGTGGTGCTTTTCCGGGCCGACGGAAAATATCGTTCAAAAATCGGCGTTTCGCAGCGCCGCGCGCGCAATGTGCTCGGGTCCATCGATTTTGAATCCGGCGTACTCACGCTGGTACACTTCACCATGCCGCCCGACCCCACCCAGCACCTTTATATGAACAACATGTGGCAATTGCCTCAGCCGGAACCTTACGTGGGCGACGTGGCCAACAGCTATAACGACGGTCCGAATGAACTGGGCGAGCAATTGGGCGCTTTTTACGAGATCGAGTCCCTTTCGCCGGCAGCAGAGCTAGCGTCTGGAGAACACCTGGAACACACCCATCGCACCCTGCACGTGCAGGCCCCGCACCATACACTGGACCGACTGGCGCGCACAGTTTTGGGCGTGCCGCTGGAAACGGTGCGCCGCCAGATGCTGGCCGCCGAAAGCCGCTGATCGCGGTGTGGGCCGGTCGGCACGGCCCACGGTGACTACCGCCGCCGATTCGATCGCCCGATTGGGTTGAAATATGCCTCTGCGCCGATTATCAAAGGATGAACCATTAACCATGTGCATCGCACAGTTGATTGTTCACGACCCAGCACTATCAATACGCCATAGCAGGAGCACCAGATGTCAAATCTTGCACGATTGTGGCTTTGGGCCGTGGCAACGCCAGTGGCAGCAACAGCGGCAATGGCCGTAGCAGCGGCGGTGTGCAGCGGCGCTGTGGGAAATGGACTGTCGGCCGCCCAGCGGCTCTCTGACGCCGGTGCGACCACGACCCAGACTGTCCCGGCGCCCAATCCGGCCAACGACTACCAGGGGCTAATCGCTTCGCCCGAGCCCGACTGGCCACAGTGGCGCGGTCCGCGACGCGACGGCATCTCGGATGAAAAAGGCTTGTTGCGTCACTGGCGCGAAGAAGGCCCGACGATGCTGTGGAAAATCGACGGGTTGGGCGTGGGCTGGTCCTCGCCAATCGTGGTCAAAGAGCGGCTGTACATCACCGGCGATGTGGGCGACGATTTGGTAATTTTCGCCTTCGACACTGCCGGCCGGTTGCAATGGCAGACTCGCAATGGCCGCGCTTGGAAAGGGTCGTACCCAGGCGCTCGGGCGAGCTGCACCTATTCGGAAGGTAAACTCTATCACATCAACGCTCATGGCCGGCTGGTATGCCTGGATGCCGAAACCGGCCGGGAGCTTTGGGCTGTGAATGTGCTGGAGCGGTTCGAGGCGTCGAACATCACCTGGGCGATAAGCGAATGTCTGTTGGTAGACGGCCAGCGCGTGCTGGTTACTCCCGGTGGAAAGAAGGCCCTGATGGCAGCCCTGGACAAGCACACCGGCGACACGGTGTGGACCACGCCGCCCATCGCCCACGAAAACACTTCCTATAGCTCCCCAATTTTGTTCTCTCATGCGGGGCGCCGACTGGTCGCCCAGTGCTCGGCCGGACACGGCTTCGGCGTGGATGCCGACACGGGCAGACTGTTGTGGGCCGTGCGGCTGCGGAACCGTTACGACACGAACGTCAGCACACCGATCTATGGCGCGGGGATGGTGTACTACGTCACCCCCTACGCCGAAGAAGGACGCGCTTACCGACTGCGCGTCGAAGGCGACAAAGTAACTGCCGAGCAGGCATGGCAGTGCCCGCTGGATACCGTCACTGGCAGCGGCGTCTTGCACGACGGCGTGCTGTATGCCGGCGGTTATCGCAAGGCCAAATGGTGGTTTGCGGTCGATTGGCGTAACGGTCAGACTATCGCCGAGCAAAAAGAGCTGACTACCGGTGCGGCCATCTATGCCGACGGCAGGCTGTACGTGCTCGATGAGCGCGGCACGGTGGGACTGTTGCGTCCGGCAGCCGAGGGCCTCACGCTGGCCGGTCGTTTCCGCTTGTTCGACAAGCGCGCCAGCGACGCCTGGGCGCATCCGGTGCTGCTCGACGGCCGGCTGTACCTCCGCTACCACGACACCCTATGGTGCTACGACGTAAAGGCCCGGTGAGCGACGGCAGCACCAGTCCAAGCAGAATTTTCGCGGACTGGGCACAGTAGCTGGAATTCTTCCCGACGCGCCACAGTAGCTGATTCGCCGCGCTGTGCGGCTGCGCAGTGGGCGCCCCAGCTTGGGAACCGAACGTGGCACTGTACGTCGGCCCGCCCACGCGCCATGCGGCACACGGGCGCAGCAAAGCTCACGCGCCCGAACCGTCACTTGATCACGAAGTTGACCATCCGGCCCGGCACCACGATCGCTTTGACGATGGTTTTGCCGGCCAGCAACTGGCCGATGCGGGGATCGTTTTGCGCTGCCTGCCGGTGGGTCCGCTCGTCGGCGTCGGCCGGGACGGTTATCCGCCCGCGCAGTTTCCCGTTGATTTGCACCGGCACTTCGATGGTCTGTTCGCGGATCAGCGCTTCGTCGTACTGCGGCCACGGCTCATAGGCCAGCGTGTGCGCATGACCGAGAATTTGCCACAGCTCTTCGGCAATGTGCGGCGCAAACGGCGACAACAGCAGCACGAACTGTTCCATAGCCTGTTTCGGACGCGGTTCGACGCGCGTGAAGTAATTGGTAAACTCCATCATCCGCGCAATGGCCGTGTTGAACGCCATCTGCTCGATGTCCTCGGTCACGGCTTTGATCGTGCGGTGCAGCACCCGCAGATGTTCAGGCTCCATGGGCACATCTTGTACAGCCGGGTTGAGCTGGCTGCGCTCAGCCCGGTCGTCGACTATCATCCGCCACACGCGGCCTAAGAAGTTGTACACCCCGTTGACGCCTTCCATGCTCCACGGCTTGACGGCTTCCAGCGGTCCCATGAACATCTCGTACAGCCGCAGGGCGTCGGCCCCGTATTCGGCAACCACCTGGTCGGGATTGACCACGTTGCCCCGGCTCTTAGACATTTTGTACGCCCGGGCATCGATACGGATTTCCGGCCGCCCCTTCAGCACGAAACACTCCCCTTGCTTTTCCACCTGATCGGGCCGCAGCGCGACCGTCCGCACTTCTTCCCCCGAATCGGCCAGCGCGTAGCGCGCCTCGCCCACCTCTTCCACTTCGGCAGCCGAGACCCACTGGCCGTCGGCACGCTGGTAGCCGGTGAACTCCAATTCTCCCAGGATCATTCCCTGGTTCACCAATTTCATAAACGGCTCTGGCGTGCTCACGTAGCCGCGGTCGTAGAGCACCTTGTGCCAGAAGCGGGCGTAAAGCAGATGCAATACGGCGTGCTCCGCGCCGCCCACATACAAATCGACCGGCATCCACGCGCGCTCCACTTGCGGATCGACCATCGCCCGGTCGTTCTTCGGATCCAGGAACCGCAAGTAGTACCAGCAGGAACCGGCCCATTGCGGCATGGTGTTGGTTTCGCGTTTGTACCGTTTGCCATTGCGGGTAAGGTAGAGCCACTCGGGCGGGGCCTTTTCCAGCGGCGGTTCGGGGTTGTCGTGCTTGGCGTCGAAGACCATGTTCTCCGGCAAGTCCAGCGGCAACTCGTCGGGGGTCAGAGCTTCGATGCGTCCGGTGGGCCGGCCCTCTGCGTCCAGTTCGTGCAGGATCGGAAACGGCTCGCCCCAAAAGTGCTGCCGGCTGAATAGCCAATCGCGCAGCTTGTAGTTAACCGCACCACGTCCCAACCCGGCGGCGCTCAGATCGGCAGTGATGCGCTGCTTGAACTCGGCGGTGGGCAGCCCGTTGTATCGCCCGGAGTTGATCGCCGTGCCGTCTTCGACAAAAGCCTCCCGGCCAGCAAGCACCGCCTGGCGATTGTCGGCCTCGGGCCCTGGATCCACGACGGCCACAATCGGCAAGTCGAACTTCACGGCGAACTCGAAATCGCGGGTGTCGTGGGCCGGCACAGCCATGATCGCCCCCGTCCCGTAGCTAATTAGCACGTAATCGGCCACCCAAATCGGGATCGCTTGATTATTGACCGGGTTGATGGCATACGAGCCGGTGAACACCCCAGTCTTCTCCTTGGCCAGGTCGGTGCGGTCCAGGTCGCTCTTTCGGGCGGCGGCCTCGCAGTACTGGCGGACTGCGGCAGCCTGCTGCGGAGTAGTAAGGCGCCACAGCAGCGGGTGTTCCGGTGCAATGACCATGTAGGTGGCCCCGAAGAGTGTATCCGGACGCGTCGTGTACACCCGAAGTACGTCCTGCCCAGGTTTCTTTGGAAAACCGTGTTTCTTGCGGTGGGCCAACCAAGCTTCGTACTGCTGCCGGTCGGGAGTTCCCGCCGCCGGGTTGCCGGTGGTTGCTTCCTGTCCGGCGGTGCCAGCGGCTGCTGCAACTGCTGCCTCCTGCCCGTAACTACCACTGGCGCTAACGGTTGCAGCACCGATGAAGAAATCGACCTCGGCGCCGGTGCTCCGGCCTATCCAGTTGCGTTGCAGCAGTTTGATGTTCTCGGGCCAATCGAGCAGGTCCAAATCTTTCTCCAGCCGATCGGCGTAGGCCGTGATGCGCAACATCCACTGTCGCAAGGGGATACGCACGACCGGATGGCCACCACGCTCGCTCACCCCGCCAACGACTTCCTCGTTGGCCAGTACGGTTCCCAGCGCCGGGCACCAGTTGACTGGGGCTTCCAGTTGGTAAGCCAGCCGATGTTCGTCGCGGTACCGGGCAATGGCGGCGTCGCCTTGCTGTTGTATCTCGGGGGGGATGGGCAATTCAGCGATTGGCCTGCCGCGCTGCTGCTCGGGGTCGAACCACGTGTCGAAAAGCACCAGGAATATGAACTGGGTCCAGCGAAAGTAGTCGATGTCGGTGGTTGCCAGTTCCCGGCTCCAGTCGTAAGAAAAACCCAGCATCTTCAACTGCCGGCGGAAGTTAGCGATGTTTTGCTCGGTGGTGATGCGCGGATGGGTACCGGTCTTCTTGGCATGTTGTTCGGCGGGCAGGCCGAAAGCGTCCCAGCCCATCGGATGCATCACGCATTTACCCCTCATGCGGCTGTAACGACAAACGATATCGGTGGCAGTGTACCCCTCCGGATGCCCCACGTGCAGCCCGTCCCCGCTTGGATATGGGAACATGTCCAAAACATACAATTTGGGTCCTGTAGGCAATCTGGGAGTACGGAAAGTCCCGCTCTCTTCCCAGTAACGCTGCCATTTGGGTTCGATTATCGCCGGGTTGTACCGTGGCATATTGCATCCTCAGCAGAGTTGAACTGACCGACCCGCATTATCATCCAAAATTATTATCCAGAGCTGCGCAGCACTGATGGACTAGCTGCCGCCCCGAGGTCAAAAAGAACCCCTGCCGCGCGAAAACGCTGTATAGCAGCCAACTGGCGACAAACTGCTCGACACAGCATACAGCTCGCCACTTCGTCGGTCCGCTTAGTCCGCCAAGCTCGCGCAGACCGCCACTTGGCCAGCGCACACCACTACTTGGCCCAGGAAAAATAGCGATTTTAGCGATTTTCGCACTCCGGGGCAAAGCCAACTGCACTTGAGCAGGCCGCAATTTTTCGTTACAAGTCGGCACTCTTTTCTCCGAGGCGGCGCTTCCTATTTGAAGCGCCGCTACAGGAAAAGACCAAAGAAGGCTTGCGCAATTCCGCATAGGATTTGCCTGTCCGACGGGATATATCCGCAGGCACAATTGCCGCTGCGCTCGGCAAACACACTCTTCGCTCGCATACATTTCGCTAACTCACCGGCCAGATAATCTGTTTTTGGAGATATCCTATGCCCAAGCACGCCTTAGCGGTGGCAATCTTTTCGGCCATGTCAATTACTTGCGCAGCCGCAGAGCAGTTCCCCTACAAAGCTTACATCAACACCCAGGAAGCTTACGTCCGCAGTGGACCCGGAGAGGATTACTATGCCACCGACAAACTTCGCCTCGGCGACGAGGTGGAAGTGTACCGCCACGACCCAAGCGGTTGGTGTGCAATTCGTCCTCCGGAGGGCAGCTTTTCTTGGGCGCCGGCCCGACATCTTCAGCCGGCCGAAGACAACTTGGCGGTCGTAGTTGCCGATAGCGTTTCCGTCCGGGTGGGCAGCCGACTTAGCGATGACCGCCGCACGTCGCAAGTTCGCTTGCGCAAGGGCGAAGTGGTCGAGGTGTTGGAGCCGGCCGCGCTGTCGTCCAACGGAGTGCCGCCAGCCTGGTGCAAGATCGCGCCTCCGGCGGGCGAGTTCCGCTGGGTACACAGTTCGCAGCTTTCGCGGCACAGGCCGACAACCGCTGCACGGCTTAGCGCGGAGGCCAGCAGCGCCGCCGGCGCTGAGACCCACCAGGCCTCGGCCGTTAGCGCGCAAGGTAATCTTCAAGCCGCTGCCAACGCAGATCGTCCATCGGCAGAAGCGAAACCGGATAGCCCATCGGCGGAAGATTTCCAGCGCGAGTTGGAGTGCATCGAGATCGAGCTATCGGTGATGGTAGTCGAGGAGCCGGCAGTGTGGAGTTTTGACGCCCTGTTGAATCGCGCCGAAAAACTGCTGGCGCAGGCCGACAATCCGCTGGATCGCGGCCGGGCACAGGTGCTTGTAAACCGGATCAATCGCTTCGCCGATATCAAACAGCAGTACGACCGTCTGGCTGCGACGCGCGATACTCCGCCGGAGGTTCCGCAGTTGACCGCTTCTCGGGCCGTTCTGGCCGACACGCCGGGACGGCTCCGTGCCGCCGGGCGCTTCGACGCCGTGGGGTGGCTAGCCGAAATTCCCGCCCGAAAGCCAGGCGCCCCGCGATATGCTTTGCTCGACGATCAGGGCCGAGTGCGATGCTACGTCACACCTTCTTCCAGCGTGTCGTTGCGGGCCTATGTGGGAAAGTACGTGGGCATCAATGGAACCCGGGGATATGTGCCTGAGCAGCGGGCAGCCCATCTTATGGCCCGACAGGTAAGAGTTGTCGAAGAAAGCAACTGGCGGTAGGGGACGGTAAAGTACAATGGCGCGAGTGCGCTGACGGGTATGGCAATGTGGGCGTCGTTGCTGTTGAGTAATGCGCGGGCAGGACGTGCCGGTCGCTGGCCCAGAACCGATCGCGGTGGCGCCACTCCGATGTTGCTCCCGGCAATGTTCGTCACGGTAGTGCTGTTGGCTGCTGGATGCCGCTTGCTGCCTGCGCCGTATTTGGCCGACGCCAGTGGGCCGGTGCGCACCGTGCGGGTACTCGACGTTCAGACGGGAGCCGACATTCCCGCAGCGCGTGTCTGGGTGCAGACGGGGCTGACAAACTGGCCAGGCACACGGCAGCCCCACCTATTGCTGCTCGACCCCGACGCACCCGACGCCAAGCAATTGTTGGAAGGCCGCCCGATCGAACCAAATCCAGACGCTAGCTTCGCGGTGTCGAAAAGGATAATCGTAGGTCTGGTGTCGTTAGGATATGCGCGACGCAATCCGGCCACGGCGACGATTGCGGTCTGGGCACCGGGCTATCCGGTGGCGGCGCTGAAATATTGCGCCTCGCAGCCGCCCTGGCCTGGCTGGTCTGCCTCTCGCAGCCTGTCGCAGCATCGGCCCGTTGCGCGGGACGGTTATCCGGCCACCGCGTTGGAATCCGGCGAAGAGATTGCCCGTTGCTTGTGCGACGAGGATGGGCAAATGACGTTCTATCTGCGGCGACTCACACCGGAGCTGGCCGCGGCCATTCGCAATCCCGGCGCTGTTACCGTGCCGCTGGCGTCCGCATGGTCATCAGAAGCAGACCAGCCGGCAGATGTCCTTGGTGCAAAACATGCGGCCGAATACGAGGGCCATATCGTCAATGCGGAAAATGCGGCCCGATTCAATGCGAAGCATGTGGCTGGATACGATGTGTCGCCTTGGCCGGCCGACGCGAGTTTTCCTGCCTTCGACCGTCCAAGCCACTGCCCTGCCGGCTATCCACTGGAGCGATGAACCAGCATCCGACGGAAGGTGCCGTGCGTATTTGCCAGCGGGATGGCGTGGGCCTGGTTCCCAGCGGTGCGCAGCGCCGCCGGCTGCCGAACCAAACGCCGGGCGAGAAAGCGTCGCTTCAGCCCAAGGCTATCGCATCTTGGACATGAAGCGCAGGAACTCGCCGTCGAGTTGTTCGATCTTGCCGAAATGTTCTTCAAACTCCTCGATGCGCTTTTCCGGTCCGTCTTCGATCAAGGGTTTTTTGGCCGAAAGCGCTTTGAGGTAACCCAGGTATTGCTCGGGCCGTTGACGGAGCAAAAACCAGGTCAAGGCCCAGGCTTCGCCGTAGGCGTCTAGCGCCTTCTTGGGATCGCGGAAGCGGCTATCGTCGGCGATCAGGCTGCGGAGCGAATCGGGCGGTCGGTTGCGCAGGTACTGGTTGAACTGCTGCAAGCGCGCTTGATTGACCGCTCCCACCCCACGCCAGCCCCGGGCACTGGTCAGATCGGGCGTCTCGAAATACATGGCGATCCCTTCGGTGAACCACAGCGGGGAATCGCTGAAGCGGGCATGCATCCCGCTGTTGAAGGCGATTTGATGCACGGCCTCATGAATGATGGTAGTCACCGTGCGTAGTGCTTCCGGTCGGGAGAGTATCTGGCTGATGGAAGTGGCTGTGCTGGACCGAGAGCTGCCGCGCAAGGCGGCCTCGGCGCCGGTCAAGTCGTACATCGTCATACGGTTGGTATGCAAGCTGTAATAGCCGATGATCGACTCGGCGGCATCCCCTAGCTCCGCGCGCGAGAACTTCAAGTACTGCGCCCGCTCAGCGAAGATCACCGCCACCAGGGGAAACTCCGGCTCGCGGAGCGGAAAACCGCGCCGTGACCAGAAGTTGCTGAAGGTGGCGTAAAGCCGCTCGAACAGCGCGCCGCACCACTGGGCGTAGCCGGACGAAGTGTCGTAGAGGATCAGATAGTGTGCAGTCTGATGGGTGCGGAAGGTGCCGGGCAACTCGGCCAGCAATTGCTTGCCCAATTGTTCGGCGGAAAGGGGCTGAAAGGGCCGCTCGTCGCTGCTGCGCGCGACTTGCTGTTCCGGAGTGACCGCCCACAATACGCCGTCGGGGGCCAGCAGCAGCAGACCGCCATCTTGGGCTTCGATCACCAGTCGGCCTTCCACTTCTCGCTGGCGACTGCCGTCGCGGAAAATTACCCGCTCCACACCCTCCGCCGGAGCAACCACAATCGCGCACAGCAAGGTCGCCAGCAGACTTTTCACCAGTTTCACCTTCCGCAAGTTTTCTGCAACTATGACCCACACGCTAAAGCGTGGCGCGAAAATAGTATAGTTTCACGTTCCGCACTGTTTCTGCAAGTTTCGCCATCGGCAATCGAACACCGCCGACAGCCTTGTGCTACGGTTGCCAAAGCGGCTGACCAGCCCAACACCGCAACACAGATTTCCAGTCGTATAGTCTCTCGGTTCGTATTGCAGAGGCGCGTGGCAATTACCGCTATGGGCCTAATGTTGGTCCACGTTGTGCAATTGCTGTTCCAATTGATCTGCCTGCCAGGCGATGGCGGAGATTACTCGGCTGACGTCCAACGCAGTAAGCGCCGCAGCCAACATATTTGCCTGTAGCACCACCAACTCCGTTCCGCCGAAGTTCCGCACCGCAAACGCGCCGTAAAGCAAGCCGGCGTTGTGGCGCAGCAACAGCGGCGCGTTTTTCTCTTCGTAGGGGCCGCAGATCGACCAGTAAATGACCATGGGGTTGCCAGCCTGATCTTTTTGGCCGAATTCGATGCGGACGACCTGCCGGCGCAGCGCGCCGAGCGGGACGGTGACCTGCCACGAGTCGCCATCTTCTAACAAAGCATAGCCCGACGCAGCAGCTACCGCTCTGACCAGCGCTTTGGGATCGGGCGCCGACATTTCGGCTGGCGGGAACGGTTGACCGGTGCCAGCGGCGGGGGCGCCGGTGGCCACAGTCGGGCCTGTTCCCAGTGCCCCACCCGTTCCCAGTGGCGCGCCCACTCCCACTGCCGCACCCGTTCCCACTGCCGGGCCTGTGCCCACCGCAGCGCCCCCAAAGGCTGATGCGCCCGGTACCGCCGGGCCAGCGCCGGTCGCGGGGGGCGTCGGAGGCATGATCGGCACAGCGGGACCTGCACCTGCCGGGGGTGGGGACGGGGACGGGGGAGCGACCGGCGCGGGGGCGCCTGCACTAGACATCGCTTGCTGGATCATTGCCGGCATCATCATTCCCAGACCCACTCCCATCCCTGCACCCAATGCGCCGCTGCCTAGCCCGCCGGCCGCACCTCCCTGTTCGGCCAGTTTGCTGAGGCTCTGCGCCGCCTGGAACTTCAGGTAGGCGTTCAGATCGCCCACGGCGCCCATGGCGCTGCGGGCGTCGATGGCCTTTTGGACTTCCTCCGGCGGGGTAATCGCAGTGACGAAGAAATCGACCAGTTGCAGGCCGTACTTGGCGAAGTCCTCGGCCAGCCGTTGCCGCATGGCGTCGGCCAGCGACTGGTAGCGCGAGGGCATGTCTAACAAGCCGGTGGTCTGCTCGCCCAGCACGTCGTTGAGCCGCGAGACTATCAGGTCGCGCAGAAAATCGGTCACTTGCTCGGTGGTGTACTTGGCCTGTGTACCCACCACTGTCTCAAATAGTAGCGGCGCGTTGACCAGCCGGAACGAGTACTTGCCGAAGCTCCGCAGCCGGACCATGCCGAACTGCGGGTCGCGGAACACGATCGGACGCTGCGTGCCCCATTTCTGGTCCAGAAACGTCTGCTTGCCGAAGAAATACACCTGGGCCTGAAAGGGAGACTTTTCCCAGGGGATGGTCAGCAGACGAGTCAGGATGGGCACATTCAGCGTGGTCAACGTGTAACGTCCAGGGCCGAAACGGTCCAGCGCCTTGCCATCGCGGACGAACATGGCCTCCTGGTTTTCCTGCACGATCAGTTGTGCCCCGAACTTGATGTCGGCCGAGCCTTCCGGCGGAATGCGATGCACCAGCGATCGGTTGTGCTCGTCGAAGAACTGGATTACTTCTAATCGTATGCCCATACTGCACCTACGATGGTAGCGGTTGCCTCTCGTGCGATTCCCCGAACACACTCTGCCGGATAGCGCTGGCCGATGACGCGCAACAGTCGGGACTGCCTGCCGAGCATAACCAGACCGCCTGGCAAGAACAAAGCCCGCCGGCGATACAAGTTCCTCTTGATGTTTGTCTGGACCGATGCAGTTGGCCAGGAGTTGAAATACCCGCAGTTACCGCAGCTCGGCCATGTCTTGTGTTCGCACCCCTGCCCTGTTTGGCCGGCAATTTCGCCTTGCTCCGACGCACGCCCAGCGGACCGCGGCTATTCTACCCGCGAATGTAATCCTTCATGAAGCGGTTCTCTACAGCCAGCAAGGCGTGTTGCGCTTTAACCACGTCGCCGATGGAGACCAGGCCTACCAGTTTTCCTTGGTCGATGACGGGCAAGTGACGGATTCGCTTGGTAGTCATCAGCCCCATGATCTGTTCGACCGAGTCGCTGGGCGAACCGGTAATGACCGGCGACGACATCACCTCGGTAACTTTGGTAGCGTGCAGATCGACCTTGGGCCGGGCACAGTAGTAGAGGATGTCGCGTTCGGTGACGATTCCCTGTAGTTGCAATTGGCCCTGGTCATCCTGGGTGCAAACCAGCAGTGCTCCGACCTTGTGTTCGACGAGCTTGTGTGCCACTTCAGCCAAAGTGGCCTGCGGCCCGATCCAATACACCGCGCTGCCCTTGGCAGCAAGAATGTCTTGCAGAGTCATATCGCCAACCCTAAACAGCAATGAACCACCTGGCCGCCTCCCGGATTACTTGAGAGAACCTAACGGGAGGGAACGACCATTGCACCCCCCTTCTGACTGCTCGCCCCGCATCGCCAAGTTTTGTTCCCAAAAGCGTATCTTTAGCAGCCAACGTATTTTAGGTTAGCACCCAAAATGGTCAAGCGCTGCTTCGCCCTTGCGGCAATCAAAATCGGAATACAACCACATATTACCCACAAGTACCGGCCGGTCACGTTGCACAGAACAATCCACTGTCGCGTTACGCAGCCGAGCGGGGGTTTTTCTGGGGCAGGCTGGCTGTTGCCTTCGGGGCGACCACGATTTATCTTGGTATCCTGATTGATGTTTTGCTATCCCGCGTGACATAGGTTCATTTTCGTGTCCCCCATCGATGTCGGCAACCCGATTGACATTCGGCAGTGATGGGGTGTTACGGTAATCTATGGAGAGGACCTATCGGCGAAGGAACGATCTTCGAGAGAAATCATTACTGAGGAAGAACGATTAATGAACTTGGCTGTCGAGACGTTGGCAGTAGTGTTGACGGGGTGTTCGTTGTTGGCAAGTTCGGCTGTCTGGGCCGCCGACAAACCGGATGAAAAATATCGTCCGCGGCTGCTGCTTTCGCTCCCCGAGCAGTACAACACGCCCGACGGCATGGCACTGTGCCCGAAGACGAACAACATCTTCCTGTCCTGCCCGAATTTCAACAACAAAGAGCATCCGGGGGCGATTCTGAAAATCACTCCCGAGAACAAATGGGAATTGTTCTGCTTGATGCCCAAGCACCCAGACACCGGTTACGGTTGTCCGATGGGATTGGCCTTTGGGCCGGACGGCAACTTGTACGTAGCCGACAACCAGTACTTTTACGACAAGAATTACAAGTCGCGCCTAGTGCGTATAAACATCAAGGACGGCAAAGCGGTAGGAGCGGAGGTGGTAGTCGAGGGCTTCAAGCTGGCCAACGCCGTGATTTGGCGTGGCAACGAGGTATTCGTAAGCGACACATTCTTCGACTTGCCCGACCGACCCGGCGCAAGCGGCGTGTATCGCTTCCGGCTCGACGAGTTGGACAAGTGCGTACGGTTGCAACCGGCTCCTCACGACCCGCATCTGATCGCCCAATGCCAGACCGGCCCCAACAAGCGCAATGAGATGGCCGGGGCCGACGGCTTGGCTTTCGACCACGAGGGCAACCTTTACACGGGCAACTTCGGCGACGGGACGATGTTCAAAATCAGCTTCGACGCCCAGGGCAAAGCCACCACGAAGATATTCGTGCGCGATCCGAAGCTTACCTGCGTGGACGGATTGTTTTTCGATCCGGTGGCCAAGGTGATTTACGTGGCCGACTCTGAACGCAACGCCATCCAGGTGGTCACCCTCGACGGCAAAGTCAGCGTTTTATGGGAAAATGACGACACCGACGGCTCGGATGGCCTGCTCGATCAACCATGCGAAGTGTTGCTCCGCGGTGGCGAAATGATCATCGCCAATTTCGACATGCCGTTGCCAGGGCTGAAAAACACCAAGTTCGACAAGCCATACACTTTGTCGGTTATCAAACTTCGATAGCATGCAGGGCACGGTTCGCGTCCGAGGCGGCGGTAATCGTCGCAACCTCCGGCGACAAGCGTGGACCGATTTACACAAGTTGGCGGGCGCCGGCGGTGCGTGTGCATATTGCTGGGGCGAATTGTCGGGTGTTACTGTCCGACTAACCACGGCGCAGGACCATCTCACCAAGGCGCTGTACCATGAAGTTTGCTATCTGCAACGAAACCTTTCAGGACTGGCCGCTGGAAAGAGCATTCGCGTTCGCTGCGGAGTGCGGGTACACGGGCATCGAGATCGCGCCATTTACGATCGCCCAATACGCCACCGAAATCACTCCCGCCCAACGCGCCGAGGTTCGGCAACAAGCCGAGGCTGCGGGCCTGGAAGTGGTTGGGCTGCACTGGCTGTTGGCCAAGACCGAGGGCTTCTACCTGACCAGCCCCGACGCAGAAGTTCGTCGCCGAACCGCCGAATATTTCGGCCATTTGGCCGATCTGTGCGTCGAACTGGGGGGTAAGGTAATGGTGCTCGGCTCGCCGCAGCAGCGGAATCTGCTGCCTGGCGTGACGCTGGAACAAGCCACAGATTACGCTATCGATGTGATAACCCGCTTTATTCCCGCCTTGGAACGCAACGCGGTCGTGCTGGCCGTCGAGCCGCTTGGCCCACTGGAGGGTAACTTTCTGGTAACGACCGAGGAGGGTGTGGACCTGGTCACTCGCATCGGCTCGCCCCATGTGCGGCTACACTTGGATTGCAAGGCCATGGCCACCGAAATAACCCCCATCCCCCAATTGATCGAGCGCTATCACGCATTGTTGGCCCATTTCCACGCCAACGATGCCAACCGGCAAGGGCCAGGATTCGGCGAGCTGGATTTCGTGCCCATACTAGCTGCACTGCGCCGCGTGGGATACAATGGCTGGGTGTCGGTAGAGGTTTTCGATTACAGTCCGGGGGTGGAGCGACTGGCCCGGGAAAGTATCGCCTACCTGCAAGAATGTCTGGCTCGGCTGGAAAATCGGCCTGACGACTGATGCCCGGTAGGGCGCCGACGACTTTCGGTTTTCGATGCGCCTGCTGCCGAATAGCCGCGGGCCGATTGCGAATTGCACGTAGCGGGGCTTTGGCACATATCTATATTCAATCTGATAGCGCGCGCCGCTTAAGTGGTGCACGCCGCTGCTGCCATTTTGGCAGTTAATACCTCGCCAACAGATCGCTTGCCACCGCCCAGCGTGGTAGCAATTTGGCCACTGGCGGCCGCCAAACCCAAGTGCTTTGCAACGATTGCAAATCGCTTGGAACTTTTTCCATCGTTCGGCAGCGCGGTACTTTCAAGCAGTAAAAAGGGTTACGAGCGATACCATCGGCACAAATACCAGTCGGAGCAACAGTTGCGTATCTGGACTTTTGTTCATATAAACTGCCTGTGAGGTTTTTCCAGCATTGGCACGTGGGTTGCATGGGTAATCCGCCAACAACGCGATAACGAACAACATGTAATAGCGCGGTTCGCTGGTTTTTTGGGAATAGCTGACACGCTTGGCGGCGTCTAAATAGGGGACTTAGGCTGCTCGTAGATCGGGTGGTACCAATCTGGCAACGGCTGGAACCGTCGGCACGGCCACCTGGCCGCGACTCGCAAGCCTCTGAAGCACAACAGATTGCACAATAGACCGCCAACACTCGTACAAGCAGCCAGCAAACTACCGCCGCGTGCTGTTAAAACGTGCTGTTAATAAGTAAACAAAATCATAAAAGTAGCGAATAAATCACTAGATGCAGGAGTAGTAAGGGTTTAAACCTTAGAGAAGACAAAATAGGAGGAGGCCAACTGCTGGAGTTGACGTCCTACGGGCGGGTCGTTCCGCCGAACAAATCACAGTTGGATTGCGTAGCAAAAATGAACGGCACGATGGAACAAATCAGGCCCCGTGTTGCAGGATCAACCACGCGGGCCGACTGGACGGATGAAAAACTCCTGTTGGAGTACCGCCGCACGCGGGATAAACTGGCGTTTCAGGAGCTGGTGCGACGGTACGAACGGGAGCTTTACGGCTACTTGCGACATTATTTGGGCGACGACCAAGACGCCGAGGACGTATTCCAGCAGACCTTTCTGGCAGTCCACACGAAGTGTGGCCAGTTCGAGCCGGGGCGCATGGTCCGGCCCTGGCTGTACGCCGTGGCCACGAACCAAGCTATCGACTATCAGCGTCGCAACCGCAAGTTCCACAGCACAAGTCTGGACCGCCAAACATCTACCAACAGCGGAGAAGGCAACCAAGCGTTAGGCTCTTTGCTGGATAGTTCTCATCCGTCGCCAGAAGCCGAAGCACAAGCGGCTGAAGAAGAGTTGATGGTACGTCGGGCGATCGACAAACTGCCTGAGGAAACCCGACAGTTGATCCTGCTGGTATATTTTCAGGGACTGAAGTATCGGGAAGCCGCCGAAGTATTAGGCATCCCGGTGGGGACCGTGAAGAGCCGGCTGCACGCCGCCATCGAAAAGCTCCACGATACGCTATCCCGCCATAGGTCATGATTAACATTACAGGCGAGCAATTGCTCGGGCATTTACTCGGGGCGTTGGACGAGTCCGAGCACGACGCGGTGGAGGCGCGTCTGCAACAAGAGCCTCTGTTGCGCGAGCGGCTGGACGCTTTGCAGCGTCAGTTGGAACCCTTAAGTCGGTTGCAACGGACCCATAACCCGCCGCCAGGTTTGGCTGAACGCACCTGCCGGCTGGTGTTCGCCTATGCTGATAAGGCTGCTGCCAAAGTGCCGGTGGAGAATTGTGCTCCGGCGGTACCTTCCGGCTGGCCACTTTCCATTAGCGATGTGGCGGTTATTGCCACCGTGCTAGTGGCGGCCGTGGTCGTGCTATTGCCGGTAATACAGCACACTCGGTTCCGAGCGCAAGTAGTTGCTTGCCAGGAGAACCTGCGCTCGTTAGGGGCTGCGCTGACGCAATACAGCGACCGTCACGACCAGTTCTTTCCTCGCATACCCACAAAAGGCCGTCTGGCAGCGGCCGGCATCTACGCTCCTACCTTGGCACAGGGAAATTACCTTTCTGATGCTATGCACGTGTTGTGTCCGGGGTCGCCGCAGGGCGCTAAACCCGACTTCCGTATCCCGTCGCTTACCGAGCTATTGACTGCCAGCAACGAACAGTTGCCGGTAATGCGATCTACGATGGGCGGAAGCTACGCGTATGCCCTGGGCTTCTTTTCTGGCGGGACGTATCGAGATAACAGGAATCGCAACCGCAGTCACTTCGCCGTGCTGGCCGACGCCCCCGACCCGCTCAACCCCGGTTGCATCGGTCCGAACCACGGCGGGATAGGGCACAATGTGCTTTTCGAGGATGGGCGGGTCGAGTTCCTCACCACGGCGGTTCTGCCAAGCGGAGACCATCTGTTTCTTAACGCGCATCAGCAGGTGTGCGCCGGGGCCGACGAGAACGACTGCGTTCTCGCCCCCAGCGATGTGGCGCCGCTACCCAGCTCGCTGCTCCATTAGCCTGCTGTGGCAGCCCTTAAAGACCTCGTTGGGCGGCCGATGCACTCTGTGCGCTTGTACCCAATTGAGATACTTCCGGCGGAGGCATCCGCAGAAGCTCTTTAAGCATCCGGTACCCGCTGCGAGAAAACGGCTGCTGTCTTGAGCGACGCGCTGCACGCAGCAGTCGTTGTAGTCTAAGCGCTCAAAGCCAACATGCTCAACGTCAAACACTCGCCGGGAAGATTCTCACGGCTTAGATGCTCAGCGCCGAGCTGCTCAGCGCAACAAGCGCTTGTCGGCAGGCGACCGCGCCGGAACCGATGGTTGGTGGGGATTCGCTTCAGCACGCTGTCCCAGCGGCAAACGGGACACCAACCACGCCGACGCTGGGGTTGCCGGCACCTGTTCGGCGGCGCCCGGCGCCAGTAGCTGGACGAGTCGGACGACGGGTTGAGGCTGCACGAGCGGCTCGCCTAGCATACATCGCCGATCGACGGCCAGTACTACGCCTCTTTCGGGCAGCGTGCATCGTCCTTGCAAGTGCATCCCGGCGTCACTCAGATGGATGGCAAAGGCTAATTGGTCGTAGCGCAGCAATTCTGTTGTCGTGATGTCGGCGGTGCCGCGCGTCAGAGCCAATCGCTCTGCGGCTGCTTCGATTAGCCGAAGACTCACTATCCCCGGGCCGCCTTGCACCACGCCCGACGCTTCCTCCAACCGGCCGTTTGCGATTCGGGCGTACTGTACCCATACGTCGGCAGTGCCGGCTAGCTTATAGCTACCGAGTTCAGCCGCCAGCGCGCCGAGATCGACGCCTGCCAATTGGCCGGCCAGTTCGCCGCGGCAGCCTTCTGGCGCACTTTGCTGCGCCGGCCAGCGCAGCCAGAACCTTCCGCGGAACGTTGCGTGAGGTCCCAACGCTTGCAGCCCCGGAACAACCGCCGCAAGCATCTGGCAAGAGATTGCAGCATCGCCGGTGTCCAGCTCGAATTGCTCGGCGATCGCGGTTTCCCGGCGGTCACGCAACCAACGCATCCGCACCGGATGCGAGCCGTCGGCACCGGCCAGCCGGAAGGAAACCGCCGCCACGCCGACAGCCGGCGTGCTTTCGGTGCCGCAATGCACTTCGCCAAGCTGGTATGACTCGGCCCCGAATTGCAGCCTGGCCGTGGCGGCCGAAATCCGCACGTCTGCGTCGCGCACCGCGGGGTCGGCGACCAGCGCTCGGGCGACGATCGACCACAGCCGCTGGATGCCGCGGCAGTCCACTCGAGGCTCGGCGGCAATCACCACCGCTACCGATTTCTGCTGGCCGTCGGCGGTGGACAATTTCCGCCACTGCAATTCCAGTCGGCGGCACTGAAGCAACGCCCGGCCAGTTTCCGGATCGGACAGTTCTAGACCTTCATACACCACTACTCCCGGCCGCGGGTGACGCACCGCATCGAGTTGTACCAACACGCCCAGGCGCTCGGCCAGCCGATGGGCTTCTCGTTGTGCGGCGCCGGGCCAGTTGCGCACAAGGCACCATCCAGCCGTAAGCAAAGTAGGCAGCACACACAGCGTGCCGAATGCGCCGCATAGCAGTCGCCGCCGGGTTTCTAAGGTTTTGAACGATAGCACGGGCAATCCGTTGCTGGTTCAGTCGGTTTTATTGGTGCTGCCCAGGGCAGCGCTTAGTTTAAGTTTCTGGCGTGCCAGCCTGTGGAACAGCTCCCATCGCGCCTGGATTTCGTCCAAGCTATCGCCGCCGAACTTTTCCACAATAGCGCGGGCGATCTCGAAGGCTACGACGTTTTCCACGATGCAACTGGCGGCGGCCACTGCGCAGATGTCGCTGCGCTCGTAGGACGCCTGCTGAGGCTGCAAAGTGCCGAGATTGACCGACGGCAACGGCTTGGCCAGCGTGCTGATGGGCTTCTTGGCGGCGCGGACGACGATGGGCTGAGAGTTACTCATGCCCGCTTCCAACCCGCCGGCGTTGTTGCTGGGACGCACAAAGCCCAAGTTGGGGCGGTCGATTTGGCTTGGATCGAACTGGATTGGATCGTGTACTTGTGAGCCACGTCGGCTGGCCACTTGGAAGCCCAGCCCGATCTCAACCCCTTTTATCGCCTGTACCGACATCACCGCGCGAGCCAGCCGGCCGTCCAATTTGCGGTCCCACTGGGTATGGCTTCCCAGTCCGAAGGGGACGCCATGCACTTGCACTTCGACTATTCCGCCGAGTGTGTCGCCCTGCTTGCCGACGGAATCTATCAACGTCTGCACCTCGGCGTCCTTGCTTGGGTCGAGCGAATAAATGACGCTTTGACTTCGCAGTTGGAGCTGCTGGTCGATCGTACCGGGGGTTGGCGGTATGGCCACTGGGCCGACTTGCACCACGTAGCCGAAGCAAGTTATTCCCAGCGGCTGTAGCAATTGTTTAGCCAAGGCTCCGACGGCCACCCGGGCAACGGTTTCCCGCGCACTTGCCCTCTCCAACACCCCGCGAATACTGCCCAGGTGTTTAATCGCGCCAGCAAGATCGCCGTGCCCTGGTCGGGGCCGGTCAAGGTCATCCATGCGATCGATTTTGTAATCTTTGTTTTCAATCAGCAGGGCGATGGGACTGCCAATTGTTACACCCCGCCACAGGCCGCTTAGCACCTGAACCTGGTCCGACTCAATACGTTGTCGGCCGCCGCGTCCATAACCGCCTTGCCGACGCTTTAGTTCGCCGTCGATGGCAGCCGAATCTATCGACACCCCGGCCGGAAAGCCGTCGACAATCGCCACCATCGCCTTGCCGTGTGATTCCCCGGCGGTCAAATAACGCAACATATTGCTTAACAATACTTTACAACCACAGTCGCGCAAAATGGCAGGTTGCTGAGGCTACCGGATGCCGCAGCATAACGCGCGAATTGTAATCGGCTGGTACCCCAGAGTGTAGGGCGATTTTGGCCAATTGCCGCTCTTGCCGCTCAATGTTCGTGTGGAAAAGAGCAAAACAACAGAAGAATCGTCTCCACCCGGCGGCGGGGCAAAGGCTTGCAGCCCGGCTGGCAAACTTATCAGGTTAATTGCCGGCCGGTAATGCGCTGGTAGGCTTCCAGGTATTTTTCTCGGGTTTTCTGTACCACATCGTCCGGCAGTGGCGGCGGAGGGCTGTTCTTGTCCCAACTGGTCGAAGACAGCCAATCGCGGACATACTGCTTGTCGAACGACGGTTGGCTGCGGCCCGGCTGGTATTGGTCGGCAGGCCAAAAACGGGAGCTATCCGGGGTGAGCACCTCGTCGATCAGGATCAGTTCGTCGCCTGCCCAGCCGAACTCGAACTTCGTGTCGGCGATAATAATTCCCCGTTGCAACGCGTATTCCGCTCCGCGGCGGAATATCTCCAAACTCCTACGCCGGAGTTCTTCTGCCACTGAACGGCCGGCGATTTCCACCATGCGCTCGAAGCTGATGTTCTCGTCGTGCCCGGTGGCGGCCTTGGTGGCCGGGGTGAAGATAGGCTCGGGTAGCTGCGCGCTTTCCTGCAACCCGGCCGGTAAGGGAATCCCGCACACCGTGCCACTGCGCTGATACTCCGCCCAGCCAGAGCCAGCTAAGTAACCACGCACCACGCACTCTACAGGTACAACCTGGGCCTTGCGGCAAAGGGTTGTGCGGCCGGCCAGCAGCGAGCGATCCACCTCGTCGGGCAAATCCATCTGGTTTACGTCTGTGGTAATCACATGATTCGGCTCGCCCAGCAAATCGAACCAAAAAGCAGCAATCTGCGTCAGCACACGGCCTTTATCGGGGATAGGCGTGGGCAGGACCCAGTCGAACGCACTGATCCGATCGGTGCTGACCAGCAACAACTTGTCGCCCAAGTCGTAAATGTCGCGCACTTTTCCGCGGCGGACGGGAAGGCCGGGGATCACGGTCTCCGAGATCACTCGCATCTGAACAATTCTCCTCGCGCTAAAAAGCATCTACCCACGCTTATTGTGCTCCGAAACGACCACCGTTGTCGCCCAAACGCTGGTCGCAACCATACTGATAACGGTGGCATCGACTCGTTGTGTACGCATCATCGCCGACTGCACCGTCTGCCTGTCACGCCGAGCAGCCTCGAACAGGGTGCCCAAACGCGGTCAAACGCAAATTGATACACTATACGAGCCGAGTTGTCCAGCAGCTTGACGCGAGCTGCCTGCCAGCCGCAGCCAGGCACTGCGTTAGTCCGTTGGCTTTCGCGGCTATAACAAAACGACCGTGCCCGGTACTCTGCACCCATGGGCAGCCGGATGAATGACAGCATTCCAGCAGCGTACAAAAGAAAATCTGAAATCGGACTGTCCGAAATCCGAATAAACGTCTGTTGCAAAGTGCCGCCAAGTTGCTATGCTTTAACAGTAGTGTTGTTCGGCAGCCTTCACGGCTGCACCGGGGAGCGAGGGTTTGAGTACGCCCACGAGACCCGTCACTGTTTGGCCGTGCGTAGTCGTTTCGACTGCGCCTTGCGAGGAGTGTGTTAGGTTATGAAGAAATTGTTTGTTGGCGGGTTGAGTTGGGGCACAACCGACGAGGGTTTGCATCAGGCGTTTTCCCGGTTCGGCGAAATCGTCGAAGCCAAGGTAATCACCGACCGTGACACGGGACGTTCCCGCGGATTCGGTTTCGTGACTTTCGCTGCCGACGAAGGTGCCGATCAGGCCATCGCCGAAATGGACGGCGCCCAATTGGACGGGCGGACTATCAAGGTGAACGAGGCCGAAAACCAAGGCGCTCGTCGCGGGGGCCACGGTTCGTTCCGTCGCCGCCGCTAGCAAAGCGGCTATAGGCCTCTGTCTAGGCTGGCATTTCACCGCTTAGCGCGCTGAGCGCTGGGGGTGCGCGCGTGCAGGCCGTCGCCGTACGACCATCTCTCGCGCGACCACCTCTTGCACGACCATCTCTAGCGCAACGACCGATCGCCTGCTGCGGGGATGCTCGGTTTTCTGCCACGCTTTGGCGCGTGTTTTTCCGCCGCCCAGGGCCGGTCAGGACCACGCTGGCCTGTTCGGGCCGCCTAAAGCCGCACTGCTCGGCGTTCCATCGTGACCTCCAACGGTCTAGAATGAAGCTGATAGCTCGTTTGGGCCCGCAAAGCGCAAACGATTAGCGCTTGCGGCGTAGCGCTGCCGAATTCGCACAATCAATGGCTGATGCATCGGACGGCCGCAAAGCGTCGCCGTGAAGCAATCCAGCAAACGATGTCCTACCAGCTCGCCCAGGCGCAGCCCGAGCCGCTACAGTTCCTGTTTGCCCGCGTGGATTACGAGAAGCTCCACGCCAGTTACGACTACGCGCAGGCGCTGGGGCTAAAGCGAATCGGTCAGTTGCTCCAGCGGATCGGCGATCCGCATCTCCATTTGCCCGTCGTACACGTGGCCGGCAGCAAAGGCAAAGGGTCCGCAGCGGCGATGATTGCGGCGATATTATCCCAGGCCGGGTATCGCACCGGACTTTACACTTCACCGCACTTGGAACGGATGGAAGAGCGGATTGGGATCGACGGACGTTGCTGCACGCCGTCGGAATTGTGCGCGCTGGTAGAACAGATTCGCCCGGCGGTCGAGCAACTCGACGAGCAAGCGGCTGCCGAAAAATCGATCGGCCCTACCTTATTCGAGATACTCACGGCCATGGCGCTGCGGTACTTCGTCGATCGCCGGGCGCAAATCGCCGTGTTGGAGGTTGGGCTTGGCGGTCGGTTGGACGCCACCAACGTGTGCCGCCCGGCGGTGTGCGTCATCACCAGCATCAGTTTCGACCACACACAACAGCTTGGCAGCACACTGGAGGCGATCGCCGGGGAAAAGGCGGGCATCATCAAGCCGGGCGTGCCGGTGGTCAGCGGCGTGACCGAAGACGAGCCGCGCGCCGTGATCCGCCACACCTGCCGAAGCCTTGGTTGCCGACTGCTGGAATTAGGCGTGGATTTCGATTTCCGCTATTATCCGGCCCGGCACCTCGAGCAGGCCGACTGTCCGGCGCGGCTCGATTTTCTTTCGCCGCCGGACATGGCCGTCGAACAGTTGCAGGGGTTGGATCTTACGCTTCTCGGATCCCACCAGGCAGCCAACGCGGCTGTTGCGGTGGCAGCGGTACTTCAGTTGGCACAGCAAGGCTGGCATGTATCGGCGGAGGCCATCAGGCGGGCATTGGGTGGGTTGCGCTGGCCCGGGCGGATCGAACTGCTCGCGCGCCGTCCGGCGGTCATCCTCGACGCGGCCCACAACGTAGCTTCCGTGCAAGCACTGGTCCGCACCGTAGAAGAAAGTTTTTCGGTCGCCCGACGGGTGTTGATCTTCGGCACTACACAAGACAAAGACGTGCCCGGCATGTTGGCTTGCCTACTGCCCCGGTTCGACGAAGTGGTACTGACCCAATACACCACTAACCCCCGCGCCGTACCGGCCGAGCGGTTGGGGGCCATGGCCACACAGATGACCGGACGACACTACCCAGTGTACGCTCACCCAGAACAAGCCTGGCGACTGGCCCGCAGACTGGCCAAACCCGAGGACCTGATTTGCATCACCGGCTCGTTCTACTTGGCTGGGCAGATGCGGGCCATAATCGGCGCCGGGCCGCAGTAGCGACGTGGCAATCGTACTTAGTCCACACGGCGCAACGGCACACCGCCGCAAGCCACCCACCGCCGATGCAAGCCACCTGCTACAAAGCGCAAGCCGTGTGCCAGAAAACGCAAGCCGTGTGCGGCAAAAGGCAAGCAAGGTGCGCCCCGCGGCTTTGCTGGAAAACGCAAGCTATCTGCGACAGGCGGCTTTCGCCTCGCTGCCTATAGCAGAGAACGTTACGGCTGGCCTGCCGCACCAGGGCGCAGTCGCTTCTGCACATCGATTTCGATGGCCCCGAACATCTGCTCGTGGCGCTGCACGGTCATCTGCAAAGCGTACAGCAGCCGCTTGGCGGTGTACATGTTGATGATGATCCGATGGCTTACCGCAATCGGACTGGTCGGCATGTTGAACGGCTGCGGATTCAGTCCGAAGTCGATAATCAATTCCTCTGGTGTACCGGTTACGCGGCAGAAGTTTGCGTAAGCGGCTACTGCCCGCGAGTCATCCACTTCCAGTTGCACCCGCTGCGATTGTTGGCTCGCACCGGGCTGTGCTCCGGAGGCAGCACTACCTGTGCTAGGCGATGGTTCGCTAAGTTTTTCCGGATTGTCTGGTAAGTTCGACACCTGGCTGCTCCCTGGGTAATGAGCTGTTGTGGGATGTTCCGCCGCGGGTATTATTTTCGGCCGTTCTGGCCAGCTCTGCCGCCCGACGGGCGAGGGCGGCCGCTAGATTGTGGCCGTTTCGCAATTGGCCCGAGACACCATTGCTCCCGGGCAGGACATTTGAAGGATCGGGCATACCGGCTGGCAGCAATCATAGCGGTTTTCGGGAGACTTTGATAGGCGGGATCCCGCGTCCGCTTTCCTGCTTTACTACATGCCCGGAGCGATGCCGTTTGCATCTTTCAGAGTGTGTGCATCATTTAAAGAGTGTGTGCATCATTTAAGATATTTGCATCCTTGAAGTGGACCGCCGTTAGAGCGGCAAGATTCAGACGGTCTAACAAAACAGAACCTTCATTAGATTCTGCTAGCCTTGCTACTAGTGAATGCTGGGCCAGGAAAAGCAGTTTTATTAGAGGCTTTTAGCGTCTTTGCGTCGTGGCAATGGTGCTGGCCTCTGCGGCCAATGCGGTCGCGTTTGGAGTGGCTCTGTCGGTCGCTGCCGACTCGAAGCCGAAGGCCTCGACAGCTCGCGGCTTGACCGGATCGGTGAACTTCAGACCGGCAATGCTTTGGTAAGGCAGCACCGCTGCGCGGCCTCCGATAGAGTCGGGCGTGGTGCGCTCGATAAACAAGAAGCCCCGACTGACCAGGAAACCGCAGAAGGGAATCTGCTCGCCGAACGTCGTGACCAGCACGCCCCGACGCGGCATTTCTTTCGGCCAAGCCAGGAACAATTCCTGCCAATGCGTTTCGCAGTGTTCCATAGATGGTTTTCTCGGTTAACAAAAATCGCTTGCCGACGGTAAGCGTACTTAGCGGCTGCTGCGATTGGACTTACGCCTATGACAAGAATAGCTTGTATTGGGCGGGAAAGACGGGGCACACTTGCCGCTAGCTCTGCTGGCAGGACCGGCTTAGCAGGCGGCTTCCCCAAAGCGCGCGGTTATAGCATCTCTACGGCGAGACCGAGGGCGGCTTATCGTCGGCGGGCTGCTGCTTTTCGAGCACTTTGGGTTTGCCTTGCACGATGGCGTCGATGAGCAAGTACTGCAAGTTGAACACTTGCATCAAGGCGTCATCGGGGATGACATCCAGCAGGAATCCCATGTTGGCGTCGCAGAAGCGGTTGCCGAAGCCCACTACCCAGACTTCCCCTTTACCGTACTTGGCCCTGCTGCCTACAGGTGTGCCGCCTAGACGTGCAAACGGCTCGCCACCCGACACTTCTCGGGCGTGCGCCACCGGCACGCGCGGCCAGTTCCAATCCGGCTGGAGCAGCCCGGCGGGTTCCTCCATGGCACGCAGCTCGATGCCGAAAGGCTCCAATAGCACGTTGGCGGTGGACTGCTCATTGTCGGCCGAGTCGATCAGCAGCAGCTTGCCGCCGTCGGCCACGTACTGTTCCAGCCGCTGAAGGTAGCGTGGGGAAGGCTGCCGATTCGGATAGATGACCACCACCACGTCGGGGCGCGAAGACGCTCGGTCCGTACGGCCGAATACTTCCAGGCCTTTGCGTTGGGCGGTGAAGTAGCCCAATCGCAGTATCCAGCGCTCGAAGATGCCGAACCCTTGCTGTTGGCCGGTGATGAAGCCGTTTTTGGGGAGCACGGCTGCGCTGACGGTGCGGTCCATCGCCAAGCGCACTAGTGGGCTGTGCGGTTCCGGGGGTGGCATCGCCCGGTGATAGCCCCACAGAATCACCGGCCCACAAAGCCCGAACCCGCACAATCCGGCCCCCAGCAACGTGAACCACGAGTCGGTCCAATGGGCGGCAAGAACGACCGCCGCTACCAGTGCCATAATCCCCAGGGCGAACCACAGCCAGCGGGGCAGGAGGTAATCGTTGCGGCGGTGGAGCCACTCGATCATGTTGATCCACAGTTCGGCCTTGCCAGGCTCGAAGGTGCAGAAGTTCGAGAAGATGGTCGAATCGCTAAAAGCCAGTACGCGACCTTTGCCGTATCGGGTGGCCCAGAGCTGAACGAACGCGCCGTAGCGCATCTCTGGGCTGTCGACGGCTTGCGGGTAGAAGTTGCGTACATGATAATCGGCCATGCGGTTTTTCAGTCCTGTGCCCAGTATGGCCGCTCTCCCGCCCCCAAACGGCTCGATAGTAGCCGAGGTGGCGAAGTCCATCTCCTCCACGTGTAGCACTGCCGGATGGGGCAGCAGCGTGCGGCGGTACACATCGTCGAAGAACGAGTCGATGCCGAAGGCGCAATCCAGTCGGAAGCGGAAACCGAAGCGCTCGGCAATCGGATTCAAATACGTGCTGGTACCGTATACATCGGTATGTTCGCCGATTAGCAGCAGACCGCCTCCCCGTTCCACGAAGCGGACGACGGATTCGATCTCCTCGTCCGAAAAAGGCCGGGTGGGAACTTTTATTATCAGCACGGCGCAGCCCAACAGCATCTTGTCGTCCAGCGGGGTGGCCACTCGCTTGAAGTCGTAGAACTTGGCGCTGTAGTTGGCGATGGAGTAGTAGTTGTAATTGGCGTCGTGTCCGTACCAGGTGACGTCGTAGGGCCTATCGACCCGCTCCCAGACTTTATTCGGATCAGGATTGTATTCCTCTACCAACACCTCGCCTCGCACCCGGTAGCCCGGCGGATCATAGCACACCGCCGCCGTCAGCACCGCGCCGGCCAGCAGCGCGCACACAACGGCAGCCACCGGCCTGAACCACGCCGGCAGTCGCTCTAGTAGCTTTTGAGGCCCGCGATAGCGTTGGCGGGCTTCGCTTGCCAGTCGGGTGATAAGTGGTTGCGGGCTTGGGTGCTGGCCCTCAGCCGCAGCAGGCGCCGCAGTAAAACGCCAACTCATCACCGCCGGCGGCAGAATCATCAACAGGTGTAGCCAAGGATTCCAAAAGATGCGCATGGCTTCCAATGGGGCGTCGTAGTCGGTGCGCAGCACATCGTTCAGGTACAGGGCGATCATCACTCCGGCTCGCACCGGAAGCCACAATGCCGTAAGCAGTACCACCATCCCCAGCCGCGAAAGCCAACGCAGCCACCACCAACGCTTTTGGGAATTCGCCGGGGTTTGCCACGCCAAATACACGGCAGACCCGACCAGGAAGCACATCGTCACCGGTCCGACCAGCAAATCCCAGGTAGGCGCCAGTCGATGGTTTTCCCGCATCGAAAACACCGTGACCATCTGGCCGTACAACCACGAGTGGCTAGCGCAAGCGTCCACTCCCAGCATTCGTACCACGGCGGCCAGCAGGTTGCTGAGCAGCGGCGGCAGATCGTGCGATCGGGCCGTAAGAGTCTGATACGCCCACAGCGACAACCATTGGGCGAGCATGATCGCGCCGCCGGCGATCATCGCCCCGCCAACCCGCTGCCCTGCCCCGGTTAGCCGGCGAGATAAAGCCGTCGTTTGCAAAACCGCTGCGCCCAACACCAACAGCACCATCGCTGCCGGATACGGCAGCAACTCGGCTGGTTTGTCTTGTACCCAGGCGCGCCAGTACGGCCACAGCGAAAAGACAAGCGCCGGGGTGATCAATCCGGCAGCGAGCAACGCTTGAGACCGCGTGGGCGCCCCGCCGATTCCGCTGGCCAACAGCGCGATACCCAACACGACCATCAGGCCCCAGGCAGGCCAGGTCGAATCGGGGTACGCCTCCAGACGCAGCATTAGGGCCACTTGTTCAGCCAGCACATCCCACTGCTGCGGCCACTTGGTTTGACGATAGTGGCTCACACCCCATAGCCACGAGGCCGATAGCAACGCCACGCCAATCCACCCCAGCAGTCTCACGGTTGCGGCTCCTCATCACCGCGTGCCACCTGCTCTGTGCGCTGGCCCGAGCCAGCCGTTTGCCCGGCGGCCGACCTTTCCGGCGGCACAGCAGGGTTCGGCGGCAAGAGCGAAGAATCGGACGGCACAGGCGAAGAGTCGGGCGGCAGAAGCAACGGGCCGGACGGCGGCTGGTCCATCGGTTCGGGCATCGCTGGCGGCCGCGGCCCATCCGGCGGAGGTTGTTGTTCAAGCTGCAATAACTCTGGCGGCTGCTCGGCGGCTGGTGGGCGCTGGACCGGCTTCGGCACCGGAGGAATCCACGGCGGCGCGTCTTCTAGAGCGGCGATGAACCACCGCCAGAAGTCGGCGTTCTCGTACATCAGGTCGAACGGACCGCCGTCCTCGCGCTCCAGATTCTTATTCAAAGCGAACCCCGAATCGCCAATCACCGCCACACGTCCCCGGCCGTAATTGCGTACCACGATCATCGGGCCGTCGTCCGGGTGGGCCGCGATCACCTTCATGCGATGTTCCGGGCAGTCGCACTCCACCGGCCAGCCGCAGTGGAAACGAACGAAGTTACGCGCCCGTCCGTCAGGATAGTATAAATAAGGCAGTTTGAAGTAGCGCCACATGGGCGGTGGGCCCAGCGTACCTTCGTACCGCTGTAATTGACCAACGCGGAAGCCAAACTCGCCCAGCATTTGCCGACTGGGCGCGATGTCTTCGTAGCCCACCGTCCAGATCAACACCCCTCCGCAGCGTACAAAACGTTTGACCGTCTCGCGCTCCTGCGCGCTGAACGGGCGGTCAGGGGCGATGACTACATACATTTGGGCCTTGATACGCCAACGTTTCAGTTCCTGGCGCGCCAGCGAGATGTCTTCGTCTTCCGGTTCGTCGGGGCGTGGGGGTTTGATGTCGGTCGGCGCTTCCTCCGGCGCGATCCGCTGCAATAGCCGCTCCTCGGTCAAGCGGCTGAGACTGAGCGTCAGATAGCCGTTGCGCATCAAGGTAAGAAACAGCCCCGCCGTACCGTCCTCGCGCCACGACTCGAAGCTATAGCGGTTCAAATGGGCGGCGTCCACGTAAGCCAGCTTGCGCGGGGGATCGGGCGCTGGCCGTTTGCCGATCCACGATTCACCCGCCTCCCCAGTCGATTCTTGCGCCTCTCTGTCGCCCGACGGTCGATTCTCGGGCGCGTCGCGAGACAGTTCGGCCAGCGACTTGCAATCGGGAGTGATTTCCCAATTGCGCCAACTCAGTACGGTGCTTACCACCAGGGCGATGGCCAGCGCCACTGTAGCGGTCAGCATAGGCCATACGGCGGGACACCACAGCACCAGCGCTGCCAAAGCCGCAGCGGCCAGCACGCAGCACACCTGCCGCCAGCCGGCTTGGGTCCAACCGCCCGCATCCACTAAGTATGCCATTAGGCGCGAGACGTACTCGTGGCAATTGATCGTCAGCCCGTTGCTCATCAGCGACGTATCGCCGAAGACCACCACGCGCCCTTTTCCTAACGGCTCTTCGGCCGCCAGAACCAAATCGCCCAATCGTTCGCCGGGATCATATAGATGATTGCCCATCTTACTGGCCCCTGCCTCGCGATCGCCCGGATCGGCCCAACCCCAGCGGCCGACCAGTATCGGTCGGGCGGGCCAACGCAGCGTACCCAGCCGGGCGACGGCAGGTTCCACCGGGCAGTCGATGCCCGGCTCGCAATCGGAGTCAGAATGGGCCGCAGCGGTGTCGGCCTGGACGGAGTCCGCCTGGGCTTCGGCGGATGCCTGTCCATCAGGCGGCGCATGTTCGGCCCCTTTGGTCATGGCGAGCTTGTTATCGGCCGATGGCTTGTAGTCCGCGCAGCCCAGACTTGCGCCAATCACCACGCCGAACTCGTTTTGCTGATCGCCTATGCCGGCGGTAGTTGGATGCGACACCGTATCGTAGCTGTGCAGCCATCCGCCGATGGCGAAGGTGGCCGAATCGAACGCTACCCGCACGCTGGTGGGACGCAGCACATCGTTGAATCGTGCTCCGCCGCCTTCTTCCGGCGCTTCGTCGACTGTATGTTCGCCCAATACCAGCAACGAGCCGCCGGCGCGCACGAACTGCCACAACCTTCTCAGTTGGCCCTTCTGCCAGGGTTTATTGGGGTAAATCAGCACCACGGCCTGGGCGCCGGCAAGGTCTTCTTCCGAAAGGTTCTCGGAAACCAGCACCTGGATGCCGTAACTCCGCAAAAACGACGGCAACATGCCATACATGCCGATGGAAAGGCGTCCGTACTGGCCGTGCTCCGGACGCAGCCAGTTGAGGAATCCTTCCTGATAGATGACCACTTTCTTGCCCTGCACCTCAGGCCGATGCCACGACAGATTGCCCACGGCAGCAAACAATACCGCCACAAGTACCATTGCAAGGGTCAGCCAGCGCGTTGCAATGTGATTGGCGCCGCTGACGGTCGCGTCGGACGACTGCTCCGCCAGTCGGCCCAAAGCAAGCGATACTAAGGGCGAATCGATGCGGTCGTCGCCAACGCCGCCTATCGGAGTCTGTTGACCGGCGATTGTCGCCGCCTGCGACCCCGCCGCTATGGCCTGGTTGTTCGAGCGCAACGCCAGCCATAACATCAGGCCGGCTAGCAAGCTGTGAACAACCGCCGCTGTGGCCGGAAAGTTCCAAATAAGCAATTCGCGCAGCCATCTTTCCAGCGAAGAAAGTTTCGCCACGGCATCTGGTGATAAACTGCCCGGCCTAAGTTGCGGATAACGCTCCAGAACAGCCCCGGTGCTCGAAAGCAATAGCAGATAAACGAAATGAGCCAGAAGCACAAGCAACACGAGTACGAAGACCTGTACGGCGGCGGGCAAGCGGCGCCCCAGCGGCTTGCCTACGCGCAGCGGCAACAGCACTGCCAGACAGAGCATCGGCACGAGGAAATCCAGCCCTGCCATCGTAGCCCCGATGCACAGCGGCCAGCCGGTAATCGCCGCAGCCAGCTCGCCCAACCGCTGCCCAAGGTGGTTGGCCACGATCCACCCTATTGCAGCAGAAGCGTAAGTAGCACGGTAAACCGCAAAAACGGCCAGCGCTGCGCCAACGGTTACGAAAGTTCTGCGCTGGGGTTCGGGCGTTCCGACGGCCAGCGCCACCAACAGCACTCCTGGGGCCATGCAGGTCACTGCCGGAAGCTCAGCAGCAGCCAGCCACACGGCGACAACAATCCCCAACACGGCGCAACCCAATGCGGTCAATCTGCGCCGACGCGCAGCAGCCAACTGTCGCGGCAAAGCCTCCTCGGCAAGCGAATTCCTTAGCGCCAAACTTCCCAGCGGGCTGGCAAATAGCAACACGATGCCCAAAACGATCCACAGCAGTGCCCTACGCAACGGATGGGCCATCAGGCCCGTAGAACCAGCAGCGAGCCATGCCCCTAATAAGGCTGCTAAGCACGCTACGAGCTGTCCGCGGATCGATGCGCGCACAATGGCAGCGACGTCCTGGCCGGCAGCGGGGCAGTCAGCCTCGGACTTCTCTGCCCGATCGAACGCCGGTTTCGACCTCGACTCGTTCAATGCTCGCTTGGCTCCCTCAGCAAAACATTTGACTTATACAGCAGGTGCATATACAGCAGAAGCACAGCTCTTGCGAAACACCGGCAAGCAGGCCACAACAAACACTGTGCAATAAGACAACGAGGGCGGCCTTCTGGCGAAGACCACCCTCATTTGTACACTACAGTTCAATTGTCCGCATCACCAACGTTGGCGAAACCGCGGGATTCCGCCTTAACGATGGCAGCACGATTACAACACGATTACAAATCGCGCGGCGGCAACTTGGGCGCTAAAACGCCCACCACTTCGTTCACCGCAGCCGTCGTCTCCGTGCCGTTCGGCGGTTCTGGTTGCTCTGGTGGTCGGCAAACCGTAGGATCTGCAACGCAAGCCGTCGCTACAGCCGGGCACTTGGTCTCTTCGACCGGGCACTGCGTATCGACCGCCGGGCATTTGGTGGCGATCTTCGGGCAGCGGGTCTCGACCACCGGGCAGCGAGTCTGCAAAGCGTCAGGGCACGAGGTTACTTGCACCGGGCACTGCGTGTCGACCGCCGGGCACTTGGTTTTAACCTGGGGACACTTGGTTACTTCGACCGGGCACCGGGTGTTGACCACCGGACACTTGGACGCATACGGCGGGCAATTGGTGTCGGTCACGGGGCAAACGGTCCTCTGCGTCGGGCAAACCGTGGGTGCGACCTGAGCAGGGCATTGTGTCTCCACCGAAGGACACCGCGTCTTGGCCGCCGGGCAAGTAGTGACCTGCACCGGGCACCGCGTGTCGGCGGTCGGGCACTTGGTAGCTGCCGGCGGGCATTTCGTTTCCACCGCCTGGCACCATGTGTCGGCGGTCTTGCACGCCGTCACCGCCGGCGGGCACTTGGTCTGCACCGCTGGACAGTAAGTGTCCACTGGCGCGCACTTTGTCGGCGCCCGCACAAGCGAACACTGCGTCTCGGCCACAGGGCACCACGTCGCTGCCGGTGGGCATTTAGTGAGTTTGGCAGGGCAACGAGTTTCGACCGCCACGCAGAATGTCTCCACCGGAGCACAAAGCGTCGCTCGTACTGGGCAGCGAGTCTCCACCGCAGGACACCACGTAGCCGCTGCCGGCATGATCGTCGGCGGCGGCACACCTGGCCCATTGCCATTGCCGTTCCCGTTTGTCTGGGCCAAGCCGGCCGTACACAACAATCCGATCACCATCACAACACCGACCATCCGGAGCATACGCACCTCCTTTCAGCCAGCGTCAGAAAAGAAAATAAGCTCAACGATTTCGCGACCCGTCAACTGTCGTTTTTATCACCGTTGCCCAAATCAGTCAATGATATTGCAATCGTTTTTTGTAAAAAAATGCCCTTTTTATGCAGACGCCGTCTACGCTAAAATTGCGGCCCGTTTTTTGGGGCCAAACATCCGCTGAATACCCTCGTTCAGTGGTACCGCCACATGCCGCTTGCAGACTGGCCGCAGTTATATCGTGCTTTTTGGAAAGCACTTAGGGCGACAGTTAACTCGGCGAAAAAGCACTCTCTATGGCTTGTCCTGCTGGCTGGCCTGATTCTTTGGGGGTGGATGGATGTACGCCAACGGGGCTTCATTCGTCACGATTCGCCAGATGACCACAAAACCGACCTGACCGTTTACACAGAAGCCGCAGCGGCCTTCTTCGACGGCCGTCGTCCCTACGAAGTCGCTAACCCCCGCGGCTGGACGTATCTGTACCCACCGATTTTCGCCCTGCTTGTGGCCCCATTGCGGTATTTGCAACCGCAAGATCAAGTATTCGTCTGGTTCTTGTTTTCGCTGGTGTTTTGCTTTGGCTGCTACGCAGAAATGCGCAGGCTGTTTCGCGCCGTAGCAGCGCAGCCGGGTGGTACCGACAGCCCAGCCGAATGCCCTGCACTGCCCCGGACCGACGCGGAGCGGCCACCGGCTGACTGCGGGGCTGCCAATCTACTAACACTTGGCCAGTCCAACTTCTCTGCCTGCGAGCCGGTGGGCTATCGCAGCGCTTTGGCCCCAATGTTGGGCTGGTTGGCTGTTGCCGCCGCTGCGCTACCGACGCTGAATTGTTTGCAGCGTGGGCAGGTGGGCGTGCTGAAACTTTACCTGTTGCTCCTCGGAGTGCGGCTGGTGTTGACCGGCCGCAGCGGCTTGACGTGTCTGGCCGGAGGCGCGATCCTAGCGCTGCCGGTGGTTATGAAGATCATTCCCGCCGTGCCAGTCGGGGTCTTCTTGGTGGCACTTGCCGCCAGCGGATGGGCGGCAGGCAGAGGCCGCTCGGGCGCCGCACCGCAAATCGACCCCGGGAAGACCCAGTTGGCCCAATGTACAATTCCACCGGTCCATCGGGCGAGAATGGCACTGGTGGGCGCCGCCGTGGGAGTGTTGTTGTTTGCGTTGCTAGTGCCGAGCGCATTGCTCGGCTGGAAAAACAACTTGGAGCATCTGAAGACCTGGGCCGATATGATGCTCGCCAAGGCTGACGACGGCGGACTAGACCCGCGCTCAGGCAACTCGCGCTCCGCCCGAAATCAAAGCCTGCATAACGCCGTGGTCCGGCTGGGGAACTTCGCCATGTACCTAGCCGGAGCAGGTCCAGACGATCAGGACGTACCCCTGACCGCCCAGCAGCCATTGCCGCCGATGCCCATGGACCACCCGGCGGCTCAGTACAGCCTTATCTTCGCCCGGGCCGTGCTGCTGGCAGCGGTGCTAACCGTCGCCTGGCAGTTGGGAAGGGCTGGCTCTCGGCTCGATTTGGCAAACGCTTTGGGGCTAGGTTGCGTGGCGATGTTAGTAATCTCCCCAATTGCCCGAGGACATTACTTTATGCTGTACGTTCCCGCGGTGGTCTTCCTACCGTTGTGGCTACAGCAACGCGGCGACCCGAGAGTTCGGGGAAAGTCGCTGGCCATGGTGCTGACCGTGATCCCGCCGCTGTTGGTGGTGGCACATTATGCGCTTTTACCGGTAGCGGGACGAATGGGACTGCTGGGGTTGGGTACAGCCGGCTGGCTGTTGACGGCTCTGGTAACCTGCGACCGATTGATGGCGGTTTCCCGAAATCGCACTGTGGCAGATGGTGCTACCGATGATCATCGGCTGCTGAGGCTGACAGCAGCGGATTTACCCCAGCAGCGGGCGGCAGCTTGACGGGCACCCTACGGCCAGCGGGCCGCGGTAGCCGGCCGCTTTTGCCGCGGTAGCCGGCCACTTTTGCCGCGGTAGCCGGCCGCGATTTTTACAGTTGTACCGGAGCCCGCGGACAGATGGCGCGGCGGGTCGGTCCATGGGTTGCTTGAGCGTTTTAGCTCGGCTTCTTCTCGCCGCCGTTGGCCAGTCCCAGCCGGGCCAGCCAGCGGCCGCGGGCGGGCTTGTCTGTTTCGGGGGGCTTTGCTTCGCCGGCCGCTTGCAGCTCGCGGAGTTTTTCTTCCAGTTGCAAACGTTCGCGGGCGATGCGAGCCCGTTCCAGCGAAAGCTCGATCTCCGCTTCGCGCAGTTTTTCGTGCCATTGCTGCTGTAGCTTTCGCAGGTTCTCGCGTTCCTCTTGGATAATGGCGTCCTTGTCGAGAATCTCGCCCAGGGCCGCTGCCCCGACAGCCACCGCGCCCAGGTTGCTTGCCTGCGCGTCGAGTAGCTGCCTGAGTTCTGCGATTTCCCGATCCTTCTCGGCGATTATCGCGTCGGTGCGCTGGATGATCTCTTCGATTCTGAGGCGTTGTTCCCTGGCGGTGTCCGACTCTTCTTCCTCGGCCGACTCCAACATCGCCAAAATACGCCGCTTTTCCGCCTCCCAATCGAGCTTCCCGCCCGCAAAACCACCGGCTGTTTGCGCCGTGCTGGAAACTCTAGCAAGCTGCTGCTGCAACTCGGCGTTTCGGGCCTTTAGCTCCCGCAGGTCCTCTAAAGCCAGTTCGTACAAGCGGCGGAAGTCTTCTTCGGGCGGTTGGTCTTGTGCCGCCGTGTCCTCGGCTGCGACCGAAATGCGCCGCGCCAGTTCCTCTTGTGCTTCGAGCAACTGCTGGTTCAGCAGCTCGAGCTGTCTGCGGCTTTCGGCAAGTGCAGCCTCGGTGGCCGCCGCCTTGGCCTCGGATTGCTCCAGCCGTTGGGTGGCCTGCGCCAGCCGCTCCTCGGCCGCCACGACGCGCTGTTGCGATTGACTGAGTTGCCGGGCGACATCTGCCACTTGCTCGGCGGTTTCGGCCAGGCGGCCCTCGGTGGCGCTGAGCCGCCGAAGCAGCTCGTCGCGCTCGGCTTGCAGTTGTTCCAGTTGGCTGCCTTCCGAAGTAGCTACAGCGGCCGGCTGGTTAGCAAGCTGCTGAAGAAGCTGTTCCTGACGCGCCCGCAACGCTTGCAGTTCTGCTGTCTGCTGGGCGTAGGCCTGTCGGGCCAGTTCCAGTTGATGCTGAAGCTGTTGCAGTGCCGTTTGATCGCGGTGCTCCAGTTCGGCCTGCAAACGTCGCAACTGCTTCCACTGGGAGGTATGTTGGCTTCTGAGCGCTTCGGCGATGCGACGTCGCTGCAACTCGGTTTGTTGCCGCCGCTGGAGCACCTCCTGTTGCTCAGCTTGAATACGGCTTTCCATCTCGGCAAGCTGCCTTTCCTTGGCCGCCAATTCAGCCCGCTGGCGTTCCAACTGGCTGCGCAGGGCGTCGAGTTGTTGCAACTGCGCAGCGTGCTGGTTGCGGGCCAATTCCAGCTCGTGCCGCTGCTGATGCAGTTGGGCTTCCTGGGCGATGAGTGCCTCGCGGGCAGCGCGCAGTTCCTCCCGGCGTTGGTCCAACTCGTCCTGCTGCTGGCGGATTTGTTGCAGCAAGGCCTCGTGCTGCTTGGCGCTGCGCTGGTGGAGTTCTTCCCACTGGAGTTGCCGGGCATCGTACTCCTTGCGAAGTTCCTCCAGAGCGGCGATCTGCCGGCTGAGCTGCTCGCTGCGGCGTTGGATTTCCTCTCGGGCCTGAATGGTTTCGGCCCGGTTGCGAGCCAGTTCATCGGCCAACAACTGCAACTGGGCGGCCAGTTGTGCCTGGGCGCGTTTGAGCCGGTCTTGTTGTGCGGCCAGAAATTCGCGCACCCGGTCGCGTTGCTGGTGCAGAGTGGCGGAGAAGTGCTCTCCCCAATTGCTCTGCTCGGCAGAAAACACTGGCACTGCCATGTCCGCCCCGATAATCCGCCCCGACATTCCGCCTGTATTGCCGCTAGCAGTCGCTCACACCAAGGTGGCGATTGCCGTACCTCCCTCGCGCCGGCGGTTTCCCCGGCCAGGCCGTCGCCCAATACGACGCCTATTGTCATATACGCCACACACTCGGAACGGTCAAAAGCAACGCAACGGCCGCAACGATTGCGCCGAATGTGCGGAGCAGAAATGCCGCCTGGGCGTCCGACCTATCCAGTAGCAAGTCGACAACGACATTCCCGCAGCGACTGTGTCGCTCGAATGCGTGTGGCCGACCCCTCGTCGCTGTTGCTTGTCTGGACGACGGCTTGCTATTGCTTCTTTGGACTACGGCTTATCGTTCTTCCTTGTGTGGGCGACGGCTCAAGCCCCTACTGGCATACACTACGGCTCTTTGCTTTTGCTTGTGTGGACGACGGTTCGCGCAACGCAATGGCGCAAGCTGCTTCGATCTTCCGGCTAGGGAAGCTCTGCCACAAAGCGCCGCAGTCGCGCCTCGAGCATCGGCCACCCCTCGCCGAATACGGCGGTAAAGTCGGCTGTGCGCTGCTGGGGTGGATAATCGGCCAGCGCGGGCCGCGCCGCAGTGCGCGCCAAGTAACGAGCGAACCGATCGGCTTGCGTTTCGGTCAAATAGAAGCACAGTGCCCACGCCGCAGCGTAGGCCGCCGCCGGTTGCGCCGCGAATAAGTCGTCCGTAGCGATCAGCGACGCCAATAACTGCCCATCGCCCTGCGGAGAAACTAGCCGACGGAAATCGGCCAAGCGCTGATGGTTGATCCGATCGGCCAGCAAGGGCCGCCGCCGGCTGTCGTACACGCCTGGTGCCTCGAACATCGTGGCCAGCCCTTCGGCAAGCCACACCGGGGTGGGCGCCAGGCGGTTGTGAATTCCCACGTTGAACGCCGCTTGGTGCGCCGCTTCGTGAAGGATTACGCCGTCGAGCAGGTTTCGGGCCTCTTCGGACTGATCGGCAGCGTCGTACACCACGATGCGGTTGGTTTCTACCGAGTACCAGCCGTGTAACTGCGCCATCGCTGCCGAACTGGACCTGGGCATCAACCGCTCGAACTCGCGCCGATCGCGACACACCACCGCCAATAGCGGAAACTGCGGCTGATTAAGGCGGAAACCACGCACCGTGTAATAATGCACGAAACAGCGGTACAGTTCCTCGAACCGCTGCGACCAGCGGTCGGGTTTGCCTACCGGATGCGCTACCAGATAGTGGCTGGTACCGGTCACTTGGTAGTCGGGCCCTAGCTCGCCGAGCAGCGCGGCGCGCAATTCAGAGACCGAGAAGGGACGAAAACGCCCGGCTGTGACGCGGAAATCACGCACTTCCGCCATCCGCACATTCCACAGCCGCCCGTCGCGCCCCAGCAATCGCAAATGGGTCTGGTCCCATGCCAGCGGCGCCCCTTCTATCGTCCGACCGGCGACAATCAGCTCGATCATCATTTCGGGCGTCGGTGAGCTGGCCGCCGATAACAAACCAGCGGACCAAATAACAAGTCCCGTCGCCACCAGCACTGCGCAGGCCGCCGTCCACCGGCCGCTGAGGTGTCGGTGGGCAACGTGGTAGCGTACACCGCTGCCAGCGAGATTCAGATTGCGCGGCTTCATGGAAAGTCTCGGTTGTCGGCGCCGGCGGCGCTGCCATACCCGCTGTGCGAGCTGTGCCGCACCGCCGAACACCTGGGAAGCGTGCCCTCGCCCGCCGGCAATGCCAGCGCCGCCTGTTGCAGTCTTTGCGAATTTAGCGCGTGTTGCAGTCTTTACAAATTTAGCTTGCGCGGCGGGCCGATGCCGGCGCTGATTCCTTGCGCCCGGAGGCTCTCCCATCGGCCAAAACGTAGCCGATGGCCGCGCGGCACTCTAAAATTGCCTTAGCAAGCGGTGGTTGGGGGCGCCTGGGGGGAATGGCTACCAGGCCAAGCCCTGGCCGAGCGAACGGATGACTGGTGGTTGGGGGCGCCTGGGGCCAATCGCTACCAGGGCGAGCACCGGCGCGCGATGCCAGAACAGCATAGTCTCTGGCTACTTGAGGGCGATGCGTTTATATAGGAAGCACCAGGGAGCAGTCGATGTTGACTTCGATCGTCTTGTACGCCTCTGTGACATCCTTTTTTATGGCGGCATCCGCCGGGCAGCAACCGGTGGCAAGCCAGCAGGAGCTTGACGCCCAGGTGCGCCAACTGGTCCGCCAGTTGGGCAGCCCGCAATTGGCCCAGCGAGAAGCAGCCGAAGAAGCACTGCTGAAGCTTGGCCCCAGCGCGCTGGAACTGTTGCCGACCAGCGATGATCCGGAAGTGAAAGTCCGCCTGGAGCGCGTTCGTCAGCGGCTATTGAAGACGGTTGCTGAGACAGCCGCCCAGGCCAGCCGCGTGAGCATCAGCAGCCAGTCGATTACACTATCCGATGCGTTATCGGCGTTGCAACAGCAAAGCGGCAATAAGTTGGTGGACTGGCGCCAGCGCTTCGGCCAGCAGGTCACGAATCCAGTGCTCGCGCTGCAATTCGAAGATGTCCCTTTCTGGCAAGCGCTTGATGAACTGTTGGATCAAGCTGGGCTTGCCGTCTATCCGTTCGGCGCCAGCGATGCCATCCACCTGGTGGCCCGCGACCAGCACCAATTGCCGCGCAGGGGAAGATGCGCTTATTGCGGGCCGTTCCGTGTCGAGGCCGTGGCGGTCACCGCCCAACGCGACTTGCGCGACCCCGGCGGAGATTCGCTGCGGTTGACCTTAGAGGTGGCCTGGGAGCCTCGGTTGCGTCCGATTCTGGTCAAACAGCGCATGGCCGAGCTGAAGGCCACCGACGAACACGGTCAGCCGCTGGTATTGCAAAATCCAACGGCGGAACTGGAAGTGCCTATTCCGCCGCAAGGCAGCGCAGCCAATCTGCCGGTGCCCTTTCACTTGCCGCCGCGCAGCACGGCCAGCATCGCGCGCTTGGAGGGAACGTTGTGGGCGCTTGCTCCGGGACGGGTCGAGGAGTTCCGTTTCGACGATTTGCCCAATGCCCGCAGCGCTCAGCGACGGCTCGGTGGTGCTACGGTCAGCCTGGCACGCGTTCAAAAAAGCGACGATCTGTGGCAAGTCTTCATCCGCTTGCGGTTGGACGAACCAGGACAAGCGTTCGAATCGCATCGCGGCTGGGTGCTGGGCAACGAGGCGTTCCTGGAAGGCCCGGACCGCCAGCGCACAGCGCCGCACAGTTTTGAAATGACTTCCCGCCAGCCAAACGAAGTGGGCTTCGTTTACAACTTCTCCCTGCCGCAGCCACTGGATAGATACACCTTTGTTTACCGCACGCCCACCCGCGTGCTGCCGATTTCGGTTCAGTACACGCTGAAGGATATCCGGCTGCCGTAAACACTGGCTGGCGGCTGCGGCTTCTTACAGCGCCGCTACCGATTTTACGGCTTTTACGGCGCGCCAGCGGAGCGGTGCAACTGTATCGGCTAGGGCATGCAGAGTCCGCCGGCCACGTTGACGCGGAACATCAGCGCACTTCCAGCATGCGTTGCAGAGCTTCCAGCGCCCAGCGGGCGGTTTCCGGTTCCACTTCGATCACATTGACCGGGGTGCCGGCTGCCAGATTCTCCAGCGCCCAGCACAGGTGCGGTAAGTCGATGCGATACATCGTCGCGCACATGCACACAGCCGGCGAAAGGAAATGGATTTCCAACTCGGGATGTTCCCGTTTTAGCCGGTTGACCAGATGCAGCTCGGTGCCGATGGCCCAGCGCGTCCCCGGCGCAGCTTGCTCGATCGTCTGGATGATCTTGCTAGTGCTGCCCACCACGTCGGCCTTATCCACTACTTCCATCATGCATTCCGGGTGGACGACGATTTTGATGTCTGGATATTTGGCGCGGAAGCGATCTACATGCTGGGGCTGAAAGACCTGATGAACGCTGCAATAGCCGCGCCACAAGATCACCCGACTGCCACGGATTTCCTCCGCCGAGTTGCCTCCCAGCGGCTCCTTCCGCGGATGCCACACCGGCATCTGTTCCAACGGAATGCCGAGGGTTCGTGCGGTGTTTCGCCCCAAGTGCTGGTCGGGGAAGAACAGTACCCGGCTCCGTCGGGCCAATGCCCATTCCAGCGCCGCCCGCGCGTTAGAAGATGTACAAACGATACCCCCGTGCCGACCGCAAAAGGCCTTCAGCGCTGCCGAGGAGTTGACGTAAGTGATAGGCATCAGATCTTCGGTGTCGATCACTTCGCCAAGCTGCTGCCAGCAGCGCTCGACTTGTTCGATATTGGCCATGTCGGCCAACGAGCAGCCGGCGGCCAAGTCGGGCAGAACGACCGTCACGCGGCGTCCCTCGCGCTGCGCAAGCCGCTCCGGCCGGTTGGCCAGAATATCTGCCGTCTCGGCCATGAAGTGTACGCCGCAGAAGACGATGGCTTGGCAATCCTTGTTGGCGGCCGCCTGAGCGCTGAGCTGATAGCTGTCGCCGCGCAGGTCCGACAGGGCGATCACTTCGTCGCGCTGATAATGATGACCAAGCAGCAGCAAACGATTGCCCATTTGCCGGCGCACAGCCTGGATACGGGCGACCAGTTCGTCAGCCTCCAGCAATCGGTACGGCGCGAACTGCAAACCGCTTTCCGCTGCATTTTGCATCGTTGTGGACATGGCAAGAATCTCCACCGCAGCACTAGGGATTTTTGCGATCCCGTTTCTGCATCGCACAGCAGAGCCATTGCAATTGTAGCTATGTGGTTGGCTACGGCAATGCTTGGCGTGCAGCCGGGTGTCCGCTGAAAAAAAGGGCAAAAAGCCGGTCGAGCTTACTCCGCCAGGCAGCGGTGGATCGGCAAAGCAATGCTTTGACCGGTCAGCAAGCAACGTGTAATTTAACATAGGCGTTTTCAAATTTTTTCGAAGTCCCACGACTTCTAATTTTTTCGACGTCCCCCGACGTTGCACTGTGGAGGCCTTGCCATGATGCTCCGCGGAATGGTTGCAACTGCATTGCTGTCGGCCTGCGCCGTAGCGGCTTCAGGCTCGGATGAAAAAAAGTTCGTCACCGTCCTGATAGAAGCTGAAAGCTTCGACGAGCTAGGCGGCTGGGTCATCGATCAGCAGTTTATGGACCAGATGGGCTCGCCGGTACTGCTGGCCCACGGACTAGGTGTCCCGGTGCACGATGCCACCACGAAGATAGCGATATCGCAAGCGGGCCAGTACCGCGTTTGGGTGCGCACCCGCGATTGGGCGGCACCGTGGCGAAAGCCCGGTCAACCGTGGGAGCCGCCGGGCAAGTTTCAAGTTCTCATAGACGGCAAGCCACTGCCGGCAGTGTTTGGGACCGAACGGGCTGAATGGCACTGGCAGGACGGGGGGACAGTGGAACTGCGCGCCGGAGAAATCACCTTGGGTTTGAGGGACTTGACCGGCTTCGATGGCCGCTGCGATGCTATCGTGCTTACCACCGATATGAATCTAGTGCCGCCCAACGACCAGCAGCCCGAGCGCTCCGTGGAGCCGGCCGGAAACGATCGCACTCAGCTAGCGGCCTTCCGCCGCAAACTGCTGGGCTTGCCCCAGCAGCCGCCGGACGCCGGACAGTTCGACTTCGTGGTAGTCGGCGGCGGCATCGCCGGCACCTGTGCGGCCATAACCGCTGCCCGGCTCGGTTTGCAAGTAGCCTTGATTCAGAACCGGCCTGTGCTGGGCGGCAACAACAGCTCGGAAATTCGGGTCCATCTTCAGGGTGGTATCCACCTGCCACCATACCCGGCGCTCGGCGGGGTGGTAGCCGAACTGGCGCCCAAGCGCAGCGGCAACGCACAACCGGCGGAAGTTTATGAGGACGAAAAGAAGCTCCAGGTCGTCAGGGCGGAAAAGAACCTGCACCTGTTCCTCAATACCCACGTGTTCCGCGTGGAAAAACAGGATGATCGCATCGTAGCCGTCATCGGCAGAGACATCCGCACCAACCGCGAGCTGCGCTTCCCTGCACGATGGTTTGCCGATTGCACCGGCGACGGCAACTTGGGTTTCCTGGCCGGGGCTGATTACCGTTACGGCCGCGAAAGCCGGGAGGAAACCGGAGAATCGCTGGCCCCCGACAAACCCGACCGACAGACCATGGGAACATCCATCCAATGGTACTCCGTTCATACCGACCAACCCACCACTTTCCCCGAATGTCCCTGGGCTATCCAATTCAACGAGCACACTTATCAAAAGGCGCTAGCCGGGGAGTGGAACTGGGAAACCGGCTTCCGGCTGGATCAAGTGGTGGACTTCGAGCGGGTGCGCGATCACGGTTTGCGGGCGGTATATGGCAACTGGTCTTATCAGAAAAACCACGCGCCCGATAAGGAAAAATACGCCAATCGTCGGCTGGAATGGGTAGCATATATCGGCGGGAAGAGGGAATCGCGGCGCTTGCTGGGCGATGTGATCCTTCGCCAGCAGGACGTCGATGAGGCGGTGGAATATCCCGATGCCAGCTTCACCACCACCTGGCACATCGACCTGCACTATCCCGCGCAGTCCGACAAGTTCCCTGGCGAAGAGTTCCGCTCTGTGGCCCAGTTCCACAAAATCAAGCCGTATGCGGTTCCCTATCGCTGCCTCTATTCCCGAAATGTCCCCAATCTGTTCATGGCCGGCCGCAACATCAGTGTTACACATGTGGCACTGGGAACCGTGCGAGTGCAGCGCACATTGGGGATGGCCGGAGAAGTAGTGGGAATGGCGGCGGCTGTGTGTGGCAAACACAGCGCCGACCCACGCGATGTATTTGAGAAATACCTCGAGGAACTGAAGGAGCACATGCGCCGCGGGGTGGGCAAAGGGCCGATACCAGCTCCCACCACGTCGGCGGGCGAACCGGTCACCGCACTGCGCCCGCCGCAGTGGCTAAACTCGGCTGGACCGAATCTGGCGCGGCGGGCCAAAGTGACGGTGTCCAGTTGCTTGGATGAAAAGCAATATCCCCCAGCAAGTATCAACGACGGCCAGATCGACATCCGATCGAACAAAGGACGTTGGGTAAGCGGCAAACAGTTGCCGCACACGGTGGAACTGACGTTCGACGAGCCGGTAAGCGTGGGGGCGATGCGGGTCGTCAGCGGACAAACTGCCCCCGGCGGAGCCATCACGCCGATGAAGGATTTCAGCCTTCAGTACCACGATGGCCAACAGTGGCGCGACGTGCCCGGCGCGCAAGTGGCCGGTAATCAGCAAGCCGACATCTCGTTGCGCTTCAAGCCGGTGCAGTCGGCCAGGTTTAGGCTGCTGGTCACTGCGGCGCCGGGAGACTTGGCGCGCCTCTGGGAACTGGAGTTGTATCCCGGCACCGCGGAGCCGTGAGGCGCACTGCACAATACCTGCTGTGGCAGGGTTCCGGCGTTGCCTCCATCCTGTGCGGCTGGAGCCGGTTGCGTTGCAGGCGGAGGAAGTCGGGGTGCGGCTGACTTATCGGTTGACGCCGACTGGCAAGCCTGCTACTTTGGCGGCCACCGGCACCGGAAGAGTGGTTCCCAATATCCACGCGTTCAGCAATATCGAGCAAGGAGTGACAGATGAGCGACATTCAAGTCGGGGTGAACCTCGAGTTCATCCGCAGCAGCGAGAAGTCTTTTCGGGTGGGAATCGAAACTGCCGCCCGGCTGGGCTACAAGTACGTCGAGCCGTGCGTGGCAACCGGCTACGACCTGCTGGCGTTGGGCGGATACTACCACATGCTTTCCATGGAGGACGATCCGCTGGAGGTGAAAGGCTGGCTGGACGAGCTGGGGCTGAAACCTTCGGCCGTCAGCGCCCATGCCCCGCTGATGCGGCCGGAAGTGGGCGTTCCCTATTTGACAAAAGCCATTCGGTATGCCAGCGACATCGGCGCACCGGTAGTGACCACCGACGAAGGGATCAAGCCGGATTGGATGTCCGACGAAGAAGCCTTCCAGATCATGCGTTACACTATTCGGCAGGTGATGCGCACCGCCGAGCGTTACGGGATCATGGTCGGTCTGGAACCGCACCAGCAGTACACCGTCCGCCAGGATACGTTTTTGCGGATTCTGGAGCTTTCCGACAGCCCTTGTTGGAAGGTCAATTGGGACACAGGCAACATCTACTTGGGCGGCAAGGCCGACCCTTACCAGATGTTGGATATAGTCGCCGACCGATTGTGCCACATGCACGGCAAAGACATAAGTGTTCGTCAGAGCGAGGAGCGCGGAGCGGTAACCGGGACGCCTGTCGGTTGCGCCTGCGGGGAAGGAGTGGTCGATTGGCCGCGGGTGATCGACATACTCCGGCGTCACAACTTTCAGGGAGTGATCTCGGTCGAGTGCGGCACTGTAGACCAAGCCGAGCGCAGCCTGAAGTACTTGCAGGGCCTGCTGGGGCAGCAGTAGCGGCAAACGCGGTCTTTTCGTGGTGCGCTGGCCGTGACATGCAAATCGCGGTGGTGAGCAGACCAGGCCACTGGCTCAATCAGGCCATTGGCTCAATGATGAGCAGATGTGTAAATGATGAGCAGGTGAATACGGACGAACAAGCATCGGCGCGGGGCGAGGGAGATTGTGCGCTGTGGATGATCTTGATCTTTCGCTGCCGGAGCGACCGTTGAACGTGGGCGTAGTCAGTTACCTGAACACCCGGCCGCTGGTCGAAGCCCTGCCCCGCCATCTGCCCGACGCCTCGCTGGTGGTCGATCTGCCCAGCCGTCTTGCCGATAAGCTTGCCACCGGCCGATTGGACGTGGCCACGATACCATCGATCGAGTACGCGCGGCAGCCGGGCTACTGCATAGTGTCCGATGCTTGCGTAGCCTGCGACGGGGCAGTGCGCAGCGTACTGCTGCTCAGCCGCAAGCCGATCGAGCAAATCTCTGTGCTGGCTTTGGACGACGGCTCGCGCACCAGCGCGGCACTGGTGCGGATACTACTCAAGGAGATTTACGGCCTGCAACCGCAAACCATCCCGCTGCGGATCGGCACCGCTCCCACAGACGTATCGGCCGACGCCGTGCTGGTCATCGGCGACCGGGGTCTGTTGCCGCCGCCTGCGGAGTTCCCTTACGTGTGGGACTTGGGCGAAGTCTGGAAGAAATGGACGGGGTTGCCCTTTGTTTTCTCGATGTGGGTGGCGAGGCCAGAGGTAGCTTCGCGTGCATTGACACAACGCTTGACAGCGGCCCGCGACGAAGGGCTGACAATGCTTGCGGCGATTGCTGACAGTGCCGCGCAGCAGCTCGGCCTGCCTGCAAGCGAGTGTCTGAGTTATTTGCGCGACAACCTCCGGTTCCGGCTAGGGCCGACCGAGCGGCAAGGACTTATGCGGTACTATCAATTGGCGGTACGGCATCACATGTTGGAATCGTTGCCGCCGTGCTGGTGAGCAACCGAAGCCCTGAGGCTGGACGAGCCGGGCTTGCCGTACAGGCGGCGACTTGGCGGCATCGGCACCGCACTCTTTGCCGGCAGCCAGGTTCAGATGATGCCGTGCTGGCGCTCGTAGGCTTCGATGAGCTGCTCGTGTTGGAGCGTGAGGGCCACGTCGTCCAAACCGCTCAGCAGGCAATGGCGGCGGAACTGGTCCACCTCGAACGTCAGCCGCAGTCCGTAGTCATCGCTGATGGAGCACTGCTGCAAGTCCACCATTAGCTGGTAGCCGATGTGCGCACGGCACCGCCGGAACAGCTCTTCTACCGTGGCTTCGTCGAGGCGGATGGGCAGCATCCCGTTTTTAAAGCAGTTGTTGTAGAAAATATCGGCGAAGCTCGGGGCAATCAACACCCGAAAGCCGAACTGCTCCAACGCCCACGGTGCGTGCTCGCGGCTGGAACCGCAGCCGAAGTTGCGCCGGGCAAGCAGGATGCTGGCTCCGCGGTACGGGCGGTGGTTAAGCTCGAAATCGGGGTTCTCGCTGCCGTCGGGCAAGTACCGCCAGTCGTAGAACAGGAATTGGCCAAAACCGGTTCTTTCGATACGCTTCAGAAACTGCTTGGGTATTATCTGATCGGTATCGACGTTCGCCCTATCCAGCGGAAAAACCACTCCCGTGTGTGTTACAAGCGGACGCATGTGATGCCTCGCTGCGCAAGAGCTTTCCTTCGACTCAAGTGTAACCAACATGCAACCAACAGACCACAGCCTCGGCCTTGACTGGCGATTGAACCCGGGAATCGCGCGGTCTGCGGGACATATCGACCGGATTCAAGTAAGGTCCTCATCGCCCAAAGCACGTGCGGCTTGCGACAAGCCCACTGATACTCGCCTGGAACAGCCGTGGCCCGTGGCGCTTTCTGCCGGGTGCGGGGACGCCCGTCGGGTGGCGCAAGCTGGCGCGCTGTTTCGTGTCCCCGCAATGCTTCCGTTCTAGTCGTTGCTTTGACTGTGCATTCGTTTTTTGGCGGTTTGGGCGTTGCGGCATGAACCGCAAACATTATTTGTACTTCCACTGGCGAACATCCACGAAGTGACCGGCGACCGCTGCCGCCGCGGCCATAGCCGGCGAGACCAGGTGTGTTCGTCCGCCGCGTCCTTGTCGGCCTTCGAAGTTGCGGTTGGTCGTGGCGGCGCAGCGCTGGCCCGGTTCGAGCCGGTCCGGGTTCATCGCCAGACACATGCTACAGCCTGGATGCCGCCACTCGAACCCGGCTTGCAGAAAGACCTTATCCAATCCTTCGGCTTCGGCCTGACGTTTGACGGCGACGCTACCGGGGACGACCATCGCCGCCACCCCCTTGGCCACCCGATAACCCCGCACTACCTCCGCGGCCCTTCGCAGGTCTTCGATCCGTCCGTTGGTACACGAGCCGATGAATACCCGGTCGATACGGATGTCGGTAATAGCCGTGCCGGGCTGCAATCCCATGTAGTCCAGCGCCCGCACGGCGGCTTGTCGGTCGTCGGGGTCGGATAGTTCGGCCGGATCGGGAACTCGTCCGGTTACCGAGACGACCTGCCCCAGGTTCGTTCCCCAAGTCACTTGCGGCTCGACATCGTCAGCCGAAAACTCCAGCGTGCGATCGAACTGTGCATCCGGGTCGCTGGGGAACTTTTCCCAGCGGGCCACGGCGGCGTCGAAGTCCTTGGGTGCGAAGGGACGTCCACGAAGGTAGTCGAACGTTTTTTGGTCGGGGGCTATCATTCCCGCCCGCGCACCCGCCTCGATCGACATGTTGCACACCGTCATCCGCTCTTCCATTCCCAGCGCGCGAATTGCTGGGCCGGTGTATTCGATGCAATAGCCCACCCCGCCGCTGGGCGTCACCTGCCCGATGATGTACAAAATCAAATCCTTGGCGCCGACGCCCGGCTGCAAGCGTCCCTCGACGTGGATACGGAGCGACCGGGGCTTGTATTGCAGCAGCGTTTGGGTGGCCAGCACGTGTTCTACTTCGCTGGTGCCGATGCCGAAGGCCAGCGCCCCCAGTGCCCCGTGGGTGGCCGTGTGGCTGTCGCCGCAGACGATGGTCATTCCCGGCTGCGTCAGCCCCAGCTCGGGGCCGATCACGTGTACGATTCCCTGATTGGGGTCGTCCAAGCCGAAGAACCGGATTCCGAACTCCCGGCAATTCCGCTCCAGCGTCTCGATCTGCCGCCGGGCGATGTCATCGACGATGGGCAAGCCCCGGTCGGTCGTCGGCACGTTGTGATCCACGGTCGCCACGGTGCGCTCCGGCCGTCGCACCTTGCGGCCGCTCAGCCGCAGGCCCTCGAATGCTTGCGGACTGGTCACCTCGTGGACAAGGTGCAAATCGATGTACAGCAGCGTTTGCTTGCCTGGCTCGGCATGGACGACATGGTCGTCCCAAATTTTGTCGAGCATCGTCTTGGCGCTGGTTCCAGAAGGCATCGCACATCCAGGGGTGATGAACTGTTTGTATCTGCGCTTGCAGGTACGAAAACCATAATTATACGAGGTCCGTTGCGTGGCGGGTATGGGCGCCGCGGCAGCCCGGCCGACCGAAAGCGCAAGGGCATCAGCGTAGCACGGGCAGTCGGAGGCCCCCATTGGACAGCGGAGTAGAGGCTCTTTTGCAGCGGCCATCCGGACGGCCCAGCTCAGACTTCGACCACCTCCGCGGACGGTTCCGCGGTTGTGCCGTTATGAAACCAGACGCCCTGCCCTTCGGTCGCACTGGAGTAGCGCAGAGCCGCCGTCGCCCGCTCGAGCAGCGAAGTAGTTGTTTCGCCGTCCAGGGCCATGGCCACTCCGGCGCAGACACGAAGCCCCATGCGTTTCTGGGCCTCGGCTTTGACTCGTTCGGCGGCCGCGCACGCGCCGGCCAGATCGGTATGCGGCATGACGACCACCAGGTTGTCGTCCTGGTCGTAAGCGATGAAATCGATCTCGCGTACCGTCTCGGCTGTCAGCAAGGCGAATTGCCGCATCAGCCCGACGTCGCCGCGCAACACGTTGTCGCCGTTTGCAGGTTGTCCGTCGGTCTGCGCAGAGAACATCGCCACGGAAAAGCAATTGCCGTAGCGCACAAACATGGCCAGATGATAAGAGATGATCTCGCGCAACGATTGGGCAGCTTTATGCTTGTTTTCCATAGTGCAACCTTATCGAAGTAGCAATTTGCGTGATGCTAGATGGCAACTTGACCAAAAAAGCTCGGCGACCGCTGTAGGATTGAAGTACCCAGGCTGCGGTGGCCGCGACGCCTGCTATCGAGTCGGGAGACAGACTAATACTGCGAACGCGAACCGAAGCCTCGCAAACAAAACGCTCCCAACAACACGACCACCACTAGCAGGAACACCCATTGCTGCACGTCCATGCGCTCGACGTAACGGACTAGCTCGTTGAGAAACTGGCGCATAGACTTTACCCTTGCCTAGGCAACAGCGGTAATGGCCTTCTAAGAGTAAAGTCTAGGTCAGAAAAAAGCTGAAGGCCCCCGTTTTACCCGCGTCTTGTGCAGAAAAACCCCAAATCCGCGGCCGGCGTCGTCTGTGTAATAACAACCATAGTCGCGGTGTGCCATTGCTTTTCGTATTGCGCCTGTAGGCGGGATAATTCGGCCAGATAATTCCGCTTACAGTTTGCATAAACCCAGTTGTGCTTGGCACACAGGCTAGGCGGTGTCTGCGACTCTAGGAGGCTGCGGCAATTTGCAAAGGATGCGCAGCCTAGGACATGTTCGCTGTAACCTCTCCCGACGGCACAATTGACACCATCGGCACTACAGGCTAAAGTCTGCGGCTTGTGCCGGGTTGGCGTTGCTGCTGTTGCCGGCTGGCAGTTGCCCTGTTGCATGGGTAGGCCGGCTGCCAGTGGTTCCCACGGCTTTGCGCCCGGCCTGGACATTTTTGCGCTCAAGGTGCCGGTTTGGTAGATGGGCGTTTTGCTCTTTTGGTTGCGGTAAATAGATATGCCCCACATGGAACACCGTTTCTGTAAGCAACCGGCGGCCGCGGGACGCACTGCCAGCTTCGCCGACGCCGCAGTCTGCTCGCTGGAAGACCACCAAGGCGCGTACACGCTCTTCGCCCCGATCCATTACGAAGCGGGGTACGCGTACCCGCTGATCGTCTGGCTGCACGGTAGTAACGACGACGAGCGTCAATTGCTCCGCGTGATGCCCATGTTGAGCATCCGCAACTACGTGGCTGTCGCCCCGCGAGGCAGTTGCATCGGCAAAGATGCATCCGGCCAACCGCTTTTCGGCTGGAAACAGACGCTCGACGATGCGCTGTCGGCCCAGCAGCGCGTGATAGAGTTGATCGACTTGGCGTCCGGCAAACTGCACATTTGTCCCAAGCGCGTGTTCATTGTCGGTTTTGATTCCGGGGGCACGATGGCGGTGCGGATCGCCTGGCAACGTCCCGAAAGATTTGCCGGGGCCGTGTCGCTGTGCGGACCGGTGCCCACCGCCCAACCGGCGCTAAGCAATCTGGTGGCAGCCCGGCGAGTTCCGCTGTTGGTGGCCTCGGGCAGATTCGGCCAAAAGTATTCCCAAGAGGCCGTATGCGCCGACATGCGTTTATTGCACAGTGCGGGCATGTCGGTGACTTTAAGGGTATATCCGTGCGGCGACGAACTTGCCCCGCAGATGTTGGCCGACATCGACCGCTGGATCATCGAGCAGATTACCAACCCGCAGCCCAGCAGCCTGGGAGTGTGACTTGGCCGCCCCTGGTTCTTCCAGCCGCACCCGCCAAATCTTCTTCCCCACGCCGGCCTGTTGCCAGCCGTGCAGCCGTCCTCCGCAGGCCATCGCGCAGCCGTTTTCAATCCGCAGATAAATTTTCAATCCACAGATAAAGTTGTGCCCCGGCAATCAAGTTCCGAGGACAAGCAATATCCCCGCCTGTACGACACGACCGGCAGTACGACAACGCCCAACTTTTCCACCGAGACATTGGGGCAACAACAGGGGATCAATCCGTTCCCACAGCACACCGGGCAGCAGCGGCCCGACAATGATGTTTTTTTAAGCGTGCCCCCAAGAACTACGTAGGTTTACTGCGTTTAGCCGATAGCCGCACAACATCAGCTAAACTGGCAACCACGGGTTTTGTTGAAGCGTGCAAATGTGGACTTCCGTTGCCCCAGGAACTGGCCGAGCATTTTGGCTATTGGCAATGGCCCGTGGGGCACCATAGATTATTTAGCGAGGGCGTTGTGAGCAAATATCCTGATTGCCGCCGGCCCACAACCACAGGCTGCGTGCGGTATCAATAGGGGGAACCAGGCTGGGTTTTCTATTTTTGGGCGGTGATAGTTCCGGGCCGGCAGCCGAGGTCAATAAGGTCACAATAGGCGTGTAAAAAGGGTCGAGCGATGGCAAAGGCACTGTTGTGAGCGTCTTTGCCACGCCGGGCAAATGAGGCTCAGAAAAGGTAAGAAAGAGGGCAGACGATGAATCGGGGTGGAGTCGCTTTTCGGGCATGTGCGCCAATATTCGCGATATGGAGCGTACTACTAGAAGGAAACGTCTGGGGCGAAGCGCTGCCGCCACCCGAAACGATCGCGCCCTCGGGCAGCTACCGCGTGGCGTGGCTAAAGCTCGAAAATGGATGGGAAAAGGGCGCCGACGTCATGCTGTTCTTGGGCATTCGGTCGGGTAAGGCTACCACAGTGTGGTTTTGCGCTCCTGCGCGGAGCGATTGCCATCGCATGTGGGCTGACCAGATCACCGTGGCATGTACTGGCGATACACTGAGCGGAGAAGTGAAGGGGCGCATGGTCAAAGTCTGGGCGCCCACGGCCCATGTGGGCCAGTACGTCTATACCCTTGATGCTAAGGTGAGCGAGGGAAAGCTTTTCGGCGCCTTCACGGTGCGGATCTCCCTGTTTGGCTCGAAGGAACAGACCTTCAGCGGGGCGCTCTCTGGCGAGCTGATGAACGAGGATCGTTTGAAAAAGGATCATGCTTTTCCCTCGGGCAAGGACTGGCCTTGTTACTACGGTGATGGATTCTCCTTCCGCGGCCCCGACTGCGGGGCGAAACTGATCGACGACTTGGCCGCCGCCAAGCCCCTGTGGAAAGCAGAGGAGCAGTTGCCATGTATGTGGGGCAAAGGCCCCGACCGCCGCTACAAGCGTCGCGCCTGCGTGGTCGGAGTGACCGGGGGCGCATCCAGTCCCGTGGTGGCTGGTGGATTGGCTTACGTTTTCTACTTTAAGCCCAGCGGCTCGCTGCCCACCGGCCAGAACTCCCCCACCGAAGCCCAGCTCCGCCAGGAGGCGGCCAACTTCACTCCAAGCTCTATTGGCCAGCAAGCATACGTCGACTGGCACCGCCTGCTGGCCGACGACGTCGTAGTCTGCATCGACGCTGTGTCGGGTAAGACCGTATGGAAGACCATCTTGAAAGAACGGGGCATCAACCATCAGACCCACAAGTGGCGCGGCTTCAACCCCGTGCCCTTGGTTGCCGACGGCGTCGTTTATGTCGTCAACTATGCCAACCGCGTTTATGCCCTCGACGCGAAGACAGGAAAGCTGCTTTGGGAAAACGGTCAGCGGGCATCAAACCGATTCACCGCTGCGGCGGTCGGGCCGGTCATGGCCGATGGCGTTCTTGTGGCCACGGTGGGAGAAACAGTAGGCCTTGACCCCAAAACCGGACAGGAGCTTTGGAAGGCTCCCGGCGGGAACTTGCTCGTCTGGCGCAGGGCAGGCAAGGAACGGGTGATCGCCCTTTGCGAAAACCGGTTCAAGGACGCTGCGGGGAAAAACGTGGCAAACATCCTTGTTGCCTGCATCGAGCCGAAAACGGGCCAGGTCCTGTGGAAGGCCGAGACGCCGCTGTGGAGCCCACGAGAAGTGGGGCCGATCATCGAAGGCGACTTCCTGGTGGGTTGCGAGGCAACCAAGGCCGAGAAGCCGGGCGAGGCCGACTTTTCCAAGGACACACAGGTCCTGTGCTACCGGCTGAGGGAGGACGGCCTGGAGAAGCTGTGGGCGGTGCCTGCTCCTTTTCCGGCAGTGGACAAGTTGGCCCTTGCCATTGCTGGCGGGTGCGTCTACGTGTCCGGCTCCCAGGAAACCTTCTGCCTGAAGCTCGACACGGGCGAGCAACTGGGCGTGGCTAAGGCAGGCGGGGCGCGCACGCAGACGATGTTTGCAGCCGACGGCCGCGTACTGATTCAGCCCGAGGGCCGTCACGGCGGCCAGTCATTTTTCATGCTTGATGGGGTAGCATTTGCCGGCAACCGGATTTCAAAGAGCTTCCGCCTGCTGCCTGCCAGTGCTAGCAGCGGCGAACTCAAGCACCCCGGTGCCGGCCAGTGGGTTCCGCCCCACGTGCCCGACACGGCCTATGCCAACCACCCGCTGGGATACCCTTTGGTGGATGGCCGCCTGTTCATCCGCGGCCACGATGGCCTGTACTGCTATGACCTGCGCATGCCGGGGCCATGATGCTGCGTCATGACACGCTGGCCAGTCTATTCGTCCGCTGAAACCACTCTTCCGCTGAGATTATCACCCGAAATTATTGCCTGGCCGGGGCGGGGCGCCGGGCACGCTGGCGGACAAGCCAGTCGGGAATCTCGCCGAAGGGGTAACCGGCGTCGGGTACGAACAAACCGATGTCCCCCTGCCAGCGGTCCGGGTCGATCTGGTTGCTCGTCAGCGACAGGACCACTTTACCGTTGCGCTTGACGGTCACATCGTCGCCGAAGCGGACCTCATCGTCAGCCAACTGCACACCGCCCGGGATGGCCACCACGGCCGGAGCTTCGCCAGGATACAGCACTGTGATAAATTGGCCTTGCTCTCCGCGGATGGTCAGGCGCGCGCCCTGGGTGGACTCCCTGCCGCCGTTGTCGTGGCTCCAAGGGAACGACTGGAATTCGAACTTGGCCGGTTCCGCACAGAACAGGGTGAGCTTGCCGAAGTCGATTCGCGGGCCGTGTTGGCTCATAGTGTCGGCCAGCACGTGCAGGCAATACGTTGCCGACAGCGGCTCGGAGGCCCAGAACTGATCCCGGATGACGAAGTAGTCCTGCAACCCGCCTTTGACGAACACTATGGTGCGGCGGTAGACCAGCGGCTTGGCGAAACGGTGCTGGGGGTACTCCTGGTGCCAGATTTCGGGCGGCAGCCTCTCGACCTGGCGCAAACGTTCCGATTCCACCTGGCCGATTGCAATGTCGGCTACGGCTGAGGTCTTGAAGGCGATCAGACGTTCGTAGCCGTCCATGTTGGCGTAGGGAAACTTGTCGGTGTGGAAGGCCAAGCGGTTGTGCATGTGTTCCTGGCCGGCGCGCGGGTGGTAAGAGCAGTGGTGGTCCACCACTAACGGCTTACCCAACGCGCAGTAGTGAAAAGCGAGCTGGTCGCCGTGGTAGTGGCCGCGATTAGGGCCAGCCTTGAAGGCCAGATACGTCTCCCGCTCGGTGCCGGGTTGGCTGGTGAAGATGACGCCGAAGCCGGGCAGCTCCTCGGTGGCGAACTTGCGCACCTCGTCAGCCGGCACGTCCACTACGGCTGGCCCGTCGTCCTTGGTCGGATGGGTATCGCCAATGGGAAGCATACGGCGGCGCGGGAAATCGGGCTGGCTGATGCGCTTCAGGAAGTATTGGGCGGCCTTGTAGCGGTCCCAAGTGGTAGGGTCGAAGCCCAGATGCTCGCGGCACACCTTCCCAAGCTCACCCCAGTTGCGCAGCGCGTAGGCCAAGTAGCCCGGACACTCCTGGCCAGCACCGCCGGGAAGGGTAACCGAGTGGAACATGTCTTCCTTCAGCTTGGCCTCGGCTGCGCGGCGCAGGGAGTCGAAGTGCGGGCAGGCTTTGAGCTGGGAGGTTAGCGCAATGGGCACACGCATGAAATCGGTGAAGAAGTTCGGGTTTTCCGGGCTCCAATAGTTCCAGTATGAGCCATAGGCGTCGGGATGCATCATCACTTGCACACGGGTGAAGGTAGAGAAGTCGCCCGGCTTACCGGCATCGGCGATGGCCCGCCTGCCGGCGCCACGGATGCCACTGGTGGGGTTCATCTGGCTGCTGTCATAAAAGTTCATCCCGGCAAATACGCCTTTCTGGCCAGGCCAGTCGAGGAGAAACTCGTGATTTAGCTTGTCCAGCTTCTCCCAGGCGTACCGTGCCACATAGGTTGTGTCGGCCGGGCCGAGGGTTGGGGCGAAAAGCCACCACAGGCGCTGCCCCTTCCAGGTCGGACAACGAAAACCAGCATATTCGCCGCTCGCTTTAACCACGACCTGAATGCTGTTGTTGTGCGGCCATACCCATTGGCTGGCACGGACTACGACCGCGCCAAGGTAGCCCGTGCCGTCGGTGGCGGCAAACGCCCAGCCGTCCTTGAAGTGCTGGTTCCAGCGAGGAAGAAGGTTGATAAACAGGTCGGGGCGTTGATAGGGGAGGCCGCCGGGTACCAGCAGTCGGTTTGGCTCGAGCTGGCCTTTAACCAGGCCCGAGCCAGCCCCCATGCCAAATGGCTTCGAGATGCCCTGCCTGGGCACCCAGCCCTTCGAGGCGTCCAGCTCCCAATAGTCGTTGCGGCCCATCTCATGGCGCTCGAAAAGCTCGACGTGATTCCAGCCAGGACCGAGCGTGATGTCGACCTCGGCGAAGGCGGGCGTGCTGCCGTCGATGCCAACTTGGCCTTCCCAGTCGTAACGGAGGCGGACCTTCCCAAATAGCGTTCCATCCCCGATTAGCTTGGCCGAGAAGCTTTTCAGCGCGCGGGAAGTCGTCCAGGAACTCGCCCCAACCCATTTACCGCCCAGCTTGATAGCGGCGATCGGGCCCGCAATGGCGCCAACGCCACCATCCACTTGCGCCGGCACCTTCACCGCCACCAAGCCATTGTCGAGCAAATAGTGGTGGCCTTCGTTGCGGACCGTGACCCGCGGAGCGAAGGACTTTGGCTTGCCAGCGATTAGCTGGTAGTTGTGCGATGCGCCCGCTGCGAAGCTGGAGCACACCCACACCCACTCCTTGTCGCCAATCCGCTCGACCTGGTACGGAACTTCCGTCCCATCCTGTTCGACAATGAACGAGCCGGCGGGTCCTGGGGCGAGGCGCCTCAGCCGCACCAGTTCCTCCTCGTAGGCCCGCTTGGTGGGATTGACCAGCGTGGTTTCCGCGGCAGAGGCCACCGAGACAATCGCAAGAAACAGTTCCAGGGCGCTCATTTCTGCTGAGGAACAAAGTCGACGATCAGAAGATATCCGTCGCTCTTGCCCGGCGATTTTTCCAGCAGCGCGTCTTTGACCAACGGGCCAGGCTGTTCGGCACGCGCTGCGATGGCGTAGCGCTGGGGAGCGATTTTGGTGATCTCGAAAGGCACAATGCCCGGAATCAGCGTGCCGAAGCGTAGCTCGAAGTCGGGGTCGTAAACCCGGAGGAAAGCGATGGGGTTCTCGACGGGGCTATCTTTGGCCCAGGCGTCTTCGGTGACCTCGAACGGCCCGTTGCAGCGGCCCAGCGCCAAGACTTGACCGCCGGGAAGTGGGGCCAGGTCCACCACCCACCCCCAAGGCCCAATGCGTGCCCCGCCAAGCCCGTGACGGCTCTGGCCATCCACCCGGTGCACGTGACCCCACCAATGGACCAATTTGACGGGAAAGCTCTTGCCCTTGATTGGCGCCTCGAACCGCGAGCCGTCGGCCAACGGGCTCATCCCCATCACAGTGTTCCCGCCATCGGCCAGCAGGGCGACAAGAAGATTCCCCTCGTCCTCGGGCGCAACGGTGACCACGGCGGTATCGGCCACGGTGCCGCCCATGCGGTTGCCGCCGCCCGAGAGCGGATTGTATTCGTACGCCTTCCAAATTACTTCGCCGTTGTGGGAATCGAGCTTGTAAAGGTAAGGCGACCACCAAGGCTCCTTGCTGGTGGCCGAGGCCGACCAGCCGCACAGCAGTATGTTGTCGTCCTTGTCCAGCCGCAGCCTGTGAGTACGTGGATTGCTGTAGTGCGGCAGCGGCCAACCGTCCTTCACTTCCTTGGCCACCTCGGGCTCAACAGGGGGCGTGTAAATGGCCTTCTTCCACGCGCGACTGGTCAGATCGGACGAAAGGCGGCTCACGTAGTCGCAGCAGTCGTAAAACAGCAGCCGTTCGGCCAGCTTCTCGTCGCCACCGGCTAACTCCTTGTCTTTTTCGGTGGGCAGCCGGAAGTAACCGCCATCGTGGAGCACCAGCAGATCGCCCGACTTGAGCGGCGCTAGCGCGGTGGGTTGCCAGAAGAACTCGCGCCAGTTGCCTTCGAGCTTCTTGCGGAAGTTGGTCACGCGCACTTTATCCCACACCTGTTGCCAGCCTTCGAGATAGGTGCCGGCTTGCAGTTTCTGGAGGTCGGGCGACAGCTTCAGAACGCACGGGGCGCCGTAGCGGCCCAGCCCCGGACGACCGCCGATCTTGTCCACCTTCCCGGCCGCTTTGTCCGCGGCAATCTGCTCCATCTGTTTGACCAGCGGGTAGCGGCGAATCAGCCCTGGGCAGTCCTTCAGCACCGACTCCAGGGCCTCCGATGCGTAACCGCCCACGTAAACCGCCTGACCAGTCGTCGAGACAGTTGTCAGCAGCACTACACCCTGGGCGAACTGCGCGTAGTGCAGAAGCTTCCGGCCATCGGCCGACAGATGGGCAACGAACCCGAAGCCGCATCGCGGTTCTGCGGGCGCTTGGCCGAAGACAGCGGGAAGCACGTTGCCGGGCAGATGCGCAGCGGCAGCTCCTGTGTTGCCGACCACGTACAGTGTGCCGTCCGGCGCAGCGACAACGCTCTGGAGATCGTCCTCCTCGGCCGTGCCCCAATACGTTGCCGTGACGATCTCCACCGGAGGCTTGCCCAGAAGCGGCGACGCCCATAAGGCCGCCAAAGCTAACGCAACAACACAGCGACGCATAGTACTGCCCTTACACTTCAAGTCTTAGGATGCGAAATCTGCGCGCCGGGCGCATCTTGCACAGTGGTTGTTCACTATTGGGTTGCGGGCGCGGCCCGCGTTAACGCTCGATCACTCGAAACACCTGCGACACTGGTGTAGCCGGCGAGACCGTTGGGCTTACCCGTCGGCCGATCTGGTATGCCGTCACCTTGCACTCGATAGGAAACTGGGCGTTGGCAGGAAGCTCCGAAATGGCGAGCTTCCCATCCTGTACCACCACTGGCCCATACTCTACTTCGTAGTATATGGGCAGGCCAGAGCTGGCCTTGGCCCGCAAGGCCACCGGCCCACTGTTGGCGGAAAGGTCGCCGATGGCAGGAAACTCGATGGTCTGTGCAGTGCCCTTGAATTGCGGGAAAGTGATGCTTCCCCACCGGTTCGTGGCACGATACTGCTCGTCGCCCAGGCTCACCGCTGCGATGTTCGCCGTCTTCACAGGGCGCAGCAGCCTAAAGGTCTCCGGCCCAGTTTGCTCGACGGGCTCGCTGATCTTGCTGCGGTAGATTATCGGCTTGCCGGAATGCCCGATCTTGGCGCCAGCCAGCTTTCCGCCGTAGCTGTCGGGCATGGTATCCAGAAACTCGGCGTGCGCGCGAAACGTCCAACCGTCGCCCTCGTCGAGCCACGAGCATACGGGGATCGAAATGCATTGATGCTTGCCCAGACTGGCATGGTGCTGCGCGTTGGCCTTGGCAATATCCTCGTCGAAGTGCCACATGGCCTTGAACCTGTCGCCGGTGTAATCCTTGTATGCGGCCGGGGAATGACTAGGGTTGTAAAGATCGAAGTCGCTCAGCCAGCCGTCTTCCAACTTGAGCGGCACACAGGGTACCTCGTCTTCGCCTGCCGGTAGCTCGGCGGGGATACGGTACTTGGCCGCCTTGCGGATCACCAGCGCCGCATATTGCGAAAGCTCGGGCGAGCCGTGGAAGTGGTCCCCGCCAAGGTCCAGCCACAGCGACATCAGGTGGTTCGGGTCTCTGTGCTTGAACCGCCAAATGTCCTCGCGGACGAAAAGCCACTGCGTCTCGCGGCCGAACTCAGGCCGGATACCGCCCTCCGGCCCAAAACTCTCGAACTGGCCGTTGATGGCCACCAGGGGCACACCTGCTAGGGATCCGCCGGGCGGTAAGTGTTCTTTCTGATGGAAATTGCCGCTCTTGATGTGAAGCACGCACGCTACCCGCTGCGGCCAGCGGTAGGCTACGTTGCGGGCAAAAATGCCGGCCGTAGAATGCCCCATCGTGATCCAGGGTACGCGCCGCAGCTCCGGGTGGCCGCTCCGCCGCGCCAAGTCGTCGAACGCCTTGAGCCACCGCTGGGCATCGCTACTCCCCTGCTGCCAATAGTGGAACACGCCGGAGATATGGGGCACGAAATAGACAATCCCTAATCCACATTCTGCACAAGCTTTCCGCACCTCTGGGTCTAGTGCAATCTCCAGCTCGATCCCCAATTGTCCCCCCACAAGTAAACCCCGAATGACCTTCGCTTCCGGCGGGAGCCAGAGCAATACCCTGCCCGGCTGGGCCTGGCTGTCCTTAGCTGCCCTGCCTGTCTCGAAGGGGACATAGTACTGCCACCGTGCGCCTGCTACCGTGCCCGGATCAGCAGACACCATTAACCCCACGATCGCCAAAACTATCCACCCAGATCTCATGGCAGACTCAGCTATACTGAAGCAACGTACCACGAAGTCCCTGTCGCAATTCCTGCCCGGACTGTCGCACAGGGCGCTTTTCGCCAGGGCCTGACCGTTAACAGTCTAAGAGGCTCTTACAATAAAAGGCTCTAACAAACCGACCTCCTGTGGCACTCTGTGCCCAAGAAAGAGGGCAGTTCAACCTTTTGGGTTTTGTTTGCCGTTAGAGCCTTTTGCAGACTTCCTGGTCGGTAGGCTGCCGACATGTCCGGCAGTGCGGGGATGATTCGGGTTACCGATTTGGATTACAGTTCACCACGGCTTTCGATAGTTTACCATGGCCACCGATTTACATGCCATCCAGCCGGCAATGGCTTCGTGATTCAGGTTGTAGCTCACGACAGCCATCCGGATACATAACTGGCTAAGCCAGCCGTGCCCCCCTGCTGCGGGCGAAACAATCGCAACGAACAGTTCCAAGGCGCGCATTTCCCCTAACGAACAGTTCCAGGGCGATCATTTCTGCTGGGGGAAAAAACGTACGGTGTATCGCCTGCGCTGGAGGACTGCGCTGCGTCCGGCTCGGCGACCACATGCCAGGTCGCACCGTCCCTGCGTACGGGACGATACAGCGAATCCCGCTCCACCGGCCGGCAGCCGGCCTCTTCGATCAGGCGGCGAAGCTCATCGACGGCCAGTACTTCGGGCGTTTCCGATCCGGCGGCGTGATGGATGCGCTCCTGCCGCACGGTGCCGTCCAAATCGTCGGCCCCGTATGCCAAGGCCGCCTGCGCTGTGCCCAATCCCAGCGATATCCAATACGCCTTGATGTGCTGGAAATTGTCGAGCATCAGCCGGCTGATGGCGATTGTGCGCAAATCTAGCAAGGGCGATGGTCTGGGCAGGTGGGGCATCGCTGTGTTCTGTGGATGAAAGCTCAGCGGCACAAAGGCCTGAAATCCGCCGGTAACGTCTTGCAACTGTCGCAATTGCACCAGATGGTCGATGCGATGCTCGGCGCTTTCCACGTGCCCGTACAACATCGTGGCGTTAGAACGCAACCCGAGTTGGTGTGCAGCGCGATGGATGCTGAGCCACGATCGGGCGTCGGGTTTGCGGGGACACAGTACGGTGCGGATTTGCTGGTCGAAGATTTCTGCCCCGCCGCCGGGCAGACTGTTCAACCCGGCGCGGATCAAGTCTTCCAGCACACTGCGCACCGAGCGTCCGCTGATCCGAGAGAGCCACTCGATTTCGATGGCGGTGTACGCTTTCAGGTGTAGTCGGGGCGCCGTAAAGCGGAGCACGCGCAGCACCTCGAGGTACCACTCGTATGGCTTGTCCGGATGCACCCCGCCGACCACGTGCAGCTCGGTGCAACCGGCCGCAGCGGCTTGTCGGGCCTGCTCGGCCAATTGCTCGTCGGACAGCACGTAAGCGTCAACGTCGTCCACGTCGCGGCTATAGGCACACAGCGGACATCGGTAAATGCAGACGTTCGTGGGATTGATGTGGGCATTGATGTTGTAAAAAGCCCGATTGCCGTGTTTGCGGCGGCGGACCAGATCGGCCAGTTCGCCTATGGCGTGCAAGTCCACTTCGTCGCGGAAAAGGTATTCGCCCTCGGCCGCCGAGAGCCTGACGCCGTCTTCGACTTTTTTGCGAATAGTTTGCAGGCTGGGCTGGCTCATAAGCATTCCGCTTGTCAGGCGGGCGCGTTTGCGGCTACGGGCGATACATTAGTAAATCGACTGTTGCGATGATCAGTAACCCCAGGCTGATGGTGGCGTTTACGTGGAAAAAAGCCTGGTTCACGCGGCTCAGGTCCTGGGGCTTGACCAACCAGTGTTCATAGCCCACAAGCAGACCGGTTAGCGCTACCCCGACCAAATACAGCCAGCCAAAAGGATACACTGCCGCCAGCACGACCAGCAACACCAGCATTCCCAAGTGGCACAGGGCGGCTAGCCGCAGCGCCTGGGGGATGCCCAGTCGGGCGGGAATGCTGTAGAGGCGCATTGCCCGGTCGAAGTCGTAATCCTGGCAAGCATAGATGATGTCGAATCCTGCCACCCACAACAGCACTGCGCCGCCCAGAATCACCGGTGGCAGCGCCAGCTCGGCGCGGATCGCCACCCAAGCGGCAAGCGGTGCCAACATCAACGCCGCACCCAGCCAGAAATGCGAAAGCCATGTAAACCGCTTTGTAAAACTGTAAGCGAACAAGAATAACAGCACGGGCACCGAAGCGATCAGCGGCCACGGATTATGCGGCAAGAACAGAAGTGTGCTGGCCACAAAAGCCAGCGAACACAACACGGTAAAAACGCTCACCGCCGCCACGCTGAGTACTCCGCGCGGCAGGTGCCTCGATTGGGTGCGCGGGTTCAGGGCGTCCAGCCGTCGGTCGACCAACCGGTTGAAGGCCATTGCCGCGCTGCGGGCGGTAACCATGCACAGCAATATGCCCAGCAGGTCCAACCAGCGAAATGCCACCGGCGGCTGCTGCCGTGCGTTGGCCGCCCAGGCCATCGCCGCCGCAAGCAGCGCAAACGGCAGGGCAAACAGCGTATGGCTGAAACGGATCAGCTCCAGGAAGTATCGTACTCGGCTCATTCCCAGCGGCGAATCAGATTGTTGTCAACGCCCAACTGATCGCAAATGCGCGAGACGACGAAATCCACCAGTTCGCCTACGCTCTGGGGCTGATGGTAAAACCCCGGCATCGCCGGCAAGATTATCGCTCCCGACTGCGCCGCGCGCTTCATGTTATCCAGGTGGGTGACCGACAGCGGGGTTTCGCGCGGCACAAGGATCAGATTGCGCCGCTCCTTGAGATGTACTTCGGCCGCCCGGTGAATCAGATTCGCGCTGCTGCCGTGTACGATGGCACTGAGCGTCCCGCACGAACAAGGACAAATGACCATCCCCTCGGTTAGCAGCGACCCGCTGGCGATCGGCGCGCCAAAGTCCATGTAGTGGCAGTATCGCACTTGGCCGGTCGCCGGTGGAGGAACGTGGCACGCCTCGCTCAACCGCGACCGAGCGTCTGGCGGCTGCGTCCCTTCCAGGGTGGCATCTACCGAAGCCGGCAGCGTGGGAATCAGTTGCGATAAACAGAAATTCTCCAAGTCAATCTTTAGGTTCAGCTCGTGCCGCAGCACGGTCTGTGCGGCAGCACTGATCGACAGGTACACATCGCAGCCAGCCGCCAGCAGCACTTCCAGCAGGCGGACGCCGTAAACGGCACCGCTCGCCCCGGTCATCGCTACAACTAGTCTGCGCTTCATCGCTCTGTTGGCCCAGGACGCCAGAATTGCGGTCACTCTTTGGGCTGTTAGTTTCTTTCTCGGTGCTCCACGGCCGCGTGTTCGCTATCCAGTATATACTTCTTTTGATTGTCGATGCGCGATTTGGGTTGGCTCATTCGGTTGCTATGAATTGGCCCAGCTTATTTCGTCCCTACGTATAAAGATGCGATGCCAAAGGTGAACCGCTGCACTGTAACATCGCGCAGTCCGGCCTGGCGCATCATGGCTGCCAGCGCTTCGCCTTGTGGGAACTCGGCCACACTGGCGGGCAAGTAATCGTATGCGCCTAGTCGATTGCGCGCCAGGGTCTGCCCGATTCTTGGCAGCAGGTGCTCAAGATACCATCGGTAAGCGCTGCCGAGCAATCTGCCGTGCGGAGTGGAAAACTCGAGCACCACCACTTTGCCATCCCGAGCGCAAACGCGGATCATCTCGCGCAGTCCTCCCAGCGTGTCGGACAGATTCCGCAGCCCGAATGCCACGCTAACTATCTGGAACGTATCGTCGGCAAACGGCAGCCGCAGGGTATCGGCCTCGATCAACACCACTTCACCCTGCGTGCCGGCGCGCTTCAGTTTGGCAAGGCCGCGCGACAACATCGGCCGACAGAAATCGGCCGCCACGACCAGCGGGCGTTGCGACGAAGGTATCTTTCGCGCGGCTGCATGGAAGGCCAGCGCCAGGTCGGCAGTGCCGGCACATACGTCGAGGATCGGCTTTCCCGGCCGCGGCGTCACCAGGCCGACGGTGCGCTTGCGCCAGCGATAGTCGATCCCCAGCGACAGCAGATGGTTCAGCAGGTCGTAACGGCCTGCGATTTGGGCGAACATCGCGCGAATACGCTTTGCGCTTTTGTCCACGCTCATGCGATTTGTTTTTCGGCAGCCGGACAAACCAAAGATGCCTTTCCCCGTGGCGTGGCCGGTGCTTGTTGCTCTGCGGTTGGCCAGCCGCCGACCGAGCTTCTCGCCGCCGCGCGCGTCCGCAGGCAACTGGCGGCCGGATGGCCGCCGCGGGAATTGTATGCACCCAAAGGCGAAACGGCGCGATGCAGGCGCACGAAACTTCAACCAGGCTTCTCGGCCCACACTTGCACTAGTTCTACCACCCACCGGGCGGCCAGTTCCATTTCTTCCAGGCAGGCCCATTCCAGCGGCGAATGTGGATTGTGCTGCCCGCAGGAGAGATTCGGCGTAGGCAGTCCCATTTCGGTCAATCGCGAACCATCGGTGCCGCCCCGGACGAAAGTCAGTTTGGCGGTCCGCCCCAGGCGGCTGAGGGCCTCCTGGGCGTAGGCCACGGCGCGGGGTTCGCGTTTTAACCCTTCGGCCATGTTGCGATATTGCGGGCGCACTTGCACGTCTATCGTGCTTCCCGGAAACGCCTCCATGACCTGCTGCGCTTGGCGGCGCAGCAAATCCGCCTGCTCGGCGAGTTTGGCCGAATCGAAATCGCGCAGCAGTACCTTGATGGTCACTTCGGCCACGCCGCCAGAAATGTCATAAGGATGCAGAAAACCCTGGCGGCCTTCGGTGGCCTCGGGGGCCAACCGGTCGCGCGGCAGCCGAGCCAGCAGTTCGCCGGCCGCCCGCAGGGCGTTGACCATCCGTCCCTTAGCGATCGAAGGGTGGATATTCCTGCCGCTGACGACCACCGTGGCCAGATCGGCCGAGAAGGTCTCCACGTCGATTTCGTCGCTGCCCCGACCGTCCAGCGTATAGCAGACCGCAGCGCCGATCTTATCCAGGTCGAGCTTTTCCACGCCCCGGCCAATCTCCTCATCGCAGGTGAAAACCAGTCGGATCGGGCCGTGAGGCACTTGCGGATGTTCCATCAACCAAGCAGCCGCCTCGATGATGACGGCCACCCCCGCCTTGTCGTCGGCGCCCAGTAGCGTTGTGCCGTCGGATGTCACTAGCGTGCAGCCGCGCAGTCGGTCCAGTTCTGGGTTATCGGCCACGCGGATCACCCGGTTCGGGTCGCCGGGCAACAGGATGTCGCCCCCTGGATAGTTGTCGATAACCTGAGGCTTCACGCTTGCGCCGGAAGTCTCGAACGAGGTATCCAAATGTGCGCACAGGGCAATGACCGGCAGGTTGCTTGCGTGCCCCACGTTGGCCGGTATGGTGGCCATTACGATGCCGTGCTGGTCCTGCTGGGCATCTATGCCGAGGGCTCGCAACTGCTCGACCAGTAGCCGTCCGAGTTCCAATTGACCAACAGAACTGGGATACTGCGGCGCAGCTTCTCGGGCAGTGGTATCGATCTGTACATACTGCAAGAAACGTTCGAGCAATCGACGGCGATTCACAGCGGCGCCCTTGTTGGGAAAGTGCGGCTTAAACACCTTTCGAGGCAGTAGCAATACCTGACAAACCTCGGCGGCGCTGGACACGCCCGAAGAACCGGACCCGGCTTCCGATGGCAGCGCCGCCAGCGGCCCTCGGCCCGGGCGTCGGCCGCCTTGCTGCCCATGCCCGCGCATCTTTCCGGCGGCGGCCGACAAGTTTATGCGGTGGGGCCACCAACACAATGCGCTGACGGATAACGTACCAATTGACCGGCCAACTGGCCAGCAGCAAACTGCCAAAAACCGTCGCCCGTCTTCCGGGCACCCTGGATGGTCTGCTACCTTAGTATGGTGAACTTGGAGGAAGTGTGATGTTGTCGGCTAGGCCATACCCCGCCTGGCGCCCGACAAGCGAAAACGCGAGCACTACTTATGGCCGCCAACACCAGCGGCGTTCGATACCTGGTCTTTGACACCGAGAGCGTCGCCGACGGTGCCTTGGTGGCCAAGTTGCGCTATGCCGGAGAGCAAATCGAGCCGGCCGAAGCAGTGCGCCGGTATCGGGCGGAGTTAATGGCCAAATACGACACTGACTTCGTTCCGTACACGTTTCAGATACCTGTGGCAGTGGCCGTGGCTAAAGTTTCGGCCGATTTCCGCCTGGAGGACGTGGTGGTGCTGGACGAACAGCATCATCGGCCGCACGTGATCACCGAGAACTTTTGGCGCGGTTGGGAGGCGTATCATCGGCCCACGTTGGTCAGCTTCAACGGTCGTGGATTCGACCTGCCGCTGCTGGAATTGGCCGCCTTTCGCTACGGGATTAGCGTGCCTGGTTGGTTCCAGGCGGTGCGCGGCGCCGAGTCGCCCCGCAGCCGCTACAACACTCAGGTACACATCGACCTGTGCGAGCTGCTGACCAATTTCGGCGCCAGTCGCTTCCAGGGCGGACTTAATCTGGCCGCTAACCTGCTGGGCAAGCCGGGGAAGATGGATGTGATGGGCAACATGGTTCAGGAGCTGTACGAGGCGGGCCGAATCGACCAAATCAACGACTATTGCCGCTGCGACGTGCTCGATACGTACTTCGTGTTCCTGCGCACCCGCGTGCTACTGGGCCAGTTGACCCTGGAAGCCGAACTACAGCTCGTGGCACAAACCAAACAGTGGCTCCAATCCAAGGCCCAGCAAGTCCGTGCGTACCAGCTTTATTTGGACCATTGGGGGGATTGGCCCAACCCGTGGATTAACAGCTAAACGCCGCGCAACGCATTCGAATTGCAAACGCAATCAAATTGCAGAGCTTTTTGGTCGCTTTTCGCCACAGGACTTTGAGGCGATGTTATCCAGGCGGACTGTATCCGAGCTAGGGTAGACATGATTTAACCACACTGGGCACGGTAATAAGGTAAGGCCCAAGGTGAAAAGTCGGTAAGACCGCTTGCTCGGCGTCGGCTGTGATATTTGCCGAAGTTGGCACCAGCTTGAGCCGCAGGGTCGGCGTGTTGCTCGTCGGCAGCGGTAAAACCGCTGGTTGGCGGAGGAAAAACTAACGTGCTGTTTGCTTAGCGGCGAGGCGAGAGATTTTCATAAGACCATCGGCCCGCGCGCCGGTGCTCGTTTTGGCCAAGCGGTTGTACAATATAAAACCTTTTACAAAAGGAGGGCTGCCATGGCTACTTTCTTCATGTTCGGCAAGTATTCCGACGAGGCGATCCAAAAGATCAGCGTCGAACGCACTCGGCAGGTTCACGAGCTGATCGAGCGCCTCCAGGGCAAAGTCAAATCCATCTACGCCTTGCTGGGCGAATACGACGTGGTGCTGATCGTCGAGCTGCCCAACATGGCCGAGGCGATGAAGGCCTCGATCGCCTTGAAGCGGCTGACGGGGATTTCGTTCTTCTCGGCGGCCGCTTTGCCCGTCGAAGAGTTCGACCAGTTGGTAGGCGAAATATAGCCGAAATACAGGCCCGAGCCGATAACCCGCAGTCCAAAAGCCGTCCGCGGTGGCCCACCGCGCAGGGGCGCCACCGCAAGTTACTGACCCTGGCGGCCAGTTGCGCCCCGTGGCGGCCGTAGCTGTAGTGCCACAGTGGCCCGAACGCTAACAATGTGGGGGCAGATTGCCCGAATCTGTTGCCGGCGTTAAGTCTGTTAAGATGTTTAGGCCCCCCGGCGGCGTCGGCCTGCCGCGCGAACAAAGCAGCGGTCGAGTCTATCGGCCGGTCCGCAGTGTGCGCAGTATGCTTCGACCGTGAATCGGCTGTACACTGTGTTATTGCCGTTATTGGCGCCGTTATTGTAGTTTGCTGTTTGCGGCTGTGCTGGGCCGCGGATGCACTTCGTCGGCGGCCAGCGGGCTGCATTTTCGTAGCGGCGCGCTTGCCGCACCGATACTCTATCGCCAACGATACGTTATCGCAACTATATCGCCAACGATACGTTATCGCAGAAAGGAAAAGAAATGATAGCTTCCGTGGTGGTGCTGTGTGTGGCTGCCGCCGGATTGTCGGCCGCCGCCGAGCCGGTAGTGGTGTTCGAGGACTGTTTTGAAGGCAAATTGGCCGAAGGCTGGAGCTGGCTGCGGGAGAACGAAAAAACTTGGCGCATTCGGGACGGGGCGTTGGAGATATGCGTCGAGCCGGGAGTGGCCGCCACTGTCAAAAACGCACTAGTGCGGCCCGCCCCCGATAGAACCACAGGCACTTACGCCTTCGAGGTCACTGTCACCTTCCTTACGGCGCCGACACAGCAGTTCGAGCAAGCCGGCATCACCTGGTACAACCAGGGCAAACCGGTGTTCAAGCTGGTGCACGAGAACATCGACGGCAAGACGTACATCATTCCCGGACGCAAAGAAACCAACACCAAAACCATGCAGTTGCGATTGATCGTGGCCGGCAACAATTGGACCGCCCAGTTCCGGCCCGACGCCCAAGGCGAGTTTCAGACCGCCGCCACCGGGAAGCTTCCTCCGCCGGGCGAGGATCAAGTCAGCATCCAGTGTTACAACGGTCCACCCAACGCCGAACACTGGATTCGCTTTGACGATTTCCGCATCCTGAAGTTGGCAGAGTGAGATTAAACCACTGGTGGATCGCCGCGCGGCGGTGCAGCGATGGGTTTACCACAGGTGGTCATTGTGGGTCGGCCGAACGTAGGCAAGTCCAGCATACTGAACTGGCTTGCTGGACGGCGGGTGGCAGTGGTCGATCCCACGGCCGGGGTGACGCGCGACCGGGTAAGCCACTTGGTGGAGGTCAAAGGCCGGTTTGTCGAGTTGGTCGATACCGGCGGGATTGGCATCGACGACCCCGACAAGCTCACCGACCACATCCAACGGCAGATCGACATCGCCATCGACTCGGCGGCGGTGATCCTCTTCGTGGTGGACACCCGCGCCGGAGTGACCGCGCTGGATCGGGAGGTGGACCAGCGGCTCCGGCGGGTAAAAGCGCCGGTGCTGTGCGTGGCCAACAAGACCGACCACGAGAAGCTGGAAGCGCAGGTAGGCGAGTTCGAGGTTTTCGGGCGCCAGGTGGTGGCAGTCAGTGCCGAGCAGCATCGCGGCAAGGACCGGTTGCTGGAGGCCGTCGCCGCACTGCTGCCCCCCGACCTTGACGAGCGGTCGCCCCCGGCTGCCGAGATGAAACTGGCGATTGTCGGTCGGCGAAACGTGGGCAAGAGTACGTTCGTCAACACGCTGGTGCAACAGGAGCGGCTGATCGTCAGCGAAGTGCCCGGTACTACCCGCGATAGCATCGACGTGCGCTTCGAGCTGGATGGCAAACCGCTGGTGGCCATCGATACGCCCGGCTTCCGCCGCGCCAAGTCGATCGCTACCGACATCGACTTTTACAGCACGGTGCGGGCCGAGCGCAGCATCCGCCGCGCGGATGTGGTGCTGCTGTTTTTCGACTGCACGCAGCCCATAAGCAAAGTCGATAAGCAACTGTGCCACTATATCGCCGAGCAATACAAGCCGTGCATCTTCGTGGTCAACAAGTGGGATTTAATGGCCGGGCAGATTCCCACCTCCAAGTGGGTTGACTATCTGCGCGACACTTTTCGCAGTATGCGTTACGTGCCTGTTGCGATCATCAGCGGCAAGACCGGCACAAATATCAAGAGTATGCTCAGGCGTGCACAGGCGCTGTTCAAGCAGGCCCAAAGTCGGGTGAGCACCAGCCGGCTGAACAAGGTGCTTCAAGACGCTATCCAGCGCAATCCACCGCCTTCGACGCGCAGTCTGTCGCCCCGCATCTACTACGCCACTCAGGTGGCTGCCGCTCCGCCCACGGTAGTCGTGTTTTGCAACAATCCCGCGGCGATTCCGCAGACTTATCGCCAGTTCCTGCTGAACGCCTTCCGGCAGAACCTGCCGTTTGCCGAAGTGCCTATTAAGCTCTATTTTCGCAGCCGCAGCAAGGCCCAGGCTTACGAGAAACTCGAGCCTGGCCCGGCCGAATGACCGCCCGCGGCCCAAGGGCTGTCGCGGCCGAGCCGGACGACCAGTGTTGCCGGTCCATTTACCGGCAACCTACGAGGCGTGACTTCCCGGGGCAAAACCCGGGGCGAAACACTGCCACGCATCAGGTAGCGCGACTGGTGTGCCCTGCGGCGCATCTCAGCTTCCGGCACGCTGGGACCCGAAGCGCGAACAGCGCACTACAAGTGGCGAAATACAGCCCTCGTTACAAGTTGGCTTGCAATCCGACTCGGCAACAGGCCCGATGCTCATCTGCGCGCCGAATCGTCCATAAGCTGCTCAATCCCATGCTTGGACGTCCGGAAGCGCGGCATTAGGTTTGTTGGCCGAAGTTGGCGTGCTGTACGAGGGCCAATCGGCAGTGGTTGGAGCATCGCTGGGCGGCAAGGACTTCGGCCCAGGTGGGCTGGCAGCCCCTGGCGGCGAAGTGTCCTCGCCGAACGCTTGCGGCAGGTCGGCGTGTTGCATTCCCGCGTTCTGCCCGTCGGCAGCCGCACCGATGGCTGGATTATCCGGTGCGTCCAGCAAGCGATAGTTATTGGGCAATACTGCATGAAGAGGCGCGCCGGGCCGAGGCAAAACGGAGCGGTCCCATCGCAAGCCAGTGCGGGCGGGAGCCGATTCGCCACGGGCCTGTAACATCGTCGCCCACTGCTCGTAGCCGATCGTCACAGGCGGCGTCTGCCGCTCCAGGTCGTCGATCGTCCAGCACTGGTCGAACCCTTCCAGGAAGGAGCCTTCGCCGTGCCACACGATGCGTTTGCTCAACTCCTCGAGGCTTCCTTTGCCAGTCTGTCGTATCAGCGGGTGTTCCGCCGTGCCGATCAGTATGCTGTCTTCGCAGCGCACTTCCACCGGCAATTGATACGGTTTGTCGATGCCGGCTTGCAACTCGCAAATGCCATGCGGCACCACCGCCGTCAAATGCCGCAAAGTGATGGCAATTGCCTGCGAAGGTGCCGGCTCGCTGCCTGCGCCGGCGGCCCTGAGCAAAGGCTCGCTTATGGCCAGCAGCCCGTTGCGCCACACCAGTTGCACCGGCTGCGACGCTTCGACGTGCAGCAAGGCCGCTTCGCCCCGGGCAACGCAATCTTCCAGCGTGATCAGGGCGCCGTTTCCGTTGGCCTTGGTTGCTGCGCTGTTTTCGGCTGCCCGCGGTTTGACGCGAAACAGAGCCGTTTCCAGCACATCGCTCGCCAACGCCGACGGCCCGCGGACGGTCAACCAACACTTATTCAGTTCCACGGTCTTGCCGGGAGTAAGTTCCATCAGAGTCCATTGCCCGGCAGCCTCCAACGGCACGTTCAACTCCAGTGCCAAATTGACCAGCGTCAGTCGCTCGCCGGCGAAACTGAGCATTCCCAGCGAGTTTTCGGCCACATACGACGGGCTGGGGCGAAAGACGATGATCGGGCTATAGCCCTTCCCGCCGCGGATAGTCATCCGCTGGTTGGGCAGTTGAATGGGTTTGGTCAATTCCTGCGGCCCGTTGAAACGCAACTCTATTGTGTTACCCTCGCCCTTGCGAGCCGCTTCCACCGCCTTTTCCAGACTGGTATAGCAGCGGGCCGCGCCGCCCACGCCATCGACCACCAGCGGCCCGCCTGTGGCAGCGGAATCGCTGGGCGCAAGTGCTAAGCCAGAAACAGGCATACCCGACGGCTCGCGAGCACCTTTCGTGTTGTTGGTTGGCGGTTGAGGCGCGCTTTCCTCGCCGCCTTGGGTGCTGGTTTTTGCTGAAGTAGGGATTTCTGAAGCCCCGGGCTTAGCCTGCTGCGCCCCAGAGGGCTGCGGCTGGTCGATTGAAGTCTCCGCAACCACCGACTGCGCGCCGGAAGGTTCGACAGCCTGCGACTGCTCTTGAGGCGGACGTTGTTTGTCCTCAGAGGCGGCCCCCCCCGCGCTGGCCGGCTCCGGCTGGCTACCGGAAAAACTGCTCGCCTCGCCTTGCAGCCCCAGCGTAAGCGGCGGCGCAGTCCGCTGATTCTTAGCGGGCTGCTCCTCATTCCAGGCGTCCAGCGTCCACACCACTTGCAACGCCGCTACGATGACCACCAGCGCCACCGCCGAGCACAGCCAGGGAAAGTGACGATACACGAATGGCTGTTTGCGATCGGCCATGGATGCCAGATAGCGGCTGACCGTCCCGCCTAAAGGCAACCCGTACAACCGAGCCAACGAAATCAGCTCGGCTATTAGGTCGCCAGGCGTGGCGTACCGATGGCGCGGGTCTTTGGCCAGCAGCTTGCGGAGTATGCGGTTTACCTCCTCGGGCAGGTCCGGCCGGAACTGTCGCACGTCGGGTGGTTGGTCCCCTTGATGCTGAAGCAACTTCTGGAGCACCGTGCCTTCGGGAAACGGCGGGCGACCGGTAAGCATGAAGTAGAACGTGCATCCCAGCGAATACAGGTCGCTGCGCACGTCGGCGCTGCGCGGGTCGCGGGCCTGTTCGGGCGAGATGTAATCGAACGTGCCCAGGGTCACCCCGCTGGCGGTCAGGTCGGCGGCGGCATCCGACTGTCGTAACCGGGCAAGCCCCAAGTCGATCAGTTTCGCCCGACCGTCCGGCGTCACCAGGATGTTCGAGGGCTTGATGTCGCGGTGAACTACATCGCGGCTAGCGGCATGAGCCAACGCCTCTGCCACTTGCACGGTGTAGTAGATAGCTTCGGCCAGGGGCAGCGGGCCGCGCTGCTCGACCATGGTGCGGATGTTCACCCCCTCGATGAACTCGAAGGCTATGTATTGCAGACCCGATTCCTCGCCCACATGATACACCCGCGCTATGTTCTCGTGGTCCAGCCTAGCGGCCGATTGGGCCTCGTTCTGGAACCGCAGCCGGGTATCTTGATCGGCGGCTTGTTCGGGCGGAAGCACTTTCAGCGCCACGATGCGTCCCAATCGGGTATCGCGCGCGCGAAACACTCGCCCCATCCCACCCCCGCCCACAAACTGCAACAGCTCGAAATGCCCCAGCATGTCGCCGGGCAACAATTTGCCTTGCGACAACCGCGAAGCGGTCTCTGCGGGCTTGTCGGGCGGCTGTATGGGCGGTTGGCGCGAAATGATTGTCGGCTGGTTGTCCTGAACAGGTATCACCCCGCCCAACACTTGCGGCGTGCGCTGCGAACTGCCCGACAAGCCCCCTTGGCTTTGCAGTCCGTCCTGGACAGATTGCTGCTGGGCGCGAATGCTCGATGACGTGCCGCTCATCGGTTCCTCGTAGCTGACCGATCGGCCTTGATACCACCTTGCCGCCGCCCGAAACTCGCTTTACGACCTCGGCTTCCTGCCGGCTCTAGCACGTCGCCCCCGCAACGGCGGCCAGTTCAGCGATTCCTCCGCCAGCAACCCACTGCCCGAGAGAAGAGAAACTCGTTGCCGACCTCCTTGATGATACTCCGGCAGGGGGAGAGCGTCAACCAGTTGCAACGCTCCACGGTTTGCCCGACGCTTGACGTATGCACCGACACGTTGCAAAATTCTGTGGTATCCGGTGATGCAACAACGGTACAAGCTTTGCCGAGGGGCCACCGGGCCACTCAAGCCCCAGGGAAACTGGCAGCCTTGTACCATGTGTTGTATCGGAGCGCCGCTCCGACAATGACGCACATCGCAGCGGTGTAGCAGGCCCGCGCGTATGGCGATTTGGACGCGTAGGGCGAGCCGGGCCCGTATGGCGATTTGACTGACGCCGACCATCGCCATCACACGCCCGAAAGGCACGCTCTAAACTCGGTATCCGGAGGGTACGCGAATGGTTAGCAGCCTGACTCGAAATCAGGTGCCGGCATAGCCGGTTGAGGGTTCGAATCCCTTGCCCTCCGCTGGGTCGTTATAAATAAGTCCTTATAAAAAAAGCCCTTATAAAAATGAGTCCTTATAAATTGGAACTCATCAACGGGTTCTGACAACGTTTCCCTTGGGCCTTCCTCCCCACTTCCCTTGGTCCTTCCTTCCCACTGCCTGCCGAGTGGTTGCGTGTAAACCAATCTCGGCTCATTGTTGGCCGATGCGTTCGCCGCCGGCTGGGGTGAACATCGCCCGCAGCACCTTTTCGTCGGTGTCCCGCTGAACCATACGGACGCTGCCGTCGAAAAAGGACGCCAGGAACCCTTGGGCGTAAGGTCCGTCCAGACCTGCTAAGGGCTTCTTCGGGTCGTAGCTGAGGTCTTCCGGCTTGGTCCACACGACGGCGTGGCTGTCGGCGACCTCGACGATCATGATGGTGTTGCTCACGCCATCATTGATGTCGGCCGCTTTGAGCGGCTTGTCGGCGGAGAACGCGGCTTCTTTGCCCACTGGCAACACGTAGTTGGTCATGCCCGGTTCTTTCAGCTTCGAGCCGGGCGATTTGAACACGGCAGGAATTTCGGCAATGAGCTTCTTATTGTGCGGGCTATCCCAGGGTTCATCGAGTTTGAACTTGTTGTATAGCTCTTTCCCTTCCAAGTACGGCAGAAGATGGACGCGCCAGCTCAGCAGCGGCGTGCCCTGCTTGTCGTAGCTGGCCGGCGCAGGAAACTGATTGTGGGTTGCCTCGTAATTGTGCATTGCCACAGCAAGTTGTCTGAGGTTGTTCGCCGATCGCGTACGGCGAGCTGCATCGCGCGCTTGCAAAAGTGCCTCCAGTGGATTGGGCGGCTGAAGGCCGGGCTGGGCCGACGATTGGCCACTTCGCTGAGCGTCTGGGGCAGCACTAACCAGCGGACAAACTTGCAACGCCGACAACACAAGTACTGGCGCACAGATCCGAAGCAATCGCATTTGCTGCACTCCTTGAACTAGTGGGTGGGCGACAAAGACCGCAGCGGCCTCCTGAGACGCGAAAGAAATACGGCTTATATAGGTTAAAAGAAATACGGCTTGTATAGATTGCGGCCATTATACAGCACCGCTGCCAGGCAGCCAGGCAGCAACGAAAACTTGTCTAGCCATACGCCGCGGCCTAGAATGACCTCGCTCAGCACGCGCCGATGAAAAATCACCACGCAGTTGCTCGGCGTTTGTGTGGAGGGCGAGGGCCGTTGGCCTCGCCGGGAGTTTTTTCCGCCAAGGGAAACGAGCTTTGGGAGGTTGTAAGATGAACGGTTTCGATCGTCGTCGGTTCTTGCAGGCAGCACTGGCATCGTTGGGTGCCGCCGGATGTGGCGCATCGGTATTGGCCGCGCAAGAGGATAGTTCGGCCGGGCTGCCCACCCGACCGCTGGGAAAAACTGGCCAGCGGGTATCGATCATCGGTCTGGGCGGTTTCCACATCGGCACCTGCGAGGAAAAGGAGGCGGTGGCCATCATGCACGAGGCCATCGACGAAGGCCTGACCTTTTTCGACAACTCGTGGGATTATCACATGGGCGGCAGCGAGGAGAAGATGGGAAAAGCCCTTTCGACAGGCGGCCGCCGCCACAAGGTGTTCCTGATGACCAAGTGCTGCGCCCGCGACTACAAGACTGCCCGCCAGCACCTGGAAGACAGCCTCCGCCGCCTGAAGACCGACGTGATCGACTTGTGGCAGTTCCACGAAATCAACTGGGACGTGGATGCCGAGTGGCTGTTCGACCGCGGGGCGGTCCGCTGCGCGCTGGAAGCCCGACGCGAGGGGAAAGTGCGGTTCATCGGCTTCACCGGTCATAAAGACTACTCGCACATGCTCAAGACCTTACAGCGCCAGTACGAGTGGGAGGGCAAACCGTTCCACTGGGATACCATCCAGATGCCGCTCAATCTGTTGGACGCCCACTACCGCCCGTTCCAGAAACACCTGTTGCCAGAAGCGGTCAAGCGCGAGGTGGCAGTAATCGGCATGAAGGGTCTATCGGGCGGTCTGCTGCCGGATAAGCTAGGCGTGCCGGCCGAGTTGTGCCGGCAGTTCGTGTTGTCGCTGCCTATTGCGTCGCTTATTTGCGGCATCCGTTCGCGGAAGGACCTGCGGCAGGACATCGCCGCGGCGCGGAACTTCAAGCCGCTTAATCAGGAGCGACTCGACGAACTGTTGGCCCAGGTTACGCAGCCCGGCGGCACCGGAAAATACGAGCTATATAAGACTACCCGCTATGGCAGCGAGTACCATTTCAAACAGCACGGCGAGTAGGTCGCACACAACCTGAGGCGACTGCCGGTTCTGTTCCGCAGACGTGCAGTGTTGCCCTTATTGTCTCTTGTTGGGCGGAGGGCGATTCTTACCGCCTTTGTTACCGTCGATTGGCGGGGAGGGGCCCATGACCTCCGGCGGGACGGGCGGCGGATCAAGGCGGATTTCGGGCTGGTACCCGTCCGGATAAGGAAAAGCGGGGTTGAGTCGCTGCGATTTGGGCGGCGTCGGCTCCGGTGTTTCCGGCGGCTGGGAAGGCTTCAGCGGGGCCGCCTCGTGACGACTATCCGAAAGCTCTCCCTGCTGCGCCTGCCGTGGTTGATCCGGCGATGACGACGGTTCGACCGCTTGCTCTCCCCGCCGGCAACTGGCCGACAGCAGTATCAACGCTAGCAGCAACGACCATGCTCGCCAATTAGCCATAAAGCTGTCAGAAGTCTTCAGGTCCGTCGGGTTCGCACCGCCGCCATGGGAAGTGCGGACGGTCATGTGGCGCAATTTTCCCGTTCCTCCCCAGGCGTTGCAAATCGCCTAATATGCCCCGCAGATTACGGGAGCTGAGGCGGGCAGCCTGCGCCGCCGCTCAGTCTAGCCAGTCCTTATCTTTCAGCCGTTGGGGGGCGTAATATTCGGTCACGTAGCTGATGTCCTTGCTGATCAGCGCTTCGACCTCCAGCTTAAAACCATTGTCGAGCAACTGCTTGATCTCTTTCTGCCACTGTTTCTTATTGGCAAACCAAGGGTAGTTAGCTATTTGCCGGGCGCGTTTGCGATCGGTGTCGTTCAGGGCAATGGTAACGCTTTCCGACAAAGCACATTCTTTGAAATCCTTCGATCGCAGGCCGAGAAACTTGGCGTCAGGAATGGCCATTCGCTGCGACTCGAAAGCCAGGTTGATCGACCCCTGCTTGATCACGCTGTAGATGTAGTATCCCCAGGGGTCGTTGTCCAGCAGGCAGAACACCGGCAGTTTCAGTTCGTTATGCAGGCGGTAGAGCATCCGCCGTACGCCGCGCGGCGGCTGGCCGGCGCCGTGGGTGAGAATGCAGTTGTGCTTTTTCCAGAACTTGTCTTCGTTGAAGCGCTGCCAAACAGTGCCCTTTTCGACGTGCAGCACGAACTTGGCCGAGCACTTTTTGAACTCCACCACTTCCGGCTCGACGATCGAAGGGATGCCGTAACCGCCGGAGCCCATCCGGGAACAGTCGATCTCATCGCCTTTGTCGATGATCACGATGTCGCCGACCATCTCGCCGCGCTTGTCGGCGTACAGATGCAACTCCTCGCGGAGGGCCGCCAGCAGCACCTCCACGTCTTCGATGATTGTGTCGCACTCGGATTGTTCGTCGAAAGTCTCTTCCTTGGTACCTTCGATGGTATGCTTCAACAAGTAATACAAACCACGGATGCTGGTGGTCTTGCCTTGCTCGATCAACTGCACAGCTCCGCTGGCCACCAGCATGGTTTGCATGAAACTGCGGGCCTGCGAAAGATTGAACAACTGTCGGCGGTTGGTCGCCCGACCCATCTCGATGAACCGCTTCGCCTTGTTGTAGCGGACGTTCGACAGCGATCGGGCGGGTACGTCCACGAACGGATCGCGGCCCCGCGCGGCGGACTGCGTTACGCTGTCGGCCAGCTCTACCAGGCGTTTAAGCGTCTTCTTGTCGCGCTCGGTCAATTTGACTTTCATGGTTCCCAAAGTCGAGTTTTAGGATATTGTCGTGAGAACAGAATTTTCAAAAAACCACCAAGACACAAAGACACTGACAATTCACGCCATACGAACCGGTTCGGCTCACGATTGCCAAAGCCACACTGTTTTGTGCCAGTGTGCTTGCAACGCTCGGGGCTTGCTTAGGGTCTCTAGCAAAACAAAGCCATCATAAGCTTTAACTAGTCGCTTTGCTGGCGATACAGCGCCAGGATTGGTGGTCTTGTTAGAAACTGTTAGTAAAAAACCGCACTTATCTTTGTGCCTTTGTGTCTAGGCAGTTTTATGGAAATCAGCAGCATTTTTTGGCTTCGTGTGTTGTTGATTTGCTTGTGGTTCGCGGGCAGGATGCCCCGCGACGCGAACCGTCAGCCCGCGCCGGAACCCGCGCCACACAACACCCGTCGGCCGGTTAGTCGCGTCGCGTAGCCTCGTGGCATGGTTCGCCATGCTGAGGCTGGGTCTTTGCGGCGTTTTGTGTATCAGCTTGCGGCAGCGTATGCGCTAGCGATGGCGGTTCGACGATCAACACGTGCTCGCCGAAATCGGCTTGTTGCGGGTCGATTGGCCGGCCGCGGTCGTCCAGTTCCACATCGGCTTCGGCGGTACGTTTTTTGGCTACGGCCATCAGTTGCTCATATAGCGCCTGGCGGTCTGTGCGATTGATGCGGCTGACGGCCGTGGCCACCTCGCCGACGTAACGCAAGAACAGATTGCGCCGCTGGCCTTCGTGGCGCACCCGCTCCCGCCGCCGCAAATACATCCCCAACTTGCGTCCTACGGCTTGGAGCGCCAACCGCAATTCTTTGAGTATTTCCGGATAGCTGGCGATAGCCTCCTTCGATTCGCTGGTAAACGGCACCCAAACGCTGGCCATGTGAACCATCACCGTGACCGGGCCGGAGGGCAGTGAGCCGCGGGTCTGCGACAGGCCGTACGCCCGCCAATTCGTCGCCGCCACTGCTTGGGTAATGGCGCAGGCCCCGGCCTGGAACAGCAGCGGCACCCGGTTGGCGTACCGCAGCACGTTCATGGTCTGTCCTTCGGCGATGTTGACGTTCTGCATGGCGTCGAATAGCCGGTCGATTTCGGCGGGCTTGAGCTTTCCTGGCGAGGCCCGCCGTCCAAGCCGGGCCTCGGCGATGATCCGGTCGGCCGCCTCGGCCGCCAATCCCTGGAAGGTGTTGACAAGGAACTGTCGCAGCGTGCGGGCGTCGGACTCTTCCAACAGTTCGACCAGCGTTTCCTTGGGCACGCGGTGCGTGGCAGGCGCGCCGCCGTAGGCCAGTCCTACTTCGATGACGAACGGATTGCCCCGATAAACCGCCGGCGGCCGGGTGGCAGCAGCGTAAAACTCGCCGGGCACCACTTGCCGCAGTCCCTTGAGGATCAACTCTTCGCCGATCGGCGAGATGCAATCGGTCGCCGGGGCTGGAATCTTGGTGCGCTGGATGGCCTGGTAGAGGCTGTCGGCCTCGTGGCGGCCGATGCGCTTGGTGCTGGCCCGGGTGCTGAGCTTCGCTTCTTCGCAAATTCGCCGGGCCACGCCGGCACTGACGCGCGAGAACGACTTACGCAAGAACTGTAGCAGCGTGGGTTCTTTGGTCTCTTTCAGCATCGCCACCAACTGGCCCAGTTCCACCCCGTAAGGATGCGGTTTGATTTCCTTCGGCTCCGGCGGCAACTGCTCGGTGACGCGCTGATAGTGTTTCTCGTTTCCGTCGGGATCGACGTAATGGATGGTCACGTGCGGGTTGGCGATGGCCGTCTGCTCGAGGTACTCTTCCACGCTGCCGCGGCCGCGCTGATAACGGGCCTCCAGCTCGATGGTCACCCGCGTGCCGTGATCCAGGTCGATCCATTCGATGCCGTGTTTTTCGATGGCTTTTTTGCCGGCCTCGCCGGGCGGGATGTCCACCCCCTCGCCGCCGCCGTTGAGAATTTCCGGCCGGTTGTGTTTGGTGTCGATCTGGATTTCGTAGTAATGGGCCGGTGAACGGGCAGAGATTTTCGAGACGATTTTCACCGGTTTGCCGGTGGTCAGCAGCCCGTACATCCCTGCCGCCGAAATTCCGATGCCTTGCTGTCCGCGGCTCATCCGCAGCCGATGGAACTTTGACCCGTAAAGCAGCTTGCCAAAGATCAGGGGAATGGTCTTCTTGACGATCCCCGGACCGTTGTCTTGTACGCCCACCTTATAGCGGTCGGGACCAATCCGCTCGATATGCACCCAAACTTCCGGCAATATGCCGGCCTCTTCGCAGGCGTCCAGCGCGTTGTCCACAGCTTCCTTTACGGTGGTGAGCAAGGCTTTGCGCGGATTGTCGAACCCCAGCAGATGGCGATTCTTGGCGAAGAACTCGCTGACGGAAATGTCGCGCTGGCTGGCAGCCATCGACTGCGCGGTCGCCCGGTGCCGATGCCGTGCCCGGCTGTTTCCGTTGCGGCCTGCGCCGTTATCGCCGCGGGCAGAACCATCGGCAAGGGAGTCTGGAAACGCAGAAGCGCCAGATGTTTCCAGACCGGCACGGGAAAGTTGAGCACCACCAGCGGAACTTGCTGCGCCGACGCTGCCTGGGGTCAAACGGCTATCAACGGCGCGCGTATGTTTTCCGTCGACTTTTTCTAGGCTTTCCACCTGATTCACTCCGTTGATATTCTGAAACACGTAGTGTCGCACTACCCGCGCGATGCGGACCGAAGACCTTCGGTAGTCGTCGGCGTCGCACTGCGCTGGCCAGCACTGCCCACAAGCTGCCGAGGAAGCCAGGGGCCCTTACCGTTGGCGTCGGTTTTGCCGATTATAGCGAGTTTGACGGCTTGCTCCCACACGGCTTTGTTGGGTTTTTCGGCAAGTTGCGCGCAACTGTAACGACCGGAAAGCAAAAGCTCACCCTCAAGATCGCTAGCAGCCGAAAATATCGTAGAAAGCCTTCGCGCTGGAATACTCGGCGTGGCCGCAGTATTGTGCGTTTGGTTTTCCGTGGCGATGGCGTCGAACGGCCGCCGGCGCCGGTTTTCGGTCCGATGCAACCGTGTGCGCTGTGGATGTTGGATATCGAGGAGCACTCCCAATGCCGCAATCGATTGTCCGTTGGCTCGTTGTTTCAAGCGTGATAGCTACGGTCTTGGCCGCCGGATTGATATGGCAGTCGGACGCGCTGGCCGGCGATCGCGCCCGCCACGGGTCGTCCGACTACCTATTCCGCAACTTTTATGTCCCCCCCGGATATGGGGGCGTGGGCGCTGAGTTGTACCTGTGCCCTGTTCCGACTCCTCCGCTGGTTGGGCACACTTACATCACCTATCCGCCGCTGATGCCGCACGAGTTCCTCTATCCGCATTGCCGCACGTATTTACGTTATACTCCGGGCGCCGGCTACACCAAAGCGCGCGTAATTTGGTACTAGCCGGAACAGTCCGCAGCCAGACTCGACGCCTTGCGACCATTTGTTTGCTCAGATTATCAAGGTACTTACGATGAGAACCCTGCTTCCTGCCGCCATCATCGCAGTATCGGTGTTGATCGGATCGTCGTTGGCCTCGCGTGCAGAGGCGCGCGAGCCGCGCTGTAAAGGCGCCTGGTCGTGTGCCTGCCAAAAATGCCAGCAACAGTCCTGGAACCAAGGCTACTATCACACGGCTTGGGGAATGCCAATCGCTCTGGTAGTGCCGCCTACCGCCGAGATGCAGACCAACTGGGGCTGGGGAGTGGCCAACACCCGCGTCACGGCCATCTGTCCGCAATACAAGTTCGGATACCCAGGGACAGGCTACTACAATCGGGCCAATTTCGCCCCAACACCGCCGTGGCCCAGCGATACCACTCAGTTTGGCGTTTACTACATCCGCGGCCCGTGGTAGTACGATCAGCCGCAGGCCGGTTGCTTGTGGTAGTCCGGTCGGCCGCAAGCCGATTGGCCGCCTTGCAAAGCTAGCAGACCAAGCGAAGCTCGCTTGGTGATGGAAGTCCATCGTGGCTCGACCTACAGGATTCGCCACTCCCGTCGGTGTCTGGCAAGATTGGTGGTGGCGTTGGCCGGGCTGTGGAGCCAATGTTTTTCCACGTTCCACAGAGGTCGCAGGTGTTACTGCCCGGCCGGACAAACCAGGCATACCATTCTACGCCGGTCGGCGTGCTTACTGTCGAAACACTGAGCTTCAGGCCTCGGGCCGCAAGCTTCTGCCTAAGTTCCGCTTGCAACGGTTATATCGGCTGTTACGTTGCAGGTCGGATCGCAAATGTAGAAAAAATTTTCCGCGCCTTAGTAGAACTGCCACTACGGTGACCTAAAGTCACCATAGAGGGCGCGCAGGCGCTGCCCGGCCGCCACAGAGGTTTAAAAACCGCACGGCTGCCGCCACCTGGGAAAACCCAATAAAGCGAGCGTCGTACTTGTCGGCGACAGGCGGGCCTGCTGAAGCGCCTCGGGAGGGGCGCGGTGAACAAACCTACTACAGACCCTTCGGCGCGGCCGATCCACGTCTTGTTAGTCGAGAACCAGCCAGAAGAAGCCCAGAAGTTGCAGCGGATGCTGACCGACATCCCAGCAACACCTGGCCGGTGCAACCAGATGTTCGCTGTTACCCGCGCCGACAGTGCATCGGCGGCCCTGGATCGACTATCTCAACAATCGTTCGATGTAGTACTGCTATCTTCCATGCTTCCGGCCGAAGCTGGTGGCCCGCCGCTGATCCGCATTGAGCGGCGTGCCCCGCAGACGCCCGTCGTGGTCTTGACCGATAACGACCAAGAGCTGTTGGCCGTGTGGGCCATCAAGTTGGGAGCGCAAGATTACCTCCCCAAAGACGAACTGGATCAACGACTGCTGGTCCGCACCATCCGGCACGCCATCCAGCGGAAACGCACGGAGTGCCAATTGCTAAGGCAACTCCGTCAGATGGCCCGGGCAAATTGGAAAATCAACTGCCAAGCCAAGGAGTTGGACCTGCGCAAAGAGCAACTGGACCGCATCAACAGCGAACTGGATGACTTCGCATACATCGCCTCTCACGACTTGAAAGAGCCGCTGCGTGGCATCCGCGCCCATTGCGAGATGCTGTTGGAAGATCACGGCCATGTGCTGGGCCAACAAGGCCAACAACGTATTGCTAAATTGGTGGAACTGTGCGCGCGGGTAGAAACGTTGATAAGCAACCTGTTGACTTACTTCCGCCTGGGCTGCACTGCGCCGGCGACCACCACCGTCGACCTGGGCGAAATATTAGACGGGGTGCTGGAAAGCTTCCGACCCAAACTGGAACGCCGCGGCATCGTACACGTCGAAGGCCGGCTGCCTACAGTCACCGGCGACCCCACGCTCATCGGCATGGCACTGAGCAACCTCATATCCAACGGACTGAAGTTCAACCACAGTCAGCAGCCGCGGGTAGAAATTGGCTGCCTGCCTACCGAGCCGCCGACGATCTTTGTGCGCGACAATGGCATCGGCATTCCCCCGGAGCAGATCGGCTCGCTATTCTCCATGTTCCGCCGGTTGCATCCAGACGCCCGCTTCGACGGCAACGGAGTCGGTCTGGCGATTGTTCGCCGGATCATCGAGGCACATGGCGGCCGCATCTGGGTGCGTTCGCGGCCGGGAGAGGGCACCACCTTCTATTTCACTCTCGCCCCCGAGTACCCCTCGGGACAGATCCCCAGCGATGCCCAAAGCACAAAACAGCCGGAACAGTCGCCACAGAAGCATCCATCACTGGCCGCCAAGCCGCACATCGGATGCAACGTGCTGCACAGCAACAGAAGCGCCGATTGACAGCACAACCAACGTCCAGTTCTATCACGTCGCAACAGCAAGCCCGCGCGTATCCCAGCAGGCGGTGCCTCCGCCAGCCACTACTTCCATGCACTTGCCCCAAACGACGCCGCTTTCGGATTCAGCGGTCGGAAGTCCTGCCGGAACGGCGCGGCCAACTGCGGGTCGATGCCGTAAACGCCGCCGGTTTCTTCCGCCGGCAGCCGCGGCCGGCTCGACTGCGGCTGATCTTCGCAATACCACCAATTGTCGGCGAAGCGAAAACTCTCCGGCTTGGTATTCGGCCCGATGTTCACTTCAACAGACACTTCCGCCCGGCGAAAAACGATCAGGTTGTTCTCGAAGCGTCCGTTGCTGCACTTGAGGAACTCCGGGCTGTTGTTCTCTTGAAGAATGCGCAACACCCATTTCCTCGGTCGGTAGATGGTGTTGTAGCGGGCCACAGCGCTATCCACACCGACCAGCGCCAGCGGGGCCTCGCAGCCGACGAAAACGCAGCCTTCGACGATAATACGTTGTGCTTCGTATTTCGCCCCTTGGGGACGAAAAACCGTCTGGCCGGTCGATCCACCAAGGTTCACACCCCGATCGGCAGCATCGAGGAAAAGGCAGCGGCGGATCACAATATCGCTCGACCCGCCTTTGGCCTGCGGTCCGGTGTTATCCGAAAATCCCGCTCTACCCTGGAAGGTACAGCCTTCGATCACTCCCCGATGGCAACCAACCATATCGACCGCCTGGCCTGCCCAACCCTCGAACCGACAGTTGCGCACCGCAAAGTCATCTACACCGGATAACTTTATCGCGTCGTGGTTCCCCTTGGGGCCGATTTCGGCCACACTGATGTGTTCCAGCACGATATGGTGGGCTGAAGGGTTGTTCGGGCCGCCGTCGTCGATATTGATACCGTTGCCGCTCTGCCCGCGCACAGCGATGTTGCGCAAGGTCACGTACTGACAGCGGCTCAATTGCCAAGCGGTGCCGCCGCCCTCGAACAACGGGGGATTGTCGGCGCTGGCGCCCTCGATGACGATCGGCCGCTGGGCCGTTCCCTTAAGCCCCACGATGTACAGTCCCGGCCTGTATCGCCCTGGTGCAATCCGCACGTGTGTTCCGGGGGTGGCTTGCTGCACTGCGCTACGAAGCGCGGCGTCGTCGGCCACGTCGATCACCCGCACTGCGCCCCTAGCGGTCGGTCCCGAACCGCCCTCCGATTCCCCCGTCCCGACAAATAATAGCCAAACGCTTCCGGCCAAAAAAAGAAACAACCGTCCTACGGGCAGCTCAACGGCTCGGAACATGGCAGGCTTTCCGGAGGGTTGGTAGCAGGCAGGTGTGTGCGTTGCGGCGACTATAACGCCGCGACCATAACAGGGAAAACGGCTTACGTTGTGTCACAGCTTAGGCCGCTTCAAAGCCATCGTTGTTTATTGTACCATGCAACCGGTTTGCAATCGCCTGCTGGGCGCTGAGTCCGATAGTTCCCGACAGTGGCCGATTGTAGTATGGTTAAATGGCGATCTGTTCGGCCGGCCTCTGGTCGTTACACCAAAGATGGTTCAGACGGGCCAGCGGAGCAGTGTTGGGAAAACCCGCTGAGGCCGATGCGCCACATTTGACCTGCCCCTGGGAAAGCGACCGGCATCAGTATCGGAAAACAGCAGATGGACAAAGCCGTTGTACTGGCCCGCGGATTGGGAACTCGAATGCGAAAAGCTGCGGCCGCCGCAGCGCTGGACGAGAATCAGGCGACGATCGCCGCCATGGGGCTTAAGGCCATGATTCCCATCGGCCGTCCGTTCCTGGATTATGTGCTTTCGGCGGTGGCCGATGCGGGCATCAGCCAAGTGTGCTTGGTCATCGGCCCAGAACACGATCTGGTGCGCGAATACTATGGGCAGAAGCTGAAGCCGCGACGGCTGTCGATTCACTTCGCCATCCAGCCGGAGCCGCGCGGCACGGCCGACGCGGTGGCAGCGGCCGAACAGTTCGTCGGCTCCGACGATTTTTTGGCGATCAATTCCGATAATTACTATCCGGTGGCCGCCATCGGCTGGCTGCGACAACTTGCCGGTCCGGGCGTGGCGCTTTTCGATTGGGAAGCGCTGGCCTCGGCCGGCGGTTTTAGCAGCGATCGGCTACGAAAGTTCGCCGTAGGAATGGTCGATTCTGCCGGAATGCTCCGCAAAATTTTGGAAAAACCTGAGCAACAGACGCTCGACGCACTACCCAAACCGCTGGGCGTGAGCATGAACTGCTGGCGGTTCGGACCGACGATATTCGAGGCCTGCCGCGCCATCGGCCCTTCGCCCCGGGGCGAGTACGAACTGACCGACGCCGTGCAGTACGCCATCGACCACTTGGGGGTGGAGTTTCGGGCAGTCACGATCAGCGAGCCGGTTTTGGATTTGACCAATCAGGAAGACATCGCAACGGTCGCTTCCCGTCTGGCCGGAAAGGAGGTCGATCTGTGAGCCGGCCGTGGCCCATTCGCCGATGGTCCGATGCCGAAGCAATGGCGGAAAAGTTTCTCCGGGCCGGTCTTAGCCCATCGGCAGCACGCCAGAAAGCGGCACTGCTGGGCCGGATCGCCGATTGGTTGCGCAGCACCACCAGCCACACCAGCACCAGCCACACCAGCACCAGCCACAGTAGCACCAGCCACAGCAGCCACAGTAGCCGCATCAGCCACAGCAGCCAATCTGCTCCGGGGCCACAGCCGCAGGACGAAGAGGGAGCGGGGGCCATGGAAGATTCTCCGGCCCTTGCCACCGCGGTAAACGACGCGCAGGTGCTGTTTGTTCCCGGTCGAATCGAGGTGCTGGGCAAGCATACCGACTACGCTGGTGGGCGGAGCATGATTGCGGCCGTAGAGCGTGGATTTTGCGTGGCCGTGCGTCCTCGGCACGACGACCTTGTTGTCGTGGCCGACGCGGTGCGCAGCCAGTCGCTCCGCTTCCGCATCGGCCCGGAGCTTGTGCCGCAAACTGGGCACTGGTCCAACTATCCGATGACGGTAGCCCGTCGCCTGGCCCGCAATTTCCCCACCGCCCGGCGCGGTGCAGACGTGATTTTCGCCAGCGACCTTCCCCCGGCGGCCGGCATGAGCAGCTCCAGTGCACTGGTAGTGGCGATGTTTTTGGCCCTTCGGGCAGCCAATCCGCTGGAAAACGAGCCGCTTGCGCGACCATTGCTGGCCGACGACACGGTGCTGGCCGGTTACCTGGGCTGCATAGAAAACGGTCAGAGTTTCGGTCCGCTGGCCGGCGATCGTGGCGTGGGAACCTTCGGCGGCAGCGAAGACCACACGGCGATAGTTTGCGGGCGGAACGGCTATATTGGGCAGTATAGTTACTGTCCCATAGTGCTGGAGCGCTGGTTGCCCATGCCTAGCGATTACGTGTTTGCCATCGGCTCAAGCGGGGTAGCTGCCGAGAAGACCGGCGCAGCGCTGGAGAAGTACAACGCCGCCTCGCGGATGACAGCCTGTTTGCTGCAACTGTGGCGCCAAACGACCGGCCGCGCCGACCCGCACTTGGCCGCCGCGATGAACTCCGCGCCTGACGCAGCCAGCCGACTGTATCGGGCTGTCGTCGAGGCATCAGAACAGCAGCGACTGGGACTGTCGGCCTCTGCGCTAATCGCCCGGCTGGAACAATTCATCGCCGAATCCGAGCAAATCGTCCCCGCTGCCGGCGACGCCTTACAGCGCGGCGACCTGGCCGCGCTGGGCGACATAGTGGACCGCTCCCAGCGCCTGGCTGAACAACTGCTGGGCAACCAAACGCCAGAAACGATTTGCCTTGCCCGAAGCGCCCGGCGGCTGGGAGCTTCGGCGGCATCGGCTTTCGGGGCGGGGTTCGGCGGAAGCGTTTGGGCACTGGTCGAGCAGTCGCAGGCCGCAGAGTTTCTGCAAAAATGGTCGCTCGCTTACCGTCAAACCTTCCCCCAACACGCGGCCCACTCCCAATTCTTCACCACCGCCGCCGGCCCTGGGGCCTTCCGGCTGCCCGATTGAACCCCACCGCTTCGCACGCCGGACGCCCCCTTGGTAAGATGCACACTACCAGTTTGATGCACACTGCCAAACTGTCAAATGCCGTGCTCGTAGTTCAAACGGTGTACGCGAACTAGCACCGAGACAAACAATGTACGAAATTTTCGAGCACACCGCCGATCTCGGCCTGCGCATAACGGCAGCCGACCTTAACACCCTACTGGCCGAAGCCGCCAAAGCGATGTTTGCGGCCATGTTGGAGGACATCAGCCGGGTAAGGCCGCAGCAGGCCCGTCGCTTCCGCCTTCTTGCCGATAGCTACGACTACCTGCTGCACGATTGGCTGGCAGAGTTGCTTTATATCTTCCACGCCGAGCGGATGCTGTTCTGCCGTTTCGAGGTGACCGTCGGCGACTCGGCGCTGGACGCCACCGCCTGGGGCGAGCCGGCCGATCCCTCGCGCCATGCGATAGACATAGAACTTAAAGCCGTCACCTACCATCGGCTAAAGGTCGAACCGACTTCCGATGGCTGGCTGGCCGAGGTGATTATCGACACATGATTCTTTCGCGACATCATCTTATCGGCACCCAACCACCGCACGCGCAGCCCCGGCCGAGACCGTAAGACCGGACCGACAAGCCGGTTGCCCTCGTCTACCGTCCCGCCGCTTTCTCCGCGGACTGATCTGACAACCCCAAGTCGTGTGGAAAGTGGTAGCAAGAAAATTGGTATCGAGAAAAGGTGCCGCAGAAAACTTAGAGGCTCTAACAAAACAGAACCCCAAAGAGGTTTGGCTAACAACATGCTGCGGCTACAATGCCAGAAATGGTCGTTTTGTCAGAGGCTCTTATTTTGTTTCCCAGTCCACACCGCCACCCGCTGCTCAGCGCTTGTGGTTGCGAGTGCGGCGGTGCGCCCTCTTGCGGCTGGATGGGAGACGGCGGCTCGGCCGGCTTGCCCCGTGTGACCCAGATACGCTCGATCGTCAAAGCGCAGTTGTTCTCCGGCGCGTCGAACACCAGGAAAAAGGCCACCAATTTGCCATCCAGCGGAACGACGTCCTGGTGTCGGGTACGCCGGAAATCGCTCAGCGGCAACGACAGTGTATGCCAGCGCCCGGCTTGCGTCTGCTTCAGGTTGCCCGATGTCAGCACGGTGGAGACAGGATGTCCGAAGTCGTACTGCCGGCAAACCAGATACAGCAGAAACGTGCCCGGCTGCTGCACCCGATAGCGGATGTGAATCCAACTGTCGTCGTGGAGTGTGAACAGGCCCTCGTTCCACGCGTTGTGGCTGCGGATTTGGCATCGCCTCTGACCGTGCTGGGACTGGTCCACGACGCACACTGCACACACCGCGGCTGAGGAACCTTCGGGCAAGTCGTCGAAGACCAACTGACCAGTCTGCCAGCCGTGGGGCAGCCCGGCAGAAAACTCCAGCGACCAGTGGTCCGGGACGGCGCACAGGGGCAACGGGCGCAAGTCGGCTTGTGGCGAAACTTCGGCCGTCTCGCCCCCGGTCAATCGCACCGCACGCCTATCGGAAAGTCGCTGCACGCGAACATCGCCTTGCAGCACGGCCACCCGCGTCCGCTGCTGCCCGCGCGAAACCGACAGCCGCGTTCCCAACACTTCAACAAGCGCTTCCGGCGTGGAAAAGACCAACGGCGCACCAGCGCCACGCCGCTTTACCGACGCGGTAACATTGCCGTACTCTATGTGGATGAACTGCTGGTCGTCGGCGGCAAACACTACCCGGCTGTCTCCGGCTACCACTACCGACGTCCCGTCGACCAGCATGACCTCTGCCTGTGCATCCGACCCTAAGGTGGAAACAGTCTGCCCGGCCAATACGGGCCGCCCGTCCTTTGCCGGAGCGATCTGGGTGCCTGCTCCGTTGATTTCTACCTTCCCAACCACGTTCGCCAAGTGGCCGACGATTTTCTGCTCATCACCGGCCCCGCGGCGATGGGCGCGCGTGGGCCACAACGCCACGGCCACGGCCACGGCCAGCACAACCACTGCCACGCCCGAGGCCACTGCCCACCCCAGCCGCCAACGCTTATCCAGCCGCCGTGAACCGCCGCATTCCGGCTGGCAATCGTCGCACTGCTGTTCGTCCGAGCCTAACTCCTTAGCAGCCTGCTCGTGCAAATCGCAACACAGCGACATGAAGCGGATGTAATAGTCGCGAGCTTCCGGCGCGGCGCGCAGAATGGCCCCCAGCGCCGCGCGGCGGCCTGGCGTAAGCCGTCCGTCGGCCAGGTCCGACAGCAATTGCTCCAACTCGCCGATTTGTCGGTCGGTAAGGCTCATCGGGCGCTTGGCTCCGCAATGCGCAGGGTGACGCAATCGAACAGCGCTTTGCGAATTCGGTACAGGGCCTTGTAAGCAGCCTCTAACGAGCGACCAGAGGCTTCGGCTGCCCGCTGCACCCCCCCGCCTGGTTCATATCGCGCAAGGATCATTCGCCGGTCGCGTTCCGATAGCCGTTTCATGCATTCCTCCAGGGCCTCGCGCCGGCGGTCCAACTGCGGCGCAAGCTCGATTGCTCGTCCGGCAACAGCTTCTAACAAGTCGTCTTCCAATAGCAGATCGGCCCGCGCCGACCGCCTGCGGTGGTTCAACACCTTCAGGAACGCCACCCGGCAGGCCCAGGCGACAAAATCCGTGCCCGGCTGGAAACTGTCGAACTTCTCCCACAGCACCACCGCGGTCTCTTGCAGCAGGTCCTCAGCATCGGCGCGATTGGCCACCAGCGTGAAGATGTAGGCCATAATGCGGTGCTGGTGCCGCGTGTACAACCGCAGAAACAAAGCATGAGAGTCTGCATTTGCCCCAGATTCGGCCTGCACGCGATGCTTCGGCTGACTCATCTTCAGACGGCAACGTTCGGTGGTTTCGCTCTCAACGCCGATGCTTATTCCCGGTGAAGGTCCCTGCTTTGATTGTAATGTCTGCCCGACGCAAATTTCGGACAATTCTAATCGACCCGATTTTCGATTGTCCGCAAATTGGAGCGCTTCACCTCCTTGTTTTCCAAGGGCCAAAGCCCTCCGATTGCGCACATCCACGCAGGTGGCCAGAATAACAACCAACAGCCCGCTACACTGCCTTGCCTGCGCGCTACGCAATTCGCACATCTGCCCAGGATAACTGCACAGGCCGAAAAAAGCACCGCGTCGGCATCGGTGGATAAGTTAGAACAATCAATACACAAAATCGAGGAGAAATAAAGGGAACAGAATCTAGATATCTGATTGGCGAAGGCCGTCGTCTTTTTGCCACCCTGTCCGGCCGCTGCCCTATGCCTCGACCACAGCTTGCGGCGCGTCAGAAGCCCCGCGCGGGGATAAAAACATCGATCTGGGGGTCCACGCGTGCTATCAGCTTGGCGAACTGCTCGTTTCGTGGATTAAACCGCTTGCAGACAGCGGCAGAACGTAGATATTCACCCAACCCGGTAGGCAATTGCGGCCACTTGTCAGCAACTCACTGCTTGACAACGAGTTACGGCGAACCGTCTGGTTAACTTAGGCAACTTAGGTAAGCCGAAACGCGGATTGGCCGAATGTTTACCGCTCGCTTGACGTAAATACTTGCTACATAAGGGTTTGATGGGCGATGACAGGTTCGAACTGTCGCCCTCCACGTTGTAAGCGTGGCGCTCTGACCAACTGAGCTAATCGCCCGGGGAACATCATCAGCGGGATTGTTTTCCCACTTTCAAGATAGTCCCATTTTCAAGATAGTATCGCCGCGCAGCGTGGCGTGTCAATAAAGTGGCGTGTCGATAAAAAAGTCGTAGAGACCGCAAGCGAACTGTGTGACGTGTGCAATTGACACCGAGGGGGCGCGTCGTCATAATCCCGCTTCCCGGCCGCTAGGGTAGTTGCGCGCCATCGCGGCCGGTGGTGATTTAAAAAAGACATCGCAAAAAAGACATCGGAAAGACGCCGGAAAGACCAGGCGCTGGGCGCCGGCGAAACACTCGGCCGCGGCGTGCGGCATTGCCGGCGGCCGGCGACGGCTGGTCAGTTCGGACTTGTCGTATTGGCCTTTCGGTACTCCTGCGATTTTGGCCTTACTCGAGGCTGTAGTAATATTTCGGCGCCGTCGGGGCGCGGCGCAACTTGCGCAAGGCTTGCGCGGCCGATGCAACAGCGCGAATCCGCAAATAACCCACGCGCTGGGCAAGACGCCTTAATTTCCCCCACCAAGGGAACGGGAACCTTGCGCGCAGCGGGTGTCAAGAGTCGCCAGCCAGTAGCCGGTGGTTTATTGCGGGCATTGGCCGGATTGCTTCTACTTCAGACAACAATAGTTTTCGCTGCCGAGCCAGTCGTTGCGCCAGAGCCACCACCATCGCTATCGGTCGCGCAGCCCGATGCCACCGACAAGCCGCCGGTCTTCGATTCGCCGGGCCGCCATGTCGAAAGCAGTTGGGGGGCGCTTCAGCGGGATTGGGGGCCGCCGGCGGCCATCGGCGCGTACGTGGACCAAAGAGGCCGGATGACGGAGCTGGACGGCGCGGAGTGCCCTTGCCCACGCCCTTATGCGCATCTGCCGCTGCGGCAACGGCTGGGAAGTTTTTTCGGGGTGCAGCATTACGGCGACGAGCACCGTGGGCAGCTTATGCAGCGCGAAAGCTGGCTGCGGCGGCCGCTGAGCGTCGCTTGGTTTGCCGGCGGCGTTTTCGGCGGCACGATCATCAGCGATTGGGTAGATGGGGAAGAAGGCTTCTTCGGCGGTCTGCGGTTGGGATACGATTTGAATCAATATTGGGGGCTGGAAATGCGCTTCTCGTGGGGCAATGTGGCCCTGCGCGACAGCGCGCGCGCGATAGCGTATCAGAATTACATGGACGACCTGGCCGGCTATCCCCCTAACCACGCGCACCGCCGCCGCTACGACGGCACGCGATACGCGTCGCTGTTCCTTTGGGATTTGCAAGCGGTCTATTATCCCTGGGGCGATAGCGGACTGCGACCTTACTTGCTGGTCGGGCTGGGCACGTCGCACATCAGCTTCCAAGACCGTGCAGCGATGGGCCACGACGTGACGCAACTGGGTATGCCGATTGGCATGGGGTTGAAATTCCGCATCCACAAGGCGCTGGCACTACGGGTCGAGTGCATCGACAACATCGCTGTGGCTTCGCAAGGGCTGAACACCCTCCACAACCTGTCGCTGACCGGTGCAGCGGAGTTCCGCTTCGGAGGCTCCAAGAAACACTACTGGCCGTGGAACCCCGGTACACTCAACTGGTGAGAGCCATAGGCCGCGGCGCCGGCGCTGCGCCAAAGTCGGGCGGAGCAGCGGCCGGCGGTGTGAGCCGCTACGCCTCGGCCGCTTTGCGGTGGGCGGCCCATTGCTTGTCGATAGCCATCTGCATCGCTTCTTCGGCTTCTCCTAAACGGCCCGCCTTTTGGCAGGTGATGCTTAGCGCCATGTAGCTGAACGGGTCATCAGGGTCTAACTCGCACACCCGTTTTGCGTGGCGAACCGCCTCGTCGTGTCGCCCCTGTTTGCTGTAAAAGACACTGAGAGCGGCGTGCGCCAACACGTAGTGCGGCTCATCGGAAACCAAAGACTCTAATCGAGCGACCGCCTCTTCCAATTTCCCGGCTTGTTGCAAGGCGATGGCTTCGTCGTAACGCTGGTCGGCGGTCGACATAACAGTTGGCTCCTGACTGATAAAACTGATAAACTGGACAACCTGGCTGGTGAACTGACTGATGACGATCTTGCCACTAACGACAGACTGGCCTGCTGGCCAATTTTAACGTAACAGATTAGCCCGCTGGTCAAGCACAACGTTTTGGCCTGCTGGACAAGTATACCTGCTGGACAAGTATAACGGTCGGAGGTAGCCAGTCAAACGGGCAGGCCGCGACAAATCGCCGGCTCTGCACAATCACTGGCCCCTTGGCGGCAAAGCAGCCAGAAACTGTTTGAGTTGTTCGTAGTACGTCGGCGGCAACGGGTCGTTGTGGTCGTGTCTGGGGAGGTAGATAAAATGCTTCGGCTCGTTGGCCGCCTCGAACAACTTGCGGCCCAATTCGTAGGGGACGATCGAATCCGGCTGTCCGTGGCACATCAGCAGCGGCCCGCGGTAGTTGCCGATCTTGCTGAGCGAGTCCAGGCGGTTGCGCATCAGCCAGCGCACCGGTAGCCAAGGGAAGTGGTAGGCGGCCACGTCGGGCAGGGAAGTGAAGGTCTTTTGCAGCACTAGCGCCCGCGCCCCGTCGGCGGCAGCCAAATCGACGGCCACGCCTCCGCCGAGCGATTCGCCCATCAATACGATTTGGCTTTCGGCGATGCCCTCGCGCGCGGCCAGCCAGGTACGTGCCGCCCGAGCATCGGCCAGTATGCCGGCTTCGGTGGGTCTGCCTTCGCTGCGGCCGTAACCGCGATAGTCGAAAATGAGCACTGACACTCCCACCCGATTCTGGAGCATCCACAACAGCTCGGCCCGATGTGTGATGTTTCCCGCGTTACCGTGGCAGAATAGCACGCTGGCCAGTGGTTGGGGATGCGGTAGATACCAGCCGTGCAGCCGCACGCCGTCGGCGGCGGTAAACTGGGCGTCTTCGTAGCGCAAGTCCAGCGGCTTCCAGTCGCCTTCTGGATACCGGATGGGAAAATACACCAACGATTCTTCGAGGAACATCGACAGCACCACCACCGTGGCATAGCCCAGCGCCGTCGCGACAATGGCACTAGCTGCCAATCGGCGCCCGCTGCGGCGCCGTCGCTGAGTGTCGCCGTTGTCGCACTCGGCTGTCATTGTTGCTGATTGTCTTGCGGTGCAGGGCGACAGTAATGCTTGCCCGCCGTCCGCCGTGCCAGGCGATTGATTCAATTGTAGCGATCGGATATACAATTCTGTTATACAATTCTGTAAGCTAGCTAGGTGCGAAGTATGGGCGTTCTCTCGTTTGGGCAATGATGGGTCGGCGTGCGCCGTCTGAATAAGCGTGGAGTGGTGGCGAAGAAACGACGGAAAGCGGTCCACTAGCGACCGCCGGGAGGATGTGTCATGGCAGTGATCTATCGAGTGAATATGTCGGAATTGTCGGTGCGAGCCGAGCAGCCCAAGCCCGAGTACGCGGAACTGGGCGGTCGGGCGCTGACATCAGCGATCATAGCCGACGAGGTGCCGCCGACTGCCCATCCGCTGTCAGCCGAGAACAAGCTGGTGTTTGCTCCCGGGATACTCACCGGCACTGGTGCGCCATGCTCCGGACGGCTGTCGACTGGGGCGAAAAGCCCGCTCACAGGCGGAATCAAAGAGAGCAACTCGGGCGGCATGGGTGCCATCGACTTGAGTTTAGCCGGCGTCAAAGCCTTGGTGTTGGAAGGCAAACCGGCCGCAGGCAAGCTGTACCGATTGGTGGTTACGGCCGGCGGAGTGCGCATCGAGCCTGCCGACGAGCTGGCAGGGTTGGGCAACTACGACACCGTTGCGCGGCAGCGGGCGGAGTTCGGAGAAGAGGTTTCGTGCATCAGCATCGGGCCGGCTGGCGAGATGCTTGCCCTGGCAGCCAGCGTCGCGGTCACCGACGTGGAAGGCCGTCCCACCCGGCACTGCGGCCGCGGCGGACTAGGCGCTGTCATGGGCTCAAAAGGTGTGAAGGTGATAGTCATCGACCCGCGCGGCGGCCAGCGGCCCAAACCCGCCGACGTCCAGATGTTCAAAAGCGCTGCCCAGCGCTTCAACGAATGTCTCAAAAATAATCCGCTTACCGGCGAAGCGCTGCCCAAGTACGGCACCAACGTGCTGGCCAACGTGATAAATGCCGCCGGGGCTTATCCGACGCGGAACTTCAGCAGCGGGCAGTTCGAGGGCACCGAGGCCATCAGCGGCGAACACCAGCACGACATCATCAAACAGCGGGGCGGCATCATTGCCCATGCTTGCCATCGCGGATGTAGCATCCGCTGCTCGCGCATTTACGTGGACGAGCAAGGGCAATATGTCACCAAAGGGCCGGAGTACGAAACCATTTGGGCGCACGGGGCCGATTGCGGCATCGCCGACCTGGACGCCATCGCCCGAATGGACCGCATGGAAGACGACCTGGGCCTGGACACCATCGAGACCGGGGCCACGCTCGCCGTGGCCATGGAAGCCGGTATCATCCCCTTTGGCGATGCTGATGGAGCCATCCGACTTTTGGAAGAGGTAAGAGCGCGTACTCCCTTGGGCAGGCTGATCGCCTCCGGCGCAGAAGTGCTGGGCAAAGCCTACGGGGTGCAGCGTGTGCCCACGGTGAAAGGCCAGTCGATGCCGGCGTATGACCCGCGGGGAGCGTTCGGCATCGGAGTAACCTACGCCACCTCGCCCATGGGTGCCGATCATACGGCCGGTTACGCAATCGCCGCCAATATCCTCAACGTGGGCGGAAAGGTCGATCCGCTCAGCCCCGAAGGTCAGGTAGAGCTTAGCCGATCGCTGCAAATAGCCACTGCGGCGCTGGATGCTTCGGGCCTGTGCCTGTTTGTGGCGTTTGCCGTGCTCGATAACCCCGAGGCGATGACCGCCATGTGCGACATGCTGGGCGGGGTGTACGGCCGCCGCTACACGGCCGAAGACTTCCAAACGCTGGGCCGCAGTACGCTTGCCCGCGAACGACGCTTCAATACCGCCGCCGGCTTCAGCCCGGCGCACGACCGGTTGCCGCGGTATTTCAAGACTGAACGACTTGCGCCGCTGGGCACTACCTTCGGCGTGCCAGACGAAGAACTGGACCAAGTTTTCGAATCGGTGGTGTAGCTGCCATGATAAGATTGGGTGGTATAATTGCCACTAATGGTGTGTCTGCCCTTAATAAGGTAGCGTGACCGCCGGCAGTCAGAATCTCCAGCCGGAAGCACAAGCGCCTGGGACGCACGGCCCGTGGCCCGATTGGGCGCCAATCGAAGTACGCTAATGAAAGTATCAGATGCAAGCCTAAGCGTCGGCTATGCGCCAGGCCCGCAGTGGGCTTGTTACTGGGCCGCCGACTCGACGACCATGCGACACTTCGGCAGCGCCTCGATGAACTGCCGCCCGTAGGGCTTGCTGCGCACCCGGGGGTCCAAGATCACCACCATCCCGGTGTCTTGCCTGCTGCGGATCAACCGGCCGAAACCCTGCTTGAGTTTGAGTATGGCCTCGGGCAACTGGTAATCGCGGAAGGGATTCTTGCCGGCGGCGCGCAGGGCTTCTAGTCGGGCTTCCAACAGCGGGCGGTCGGGAACGCTGAACGGCAGCCGGGTGATAATGACGTTCTGCAATGCTGCGCCGGGCACATCCACCCCCTGCCAAAAACTGTCGGCCCCGAACAGCACGCTGCGCGGATCGGATTTGAATTTGTTCAGCATGGTTGTCCGCGGCGTGCCCTCTGCCTGGCACAGCAAGGACAGTCCTTGCTCGGCGAACCAGGGCCGCAATTCCTCGGCCGAACGCGTCATCATCTCGTAACTGGTGAACAGCACAAACGCCCTGCCCTGGCTGCGAGCCACGTACCGGCGGATCATCGCGCTGACTGCCCTTTGGTACTGCTCGGGCTGCTCGCCTGGGTCCGGCATGTCTTCCAGGAGGATGAGCTGGGCTTGGCGCTGGTAATCGAACGGACTGCCCAGGGCCAGCGTTTCTGCATCCCACAGTCCCACACGCGAGCGAAAGAAGTCGAAATTGCCGGCCGTGGCCAGCGTGGCGCTGGTCATGACCACGGTGGGCGTCTTCTTGTAAAGCTGCTGTTGCAGCACAGGTCCTACCTCCAGCGGTGCGGCGGCCAAGATGATCCGCTGCCATCGCCCCGCCTGTTCCTGCTCGACCCAGTAAACCGCCTCCGGTAATTGCTGGCGCCGCCAGGTTTCGATTGCGGCCCCCAGACTCGTCAGCCGCAAAGCTGTCGCGATGACGTCTTGCCGCATTGCGGGCTGTTTGATTTTGTCGGCCGCACGGTGCAAGGTTCCGGCCAGCTTGGCTAGTCCTTCGCTAAGCGGATTGGGGACAATCTCCGCTTGCCGCACCCGACCTTTGCCGGCCGGCTGCCCAGCCAGCCAGTCGGCGATGCTCTGGAAAAAACTCTGCGCGCGTTGGCGGCAGTCCATTACCTGCCGCTGCGCTTCGCCCAGCCGATGGTGAATTAGCAGTCCCCGGTTCGTGCGCGGGTTGTACAGTTTGCGCAGAATATACTCCACCTGGCCGCTAGTGATGCTGATCCCCAGGTGCTCGCTGGCCACGCCTTCCAGCGTGTGCGCCTCGTCGAAAATCACCATCCGATAGTTCGGCAATATGCTCGCTCCGCCCATTCGCAATGAAAGATCGGAAAAGAACAAAGCATGGTTGACCACCAGCACCTGAGCATGCTGCATTCGGCGGCGGGCGGCATAGTAGAAGCAGTTGGAGTAGTGCGGGCAATCGCGCCCCATGCAATTGCTGTGATCGCTGGCCACTTCGTCCCACACGCTTTCCAGCGGGCGGTAATCCAGGTCCGATAGCGAACCGTCGCTGGTCTGAGCAACCCATTGCCGCAGCCGACGAAGTTGCTCGAACTCTTCTTCCTCGTGAAACAAACTGGCGGCACGCTGCAACGCATTCTCTAGCCTACGCAGACTGATATAGTTGGCCCGACCCTTTACCAGTACGGCGGTAAATTCAGTGGGCATTACGCTGCGGAGAAAGGGGATGTCCTTCTGAAGCAGTTGCTCTTGAAGACTGATGGTATGCGTGGAGACGACCACCCGCACCGGCTGCCGTTTGCTCACGGCCTCTTGTACGCCGGACATATCCGAGTCGTCCTCTGTGGTCGATTGTGCCTGGCCGGCCGCCGCCTCGGCCGTGGCCAGTATCGCCGGCACCAGATACGCAAAGCTCTTACCTACACCCGTCCCAGCTTCCACGATCAGGTGATTCGGCCGGGCGATTGCCCGCGCCACCGCCTCGGCCATTTCCAGTTGTTGCGGACGGTATTCGTAGTTTTTCATCCGGCGAGCAACCGAGCCGTTTGGTCCGAGGATTCCCGCTGGAGAAATCGAGGTAGGCACGCCATGTACCCTTACGTCAACGAGCTATCTCGACCGTCTGGCAAAGCCGGTTACACCATCGACAGCCATGCTTGTTTGTCGGATGTGTCCGGCTGCGGCCGCCGTGCGGAAAAAAGCCGTCCCCCATTCGACTGCCAACCATTGCACTGAAGCGGCCAACGCCGCTGAGCGCCTAAAGTCAAGCGTACCGCGCGGTTTTGCGTCGGGGGAGTGGCGAAACCCCAGTCCGCTTTAGAACTGTTCGACCTGTTCGCGGATGAAGCGGACCACTGGTTGGCCGGCGCCGGGAAACTGCGCGCCGGTCAAGTACTCGGTCATGTAGCGTTGCACCTCGCGGCGGTCCCAGGGCGGAACGAAGCGATCGCCTTTTTGCAGAATGGGCTTCAGCTCCGGCATTTCGCCAAACGCCCGCGCGCCGGCCGGATTGCACGGAAACCAGTGAGCCTTGCCCTGCGTATCCAGCAGGCAGAACTCGGCGTAGCAGTGTTCGGGCACCCAAACGGTTCGTGCAGGTATGCCGGCAGCCCGGCAGATAGCTATGAATAAGCAGGTGATGTCCTCGTGGTTGCCTTGCCGCTCATTCAAAGCGGCCACAGCTCCCCGGCACGTCCCGCGACGATACACGATCTTCTTGTGCTCTACGTTTTCCCGCACGTAATCGTAGATCGCTTCCACACGCTGCCATGCCGTGCTGCGATCGGCCCCAAGCTGCTTGGCCAAAGCGGCGATCTTCCGGTCGCCGACTTCGATGAACGGACTCTTGCCCAAGTAGGCCGACAGTCGGCGATCGAGTTTTTTCGGGTCGGGGATCACGAACTGGGTGGTATCCGCAGGGGGAAGAATCTGACGCCGGCGAATCTTGTAGGTGAAAGTGGCCTTTGCCTCTTTGCCGGCTTCCAGCAACGGGATGCGCACCAGCATCAGCTTCACCGTGCCTTCGACCATCTCGTAGCTGACTTTCACTTCCGGCGACACCTCTTCGGCGGCGATCTGAACGTCTTGTTCCGGCCACTCGTTGGGAACCGGCACATAGCCGACGATCCCCTTGCACGCTCCGCCGACGGCTTGAATGACCACTCCGGCCCGATAACCCAATTCGCGCGACTCGCCCAAGCGTATCCCGCCTGGCTCAACGTCGCGAAACTGAGCGGCGGCCGGCGGCACGGCCGCCAGAAGCGTGCCAAGGCAATAAACCGCTGTCAGTACAGAGGTCTTGCAGCGTCGCATATCGTGTTCCCTAATGTGTGGCCACCGGCAGAAGGCGTGAGCGACTGCTAAGATCATCTAACCAACCGACCTTTTGTGGGGCTGTGTCGCAAGCACGTTGGTTAGGCAAACCCTGTTGGAGTTCTGTTTTATTAATGCCTCTAATTGTCGGCCGGTTCGGCGATCAACCTCAGTTGCGGCTGACCGCCGCCGGGCACAGGCAATCCCACCAGCGTATCTGGCACAAGACGATATGTTTCCAGCTTGTATCTTTTGGCGGCCGGATCGAACACGCGCAGCTTAAACGAGTCGCCCTTTTGCAAAATCGGCTCGTGGTGCGAGATCCCCCCGAACTCGCGCGCCCCAGCCAATTGGCACGCAAACCACTGGCCCTTTCCTTGCTGGTCTTCCAAGTAAAACTCGGCGTACACATGCCGTGGAATGCGCACCATTCGGGCCGGGACGCCCGCTGCCCGACACAACGCCACAAACACCGAACACATCTCGTCGCAATCGCCGAAGCCGTCTTTTATTGCCGCCACGGCGCTCTTGGGCGGGGTGTCCTTACGATATTCGATCTTCTGCCGCGTCCAATCGTAGATCGCCTCCACACGCTGCCATCCGCTAGACGACTGGCTGCCGATCTGCTCGGCCAAAGCGACGATTTCCGGATGCGTCGCTTCGATGTACGGACTGGGCGACAAATACTGGCGCAACTGGCTCGGCAGTTTCTTCGCATTGGGGACGATGAAGCCGTCGGTATGCTGCGGCGGACGCTGAACGGCGCGCGTGACCTCGAAAGTGACCACCGCTCGCGCCTCCGCCCCGGCCGCCAGCCGGGCGATCTTCACCTCCATCTGTCGCACGTTGCCCTCGAGAGTCTTGTACTGAATGGTCACTCCCGGCGAGCGATCTTCCTCAACCGTACGCACTTTCTGTTCGGGCCACTCGCCCGGAATGGTCACGTGCCCGGTCATCGCTCCGCATGGGCCGCCAGTGGCGGTGACGATCATCCCGAAACGCCACAGCGATGTGCGCGACTCTCCCAGCGCAGGCTTGCCTACCGAATCCTCGGCCGCGTGCAGGGGGCCTGCGCCCAGGCCGCCGACTGCCAACCAAATCGCAAACACGATCAAGAGTCGTTTCAACGCTTCGCCTTCCTGTTTCAAACCTTCTTACAATTGTAGAATGCATTCGGCAGCGATGCGAACTGCTAACCTGCGGAGCATTGCGATGACCAAGCATATTCCCGACCGCCAACGACTGCTGGAATTGGCTAACGGTTTCCGGGCCGCCGCTGTGCTGGCGGCCGCAGCAGAATTGGATATTTGGACGACGATCGGCGCCGAATCGCTTTCGGCAGCGGAAGTGGCCGGACGGATCAGCGGCGACCTGCGGGCCACTACCATGTTGCTGGACGCTCTGGTCGCCCTCGGTGCGCTGGAAAAAAACGAAGGATGCTACTGCGTACCGCCGGAGCTACGCTGCTTGCTCACCGAACCGGTAATCCAGCAGCAATTGCCCGTAGCGGAAAGCTCCGCCGAGTCGATATTGCCGATGTTGCAACACATGGCCAACGGACAGCGCGCGTGGTCGCAACTGGCCTGGACGGTGAAGGCCGGATTTCCCGCCCCTCGGCCGGCGAGTATCCGCGGTTGGGAGGCCGACCGTGCCGCTTTTATCGCTGCCATGCACGCCATTTGCGCGCCGATCGCCGATGAACTGGTTGCCCAGCTCGGCCCACCCCACTTCCGCCATTTGCTCGACGTCGGCGGCGCTTCCGGAACCTGGACTTTGGCCTTCCTGCGCGCCGTTCCGGCGAGCACCGCCACGATCTTCGATCTTCCCGACGCCATCGCGCAGGCCCGTGCCCGGATAGACGCCAGCGGAATGGCCGAGAGAATCACCCTGGCAACCGGCGATTTCTACCGCGATCCGCTGCCGGCCGGCGCAGATTTCGCCTGGGTGAGCGCCATCGCCCATCAGCACTCGCGAGCCCATAACCGCGAACTGTTCTCGAAGGTGTTTATGGCCTTGGTTCCCGGCGGGCGAATTGCCCTCCGCGACATTGTAATGCAACCCTGCCGAACGCAGCCAACCGATGGCGCGTTGTTTGCCATCAACATGCTGCTGAACACCCAGTCCGGTGGTACCTTCACGTACGACGAGTTTGCCGAAGACCTGCAAGCAGCCGGTTTCTTAGAGCCGCAATGGGTAATCCGCCGCGAAGATATGAACTCGGTCATCGTGGCGCATAAGCCCGCGAAGTGACCTCCGGCGGCACTTCCTCAAAAACGCTGTGCTTCTCCACAAACAGCCAAAAACGGCGTGTAGCTTTTGGCAGATGCTGTTGGATGGAACACTCAAGCGACCAGCCCAACGGTGCTTCCATGCTGTAAACGGGGCAACGGAGCTAATTACCATATCGATTTGACACGCCCCGGCACATTCCGGTAAAATGACCATGGGCAAGAGATAGGCGAATAACGCGCTGGGGGCGGTCTGCGCGGGTTCTAATCGGCGGCAGCATGACGGACCACCAGCCACGATACCGCTATCAAGTATCGTGGCCCGATTGCCGGTCTGTGCTTATCCCTTTTGCGGAGCAACTAGGCGCGTTATAAGTTTTGTGTCATGCGGCGAAAAAATCGCATTCGTCGCTGGCAGCGTCGGACGATAAAGACGATAAAACAGCCTAGAGCAATAAAAAAGCGGATAGTGCGGCCGCGTTGGCCGCTGGTTTTTTTCTTATCATCATTTTTTGTCGGAGGGTGGTCTTATGAACCGTCATCGTTGCAAAGGGGGTTTTACCCTCGTGGAATTGTTGGTGGTGATGCTCATCTTGGCGATGCTGATTGGCCTGCTGTTGCCGGCCATTCAGGCGGTGCGTGAAGCGGCGCGCCGCAGCAAGTGTCTGAACAACCTGAAGCAGATTGGTCTGGCCTTCCACAACTACGAGAACACGGCCAAGACCATTCCGCCCTCGGCCCGCGTCACCCGCGACCCGAACACGCGGCGGATCATCGCCATCGACGGGTGGAGCTTTTTGGTGATGTTGTTGCCGCAGTTGGAGCAGCGGCAGCTTTACGACTCGCTGGACATCAAGAACCCGCAGACTGGACCGTTGCGCCGGCCGCTGGACACTCGCAAGTCGCCCGATGCTCACCTTGAGGCCCTCAATACCCGCATCAACACCTTCATCTGCCCGAGCAACCCCAACCCGCAGTACGCCGAGCCGGAATCCAAGACCGGCGCCGTAACCAACTACAAGGCGATGGGGGCCACGCACTACGAGAGTCTAGCGTTTGCGTCGCCCACACCCACCCAGCCGCTTTACGGCGGAGCTGAAGCGGCCAAGGGTATGCATCCCGACGGAGCATGCTATCCCGGCACCGCTAGCCGGTTCGCCGACATGGCCGACGGGACGGCCAACACCATCCTTTGTGTGGAGTCGATGGACTACGTGTTCAGCCGGTGGACGGTCGGTGCCGAGGTCACCGTGTACGGCCTCAACCCGGTGGATGACCAAAACAACCGGTTGCAGTTCATCTCTTACCGTAACTTGTACTTTGCACCGGCTGGGTACGTCGGCCCGAAGTTCGACGACGAAGCCGTGGCCTCGATGACCGCCAAGCCGACCATCGGCTGCGACTACAGCCCAAAGGGCGCCGAAAAACAGACTTACCAGTTGGTCAACCCCGGCGGCGATATGACTTTGCCTGATCCGAGCCAGTTCATTTACGGGCCGTCGTCCGGACACCCGGATGTGGTAATTCACCTATTTGCGGACAATAACGTGCGGGCGATCAACCGGCGGATAGACCCGGCCACGTATATGTTTGCCATCACCCGCAATGGTGGCGACCCGCAGGGCAAACTGGCAGAGGATTAGTCGCCACATCAGTTTGCTCGCAGTCGCACGGATGGCGTTGCGCTCGGGCCAGGTGCCTGGCTTGAGGTAGCAGCGTGATCGTTTGTGCGCGCATCCCCGGCCAGGGCGAGTCCGGCTGGCGACCCGCCCTGGCCATGTTGTTTAGCTAACCGTACCATTTTCTCTGATTTCCCTAACAAGACCGCCTGCACCCGACAGACCGGGAAGGCTCGGGGCTGGCTAACGTCGGATGGTCCAGGCCGTCGGTAGCGCTGTCGGGTCCGGATTTCGACATGCCGGAATTCGATATTCGATATTCCGGATATAAGCACCGGGGGCACACGCTTACGGCTGGGCGTCGGCTGAACGCTTCAGGCTGGGCGTCGGCTGAACGCCCTGTGGCGCTCTCCGCCGAAACATCCCGGCCCGGCCCGCGGACCTCTGGGGCTTTACAAAGCAGGTCCACCATGGAACCACTACTGTACTTGCTGTTTTTGTCAATCGGGCTGGCGCTGGGCGGCAGCGGTGCTTGGCTGTGGTGGCGACAGCGGGTCGAGCAGGCTCGCAGTCAGGCGGTGGCCGAGTTGCAGTCGGAGCGGGCCGCGCTGCTGGAACGCTTGACCGCCCGGCAACAGGCCTTCGATCAACTGACCGCCGAGTATCGCACTTTGGAAGAGCGGTTACGGGCCGCCCAGCAAACCGAAAGCGAGCTGCGCGTCAAGGTCGGCCAGCTCAGCACGCTTATCCAAGAGGAACGCAAGCAGGCGGCCGAAAAGCTAGCCGTACTGGACGAGGCCCGACAAAAACTGGCCGACGCCTTCAAAGCCCTGGCAGCCGATGCCCTTCAGACCAGCAACCGCTCGTTCCTGGAGCTGGCCAAAGCCACCTTGGAAAAGTTCCAGGAGGCGGCCAAAGGCGACTTGGAGAAGCGGCAGCAGGCCATCGGCGAGTTGGTCAAGCCAGTTAAAGAAAGCCTCGAGAAAGTCGATGCCAAGATCGCCGAGTTGGAAAAGGCCCGTGTGGGGGCATACGAGGCCCTGCGACAACAGGTCGGCGCACTGGCTGAAGGGCAGCGCCAGTTGCACGCCGAAACCGCCCGACTGGTACAAGCACTCCGCAAACCGCAGGTTCGCGGGCGCTGGGGGGAAATACAGTTGCAACGGGTGGTCGAACTGGCCGGAATGCAGGACCATTGCGACTTCTATCAGCAGCAGTCGACCGAAATCGAAGACGGTCGCCTGCGGCCCGACATGCTGGTCCGACTGCCCGGCGGAAAAACCATCGTCGTCGATGCCAAAGTGCCGCTGACAGCCTATCTGGATGCGGTGGAAGCGGCCGACGAGCCGCGACGAACCGAGCTGCTCCGTGCCCATGCCCAGCAAGTGCGCAACCACATCGAGTCGCTGGGCCGCAAGTCGTACTTCGACCAGTTCAAGCAGTCGCCGGAGTTCGTGGTGCTGTTTCTGCCCGGCGAAGTGTTCTTTAGCGCCGCGGTGGAGCAGGACCCCACACTCATCGAATGGGCGACCGAGCGGCGAGTGATACCGGCCTCGCCCACCACGCTCATCGCATTGCTCAAGGCTGTTCACTACGGTTGGCAACAAGAAATGCTTGCCGAAAACGCCGAGCAGATTCGCCAGCTTGGGCAGGAACTGTACAGTCGCTTGGCCAAGATGGCCGAGCACTGGACGAAGCTGGGCAAGTCGCTCCAGCAGGCTACCGAGGCGTACAACAGCGCCGTCGGCGCGCTGGAGTCGCGCGTGCTGGTCACCGCCCGGCGTTTTGCCGAGCTGGGCATTTCCGGCACCAAAGATAAGCAACTCGATGCGCCCAAGACGGTCGGCGTTGCCCCGCGGATGTTGCAGGCGCCGGAGCTGACCGGCGGTAGCGCCGATGAACGGTGAACGCCCTTGTCGGCCCTGCTACAGGTCGCAAAACTGCTTCGAAGGCACCGGCAAAAAATGGCTTAGCGCGCCGGCAGCCAACAGCTTACAAAACCTCGCGCCCTGCTAGGCAAAGCGGTGTGGCTGGTGCATGATGTTGTGGCATAGGCCGTCGTCGTTATGCGACGCCGCCAGCAGGGGCTGTTTGCGATTTTTGCGCTGAGCGGTTCGCCAGATGTGCCACGGCGGTTTGCACTACATCCGCTTGAGGAACCGAAGCATGAAAGTCGTTCACTATCAACAGGTCCCGGCCCAGCCGGTGGATATGCCCGGTGCGGTGGGGTGTTTGATTCGCTGTTTGGTCGGGCCGGACGACGGTGCACCTAGCTTCACCATGCGACTGTTCGAGGTCGCACCCGGCGGACACACGCCGCACCACGCGCACGGTTACGAGCACGAAGTGTTTGTTTTGGAAGGGGCCGGTACAGTACTGGAAGACAGCACGGAACATCCGCTGCGTCCTGGCAGCGTGGTGTATGTACCGCCCGGCCAGCCGCACCAGTTCCGCAACACCGGCGAAGTGCCGCTAAAGATGCTGTGCCTGATTCCCCATCCGCTGCGCGATATGACCGGACCGTGCCCGGCGGCGTGTGCTTGCGATGGATAAGCATCTTCGGCTGTCGGCTTGTCGGTCACTGGCCGAGCGCTCGGTTCTTGCACTCTGTATGCCATAGTATGTCATAACGGTGGGCTATGCGGAGATGAGTGCGATGTCGGATGCCGCTACGGAAATCGCCCGGCTGCGCGAGTTGATCCGCTATCACGATCGCAAGTACTACGTGGAGGCCGCGCCGGAGATCTCCGACCTGGAGTACGATCGGCTGGTCGAGCGGCTCAAGGAGCTGGAAGCCGCACACCCGGAGCTGGTCACGCCCGACAGTCCCACCCAACGCATCGGCGATCAGCCGGTCGAAGGCCTCCAGCAAGTGCGGCACCGGGTGCCGATGCTGTCGATCGACAACACTTACAGTCTGGATGAACTGCGCGCCTACGGTCATCGGGTGGCCAAGCTGTTGCCGGGGCAACACATCGAGTGGGTGGTGGAACTGAAGGTAGACGGAGTAGCGATTTCGCTGGTGTACGAAAACGGCCAGTTGGTGCGCGGGGTGACACGCGGCGATGGTCTAGTGGGCGACGACGTGACCCACAATGTCCGCACGGTGCGTGGCATCCCGCTGCGGCTCCATGGCGAGCCGGCCCCGGCGCTGCTAGAAGTTCGCGGCGAAGTGTACATGACCAACTCGGACCTGGTGGCCCTGAACCAGCAGCTCAGCCGCGAAGGAGCGGATAAGAAGCGCCTGCTGGCCAATACCCGCAATGCTGCTGCCGGCAGCATCCGCCTGCTGGATCCCCGCGAGTGCGCAAAACGCCGTCTACGATTCTTTTGCCACAGCGTGGGGGCTTACCAAGGGATCAGCTTCCACACGCACATGGAATTTCTCGAGCAAATGCAGCGCTACGGGCTGCCAATCACGCCGCAAGTGAAATGCTTCGACTCCTTCGACCAGGCCGTGGAGCACTGCCAGGCGCTGGTGGAACGGCTCCACGAGCTGGACTTCGAGATCGACGGCTTGGTGCTGAAGGTTAACGACCTGCGGCAGCGCGAACAACTGGGCAGCACCGCCAAGGCGCCGCGCTGGGTGATCGCCTACAAGTTCGAGAAGTACGAGGCGACCACGCGGGTCAAGGACATCCGCGTTCAGGTGGGCAAGACGGGCACCATTACGCCAGTGGCCGATCTGGAGCCGGTCGAAATCGCCGGCACCATCGTCAGCCGGGCCAGCCTGCACAACGCCGACGAAATCGAGCGCAAAGACGTGCGCATCGGCGACGTGGTGGTGGTGGAAAAGGCCGGCAAGATCATCCCCCACGTGGTACGTGTGGAAAAACACCTGCGCGACAAACCGCTGCGCAAGTTCGTCTTCCCCACCCAATGCCCCGAGTGCCACACCAAGCTAGTCAAAGACGAGGGCGGAGTGTACATCCGCTGCCCGAACCTCCAGTGTCCGGCGCAACTGAAAGAACGCATCCGCTTTTTCGCCGCCCGGACTGCCATGGACATCGAAGGCCTGGGCGAAAAGCTAGTGGATCAGTTGGTGGAAAAGAAAATGGTCACCTGTTTCGGCGACCTGTATCGGCTGAAGGCCGAGCAACTAGAGGGCCTGGAGCGAATGGGACGCCGCTCGTCGGAAAAGCTGGTGGCCAACATCCAGGCAAGCAAGGATCGGGGCCTGGCCCGCGTGCTCACGGCGCTGGCCATCCGGCACGTCGGCCCGCGCGTGGCTGGCAGTCTGGCGCAGCACTTCGGCAGCATCGACAGGCTGGCCACAGCCACGGTGGAGGAGATCAGCCAGGTGAGCGAAATCGGGCCGGTCATTGCTCAGAGCGTGTACGACTTCCTTCGCAGCCCCTGGGGAAAACAGACCATCGAGGACCTGAAGCAGTTGGGGGTGAAAATGGAAGCCGAGGCTGCACCGGCTGCCTCGCGGGCGCTGGAGGGCAAAACCATCGTGGTCACCGGCACACTGCCAGGCTACACCCGGCAGCAGATCGAAGAGCTGATCGCCCGGCACGGCGGCCGGGCTGCATCGAGCGTCTCGCAAAATACCGACTTCGTGCTTGCCGGCGATAACCCTGGCAGCAAGCTAGAAAAGGCCAAACAACTGGGTGTGCCGGTCATCGACCAGCGACAGTTCGAGGCGATGCTAGAAGGCTACTAGGGACACGCCGTAAAATCCCGGTTGGCAAGCCCGTGCTCACGGCGGCAAAAGCCGATGGTGCATCGCTTGGCTGCCCCAGGAGTGGAAAAGCGATTCCGCGGCCGGCTGCAAGTCGGGTTGTGGCCTACCTTCGACGCATCGTGTTGTTTGCCACATAGGGCACGTCAAGTTATTTCCTACCTAAAGCGACTCAAGTTGCTTTCTGACGGCGGCCCTTAAAAATCGTTTCCGACTTCTAGCAATAAACAGGCTCAAACACAACGATCTTTCCTGGTACTCTTGTGCTGAGGAAATGGGCTAGCTGAGTTTTTGGGGTTTCCTTTTTCCTTAGAGCTTCCGAGAAACTTTCAGTGCGATTAATACCGAATTTCACATGTTCGCCTTTGTGTCTTGGTGTCTTGGTAATGAAACGTTGTTATCGCAAGGCTGGGCAAGCGGGCCATGCCACCCAGTCGAACAAGTAGGCTGCTTTGAACTTCAGTCCGAGCCGTTATTTACTTCAGTACGCGCAGTGCTTAGTGCAGAACGGGAAAAGTTTTGTGCAGAAAGGGAAAAGTTGCGACCTGTTTTGCCGGCTTTGGCCTACATGGCGGCCTGCTACTACTGAGGCGCAATGCTTTAATTGGGCTTTCAAAGCGCAAAAAAACCAGGGAATTGATAGGAGAAATAACGGTGGTCCGTGTTGGCATTATTGGCTTCAGGTCTCAGGCAGTGGCTGCCGCGGTGGCCATCTTTGGGCTGTTCGTGGCCTACGTGCCCGACGGAATTCCCGCCGCCAGCTCCGCTCAGCTCGAGCGCCCCGGCCTGCCAACCATTGCTGCGCCGGAAGCAAGCGCTGTGGAGCCGGTGGGAGTGCTGTTGTACGTATCGCCGGCCGGAAACGACAACTGGTCTGGCCGACTGCCGGAGCCGAACGCCGCCAAGACCGACGGCCCGTTGGCCACGCTTCATCGTGTCCGCGACGAGTTGCGCAAGCTCAAGGCCCGCGGCGAACTACGCAACGGGGCCACGGTGCTGATCCGCGGCGGCACTTATTGCCTCGAGCAACCGTTTCGGCTGGGCAAGGAAGACTCCGGCACGGAAGCTGGACCGATAATCTACAGGGCCTATGGGCAGGAGAAGCCAGTGCTGGTCGGCGGGCGAGCGATCAGCAATTTCGTGCCGCACAAGGGCAGCATTCTCAAGGCCGACATCACCGCAGCCGGCTTTCCGAAAGGCGCCCAGTTTCGGCAACTGTTCTTCGACGGCAAGCGGCAGCATTTGGCCCGCTATCCGAACTTCGACCCGGATAATCCCTACGCTGGCGGGTTCGCTTATGCCGACGGCAAGCCGGTGCCCATGTATCAGGATATCCCCAACGAAAGCCGGCGCGAGTTCTTCTACAAGGGGCAGGACGCCCGCTGGTGGGCCAAACCCCAGGAAGTCGAAGTGTTCGTCTTTCCGCGGTACAACTGGTGGAACAACATCGTGCCCATAGCGTCGATCGACCGCAACACGCGCAAGGTAACGCTGGCCGGCGACTGTTCGTACCCCATCCGTCCCGGCGACCGCTACTACGTGCAAAATGCGCTGGAAGAGTTGGACAGCCCGGGCGAATGGTATCTGGACCGCTCCAGCGGCACGTTGTACTTCTGGCCGCCTCGACCTTTGGCTGGCACCCCGGTGTACGCCCCCACGATGCGGACAGTAATCGAACTGGGGCCGCAGGCCGAGCACATCCGGCTGTTCGGGCTGACGATCGAATGCTGCGACGGCGACGCGGTGGTGCTGCGCGATTGCCGCCAGTGCCTGGTGGCCGGCTGCACCATCCGCAACGTAGGCGACTACAACGGCAACGCAGTGGTAGTCGATGGCGGCCGGGGCAACGGAGTATTCGGCAACGACATCTACGAAGTGGGGCGCTCCGGAGTTGTGGTCTCCGGCGGCGATCGCGTCACGCTTACCCCGGCAGAAAACTACGCCGACAACAACTACATCCACCACGTCGGCGTGTATTACAAGCAAGGGGTCGGTATTGTGCTCAGTGGCTGCGGCAACCGGGCGGCGCATAATCTGATCCACGACGGCCCGCGAATGGGCATCATCTTCACCGGCAATAACCTACTGATCGAGTACAATCGCATCCGCCACGTCAACTTGGAGACCGCCGACACCGGCGCGGTGTACACCGGCGGCCGCGACTGGATCAGTTCCCGGGGCACGGTCATCCGGTACAACTACTTCCACGACATCATCGGTTTCGGCAACGAGGGCGGCCATTGGGTTTCGCCGCACTACTGCTGGGGCGTTTATTTAGACGATAACGCCGGCGGCGTGGATGTGATCGGCAACATCGTCGCTCGTTGCATCCGCGGCCTGGTGCATTTGCACAACGGTCGCGATTGTGTTATCGAAAACAACGTACTGGTGGACGGCACCCTGCAACAGGTGGAATACAACGGCTGGACGCAGGCCCACCGCTATTGGAGCACTCACTTGCCCACGATGATCCGCGGCTACGAATCGGTCATTTCGCAGCCTGTTTGGAAGGCCATGCGCGGGATGAACGTGCATCCGAAAGACGCCGTGTTGCCCGACGGACGCATCATGGCCGGCAACGTACTGCGGCGGAACATAATCTACTACCGGGACGAAAAGGCGAAGCTGTTCCGGTTCAACAATCTATCGCTGGCGCACTACCAGTCGGATTACAACTTGATATGGCACTTCGGCCGGCCGTTGTTGCTGGAGGTGAACCGGGACATCAGACCCGATACACCGGAGGGCTGGACGGCCTGGCAGCAGTTGGGCTTCGATCGCCACTCGCTGGTGGCCGATCCGCTGTTCGTGGCGCCGGATAAGGACGACTACCGGCTGCGGCCAGAGTCGCCGGCCCTAAAGCTGGGCTTCCAACCGATTCCGGTAGAGAAGATCGGCCCGTATGCCCATCGGCTGCGCGCGAGCTGGCCGATCGTCGAGGCCGTGGGGGCGCGCGAAAAGCCTGCGCGGATCGAGCACGGCAAACAGTAAACGTTGCGGAGCTTGCTAAAGCTTCTGTAACTGCTCGATCGCCTGGGCGATCTCCGCACGCCGCGTGTAGATCGGCCCAGGGTGTTTGGTGAAGGTTGTCATGTCGCGGGTGATCGATTCGGGCACTTCCAGCAGCGATTCATAGTGCCGCAACTGCTCGGCAGAAAGCTTGGCGCGCTTTTGCTGCAATAAGTCGCGCAGCAGGCACAGCATCTCGTAGTCCTCGATCCCTTCGCGCAACATTTCCCAACGGATGCTGGAAACCGGCGGAGCGATTACCGGTCCGGCGCCCGAGCGGCCTGGTATGGCCGCTTCCTCGGGCGGATATATAAACCTGCCGTCTCCGTTACCCCAATACTGCTTAACCCCCTTGGGCGTGCCGTACCCGCTGACGTAGCCCATCGGGTCTTGGTACGGGTTTTGGGGGTTGTCGGGAAATGCGGTGTCCGAGGTCCAGTAATTGGCACTCCAGATCAGAATGCCCGATATGTTCCGCTGCCACGTCTGCCACAACCATACCCTCAACTCGGTAGCCGGATGGTCGATAAACAGCGTGCAATACGGCGCTTTCGGACCGCAGCAGATGTACCACCAAATGCGCTCGCCTTTGGCGCGCCGTTTCTCGGCCTGCTGGTGGTCGTAATTGAAGCTGACCGGGCACCAGATGTCGATTGGGCCGGCCAGGGCATCGTTGGGTTCCTCGGTAAGCATCGTCTGGAGGCCCGGCGCATAACGCTTGATCCGCTCCATGCCTTTGCGGACGAACTCGTAGTCTTTCGTATCGGGTTCGTCGAACCAATAGACGTATGCCATTTTCAGCCACCCGCGCGCCCGCAGGCGCTCTTCTACTTGCTTGACATAGCTGGCGAACATGGCCTGGTACTGGGGGGTGTTTTCCCCGTACTTACCGATCATCGGTTCGTGACGCTGGTGAAACGAACCGCCACCCATCCCTTGCAAGGGCAGCATGAAATTGGTGAAGCGATACTTTTCCAGCGCGCGGGCCATCGCTTCTTCGAATCGCGCCGAGTCGACCTCCGCGCGTGGAGGATCGGCCTCCGGCAGAAAGCGCACCACCATTGGGTCCAGCGGCACGGGATTGTAAGGGCTGATGCGGTGCTCGGCGAAACTCTGCAAGTACATCTCCAGCACGCTTCGCCGTTCCTGCTCGGTTTTGAGCTGGTGATAACGGTAGATCAAATCAGGCGACAAACCGAAGGCCGTTTCGATGTTGTTGCGCTCGGGCAAAGCGAAGTCCCACACCTTAAGCCGCAGCGGAACTTCGGCCCGATAGCCCTCGGCCGTGATCGTCACTTTGCCGCTGTACAGGCCCGCCCGGGCCTCCTTCGGCACATACACCAGCACCCACAGCGGCTGATTGCGCCCTGGCGCCAGGTCGATCGTTTGTCTTGTCTGCCCCGTGCTGGCGGCCAGCGCGTGGTCTCCGCTTTTCTGGCCTGCGCCAGTCGGAGCGTCGCTGCTGGTTCTGGCGGTGCTTCGGGTCGGTGGGCCATTGGCACCGGCTGCACTGCCCGAATCGCCCGGCAGCGGCGGCAAGGCGTCCGGCCACCAGTCGATTACGCCGGTGGCGTCGGTAGGCGTGTGAACGAAATGATAAGCCACGCGAAGCACACGGATATTGTCCGCGGGAATCGTAGCTCCTGCGGCACCCGTCAAAGGGCTGGCCGTGGCACGCAATCCCACCAGTTGTTGCTTCGGGCGAAGCACCACCTGCACCGCTTCCCAGTCGTTCTTCGCCGCCTGCATCTCAGCCGCTTCCGAACGCTCCTTGGGCAAGGCCCGTTGCGGCCATATCTTGTGCGTGGCCGGGCACCACCACAGATCGGCCTTGTCGTCGCCGGGCAGCAGAAAGCCATAATCTGCGCGGTGATACTCGGGCAGATCCAGCACAACGCGCAGCTCCACCGGCTCGGATACTGCGGTGGAATCGGCCGACTGGAGTTTCAGTACCGCTTGGCTGCGGCCCGGTTTGACGACGGGCAAGTCGACGCTCAGTATCGCCGGTCGGTTCGGGGCGATGTTGGCCTGCGCGGTTGCCAGCGGCCGCCGTGTTCCGTCCGATTCGACAAGCTCGCCGCTAAGCATTACTTTGGTGGTTCCGGCCGCCTCGGTTGCTGGGCTGGCAGGTTCGCTTGCGCGACCAGCCGCTTCGGTTGCGGCGCCGCGCCTTTCGTTCCGAACCCACAGCCGCAGCCTGTGGTTGCCGCTTTCGGCGTCGGTCAGCATTGCGGCCCGCTCCACGACAATCCCCATCGTTTCTTGCGGCAGTTCCACAAACCACGTTTTTCCAATGCAATCCGCCGGCAGTTTCCCGTTTTCGGTGCAATCCGTCGGCATTTTCTCGCCATCGCTGCCGGTGATCTGGGCGGAAAACAAAACCCGGTTTACTTGAAACATCCCTTTGCCGCTGCCGCTGCCGATGCGCAGCCACACGACGCCGTTGGGCTGCGCGGGCACTTCGGCCGAGATGGTTCCTACTCGGTCGCTTCGGCCCAGCGTGTGCCACTGCTGGCCGTCTGCGCTCGATTGAAGTTGGCAATCGCCGCCGGAGACGTAGTTGATGTTGATTTCGGCCGTGCCGGCGCCCAACTTCGCATCCGGCAGTGCGAAGCGGTAAACCACCTCCGCATCGCGGTAGAAGACCCAGCGGTCGGTATTTACGGCTGCGGTGGCCCGGTACAGTGGCCGATGCGCCGTACCGACCGCTTGCCCAAACATTCCCGCGAAGAAGTATCGCCGTCCCTCGATGCGCTCCCCCTCGCCGAGCGATAGTTTGTCGTTGAATTGTTTATGGGCGGGCAGCACGGGCCGAATCGATACGGCATCGAACTGGAACGTCCCGTTTGCTTCCCACTGCCCCAGCCGCACGGCCCCTGCGGATGTACCATCGGGCACGCGGAAAACGAAGTCATACCATTGCCACTGCGGCGAAAGCCGCCAGTCGTGGTTGGCGAACTCGGGCCCTGACATTACCGTGCCGCTACCGCCAACCGACCGGGCTTTCATGGCGAAACGGTAATACCCTGCGGGCGTAAAACCGCAGCGACTCTGCCAGGAGTTGGAACCTTTGCCTGTGCCGGTGACCTCCAAGATGTTGCGCTCGACCCACCGTCCTTGGCCGCCAGAGAGTTTCCAGCCAGCCGGCGCGTCTTGTCCTTCGGTGAAGTCTGCATTGGGCACGATCTCGCCGGCCGCCGCCCGCGGCCTGAAGCTCGCCCAGCTCAGCACCAACAGTGTTAAACACGCCCCGATACAGAAAACCGAAAAGCGAAACTGATGGCGTGTGGTCATGTTTCCGGCTCCCTACGCTAGAGGATTTCTGCCGGAATTATAGTTAAACTCTCACACGCACGCACACTAATCGGGGTAATGCGAGACTGAAACAGCGGATGGGCGGATGGCTGTGCTTTGCAACAGCGGTGCACGCATGAGGCAAACAAGACCATCAGATTGCCGCTGCCTGACGGCAATCCGAATCGCCGCTGGTCGCCGCAGGACAAGAAGATCACTTGGTTGGTACTATGGCACCCTTCTGCGGCTGGCCGAGGTCGGAGAGCTTGCGGCCCAGAAACAGCTCCAGTCTGATCAACAACTGATTGTAGCGATGGCGCATTTCCAGATACCCCAGCCGCATCCTGCCAAGCTTGCGCTGCAAGTCCGACAGTTCGATTGGCTGGATGGCCTTCGCTTCGTACGCTTTCAGCAGGGCTTCCTCGGCACGTTGGGCCGAAGGGAGCACCTCGTTCTCGTAGTAATCGAGCGTTGCCCGCAAAGGCACCAGCTCGCAATAGGCGGCGGCTACGTCGCTCAACGAGTTCAGCTCGCTCAGATCGCGCAGCGCACAGTTGGTCCGCAGCAGAGCCTGCTGTTCGGCTATATCGCCTTGCTTGCGGTCGAAGATCGGCAGGTCGAAGCCGATCCGGGCGCCAACCCTGTCCTTCCACGCGCCGATGTCGGTTTGGAATCGGGGGCCGATATCCAAGTCGGGGATGGCGCTTGCCCGGGCCAGCGCCACACGCCACTGGCTTTCTTGTACGGCGGCGCGGGTTTCGGCCAGCTCAGGTCGGACGGTCACGGCCTGCGCGATAACCACCTCCAACGGCACGATCTGTATCGGCGGTGCGGCCAGCCGCCCCTGAACTGCCAGCGGACGCGGCGGCGTAAGACCCACTAGTTGCGATAGTCTTATCCGGGCGGCTTCCAAGCGGGCCTCGGCGTCGAGCTGTTGGATGCGCGCGTCGGCGGCGTCCACCTCGGCCGTCATCTTGTCGGCCAGCGAACCGGCTTGCAATTCAAACCGCGCACGCTCTACTTCCGCTCGCCATGCAGCATGGCCGGCCAATTGCGCCCGCAAATGAGCCAATTCCTGATAATACAGAACGTCGACCGCGCCCATGGCCGCCGCTGCCAGCACGCTTTCCGTTTCGCGACTCAGTCGATGCTGGGCGCGCTCGATCGCTGCCTGGGCAGCTCGCTGCGCCAGGTTCCGCTTATTTCCCAGCGGGAAGGTGAACACCAGCCGGGTAGTCAGCGAAGTGTCGTCGATTGTTCTGGTGGGCGTTTCCGTGTCGAGCACAAACTGCGGATTGGGCAGTAGGCCGGCAGTGATCAGCCGGGCCTGGGCAATTTCGATCTCGTGATGCCGTGCCTTCAGCAGCGGATGATGTTGGAGAGCATAGGTTAGCAGTTGCTCCAGTGGGACGCCCTCGGTGCTTTGATGAACCTCCGCCGCAGCAACGGCCGGCGGCCGGGGAAGCACCGGCGCTGGCTGAGTTCCCGGTGGCTGAGTTCCCGGTGGCTGGCTATCAGCCGGCTGGCTCCCAGGTGGCCAAGGCCCTGGTGGCTCAAGCCCCGATGGCTGACTTTCGGGTGGCTGAAGTGCCGATACGCCGTCTCGTGGCGCCGGCGAAGCGGCCGGCTCGGCGAAAGCCTCGCTGGGTTTTGGGTCGGCTTGTTCCGCAGGCGCAGCAGGCAAGTGCTCCGGCAGTACCGGCAAGGCCGAGGGAAGACCTACCGGGGTTGATCTGCGCGGCTGTGCCTGCGTGCCGGGTAGAGCTGGCAGGAGTGCTTCCTCCTCGACGGCCGTAAATCGCACACTGGGGTCCGGCAAGGTTTTCTCAGCGGGTTGAACAGGACGGAAACCGCCCAGTGCGCGAAACTCGAGTGCCCGAAATTCGAGCGAATCGGTCGGCTGGGTGTCTTCTGTTTGCGAAATCTTCCCGCTGGAGAACCTCAGTTGGCTGGGCCTGTCGGTGTCGGCGCTGCTATTGGGCGAATCGTAGCCGTGCTTGCCCGACTGGATCGCAGAGTCGGTGGATCGACGACGTTCTAGGATCCGAATGCCAACGCTGCCACCTACCTGTTGGGCGTCTTGCCCGTGCTCCGACAAAGCGCTGCCGCCGGACGATGTTAGCGTCAAGCTGGGTTTTTGCGCGTGCCATGTTTGGTGGCCAACACAGCCGATGGGCGCTATTATGCAGAAGATTATAAGCTTACTGTACTTCATCGGAGCCCCGATTGCATAGAGGCTTATCCGGCGCGGCAATGCCCGACAGGTTTCCTCAGCCTCCCCGGTCATAGCCAAACGTGCGAAATTGACACTGCGTTACGCATACCCGCCGTCAGTTTTCAATGCGTAATGCCCGAAAACTCTGCGGATCCACTTTCCCGACCGGTACTTTCGCGGGCCTGCCAGGCTGAGCGAATAACAGTACCTGCGCAGACCAAGCCGGTGCATCTGCGCGGAGCGAGCAGAAATACCTGCGCACACCAAGCAGAAGTACTTGGGCAGACGTAGCGGGAGTGTCTCCGCGGACCGAACAGCAAACTGCTGCGCACCAGCCATTTTGCACTTGCTTCGAGCAGGCGCGTCGATAACGCAACCATCCCAGGTGGCGAATCGGCGAAAGGTATCAAGTCGGCGAAGAATATGCGGACAAGAGCGCTCGGGCGTAAAGTTTCCGGAAAAGCGGGGCGATTGTAGTTTCTGGCTTGTACCTGTCAAGTTCAGTTTAACTCACCCCGCCTGTAATGCTGTAATTGGGGGCCGCAGCCGCCCGGCTGTAAGGCTGTAAGTCGGCAACGCTGCAAAGCAATCGGCTCGGCATGCAAGGGCATTATCGGCGGGACCAGTGCCATTCGCCCGGTGGACGTAATACCGTCGTTGGTGCATGGGGATAGACTAGTTTTGCCGCGTTGCTGGTGCCGTCAATCGGGCGGTTGCCACAGTCGAAGGGCGATTTTTGCCAACCGGAGTTGTTAATGCATGTTCGCACGGCGGCGTCGGTTCAGCGGAAGCGCCTTCCGATGCCTGCTGTGCCCCAATAGACTCTCAGCAGAAAATCGTCAACTTAGCAGTTGGCCGCCACCGACATGGCGCTACAATTGTGTTGGCCGGTTTCATGGAAGGGCGTTGCCGGTCAACTTTCAACGAGGATGCGTTCGCCCTGCACAGCCGCCAGCGGCGAACACTCGGGGCCATTGGCGGCAGTCGCGCAAACTCGAATCACCGGGAGTATTGAGCCGTGGGGTTAGTCGACAGAAATCGCCGCCGCAAAATCCAACGCGAAGCAGAAGGCTATCTGGAACTGGGTCTGCCACGACACGCGCTGGCTGCCTTGGGCCGCCTGGGGGACCCCACCTCTTTCGATGCCCACTGCATGTACCTCTGGGGCGAGTCGCTGCGGGCGCTTGAGCGCTACGAGGAAGCCTTGTTGCCCTTGGAACAGGCCGCCCAAGCCGATCCCGATAACATCCACATCTGGATTGCCTTGGGCTGGTGCTACAAGCGTACCGGTCGGCTCAACTTGGCCATCGAGGCTTTGGAAACCGCGCTGATTGCCCAGCCCGAGGAAGCCCTCCTGCACTACAACTTGTCTTGTTACCTCAGCTTGGCCGGAAACAAAAGGCGTTCCTTGGAACACTTGCGCACGGCGCTGGAGCTTGATCCGCAATACCGGCACCTGATCGACGAAGAGCCAGATTTCGAGCCGCTGCGCGGCGATCCCGAATTTCAAGCCTTGTGGCAAGGCCAGCAAGTAGTGTGAGGCCTAGCCACAAGGCTTGCCAGCATGCCGAGCGACCGGGCGAATGCTCGCGCCCTTTTCGACAGCGTCGTTACGTATGGCGCCGGTTTGGAGTCTCGGGCCATCGGCAATTCTTGCCGTCGCCAACACTCGTAGGCGCAGTCGCTCAAGAGCCGGAAATCCTCGCATCCGATCTTGCCGTAATTCAGCTCTGCCCGATACAATCCCCCCGCTTGTATCGGATCTGCGCGTATTGTTGGGTCGGTTTGTCACCTGCGCGTCTGGCAGTTGCAATATCCCTGGCGACTTGCGCCGGGCGGCGTTTTCTACAGCACACTGGCGAAACGGGGCTGCCGGATGGCCCAGCTCAATCGGCTCGACGGCGACCGCGAAGCGCGACACGGGAGTTTTTGCCGGCTGGCGGAGTCGGCCAACTCGTCCTACCGGCTGAGATGGCGCGTGCTGGCCTTGCTGGCTGCCGCGTGCTTTGTACCGCGGTTGGTGGCCGGCTGGCGCTGGGACATCATCTGGGGCGACACCCTCTGCTATTTGGCTGCCGCCGAAGCGCTGGAGGCCGGCAATCTGGAGCTGGCATTCAAGGACTTCGGGCTGAACGTCTATCCGGCCATACTGTGCCTGATCCGCAAAGTGGCGGACGACTGGCAGACGGCAGCCAAATGGTTCAGCGTGGCTGCGGCTGTGCTGACCGTGTTGCCCCTTTTCGGTTGGCTGCGTCGCCAGTTCGACGACCGGCTGGCGATCATCGGCTGCTTGTGTTACGCCTTCCATGGGAAACTGGTTGCCGTTTCGCCGCTGGCGATACGCGATCCGGTGTTTTGGCTGTTCGTGGCCGCGGCGATGTACTGGGCATGGCGGGCCGCGGCCGAAGTGCGGCTTGCCGCCTTTGCTGCCGCGGGAGCGGCTTTCACACTGGCCGTACACACGCGGACCGAAGGCTGGTTGCTGCTTGCACCGATGGTGCTCTGGCCGGCGCTCCGCTTTGCCACGGCCGGAACAGCGCGACTGCGGCTCGCGGCAGGAACCGCCCTGTGCCTGGCGGTAATGCCTGCTACGGTCACATCGCTCAACCTTACCGTGCTACGCAGTTGTCCACAGTGGCAGATCATCCCTGCGCGACACGTGGCCCTGGCCCGCGATTGGGCCACCGCGCGCACAGCGGCGCAGCCTGTTGCGTCCGGGACCGAAGCGCCTGCCGAAAATTCGCGCCTGGCTGCCGCCCAACAGTGGTTGGCCGTGCGCTTGCATCTGGCCCGGCAGATTCTGGTCCGCGCGGTCAAGGGGTTTACATACGTGGGGACCTTTCTCACGCTGTGCGGCGTGCTGTCCTATCGTCGGCTGACTTCCAAGCCCGAAAACCTGCCCATCTGGCTCATGTGCCTGGGACTGACGGCGATGATCTGGGTGCGCTACCAGCGCGCCGGGCTGGACATACGCTACTTCCTCCCGATGGTCATTCTGCTGACCGGTTGGATGGCCCTGGGCTACAACTGGCTGGAGCGCGTGGTACTGCGGAGGTTGCTCTTGCTGCGGCCACAAGCGCTTCTGTCGGTGCAAACCGACCATCGCCCATCCCCAGCCGTGTGGTGGAAAACCGCGGCGCTGGGCGCGCTGGCTGCCGTGCTAATAACCGGCAGTCTGGCCGAAGCGAAGCTCCCAGCCGCCAAGATCATGCGGCGGCAGATAGTGCTGGGCCAGTGGATCGCCGAGGTGCTGGGGCCGAACCAGCGCATCGCCGGCGGACCGGAGAACCTCGTGCTTCTGTCGTGGTACGCCAAGGGGACGGTCGTACTGCATTTCGATCCCATTCGACTGGCCGACGAGGATAACGCCCTGGCTGATCTACAGCGCGCACAGCCCGACGTAGTGGTGTTGCTAGTCGCCGAAAGCAACGCCGCCAGTTGTCGGGCGATAGTGTCTCGACTGGCCGACGCACCGGACGCGCTTTACCGAGCTGTCGCACCAAGTCATCTTCCCCTGGTTCCCCAAGGCGCATGCGTACTGCTGCGTGCGGAGAAGTTCGGCCTGGTCGAAAGGGAGCGTCGCTCTGACAACCGCAGCGCCCCCTAGACACTTGCAGCCCTGGGGGAGCTGCGTCTTACTTGGGGCTTTTCTGCTGGTGCTGTTCCCGCTCGTCGGTGAAGTGAAAACGAAATGCCTCGTGCTGGCCGAGCACTTCGATGCGTCGGCCCTCCGGGTCGTAGTTGATCAGGCTTTGCTGCGAAAATCGTCCGGGCACTTCTCTTTCAACTAGAACCACACCGGTGCGTTTGTCGATGCACATCAGCTTGGTCAGTTGTTGGTAGGAAAGGCCGCGGCGGACCATGGCCGACAGTTCGAACACCACGAGCGGGATGTCTGTCGGGCCTCCCAGCCGCAGTCCGCACTGCGACAGCTCTACCGACCAGCGGAGCCGCCCGGAGGTAGCCTCGATCCCGTATGCCATCCCCTCGATAGGCACGGTGTTTCCCGCCGCCGAAGCCACCGCCGCAAAGCCGTGGTTGACGATCACCACGTACTGGCCGAACGCATTATGTACGATCAGGTCGCGCAACTGAGGAGGGGAATCGAGCTGGGCGGAGCAGAGCAGTCGGCCGCTGGGCAAAGCGACGATTTCTAACCGGCCCTGCTCGTCGCACACGGCCACTTCCTGAGGACTGATCGGCCAGGCTTTCGGCCCACTTTCATATTTGCGCTGCCACAGGTACTTGCCCTCCAGGGGATCGTACAAGCCAAGCGTACCCGTCCGCTGCGCGGTTTCCCATGTAACAATTTGCGTTCCCAGGGTCCACATGCGCTGCTCGGCCGGGGGGACGATGCACCGGGCGATGGTGCGGCCGTCGAGCATATCGAGCAGTTCGGCCTCGCTGCCGTCTTTGGATGCGACCACCAGTCGGCGCCCGTCGCCGAACAGTCCAGCGGCCGCAGGCATCTCGTCGCGCACCCAAAGTACCTCTCCGGTCAGCGGGTCCAAGGCCATGAGTTTCCTGTTAGTCAGAAGGCACACAGCCTCTGGGCTGACAGCTATCGGCAGTCCTCCCGAGGCCGGCATGGCAAACAGCCCCGAACCGCGAGCTACCGCCCAGATGACCCCAAGTCCCATCGGCTGCTCGGCGCCCAGCGTCCGCCACCACAGCGTTTTGGCGCCGTCGGGCAGATCATCGCCGACTTGCACCACGTGCATTTGACTGCCCACAAAAGCGACAACAAGCCGGCCGAGCGTATACACCTGAGAATACATCGAAGCCGCCGGGAAATACGCCATTCCCGCCCCGCGTTCAAACTGCACTTTTGCCCGCTGCCGGCCGTGCGCGTCTACCAGCGTCATCGACATCGTCGCACTGAGCATAGCATGGCTTACCGGTCTTCCAGGGGAATCCTCCACCGGAACCACCGTCGCCCACATTTCCTGGACGCTCGATGTTTGGCGTCCGCCTGCCAGGGCCTCGATGTACACTTTGCCGTCGGGCCACATCGGCGGGGCGTCGAGCAGCTTGCGCACCGGGTCATCTGCCGGCAGCATGACTACCAGCTCGCGGCCGGTCTTGCCGTCGAGGCAAACTTCGTCGGGCCACCGTTCCAGCAAGAAGCGATACACCTGGGCGGCATCCAGCGTCTGGCCGTTATCGCGCAACAACGATGCCAGCAGCGCCGCGGCGGCGCGTTGCTGTTCGGGCTGGCCGTTGGAAAACAGTTGGCGAAGCAGCAATTCGGCCCGCAAAGGCTCCTTCTCCGCTAGTTGTCTGGCTTGTTGCAGCCGCAAGCTCTCGGCAGCCCTGTGCCAGCCGAGAAAAGCGAGCATTCGCGGCTCCCGCAAGTGCGCGGTAATCAACTCATCCAGCGCCGCTTGCTGCGAGGAATCGGCGGCAGCATAGGTGGCCGCCAACTCCGCGGCCCAGAACCGGTCGCGGCGCACGCGACGCAAAGACTCCGCCGGCCTCAGTTCGCTCGGTCTGCTTTCAGCAGCGGCGGCAGATAGATACGCTTCTATGGCGGCCTTGCTTTCGCCGTGTGCCCGCAGCGCACCGGCCCAGACCAAAATCGCCGCCTGGAACTGCTCGGTCTTTTCCAGCAGCGGCCAGGCACGGGGAACCAACTTGTGGAAGCTGTCGTAATCGTCGCGCAAACCCTGGCGGATGGCATCCACCAGCAAGAGCCGCGCCGTGTCGCTCGGCGCAAGCCTCAGTGCGCGCAACAGATGCTCGAAGGCTTCGGCCGGCCGGTTGTCGGCCAGCAAGGCAGCGCTGTATTCGGTCAGCAAATCGGCGTCCTCCGGCCGTTGTTGCAGCGCCGTCTCCAGCCGCTGCAATCGCGCGCCGACGAACTCCAAGCGTACCAGTCCCTCGATATTGATGGAAACTGCCCCAGCAGGGAAGGCCACCACATCGCCCACGGGCAGTTCGTCCCAGGTGCGGCACTGGGCGATCAGTTTTCCGCTGCGGATGTCCACGATCAGCAAGTCGCCGGTACTGAGCGGAAGATGAAAGCGGTTGGCAGCTATGATGCCGCGTCCGCCTGGGGCTGCCCCGGGAGGCAGCAGTTGTTCTTCGGGCCACGCGGGTGTTCCGTCGGAAAGCCTCAGCGCCCGCACCTCGGACCTGCCTACCAACACCACGCGCTCTGCGTCGGCGCCGCCGACGAACAGGGCATCGCGGCGCGGAACGGACCACAGCAAACGGCCGTCGCGCAAAGCGATCCCCAGCAACCGGTTGCCTTGTGCCGGTGCGATGATTGCCACCCCCGAAGCCAGCACCACGCCCGAATCCAGCCACCGCGCCGTTTGCGGAGCAGTCTGCGCCGCATCCAGCCCACGCCCGCCCAGAATGATCTGCCGCCGTGTGGGGCCGGTTTCATCCTCCGGCAGCGTGTAAAGCCATAGCAACTGCCTGGTAAGCAGATCGATTGCTGCGAAATCGTGCTCGGACGTTTGGCAGACCAGCACCCCTTCGGCAAACGCTGGCGTAGAGCCCTGGCGGCGCAAGGCATCGCTGGGACGATACGGCAACGGCCACAGTGCCGATCCTTCTGGCTTTAGCCTGGATGCTAGCACAGTCTCGCTGATCAGAGCGCCGGTGTCCGCGCGGAGTTCCAGCAGGCGGATTTCCTCGTCCATCTCTGCCAGCACGAACAAAGCGTTTCCCAGGGGAAGTGGCGGCCCGAGAAAGAACGCACCGGCCGCAGGTTGCCAACTGTCTACCGGCCCGCCGATCTCCCATATCAGTTTGCCGGTGCGAATGTCGTACGCCGTAAGCACGTTGGCTGTTGGTCGGGCGGGTTCCGATTCCCAGCGGCGCATGCCGTTGGCGTCCAACACGGTGCGTTTGTATTGCGGCCCCAGTCCGCAAGTCAATTCCTCGACACCGAACACGTAGCGGCCGTTGCTGGTGATGGCTCCGAAAATCCCATCTTCCCACACCCGCCGGCGCACTGCGGCCGCCAACGATTGCGATGAGAGCGATTCGGCTGAGCGTCCTCCACCACCCCGACGGCTGTCAAGCAGCTCGCTCAAAGCGTCGCTGAGCAAGTTCTCCCACATCAGTTGCCCGCTGTTCACATCGACCGCTGCGATGTGACTGAGCGTGCGCGTGACGGCCGTTTGGCCCACCACCAATGCCGATATGCGCGGCACAGTAGGACGGCATTCGGCGATCTCGGCCCGACGGACTTGTTGCAGCAACTGTGCTATTTGGGAATCAGCGGTCAAGGGCATCAATATCTGACCTCGCACATGCGGCGTGTCGCCTACGGCCGACTGGCCGTCGACCTGACGGCCGAACACTTGTGCTGGTCGCGCTTGGGACTCGGCCAAGCCGAGTTTTTCTTGAAGCCAGGCAAGGGCCGCGTCTGGGCGGTCGGGCAACCGCTCCGACTTGCCGAAGACGCGCACTTCGCTTCCGCCGTGGTCGGCCAAGTTGGCCATCGCCCGCTGTGCTTCGTCCGGGCGTCCGGCACGCAACCAACAAATTGCCAACCATGCCGACAGCTCTGGTTCCAGCCGGTGGGCATCTGGAGATTGCCGACGTAGCCGATCGAGCATCGCCGCCGCTTGGGGCGCCCGTCCGCGCGACAGCCCTGCCAACGCCGTCAGCAATGCCGCTTCGTCAGCAGCCTCGGTGCCGAGGTATTTTTCGGCCACAGCGTACACAGCCGCCAGGTCGCCGGCGCCGAGGGCAGCGTTCAGCTCGTGCCGGGCGAGGTCCTCGCAATGAATGCGCAACATGCGCAACCCTTCGGCCGGCAACGAGCCGACCAGCCGCAAGGCCTCGCTCTTGGTGAAGCGGAAAAGCCCCAGGCCGCTCTCCGGCTGGAAGGCCGCGTTTTCCGGCTGGCTAAGGATGCGCAGCAGGATGGCCACCGCTGCTGCAAAATCGCGCCGCGCCAGCAGTTCTTCTGCCGCACGGAGCAAGTTGACTGTGTTGCGCTCGGCCAACACTACGGTATGCTCTTGTGGGGCCACCGCCAGCGGTCTGGGCGGCTGCGCGGCACCGCGCGGCAAAGCAGAAAATGGCGCAAGAATAGTAACTTTAGCCTGCTGCGACTTGTATTGTGCCGGTAAAGGGGGAAGCGGATTCCGGGTGACATAATCGGCCCAGCGGGCCAGCGCCTTTTCGCGCGTTTGGTCATCCATCCGCAGCGACGGCAGACCCAAGCTGTGCTGGGGATTTTTCCTTATTTGATCGAAGGCCGCCTTGGCCTGCTGAAGCCCGTATTGCTCGAAATCCTGCTCGGTCAAATACACCAGCCAAGCCAGCGCCAAGTCGCGAATTTGCACCGACCACCCACCGACTCCTGGCCGCCCGGCAACGGTAATCACCGGTTCGTCGCACTCCAACAAGCGCTCCAAAGCAGCAGCGTGTTTCATACCTCCCACCAAGGCCAAGGCTTTCGTGGCCTCTAAGACCAACTGCTGCCGAAAATGGCCCGATATCGGCGGCTCGTTCCGCTGACAGGTCAATACCACTTCGAAGGCCCAGGGCAGAGCCTCCTCCAGTTTGTATTTCTCGATCAAGGCGACTTTTGGCGGAAGCAGTTCTATGTGTTCAGGCGTTTCGAGCCATAAGCGGAGCAGGCGCTTAAGCGGACTGCGATGCTTGTGCGAACTGAGGTAGTTCACACACGGCTGCGACGATAACACCGTAATAACGCTCCGCAGAACTCCGATGCGCGCTATGTTGTGGTAAAGGTGCGGCTGAACGTCCGGGTGCGTGAGCACAAAAAGCAGCACAGCCATCCGCGGCGCGTCGGTGCTGATTCCTTGAAGGCCGCCCAGGCCCCGGAAAAACGCCTCTACGTCTGTGCCTGGCGGCAGTGGTTGAACTGGCAAGCCTCGCGCAGTGCCACTGTCGCTTAGCCGCGCGAAGAGCAACTCGCCGGCCAGTTTCGGCTTGGTCTCGAGCATTTCTAGCACTGGGCTTTCGGCCCGATACATATCGGCGAACAGTTCGCGCGCCGCCGCATCCGAGCCAACCAGGCGACTGAACATCCGCCAACCGGGCAGCGGCGAATCGAACGCCTCTTCCTTACCCGCTACGAAAGCCGCCAAACGTCGCTCGGTATCAGTCTCCAACACCTCGATCAGCAGCCGGCGACACTGGCGGCGTACATGAGCATCAGGGTGTTGCAGCCCGGCCCTCAGCGCATCGACGGCTTTAGAGCCAAGCGCGCGCAACGCCGCCGCGGCTTGGCTTCTTTGGTGCCAACTGTCGTGGCCCAGTCGCTCGACCAGCTCGGCCGCCGGCGATTTGGCGGTGCTGTCCTGCGCAGCGGCTGGAGACGAGCCGCCGGCAGAGCCCGCGCCGGCTTGGGACTCCGGCTGGGACTGTACCGAAATGTCGAGGCGCAGCCCGGATGCATCAGTCTCGGCTGCGCGAGTCTCGGTTGCAAAGGTCCCGGTTGCACTCAAGTGCCCCGAAATGCAGGACACAAGCACTCCAGTAACACACAACAGCACGGAGCAAGCAGCACCTTTTGGCCAGCAGTTGTGCATTCGGTTGACCCCTTCGAGTTGTAGACCGCAGTTGCGGTCTTCGCCCGACGATATATCCATATATCCATATCCAGCGATGTGCAGACCCCGCGTCGTTGCACAAGCGCACGGGCCTGCCGGCAGTTACCTACCTGCCGGCAGTTACCTACAAGTGTAGTTATACCGCCATGTGGCTTCACGTGCAACAACTATGTGTGTTCGGCCAGTCGCGATTTACCAAGACGCCGCGGCGAGAAAAAGGAAAATTTCCCCACGATGGAGCCAACGCTACCTAGTCGGATGTGTCATACCGTTCGACTTCAGCGGCGCCTGTGCGAAGTCGGGACATTGCAGTGCAGCCAAGCGAATCGAGGGCGCTTTCCAGCAAATCGTCCCCGCCGACGTCGCGCATTGGCGACCGGAAACTTACCAGTCGGCAGAAGCCAAAAACTAGTGCTTCCCTCGCGCCGTCACAGCGGCGAACATCTATCGGCCGGTGAGGCGTTTGTCCTGGCGCGCGGCCGCGCACCCACCGCTAAGTGCCCTCGGTAAAGTGCATAAAACGCACGCCTGCGGCAGCCTACTGGACAATCAAGCCGCAGCCTACTGGACAATCAAGCGGCAGTCTATTGGAGAATCAAGCCGCAGCCTACTGGAGGACCAGCACGTCCCCTTCTTCCAGTCGGGGCAAACGGACGACTAGCCAGGCGCCATCGGTGGAAAACTCGAGCTGTCGGCTCAACATGCAAGAGGTGACTTTTTCGACTTTGCCCGCACTACGGATGCGAATCGTCAAGTCTTCGATCGGCAGATGCGTCGCCACCGGCTGGCGCCGGTCTGCTGCCGATTCCGCCGCTGTTACCCCATAAGCCCAATTGGCCAACGTTACCGCCTTTGACGTGCCGCGCGGCGATTGCAGCAGCACTCCCTCGACCAGCGGATCGGAAGCGTCCACCACCGGCTGTGTCAGTTCCACGGCCGGGGCGACGACGAAGCTGCGCCGCAGTGGGTCGAAATCGCGCCGCATGTTGTAATCCGACCGGCGAACCGTTGCGCTGTATTCCAAGCCAGGATAGAACCCGACCACGATTGCCTGGCCTTTGCCAAACCGATTTCGCACCACTGCCGGGGTGCCGTCGGCGAACTGGGCGAGCACCTCGGCCGAAGCGGCGGGCCGGAGCACTTCGCGCCCCACCACCAGCGCAAACCCACCGCCCGTTAACCCAGCCGGAGACTTTCCCGCCTGCCACTTCCAGCCCGGCTCCGCCGCTTTGACGGTGCGCATAGCGTCGCTGCGAGCAGGCTTCAACATGCGTCGCGGCTCGTCGTACGCTTCAAGCGCCGTGGCCCCGTAAAGCTGCACTTGGTACCACATCTGCGGCTCCTGGCGGTCTTGCAGACCCAGCACCGGTTGCAGCACGTCCAACGGCCGATTGGCCTCGTCCCGGGCCAAGCCCCAGCCGCTGGTGTACAGCGTGCCGCCTTGTTCCACGTAGCGCCGCAAGGCTGCGGCTGCCGTGCGGGTGATATGCGAACCGTTGACGTAGATGACGCGGTATCGCGACAAATCGGTCAGCAGTAACGCTTCATCCAACGGATCGACCGACAAGTGCGCGTGTTGCAATGCCGTGTACACCCATTTGGCGTTTTCCCAAGCGGCCGTCAGATGCGGCGGATCTCCGCAGAGGTTCATCCAGCGCTGGGTGGTTTCGGGCTTCACGATGGCAATTTCTGCCGGTACAGCCCAAGTGGAACCGTACAGTGCGTCTTCGGCTTTGCCCAACAGGTGGGCGGCCTTGCTGGTCAGGGCCAGCGTGTCCCAGGACTGCGAGAAGCTGTCGCCTTTGGTGTAGTCGGGGCCGTAGGTGTACCAGTAGATCATGGTGTTTCCACGGCTGACGGCCGAGAGCATACGCTGCACCGGCGCGCCGCGATGCGGTTTGATGTAAATCCCCCGCCCGATCCCCATGCTCTGGCCCACTACCCGCTGCACATCGCACAAATAGCTGTCCCAGCTCCATACCCGTGGGTCCCGGTTGGAGGTTTCGTAAACTATGGCGTTGTCGGCGTAGCGGTAAAAGTCGAAGAACTCCAGGCTGTGTCCGCGCATCAGGAACGTATTGCCCCGTAAGGCGAAGCTGTACAGCCACGGCTGCTGGGCGGTTTTTCTCTCGTCCGCGCTGCTGCGCTGGGCTTGGCGTTTGACTTGGTTAGCGTTGGCAAACGCCCGGCGCAGCGGAGTAAACAGCTTGGCAGTGGCATAGTTGTTGAAGTCGCGGGTGTAATACGCAGCCAGAGCAGCGCCGGGGTCCTCAAGCCACGGCCGCGGACCGGTGGTGGTGGTTACATCCAGCGGATGCACTTCTTCCCAAGCGGATTTGCCAAAATCTTTCGGCGAAAGCCCCTTGACGGCCAAATACTGGCGGAACGCCCCAGTGCAGTGCGGACACGTGACCGGATGCGCCTTGCCCTCCGGCGCCAGATCGAATACCGACCCGATTTCATCGACAGTCAATCCCCACAGTTCTTCCACCGGCATTCCGAGCGCGTTGTTCAAGGCTACCTCCACCGCTTCGCGTGTCCGCTGAGCCACACCCGGCGCGAACGGGCAGCCGGCTTCAGGCTCGGCCGGTCGGTCGGGGCGATGTCGGGGGACGGGAAACCCCATCACCCCGATCTCCGCTGCCCGGCGAAAATCCCCCACCACTGGATCGCCGCGGCGCATAGCCTCCAACAGCAGACGCGGTGCGTCCCGCAACCCGTTGACCCCCAATTGTCGCAACGCCCTTAACTCGGCGAACGTCACTGCCGGGTTGGTAGTCCGCACCGCGTATCCGTGGCCTTGACCGTATCCCCCGATATTGTTGATCAGCACATATTTCTTCGGCAGCGGCCACGAAGCCCAAGGCAGACTTTCCAGATACTCAGCCCGCCGCTGGGCGTACTCCAACACCCCGCTCAGTTCTTGGAGGAACTCCGTCGAGCCGGGCGTGACTTCGCCTACCAGCCGGTACGCAGGAATGACGATCGTCGCCGTGCCCCCGTGGGGACCTTCCTCCACGAAGCTCTTGACGGTCTTATCCTCATAGGAAAACTCGAACTCGAACTGTACATCAGTTGAGTAATCTGTCAGTTCGCGAGTAACGCGGTCCTTGACCCGCCCGGAACGCCCGGCGGTGACCGTCAGGAACAGCTTTGCCGGGAAACGACCTTTGACCAGCGATGTGACCGGCAGCCACTCGGACCACTGGCCCACGGCCAGCAGATGTTTGCCGTGCTGCGGTTGCGGGCTAGCGAATATCCCGCGGATGACCTCGCCGCCTTGCCCCTCGCCCCCGTAACGCCAGTGGATCTCGCTAGGCTCGGAAGGGCTAATGGCCTTGATCCGCACTCGCATCAGCAGACCGTCCGGCGCACGGTGTACCCCCCGCTCGACAGACGGGCGGTCGACCTGTTCCTGTGCCAAGGCCAATAGCCGGCCAGAAAACCAGCAACACCCCATCGCCACTGCAATCAACGCCTGCCGCCACATCGAAAAGCGCCTCCCTAAACCTGCGCGAAATAAACCTACTGTAGTTTACACTGCGTCGATTTTGCTAGAACCTGCTACTGCCTTGTGAAATCCTACTAGCCCAGACCAAGCCCTGTTACCACAAACCAACCGGGGCCGTGGCAGCTCAACCGCGGCTGGCCCAGGGATTGCCATCGCCAGCAAACCGAGCTATATTCATAAAGTCAAACAGCCGTCATACGTTGACATTGGTCGTGTGCCGCCGCTGGGCGGTAATTCGCCTGGCCGAATCAGCACGAGCTTGCTGCCGAGTTAGCAAGAGGTCTGGTTTGATAAGACCACAGGTCAGCGGAAACGGGTGGCAGCCCGCCAGATTTTTCGTCGGCAGGATCATCTGGCCGGACTGAGCAGGCCCCTACAAGCTTGCCAGACGGCTGGACGCTACGC
>CALLPE010000012.1 GCA_938015445.1 uncultured Pirellulales bacterium
CGTGGCACTTTACTGCCAGCGGCAGCGGCTACAGCCCGGGCGACCCGGTCTATCTATCCTTCGAGGTCGGCCCGGGCCTAGCCCGCTCCGACCTGCACTTGTGGCACTACGATGGCTCGCAATGGTCGAGCTATACCGCCAGCGACCTGACTTACACCGGGCAGTATGCCAGTTTCACGGTGACTGGCTTCAGCGGGTATGCCGTCTCGGCGGTGCCCGAGCCTGGGACGCTCGCCCTGCTGGCCTGCGGCGCGGCTGCCATGCTGTTGGTGGCAGTCCGAAGAAGACGACCGCGTGCTTAGGAAAAAAAGAAAAAGAGGATGCGTCAATTTGGAGGGGGTGGCGGAATTGCTCGGCTGGGTTTGGGCCAGTTGGCTCAACAGGGCGGGGTAGCGCTGGAGGCTTTCCGGGCTGCCGTGCTTGCCCAGGTAGTAACGCCGGCCCCGATAGTGGACGATAGCCCGACCGCTGGGTTTGTGGAGGCGGTAGCGAGGCAGCCGGACGGGTTTGTGCCGGCTGGCGGGGTTGTCCATCGAACCGCTGGCGGGCGTGGCGGGGGTAATGGCCGAAAAAGTGGGTCAAACTGGGGCAAAAGTGACCCACGTTACCTTTTTCCGGGCCGCACGCCGACCGCCGGCGGGTATCGCAAGTCGTCGATTCAGCCGCGTTTACATCAAATCGGGGCGAGAGGATTTGAACCTCCGACCTCTTGGTCCCGAACCAAGCGCTCTAAACCAGGCTGAGCTACGCCCCGCGGTTGATATGGTCAACTTTCTCAGCTTACAGTGTACAGCACCAGCTTCAGTCTTTCCAGCCCATGCAAGCCGGTAACATACTAGGCCGACACCGCCCGGTCAATGCGTTCCTTAATGCCGCACTGCCCTGCTGCTCTGCTAATATTGGTTCTTGTGTCGTTCAACCGGTTCACGGCGTCGACTGAAGCCACTGCTTTGCACGGTAAGCAATCGGCTCGCATCAGCGATTGTCATCGGGAAGCTCGGGTTTGAACAGTGGTTTAAGATTTACCGCTTTCAGCGGCAAGGCCGACGAGGGGCACGATCCGGCTGCCAAATGGACCCTGAGCTGTTGCGGCTCGAAGATCATCGTTTGGACGGTTAGCGCACCTTGGTTCACCTGGTCGAGCATCTTGGCCACATCCTCCAGGGATAGCTTTTCCATCTGTTTGGCACGACTGAGCGTGATGTATCGGCGACACAGGAAAAGCGTTGCCAGGTTTTCGGTGCGGAAGTGGTTGGTGCAAATGCAAATTCCCTTTTCATCGCGGCGCGTGGCCACGGTCTTGGGCGTCATTTCGATCACCGCGGCGTTGCTGCGGTCGCACACAGCCAGGTTCAAGCGGGTAGTGCGCGGAGTGTTTTGCACAAGCTTTTCTGCCTCTTCTATCGTGCGGCACTCCTCCAGAATCCGGCGGAAGCAGAAGGAGTACGGCACTCCCTTGGGGTCGAACAGCGGCGAGCCGTCGCGGGTCAGCAGGACTTCATGAACGGCGATGGCCAAGCCGTGCTCGTTCATGCCCGACAAAACGCCGAACAGCCCCGGAAAACCGACCGCGGCAAATGCGTATTTCCCCTTGGGCCGATAAACCGTCACCAGGCTGTATCTATCGAGCACGCCCAGGGTGAAGAAGTCGAGATTCCTCCCGAACAGCGGCTCCTCGGTGGTAGAGCGTTGGGCAGTGACCATCAACGATGAGCAACCGAAAACGCCGCGATACATATCGGGCAACACGTTGGCCACCATGCCCAATTGGCGGTCGCCGCCCGATTGTTCGGCGAAAGCGAGCATTTCGGCGCGGTGGTGCGGGGGGATGTTTTCGGCCAACGCCCGGGCACGCTCGACGACCGCTTCCCATTTGTCCTGCCTGCCCAGCCGCTTGAAGAACTCCTGCGGATACTGCGCGAGCTGATTGGCCGCTGCCCCGATCAGCTCGCCCTTTTGGCGGCCCATCTGTTCGGGCGTGCCTTCCACACTGAGTACCGCCACCTGGTTGATGAACCGCAACTCGGCCTTGCCGGAACGTCCCGGGCGGAAGACCGATACCTCGGCCTGTGCTGGCGCTGCCTGGCCGTCGGCGGATAGGGCAAGGTCATCAGCAACAGCAGCCAGCAGGCAAAAGCTAAACAGCAGGAACAGAGGAAAGCTCAGCGTCACCTTTAGGCCGAGGAAAGCTTTCTGTAACCAGCAGCGACTCCGGACGCAACCAACGTATCGAAGTGTTTGCGGGACGATGTGCGAAAAGAGCTTCATTGCCGGTGTGCTCCGCTATTTGGGCGTAAAGTTGGGTTTGTCGAGCAGTTGCGATGTCGACGATCAACCGAACAACCGCCCGAGGACCTCTCGGGCGTTCACGTACAGGCGTTCAAGTACAACAGACACTGCCTCGGAGGAAACGAACTGCCAGCCTTTTCCAAGCGAACGCTACATATATCATAAGGCGTTTCTGCGAGCTACGCACGACGGCTTGTACGGAGGGATTTCGGCTCTCCACGAGCCACGTAAGCCAACGCAGCTTGTGCTTATATACCACCGCTTGTGCGTATATGCCCTAGATGCTCAGTGTTCTTCCCGAAGTGCCGGCGTCAGCGGAATGCGCAGCATGGCGGCAGCCGCCCACAGTCCGGCGACGAGTCCCACGGCTATCACGCCGGCAAGCAATGCGGCAAGCCAGACAGAAGGAACCGCCGCGCGCGTGGTCCATTGCGGCAAAACGGCCACCGCGGCAGCGACCACGCCCATCGCCAAGCCTGCAAGCAGCAGCAAAGCGTTTTCCGCGACGACCATCAAGCTCAACCTGCGTCGGGAGAAGCCGACCGCGCGCAATAGGGCGAGTTCACCGCGCCGCTCGATTGCGTTTCGGAGCTGGACAGCGGCCAGCCCCAGGGTTCCCAACAACAGTCCCAAACCGCCCAGGCTTTGAAAAGTGGAAAGATACGTATTCTGCACCGCCAAGAAGCCGGCCAGCCGATCGGCAGTGGTTTCTACCGCCAGGCCGTATTCGGCCAAGTAGCGCTGCCAGATGGCAGCCACTTCTGCGGCCTGGTCGGCCCTTGTTTGCACAAGAAACATTCGGTAGCCGACGATTTCCGGAAACAGCCGCAGCAAGATGTCTTCGTGAATGAGCAAATCGCCTTGGAAAATGCTGGCGTCCAGCAGGGCCACAATCACCAGCCTGACGGCTCGTCCGCGGCTATCGCGCAGCTCGATCGACTCTCCCAGCCCTTTCCACAGGTGCAACGAATAATTGGCGGTGTTTTTTTCCAGTATTACGGGAAACTGGGGTAGGCCGTCACGGTCGACCGGCAACGGCTGGCGCAAGAGCTTCCACGGATTTGGACAGTCGGGGGGTTTGGCGGCCCAAGCAAAACCACCGCGCTGGATCAGAGTGTCGGGCACTCCCAGAATGCGAGGTTCCGTTGGCCTGTACAGGTTGCGGCAGCTTGCATCGTCGCCGCTCTTGACACGCAGCGCGATCACTGTGGAGTTTTCGAGCAGGGACAGTTCATCGGGGGCGAAGCCGATTTGCTGCCGGCCTTCCTCAGTGCCGGGATGATAATGGACGGGAATTTCGCTTTCGGCCACCAGTGTGAAGCCGCCGCTACCCCCGGAAACCGCAGTTGTCTCCGGCCACTGGTCGATCCGAAACGCGCTGGTGGCAACGATGAGAAACACAGCGGCGGCCAGCAGTCCGGCGCTGAGCGCGGAGCGCATCGGGTTGCGTGCAGCGTTTCGCAAAGCCATGCGCAGCAGATTGCCGCCGCCGACGCACACTGCCGGACCGGTAGCCCCGCGTCGCAATCGGCGCCACAGCAACATCAACAAGACCAGCAGGGTCGTTGCGCCAGCAAAGAAGAACGTGCCGGCACGCATACGTTCGTCGAGCGGCAGAAACCACAAAATCGCCGGTACGGCGCTCAGAAAAAGCACCAATATTAACTCGGTCCAAAGGCCGCCAGGTGTTTGCGGTGGGCTAATGGGTCCGCAGCAGCTTCTGATGAGCGGTGGAAACAACGGTTTATCCGCGGCGACAGTGGTTGCCGGAGACGGCAAACTCGGCCTGGCGGCCCAGCCAGCCAACTGCCCAGCCAGCAGTGCCCGGGGGCTTAGCCGAGCAGTGCGTCCCACCGCTGCGACGATTGCCATGGTAGCTACCGCGGTGCCGACGAAGAATCCGGCCGCCAAACTGACGCCAGAGACGTGAAGTTTCAGAAACGGCGTACCGATGGCCGGCAGCCACCAGGTGTGCAGTCCGAGGATCATCAGTCCGGCATACCCGATCCCCCCGGCCGCGCCAAAGGCGTTTCCCAGCGCGGCTATGGCCAGTCCTTCACCGATGCACAGTGTGCGGAGTTTAGCAACGGTCCATCCGAGGGCCAGCAGCAACCCCAACTCTCGCGCCCGCCGTTCCAACGATAGTCGAAACAGCAGCGCCATCAGCAGCACGCCGGAAGCGATGATGAACGAGCTGAAGGCCGCAAACAGCACGCTGAAGGGAGTGGTTCCTTTGGCGGCCGCCAACCCCTGGGCCTTGACCGGCTGGAAGACGAAGCCCATCGCGGCCGGGTCTATGTTCACCGACTGTGCCAGCACATCTGGCGTTTGATCGGCGGCGACTCGCAGCGAGGTAGTTTGTCCGAAGCGACTGGCCCACAACCGCCGACCGGCGGCCAGCGAGACGAACGCTTTGGGCGTCAGGCCGTACTGCTGGTAGTAGTCTTCGTCCTCTTGGCGGATGCGGCTGGAGTCGAGCGGAAAGGGCGCTTCCCAGTTGGCCATGCTGCGTTTGTCGGTCAGTCCGGGAACGGTAGGCGTGAGGTCGGGATCGGCGGCCGGGCCGCTGAGGCTTACGATGGCCGCCAAGCGGAACTCGACGGTGGTTTCCCGCAACTGGCCGTGGGCGCTTTCAGGCTCGTAGTAGCTGAGGCGGATGGTGTCGCCCGCCTTGGCCTGCAATTGCTCAGCAGTCCACTGGTTCAGCGCGATTTCGCCTTCGCCGAGCGGCAGAAGCGGTTTTCCGTCGACCGGAAGGAACGGACCCAGCGGCGGATGAGACGCAAAGTCGATGGCCGTGACGGTCGAGTACGGCACGCTCCGGTCGCGGCAGGCGATAGTGTTGGCCAGATACGTCAAAGCAGGCTGAATTGGGTGACTGCCCAGGCTGCGGAGCAATTGCTGCTCGGCTGCTGGGTCGAGCAACAATCGGTCGGAAGTGATGTTCAGGTAACCGCGCGGCGTACGGGCGACAGTGATCCCGTAATCTTCCAGAGACGGTTTGAGAAGCTTGCCGGTATTCCAATCGCGCCCAGCGCTGGCTGTGCCGGCAACCAGAATGCAATTGATCCGCCGGGGCTGAAGAAGTTGTCGCTGCAACCACTGGAGCTGGACGTAGGCGTTCTGCGGCGATCGCTGGGCGGCCTGTAAAGCGAAACGGCCCAACCCTACGGCGGGAATCACCTCGGTTACCGTGGCGCGGACGGTGCGGGTAGTGTCGGTCTTTTTTCCCAACGGGCTGTCGCTGGGGATGTTCGCCGGACGCGGCAAATGCAACAGCACCTGATCGCCGGGGCGCACATCCAGCCACTCGGCCACCGGCTGATTGAGCACGATTTGCCCCGGGCCGAGCGCCTGCCGCGGACCACCGTCGCCCAGCGTCCAGAACCGCTCGTCGCAGCCGATGATGCTCACCCGATTGATCTGCCGGGCCGTTACGCGGTCGGCTTGCGAAAGACTACCGGAGACGATGACGGCCGGGATGGCTTCGACCTGCTGGCCGGGAAGTGCGGCGGACAGTGCGGCGGAAAGTTCCTCGGTCAGTGCTTCGCGGAAGAATCGGTCCGCCAGCAACGCTTCGTCGATTCGTCCCAGGCGCTCCAGCGTCAACGCCCGAAGGCTTCCGCGCATAGAATCGCCCACCAGCAATGCGCCAGTCAACACGGCGGCGGCCACAGCCCCCCCGAAGGCCACGGCGCAATTCATCCGCCAGTGGAAGGCCAGCGAACGGATGATTAGCGTCGGAATGGACATCGTTGCAGGTCACAGTCTACAAGAGCTTCTACGGGTCGCCGTCCGACGACAGGGGATACGGTTGTCCGTACGATTGTGAGCCGCCATCGTACCGTTCGGCAATCGTCGGTTTTCTGGAATTTGGCGGCGAGTGTTTCCGTCGTGCAGCGCGGCATGTCTTACAGCGGTTGCAGCACGCCGTTTTCCAATTGCATTCGTCGTTCCATCATGTCGGCGAGCCGCTGACTGTGCGTGACAACTATGAGCATCATCTGTTGTTCCCGCTGAAGTTCCAACAGCAGCCGGGCTACCACGTCGGCCGAGGCACGATCGAGATTGCCGGTTGGCTCGTCGGCCAGCAGCAGCGTGGGTTTGTTTATCAGCGCTCTGGCGATAGCCGCCCGCTGCCGCTCGCCGCCGGAAAGCTCGGCCGGTCGATGGTCCAAGCGGTGCGCCAGGCCCACCCGCTCCAGCAGCATTCGCGCCCGCTGGAGGGCTTCTGCGGTGGTGCGTCCGGCCGCGACCGTGGGCACCAGTACGTTTTCCAGCACGGAGCACTGCGGCAGCAAATAGTGGTCCTGGAAAACGAAACCGATGTGCCGATTGCGAAAGGCGGCCAGGCTGGGTTCATCCAACAGTGCCGGGTCCTGGTCGTCGAGCGACACGCGGCCCGAGCTGGGCGGCTCCAAAGTGCCGATGACGGCCAGCAGAGTGCTTTTTCCCGAACCGCTCGGGCCGACGATAGCCAAGTTCTGGCCGCTATGGAGCGTCAGATTCACATCGCGCAGCACTGAAAGCGGCTCGGCGCGTGTAGGGTACTGTTTGCTTACGTGCTCGACCGTCAAACGACTCATCGATTCGACCTGTGCAGGCAGACCGCCGCCTTTTCGCGTTGCGGTAATCAAGCTTAGCTGGCACCGTGCAGCAAGACCAGCGTGCCCAAGCCGTAGAAGGTGTACTCGCAATCCGCCTGCGCGTCCCACGAACCGCCACGAAAACCACCAGAGGCGACTTCCAAGCTGGCTACGTAGCGCTGCATGGCCTGGTGGTCGATCAGCGCTACCGAGGCCAAGCTCCCCAGCGCTACAAGCCCGGTAAAGGTGCTCAACAAGTCGGCCACGGGCACCAGTGCGCTTGCGCGCAATCCGCCTTCGGGCGTTTGCATGGCGGCCAGGTAGCGGGCGGCAGGCTCCAGCGGCGGCAGCGAAAGTTCTTGTGCCAAGACATCTGACTCCGCCGATGACCACGTTAGCGTTTGAACCACGCGCGTCAGCGCGACCGCTGCGGCGGTGGGGTTGACTCCGCTGGAACGCGCGTCGGGAACTTCGACGAACCCTCCGTCGGGCCGCTGCCGGGAACACAACAACGCGGCGAGCAGACGCGGTTCGTCGTCGGCAATGCCCAACAACTGCTTGCAGCTTACAACCAGAAATGTGTGATAGGTGCTGGAAGCACGGCTATTGGCGTTTTTTGCGTAGCCGCCATCGGGTCGCCGCAGCGGGGCGAAAACCGCAACGGCTTGTTCCCGTAGGTCGGCCGACAAGCTTGCAAGCCGCGCATCCACCCCGATCGCTTGCAAGATCAGAACGCTTGCCGCCGCGGCGACAAATTCCACCGGCAACGCCGGCTGCCGCAGGCGATGTTGCAGGAACGTGGCCGCGCGGGCGGAAACCGCCTCGTCCAACTCCCCGGTCAGCGCCAAAGCCCCCAATCCGAAAGCTGTGTAATAAGGGTCGCTGCTGCCTTGGCGATTGGGAAAACCGCCGTCGGGCTGTTGAAGCGCGCGAAGATACGATGCCGCACGGGAGCGAATCTCCTCGGGCAACCCGGCCCGGCCCGACGCCAATCGATCTTTCAGCTCTGTCAGGGCAAACATCAAACAGCCGCGCTAAACTCGCTCGTCATTGGCCATTTGGGTGACTTCCGCAAGGCGCCGCAATTGCGCCGGCCATCAGATTTCGCCGGTACGCGGCCCAGGCGGCCTGATGCGCTGGTAAAGCTCCAGCACCCGTTGGGCTGTCGCAGCAATGTCGTACTTGCGATGAACCGCCTGTTGTGCCCGCAGGCCGCACTCGGCAGCCAGTTGCCGATTGAGGATCATCCGCTTGAGCGTATCGGCCAGGTCATACACATCGCCCGGTGCAAATAGCAGCCCTCCGCCGGTATCAGCGACCATTTCTGGAAACGCTCCGTGAGCGGGTAGCACGGCAGGCACGCCGGCTGCCCAGGCTTCCAGCACATACAGCCCTTTGCTTTCGCGGTAGATCGTGGGCACGCAGAGCACATCTATCGACTGAAGCAGGGCGATCTTGCCGGGTCTGTCCAGCTCGCCGAGGTAACGCAGTCGCTCGGCGATGTTCCATTGGGCAAGTTGCCGGAGGATGTCCTCCAGGTACGGACGGTCGGCCGGATGCAGATAGCCGGCCGCGCAAACTTCCACCGGCGGCATGGTGGGCAAATTGCATAGCACTCGCAAAGCCTCGGCCAACAGATGCAAGCCTTTGTCGGGACAAACCCGCGCCAAGTAGCCGATGGTGGCACGCTGCCGCGGCTGTCGTAGTTGTCGCGCGCTTTTCTGTCCTGGCTTCGGGAAGCCCTCCAGATTAAGTCCTAGCGGAATAACGTCGATTTTGTCGGGCGCGATGTTCAAGTACCCAGCCATCGCGTTGGCATAATAGCGGTTAGGCGCTATCAGGGCGTCCAGTTCCGCGCACCTTTGCCGGAGCAACCGCTGCGCCTCGGCGGCGAACGGCTGGGGTAGTTTTTCCAGGAAAACGTCCTCGCCGGAAAGCGTACACACCACCGCCGCACCTAGCCGACGGCGTACTTCTCGGGCCAAGCCCACCAGCAAGGCGTTGTTCAGATGCACCACATCAGGGCGCAACTCGGCGGCAAGCCAATCGACGAGTCGATCGATTTCACCGCGAAGCGGACCTTCGTCGGCCTGCAAGGTAGCTACCGTCAGCTCGCCCAGTTGTTGCGGACGGTTGCTGACAGCCAGACGCGAAGCGAAGCGAAGCAGCCGGGGATTGTCCAACAGCCGTTTGATCCACCGGGGCATCTTGGCTGTCGCCGGCCAGCGATGCTGCAAATAAACGTTCAGTCCGCCCAGGGCTACCTGGGTAAGACTGACGTCCGGTTCATCGGTTCGCAGCGGCGTGTAAACAGGAGCCAGTATCGCGTCGCAACCTGCGCGCCGCAGGGCAGCGGCCAGTGCGTTGCCGAACAAGCAACTACCGCAATACATGCCTCCGGCGCCGGCCACAAGATGCACAACGCGCATGTCCGTTTGGTGCTCGATTTCCCATGCGCCGGGAGCCGGAGAAGCTCTCCAGCGTTTCTTCCGTTAGGTTTGCCGGCCGAGCGCCCACTGGCCACAGCCAGCCGCAGTGGGCCGGCAGCGCCAACTGCCTACGCGCTCACCGCTGGCTTATCGCCTTGCCGAGCTGTTCACGGTTGGCTTTTCGCCACTCACTCCTCGCTTATCGCCAGCGGCCGGCGGTCCAAGATTGCGTCGGCTAGGAACAACATCAGGTTTCGCAGCGGTTCTTGGGCCACCTGCTGCGCCGTCTGGCAAGCGCGGTTGTGATGCTCGGCGATCAACTCGCGTGCCTGTTGGAAGACGCCGGCAGACGCATACAGTTGTGCCGCCCGCATTACGCGTCCATCGCCCTGCGGCGCGCCGACCAAACGCTCCAATTCCGCCCGCTCGCTTTCTGCCATATTTTCCAGCGCCAGCGCCCACAGCACCGTGGGGCGTCCACTGAGCAGATCGCTTCCGCTGGTACGCTTGTTGGCATGATCGAGCTGCCAGTCGTCCAGATCATTGATCAGTTGGTAGGCGACGCCGAGGTGTCGGGCAAAGCGGGATAGCGGCTCGCGCAGGTGGTGCGTCGGGCCGGCCAGGCGCGCCCCGGCCATCATTGCCGCCTGGAAGGCCGGCGCGGTCTTCAAGGCGTATATTTTCAGAGCTTCCAAGGGGGTGATGCGTTTACCACGCGCGCGCCGCCAAAGCAATTCGGCGCCCTGACCTTCGGCCAATCGAGCATGAGCGGAGGCGAACTCGGCCAGCACGTCGCCTATCGTTTCCGCGCCGAGCTGCTCGCGCTGAGCGGCCACCAACCGGTAGCCCAACCCTAAAAGATAATCGCCCACGTTTATCGCCACTGCCGCGCCGTAGCGCTGGTGCAGCGTAGGTCGTCCGTAGCGGTAGTGGTCGTCGTCTTCCACGTCGTCATGGACAAGCGAGGCCTTGTGGAATATCTCGATGGCCAGGGCCACGCGCTTGACGGCCTCGGGCAACTGGGCCGCCGCCGATGCCCCTTCGGCCGATGTACACTGGCCGCCGGTCAGCGCATCGTACACGGCCAAGGTAATGAAAGGCCGGGAGTGTTTCCCGCCGGCAGTGAGGAAGTCGTAAGCGATGGCCTCGGTGGCCGCCAGCGGGTCGAGGGCCTCCACTCCTTGGCCGTCGGTCTCGGCCAGCGCCGGACCGCCGCGCAGTCGTGGCACAAGCTGTTCCAACTGGGCCGGCTCGAACATTTTGGCCGCGGTGCGCATCAAATGCAGGTAGGTGCGGGTTCGCAGCGCGCCGGGCCGATACGGAGTGTGAATCATCTGCGCGATGCAATCCACGTCGGCCGCGGTGTCGCGGCAGCCGCTGCGGACCAGCGGGACGGCCATGGAAGGGATGCCCGCCAGCAAGACCTTATCCAGCGTCCGCTCCAAAGCGTCCAGACAAGCCACACCCAGCACGGCGTCCACCTGCCCGCTGAGAATGATGCGCATTACCGCGGGCGAGCCTTCGGCGATCATCACCTTGTAGCCCAACTGCTGGGCTCGATGGCGCAACTTGCTCAAACAGCACGCGCCGCAATCTCTGCACAGCAATCCTTGTTCGTTGTAGAACGCCGCGCACACATCAGCGCTTCGCAAGCAGTGCGGCAGCAGCAGCAAGCGGCGCGAGAAGGGTACAGCCGCCACCTGCTCGCGCCAGAAGGCCGAGGCCAACGCCACCATCGTCCAACCGAGGTAACACTGCGGCAGATTCTCCGCAGCCAAAATCGTCCGTGCGTGCGCCTGAAGCTCGTGACGCACCATCGGCCGAGTCTTGTCCAGTCGTGCGGCCAGTTGCTCGGCGCGATGGCCAATACGCTCCCGCAATTCCCGCGTCTCCGGAGCAGCCTTGATGCCCTGGCCACTGGCCTTGGCATAGGCCGGCTCGGGGGCCACAGCCGTTTGCGGGGTCCTGTCTTGCGAGGCAGGAGTGGCCAAAGCAGCAGCCTCTACAGTTGGGTGTCGCCTCTGTCGTTCGCCGATAACCTTGCCCCTTTAGCGCCCAAAGCGCAGCAATCGCGCCCGACTGCGCACACGTACCCGCGCCTAAAACGCAGCAGCAGCATGGGGCCGCCGTCAACCGGAAGGATAATGCCCAATTTCAGCTTGCTTTATTATAGTCGCCGGGGCAAGAAATGCACCGTTGCGTGGCTGCACGCCGAGGGGCCTCGGGCAGTTTCAGCCGGATTCGCTGCCGACTGTCCCGGACGCCGCCGACTGCCGCGACTTGCTCCACACCGCCACCTAGCCCAACGTCCCGGACGACCCCGACGCGCGCGGCAACCCCGAGCGCGCCGACGAATCCGACGACGATACGCCTCCAGCCGCAGCCGCCTGCACGCGCACAGCATGGCCCAACGCAGCGACGGCGAACACCAACGGATAAAGTTCCTCGTGATACCACAGTTTGGCGAAGTACAGACCAATTGGCGAGGGGCGGAGATGTTTCCCTTGTTTTACCGCCGCGATCAGCCAGTTGATTCCCGAACAGATGGCCTGCTGCAATTCCGGCCGCTGGTGATCGCTCAGCAATGCCTCCACGGCGATGGCAGTCTCTTCTACGCTGGAGTGTCCGCCGTCAGCGCCTACCGTTCCCCAACCGCCATCCGGCCGGCAGTTGGCGGCTAGGAAGGCCAGTCCGCGCCGGGCTTGCGGGCAATCGAGCAAACCCAAATCGCGGTAGCACAGCAGCACGCGGCCCGTGCCGTACACCGGGTTCTCCTCGGCCGGATGGTATTGATTGCCGAACCACAGGGGAATCCAACTGCCGTCGGGACGCTGCGTGTTGGCCAGGTATTGCAACCCGTGTTCCATCGCCCGAGCGATTCGCTCCGTAGAGAACGAGCCAACCAGACTGCGCGATCTACGGCTGTTTGAAGCCTCAAGCGACGATTGTCTGGAGGGAGATTCCTGCCGGGAGTTTCCTGGCCAGTTGCCGCTGAGGATGATTTCTTTGCCGGCGCGTTGGGGCGAAGCCTCGCCCTGCGGCGAATCGTCGGTCGCTGGGGCATCGGTGCCCGCCGACTCGCAGACCCAAACCGGCCGATGTCCCTGCCATGCCCGCAAAGCCCGCAAAGCGTGCGCGGTAAGATCGGGCGCACTGCGGTCGAACGGCAGCGTCGCCCAGCCACGGCAGAAGGTGGGCCAGCCGCCGTCGGCGTTTTGCAGGTCCAGCAGCCAGCGCACCCCGGCAGCAGCGGCTTCGTCGATGCGGGCCACAGCCTCTGGCCTCGCCGCACTGCGCAGCACGCGCAAAGCCAGCAAAGCGCCGGAGGTGTCGTCGGCGTCGGGCACGGCGCCGGACAGGTCTGTCCAACCCCAGCCGCCCGGCGCCGCTTGGGTGAACGGGTGGCGCTGCGTGTGCTGGCAATTCAACAACCAATCCAGGCATCCCAGAGCCCCGACCTCGCCTGTGGCAGCCGCCAAGGCATTTATCGCCAAAGTGGTATTCCAAGCGGCCAGGTTGGTGTCGATCGGCCAGGAACCGTCGCTACGGGCCGATTGCAGCAGAAAATCCACTCCGCGGCGCACCACCGGATGTCCCGCCCGACCGGTAGCCGCCAAACTCATTACCACAAAGCTGGTCAGGGGCACCGCTTCCAGGAAGCCGCCGCTGGCAGGTTGCATCTGCTCAAGCCGCCGCAGGCTACCGCCCACCGCCAGCCGCCGCAGGCAGCGCAACAGCAGGTTTCGGGGCGGATCGCTGAAGAACTTGGCCTGGCCGATCGCCACCAGCGCCGGCACGGCATAGCTTACAACAGGCAGACGAAGCAATCGCAACAGGCTGTGCGGAAGGCATGCCAACTCGAAAGGCAACGCCCCGACCAGCGACCAATCCACCACACCCGCCAGCGCGCAATTGGTCAATATCGGTTCGGCGAACGTCTTGTCTTTTCCGTAACGATTGCGCAGGGCTTCGATTCCGCCGGCGGAGTCGATGTACTGACTGGCCCTCTGCAATACCGAGGCGTGCTCTTCGGCCGCGCCTGCCAGCAGCAGTGCCGCACGCACCAGCATCGTGGTGGCGATGTTCGACCGGCTGTCCTCGGTGTCGCCGAAACCGCCATCGGCCTGCTGAGTGCGCACTAGCCAGCGCACGCCGGCGGCCACGATGTCGCGCATCGCTTGGCGTCGCAAGGGCAACGGTTCTTCGCCGGCCGCCAAGCTCAAGGCGCTGATGGCCGTCGCAGCCGCCAGGGGCGAGCTGGCCAAACGGCCCACCCAATGTCCTGCCGGCACCCGATTTGCAAGCAAGTCCTGCCTAGCAGTGCGGTACGCGGCGAGCAACTCGTTGACGTCTATCATCTAAGGCTGTATCTGGCCGCAGTCTGAGGTCGATCCGCGAAGCATGACTCAAAACTCATAATATCAAACTCCACATCTTCGCCTTTGTGTCTGGGTGTCTGGGTAGTGAACCAACTTCCCCGCGTGCCTCGAACGAGCCGACCTTCGCTTGCGCTGTGTATTGCGGAAAGGGATTTGTGGAACCGTTTGGATTTACTTTTTGTTCCAGCCTTTAGCCTACTGTACGGGCCGCAGGCAAGGGTTGCAAGCTGCGCGCCACCTGACTGTATGGCAAAATCCTTTGGCCGGGAGTTGGGAAATGTGTATTACGTCGTTACTGGCCTGTTGGGTGCAAAGACTCCTGGCTCGTCCTGGAATAATGCTTTACACCGGTGGACAAGCCAGCCGTGCCACCGCTCGCCCCGCTCCGCTATTCCGCCTGAAATGCAAGCAGGTTTGCACGTCCTGTGCTTGTTATATGCCACTGGGCGACGACATTACTGCGGGGAACCTAAAGCAGCCGCAAGTCTCGCCCGGCGGATTCTTTTCCACAGTCAAAGATGTTAACATGCACATTGGCGGACCGCGTGATACGGCATCATGTTGCGGTTAAAGGGCGTCATCGAAACGGGACCAATCGGTTTGATTGTTGATCATATCTCGCCTTGTTGCAGGAGTGCAGCCATGTTCTGCCGTGCAACGTTGGCTGTGTTAGCCATGTGGGCGGTTGGCGTAATGATAGCAGAAAGCGCCGAGCCGCCGAAGTTCGACATCCGCGCCCGCCGCAGCGACGACAAGATCATTGTGAGCACCCAAGACGGGAAAACGCTGTTGACGGTGAGTTCTCCCTTCGGCATCAGCAAGGCCACCATCAAGTGCACCGACCAGCGCTGGCCGGAAACGCTGGTACTGCGATTACGGTTATCCGGGCTAGAATCGCTGGTGGTGGGCAACCCCAAAACCCGACTGGCGGCATCGGTTTCCAGCCAAGGCGACGGGACGGTACGATTGCGGCTGATGTCCGACGGCCCCGAAAAGCCCCTCGACCCCAGCAGCAAATACTGGATGGAGATCCGCGCCTGCGACGCCGACGGCAAGCCTGCCCAACCGCCGCTGGGCAAAGACGGCTACTTCGAAATGACTATTCCCAAGGCGCTGCTTGACGACGAATCGAGAATACTGGAGTTGGAGTGGATCGACTTCTACCGGGGCTAAGCACGCTGCCGGAAAGGCCACAAAGTGGCACTAACTTCCCACTGGGCAAGAGTATCTGCGCGCTGATTGTCCAGCTTGCCCCTTGAATTGCAATATCTCATCCGCCTTGTTAATCCGCTTTGTTGATGGTTGTCTTGTTAACGGTCGTCTTGTTGATGGTCGTCTTGTTGCTACGTTCACCTGCATGGTTCATACGGCAAAGGGTCGGTCAGTCCGGCTTCTGCGAAACCCTTCAGCCGCAGAAGGCACGAATCGCACCGGCCGCAGCTTAGTCCCGCCGGACTGGGATCGTAGCAACTGTGTGTCAGCGAGTAATCGACGCCCAGGTCCATTCCGCGCCGAATGATCTGGGCCTTGCTCAGACCGCTAAGCGGCGCGCGGATGCGAAAGCGAGTTTGGCCTTCCACGGCGGCCTTGGTCGCCAAGTTGGCCAATTGCTCAAAGGCGGCAATGAACTCCGGGCGGCAATCGGGGTAGCCGCTGTAATCGACCACATTGGCACCGATAAAGATGTCGGCCGCCCCCACCACTTCAGCACAAGCCAGCGCCAGCGACAGCAGCACGGTGTTTCTGGCCGGCACGTAAGTGACCGGAATGCCGCGACCGATTTCTGCCACCGGGCGGCCCTTGGGAACTTCGTCGGCAGTCGTAAGTGCGCTGCCGCCAAATAGGTCCAGCTCCACGCGCACCACCCAGTGCCGGCAAACGCCCAGCCAGGCGGCCATGCGCCGGGCGGCCTCGATCTCGAAGCGGTGTCGTTGCCCGTAATCGACCGTCAGGCCGTGCACCGCGAATCCTTCGTCTCGGGCGATCGCCGCCGCAGTGGCCGAGTCTAGCCCACCCGAAAGAAGCACAACCGCCGGTTTTTGTTCGTCGGTCTTCATCATGCAGTACCGTCAATTAATCAGCCCTAGCCCGAAGCGTCAGTCGTCGATTTACAGCACGGTCGAGCCTTTCCCGGCAAATGGCCATACGCACAGCGTCCGGCGACCGCTTTCGGCAGGGCAGCCTGTCTTTTCGCAACAGGTGTCATCACTTATTATTGCTGCCAGGCGGGTTATTGCTGCCGGGCGGGCAGCCAAAGAGCCGCCATAGCGCTTCGGGATACCCCGACCGGAAGATTCCGCACCGGAGGATCGGACCATGAGCGACGATTTTCGCGCCGTTTTGGAAACGTTCGATAACCAGTACGCGGATCGGGAATACACCATCGAGATCGTCTGTCCGGAGTTCACCTCCGTCTGTCCGCGAACCGGGCAACCCGACTTCGGCAAGCTGACCATCACCTACGTGCCCGCCCAGAAGTGCCTGGAACTGAAAAGCCTGAAACTGTACTTACAGCAGTTTCGCAATGTGGGCATTTTCTACGAGCACGCGACCAACCGCATACTGGACGACCTGGTGGCAGTGGTGCAACCGCGGCGGATGCGACTGACGGCCGCTTTCAATGCCCGCGGAGGAATCACCACCAGCGTGACCGCCGTTTTCGAGCGCTCGGCCGAGCGGGGCCGGTGAGCCGCATCTAGCTGCACTCCGGGGCAGTGCCCACGGCCGAGCAGCGAACTTTCGCCGCGTCATTCACCCCATGCCACCAGCTAGTCCAGATCGACCTCTTCCAGCCAGAGGCGGATTTCGTTGTCGTATTCGCTGGCCAGATCGCCTTTGACCAATTGCCGATGGAAGGCCGCGGCGCCATCCTGCACCAAATCGGCCGTTTCAGCATCCGGAAAGCGGCGCATGGGGTCCGGAGCGATCAGCCCGCGGCAAAAGTTCATCAGCAGCTCGTTGACCACCACATCCTGTGGCAGGATGCGCGGCAACCGCTGGGCGATGAACCTTTTGGCCTCCAACAGGTCCCGGTAGCCCGTCAGTTCGCTGAACGGCGAAACGCCGGCCAGCATCTCGATCAGCACGTAGCCCAGGCTGGCCAGGTCCGATCGCGGCGTACACTCGGCACCTTCCAGGACTTCCGGGGCAGCATAGGTGGGCGTGCAAGTACGTACCCGCGGAGTGTTGGCCATCTCGAATGCCGAGCCAAGGTCCACCAATTTGGCGTTGCCAGTGCGCTTGAGCATGATGTTCGAGGGCTTCAGGTCGCCGTGGACGATTCCCTCGCGGTGCAATGCGGCCAGCGCCGCTAGACAGTCGCGCACGATAGCTATCGCTATGCCCGGCTTCAGCCGCGGTTGCACCGGCCCGGCCGTGACAATCACCTGGTTGATATACTGCCATCGTTTCGGGCTGACGCGCGCTTGGAGCCGCTCCAACATCCTTTGGGTCAACAGCCGCGACAGGTCGTAGCCATCGACCCACTCCATTTCCATCAGCCGGATTCGGCTGCGTTCAACCCAATTGTGTACGTCCAACAGGTTGTCTTGTTGGATTTGGGCCACATGGGCGGCTACCTGCGCCATCCGGCCCATGGCTTCGTCGTAGGCTCGGTCGTCGGGATAGCGTTCGGGCGAGAAGACCTTGATCGCCACCGGAAGGGTAAAACCGTCCGTGCCGCGGCGCTCGCTGAGATACACAATTCCTTGTCCGCCGGAACCCAGCACCCGGATCAACCGGTGATGCTCGGTCCAGCTCAACCGCTGTTCGCGGACTATTTCGTTGTAACGATTCAGCAACTCCTCTGGGCAGCGGGAGGCGCTATGACCGCCCCATGTCCGCGTGCCGCAACTGTCGATAAATACAGTGCTCGACATACTAGGGGTCTCTCATCGGGGCAGGTCTGTCGCAGAGAAATATAATAGTCACCACACCGTCGATTTGTAAGCCCGGTTCATCAACACCTAATTTCGTCGGTTGTTCGCGATTAGTAGGTTCTCTGTCGCATGGTCTTACAAAGTTCAGCGGCCCCGCCCAAATCGCTGCTTGCAAAGTCGATATATGCAATGTAGATGTAATAACTAATCTTTAGTGAACATTTCTGTTCCGCCATCCGCATGTGACTGGCTTGATACATGGTTAGATTTGACGTGTTAATACCCAGAGCGACTGGTTTTGTGGTTGCTGGGTGCATATACGAGTGGATAGGCACACCTCGGCTTAGCCCGACACGTCGGACCCGCCCGTTTTCTGTGCCCTGGCTCGGAAGCGTCAGCGACGTCCCGCTTGCCTTGCCTGGGCGGTTACGCAGCGAGTGAATGTTGCAAAAGATCAATCGCAAAACGCTTGTCTTCCCTGCCGCGATTCCGTAATCTGTAATCTGAATTGATTGAAACCACCCCGCAGTTAAGACGTGCCGGTAAACGTCGGCACCGGTTTCATCAGGCCGAGCGCCGCGGTGGGCGCCAGGGTGGCACCGTCGCGGGCGCAACTGCGGCGGATGGGAGGACATGCTGGGTTCCCCATGGTTCCGACCGTGTACGTCCCGGCGCCCCAACGAGGCTGTGGTAGCGCGTGACCAGCCGGTAAGTCGTGCCTAAAGTGCATTCGCCCCGACGCTCACCTTCGGCTTCATGCCTAACAACACTGCAACAGCCCGGACTTTGCATACCAAGACTGCAAGAATCCGGGTGAGAAAACTCTCAAGATTTCTGTAGAATTTGAAAGATTTTGTACCATCCAAAAAACTCCGCAACATCTGACTTAAGGAGAACGAGCTATGACGTCGTTCGGCCAGTCGCACGGGTGTGCATGTTGCCAGCTTAATCGGCGATTGTTCTTGGCTCGGGGCTGTGCGGCCTGCGCAGGCGCGGCCGGCCTGCTCGGGGCTGGCAGCCGAAGCTACACAGCCGAGGACGCCAGCAAAACCCGCGTGCGCATCGTCTTCGCCCTTCACGCGGTCAAACAACCAGTGCCGGATTGGCCGAACATCGGCTACGACTTCGCCCCGGTGATGAAGCGCATCGAGGAAGAGCTGTCGCGGCGGTGTCCGGATTTCGAGTTTCTTACCGCCATGGCCGCCGGGCCTGAGCAGGCAAAGAAGATCGTCGAAGACGACAAGTCGGCAGCGATCGACGGCTACCTGGTCTACCAAATGAATTGCTGGAACCGCGTTGTGCAAACCATTGCCGAAACCGGCAAGCCCGTTTTATACGCCGATTATCAATACGCCGGCAGCGGCGGTTTCTTGGTTTATACGGCCAGTTTCCTGCGGAAGAATACGCCCAACGTGGGCTTCGTCGCTTCTTCGAAGATCGAAGACCTGGCCGCGGCGGTGCAGTGTTTCGAGCTGGTCAAAAAGGGCGGCAGCGTGGCCGATTTCGTGGCCGCCACCGCCAAGTTGCGGCAACAGCGCACACCCAAGCCGGGCGACCTAACCGCAAAACCAGACGAGGTCAAACTGCTGTCGATCGACGAGTGCCGCAAACGAATGAAAGAGAGCAAGATTCTGGCCGTCGGCGGCGGCTGGCCAGGTATCATCCCGGCGATCCAGGAACAGATGGGCATCACAGTCGTCAACGTCCCCTTCGCCGAGCTGAACGACGCCTGGAAAGCGGCCGACAAAGACCAAGCTGGCCAGATCGCCGAGCGTTGGGCTAAAGCTGCCGCCGCCGTGGTGGACATCGCTCCCGGCGTCCTCCAAGATAGCGCGGCGATGTATCTGGCGCAAAAAGCGGTTTTGCAAAAGCACGGGGCTAACGCAATAACGATCAACTGCTTGGGCGGTTTCTACGGCAAGCACATTCACGCTTACCCGTGCTTGGGCTTCTTCGAGTTGCTCAACGAAGGGTTGATCGGAGCATGCGAGTGCGACCTGCGCTCCACGGCCACCATGGTAGCCATGAGCGCCTTGACGCAAGGCCGACCCGGCTACATCTCCGACCCGGTGATCGACACCGCCCAGCGGCACATCATTTATGCCCACTGCGTGGCTTCGAATCGGGTGTTCGGGCCGCAAGGGGCCGCCAACCCGTTTACTATCATGACGCACTCCGAAGACCGACAAGGGGCCTCGGTCCGCTCCACCATGCCGGCCGGCTACATGACCACCACCGTCGAGTTCGCCCCTGAGCGGAAGGAAATCCTCTTCCATCGGGCCAAGGCGGTGGGCAATTCGACCGAGGATCGGGCCTGCCGAACCAAACTGGTGGCCGAACCGGTCGGCGACATCGAAAAGCTGTTAACCGAATGGGACCGTTGGGGTTGGCACCGGGTAACTTACTACGGCGATCTGAAGGAGCCGGTGTATGCCCTGGCTGAGGCTCTAGGGTGGAAAGTTACCGAAGAAGCGTGATTCGACCCTAGCACTTCGCCAGGGTAGGCTGCCACGGCTGGCTTGCCCAGACGGGCATCTCAGTGCCCAATAGTGTACCGTAGCCCGAATCACAAGAGCACCGGCGCGCAAGCCTTCCGTGCCATCCATCGCAACCACACGCAAAGGCACGGCTGGCAGAACGCGCGGCTCCGGCACGAAGGCACTTTATGCCGGCCTTGAAGGGCCGCGCGATTTCGGCCTAGAATAACTAACTGGCTGCATCTATAGTGCGGCGTGGCAGCAAGTGTTGTGGCCGGTAGGTTCTCTTCGGGCGCAATATGGCCGAGGACTATTACAAGATTCTTGGCGTGCCGCGGAATGCTTCGCAAGCCGAAATCCAAAAGGCTTATCGCGAGCTGGCTCGAAAGTATCATCCTGATCTCAACCCCGACGACAAAGACGCCAAGAAAAAATTCCAACGTCTCCAGGAGGCGTTCGACGTACTGAACGACCCGGAAAAGCGGGAAATGTACGACCGCTACGGCAGCTCTTTCCAGACGCACGGGCCGGGGGCGAGCCACGGAACGCACACCTGGCGCTTCTGGACCAGCGGCGACACGGGCGATTACCCCGGCGGCTTCCGCGAGGAGGACATCGACTTCGCACAATTTTTCGGCGACCGCTACGGCGATGAACCGTTGGGCGGGCTGGGCGACATATTCACCCAATTTGCCCGGGCTGCCCAAAAGGCACGCAAACAGCCCAGCGCCGCCCGGCGCGGCGCAGACATCCACTCCGAAATCCAGATCCCTTTCACCACCGCTATAACCGGCGGCCCTGTCCAGTTCAGCCTCACGCGGCAGTCGGGCAAGACCGAAACCATCGAAGTGAAAATCCCGCCCGGGATCGAGGACGGCAAAAAAATCCGCATTCGCGGGCAGGGCGAGCCGGGACCGCGCGGCGGCACGTCGGGCGACATCCTGCTTACCGTCCGTGTCGCCCCCCACCCGTTCTTCCAGCGCTCGGGCAACAACCTGATCGTCAAGGTGCCGGTCACGCTGGGCGAAGCCGTTGCTGGCGCAAAGGTCGATGTGCCCACGCCACGCGGTACAGTTGCGCTGCGGATACCACCGGGCACGTCCAGCGGCAAACGACTCCGCGTTAAAGGCTTCGGCGTGCAGCCAAAAGACGGACCGCCGGGCGACTTGCTGGCCGAAGTGCAAATCATCCTGCCCGAAGGGCTTAGCGAAGCAGATCGCGAAACGCTTCGCCAGTTCGACCAGCGCTATCTGAACAATCCACGCGCGGCACTGCGGTGGTAGCCCGCCGGGGCATAATCGCTGGTATATCCGATGTGGGCGATCTGGTGTGGCGGACGCGTAGGCCGTTTAGCGACCGGTCGCGCGTTTAGGCCGCTGCCGCACTGTTATCCGTATTGCAGGCCGTATTGCAGCCCATGAGCGACTATCGTTTCCCAAAACGCTATCGCATGCGCACCATGGCCGATTTCCGCCGCGTGTTTCAGAACCACTGTGCAGCACGTGAAGGTCCGCTTACGGTGCTGGTCGCACCGAACGGTTTGGACCATCCGCGGCTGGGAGTGTCTGTCTCCAAGAAGTTGGGTAAAGCCGTCGCCCGCAACCGCTGGAAACGATTGATCCGCGAAGCGTTCCGGCTTTCGCGCCAGCGGCTGCCCCCAGGCGTCGACCTGATGGTGCTGGCCCGCGAAAATCCGCCGCCCATGCTGTCAGAGCTGCTCAAGCTGCTGCCACGACTGGCTCACCGAGCGGCGCGCCGGCTTAACCGCTAGCTGCGCAGCGGCCCTGGCGATAGGCGAGGCGTGCCACACACGACAATTAGATGCCGAATCCAGCCACCGCGGACACTGCCCAAGCGGCAACATATACTTCAGCGCCGCTTACCGTTCCCCTTCGGCCACTCCCCGGGAATACTCGCGCACCAGCTCGGCCCATTCGGCCGGGGGCGCCGCTCGGCCGGGATCGAGCTTCGGCGAAGTTTTCTGCGGCGTCTGCCCGCCGCGCAATTCCGTCCCCCGCGGCCGCAGCCCCAGGCTGCGCAAGGCATCGTCAAGCTGACGCTTGGCAGCTTTGCCTTCCGGGCTGCGCGAAGCCTCGCCTGCCCGGCGATACAACTGCTCCCAGCGCTCGATGAACTTCCGGGCCTCCTCGGGAGTCCAACCCAGCCGATCAAGCAAATCGGGCTTTTCCTTGGCGAGCTGGTCCTTCAGGTGTTCCAGAGCCAGGATGGTCTGTTTTCGCGCGTATTCTAGGTTGGGGTCGTCGCCGCCCGGCTCACTGTCAGTCGGAGGCGGCGCAACCGCCTCGTTTTCGCCCGCCTTGCCGCCGGTGACAGGGGGGCCCTGTCCGCTGCGGCCAGGCGAGTCCGATTGACCCTTCGGCTGTGCTGTCTGCGGGCGGTCGCTGCTGGGCTGTTGGCTGCCGGGTGCGTCGCGGGAAGTTGGTTTGCCGCCGGGGCGGTCGCTGGGTTCCGGTTTGCCTTTCTCCGAATCGCTGGCTTGGCCTTCGCGTCGGACGGCCTGTTTGCCGGTACTCTTGTCAGTCTCGACATCCTCCCCCGCCCGCGTCCCGGTTTCGCCCTGACCAGGCTGTTTGGATTTCTCGCCGCCGCTTTGGGCATCGGTGCTGCTGCCGGATGTGCCCAACCCTGGACTATCCGACCGCTCGCCGCCGCCTTGACTCCGCCCGCCCGAACGATCCCCATCCGAATCGCTCTCCTGCCGCCCGTCGGACTGCCGGCCGCTAACGCTGGGGGATTGGGGTTTTTCCTTGGGTTCCGGCTTTCCCGACGGTCCATCGGCAGGCTGGCGCTCGCGCTGGCGATTGTCGGCTTGCGCTTCCGGGGAACCCTGCTGCGTGCCCGGCTCGGCCTGCCCGGCAGGCTTCTCCTGCTCGGTCGTCGGTTTGCCGCCGGACTGCTGAGCATCGGGTTTCGCTTCGGGCTGTTTGCCAGGCTCGGCAGGCTGATGTTCTTCTGCGCCGGCCGGCTGCTTCTGGCCCGGTTGGCCGACTGGCGGTTTCTGGCTCTCAGCAGGCACGCTGCCCGGCTCGGCCGCTTCAGGCCGACTGGGGGCCTGGCCGCCGTTTTCGCCGAACTGTTGCGACTGAGGCTTTTCGCCCGGCCGGGGCTGCTGGCCCGACTGTGACTTCTCGCCTGGTTGGGGCTTCTCGCCTGGCTGGGGCTTCTCCCCTGGTTGGGGTTTGTCACTTGGTTGGGGTTTGTCGGTTGGCTGCGCTGTCTCGCCTGGTTGGGGTTTGTCGGTTGACTGCGCTGTCTCGCCTGGTTGGGGCTTTTCGCCCGGCTGGGGCAAAGTTCCCGGCTGGTGTTCCGGCCCATCCGGTTTCTGGCCCGATGGTTTACTCCCCGGCTCGCTGCTGGGCGGCTGCGGGTCGGCCTTCGGCTGGCCAGACTTTTGTTGATTCTGCGCGCCGGGCTGCTTCTGCGGCTGGGCGGATGGCTCCTGAGCGGATTGCTGCTCGGAATTGTCCTGCCCGGCCGGCTGTCTCCCAGCGCCTGGTTGCTTCTGTCCGCTCGATTGCTCCTGGACGCCGGGCTGTTGTTGCCCGCCGGGTTGTTTGTTTTCTGCCGGCTGCTTTTCCCCGCCACTTTGGTTGTTGGGCTGTTGGTCGCGCGGCAGTTGTTCGGGTTTCTGGGCCAACTGCCGCTCGTCCGGCTTCGTCCCCGGCTGTTGGGGACCGGTTGCCGGCTCAGCACCTTGTTTTCCCGCGCCATCCTGATTGCCCATCTCGCCCTGTTTGTCTTGCTTAGCCAGCTCCTCTTGGCGATGACGGTTTATTTCTTCTATCGCATCACCTGGGTTGGCTTGTGGATCGATCGGCTCGCGCCGGGCAGAAGGTTTTTCGTCCCTGGGCCAATCCTTGCCGTTTTCCGCCGCCGGCTGCTGCCCCTGTTGCCGGTCGTCATGCGGCGATTGTTCTTGCGGCTGTTCCGGCTGAGGCTCTTCTGCGGCTTGACCCGGCTGCGATGGTTGCGTCTTCTGCCCGTCGGCCGGCTGCTGTTCCTGCCCTGCGGTTGGCTGCTTTTCCGCATCGCCGGGTTGCTGCGGCTGCGGTTGCGGTTGTTGATCGCCCAGGTCGTCTTGTTTATCGCCCATCTCGCCCGATCGGCCCTGCTGGCCGTCTGGCCGCCGCTGTTGGGACGGCTGCTGTTGTTGGCCGGGCTTTGTTTCGGCCTGCTGCCGCTCAGACTCGACCGGGGCGATGATGATCCAGCGTCTCTCGGTGGTCGAAACGTTCGGCGCCGACTTTCCGCCGACTTCCTTGTTGTCCTCGGCCTGGGCCCAGTATGCCACGCGGTCGCCGGCTTTGAGCTTCAGCTTCTGCGGCTCGAAGACCAACTGCCCCTGAAAATCGCCCTCGTGCGCCGGTTCGGAGCTAGGCTTCTCCAGCAACGGCGCAAGCGGCAATTCGGCCTGGCCGCGCAGGGCACGAACCGCCACACGCCGCAGACCGAAATCCGGGTCGCGCGCCGCGACCTTGATCGTCACACGTCCGTCCAGCGGCACGACGACCTCTGGCTGGGTCGGTTCGAGCAGCTCCACTTCTGGCGACAGGTCCGGCACGACTTCGATGGCATGACGGCTTGGCCAACGGTTGGAGTTGCGATTCCGGTCGATAAAACGCACTTGATAGGCCTCGAACTCCGGGCGTAGCGGATCGTCCTTGCTCAGCCGCAGCGTGAACCGGCCGCTGGCCTGCGTGCCCTTGACTTGCATGGGCAGACCGTGCCGCCCGTCGCAACCCAGGTCGATCTCCGCGCGAAGTATCTCCTGATTGGCCGTGGCGTGGACAGTTACCTCGGTGCCTTCGATGGCCCTAATGTCGCCCTGCCGATACACGGTTCGATCGGCCAACTTGGTATAGGGCGGATAACGATAGTCGATCGCCTCGACAACGATGGCCGGGGGGATCTGTACCACGACCTGATAATCTCTGGTCGTGCAGTCCCCGGCGGTGATCCGATACGAATAGTTCTGCTGCAATCCTAGGCTGCCCGGAGGCAATGTAGCGGTGTATGAGTCGCCCTGATCGGCCCGCTTCATGGGGACGGTCTGGTCGACGACCTGGCCATCTGCCGTGGAAAAGACCAGTAGCACCTGCTCATCTTGGCGATTGCCGCGCACAACCGCCGAGATGGACAGGAACTCGCCGTGGAAGCGCACCGCGTCGCCCGGCTCGACTTCGCTGATCGTCACCCGGGTAGGTGCTTGGATGTCGGCCCAGGGCAACAGCACTCGAGCGGCGGAGACCAGCGGGCTTTTCGGGGAGATGATCAGATACAGGCAGAAGGCTGCCAGCACGCCGGCCAGCAGGTAACCAAGCCGAAATACCCGCGGCCAATCGACCACCGCTTCGACCTGCACCTGCGCCACCTCGGCGGCGGCGCGCTGTTGCAACGCTTGAAAGACAAGCGGCGCGACTTCTTCGGGCCGCCTGCGAAGCAACAAGAAGTTGATCAGCGTGTTCTTGATCGTCGGACGGCTGCGCTCAATAGTTTGGGCGGCATAGATGGGGTTTATCGGATAGCGGATAGCTGGCCAAACGCGCCGCCAACAATAGTAGCCTCCCGTTCCGACCAGAAGGGCAAACAGCGCCAACCGTCCCGGCGCGCCAAGTCCCCCCCGCACAACCCAGTGGTCCAGCACGGCGACGGCGAGCATGTAAGCCAGCAGACCGACACAAAGCGTCAGCAGTCCGCCGAGCAGGTCCACCCATTTGACCTGTCGGCGCGCCTGGGCGACACGCTGTTCGACGAGCAATTCTGGTTGACCAGCCCCGGTCAGCAATGCTCTAGTATTGTCGCCGAGGGCGCTTCCGCTGGCCATGTGCTGTTCTCCGAAGACGTTTATCTGTAACGCTTTGCGCCATGCACAATCGCGGCCGAACAGGCCGGCAATGGCATCAGCCGGATTATTCTGACTGGTCTACTTGTAACCGCAAACGGGTTTCTGCTGTGATCACTGCGCTATGGTTCGGCAGGAGCGCACACTGCCAGCGTGCCGCGTACCTGCCACGTCTACCTACAATTATAGACGCAGAGGGCGGTTTTTTGATTCCCGCGCGTGAGCGATTTCGTGTTTTTCGTCCCTTTCGACTCATCGCAAGTTACTTCACTGGCTGCCCAATCTCCCAATACTGCCCAGTATCGTCGGCGGGCATCGCACCATGCCGGGCAGGCTTTCGCTCGGCGCGAGAAAATCGGTTACAATGATAAAAGCCGATGCGGCGTCCACTGGGCCAGCGGTCAACCGGCAATTGCGTGCGACCGGCGCGCTGCCACCGGAGTGCTTCCCGGCAGCACAACTCGCAGGGGCATTAAAGCTGGCCTAGCGCGATGATTGGAGGATTCTCGGTGCGCGTAAGTTTTGCGAGCATCTGCTTTGGGGTCGGCATGGCGGCGTGGCTGTGTATGGCCGTGGTGCCGCAGCCGGCGCTAGCCCAACCTCCGCCGTCTAAGCTGGCCCCAATTCTCAAGGATATGACTCAGCAGGGGCCACAATTCTCGGCCCAAGAGCTGCACGAAATGGGCCTGGAAGGCCTGCGCATGCTGCTGGACTGGTTCTTCCCTGAGACCGCCAAGCCGGTGACACGCGAGCCACCCAGCCAGATGGTCTTGGAGCTGGTTTCGCAACTGGCCGACGACAGTTTCCGACTGCGCGAAGAGGCGGCCGAGAAGCTCTATCAGCTCGGCAGCGCCGCTCACACAGCCTTGCTGAAGGCCGCCGAGAGTAACGACGCTGAAGTGCGCTGGCGGGCCACGCGGATTCTGCGCCGCTGGCAGATGGAGCGCGAGCAGGACATGGCGCGCTACGGGCCGGCACTGGCCGTGTATCTATCGGGAATAAAAGACAAGCAGCGATTGGAGGAACTGGCGGTCCGCGTGCGATCGGTGTTGGAGCATTCCAATGGGCCGCCATCAGGCGGTCGGGCGACGCTTGTCTCCCCGTTTTTCGCCGTGCTGGCAGATCCGGAGAACGCGCCTCTGGCCGCGCGACTGAAGCCGCTTTTAGACCACCCAAACCCGCAAGTGCCAGTTTACGTGCTCAACATGTTGGCCAACTACGCCGGCCGGTACAAAGATTGCCCTCCGCTGTTGCTGGATGCCCTGGATGCTAGCCGCACGGAACTTATTTTGGCCGCCATTGGAGCGGCGGGTCATGTTCCCTTGGGCGGCACGGAGGAAGAAGTCAAGCGGCGGCTGACGCGGATATTCCACGGCGAGGACGAAACGCTCAAGTTCCAGGTCTCGCGCGTGCTATGGTCGCGTTTCGACGACCGCCAAGCGCTGGAGCACTTGTTAGCGCAGGTCAAGAAAAGCAGCAACGAGGATATGTCCCGGCGGTACGAGGCCATCGGCATGTTGCGCGACTCGCGCAGCCGCAACAAACTGCTGGACGCGGAAACGGTCAAAAAGTTCGTGGAACTGATGGACCCGAAGGACCAGAACTTGCGGCTGATGGTCGCCGAGACCCTGGCTTGGTACGGCGGGGAAGAAGTGGTGCGCGCGTTGATCGCGATGATGGGCGACACATATCAGCCCGTCGCCCAACTGGCCCAGCGCAAACTGCTGGAACAGCCCGACAAGGAAATGGTTCGGCGACTGCTGGCGTCCGCTTTGGAGGAAGCAAAGAAAACCGAAGCCAAGCTGGCGGCCGAAGGCAACCCTAACCCCGTGGCTATCGCCCGCCAACAAGCGCTGCAAAAACACATCGAGGGGTTACTGAAGCTGCTGGGAAAGCCCCAAGGCGATTCGGTCAAATCCGCCCAGCCGAGCGCGGCGTCGCGGCTGCGGGTCGTGCACCCGGAGGGAACGGGTCGTGACCCGGTCGAGTAGAACATCCCTCCCACTGAAGTACGACGCCAGAGTAGTTCCCAGCTTCATGCCTGGGCGGGCGGTTTTCCGCCTGTAGCAATTGCACCGCTGGAAAGGGGGTGTCCGCACGTGTTGTGTAATCGTTGCGCGCGGCGCTCGAACCGGCATATTCACATTATGAGGTAGATTTCGGCAGGAGTTCATGGCGAGGTTTCCGGCAACCGCTAAACGACTGCGCCGAGCCGGCGCACGCCAATCTGCCCACCGCAACTGCAAGGCGATTGTGCGAGAAAATTGTCTCAGGCTCATGATGAGCAGCACATCATTGGCGAGCACGACATCATGGCGAGTAAGACGATTCGAGTGCTGGTAGTTGACGACTCGGCCGTTTTCCGGCAGATCATCAGCGACATCATCAACGCCGAAGAGGACATGAAGGTGGTCGCCACGGCGGCCGATGGCCTTCAGGCGCTGGAGATGCTCGAGCGGGTGTATCCGGACGTGATAACGCTCGACGTGCAAATGCCGCGGATGGACGGCCTGGCCACGCTGGACGCGATACTGTCGCGTCGGGCCGTGCCGGTGCTCATGGTCAGCTCGCTGACCAAGCTGGGGGCGAACATTACCTTCGACGCCTTGGAACGCGGCGCTTTGGACTACGTGGCCAAACCCAGCTACGGCGCCGACGCCCGCGCCGGACTGCGCGACGAGCTGGTGCGCAAGCTGCGTGCGGTGGCGGGACTAGACGTGCGGCGAATCCTAGACATCCGGGCCGAACGCAAACGCCGCCGCGCGGAACGTCCCGCCGAGCCGCCCCCGAAAACAATCTCTGAAACAGAGTGCACCGAACTGGCCGACAAATGCATCGCCTTGGGTATTTCCACTGGCGGCCCGCCGGCGCTGACGGTGTTATTCGAGAAATTGCGGCCTCCCATGCCACCGATGGTGGTCGTGCAACACATGCCCCCCAACTTCACTAAGCCCCTGGCGTGGCGGCTGGATTCCATCTCGGCGCTTTGCATCCGGGAAGCCGAAGGTGGCGAGGTTCTCAAGCCCAACCACGTGCTGATCGCGCCGGGCGGCAAACATTTGAAGCTGCTGCGAGCCGGTAACTCGGCGCGAACCGTGCTGGACGACGGCCCGCCAGTCAGCGGACACAAACCATCGGTCGATGTACTGATGACCTCTGCCGCCGCGATCTTCGGCCCGCGATGTTTAGGGGTCATCATGACCGGCATGGGACGCGATGGGGCCGACGGATGCCGAGCGATCCGCCAGGCCGGAGGCTATGTGTTGGGGCAGGACGAAGCCACTTCGGACGTTTATGGCATGAACAAAGTCGCCTTTGTGGAAGGAAATGTGGACCGGCAGTTCGCCCTCCCCAGCGGCGCAGCGGTAATCACCCAATACGTCCGACAGTGGCTCCGCCAACCCGTGGCCGCTCAGTGCTGATCGTCGGTGCGGCATTTACCACTTCGGCCGCCGTCGCCACATTCGACCGACCAATAGCGCCGCTCCTGCCAAAGCCAGCAGCGAGATAGCCGCAGGCTCGGGCACCAAAGCGATTTGGTTTGCGCCTTGGAAGTTGTAGTCGATCCAATAGCCATCGGGCAGGTGGCGCACTTCGGCGAACTGCTCGCCAACTAATGTGCCATAGGTGGCAAACACGTAAGCTGGTCCAGTTGGCGTGCCGCTAACGCGGAACTCCACCGCCGCCGTACTGATGTCCAGCGTCGATTCGACCAGCAGATGATCGACCGGCTGGGGCAGTGCGGGATCGAGCTCGATTAGCAGCGTACCTGCCAACTGCACATCGCCCCGGATAGAAAACTTGCCGATCGACATTCCCGGCGAGAGCATCCCGCCCGGCTGAACCATCACATCACTATCGGTGCGGCCAAATCCGCCGAGCGTTGCTCCGGGCCTGACGGTGTAGGTTCCTGCGCCGGAGTGCACGCCGTTAAGCAACAAAGTGCCCTGCTTTACCGTGGTCGGGCCGGCATAGGCGAGCCTACCGGAGAGCGTCAGCACGCCGTCGTTTGCTTTGGTCAGTCCGCCGCTGCCAGATATGGCGCCGGCAAACTCTCCGCTGCCGACGGTCAATAGCCCTGCCCCCAACAGGACATCTCCGCCTATCGGTCCTCCGCCGGCAAGCGTAGCAATTGTTTGCTGATAGCCTCCTAAGTCCAACGCTGCGCCGGCCGTGTTGGACAACAGCACCGTGGTGTCCGTAGGCAGGGCTTGGTTTGCGTCCAATTTTAGGACGCCCTCTTTGATGAGCGTCGGCCCCTTGTAGGTGTTCGAGCCCGACAAAAGCAGTGTTTTCCCATGTCCGAGTTTCGTCAGCGATCCATCGCCCGAGAGCGAACCGGCAAACATGCCGCCACAGACGGAAAGCCCGGCACCGCCCAGCAGCACGTTGCCACCGGCCGGGCCGCCGCCTTGCAGTGAGTCGATAGTCTGCCCGTAGCCGTCCAGATCAAGCACAACGGCGGGCGAGTTGGCCAGCACTACGCTGGTACCCGACGGCAAGGCCCCCACCGCACCGGTCCGCAATGTGCCGCCGTCGATGCGCGTCGAGCCGGTGTAGTAGTTGTAGCCGCTGAGCGTCAGCTCGCCGAGGCCGACTTTTCGCAGCGAGCCACCCAAGCCGTATATCGAACCGGCGTACGAGCCGCCGGCCACGGTAAGTTCAGCGCTACCCAGCAACACGTTGCCGCCGCTGGGGCCGCCGCCGGCGAGAGACATGATCGTTTGCGAGTACCCGTTCAAATCCAGTGCCACACCCGCCGCATTTGCCAGGCTGACAGCCGAGACGCCTGGCAAAGCGCCCACTGCCCCGAGCCGCAGCGTGCCGCCGTCAATAAGCGTCGCACCGCTGTAGGTGTTGGCGCCAGAGAGCACCAACGTGCCGGAACCGACCTTGCGCAGCGAGCCACCTGCGCCGGATATCACCCCGGCGAATGAACCGCTGCCGACGGTAAGCTGTGCGCTGCCTAGCGCTACATTGCCCCCGCTGGAACCGCCGCCATTGAGCGAAGCGATGGTTTGCCAATAGCCGTCCAGGTCCAGCACCGCACCGGCAGCGTTTTCTAGCGTAAGGCTAGTCCCCGACGGCAACGCCCCTGGTGCGCCAAGCCGCAGCGTCCCGCCTTCGATCAGCGTGGAACCTGTGTACGTGTTGGCCCCCGACAGCACCAACGTGCCGGCGCCAACTTTGCGCAGCGAACCACTTGCGCCGGAGATCACTCCAGCATAAGAACCGCCGCCCACAGTAAGCTGTGCGCTGCCTAGCGCCACATTTCCCCCGCTGGAGCCGCCGCCATTGAGTGAGGCGAGGCTGTGCGAGTATCCGTTCAAGTCGAGCATTGCTCCCGATACATTGGCCAACGTGACGTTGGTATTGGCAGGCAGTGCGCCGCTGGCGCCGAGCCGGAGCGTGCCAGATTGAATGGTTGTTGCCCCTTGATAGTTGTTTGCGCCCGAAGAAAGCACCACCGTGCCGGAACCGGTCTTGGTCACGCCGCCTGTACCGGTAATCTGACCGGTGAAGTTGACCGTGCTCGTGCCGGCGGCGGTCAAGTTGGCGCTCAAGTCCAGGATGAGCGTCCCGGTGAAGCTCGACGAGCCTGTAGCGTGACTTCCGCCGATAGTGGCGTTTACGTTTCGGCTCGGATAACTGCGCACGCGCAGATTCTTGTCCACGGATATGCCGGATACATCGGCCAGCAGACGTGCGTTGGCCCCGTCGGTCGTCCATTGGTCGCCGCCGATGTTGACCGTGGCGGTGCTTTGCCCCAGAGCGCCGCTGTGGCGCAACAGAAGGGTGCCTTGCCGCAGGTAGAACGGGCCGGTGGTCGAGCTGGACACGTCGATACGCACTGCGCCGGTGTCTTCGGCGGTGGGGTTGACCGAGCTGATCGTCGGGCCGTACGAGCCGATGAATCCGCTGCTGGGAGATGCCAGCACCAGCGTCGCACCGCTGGCGGTGTGGATGTTCTGGCTGGCGCCGAGCAACTCGATTTGCGGGTAGATGGTGATCACGCCCGCTCCGCCGGTGGCATAACAATACATGGCGTTGTAAGAAAAGTGCGTAACGGAATTGAACCTCAGCGGGTCTTCCACATACACCGTCCACCCTGTGTAGTTGAAAACCAACTGCCCCAGGCCGTTGGACATACTGGCGTTCTGGATGGGCATGCCCATGTTCGTCGGATCGTTGAAAATGGCCCGTTCGTCGGGATCGTCGGGATAGCGTGCGGAGGGGCCAAGCCAATTGGTGGTGGCGCTCCAGTTGCCATTGCCCTGAGCAGCCGGCCTGTTCCAAGTGAAATCGTCAGTCTGCGAGTTGGCGACCTGTATCGTCGCCGCCAGCAAAAGACATGCTCCGGCCAACGAGATTAAATGCCGCATTGCTTTGCCGATGTTCGCACACAATTCATCACTGCGCCGCGTTTTCATGGCAGCTCCCCCTGTAACGACACCCCCAGCAGCCGATTTCAAAGCATATCTGCATGCGTCCGCGCATCGGTGTGTCCAGCGTTGCGTGCAGCCTTTAGCTAGCCTCCGGCAAAAAGTCATTGGCCGAAAGTTCGCTGGCTGTCCTCACCGAGCAAGAAATCGAAAAAGGTCGTTCGCTCGCCCCGGCACGATGCGCCGGACCAAGCGGACGACCTTTTCCCGTAACCCGCTGCCTACTACCTTACTGTAAGACCGACCGCGACGTATCGTATCCGTGCGCTTTCGGGCTGGCGCCTTCGCCACTCACCCTACGCGCCCGGCAATCCACCAGCGGCCGCAGATAGTCATTTATCGTGACCACCGAATATATATACACAAACTTGTGTATAATTGCAAACATCTTGCCTTTCAATTCCGTTGCGGAATGCAGTGCCCATCGCCATACTGGCTATTATGGTTCTTGTTGGCAGCCACGCCTGACCAACTAGTCCGCCAGGCAACCTCTTGATATCCTCACGAACCCCAAATGCAGGACTAATCAAATGCAGTGCACACTTCCAGCGTTTGCCGCGTGGGCACTGACGACAGCCGTGTTGACGGCCCCCTGCGGCTTGCTGGCTGCCGAAGCCCACGAAGCACAGGAGCGAACACGCTTATCGGGCGTGTGGCTCGGTTACACCGTAATGGGCCGGGGCGAAAAGCCAGACGAAGGCCCCGTGAAAATACAACTGACCATCAGCCCTCAAACCATCCAGGGCAAACAATTCGATGGCAAGGAGCTAATAGACCACGGCGAGGGTACTTATTCGCTTGATTTGACTAAGAACCCGCCGGTCCTCGACGCCACCAAGGTCCGCGGCCGAGGCAACAAGGATACCTGGCTGGGCATTTACCGGTTGGAGGGCGACACGCTGAAGTGGTGCGTCCGCAAGAACACCCGACCAGACGACTTCGAGACGAAAGATAAGGCTTTTTTGCTGATTCTTAAACGCCAAACCGGGCCAAATTAGACCGATTGTTGGGGGCCGCAGGCGGCTGAGACTTTGCCAAGCCGCTTGTATCGACAACAGCGTGCGGCTAGTATAAAAGAGCGGTTGGGAAAAACGCCGCGGTAAGGGGTCGAGGCTCCTGACGCTTTGTGCAATTTACTTCGCTTTGTGCAATTTACTACGCACGGACCACTGGACTTCGGCGCGCTACGACGCCGCGGTCTGCGCAGTTCGATCGCACGGGGATAAACTTGGGCGGCCGTTGCCGCAGCTCGCCTTGATCTGCCGTCTGCCGCCTGCCCGAACATTTTTGCCATGGGAATCAGGCTCGTATCGATAGCCGGCGTGTTGTTGTGGACAAGCCAAGCGCTGGGCCAGGCTACGACTGTGCAGTTGCCCACGTTTTCCTACTTTAGCGTGGCGACGACCGTCTCTGTGCCCGACCGCGGCAGTGCGCTGCTGGGCGGAGTGAATCGAGCATACGAAGGCCGAAGCGATTTTGGCGTGCCGTTGCTGGGCGGGTTGCCGCACGTGGGGCGCGGATTTCACAACGCATCGGTCGGTAGGCAAGTCGGCGCAGGGGCTATCCGCCTGAGCACGCAAGTACACGACTTCGGGGCCATGGAACAGTCGCTCTCGGCTCATTCGGGTGTGGGCGCTCGGGTGGCAGCCACTAGAGAACTCGCGCCGGTTGGCGGTCCGCTAGCCGCTATTATGGGAACTAACGTTCCTGCCAGCAGAACTGATGCTCATCCCCCAACTCAGCCCATAACCAGCAGTCCCATGTCCGCCGGAATTGTCAGCTCTGCTGCCCGACCTGCCGGAAGCGTGGCGGAGGCTCGGGCACAGCTACAGGCGGAACAAGCAGCCACAGCCGAAGAAGCTCGGCGGCTTTTTCAGCGTGCGCTAACAGCCGAGTCGCAAGGCAACATCCGCGCAGCAAAGGTGTACTACCAGATGGCTGCCCGCCGCGCAAGCGGAACGCTAGGGGAAGAAATATCTCACCGATTGGCAGCATTGGCCGAGGTCCCGTCGGGCCCAGTCGGGCAACAGTCCAGCACGGCGACGGCCCGATAACCGAGGTCTTTTTACCTTGCGGCCAGCGGTCAAGCGGCTGAAAGTTTTTTGCAGCGATTCACCACACCGGCGCATTTGCTGCACGTGGGACGAAAATCGAAATAAGCTCGGCGACCGCCAGTCGAATGTTCCCCGGTTCATTTGCTGCATATTCGCCGAAAATCGCACGTTACTTCTAGGGAAGCGAGGTGTTTTCTTTGTAAGATGGCCTGGAGCCGTCGCGAAAATAGCGTGGAGCCGTCGCGAGAATGGCCTGGAGCCGTCGCGGCCGGGCCGACCCCATTCGCGTTTTTGGCCGCGCCTTACCAGTCGGCATTATTGCGCCGAGCGACACAGTTCCACGCGGCCAGTCGCGGCAGGCGGGAGCGACGGCTACACTTTTACGGCCGCTAGTTCAGGCAAGATATTTTTATGGCTGCCAGTGCAGGCAGAAAATACTGCCATCGGTTAAACAGTTGAACTAAGGATATGCCCATGAAAACACTCGCATATTGTTTGCTTGGCATGGAATTGCTGCTGGGTGGAGCGTCGCTGTGCGGCGGTTGCGGCGGCTGGGAACAACGCCAGTCGCAGCCGGCCGTTAAACCAGCAAACACCGAAAGCCCGCCACCGGCCGAGGCCACAGTAAACGCCCCGGCCCAGACCGACCAGCCAAAAGCTCCCCATCCGCCAGCCACCCCGAGCAATTCTTCTCACTCGCAGCCGCCCCAGCCGGCGGCCAAAGCCAGTCCGGAACAGGAAGCAGCCGTTGCTGCGCTGGAAAAACTCGACGTCACAGTGGAGCGGGACCGGCAAGGTCATGTATATCGGGTGTTGAGCGGAAAGGCGCAACTGTCGGACGCCGACTTACCGCGGCTTTCCGCCTTTCCGGCCTTGGAAATACTGGAGCTTTCCGGCCCGGGAATCACCGACGCCGGCCTAGCACACCTGCGGAAGCTTGCCGCGCTGAAGAAGTTGTATTTGCACGATTGCCCGGTCACCGACAAAGGGCTGGAAAACCTTGCCTCGCTGCAACAGCTCAATGTGCTCTCGTTGCAAAGAACCAAGATCGAAGGGCCGGGGCTGGCCAATTTGAAAAGACTGCACAACCTGGAAGTGATAAACCTCAGCGAAACAGAGGCTGGCGACGGCGCGCTGGCCATCCTGGGCTCCATACCAACCCTCAACACCATCATTTTGGAAAAAACCAAAATCACCGACGACGGCTTAGCGCACCTGAAGCCGCTTAAGGCATTACGGGTTCTGAGCCTTAACGATTGCAAAATCTCTAGCAAGTCGTTTATTCACTTGCACGAGCACTACGACCTGCGTATGCTCTATGCTTATGGATGCGAAGTGGCAGATGAGGACGTGGAAGAACTGAAGAACGAAGTAGCCGGCCTGGCCGTATACTATGATTGATAGCTAGTTTCCGCCGTGCGGAAGAAGTCGGCCTGCGTAAGAAAAACCGCCGCTGGCTACAACGCTGCCGCTGCGGCACTTTAGGCCCTGCCCGCTTGTATAAGCTTTCCTAGCTTGTTTTCCTTAGATATCCCTTGTTGTTTAACCCTTTGTAGTTTGGTCGAGGAGAACTCTGTATGACAAGGCTCGCCCGTGTTGTCCTGCTGTTTGCTGGTATCTGCCTGGTGTTTGCCATTTGCGCGGCGGTGGCCGTCGCTGGTGAAGACAAGCCGAAGCGTACGCCGGACGTGGTTTACGTTCCCACCCCGCACGATGTAGTGGAAAGGATGCTGGAAATCGCCAAAGTAACCAAGGACGACGTGGTGTACGACCTGGGGTGCGGCGACGGGCGCATCGTGTGCATAGCAGCCAAGAAGTACGGCTGCAAGGCGAAGGGATTCGACATTGATCCGCGCCGTGTAGCCGAAGCCCGCGAAAACGTCAAAAAGTACGGCGTCGAGGACCTGGTAACCATCGAAGAAAAGGACATCTTCACCCTCGATCTGAGCGAGGCCACGGTGGTCACCCTCTATCTGTTGCCCAGCCTCAACGTAAAACTGATTCCGCAACTGGAAAAGCTTAAACCCGGCTCGCGCATCGTTTCGCACGACTTCGACATGCGCGGCGTCACGCCTGACAAAGTCGAAAAGTACACCTCTAAGGAAGACAATATCTCGCACTACATCTACTTCTGGACGACCCCGCTGAAGAAGGAAAAAAGCGAGAAAAACTCCGAACAGTAGCCTTCCCAACGCCAGCTTGCGCGAACTTGCTCGACCCTCACTTGCGGCATGCCCAACGCGCCACAAGCGCCAGTTGGGGCATGGCTGAAATTCGCGCTATGCCTGCAAAAGCGTCCGGCCAGACCGCAACCCAGGCCCAATAGTCTCCTGGGCTTGCTGCTTGACAGGATTGCAAGCCGACACGATTGCAGCGTGATAGGATCGCACTGTGATCGATTTGCACTTTGATGGAATTGCAGCCCGATAGGCTTCCTCGCTGACAGGACTTCACCCCGACAGGACTTCACCCCGATGGGATTTCAGTCCGATGGGATTTCAGTCCGACGGGATTGTAGTCTAACAAAATTGCAGTCCGACAGGTTTGGGCCAGAGGCGGCGCCAGCGACAGGCGGGCAGTTATCCGCGCTGGTGGCTGCTGCCGGCCGCCCTACAGCCAGTCGAGCGATATATTCAGCGCCGGAGCGGAGTGCGTAATCGCCCCAACGCTGATCCGCTCGACCCCTGTTTCGGCTATTGCGCGGACGTTGCCCAGCTCGATGCCGCCGGAGGCTTCTAACTGCACCGCCGGGGCAACCGCGTCGCGAATGGCCACGGCCTGACGCAACTCCTCGATGGTCATATTGTCGAGCAACACCACGTCGGGGCTTGCCGGCAGCACCTCGGCCAACTGCGCCAAGCTGTCCACTTCAACCTCGATGATTGTTTCGTGGTCAGGGGGCTTAGCCGCATTTTGGGGCGTATCCGTGTTTTTAGCCGTGTCCCCGTTTTGCGCCGTGTCCAGTTGGGCCGACAGATACTGCCGGGCGGCCTGAACTGCTGCGAACAGCGAACCCGCGCAACCCTGGCCCACGCGCGACCACAGCGCCAAATGGTTGTCCTTGATTAGCACGGCATCGAACAGACCCGTGCGATGATTCAAACCACCCCCGCAGCGGACAGCGTATTTTTCCAGCGCACGCCAGCCCGGCGTGGTTTTCCGCGTGTCGTAGATCCGCGCCCGCGTGCCGCCGACGGCCTCGACGAACCTTCGGGTCAGCGTGGCTATGCCCGATAATCGCCCCAATACATTCAGTATTAAGCGCTCGGCGGCCAGTATCGTCCGTGCCGAACCTTCGATCAGCGCGATTTTCTCCCCTGCGCCCACCAACTGACCGTCTGCGACACGCGTCGTGAGCCGCACGCTCGGGTCGAGCGTCTGGAACGTCAGTTCTACGGCAGGCAGACCAGCCACCACGCCGGGCGCGCGGGCGACTATGGCCGCCCGGCCCACCGTCCCGGCAGGCACCACTGCCGCACTGGTCAAGTCGCCCCGGCTGCCGAGGTCCTCTTCCAAGGCCAACCTCAGCAACCGCCGCCACGACTCAGCCACACGCTCGTCCCAACTATGCTGATAGAACTCCTTGGTCATACGTGCCACTCGGATTGTTGCTGCGTACCACGGGCGCGTTGCGCAGAAATTGTGCCAACTGCCTCGCCGGCGGCCACCAGTCGTCTTGCTGGTCGGCCCAGCTTGGATGCACGATAATATATGATTATGATTGAACAATTGCCTTCGGCGAAGGATTCCCGGCAACAGAACTGTTGGCCGTACTGGCTGCTGCGGCGGACCGACCAGGTTACCGTAGCGATATTGATCTTGGCGGCCCTGGGAGCGACGATTGCTTGGTGGATTTATCGCGGCGGTCTGCGCGGTGGGGTAATCGAACTGGAACGGCTCGAACCGCAAACGGCCTGTTTTGAAGTGGACATCAACTCTGCCGATTGGCCCGAACTGGCCCAACTGCCCGGTATCGGACCAGTACTGGCAAAGCGCATCGTTCAGCAGCGGCAGCTCGGCGGGCCTTATCTGGATTACGACGACCTGTCGCGGCGTGTTTCGGGCATCGGACCGAAGACACTGGCGCAGATTCGCCCTTACTTGCGGCCAATCGGCCCGCAGCCAAAGCCGGACGACCGCCCCGAAGCAGCAACCCATCGGTAAATGGAGCAGCAGCCATTGGCGAGACGATCCGGATACTGCCTATAGACTCTCGGTAAAGCTTGCCGCGCGCGGGGTGCCTCCGTGTTCCAACTGGTAAGCCCTTTTCAGCCTGCCGGCGACCAGCCCCAGGCCATCCAGGCCCTGGTGGAAGGATTGCGCGCCGGGTTGAAGCATCAGGTACTGATGGGCGTGACCGGCTCGGGCAAAACCTTCACCATGGCCAATGTGATCCAGGCCGTGCAACGCCCCACGCTGGTCATGTCGCACAACAAGACTCTGGCCGCACAGCTTTACGCCGAGTTCAAAGAGTTCTTCCCTTACAATGCGGTGCGGTATTTCGTCAGTTACTACGACTATTACCAGCCCGAGGCCTACATCCCCCAGCGCGACATCTACATCGAAAAAGACGCCTCGATCAACCAGGAGATCGACCGCTTGCGCCTGGCCGCCACCAGCGCTCTGGTGAGCCGGCGCGACGTGATAATCGTGGCCAGCGTGTCGTGCATCTACGGGCTGGGTTCGCCAGAGGACTACCGGACGATGATGGTCGGTCTGTCGGTCGGGCAAACCGCCGACCGCGACGAGGTACTCAGCCGCTTGGTAGATATCCAGTACGAACGCCACGACGTGGAGTTGCAACGCGGCCGGTTCCGCGTCCGCGGCGATTGCGTGGAAGTATGGCCCGCCTACGAAGAGTTCGCCTTCCGCATCGAGTTCTGGGGCGACGAGGTGGAGCAGCTTTCGCTGATTCATCCGCTGACCGGACAAGTAATCGGGCGCCAAGAGCAACTGTTCATCTATCCGGCCAAGCACTACGTGCTGCCGGAAGACCGTATCGCTCGTGCAGTGGCCGAAATCAAAGAAGAACTCAACCAGCGGCTCGAGGAATTGCGCTCGCAGGGCAAGCTGCTGGAGGCCCAGCGGCTGGCCGCCCGTACCCGCTTCGACCTGGAAATGCTCCAACAGGTAGGCTATTGTCCGGGCATCGAGAACTATAGCCGGCCACTGAGCGGTCGTCCGCCGGGCACGCCGCCCGACACCCTGTTCAGCTTCTTTCCCGACGACTTCCTGCTGTTTGTCGATGAATCGCACGTTACCGTACCGCAAATCCGCGGCATGTACGCCGGCGACCACAACCGCAAGCTCACCCTGGTGGAGCACGGTTTCCGCCTGCCCAGCGCGCTGGACAACCGGCCGCTGCGCTTCGACGAATGGGAACAGAAGATCAATCAGGTGATCTACGTGTCGGCTACCCCGGGACCATACGAACTGGAAAAAAGCGGCGGCCGAGTAATCGAGCAGGTGATTCGTCCTACTGGACTGCTCGACCCGGAAATCGAAGTCGCTCCCGCCCGCACCCAGGTGCCACACCTGATCGAGCAGATTCACCAGCGTGTGGCGGCCGGCCAACGGGTGTTGGTAACCACGCTCACCAAACGGTTGGCCGAAGACCTGGCCGCGTATCTGGTCGAGCAGAACATCCGCTGCAAATGGTTGCACAGCGAACTGGACGCCTTCGAGCGTGTGGAGCTGCTCCGCGACCTACGCGCCGGCAACTTCGACGTACTGGTAGGAGTGAACTTGCTGCGCGAGGGACTCGATCTGCCCGAGGTTTCTTTAGTGGCCATCCTCGACGCCGACAAGGAAGGTTTCCTCCGCAGCGAAACCTCGCTAATGCAGACCATCGGACGATCGGCCCGAAACGTCGACGCCAAAGTCATCCTTTACGCCGACAAGGTGACCGATTCCATGCGGCGGGCAATCGAAGAAACCCAGCGCCGCCGCCGCATGCAACAGCAGTACAACCTCCAACACGGCATCACCCCCGAGACGATTCGGAAAGAAATCCGCGCTGGCATCGAAGCCGAAGCGGCAGCCCACGCCCGAGCCAACGCCATGGTAGGCCGCGCCGACGAAACACAGTACATCACCGAGGAGTATCTAACAGAACTGGAAGCCGAGATGTACGCCGCGGCCGAAGCGCTCGAGTTCGAGCGCGCCGCAGCCCTGCGCGACCGCATCCAGCAAATGCGCCAGCAACTCGGCAAGAGCTTCCAAGAGGCGGTAATCGTCCAGGCCACACGTGCCCAGCGCGGCAGACACCGAAGGCAAAAACCCAGATTCAAAATCCCTAAAGCCAAAAAACCAAAAAAACCACAATAAAGCGGCCGCATGGAGCAGCAACGGGTAGGCTGGGCGCAGTTCGCACCCACCGGCAGGCTGCCGGCCGGAAGGCCGGAAACGTGTAAAGACCGCAAACTGGCCGCAGAAGTTTTTTGGACGCGCGAAAGTTTTTCGATAACACGCAACGGACCACACGCAAGCAATCGAGATGTGAATGACTCAGCATTCCAATCTCAGCGACGTATCTGCCACCCGATTGGCCGATGGCTCGTCGGTATCCAAGGACTGCGACCTGTTGGAAGCCTGCGGCACCATCGACGAGCTTAACGCGGCCCTGGGCCTGGCTCGCGCGTTGGCACCCCCGAATGAAATCGGTGACGACATCTGCCAAATCCAACACGACTTGTTCATGGCCGGAGCAGATTTGGCCTGTGGCGCCCTGGCCACACCAAATTTGCGGATCGGGCCGCAACAGCTCGAAAAACTAGAAGCGGCCATCGCCCGCTGGAACCAACGCCTCCCTGCGTTGCAACACTTTGTCGTCCCTGCCGGGACGCCCGCAGCAGCAGCGCTGAATCTTGCCCGAACTGTCTGCCGCCGCGCCGAGCGCCGGGTAGTTACCATTCTGCGCAACTCCGGCCAGGCACGCTGGCAACCGTTGCTCGCATATCTAAACCGGTTGAGTTACTTCCTTTTTTTGCTGTACCGGGCGGCCAATGTTGCGGCCGGACAACAGGAACATCTTTGGCCGCCGCGCCCGATTCGCCAGTAGCCCCAACTGGCACATGCCATTACGGCAATCGACCTCGCCGCTGGACCCGGCTATGTTGTACGCACTGGCTCGCGTGGCGGCCAGTGGCTCGCATGGCTGCACCAGCGCTCAGAATGCGCTATCTTAAGAATCTTAAGACAATCGCGGTTGAAATACTTGCGCTCCAGCAGCCGAAAAACGGCCGATGCGACCTCGTGAATTGTGGACAATCGCTTGCGCTGCGCTTTATACTTTCTGAGCCTTTGCAACACCTGTTGGCCATTTGCAAGCCCAGGGAGAATCCCTATGATCGACGCTGCCGTGATCCACATCGCCGTTGATACTGGATTGCCAGATACTGGATTCCCCAAGCTGCTTTCGCTGTCACCGGCAGCAAGACATGCCGTTCCGGCTGCTCTGCTGATTGCCGTCGTGTTGGCTGCTGCTGCTGCTGCTTTCGCCGCCGATGCGCCGCAGACGCCAGGCGAAGCTCCGCAGGTGACAGTCGTACCACATCCCCCTGTGGACGCTCAGCCCAAGCATTACGTGGGCAACCGTCCGCCGCTTCTGCCCAGTCCGCTGCTGAAGTTGCCTATCGGGGCAGTCAAACCCGAAGGTTGGCTGCGCCGTCAATTGGAACTCCAAGCCGATGGGTTCATCGGCCACCTGAAAGAGCTTAGCGATTTTTTACGCGAGGATGGCAACGCCTGGCTTAGTCCTACCGGCGAAGGCCACAGCGGCTGGGAAGAAGTCCCCTACTGGCTCAAAGGCTACTGTGCCACGGCATACGTGCTGGGAAACGAGAAAATGATAGCCGAAGCCCGCAAATGGCTCGACGCCACCATCGCCTCGCAACGGGAGGACGGGTACTTCGGCCCCCGCTCCAATCTCACCCACGCCGGCGACGCCAAACGCCGCAAGCCCGACCTGTGGCCCAACATGATAATGCTCAATGCATTGCAGTCGTACTACGAATACTCGGGCGATAAGCGCGTGCTGGAGCTGATGACCCGCTACTTTCGCTGGCAACTGCAACTGCCGGCTGAGGACTTCCTGCCGCCATATTGGCAGCAGCAGCGCGCCGGCGACAACCTGCTGAGCGTCTACTGGCTTTACAATCGGACTGGCCAACCCTGGCTGCTGGAATTGGCGCAGAAAATCCATCGCCATACCGCCCCGTGGGAAAAAGGCGTGGCCAATTGGCACGGCGTGAACATCTGCCAGTGTTTCCGCGAACCGGCCACGTTCTACATGCAATCGAAAGATCACAAACATCTGCAAGCCACGATCAACAACTATAACACGGTGATGGAGCTGTATGGTCAAGTGCCCGGCGGAATGTTCGCTGCCGACGAGAACTGTCGGCCCGGCTATTCCGACCCCCGTCAGTGCGCCGAGACCTGCTCGATGGTGGAAATGATGCTCTCCCACGAGATATTGTTGCGCATCACCGGCGAGGTGCTGTGGGCCGACCGCTGCGAGGAAGTGGCCTTCAACAGTTTGCCGGCTTCGATGACCGCCGATCTGAAGTCGTTGCGCTACCTGACCGCACCCAACCACATCCTCTCCGACCGCCACAACAAAGCCCCCGGCGTGCAAAACCACGGGCCGATGATGCTTTTCGACCCGCGTTCGCACCGCTGCTGCCAGCACAACGTGGGCCACGGTTGGCCCTATTTCACCGAAAGTCTGTGGCACGCCACCCCCGACGGCGGCTTGGCCGCCACGCTGTATGCCCCCTGCCAGGTGACGGCCAAGGTGGCCGCCGGCCAGGAGGTAACAATCGTGCAAACGACCACATATCCCTTCGATGAGCATATCCAGTTGAAAATCTCCCTGAACAAGCCTTGCCGCTTTCCTCTGTATCTGCGTATTCCCGGCTGGTGTACCGATCCCCAAGTGACCATCTCCGGCAACCGCATCCCCATACCTAAAAACGCCACTGGATTCTTACGTCTGGACCACCAGTGGCATGAGGGCGACACCATCCTCGTTACATTCCCGATGGAGATCACCGTCAAGACTTGGGAAAAGAACCGCCGCAGCGTGTCGGTGGGGCGTGGCCCCTTGTGGTACTCGCTGCGAATCGAGGAGCGCTACGTGCGCGTGGGCGGCGACGACCGCTGGCCGGTGTGGGAAATCCACCCCGCCAGCCCATGGAACTATGGACTGGCAATGGAGGAAGACGCCAAGCAAGCTGGCCAGCCCGACGCCGCTGCGGGAACGACCGACGTTGCCAAGTTATTCACTGTCGAGAAAAAACCCTGGCCGGCCGACGATCAACCTTTCGCCGTTCCCGCTGCCCCGATCCAGTTGAAGACCAAAGCCCGCAAAATACCAGCCTGGCAGGCAGATGCTTTGGGGTTGGTGGGCCTGCTTCAAGATAGCCCGGCCTTATCGGAGGAACCTTTGGAGGAAATCACGCTTATTCCCATGGGCTGCGCGCGCTTGCGGATTAGTTCCTTTCCCACTGTAAGCACCAGTCCTACGGCGAATAAATGGATAGCTCCGCCGCCCCGCGACAAAGCCACGGCCTCGCACTGCTTCCACAACGACACTGTGACGGCGCTTAACGATGGGTTGCTCCCGAAAAACTCGGCCGATAACAGTATTCCCCGCTTCACATGGTGGGACCATCGAGGGACGAGCGAATGGGTGGAATACGAGTTCACACAGCCGCGCAAGGTTTCACAAGTCGAAGTGTACTGGTTCGATGACACCGGTCGCGGCCATTGCCGCGTGCCCAAGGCCTGGCGCGTGCAATGGCACGACGGGCGACAATGGCGCGATGTGTTACCCACCGGCCCATACCAGGTGGAAAAAGATAAGTGGAACACTACTACCTTCGAGCCAGTGACCACCAGCCGCATCCGCCTGGTAGTGGAACTGCAACCTCAGTTTTCCGCCGGAATCCTGGAATGGCGCGTAAAATAGTGGTTGGCGTTGCTGTGGGGCTGTCATGCAATCCGTGATCGTTGATACGCGCTCGACGCGTTCCCGCCGCCGAAAACAAGCGCGTTTGGTTGTGGGTAGCCATCCTATATCTTCCGGGTAGTCACGCAGGAGCCATACATAAACATATAAGAGCCATATATACAGAGGCACATAAGAAGCAGTGGTGTACGGGACGAAGACATCGAGGAGACGTAGCTATGACACGTGTACTTATGTGTTCGTTGGTGTGGTTGGTCGTATCGTGCGGGGTTGCCCTCGCCGACGATTGGCCGCAATGGCTTGGCCCCCAGCGCGATAGCGTATACCGCGAGGACGGCATTGTGGAACGTTTTCCCGCAGGCGGGTTGAAGATCAAATGGCGCACTCCGCTCGGATGGGGATACTCTGGACCGGCGGTAGCCGCCGGGCGCGTGTATGTGATGGATTATCAACTGACCGCCGGGAAGATCGCCAACAACCCTGGCGCTGTAGACCGCTTGGAGGGCAAGGAACGAGTGCTGTGCCTCAGCGCCGGTACTGGGGAAATTTTGTGGAAGCACGAGTACGACCGCCCCTATGCCATTTCCTTCGGCGGCGGGCCGCGCACCACTGTCACCGTGGACGGCGATCGGGTGTTCGCTCTGGGGGCGGAAGGGAATCTTTGGTGCCTCGAAGCCGCTACCGGAAAAGTGCTGTGGAGCAAGGATTTCGTCAAAGACTACGGAGCCAAAACGCCAATGTGGGGAGTAACTGCACATCCGCTGGTCGATGGCGAAGTGCTTTATTGCCTGGTCGGTGGCCCCAAGGGTGTGGCAGTTGCCCTAGACAAACGCACTGGAAAGGAATTGTGGTGGGCATTGGAGGCGAAAGACCCAGGGTACTGTCCGCCGACGCTGATCGCCACCAGCACTGGCAAACAACTGTTGATATGGCATCCCCAAGCGCTCAACAGCGTCGATCCGGCGACGGGAAAGTCGTACTGGTCGGTTCCACTTGCGCCGGCTTATGGAATGTCGATTGCCGCGCCGCGCATTTCTGGACCGTTTTTATTCGCCACCGGTATCGGCACGCAAGCAGTGCTGCTTAAGCTGCACGAGGACAAACCCGCTGTCTCAGAAGTGTGGCGCGGACAAGCCAAGACAGCCGTGTATTGCGCCACCGCCACTCCGTTCATCGATGGAGACGTGATTTACGGCTGCGACGAAGGCGGAGCTCTGGTGGCCGCGCGATTGGCCACCGGGGAACGCCTCTGGCAAACCACCGAACCAACGTTGGGGAAACAAGGTCGCGGCCGGTACGGCACTGCGTTCATCGTCAAGCATAAAGAGCGCTTTTTCCTGTTCAGCGAAACCGGCGACCTGATACTGGCCAAACTCTCGCCCAAAGGATACCAGGAAATATCACGTTTCCATGTGCTGGAACCGACCAACACGTGCTTCGGGCGCCCGGTGGTGTGGAGCCATCCGGCCTTCGCTGCGCGATCGTGTTTCGCCCGCAACGATAAGGAAATCGTGTGCGTCGATTTGGCCGCGGACTCAGTGGCGGAGTGAATTGCCTGGCCAGCCCGCAAGCATTGTCGAACTGAGTACCCCACGGCTGGGCACTGGCCGCAAAGCGGCAGAAAAGGACGACTGCACGTGGCAGTCTCTCGAGCTGGGAGGTTGGCAATCGCCGATCCGGGACGTCATACTGCGCACCCAGACCGAGTTTGCTGCCTCCAGCGCCAGGCTTCATCTAGAGCCAGCCGTGCGCTGAAACACGCCTACTGTTCGCTGCTTTTGAGTTTGGCCAGTTCAGCTTCTGCGGCTGCCAGTTGGTCTTCGAGGTTTTTCAGTTCCCGTAAGTCGTCCGGCTGTTTTTTCTCGGCCGAAAGCCGTTGCCGCAGTTGCTGGATGCGCTGGTTGAGCACCTGGATTCGTTTTTTGCTTTTCTTGTCCATGTTCTGCTGCCTTGCTGGCTCGGCGAAAATCGGCGAAAGAAGGTCACGATTCGTGCTCCAAACATCAGTATAGACTGAACATCTGCGGCAGAAAACGAATCCTGCCGCCAGACATCCGTGGCAGCCAGCGTTGCCGGTGGGAAACGCCATGAGCCACCGCTGGCAGCCCCAGCAACAGCCCCGTCAGGTCATCGATAAGCTTCGCCTGGCAATACAGATGTGGCGTTCGTCGTGGTTTTGATTATCGAGGCGACGCTTGGTAGCGCCCGGCCAAGTGACGTTGGCACGGTGAATCGGCCCGGCGGAGTCGCTTCGCACGGTGAACTGGTCGTGTCACACAGCCCCATCACCGCAGTTCTACCCCGCGTGTAGTCCGCCAACGCCCAACGTCGTGCTGAATGCACTAGAAAAATGCTTTATGCACCGGGGCAAATGTTTGCAAGCCGGTGGCGTCGAAGGACCAGAAGCCGAACCGCCTGCGGGCGGCGCCGGCGCGGACGCTTGACGATGGCCGTCGCGGCTGTTATTGTAAAGTGCTCACATCTCCGGCAGCGCGGCTCACTGTGAGGGCGGCTATCGCCGGCCCGTAGGGACGCACAGGCGCAACCGGCCGGTGGGCAATTGTGCAACCCTTGGCAGCCGATACGGTCGGCAGTCGACTCGCCGCAGGCGAGGCTGGTTGCTTCCTCCGACATCGATGATTTTGCGGCAGCGGATTCCCACAATACCAGCGCCAGGTAGAACACGCGCGGGGCTAGACAGCGGACCGGAGGCAGCGTGGGCTAGACTTTGCAAGGTGAGCGTATGCGCACAGCGCGCGATTATCCAAGTATGATCGTAGTGGGCGGTGGTGGCCCAAAGTTGTCGGCTGTGGTTAGCTGGGGCGCTGGCCAACCCACACCAGTCGCCTTGCAAATTATAGCGAGAAATCGGCGTATTACGTTGTAATAAGCAGTCCTAGTTTATTTCCTGTTGTTTGGTCCAGTAAGTTTGTCATTTGGTCAGTAGGAGAAGTTATCTGTGCAAGACGACCCGACGACTGTATTGCGTAACAAGCTCGACGGCGAGAACTACCAGCGACTGATAGCCATCGACAACGAGCGGTTGCACCGTTTCGTGGCCGACGCCATAGTGCTTTGCGAGCCAGAAACTGTGCTGGTGCTGGACGATTCGCCGGAAGCTGTGGAAATGTCGCGGCGCCGGGCCGTGCAGTCAGGCGAAGAGCTGCCGCTGAAAACGGAAGGGCATACCGTCCACTTCGACGGCATGGACGATCAGGGCAGAGATCGCGAGGTAACCAAGTACCTCGTGCCCGAAGGCGACAGCCTCTCCAAGGCACTCAACCAAGTGGAGCGCCGGCAAGGGCTGGCAGAAGTCCGCGGGCTGCTGAAAGGTTCGATGCGCGGGCGGACGATGATCGTCCGCTTCATGTCGCTGGGGCCGACCGACTCGGCCTTCAGCATCCCTTGCGTAGAATGCACCGATTCGTGGTATGTTTCCCACAGTTTGAATCTGCTGTACCGGTTGGGTTACGAGCAGTTCAAACACCTCGGTCCCAAGGCGCACTTCTTCGCCACGTTGCACTCTGCCGGGAAGATGGACGAAAGGATGATTAGCGTCGAGTCGGACAAGAAGCGCATCTACATCGACTACACTACCGACACTGTCTACAGTGTCAACACCCAATACGCTGGCAACACCGTGGGGCTGAAGAAGTTGGCCCTGCGGTTGACGATCCGCAAGGCCGACCGCGAGGGCTGGCTGGCCGAGCACATGTTCCTCATGGGCGTCCACGGCCCTGGAGGCCGAAAGACCTATTTCGCCGGAGCATTCCCCAGTGCTTGCGGGAAGACTTCCACGGCCATGCTCCCTGGGGAAACCATCCTCGGCGACGACATCGCCTACTTCCGCGCTGTGGATGGGCAGTGCCGGGCCGCCAATGCCGAGTCGGGTATTTTCGGCATCATCCAGAATGTCAATGCCCAGGACGATCCGGCCATTTGGGATGTGCTGACAAAGCCGGGCGAGGTCATCTTCTCTAACGTACTGGTTAACGACGGTGTTCCATATTGGTTGGGAATGGGGAAAGAAATCCCGTCAGAAGGAGTGAACTTTTCTGGCCAGTGGTTCAAGGGAAAGACCGACGCCAAAGGCAACGAGATTCCACCCGCGCATAAAAATGCCCGTTACGCCGTGGCTCTGCACGCCTTGATGAACTGCGACTCCGAGTTGGAGAATCCCGAAGGAGTCGTGTTGGGTGGAATCATGTACGGCGGCCGCGACGCTCACGGGTACGTGCCTGTACAACAAAGTTTCGACTGGGCGCACGGCATCGTTGCTTACGGGGCGGCGTTGGAGACGGAAACCACCTTCGCCATCCTCGGTGAGGAAGGTGTTCCCGAAATCAATCTGATGAGCATCCAGGACTTCGTCTCCATTCCCTTAGGCAAGTACATCCGCAACAACCTGGAGTTCGGCAAACGGGTGACCAGCCCGCCGCTCATCTTCGGGGTAAATTACTTTTTGCGCGACCGTCAGGGCAAGTTCCTCAATGCCGTGCGCGACAAGCACGTGTGGGTAAAGTGGATGGAACTGCGCGTGCATGGCGACGCCGGGGCGATCCGCACTCCCACCGGAATGATTCCCCGTTACGAGGACCTCAAACCCCTGTTCAAGCAACTGTTGGGCAAAGAGTATCCTTACGAGTCGTATGCCGAGCAGTTCACTATCCGCGTGCCGGAAAACCTGGCTAAGGTAGAGCGCGTAGAGAAGTTCTACCGCACCGAAGTCGCCGACGCGCCGGCCGAGCTGTTCGCCGTCTTGGACGCCCAGCGGCAGCGTTTGCTGCGGGCCAGAGAGAAGTTCGGCGACTATATAACGCCCCAGTCCTTCGTCAAGGAACCCGTGGCGTAAGGCGGCTGGTGCAACTCCGCCGGTAAGGTGCAACTCCGCCGGTAACATCTACCGACCTACGCTCAGCGGCCCCGGACCAGCAGATGACGCGCGACAATGAAGCCGCGATAAGCGCGCAACCGCGGTGCAGCCGCACCCTTCAGGTGTAGCGGCAGGGGCCATACATTGGCTGGGCTAGTCGCTTTCGGCGGCGAAGATTTTTTGGAATCGCTGCCGGATTTGCCGGGTGGCGCTTTCAAAATCTTCCAGCAACAAGGTAACGTCTGCATAGCGCAGCAGATGGGCCAGTTTGGCCAATTCGATCGGGTCTTGCGGCAAGCGGTCGCGGGCAGGCGAGTTAAGCAAGCAAAGCCTAGTTTCGATTATCCGCAGCAGCCGGTAAGCGTAATAGAGGTAATCGTAATCGTCGGCCGTCAGATGGCCAGCTCGGTACAGTTCGGCCAGGCCGGCCAATGTATTGGGGGTTCGCAGGGCGGGATTATCGGCCCCGTATTTTAGCTGGAGCATTTGCACCAAAAACTCGATGTCCACGATTCCGCCGGGACCGCGCTTCAGGTCGCCTGCGGCGGCGGCCTGTTCCAGCCGGTGGCGCATGTGGCGGATTTGCTCCAGATGCTCCGGCTGCCATGGCGAACAGAACATCGCTCGCTCTACCACCTCAGTTGCCTGACGCGCTATGCCTGGCGAGCCAAAGACCACACGGGCTTTGCACAATGCCTGGCGTTCCCAAAGCTGGGCCTCCGCCTGGCGGAAGTACCGTTCGAACTCGGTCAGCGAGGTAGCCAATACGCCGCTGCGGCCGGTGGGGCGCAGACGGGCGTCGATCTCGTAGAGCTTTCCTGCCGGTCCCACCCGCCCACAAGCCCTGATGATCCGCTGCCCCAATTCGCTGAAGAAATGCCGGTTGGAGGTGCTGTGAGCTTTAACGTCGAATTGCGGGGGTAAGGTGTGGCCGTCGGCTTCGTAAAGGAAGACCACGTCCAGGTCGCTATGATAGTTCAGTTCTCTGCCTCCCAGTTTGCCCATTGCCAGGATCACAAACTCGCACGGCTCACCAGCGCGAGGTCCATCGGCCACGGTCGGGCAGCCGAACTTCGTTAGCAGATTCCGATATTCCCGGGCGGCGATCTGCTCCAGAGCGGTTTCGGCCACGTCGCTCAGCGCAGCGACGACCTGTTCCAAGTCCTCTTTTCCCAGCAGGTCGCGCACCCCGATCCGCAAATGCTGGTCATTTTTGAAACTGTGCAGAATCGGGTCCAGGTCTTCTGCGCCCCGGCACAAGTCGGCCAGCGTGGCTTGCAACCACCGCCGGGAAGGCAGTTTGTCCAGGACCAGGCTGTCCATCAGGCTGTCGATCATCCCGGGGTTGCTGACTAGCATTCCTGACAAATACGGGCTGTAGGCGCATATTTCCACGTACAAGTGCAAGCTGGGCGGATTGAAACTGAACAGCTCCCACAACACACCCTTGCCGCCCAGCGAGTCGCTCACCTGGCACAGGTTGACCAGCGTGGCGTCGGGGTCAGCGGTATTGGCGATGGCCTGCAACAGGCGAGGGGCGATCGCCGCCAGGAAGTGCCGGCACCGTCGGGTAGAAAGAAACCGCAGTTTCTCTTCGGCCAGAGCCATCAGGTTCTGATAAGCCTGCTGGATGTCGCGGAAGCGATATTTGCTCAGCACGGTGGCGATCTGTTCCGGCGAAGGCTCGGGATCGAGCACCAGGTCCACTTCAGGCTCTGTTTGGACTTCGTCGCTGAAGGCATGATGCAGCAAATGGTCCAGGATGCGGCGGTTCAGCTCGGTGCGATGGCAGTAGTCGGCCATGAATCGCTGACGGGCTGCCTGCCGATCGGCCTGGCTATAGCCCAGCCGCAAAGCCAGTTTGGCCAGTTCGTCGGGGTCTTCTGGCAAGGTATGAGTTTGCAAGTCGAACATGATTTGCAGCCGATGTTCGACCTTCCGCAGAAAGCTGTAATTGCTTTCCAGTATCGCCCGCTCCTGGTCGGTCAGGCAGCCAGCCTGTCCCAGTCGAGCAATGGCTTCCAAGGTGTTGCCGGTGCGCAATTGCGGCAGCTCCGCGCCATTGAGCAGTTGGAGGAACTGGATAGCAAACTCGACGTCGCGGATGCCTCCGCGGCCGGTCTTCACGTTGCGCCGATCGCCCCCGGAACGGTGTGCCTGTTGCTCGATCCGTCGCTTCAGGGCCTTGATGCCGGCGATGTCGGCGGTGCTGAGGTACCGCGGGTAGATCCACGGTGTAAGCCGGCGCAAAAACTCTTCGCCCAGCCGCAAGTCGCCGGCCACCGGTCGGGCTTTGATGTACGCCTGCCGTTCCCAGGTACGGCCCCGCAGGTCGTAGTAGGCCAACGCGCTAGCGACGCTGGCGACCATCGGGCCGCGGCTTCCTTCCGGCCGCAAGCGGAGATCGACCCGATAGGCTGCCCCAAGCTCGGTAATTTCGGTCAACAGGCGGACCAGTTCCCGCGCCAGGAGCTGAAAGAACTCGGCGTTGCCGGTGGGACGCTGGCCGTCGGTGCGACCCTCGCCGTCGTAGAACATCACTAGGTCGATGTCGCTGGAGTAGTTTAGTTCCAGGCCACCTAGTTTACCCAATCCCAATACGACCAGCCGGGCCACTTGGCCGTCGGCGGCGCGCGGCACGCCGCGCTGCTCGACCAGTTTGCGGTAGGCTGCCTGCAACGCGGCCTCGACGATGGCGTCGGCCAGATAGCTGATCTGCGCAGCGACTGTGGCCAGGCTTTGCTCGCGGATGATGTCGCCGTAAGCGATGCGCAGCGTTTCGCGGCGCTTGAAGCGACGCAGGGCACGCAGCACCATCGGTCTGTGCTCCAGCGCGAGCACCTCGGCAGTCAGCTCGTCGACCAGCGCTTGCCGGGAAACCGGCTGTCCTTCGGTCAGCCGCAACAGATCGAAACCTTCAGGATCGACTATTAACAACTCGCTCAGGTACTGACTGGTGGAGAAGATTTGCAGCAGCACCGGCAGGGCTTCCGGATCGCGCTCGAACAGCGTCCCGATGGCCAGCGGATTCCGCGCGGCGGCCACGAAACGGTCCAGATTGTTCAGCGCCATGTCGGCGTCGGCGCACTGTGGCAGTCGGGCAGATAGCTGATCGAACATCACCGCTAGCAGGTCCAGCGGCACACCGGCATCGGCGATTCCACGAAGGCTGGCGTGTCCCCGACGCAAGTCGCGCACGCCCAGCCCGCGCAGCCAATCGCCCGCTGCCTCAGCACTTTCCAGATAATGCTGCACCACGCTGGGTTCGATCATGGGGCATGCTGGATTTGCTAATCGGGGGTGTAAACACTCGTCGACAAGGACGGCATTCGAAGCAGAATCTGCTTGCCAAGCCAGCCGCGACCGGGCGACCGGGGGTATTGGTCTTGCCAAAAGTATCAAGCACAACAACTACACAAGTGTAGCGGCTACTGCGCAGGGCACCACACCCCGCTGCACGGCCCAGCACAGACGGCTACCCGACATGTTGCAGCCCGCTTCGCAGCGTACCATATGACGCCACAGGGTGTAGAACGGACTATTACACGACCAAGGTATAGCTGACCACATCAACGGTTCGTGGCGCCACACGGTGCAGAAGGGACTAATACACGCAACGTCCGCGTCGAGCCCACAACAACACATGGCGCCACACGGTGTAGAACGGATCATTACACGGTTTAGCACGACCTTTGAGTTCGCCGGCGCTAGTTGGTATCGAAAGTAGAAGCGGGAAAAATGCGTCTTGAAAGAAGTTAACGCGGAAAACGCATTTTCTTTCACATTTTACCAGCAGGTGCGCGTTGGCGCTGTCTTGCCAGGTGCTATCCGACTGCAAGTTGTGTTCCTCGTGCATTCTCGGCAAACCCGCTTCTTTCCCACCCGAGTTCATCCCCGCGGTGCGACCAGCGCTCTGCTGGTACGTGCTTCAACTGGCCCATCCACTCTGATAGATTGCAAGTTGCAAGCGGCAAGACAGTTACAATACGGCTTGATGTGCTGTGCAGGACAGCATTCGCTCGGGTGATTTGGAGGCCAGCGTGTCGCGAAAACGAGACTTGGTACTGTTGGTACAGCTACCCATCCCTCCAATGGGGCTAGATTCCCCGCGCGGCAATATACCGCTTGCAGCCGGTTATCTGAAGGCATACGCACAAAGCCGCTTGCCGTGCGGCGCGGAAATCGACATCCTGCCGCAAGCCGTCACCGACACTTACGGCGATGCGGCGCTGGTGGCAGAGATACTCGGCCGGCGTCCCAGCATCATTGGCTTCTCTTGCTATTTGTGGAACGTCGAGCGGACCCTGTGGATAGCACGGCAGCTCAAACAGCAGCAGCCGTGTGTGACCGTCGTGCTAGGCGGGCCGGAAATAACACCGGACAACGCCTGGGTGATGCGCTATGCACCGGCCGATTACGCGGTCGTTGGCGAGGGCGAAGCAAGTTTCGCCCGACTGCTATGGGCTCTGATCGCCAAGGAGTTCAACGCGCCGGCAATACCGGGAGTAGTTGTACTGCGCGACTCGCTCGGGTTTCCAATTGTCAGCCATTGCCCCAAACCGGAGCTGATTGAGTCTTTGGACGAAGTGCCCTCGCCGTACCTTGCCGGCGTGTTGAAGCCCGATGGCGAGGGCACGGTCTACTTGGAGACCGTGCGGGGCTGCCATTTTCGGTGCCGGTACTGCTACTATCCGAAGAGTTTTCCCCGCTTGCGCAAGTTTTCGCCTTCCAAGGTGCTGCTGGTGTTGCACTACGCCGCTAGCATCGGCGCGAAAGAAGTAGTGCTGATTGATCCCTCGCTCAACGGCCGGAACGACTTCGACCAGTTGCTCGGCCTGCTGGCCCAGGGCAACAGCGGCAAACAGTTCGCTTACTCGGCGGAATTGCGGGCAGAACTGCTCCGGCCGGGACAAGCCGAAAAGTTGGCCGCCGCCGGCGTGGCCGAAGTGGAAATCGGCCTCCAGACTGTCGATCCGCTGGCCCAGCGATTGAGCAACCGCCGCACCGATTTACACAAGTTCGCCGAAGGCGCCAAAGCATTGGCGGATGCCGGCATCCGCCGCCGGGTAGACCTTATCATCGGTTTGCCCGGCGACACGGTCGATTCGGTGCGCCGCAGCATCGAGTTCCTGGCCAACAACAAGCTTTACGACGAGGTGCAGGTATTCAACCTCCTGGTGCTGCCCGGCACGGCTTTCCGCCGCCACGCAAAGTTGCTCGGCCTGGATTACCAAGAGCGGCCTCCGTACGCTGTGCTGCGCACGCCGACGCTTCACTTGGGACAGATTGAAATGCTTTTGGAAGAGGCCGAGGCGGCTTTCGGCACATTGTTTGATCCGCTGCCGGAACCGACCGAATTGCTCCAGGCCGCAGAGCAAGCCTTTAGCACGCCAGCGGCCCAGCGGGCGGCACACGCGGCCGAAACGGGCCACGGTCGGTTCTCCGGCGACAGTCCGGTGCGGATCATTCGGGTTTCGCTGGACGACGCATTCAAGGAACAAATACCCTCGCTTCTTCCGCCGCCGCAAAGCTGGGCTAACAGCCTGGTACTGTGGATGAGATCGTCCGACTTCGACGCCGCACGAAACACCGCGGCGGCAGTGATCGGGCACGTACTCGAACAAGCACCGCACACCGCTTTGCAGGTGTTGCTCGAACCACAAGGCGACTACCGCTGCGTGTCGTCTTTGGCACTGGCGACGCTGCTGGGAAATTGTTTTCAGACGACCAACTACCTGGACCACTATTACAGCGTCCAGCCCCGACGCATAGGCAGTGCGAAGCGCCTGATTGTGATCGCCCCCGAAGCAGCCAGAAACGACCGCCGCTGGCGACACCGAGTCACCAATTTTGCCGAGATAGTGTTCCGCGGCGATGGCCGCGCAGGCTGACCCGCGCACTGCTACAGCCGTAGCGCTACGCTGCTGCGCTTTTCAATCTGGCGTGGGCCGGAAGCGGCGCTCGGCGCTCAGACGAACTTGGTGATTCCGGGCATAGCTACCGGTGGCGTGGGCAGCGGCCCCCACTGGTACTGGGGCGGCGACAGGTCTTCCTTGGAATTCATCGCCTGTTCCCAAGTGATCATCTGCCCGGTGTAGGTCACCATCCGGCCCAGGATGGCCAACATGGTACTCAGCGCCATGTAACGCCCGTTGTTTATCGGTTTGCCTTTGCGGATGCTGGCAAACAGCTCGTCGTGCTCGGTCTGATATATGTTGTTTTCCGGGCCGTCGTAGGTCCAGTTCACTTCGCCGGCAATACGCAGTCCTTTGCGGCCTTCGCTGATGAATGCCCGCCCCCTGCTTCCCACGGCCGCGGCGCTGATGTCGTTCTTGCAGCCGGGCATTTGTCGGGTGTTGCTAAACAGTTTGGTGCCGTCCTCGTATTCGTACACCACCGAATGATGGTCGTAGATGTTGCCGTACTCCGGACCGGTGCGCACCTGTCGGCCGCCCATGCCGATTGCCCGTGCCGGATACTGATCTTTCATCATCCACGCGCATACGTCGAGGAAATGCACGTGCTGCTCGACATTGAAATCGCCCGACAGCCATGTGAAGTAATACCAGTTGCGGCATTGCCAGTGCATATCGGTCCAATCTGGCTCGCGTTTCTTCACCCAGATGCCACCCCGGTAATCATTGGCCTGCAAAGTGTGGATTTGTCCGATCGCGCCGTCTTGGATGCGCTTGATCGTTTCCTGAAAGCCGTAGGAGTATCGCAAGCACAGCCCGGAGACGACCGACAAGCCCTTCTGCTCGGCCAACTGGCAGCTTGCCAGCACCGAGCGCACACCGGGAGCATCGACCGCTACTGGCTTTTCGGCGAAGACATGTTTGCCGGCCTCGATGGCGGCCTTCAGATGAGCTGGGCGGAAGTGCGGCGGCTCGCACAACAGCACCACATCCACCCCGCAGCCGATAAGCTGCCTCCCGGCGTCGAAGCCCGAAAACTGACGCTCCGGCGGGACGTCGATCTTCTCGGCCAGCTCGGGCCGCTTCTGGAGGCTGCTTAAACAGATTTTCATTCTGTCGTCGAACAGGTCGGCCAGCGCCACCAACTTGACGTTTTTATCTGCCGAAAGGGCTTGTGCGGCAGCGCCAGTACCGCGTCCGCCGCAGCCGATCAGCCCTACCCGCAACAGGTCGCTGCCGGCCAGATGCACTCCGAAAGCCGGCGTCGAGGCAGCCAGTCCGCCCGCCGCTGCCAAGACCGTCGAGCGCCGCAAAAACTCCCGCCGCGAAACAGTTGACCGTGTGCTCATGAGAAGTTACCTCCCACCTAGCCAAGTTGTCTCGACCGCACCGAGAACATCAAGGCTCTAGAATAGCAAGCGTGCGCGTGGCCGGGCAAGCGCGGCGGACGGAAAGAGCTGCTTATCCACAGGGAGCCGGGCTTGTTTAGGCGCGCGTGCGCAAGTTATAGCTTTCACTAACAAGTTCTTGCGCACAGGTCCAAGGTCTGAAGCACAGGCCAAAGGCCTTGCCCGTAAGTGTGGATTCCGGCTTGGACCTGCGACTTCCGGCTTGCACGTGTGAGTTCTGGCTTGCGCGTATGAATTCTGGCCAACACCTGGTGGTTCTGGGTGGCAGGTATCATTTGTGGCCCGCTCGTGTGGGCTGCGCGTTGCACGTCCGAGTTCTGCGTTTCAATCGCAAGCTGTGGCTGTTACGCGCAAGCGAAGGGTTGAACCACCGATGCCTGCCGGGACAAACCAATCCGCTGCCGGTGCGCAGGCACTAGGTGCAAACGGGGTAAGGCGAGGCAAAACGCTCTGGGTTGCGCATTTACTCCAGTCGCTCTATCCTGCGCCGTATAACGACCAAAGCCAGCACGAACCACCGACAGTGTAAATCCGTATAGATGTTAAACCGGGGTGGTATGGCTGTCGTTTTACCTCATTCCTGGCACGCAGCCGCCAGCCGTTCCGATGTTAAACCGGGGTGGTATGGCTGTCGTTTTACCCGGCTGGTATATCCGGCTCCGCTGTTTGTAAAAATGCAAATCCGCTGTTCGTAAAGATGGAAAAAAGAACGTTGTAAGTACGGAAAGCGACGTCGCACGCAATTCGGCATCGGGCGAGCCTTGGGTAACGCGGAAGCCGATTCGAGCGAATCGAGAAGATCGAAGGATTTGTCGGATTCGGGCTGGACGGCGTGACTAGGCTTTGCATAATAGATGGTTGCTGGATTCCGTGCGTGCAGGAGCCGAGTGCAGGGGTGGAAGGCAAGCCGCTATGCACGGATAAACTAGGCGTACATATCGGCATTGCGTGTTGCAGTTTCAACAGCCACTGTCGCCCTATCGGTTCACCGTTGCCCGGCTGCTACATGGAGCAGCCAACCGGTTCGTCACAGTTGATAAAGGCGTCGAAGCGTCGCGCTTCGCTATTATCCGGGCGTTTGCAGGGCGGTTGATGTACCGACCGGGCCATGACCGATAACTGCAATGCTAGCGGCGGAGCCGACGCGACTTGAGGTATACTTGCACGGATGGGATTCGGCCTCGCTTTGGGGAGCGCAGCAATGCACATTCACGGTCCAGCTCATCTACACGGCCCGCAACCAATCTCAGGGCCGCACGCTTCTAGACCAGCAGGCGCAGCCAAGCCACCGCAACCGTCGGCTATCGTCGACGAGTTGCAGATATCCGACGTAGCTCGTCTGGTGGCAGAAACCCATCAACTGCCCGATATCCGCCACGAGCGCGTGCAGGCGATCCGAGAACAAATTGCCGCCGGCACGTACGAAACGCCGGAGAAACTGGAAATCGCCATCTCGCGATTGCTGGACGAACTGGCCTGAGGCCATTCGGCCCGCTGCAATTTGGCCGTTGCCGTTGCCATGCCAATTGCTTTCTCCCGGCCATCTAGAGCGACGGGGAACGCTCGTTGCGCCTGGTCCGACTGTCCAGCTCTGGTCCGGAGTTGAAGCGGTTCCCTTTCTTATCGGGACCTGGGCAAAAAGGCTGCGCTGAGGTGTCGGCACTTGCCCGGCTGAACGGGTAAACGAAGCCAGACAGTTGTCATGGGACCTGCACGGTCAACTTCTCCGCGTATTGCTCGCCCCTTATCTGTCGAGACCCTCCAGTCTAAACTTTAATTGGAGGGGTGAGCGATGAATGCCACGCCGGTTGATGCACATGCTGTGCGGCGGCTGGCGATCACCGTGCGCGGGGTCGTTCAGGGGGTGGGATTCCGTCCGTTCGTGTACAACGCCGCGGTGGCCCACGGGCTGAGCGGTTGGGTGCTCAACGACGCCGACACGGTGCGCATCGAAGTGCAAGGCCCGGCCAAACAACTGGAGGCCTTCTTGGATTGCCTGCGCCGCCGACACCCACCTCAAGCCCACATCGCCGCCTTGGACATACAGCAGTTGCCCAGCAACGGCCGGCAAGGGGAAGGTTTCGTCATCCGCACCAGCGCCGTGACCGCCAGCCCGCAACCCACCATCCCGGCCGACTTGGCCACGTGCGAGCAGTGTCAGGCGGAAATCCGCGACGTGTCGCAGCGGCGGCATGGGTATGCCTTTACCAACTGCACCAATTGCGGTCCGCGGTGGTCGATCGTCGAGCAATTGCCTTACGACCGTGCCCGGACGACTATGGCGCGTTTCGCCATGTGCGCGCAATGCGCCGCCGAGTACCGCGACCCGGCTGACCGCCGCTTTCATGCCGAGCCGATCGCTTGCCCGGCCTGCGGGCCGACATTGCGGCTGCTGGACTCATCGGGCAAGCAGGTGGCCGGCGGTGCCGCGGCGCTGGACAGGGCAATCGAAGCCCTGCTGGCCGGTCGGATCGTGGCGCTGAAAGGGCTGGGCGGCTTCCAATTGCTGGTGGATGCCACCCGGCCCGAGGCGGTTGCCCGGCTCCGCCAGCGCAAGGCCCGGCCCGATAAGCCCTTTGCCGTCATGCTTCCGTCGCTCGAAGCGGTGCAGCGGCGTTGCCGGGTGTCGTGCGCGGCGGCGGAGGCTCTGTCGTCGCCGGCGGCACCGATTGTGCTGTTGCGCCGGCGCAGCGACCCAGCGGCAGTGCTGGATATAGCCGCCGAAGTCGCCCCGAGCAACCCGTATCTGGGAGTAATGCTCCCGTACACCCCGCTTCATCATCTGTTGATGGACCGCTTCCAGCGCCCGCTGGTGTGTACCAGCGGCAATCTTTCCGAAGAACCGATGGCCATCGGCACTCCCGAGGCGATCGAGCGGCTTGGTCCTATCGCCGACATGTTGCTGACGCACAACCGGCCTATCGCTCGGCCGGTGGACGACTCGGTAGTCCGACCGGCGGCATCGGGTATACAGGTGCTACGGCGGGCGCGCGGTTACGCGCCACTGCCAGTGACGCTCGGACAAGTTGCGCCGCCGCTGCTGGCCCTTGGCGGGCATCTGAAGAACACGGTGGCCGTCAGCCTTGGCCGGCAAGTGGTGCTCAGCCAACACATCGGAGACTTGGATAATCTGCCCGCGGTCAAGGTGTTTCAGCGGGCCGTTGACGACCTGATGGGGTTCTTCCGCATCGAGCCGCAGGCCATCGTCTGCGACATGCATCCCGATTATGCTTCCACGCATCATGCCGAAACACTAGCCGCCCGCTGGGACGTTCCCCTGCTGCGCGTTCAGCATCACCACGCACATGCTGCTTCGTGCATCGTCGAACACGGTTTGCAAGGCCGGGTGCTGGCCTTTACGTGGGACGGCGCCGGGTACGGTACGGATGGCACCTCGTGGGGAAGCGAGGCGCTGATTTGTCAGGGGCCAACTTTCCGTCGGGTGGCGCACTTGCGGAGTTTTCCCTTACCGGGCGGCGACCGGGCAGCACGCCAGCCCCGTCGTGCAGCGCTGGGACTGCTGTTCGAGATATTCCACACCCGGGCAGCACAATACGCCCAACACTGGTTCTCGCCCGCCGAATTGAGTACGCTGCTTTCAATGCTCGAACAAGGCAAGCATTGCCCAAGAACCACCAGCGTAGGACGACTGTTCGACGCGGTAGCGTGTATCTGCGGATTGGGCGAGCAATCCAGTTTTGAAGGCCAAGCCGCCATGGCGCTGGAGTTTGCCGTTTACCCGGGCGAAGACGAACCGTACTCGCTGCCGTTGTCTGAAGACTGGCCGATGATCGGCGACTGGGAACCTATGATCCGCGCCATCCTGGCCGACCGCGCCGCCGGCGAACCGGCAGGGCGCATCAGTGCCCGGTTCCACAGCGCGCTGGCCGAATGGGCAGCCGCAGTCGCTCGATCGGTTCAGTGCAGCCAAGTGGTGCTCAGCGGCGGATGTTTTCAGAATGCAATCCTGGATGACTGGGTGCGACGGCGACTTACCGTGAGCGGACTGAAGGTCTATAGCCACCAGACCATTCCCCCCAACGATGGCGGCCTTGCGCTGGGGCAAATCGCGGTGGCCGCTTGGCAGTTGCACGACGATACAATGCACTTTCCACCCAGCACCGCATACGGCGAGAAGTTTGATCCTGTAACTTGAATTGATGTACCGATTCATCGGTTGGCCAAGCCCAACGGCTGCCGAACAATAAAGCGGAGTAACAGACCCGATGTGCTTAGGTGTGCCGGGAAAATTGGTGTCGATCGACGAGCAAGACGGACTGCCGATGGGCAAGGTCGATTTCGGTGGCATCTGCAAAGACGTATGCCTGGTGTACACGCCGGAGGCCCAGGTCGGACAATACGTGCTGGTACACGTGGGATTCGCGCTCAGCGTTATCGACGAGCAGGAAGCCGAAGAAATCTTCTCCCTTTTGCAGGAGCTTGAGGAGGCCGCCCAGGCGGAACCCGCCCCCGGCCCCCAGCCGCATCACAGCCAGGGCTGGCCGGGTGAGCCGGCAGCGCAAAGAAGCGAGCCTTCCGAGCCGGCGCCGTGAACAGGCCGCAGTTGCGCGCCGGTCGGCAAAGCAAGCCGCAACGCCGCGTTAATCCGTAGAGGAACAAATCAACCCAGCAGCACGAGGATGACCGCCGCCGGATATGAAATACGTCGATGAATACCGCGATCCGCGCGTAGCCCAGCGACTGGTCGAGCAGTTGCACGCTACGGTCAGCCGGCCGTGGCAGATTATGGAAGTGTGCGGTGGCCAGACGCACGCCATCCTGCGCTTTGGCATCGACCAGATGTTGCCGCCGCGGTTGACGCTAATCCACGGTCCGGGCTGTCCGGTGTGTGTCACGGCGGTAGAAACGATCGATAAAGCAGTGGCGCTGGCCTCGCGGCCGGAAGTGATCTTTTGCTCGTTCGGCGACATGCTTCGCGTGCCTGGCTCGGTGAAAGACCTTTCTACGGTGAAGTCGCAAGGCGGAGACGTGCGCGTGGTCTATTCGCCTCTGGACGCTGTCGCGCTGGCCCGCAAGCACCCCGAGCGCGAAGTGGTCTTTTTCGCCATCGGGTTCGAGACCACTGCGCCGGCCAACGCAATGGCTGTTCTGGCCGCCCAACGGTTGCAGCTCAAGAACTTCTCACTGCTGGTGGCCCATGTGCTTGTCCCGCCGGCGATGCGCGCAGTGCTGGACTGTGCCGACAATCGTGTGCAAGGTTTTCTGGCGGCCGGACACGTATGTACCGTCACAGGCATCGGCGATTACGAGCCGATCGCTGCCGAGTATCGGGTGCCGATCGTGGTCACAGGTTTCGAGCCGGTAGACATCCTCGAGGGCATCCTGATGTGCGTGCGGCAATTGGAGCAGGGCGCTCACCGGGTGGAAATCCAGTACAGCCGCACCGTCCGTCCCGAAGGCAATCCCGTGGCACTGCGGCAAATCTACGAAGTGTTCGAGCCAGTTACGCGCAAGTGGCGGGGCATCGGCGAGATCCCCCAAAGCGGGCTGACGCTGCGCGCCAAGTACGCGCTGTACGACGCCGAGCGCCGGTTCGACCTGCAACAGCTCGCGGCCGCCGAATCGCCGGAGTGCCTCGCCGGGGCCGTGCTACAAGGTCGGAAACGTCCTTGGGAGTGCCCGGCCTTCGCCACACGTTGTACGCCCGAGCATCCACTAGGAGCGCCGATGGTCTCGGGCGAAGGCGCCTGCGCCGCCTACTACCGTTTCCGCCGCCAGGCAGCACAGCATCGTTCAATCTCTGGCCGATGAGGGCCAGGGCGCCGTATCGGCATACTTTGCCGGTAGTGCGCTTCCGCGGCGGAACAGCGCAGAGCAGCGGTCCGCTTACTTCGGCTGTCGGCAGGAGGCGCAGATGCCCACCACCAGCATCCTGTGCCCTGATAGTTCAAACTGATGTTCGGCTGCCACCGCTGCGCAAACGCGGTTCAATTCCTCGCTATGGAATTCCACCAGCCGATTGCACTGCTGGCAGTAAAGATGGTCATGCTGAGGATAGCCGTACTCGTGCTCGTAGATGCTGCGTCCGCCCAACGACATTTTTCGCAGCAGCCCGGCCTCGACCAGCTCGGCCAATGTGCGATATACCGTGGGCCGCGAAAGTTTCCGCTGCGCTAACAAGGGGCGCAAATGGTCTAACAATTCGTCGGCGTCGAAGTGATCGTGATGGCTGAAGACCTGCTGCACGATCAATTGGCGCTGGCGGGTCATGCGTTTTCCGCGCTGCTGGAGCGCCTCGGCGAAGCGTGCCGATGCCGATAGTTTCACTTCCACTTTACTCAACGCAACACCTCACCCCATTCACGGCGCTCCCCAAGCCGACAGCTACACCGCGTGCACTCTTGCCCACGTGCCACCTGTTGGGCCGACCTTTGTGGCTTCGCACCTCCAAGCACCACCGTAACATCTAAACACAAAGATAGGTTTTTCGCACAGCAGCTTCAATCTACCCGTAACACCGTCGCCGTTGCAAGCTTCCGTTTTGCGGCAGGTTCCTTGGGTGTTCGGGAAGCTTGCTTCCGTTGTAGGAAGGTGCCATAGTAACAGTGCTGCTATTGGCGTCATCGGTTAGGCCCTTGCTGATGTGGAGGGACAAATGAAGCGTGCAGCGATTATGGTCTTAGGCGTGGTGGCTGGTGCGGTTGTAATCGCTTCGCTAGCCGATGTATGGGCGGCCGAACAACTCCGCGTGCTGCCGGAAGGAAAACTGCCCAACGACAAACGTCTGGAGCCGCTGAAGAACCTCAACGGGTATTTTCCGTTCAAGCCGTGCAATACGCCGGCGGAATGGCAGGCGCGGGCGGAACGCCTTCGCAGGCAACTACTAGTAGCTCTAGGGCTTTGGCCCATGCCCACCAAAACGCCCCACAAGGCGGTAGTTCACGGCTTGGTCGATCGCGGGCAGTACACCGTCGAAAAAGTGTATCTGGAGAGTTTTCCGGGCCACTTTGTCACCGGGAACCTCTATCGTCCCAAGGGACGCACCGGGCGCTTGCCTGCCGTGCTTTGCCCCCACGGACATTGGCGCGACGGACGCTTTTACGAATCCACGCCGCAGGAAATCGAAAAAGAAATCGCCGCCGGAGCGGAAAAGCATCGCGTGGGCGGACGCTACCCGCTCCAAGCTCGCTGCGTTCAGTTGGCCCGCATGGGATGCGTGGTTTTCCACTACGATATGGTGGGCTACGCCGATAGCGTGCAACTGCCCCATCGCCCCGGCGTCCGCGAAAAGATGAACACGCCCGAAGGCTGGGGCTACTTCAGTCCTCAGGCCGAACTGCGCTTGCAGCACACCATGGGGCTACAGACCTACAATTCGATCCGGGCGTTGGACTGGCTCAGTCAACTGCCAGATGTCGATCCCCAGCGCATCGGCGTTACTGGGGCAAGCGGCGGCGGGACGCAGACGTTTATCCTCTGCGCGATCGACCCCCGGCCTGCCGTCGCCTTCCCCGCAGTGATGGTATCGACCGCCATGCAAGGCGGCTGCACTTGCGAGAACTGCTCCTATCTGCGGATCGGCACCGGCAACGTGGAGATAGCGGCGCTTTTTTCGCCCCGTCCGCTGGGCATGACTGCCGCCGACGATTGGACCAAGGAAATGCCTACCAAAGGTTTCCCCGAGCTACAGCAGCACTACCGGATGCTCGGTGCGGAGGACAATGTGGTGCTGGCCGCATTGTTGCAGTTCAAACACAATTACAACTATCCCAGCCGGGCAGCGATGTACGAGTGGTTCAATACCCATCTGAAGCTCGGCGCGACCAGCCCCATCGTCGAGCAAGACTTCCAGCCGCTGAGCCGTGCAGAGATGAGCGTCTGGGATGAGAACCATCCGCGGCCCAAAGGCGGCGACGACTACGAGCGCAGCCTGCTGCGCTGGATAACCGAAGACTCGGAAAAACAACTTCAGCAACTGACGCCCACAGACGCTGCCCATCTGGCCGAGTTCCGCCGCGTGATAGGCGGTGCGATGGAAGTGTTAATTGGCCGCGGCGTGCCCAAGCCGGAAGCTGTCGAGTGCCACCGTGTCGAAGAATCTCGACTGGAGCAGTGGCAATTGCAGAAATTGCTCCTACGCAATCTTGCCGAAGCGGAAGAACTGCCCGCAATACAATTGTTGCCGCAACGGTTCGATGGCCGTGTGGTTTTGTGGGTGGACAAACGCGGTAAGATGGGGATATTAGACGCTACAGGGAAAGTGCGCAAACCTGTAGAGCAGTTGCTCGACTCTGGTGTGGCTGTTGTGGCCGTCGATCTTTTCGGTCAGGGCGAGTTCACCTCCGACGGCCAGCCCATGATGCGCAACCGGCTCAACGCCAGCGAAAAGGAAATCAAAACACATTACGCCGGTTATACTTACGGATACAACTACCCTCTGTTTTCGCAGCGCGTGCACGACATTCTTACCGCCGTCGCCGCAGTGCGCAAAACCCATGTACAATTACAGCGCGTCGACCTGGTGGGCTTGGATGGTGCTGGACATTGGGTGGCCGCTGCGTGTGCGGTGGCGGGTTCGGCCGTTGACCGGGCGGTTATCGACACCGCCGGCTTCCGCTTCGCGACGCTAACGGCCATCGACGACGCCGATTTTCTGCCGGGCAGCGTCAAATACGGCGATCTGCCCGCTATGATAGCCCTGGCAGCTCCCACACCAGTCTGGCTAGGCGGGGAAAAAGAAGTGCCTCCCTTAGTTCAGGCCGTTTATAAAGCTTGCGCAAAGTCCGACGTACTGCGGCTCTATTCCGCAGACCCGGAGCAGAAGGAACAGTCGGCCGTCGATTGGCTGCTTCAATAGTCTCGAACGGTTCGGCCGACTTCACAACCAACTACAAATACACCGAGGCTTCAACCAGCAACAGGCAGGGTGCGCCAGCGGGTTAATCTCGGCAATGGCCACGCAGCAACGTTCTCTTGCCGTGAATACAATGCTATTCAGGTTTAGCTTTGTGCCTTCGTGTCTTGGTGGTAATTGCTTGTGCCTTCATGGTTTACTCTGAAAGCCTGTCTCTTTTGGTGGAGGTGCCGCATGGGTAAATCGCGCTTTTATTTGACGCTGGTGGTTGCGGTTCTGGCGGCCGGTTGCGAGGACGTATATCAAATCGAAGTCACTCCAGATGGCGACAGCTTCCGACGCGAGCTTTCCTGCTGGCACGTAGACCAGCAAAATCAAATTAAACCGCTACCCAAAGAGAAGCTCGACCGCATAGGCAAGTTCTATGCTATCAGCAAAACAAGCCCAGACGGCAGCAAACACGTCTTCGTGGGCCGATTCGCCGAAAGCACTCCGCCGGACCTGGGCGGCGCCGGCTGCTACATGCGGTTTCGCTCGTTGTTGGGCGATACGTACAGCTATGTAGAGCGATTCGGCAGCAAAGACGACCCGGAAGAAACTCTAGCCAAACAGCGGGCGGCCGCCGATCGCCTGGTCGACCTGCTCATCGGCTGGATGGAACATGAACTAGGCCGCGACCCTCGCTTACCGTACCTCAAGCGCTTCCTGGATAACCAGTTACGCAAAGACGTGAAGAACCTTGCGCTGTACGGCTGGGCAGGCGACGTGGCTTCAGCCGCTAAAGGTCGTTCCGACGGCGAACCGCTGCTCCGCGTGCTGCTTTACCTATGGGAACGCGATTATATCCGCCGCAGCGAGATACCGATCCTTGCCCGGGCCATTTCTGCCGAAGACAGTGAACGTTTGGTTCGCTTCTGTCAGCGCCTGGTGGCACGTCGGATGGGCGTGCTCGACGAAGACCCAATTCCGGCCAATCTGGCGTTCTTGGGAAGTCGCCAACGACAGCGTCAGTCGCTCGACGCATACATTCGCACTACCGAACTGTACCAGCAGCGGTTGGCCCAATGGGAGCAACGGCGCAAAGACGATCCAGACCTGCAACAGCCGCAGCCCGAGGACCTGATGAAAGATTTGCTGGCAGAGGCATTCGGTTCATATCATCTAGCCTTCACATCGCTGGCACACCGCGAGAGCATAACGCTGCGATTGCGCACCGGCTTGGCCCCTTACGCGACCAACGGAAAATGGGACGGTACTGCGGGAACGGTGGTTTTCCAAGAAAAGCTGTACGAGCATCGGGCCATCCCGGCAGTTTGCTTTGCCTTATGGAGTGCGCCGGACGAGCAGTTCCAGCGGCGGCATTTTGGCGGCGTGATCCTCAGCGGCGGCGAACTGGCGCGATACGTATTGTGGTACAACACGCTAAGCAAGGAAGAAGCGTTCGAGTGGGACGGGTTCTTATCTGGTTTAAAGCCGGAAGGGGACATAGCGGGGGCTGTGCGGGCATTTCGATTCGCTGCCGAGCCAAAGCCCGACCCGCTCGACCCAGACGCGGCCCCCGCAAGCTGGGCCGATGAAGCCAAGCGGCTGCTGCTGGAGGGTCTGTCAGCCCAACAAAAAAATCAGCGCCGCTGAGCGCCGCTGCCTGGGAAAACCAACTGCGCTGGCTAGGACAATACGCTGTATTTGGCGAGTGGGACAATACGTTGTATTTGGCGAGAAAGAAAAAATCGCGCAAACGACGGCGCTTCCTCAATCGGCCGGCGATGGAGCGGAACTGCTGCGCGCTTCCCGCGTAGCTTTGCTCTGAGATACCCCCACTCGCAAATGGGCCCATTTAGCTTCCAAATCGGCCAATTGGTGGTCAATAGAGCGGCAGAATTGGGCATAAGGCCGTAGTCCCACGACGATGGGCGAATCGTAGAACCTGGGCGGCGGTGCCAGGGGGCGTTTATTGGATTCCGGCTCGTGTTGCATCGCAGCTACTCCCATCCTCCTGATTTATTCTACGCAGCGTGCCGTCTTTCGGGTCTTGCGTGCTACGGATTTTGCCAGTCTGCCTCGGCGCGGTAACCAGTGCATCGCGGACAATTACACCGCGGACAATTAGCTGCGTGGCGGACATTGGCAACAAGCGTCAGCCAGCAAGCAGGCAGCTAGTAGGCGACAAGCGAAAGGCCACAAGCCGAAGGCGGACGCTACCAATCGGCCACGATATTCCGACCGCCCGGAACGTCGCCTTAACGGAGATGAAGCCGAATGCACCGCCAGCCGACGGACTTGCCGGAAATCCGATGGGTAAGAAATAAATCAAGAAAATTTAGGATGTGCGCGCAGCCGGCAGAGGTTGATCGGCCGATAGCTTTACTGTCGCGCGGCAGTAGGAAACGCCGCTAATTAGCACCGCCGGGCCAGTAGCATAGTCGGTGCGCAAGCGGCTTCGATTCAGATGCTGCGCACTAACGGCTGTCCCGGGCCGGTGTCGGGAGCTTCCCGGAAGAACTCAGGTGCTGCCGGCGCGGGCCATTGTTCCCGCCCGCTACTGCATCTGTCCCTGGCGGACGCGCGTAGCCATCTCCTGGAACCGGGCGGCTTCTTCTTCAGCCCCGTTATGCCGGTGCATGGTGGCCAGATTGTTATACGGAACCGCCAGCGCATTTTCGCTGAGCGTTCCTTCCCGCACGGCTTGTTCCATCAGTCTTACGCCGCGCTGGGTCAGCGCCAGCGCCTTATCGCGTTGTCCTGTCTCCCAGTACGAAACGCCCATGCTGACGAACGTTTCGCCGTGCCGTCCCAGGTCGCCGGCAGCCTCGCGCGGCAGCGGTTTTTCCAATAGGGGGATGGCTTTCTCGAACCAGGAGATTGCCGCCCGATGGTTGTTATCGCGGATCGCATATATCGCTCCCAGCCGGAAATACAGCCTGCCCAGCAGGTAGCTGGTGGTGGGGGTCTGCTTTTGTTTGTCGCCTTCTTCCAGATGCTCGATCGCCCATTCGCCGTACTTCAGCGCCGTGTCGTGATCGCCACGAAGCTGATATACTTGCAGGGCGTCGTACAGGGCCATGCCCAGATCCCAGCGGAGCTGGGCCTTGCGAATCGGGTCCTGGGCCGAGTTGATTAGCTCTTGCCCGATTTGCATGGCCTGTTTTGTCCAGTCGCTGGGGTCGATAGCCCCTCGCAATCCTACGTAGGCCGCCAGCGCGCGGGTGGCCACGCGGAAGCGGTATTCCTGGCTGCCTTGCTCGCTCTTGATCAGATTGTCGGCGATTGCCGCCGCCCGCGCAATCCACCGGTTGACCGCCGTCTCTTTGTCTTTCCAGTCGCCCCAAGCAATGTCGTGCGCCGCACCCAGGTGGGCGTCCAGCAGTACCTCCTTGGCTGTTTGCCGGATGGCCGGATGCCGGTCGTTGGCCACTGCGTCGGCCGTCTTTATGGCGTCGGTGTGGTACCGGATGGCTTGCCGATAATCCGGATTCGGCCCCGATGCCAGCAGGTCGCCGATCAGGCACTGCGCTCTGGCCTGAATGTGCGGCCGGTTCTTGGCTAGCGCGATCGCCTGCTGGGCCTCGGCAATGGCATCCTTCAGCCGCCCGACTTGGCCGAGAATTTGCGCCTTGGTCACCCGATAGCGCGGGTTGTCCGGCTCGAAACGCACCGCTTCCGAAGCCGCGGTCAGCGCACTGTCGTACTGGCCGGTCGCCGCCAGCAAGCGCCCATAAAGCCACAAGGCCCGGGCGTTGCGAGGCTCGAGTTTCAAAGCCTGCTCCAGATCAAGCAAGCTCGCCTGGCAGTGGGTGTCCATGTGCGTTTCTGCCCGAAGCACAAATGGTTCCGCATTGATCGGCTCCAAAATGATCTGGGCCACTTTCATCGACGGCTTGCGTCCGTCTTCAGACGGCGCAAAGGCGAACAACACCCCGCGCTCCGGATATACCTGCCCCAGCACTTCGCCCAACTCGTTCGAGACCAGCACCGGGCGAATCGCACTCAGTTCGAGCTGCTTGGCGACGGCAGCGGCGGGAAAGGTTTGCGCCAAATGAATCACAATGGCCACTACCTTGCCGTCGGCTGCATTGAGTTCCACCTGCTCGAACGGCTCGATGCTGTACAACTGCACCAGCATCCCGCCGCGTTTGCTGATTTCCTTGGGCGGCCCCCAGAACTTCTCAACTTCGGCCAGCGGAGTGACACCCGGCGTGACCCCCTTGAAACTGGCGGCCTCGACCGGTGCCAGTCCGGATTGAGTGGGGTCGGGTATGGGCTGAAGTTCTTCTTCGTCGTCGCTTCCCGGCCGGACAGCAGGAGCACTCAAGTCGTCTTGAACAGCCGCGCTTCGCCCAACACCCACCTGGCCGCCAAACCGTGAGTCGCCGCCTGCCGCGTGCCCGGTCGCTGCCTCCGCCGCATCGCCCCGATGTGCAGGTGACTGCCCGAGTGCGGAGGAGTTCTGGGGTCGGACCGCCGGAGTGGGTTGCGGTTGATCCAGAAAGCCAGCAAAGGCTGCCTCGCCGGCTGCGGCCGATCGAGCAGGCTGAGGCGATTCCGCCTCAGCCACCGGAGGCAGTGGCCCCATCGGGCGGACTGGCCAGTAACTACCGTTTGGCTGACCGCTGCCCGGCTGCTGCATGGTTCGAAGGGTGTGCTCCAATCCGGCCAGCGGCCCGGGAGCACTATGGTCCTCATCGACCTGCCGTTCCGCCGCAACAGCCACTATGGGAAACACAATGGCAACGGCGAGCAGTTTCCAGACTCTGGCGATTGGGCCTTGCATCGGCGGTTCCTCCTTGAACCACGTCCGGAGCGGCGATGCCACATCCGGCCGGGACGTTTAACCTGCTGTTCGGCCCCGGCTGCCCATCTGCCCTGTGGTACAGCCCGGTCCGTCATGCCACTAATAGGTGTACTATCTCCCACCTACCTCTTTGCCCAATGGCTGCGTAGTCTACCGCCCCCGCGCTGCACAGTCCATAGCGAAATTTTGTCAGTCAGTGGCGAAATTTCGTTGGTTGCGTGGGTTCGCCGGCTCGCTGGTCTCGCCGGATCGCCGGCTCACCAGGTGTACCGGCGTCACCGGCGCTGTTCGCTTGCAGCTTTGATTATGCTTTGAATGCTCACCGGAGTCCCGCCTTGATGCTTGCTGTGGTCGGCGGCTTCCATGAAGGCGTAGATCTCCAGGGTTTCTTCCATTTCCACCGGCGGTTTGCCGGTCTTGAAGAACTTGGCGATCTCGGTCACCAGCGGTTTGTAGCCGTCGTAAGGGCCAGCCGGTACGATGGCTTTGGTGCCGAAGACCATCGCGCCCATCTCCGCGCGCCCCTCGCGGATGCCCCGGAATACGCCCACGCGACCGTCTTCCCATACGCCTACTACCACATCGGTCCCCGGTGTGTTGACCCTGGTGACCGAGCGGCAGCCCTTGCCCATCACGGTAAAAAGTATCTCTACCCCATGGATGCCGTACCAGAACAGGTCGGGATGGTGAGCTTCGAGCGAGCAGGGGCTCCAGGCGTGGCAGCCGCGGACTTGTCCGGCGGGCGATTCACCGCGTCGGGCGGCTTGCACCCCAGCCGAAAAGCGCGTGGAGGAACTGGAAAACACCGGCACGTTGTGTTCCCGCGCCAAGCGAGCGATCTCCAAGCAATCGGCCAGCGAGCCGGCAAACGGCTTGTCGATAAACACCGGCTTGCCGGCTTTGACAACCGCTCGGAATTGCTCCAAGTGCGGACGCCCATCGACGCTCTCGATCATGATGGCATCGACCTTGGGCAGCATCTCCTCGATGGACTTGCAAATCTCGATGCCTTGCTGGCGCAACTGCTCGGTGTATTTTTCCACGCGATCGCGGCTGGCGGGCAAATCGGGGCTTCCGCCAGGAAAACCGGCCACTACCCTAACGCCTGCCAGATCGCCCTCGTTGTTCGGGTTGTTCAAGATTGAAGTAAAGGCGATCACATGCGAGGTATCCAAGCCGATCATCCCCACGCGGATGACCTTTTCCTCCACGGCAGCCGCTCCTGCCTGCTCGGCAGCCAGCCCGCAAGACTGGCAAACCACCATTGAGACGCCAATGGCGAGTAGGAAGTGAGTTAGCCGCATCGGTTAGCTCCTTTAAGTTGTCAGCGGCGCTGTTTCGCGCCCACAAAATGCCTTCGATTCCCGATTGGACCGGCACCGGCGGAAAACCGTCTGCGGTCCTCGTGCTTCGCATGCTTAACTATTCTGACGCAGTGCTGCAAATGACGCAGTGTCAGAAATACTGTTCAGAAATACTGTATCGACCCGCGGCTGCGCTACTGCCCGACGTGGGAACGGTCCCCGCAATTCGCCTACAAAGATTCTACGGATACCCCGCAAAAACGATGGAGCGTATCGCTCGCACATAACCGAACAGCCTACTTGCCAGCGATGATCAGCTCCAAGCGGCGATTCTGCTCTTCCAGCGGCAGGCGGCCGCCCTCGATGGTCAGCCAACCGTTGTACCCGATGCGCTCGATTTCCCGTCGCACGGCGGGCCAGTTTACGCTGCCCTCGCGGATTTCCACGAAGCTGCCGCCTTTGCCGTCTGGGTTAAGCTTGAAGTCTTTCACATGTAGCTTGACGATCAGCTTGCCCAAGGCTTGGAACCACTCTTCCGGCGGCGCATATCGCACGTGGTTGCCGATGTCGAAGTAGGCCTTTACCCACGGACTATTGAACGAGGCGACAAAATGCGCGAATATCTTGGGCTTGACCCACAGGTTGTTCCACACGTTTTCCAGGGCGATTATCACGCCGGTCTTTTCGGCGGTGGGGATCAGCCGCTTGACGGCCTGGCGCGAGGCATCGACCGCGTGATTGTGCGCCTCGATGTACTGGCGGTACGGTTCGTTGTCGCCGACGACCACGCGCCGCACGTGGCCAGTCTCCTCGTCGAAGTCGATGTCGAACTCCCAGGGCTGCGGCATGGCCATTCCGCCGATGCGGCAGGGTACCAGCAACAGGGCGTCGGCCCCGTAACCCTGACAGGCCCGTAGCGCGTTTTCCACGGCAGCTAGGTCTTTCTCCAAGGTCTCCGCCTTGTTGAAGTTCGCCCACCCGTACAGCACCGAGTGGATCTTCATACCCAATTTGTCGGCGGTGGCCCGGGCAGCCTCGGCTTCTTTTTGGGAAACCGCATGAGCAGTGGCCTCGATGCCCTCGAAGCCGGCGTCCTTGAACTTCTGGAGGGTGGCCTCGTTGGGAACACCAATCAGGGCCTTGCGAAGCACGGTCTTCCACTCCACTGCGGCCGCCGCGCGCGTGGCGGCCACCGCTACAGCGCCGGCAGCCCCGGCTGCCAAAAAACCGCGTCGATGCAATTTCGGGTTCATGATCTGCCTCCATTGTCTGCTGGAATCGCCAAAGGCTGGGGAGTGCCAACGGCTTAAGTATGCTCCGCTAAAAGGCTGCGGTCAATCTTCCGCCTTGTTTGCACCGACCGCGTCTGCACCGACCGCGTCTGCACCGACCGCGTCTGCACCGACCGCGCTTGTTCGCATACATCATGCCTGTTTGCATCGATGAAGCTCGTTTGCAGCCACCATGCCTGATGTCGTCGGCGAAAGACCACGCTCGGCGCACAGGCGCATCGACTGCCATGCTGCGAACATCTGCCATGCGCCACACCGTCCACCGCTCGACCCGACGTGCAGCACTGACCCGAATCGCCGCCGGCATCTGTACCGTAGCCGCCGGTCGCAGGTGTGCGCGACTAGCGTGCCGCCGCAAATGCTCGGGCAGCGCCAGCAACCGGCAAGCTGAGCAGCGTTGTTTGCCGCAAATGAAGGCTGGCCAGCTTTTTTGCCGGGAACGAAACTCGAAATACACCAGCTTATCGCGGCGTAACGGTGCGACTGCTCCGAATTGCCTTCGGCTCACCGCCCGAACGAATCTCTTTCCCACTTGGCCCGACGCCATAATGCCGAGGTCAGACAACAGCCGAATGGCGCCGGCCGCTCGTGAATTGTGGAATTGTGAATTGTGAAGTGGAACTGTGCAGTGGAATTGTGAATTGTGAAATCGTGAAGTTGTCCAAGCGCTCAAAAAATCGCTCTTTGTGAGATTGCTGAAATAGGGTAAGTTTGAAGAGTTTACAACACGTATCGGGGGGCGGGCAGTCCAGCAAGCGCGATTTCGTCAGCGACAAAGCTTAATGAGGAAACACTTTACGTCGTCGCACTCGACGTCACATCGAGCTGCGCAACGCTTTGGCACAGTAGTTGCTTTGGTGGCTTGGTGCTAGCACGCCCGCCGGGTTCGTCGGCCGTCAGCATCGAGGCAGCAACTGTACGGAGACAGTAAGAGCCTCTATCAAAACCATCTATCTTGGGGCACTGCATTGCCAGCGTAGGAACTAGGAACTAGATTGCCAGCATAGGAACTAGGAACTAGTTGAAGCTTTTGAGGCTGCTGCTTTTTAAACCGTCTGAAATCAAATTTTCCGGAGGGAGCCGGTTCAAACACTTCGGATGGCCAGCGACGCTTTTCAGGCCATCGCGGCTTGCACCTGGCGCAGTGATGCCAGAGGCGTCCACGAGCTGGCGGTCGGTAAAGGAAGCGACTGAGCATGAGCTGGCCGACTTGCTTGACAATGAGCTGGCGGACGCGACCCAGCAGTAAGCTACCGAACAGCACGTAACCGGGTAGCACGCAATCGAGTATCTGCACCATAACCAATATCTGTACCAGACGGCGGGAAGTAACCGAGTATTTACAGGAGCTAATTGGCCGGCCAGGCTACTGTGCCCGGCTTTTTTGAAGCGCACGGATGCCAAGCGGTTCCGGTCGGCCCACGGCAAGGAAGCGAGGAACAGGCATGGAAGCTTGCAGGGAACGCTCTGGGCTGGCCAGCGGCCGTGGGTGCGTTGCGCCGGCGGTGATCAGGCGTCTGGTATTGGGGGCGTTGCTGGTCAGTCTGACTGCCGCCGCCAAGCATCGCACGGCCAACTTCATTGTTGAAGCACCCGACCCGACCTACGCCGCCCAAGTCGCCCAAGCAGCCGAGCACTATCGGCGCCAGTTGGCCATCGAGTGGCTGGGCAAAGAGTTGCCCAATTGGTCCCAGCCCTGTCCGATCACGGTAAACGTAGGTCCTCATTTGGGGGCCGGCGGCGCAACCACGTTTGTATTCGATCGGGGCGAGGTGTACGGATGGCGGATGACCATCCAAGGCCCAGCCGACCGGCTGATCGACTCGGTGCTGCCGCACGAGATCACCCACATGATCTTTGCTAGCCATTTTCGCCGGCCGCTACCGCGCTGGGCCGACGAGGGAGCCGCCACCACTGTCGAGCATCCCAGCGAGCGCAACAAGTACCGCGCCATGTTGCATCAAGTTTTGCGTAGCGGACAGGGTATTTCCCTCAGTCAGATGTTCGCTCTGAAAGACTATCCGTCTAATCCGCTGCCGTTGTACGCTCAAAGCCACTCGTTGGCCGATTACCTGATCCAGTTGGGCGGAAGGCAGAAGTACGTGTTGTTCGTCGGCGATGGCCTGAAAAGCAACGACTGGCCCGGCGCGGTCCGACGGCATTACGGTGTGTCCGACCTCGGCCAATTGCAGAACACATGGCTGGCCTGGGTGCAACAAGGATCGCCGCCGCTGCGGCCACACAATACCGCGCCTGAAGCGGCACCATCCCAGCCGTTGCTTGCCGCCGCTGGCCAGTCCGGCCGCGTTGCGCCAGCCAGTTTCGGTAGCTCTGACGGCGGAACCTTTAGCCGCCGACCTGCCGACCGACGACTGGCGGATATCCAACCTCAGCTCGTCGCCCAAGCGCCGACAGCCGCACAGGCGCAAGCTAGTGAGCAGCCGAGCCGAGTGCCGGAGGCTGCCGGCCCGGCAGAACGTGACGCCGGTAGCTTGGCGGCCGTGTGGCAACCGGCGGAGCGGAAACTCGCATCGGAAACCAGAAACGCCGCCGACAATACCAAAGCTGTGCCGCTGGGGCGGCTAGTGCCGGTGGCGCGTCTGCCAGAAGAGTCGTTGGCTGCCGGGCAGGTAGGAAACAACACTGCTCGACCGCTCCAACCTCCAAGCGACGCCGTAGCCGTCAGTCTACCGCCGCTGCCAGAGCCGGTTTCTGCGACGCCTGCCGGGTGGTGGGGCGCCGGCACCCCCGCGGCGCCGGCCGCTCCAGTGCGCAGCGGCGCCTCGCTCGGTCCGACAGACAACGTGGCTGCCAGCGGACCAGTGGCTGCCTCACCGGATATGTCCACGCCGAATATATCCAGCAGTCAACTGGGCCGTCCCCAAACTCCCCAGGGACCGCGCCACATCATTATCCAATGGGGAACGCGTTGAGCGCTGCAAAACTGTGGCAGTTCTCGTCGGTGGCAGGCCCGATACTTGCAACGCTGCCACCGCCGGAAGGTCCTAGGCGGCTCATGTCCTAGGCGCAGCATCAACTTCTATTGAGTTTTCCCAGACGTTTTAAGGCCTTCATACCTTTCGAGGAATTGGAGCGACAGCGGCGGCATCAACCGCTCGTTAGTTGTCCCAGACGTTGCAAGAGCCTTTACAAAAAAGAGCTTTTATGGGAGCGTCCCACTGGCACGTCGGTAGCTAAACCTTTTTGGGGTTGTGTTTTGTTAGAGCCTCCAAGTCGCCGTGAGCCCCAACGCAACAGCGACAATCGTCGGCCTCTTTCCATCCGGCGGCTGATTTGCCACAATGTTGACTCACTGAAGTAAGTATTGGCAGTGATCAACAACGATAGGTGGGGCAATGCAGAACATCGGTGCGGCGGTAGTGGGGGCGGGATTCATCGGGCCGGTACACGTGGAGGCCTTGCGACGGTTGGGGATCAGCATCACCGGGGTACTTGGCTGCGACGAGAACGAATCGCGCTCGGCTTGCGAAAAGCTCGGCCTGCCCAAGGCGTACCCCAGCTACGACGAGTTGCTGGCCGATCCTGCCGTCACAGCAGTGCACCTGGCGGTGCCCAACGTGCTTCACTACGACATGGCCAAACGAGCGCTTCTGGCCGGCAAGCATGTGATGTGCGAGAAGCCGCTGGCGATGAACTCGCAGCAGTCGGCCGAGCTGGTCGAACTTGCCCGCGACACTCGCTTGGCCGCAGGCGTGTGCTACAACATCCGCTTCTATCCGCTGAACTTGCAGGCCCGGCAGATGGTGGCCAGCGGCCAGTTGGGACAGATTTACGCCGTCAACGGCAGTTATGTGCAGGACTGGCTGCTATATCCGACCGACTACAACTGGCGCGTGCTGGCCGACCAGGGCGGTCCGCTGCGTGCGGTGGCCGACATCGGTACCCACTGGATGGACCTGGTATGCTCCATCACCGGTCTGGAAGTGGAAGAAGTGATGGCCGATTTGCTGACCGTGCACAAAGTTCGCCAGCGTCCGGCAGGCGAAGTGGAAACGTTCACCGGCAAACTGAAAACACAGCAGCAAACCGTTCCTGTAGAAATCGCCACCGAGGACTACGGCTGCGTGATGTTCCGTTTTCGCGGCGGGGCGCGGGGCAGTTTGCACGTATCGCAAGTCACCGCCGGCCGCAAGAACTGTCTGCGCTACGAGATTTCCGGCTCCGCCTGCGCCTTGGCATGGAACAGCGAAGCTCCCAACACGCTGTGGATCGGACGGCGCGATGGGCCTAATCAGGAGCTGATCCGCGATCCGGCGCTGCTGGACGAGCTGGCCCGCGGGTTCACTAACTATCCCGGCGGCCACAACGAAGGCTTTCCCGATACCTTCAAGCAGTGCTTCCGCGCCTTTTACCAGTACATTGCCGCCGACGATCGCTCGGCCGCGCCGCTGTTTCCCACCTTTGCCGACGGTCACCGCGAAGTCCTGCTGTGCGAGGCGATCTTGGAGAGCCACCGGCAACAGCGTTGGGTAGCGGTGAAGTGAGCGACACTACGCCCGGCACAGTAAGCGCTGCGAGATAAGCGCCCCGACAATCGAACATTGGGCAATGCACCGTCAGACAACAAGGAACATGATATGAAGCTCGGATTCGTCAGTGCGATTCTGCACGATCTTCCGCTGGAAGAAGTAATTGGCTTCGCAGCGGCCGAAGGCTTCGATTGCGTAGAGCTGATGTGTTGGCCGGCCGGAAAGGCCGAACGCCGCTACGCCGGGGTGACGCATATCGACGTTACTCGGCTGACGCAGTCCCAAGCACGGCAAATAAGCGCGCTGCTGTCGCACAGCGGCGTAAGCATCAGCGGCTTGGGCTACTATCCCAATGCGCTTTCTCCCGATGCACAAGAGGCCCGCACGGCCGTCGGCCACATCAAGAAGGTGATTCAAGCGGCGGCAATGCTCGGCGTCGGGCTGATGAACACCTTCATCGGACGCGATCCGCGCCGCACGGTAGACGAGAACTGGCCTGCTGTGCGCAAGGTCTGGGGGCCACTGGTGCAATTCGCCGAGGAGCATCGGGTGCGCATCGGCATCGAAAACTGCCCGATGCTATTCACCAAAGACGAATGGCCCGGCGGAAAGAATCTTGCCCATTGTCCGGCGGTGTGGCGGAGGCTGTTCCAAGAGTTTCCCAGCGACTACCTGGGGTTGAACTACGATCCGTCGCACCTGGTGTGGCAACACATCGATCACGTGGCCCCGGTGCGGGAGTTTGGCCCGCGCATCTTCCACATGCATGCCAAGGACGCGCGAATCGACCGCCACCGGCTCAACGAAGTGGGCATTCTGGCAACGCCACTGGAGTACCACCGGCCGAAACTGCCCGGCTTGGGCGATGTAAACTGGGGACAGTTGTTTTCGGCGCTAACCGACGCAGGCTACACCGGACCGGTCTGCATCGAGGTGGAAGACCGAGCCTACGAGGGTTCGCTGGAAAGCCGCAAGCGGGCCCTGCGTCAAAGCCGCGATTACCTGCGGCAGTTTATCGCCCGCAGCGGTTAGTCCGTGCTGTGGTTGGTGAGCGAGCTGTACCGGGCATGCGTGCCGTTGTCGGCGCGCGGTCGGTGTTCTTTTACTGGCACAACCGAGCTGTTCCTCTACTGGCATAACCGAGCGGAGGCATTCGATGGATTACACCTATCAAGACATCGCCAAGATGATCGACCATTCGCTGCTTGCGCCTACGCTGACCGGCGAGCAGTTGGAGCAGGGTATCGACATCGCTCTGAAGTACGACGTGGCCAGCGTGTGCATCATGCCGTATTATCTGCGGCGCTGCGCCGAGCGTCTGCGGGGCAGTACCGTGAAGGCCAGCACCACCATCGGCTTTCCGCACGGCGGGCACACCACGGCGGTCAAACTGGCCGAGGTGAAACAGGCCTTGGACGACGGCGGCCAAGAACTAGACGCAGTCGTCAACATCAGCAAGGTGCTCAGCAACGATTGGGATTACGTCCGCGGCGAACTGCAATTGCTTACCGAGCTAGTCCATCAGCACGGCGCAAAAATCAAAGTGATCTTCGAGAACTGCTACCTCAACGACGAGCAAAAAATCCGCCTGTGCCAGATATGCGGCCAGTTGGGCGTCGATTGGGTGAAGACCTCTACTGGGTTCGGCACCGGCGGGGCCACGCTGGAAGACCTGGCCCTGATGCGCAAACACACCCCACCCCACGTGCAAGTCAAGGCCGCCGGCGGCGTGCGCGATCTGGACAAGGCGCTGGCCGTGCGGGCGCTGGGCGTGACGCGCTTCGGCTGCACGCGGACCGTCGAAGTGCTGGAAGAATGCAAGCGCCGGCTGGGACTGCTGAGCCAGCCGGGAGCGTAAGCGACCAAGTAGCGCAAGCCCCGGCATGGCTGGTCAAGTCAGCCATCCCACCCGGGTGCTGTGCTGTTTGACCACCATGTTGCTGTTTGCAATAATTTGTTACTGCGCGCCGCATAGCCGGTGGATCGTTTCGCGCCGTCAAAGCGAAGTAAAACCAGTTTCTGCAACCAACTAGGGAAGAGGCAACATGTGCTCGAAGGGCCGTGCATCGCTTGGTTTGCTAAGCCTGATAATCTTTCTTGCTGCTTGCCGGGCCGAGTCAGCGCCGCGCCAGCCGACCAACAAGGACGCGCTGAAGGCGGAAGCAAAACAAATGCGCGTCTGGACCGACGACAGCGGGAAATTCCGCGTGCGGGCAGCGCTGGTGCAGGCGGGCCAGGCCGAGGTAAAGTTGCGCAGAGTCGACGGCACCGAAATCACCGTCCCGTTGGAAAGGCTTTCCCAAACCGATCGCCAGTGGCTGGCGAAGGTCGCCGGCACCGCCGATTCTGAAGTGGAGCCGGGCCAGTGGGTCACCTTCCGCGGTCCCAACCGCGACGGCCGGTCGCCGGATAAAGGGCTGCTGAAGGAATGGCCCGAGGGCGGCCCGCCGCTGCTGTGGAAGATCGACTACATCGGCAAGGGCTATTCCAGCGTGGTAGTGTACGGCGGAACGATTTACATCACCGGGGAAATCAACGACAAGCTGATGCTACTTGCTATGGACATGGACGGGCGGCAGAAATGGAGTGTCGAGGTAGATGCGGCTTGGACGATCAACTATCCCGGCTCGCGTGCTACGCCTACTGTCGATGCAGGAAAAGTGTACGTTCTTTCGGGCAACGGAGTGCTGGGGTGCTTCGACGCGGCCACCGGCCGACGGCTTTGGCAGCGATCGGCCAAGGAATTCGGAGGCGCGCCCGGCGAATGGGGCTACGCCGAGTCGCCCACCATTCTCGACAACCTGGTGATCTTCAAGCCCGGCGGACAAAACTGCATCGTGGCGCTGAACAAGAACACCGGCCAGCCGGTATGGGCCAGCAGGGGTTTTAGCGCCGGTCCGGAATACGGCTCCTGCCTGGCGTTTACGCACGACGCAGTGCAAGCGATAGTCACCGGCACGCAGAAAGGGATTGTTTGCGTAAATGCTCGCAACGGTAATCTGTTGTGGGCCAACGACTTTTCCGCCAACAATACCGCCAATTGTCCCACCCCGGTTTATAGCGACGGCTATATCTTCTGGGCCAACGGATACGGCAGGGGAGGCATCTGCCTGAAGCTCGGTCCACGCGGCACCGCCACCGAAGCGTGGACCACGCGCGATATGGTTTGTCATCACGGCGGGTACATCATCGATAACGGCTACATCTACGGCAACAACGGCAACGGTTGGGCGTGCATCGAGCTGAAAACAGGGCAGACAAAGTGGCGAGACCGCGGGGTGGGCAAAGGCTCGCTCTGCTGGGCCGACGGTATGCTGTACCTGTTCTCCGAAAGCCGCGGCCAGGCCGCACTGGCCACCTGCTCGCCGAACGGCCTGGAAATCAAAGGCCGGGTGCAAGTCGCCGGCGAGGGGCCAAGCTGGGCGCATCCGGTGGTCATCGGCGGCCGGCTGTATTTGAGGTATGATACCAATCTGTACTGCTTCGATGTAAAAGCTAAATAAGCGCTTCCGATATTAAAGCCCAATAAGCGCGCGCCACTACGCCATCGCACCGGCGCAGTAAACTTCAGGAGGCAAGACCATCGGGAGCGACCAACTTTCGGCGCCCCACAAAGTTGTGCCTCGTCTTCGACTCGGAAAGCACGATTGCGCTCGGCCGTCCGGCCGACGTGCGGCAGTTTCGGGCGATGTAAGGCAAACCGTTCCAGCGGGCAAATGGCATGACACACAAACGACCTGTAGCAAAGCGATTCATCCGCCGCGACTTCCTCGGCACTACCGGTGCGTTGGGCTGCGGTATTACGATACTTTCCTCCGCGCGCTTGGCACGGGCTTACCAAAGCAACGAACAGCTTCGGCTGGCGCTGATCGGCGTGGCCGGTTACGGCTCGTACTACGGTTTCCTCAGCGCGATGCATTTGCACCCGAACACTGGCATCGCGGTGCTTTGCGACGTTGATCGCCGCAAAGTGGCCAAGGCGCTAGAGGTGTGGAAGCAACGAGCCGAGCAGTGGCCCGGCTCTTCCAAAGAGGAAGAACGCCAGGCGGCTGCGGTCTATCAGCGGCTGGCCGAAAACATTCCCCCGCTAGTGGCCGACTTCCGCAAGATGTTCGACCAGTACGCCAAACAGATCGACGCCGTGGTAGTGGCCACGCCCGATCATACTCACGCCGTTGCCTCGGCCGCTGCCCTGCGTGCCGGCAAGCCGGTGCTGTGCGAAAAGCCGCTGACGATCACCGTGCATGAAGCCCGGGCGCTGCGCGCCGCAGCCGAGAGCAATAAGGTGGCCACCTCGCTGGGCACCCAAGGGATGCAAAGCCGGATGTTCCGCCGAGGCGTGGAGCTGGTGCAGGATGGGTTGATCGGCCCGGTGCGACAGGTGCATGTGTTTTTCGCTCGCGGGGGCGCCAATCTCCAGAAACCACCCCAAGGTGCTCAGCCCGTCCCGCCAGAGCTGGATTGGGACCTGTGGCTGGGGCCGGTAGCCTGGCGCGAGTATCACCCGGAGTGGATCGCCCGCACCCACTGGCGCGATACCTCGGCAGGTCAGTTGGGGAACTTCGGGCCACACACAGCCAATCTGGCGTTTATGGCGTTAGGGGTGGCGAACCTATGGCAATCGCAAGACACCGAGCCGGCGGTCATACGTGTAGAAGCCGAATGTTCCAGCCGGAACTTGCTTTCTTTCCCGGTTTGGGAGCGCATCCGGTGGCACGTGCCCGCCCGCGGTCAGCAGCCGGAAGTCACTTTCACCTGGCATCACGGGCCGGACTACGCACCTGGCTCCCGGCAGATGCTCCGCGAGCTGCTGGCCGACCACGGCGCCACTGACGCGGAAATAAAACAGATGCTGGGCATGGCCGGCGCGGTGCTCGTCGGCCAAAAGGGGCTACTGGTCACCAACAGCCACAACACTGAGGTTCGGCTGCTTCCCAAAGCCCGCTTCGCCGACGTCGATTTACAGCAGTTGCAGCGGCTTCCTGCTTCGCCGGGGCACTATCGGGAATGGCTGGCCGCTTGTCGGGGTGGACCATCGCCGCTGGCCAGCTTCCACTATACGACTGTGTTCAACGAGTTCCTCATGCTCGGCGATGTGGCCACCCGCTTCCCCGGCGAAAAGCTGAGCTACGACCCTCGGCAGGCAAAGATCATTAATCATCCTCAAGCCAATGCGGCACTGGGTTACCAGTATCGACAAGGCTGGACGCTGTGAAGCGGCTTAGGCAGCAGACGGTCCCGGGGCTTGCCTGGCCTTCTGCGATACAAACTCATACAACCGATTCCTGATGTGCGGAGAAAACACCTTGAAGCGTGCGGTTGATCGGCGCAAGTTTCTGGCTACTGCCGGTGGTTTAGGCGGGGCAATGCTGGTTTGCCCTGCGCGCACAGCCTTGAGCTACTCGGCCAACCAGCGAATCGGTTTGGCGATTATCGGTCACATGTACGTGGCCAGCCACTTCTTCTCGTCGATGCACATCTATGACGATGTGGAACTTGTGGCCCTGTGCAACCCGGATAGGCGAAAGATACCCGAGGTTTTTCAAACCTGGGAAGCGCAGCGCAAAAAGTTGGCCGAATCCACCGAGCCGGAAAAAAGCAAGGCCGAAAAATACACACGCTTGCTCGAGCAGCGGCCACCGGTTTATTCCGATTTCCGCAAACTGCTCGATGCCCAACATAAGCAGATCGACGCCCTAGCGGTTTCCATGTTCGACCATTATCACGGCCCGGCATGTGGCACCGCCATCCGGTTGGGCAAGCACGTCTTCTGCGAACGCCCGCTGGGGCTTACCATCTACGAATCGCGCCAGTTGCGTCACTTGGCCGAGACGCACAAAGTGGCCACCTCGATTCGCAATCCGGGCAATGCCAGCGGGCAGTTTCGCCGGGGTGTGGAACTGATCCGCAGCGGCGTAATCGGGCCGGTCGAACGTGTACACGTGTGGTTCGACCGCGGTGGCCCCGACCTGGACAAACCACCGCAAGGCGAAGAGCCAGTGCCCGAAGGACTGGACTGGGATGCCTGGCTGGGGCCGGCCGCCTGGCGCCCGTTCCATTCCCAATGGATGTCGTACGCGTTTTGGCGCGAGTTTTCCAACGGCGGCATTGGGACATTCGGGCCGCACGCCGCCAATCTGGCCTTCATGGGACTGAACGTATTCGAGCTGTGGAACGCCAAGCCGGAGCAGCCGGTTACCATCAAAGTCGAGGCCGAATGTACCAGAATCAATCGGCTGTCGTTTCCTCGCTGGGAGGTCGTCCGCTGGGAAGTCCCCGCACGAGGCAACATGCCCCCGGTGCAGTTCGCCTGGTATCACGGCCCGGGCCTATCGCCCGGCGCACGCGACAAACTGCTGGGAATGCTGGCCAGCTACGGGGTCGCCAAGGCGGAAGGGGAAAAGATGTTGGGTATCGCCGGGGCGCTGATAGTGGGGCGCGACGGGGCGATTTTCGCCGACGACCACAATAATAAGATCGCGCTGCTGCCGCGCAACAAGTTCAAGGATGTCCAGATCGAACAGCCGGAAAAATTGCCGCGCTCGCTGGGCCATTACTTCGATTGGTTCCACGCCTGTCGGGGCGGACAACTGCCGCTGGCCAACTTCAGCTACGCCGCACCGCTGAGCGAGTTTTTGAAACTGGCCAACATCGCCACCCAGTTCAAAGGAACGCTGGAGTACAACCCGGCCAGCGGCCGGTTCGTCGGCAACGACCAGGCTAACGCCTTGCTGCACTATAAGTATCGCGACGGCTGGCAGATGTAACTCAGGCAGATATCTTTCCAGCGTGTTTACTATCGCCGCAGCCCGCGTGGCGTCACTTAACACGGCCGCCGAAGCGCAGCAGCCCCAATTGTGCCGGATGTGCCCCAAAAAGCTGCCTTCCCTCGTAGTTTCCCACATGCTGGCAAGGGTGATTTCCCGCCATGATTCGCATTCGCCCGATGACCACAGCAGACCTGCCCCTAGGCATGCGGCTGAAGCAGCAGGCCGGTTGGAACCAGACCCTCGCCGATTGGCAGCGAATCTTGCAGCTTGAACCGGAAGGATGTTTTGTGGCCGAGTACGCGGGGCAACCCGTGGGCACAGCCACTACGTGCCTGTTCGACTCGGTGGCTTGGATCGCCATGGTGCTGGTCGACGAGCCGTTTCGCGGCCGGGGCATCGGTTCCCGGCTGATGGAACACGTGCTGGACTACCTGAACCACCGGCAGGTATCCACAATACGGCTCGACGCCACGCCTTTGGGACGCCGGGTTTACCAGAAACTAGGCTTCGTGTGCCAGTACGATCTGACCCGCTGGGAAGGGATGCTTCCCGCCGCCGCTTCCGCATTACCTGACGGATTGACCCTCGGACAGCTTCTGCCCGAGCAGTTTGAGGAGTTCTGCGCGCTGGATCGCCTTGTAACAGGCACGAACCGGAGGCGGCTCCTTGAAAAACTGTTCGCCGAAGCACCCACACGCTTCGGGATAGTGCGCCGCAGCGAACTGGTGTTGGGCTATTGGGCCTCGCGGCCCGGCGCCAAAGCGACGCAAATCGGCCCGGTTCTGGCCCACGCCCCGCACTTTGCCGGCGAGGTGATTCGCGCGGCAGTATCTGCATTTGCGGGCCAATATGTGTTTATCGACATTCCAGTGGTCAATCTCGCGGCAGCCGCGCAAGCCGCGCAGTGGCTCAAACCGCAGCGAAACCTTACCCGCATGTATCGCGGCCGGCCCGTCGCCGATCGCACCGAGCTGCTTTGCGCCTCGTTCGGTCCGGAAAAAGGTTGATCGGCAATAACCGCGCTGGGCCGTGCGGACCCTGGGCGATTCGAGCCGGTTGATGTAAATCGGATGAAAATTGCAGGCCACATGCGCGGATTGGTTGAAAGCTGAAGCCGCTTGCGCGAATTGCGCACAAATTGATTCTGCGGCTGTAACGAAATGCACAACGCACAATATTCAAGTATGATGATGGCCGAGCAGTGGACGATGTGCGCACACCGGGTACTTTCAAGCAACAAGGTGCATCGATGAGCCGAACTACAGCAATACTACCGGGATTTCTGCTGAGCGTCGCTTTTTTACCGTCGCTTCTGTGGGCCGATGGCGCTCAGAGCACGCGCGTAACCGACCCCCAACAATACGCCAAAGCAAGCTCCGGCGGATATGCCTACCGCCAACAAGCCGACTACATCCTGACAGAGCTTGACCTGCGGCCCGGCGACGTGGTGGTTGACATCGGCGCCGGCGACGGTTGGTGGGCGGAAAAGATGGCTGCGGCCGTCGGCCCAGAGGGAATGGTTCACGCCGCCGAAATCGACCAGCGGCTGGTCGATCGCATGAAACAGCGCTTCGCCAACCTGCCGCAGGTCAAACCGTACTTGTGCAAACCCAATAGCCTCGAACTGCCTGAGGACTCCTGCGATTTGGCCTTTCTGTCGCAGACCTATCATCATCTGAATAAACAGACGCGCATAGAGTACCTGCGGCATCTGCGCAAAGTGCTCAAACCCACCGGCCGGTTGGTTGTCGTCGAAAACTATTCCGAGCTATTGGCCAGCGGCAAGGACCACGGCACCCAGCTTAGCACCCTGTTAGCCGAAGCTGAGCAGGCCGGCTGGATCGCCGTCCGCTGCCAACTAATCCGCGACAGCAGCGCTTATATTGCCATCTTTGTGCAAAAGGACCTGTTCGCCAAGCCTGCACCGGCAGCAAAGAAGCCGCCCCCTGACGGGCAGAAAACCGAAAAGCCATCCAACTGACCATCGGCGCCGCGCCGCAGTCCCGACGGGACGAGCACCGGCAAGAACGGGTGCCACTGTTCGATTGGCCGGGGGTATGGCATGTTCCGGCGGCCGTTGGTAATGTTTTTTTCCTAGCGCTGGCTTGCGTCGTATTTTGTTGCCGCATTGCAATTGTGTATGCTGAGTTCCCATGTCGCAGTTGTGTGCGGCGTGTTTTGGGGTTTCACTTGTGTTGGCTGTGTTCCTGGGTTGCACTTGTGTGTACTGTTTAAACTGTTGACGCTATTGTCTATGTCTGTGTGTTTCAGCTTTTGAACTCGATTTGACCATCATGCCCACACAACCTTTGAAGCTATTGATTCTCGGCGCCCATCCGGACGACGCGGAGTATCACGCCGGCGGGCTGGCCATCGTGTATCGCCAGTTGGGCCACACGGTGCGGATGATCTCGCTGACCAACGGCGCGGCCGGCCATCACCAGCGGCCGCCGCAAACTTTGGCCCAGATACGCCGGGCCGAAGCAGCGGCCGCGGGAGCGACGATCGGGGCAGAGTACCTCACCTGGGACATCCCCGACGGCGAGCTTATGCCCACGCTCGAGGTCCGTCGCATGGTCATCCGCGAAATCCGCACCTTCGCCCCCGACCTAGTGCTGACGCATCGGCCCTACGACTACCATCCGGACCACCGGGCGGTGGGCCAGTTGGTGCAGGACGCCAGCTACCTGGTTACCGTGCCAAACTTCATGCCAGAAGTGCCTGCGCTATACCGTGACCCAGTGGTAGCATACATGGCCGATTTGTTCAACAAACCTTGTCCCATGAACCCGCAGGTGGTGCTCGACGTGACCGAGCACATCGACGGCATCGTACGGATGCTGGCTTGTCATCGCACACAGGTTTTCGAGTGGTTGCCTTACGAGGAAGGCGTGCTGGACAGCGTGCCTGCGGACGAACAGGAGAAAATCGCTTGGTTACGGCGGTGGTATTTGGAGCATGTCCGGCCCCGGGCCGAGCGCTTCCGCGATCTGCTGGTGGCCGCTTACGGGCCGGTGCGCGGCCGGCAGATCGAGGCCTGCGAGGTATTCGAAATCAGCGAATACGCCCAGCGGCCGGATACGGTACGCCGGGCCGAGCTGTTCCCCACAGCGCGCTTTCCATGATGCATGGGCCTTGCGAGCCGGTCGTGTACTATTACAGCGCGGGATGACAAAATAGGCAACAAGCCGCCCCGTTCGGCAAAGGACTTACATCATCCAAACCTTGCCCGTTTTCCAACTTGCGCAGTAGTACTAGGGCTTGGCAGCGCCATCGCTGCCGCGGCAGCGGGCCAGCGACATCAGCGCGAAGGCGGTTCCATATTGTTGGTGGTAGTCGTACAGCGGAAAATCCCACCAGGAACCGTCCTTTTCCTGCAAGCGCAGCAACACATGCGCCAGATGGTTCTGATAAACAGGGCGATCGTCCGGCGGCAGCAATTCCACACACCGCGCTGCGTAGTAATGTCCGTAGTAGAAAAAGTATCCGGCGATGGCGAA
>CALLPE010000013.1 GCA_938015445.1 uncultured Pirellulales bacterium
TGTTTCTGCCTCTGTGGGGGCATAGTGCAAGCCCTGCTCAGTCGGCGCGCCGCAGTGGGTCCCAACCGGCTGGGGGAGAGTTTCTGGCAGGTGCATTAAACGGAACGTCGGGCCAAATGGGCAGCAACGCCGGTGCGGCCCTGGCCCGATGGGCAGCTCGTGCTCCTCGAGATATTCGCCCAGGGCATCACGTACGTCGGTAACGTTGGAGCGGAGCACGCGGACTTCGACATTCATAGCCTGCTTTGTGGCCCAGTCACGAAGTGCATCGGCCTGGGGTTGTGGGACGAAGAACCTACGGGCTTGGAAGTCGTGGGCCAACTTCAGCTTGGCTTCCAGACAGTCGACTGCCTGGATGCCCTGCTCGGAGTCCCAGGCGGCGCTGGCCCAGAGTGTCGGGTCCGGCCTTCCTTCCCAGGCGGCTAGCAGCAGCCCGACGGCCAGCGACGCGAAAGCGGAATCCCACCGGCCTTCGAGGGTGCTAAGGTCTAGGTCATACAGAAGGGAATCGCGGCCGGGCAGCAGCCTCCACGTGTCGTCCACCTCCCGCAAGCGTTCGAGTTGGCCACGAACTTGGTCAGCCAGGGCGCGGAGGCCGGCGGGCAATCGCGCGTCGTGGTCTTGCTGTTTTGCCCAACGGAGTGGCAGGGCATAAGCCTGCCGCAATAGGCCCAAGTCGGGGTGCTTGTTTACCACGGCGATCCAGCAAGCGCCAGCTTCGGTGGGAAGTTGCGGGGCACGCTGCCATTGCTGTGCAGCATCTTCGAGGCCTGACTTGCGCGCATGCCCGACGGCCTGCTGGAGAACTTCGGGGCGCAGCCACCAAATGGCCAGATTCTTCAGCCCGGCGGCAAGCTCGTAGGCACGCGGTGGGGTGACTTGATCGGCGTCCTCGGCGCACCACTGGTGGAGCCAAGCGTCGTTCAGCCTGATTGGATCGCTTGCCATTCTGCCCGCTCCGCGCCCACTTCGAGCGTAATCGGCCGGCTTGGTTTCGAAATCGCCGTCCGTAGGCTCTGCAAATCGAATCTCGCCACCCCTTGCGAGTCGATGGTTTGCTGGTGGCCGCCGAGCCACACGGGCTGGCCTGAGAGGTTCACGGCTGGTTGCCCATCGGGACTAAGGAACTCCAGAGGCAAGCTGCCGCCGACTGGCACTCGCCGCGGACAAGACAGCCGGGCGATCCAAACGCCGTCGGGCGACCTCCACTTGAGGATTGCCAGGATCGGAGGCCTTGGGTCCACAGGGTCGGCAGCCAGGGCCTCGACGATCTGAACCTCCCAGATAGCCGCCCCAGAATGCCGCAGCACAGTCGAAGGAATAACTTGAGGAGCGGAGCGGGCCGGCGGGCGATAAGCCTGCAACTGCTGCACAGCCGCCAACGATTCGGCCGCGATCCGGCGGCTCTCTTGCTCCAACGTGCCATCCAGCCACCAAGGCAGATAGTCGCTGTTCGGGATGTCCAGCATCTGCCGCCAGCGGGTCAGCACGGGCGTACCGGCCAAAGTGGAAAGCAGGGCGAGGATTTCAGGCTCTCTAAGAACGTCGTCGAACTCGTCCAAGGCTGCTAAAAGCCGATCGAGCACGCGATCGAAGTCTGCGGCTGCCGGTTCTCGCTGTGTTACACAATCTTGATGGGCTTCACTGATTGCCACATAAGCAGCCCAGGCATCTGTGCGCGCCGCCAGCAGATCGGCACAGTACTGGTCTTCGACACCAGCATCCGCTTCGTCCCAGCGGGCCGGTAGTTGTCGGGCTTCGGCCTTCCAGACCTGTATGTTCTGGATTAACTCTTCGGCGGCGGCCATGGCTTCGCTTGCAGGCAGCATGCCATCGAGCTGCTCTGGCAAATCCACCCGAAGCAAGCGGCAATAACCTAGGCAAAGAGCCACACGGTACGCAGCCGCCCTGGCTTCGGGGCCAGGAGTTTGACCGGTCTGGAATACGGAAAGCACCGGGTCTTCAAGCGCCAATTGCAGCTCGTGCTGCCAACTCATCGGGTCACGGCTACCTGGGTTAGGTTTAATACGGCTAATAGGCTTCATAAGCCGGAATCCTCCTGGTCTGTAAACCTGCGGTGGCGCGGGTTGAGGCGGTGCCGACGAATAGGGCCGGCCAACTCAGCAGCGGGCCACTGGCTCAGACGTCCGCGCCATGGGGCGCCCTTAAGCTCCGGGCAAAATCCCCAAGTTACGGGGGTCACAAAGCGGATCGCCGAGCGCACTTGTGTGACCGGCCCCTTCCGCCGGACAGACTTTACCGTCTCCAATTCCCGCAACCGCAAGACGTTGCGTTGCGTATCGAACACGCCGTAAAGGCTTACCAATCGCGCCACCACGCGACGCCATCGGAATGCCTCATTCTTAATTACGATCGCATAAGCAGGAAAGTAACAAGTCGCCAGCCGATTGCGTTTTTTAGTTTCGTCAACTTAAGCTGTCGCCCCAGAGGGCAAAGCCAGCGCCCGCGTCCTTAGTCGGTAGCCGTTCCATCCGCCAAGGGGGAAGCGTCGTACAGTAGAGCCTGCGGCAGTTCCAACTACGAGCGAATTTGGTGTCCCAGACGCTTTACTGCGTCGGTCACGACCGGATCGTTAAACGTACGACCGGTATCCACTTGCAGGAGATGCTCAAACGTCTGGTCCGAAGAAACCCTTCCCCACGGCCCCCTAGCCGGCAGCACGTGCTTGCCGAGAATGTGCCGCCAAGCACGATTGTCCAACACGACTGCCGTGGGCGCGCCGGCCGGTGCGCTAGGATCTCGCGGGTCCGGCAGATCTTCCCACCGAATGGCCGCCTGGCCTGCGGAACTAGGATTGATATGGGTCATACCGCGTCAGTCCTCTTAACACCGGCACGGACCGGTAGAAATGCTGCCTGACACTGTCTACGGTGCGTCCTAGCCGTTGGGCGATAAGGCTGACGTTTTCGGAAAAATCGTAGATCGGGCGACATTCGGGTGGTGGAAAAGGTGAATCAATGCCTGCGCTGTGCAACCACTGCTCCCACGTACTCGGCGGCACTGCGCGCCACCATCCTGTCAAAGCCAAGGCAATCACCCTCCGCAGCGGCGGAAGTTTTTCCAAATGTGCCAGTTCATCGCATTTAAACGGGACTGCGGAATCCAATTCATCGTCCACGCGCCGCTGCTCGGTCTGCCACTTGCCATCCACCGTCACGAGGGTCAGGTCGGACGGTTCGCTCTTAAACGTGCCTGTCGGCCCATCGATTTCCAATCGCCTGAGAAAATGCCGCAGCATATCCATGGCCAAGTTCGTGATGACACGATAGCACCACGGTTCAAACTGTCCGCTATCGGGATCGAAATACTCCCGTTTCTCCCAGACGTGGCTAACGGCATCGACGCAAAGGTCTGCGGCCAGTTGGGTTCGTGGGAATCGCTGCTGGGCCACCTTTTGGGCGATTCGCTTCACGATCTGTTCCCAACCGTTTGGCAGTTTTCCTTCCGTCATCTTGCACGCTCCCTGGCCCAGCCTCGTGCCACATGCGCCCCCGCCTGAGCGGCCCAATCGTCAAGCGTTATCAGCCTATCCCGATGCGTAATCCTTGTAAAGCGATATGAGACCACAGCGCGAACAGACCGCGCCTGGCCGCTGTTGACAATTCGGCTACATGTCCTCAAAGAAATTGCCGACTTGGTCCCCGTGGTTCTGAAGCGAGGCACCGGACAAAGCTATGCGCAGGGCACAATCGGACCATACCGGTTGTGTGCGGGCGACCGATGTTGGTGTACCGTGCTGGCCGTTCAGCCGGATGATGGGAACACGGCGGGAGAGTCTAGCCTTAGACTGTACCCTCCGGGATGCTATAGTTTGTGGTCCGCGGTGCAATCCGTGGTGCTGGGCGCTTTCCGGACGCGTAAGCGATTGGCACCGCGTTGCACCGCAACCGGTGGAGAAAATGAGGAGCTTCGGCTTCGACGGTCAATGGAAGTTACCGGCGAGTTCTCGGTTGCATGCGCAAGCAGAAAGGCTGCAAGCCCCGGAGGCTGGCAGCCCGTGACGAGGTGTGGTTTGCTTTATTTGCACCCCCGACAGGATTCGAACCTGTAACCTTCGGCTCCGGAGGCCGACACTCTATCCAATTGAGCTACGGGGGCTAGAGTGATAAGGCACGAAGTAAAAAGTGGTAAGCCTTACAACTCTGGGTGTATTCTACACACAATTCAATTTACATTAGGCAGGCTTTCCAGAGAAGCGGGGGAGGCAGGGCTGATTGCGCCGGTTGCGGGGCGAACACAAGTGTGCCACGGCTACGCGGCGAGGCGTTAGGCCGTGGCTACATGTATTTGTCGAGAATGCGGCGGCTGGCGGCGTCGAGTTTGCGCACGTCGTCGACGAGGAACCGCACTTTGTGCGCGTCGATAATCACCACGCGATATGGCCCCAAGCGGCGGACGTCTTCTTCGTCGTCGAGTTGGAAGGTGACCCGACCGCGATCGGTCTCTACTTCCCAGTTAGAAGGTTCCACATCGCTGGAAACGGAAATTATGCGGCGAATGACCGGCATAAACTCCCGCTCGGCAATAGCGGTACGAATAATTTCGCGTTGCCAATCGGGCAGGCGGTCCAGGCGAGAGATGCTGGCCAGCTCCCGCCCATTGGAGTCGACTATCGACACTGGACCATCGGGGTCGCTAATAGGGAACATGCGCACCGGGGCGACGCCCACATGGCGACGACCAGCGGCGTCGATATACACCAGTTGTCCAAGGGCGTCGTATTCCAGGGCGAAGTCGCCGTTGGCGACGTGTGCAGCATCGTTGGCAGCGTCGTCGTTCATCGTGGTCGCAGTGAACCGGTACCATCAGTCTATTGGCAAGCGATCGATGCGTCTTCGGCTCCGGCAGCGCTGGAGACTTGCGTTTGCGGTCGCTCGATTGCTGCCTTGGCGATTATTGCTTGGTTGGCTGCCCATCGCGTGGAGCTGGTTTGGGTGTTCACGTGGCGGCCGGGGTATGTTGGCTGCCGGCCGATTCGTACTGCGCGTGATACAACCGCGCGTACGTGCCGCTGCGCCCGAGCAGCTCGCGGTGCGAACCAACTTCGACCAACCGACCGCGCTCGATCACCACCAGGCGGTCCGCTCTGCGGAGCGTGCTTAGGCGGTGTGCGATAGCAATAGTGGTCCGTCCCTTTATCAAGTTTTCCAAAGCCAGTTGAATCTCGTGTTCGGTCTCGGTATCGACCGAGGAGGTAGCCTCGTCGAGGATCAGTATTCGCGGATCGATTAACAGTGCCCGGGCGATGCTGATCCGCTGCCGTTCGCCGCCGGAAAGCAATTGTCCGCGCTCGCCGACCAGCGAGTCGTACGCTTCGGGCAGTCGGAGGATGAACTCGTGTGCCCGGGCGGCCCGGGCAGCGGCGATGATTTGTTGTTGGGTGGCATCGGGTTTGCCGTAGGCGATGTTCTCGGCGATGGTACCGTAAAACAGGAACGGCTCTTGTAAAACGATGCCGATATTGCGGCGGTACTCTTCCACAGGAAAAGAGCGGATGTCTATATCGTCGACCAGTATTGCCCCTTCGGCCACGTCGAAAAACCGGCAGATGAGGTTTATCATCGTGGTCTTGCCGGCGCCGCTGGGACCTACCAGGCCGATCATCTCACCCGGTTCGATCTTCAGGTTAACGTTGCTCAGCACCGTGCGGCTGCCGTAGCGGAAGCTGACGTTGCGGAACTCGATAGCGCCGCGGAGTCGGCCGGGACGCACGGGTCGAGTCGGCTCGGGCACGGTGGACTTTCGGTCCAAAATGGCGAACACCCGTTGCGTCGCTGCGCCTGCCCGTTGCGCCGCAGTGACAATGCGGCTCATGGAATCCAGTCGGGCGTAAAAGCGGCCGATGTATTGCAGGAAGGCGGCCAACACGCCCACGGTAATGTTCCGTTGCCAGATCTGATAGACTGCAAATCCCCAGATGACCAGCACGCCCAGATCAGTCAACAGGATCATCACCGGGTCGAACAACGACCAGGCGAAGTTCACCCGATCGTTGGCCGTTAGCACCCGCTGGTTGGCCCGGCGAAACCGATCGATCTCTTTTTTTTCCTGCGCGAAGGCTTTGACCACGCGGATGCCGGGGATGGTATCGGCCAGCACGCTGGTCATTTCGGCCCATGCGCGGCTAGCGAACTGGAACCCGTGCTTCAGCCGATCGCGCACCCGGTGGATAAGAATCACAATGAATGGCAGTGGACAAAGCGTGACCAGGGCCAGCCAGGGGCTGATCCACAGCATTACGCCGGCCGTCATGGTGATCATCAGCAGGTCGTTGGCGAAGTCCAGCAAATGTACGGAGAGGAAGTAGCAGATACGATCGGTATCGTTGCTGATCCGGGAAATCAGATCGCCGGTGCGTTTGCTGCCGAAGAACTCCAGCGACAGACGTTGCAAGTGATTGTAGGTTTCCTGCCGCAAATCGGCGGCGATCCGCTCGCTTACCCAGGCCAGCACATACGTCCTGGCCCAACCGAGCAAGAACGCCAAGGTGGCCGCACCTGCCAGCCCCAGCAAGTACCATTTGACCGGTGAGAGGTCGTCGCGCTGGCCGTATTCGTATGGGATGAGCACTTCATCCATCAGCGGCATGGTGAGGTATGGCGGGATCAAACTGGCCGCCGTGGCCACCAGCGTCAGACAGAAGCCCAGCAAGATCGCGCCGAACCGCTTCCGCGCAAAACGATGCAGACGCCACAACGATTTTACCGGCGGCTTGGGACGCATAGCGCCGCAGCGTGGGCAAGCGACTTGATGAGCCTGTAACGTCGCGCCACAGCTTGCGCACTCGGCGCCGCCGGGCGGGGCAGAGTCGGAAACGTCCACTGCGCGCCCTTCCCGCAGGGCCTCCAAGGCGGCTGCCAGCCGCCTAGCGCCGACGGCGCGCGCCAACGAATACCGCCAGCATGCCAACCGCTCCGAAGGCGAAACCCATTCTAGCACTCCGGCGCCGGCGTACTCGCGCACGCGAAGCGTGACTCCCGGTTCGAGCGGCCAACAGCGCCAGCCTGATTCCCAAGCTGACGATGCGGCGGCAATACGGTCCTCCAGTGGTCGGCTGCTTGCGGCTCCATCGGGAGGTTCCCAACTGAGCAACCGCTGGTTGGTCAACACCACTAAGCCGCAGCGGTAATGCAGATTGCGATCCAAGTCCGGCTCGAACCAGCACAAAGGCGTCTCGCCCGGCCGTAGCTGGTCCGCAAGCTGCTCGCGGATAGCGGCAGGGATAGTTTGCCAAACTTCGGGTTTTGCAATGGGATCCGACGGCACGAGTGGAACAGCCACCAGCGGGTGAGTCAGAGCACTACAGAGAGCCGTCCGCCGCAAGGACGGCGCACGGCAGCCGTGCACCTGTATATTGTATAACTCGCCGCGGCCGGTGCGACAGTTCTCGGGCCAAGAGAAATGGGCCCAGAAAAAGCTGCCTCGGTGGCTCAGGCCGCCGTTGCCATAGTTCACAACGCGCAGTAGCAGTCTGTGTGCCGTTGATGTAACAGTCGGCAGTTACGACACTTAAGCCGATAGCACCGTGGTAACTGGCCGGCAAGCACCACGCTAGCGAGGTGGAATTGGAGAAATTGTGCACGATTTTTCTTGAATGGCGAACGTGTTTTCTTTGAAAAACGTGTTTTCTTTGAAAAGCGCAGCCGTTGGCATGGGACGGTTGTTGACAAGGAACTTCGGAGTTGCAGCCGTGTTGAATGGTTCAAGATAGAATCGTTAAAGGTAGTCTGCCGCGGGACCATGGTAAGTAAGGCAACTGCTGCTTGCGTATGGCACGCCCATTATACGGTAATAATTCTTAATCCCGGCACTGGGGGAAGGCGGTATAACTACTGCTGGGCACACCTACCTGTACGGCGTAAGTGCCCTGCCACGACATTGGTGGCAACGGCTGCTACTGTACTGGCCACAAAACCAACTTGGCTATTGCTATGGTCTATGGCGGCAGCATATACTCTAATAGATCACATACGAGGGCGCGCCTGCACGGCGCGCTAATGCCCGCCTGGACACTCTGTCCGCTTCGCCTTGACGATTGGCTTCGCTGCGTCGCTGTATTTGATGGCAGCTAATTTGCGCGCAGCCACCATAAGTTTCAAAGCGGCGGTCGTAACGGTGTGTGTTTTGCCAGTGTTTGAAAAAGTTGAGAACACCATTGTGTTGAAAAAGTTGAGAGGACAGTTGAATTGAAAAACCAGTTGGGCGGCACGGGAGTGTGCATGGCGGTGTGTTGTTACCATTAGGACATTGGACTGAGCGGCAGAATTGTGCAGAAGTTGTAAGAGCGACAGATTTGCCAACCGCTTGGTTGCAAGGTGCGTAAGGTTATAAGTGGAGCCGCGCGGCTGCGAACCGGCGCGACGACACATATTCATAAAGCAGTTTTTGAAAAGACTTATATGGAGTTCAAGAAGATCCTGACGTTGCGTGGTCCTAACATCTGGGCCAGTTTCCCGGTTATCGAAGCGTGGGTTGATTTAGGAGAGCTAGCCGATCGTGCTTCCAACGAAATTCCCGGCTTCAACGAGCGCCTGATGTCGTGGCTGCCGACGCTGGTCGAACACCGTTGCAGCCTGGGCGAGCGGGGCGGATTCTTCGAGCGCTTGCGGCGCGGCACTTATATGGCGCATATCCTGGAACATGTTACGCTGGAGCTGCAATCGCTAGCGTGGCTGGAAGTATCGTTTGGTCGCGCCCGGGAAACAGCCGAACCCGGCATTTACAAGGTAGTGGTGAAATACAAAGACGAACATCTGGGGCGGGAATGTCTCTATGCCGCTCGCGACCTGCTTCTGTCCGCGGTGTACGATCGCCCGTTGGATGTCCCCGCGCTGCTCAAACGTCTCAGAGAGTTCGCCGAGAACATATGTCTGGGGCCGAGTACGCGGGCGATCATCGAGGCAGCGCGCGAACGGGGTATCCCTTACCGACGGTTGAACACCGAAAGCCTGGTGCAACTGGGTTATGGCTGCCGGTCCCGAAGGATTCGCGCCGCCGAAACCGACCGCACCAGCTCGATAGCCGAAGGTGTGGCCCAGGATAAACAATTGACCCGCACTTTGTTGCGGGCCGCAGGGGTTCCCGTCCCTGAAGGCCGTCCGGTCTGTAGCGCCGAAGACGCCTGGGAAGCCGCTCAGGAAATCGGTGTGCCGGTGGTAGTCAAACCGCGCGACGGAAACCACGGCCGAGGCGTGGCCACTAATCTAATCACCCGCGAGCAGGTAATCGCGGCGTACAACGCGGCCATTCAAGAAAGCAACGCAGTGATCGTGGAGCGTTACGTGCCCGGTCACGATTACCGCTTGCTGGTAGTCGGAAATCGGCTGGCGGCGGCGGCGCGGCGCGAACCTGCGCAGGTCGTCGGCGACGGTGAGCATACCATCGAGGAACTGGTGGAAATCGTCAACCGCGACCCGCGCCGTGGCGAGGGGCACGCCAACGTGCTAAGCAAGATCAAGATCGATGACATAGCCCTGGCCGTACTGGCCGAGCAGGGATACACTCCGCAGTCGGTTCCGCCTGCCGGACAAGTGGTGTTGATCCGCCGCAATGCGAATCTCAGTACCGGGGGCACCGCCATCGACGTGACCGAGCTGGTGCATCCGGAAGTCGCCGCCCGCGCCGTTGACGCCGCCCGAATCGTCGGACTGGATATTGCGGGCATCGACATTCTGGCCCAGGACATCACTCGCCCGATGGAAGAGCAGGGCGCGGTAGTGGTAGAGGTGAATGCCGCGCCGGGTTTGCGGATGCACGTTTCACCTTCGGTGGGAGTGTCCCGCCCGGTTGGCCGAGACATCATCGACATGATGTTTCCGCCAGGGGACGACGGGCGCATCCCCATCGTTGCAGTCACGGGAGTCAACGGCAAGACCACCGTTACGCGTTTCATCGCTCATATCCTGCGAGGCACCGGCCGGCACGTGGGAATGACTTGTACCGATGGCATCTATCTCAACGAGCGGCGCATCGAGAAAGGCGATTGCAGCGGACCGCAAAGCGCTCGCACCGTGCTGCTGAACCCCACGGTCGAAATGGCGGTCTTCGAGACTGCCCGCGGCGGCATACTCCGCGAGGGTTTGGGCTTCGACCAGTGCGATGTGGCTGTGGTTACCAACATTGGCGACGGCGATCATTTGGGCTTGGCCGACATTCACACGCCCGAGCAACTAGCGGTGGTGAAGCGGGTAGTGGTGGAAGCAGTGTCGCCCAAAGGTGTAGCCGTCCTCAATGCAGCCGATCCGCTAGTGGCGGCAATGGCCCTGTACTGCCCTGGGCAAGTGGCGCTGTTCGCTATCGACGGCAACCATCCGGAAATCCAGCGGCACCGCAGCGCGGGGGGCAAAGCCGCTTTCGTCCGCGACGGCCAGATCATACTGGCTGAAGGCCAGCACGAGCAGGTAGTGACCTCGCTATCGCGCGTGCCATTGACATTTGGCGGACGGGTGGCCTTCCAAGTCGAGAATACACTGGCTGCCATCGCGGCCGCTGCCTACTTGGGGGTGCCACTGGAAATAGTGCGTACTATGGCCGAATCTTTTACGCCCGATATGGGCAAGGTCCCGGCCAGGTTCAACCTCTTCCAGCTCAACGGGGCCACGGTGATCGTCGATTACGGCCACAATGCCAGTTCGTTGCGGGCACTGATCGCCGCGCTGGACGGCTTTCCGCATCGGTGGCGAACGTGCGTTTATACCACGGCCGGCGACCGCCGCGATTGCGACATCGTCTGCCAGGGCGAAATCCTCGGCAATGCTTTCGACCGCGTGATCCTGTACGAGGACCACTACATGCGCGGTCGCAAGCCAGGCGAGATAATGGCCTTGTTCCGCCAAGGGCTGGCTCGCGGTGGCCGCGTGAAGCAAGTCGAAGAAGTCTTCGGCGCCGACAACGCAGTGGCCACCGCGCTGAACTCGGTGGCCAGCGGAGAACTGTTGCTCGCTCAAGCCGATACCGTGGATGAAACCGTGGAGTTCATCCGCAAGTACCTGGCCAGCTTGCCGCAGCCTGGAGAATCGACCGAGCGCGGTTCGCAGGTGGCCCAGGTCCGGGCCGATTCTGCCGCGCCGGCCAAGGCACCCCCGCCCCTGGCTGCCGCCCCGGTTGCGACAAGTGCCTGATCGAAGCGGCAGTGCGCCTTCGGGCTAGAAGAAGTTCTTGGTGCGCTGGCGCACCGTCCTTGTGCTGCCGATAGAAAGCTCCGGCTCGGGCGTCTGATCGTCATCCAGCAGCGCAGTATTGCGAATCTCGAAACTCTGCAACACGCTATCTGGCAAGAAGCGCGTTAACTGCGGTAGCCCGAACTGCCCGTGGTAAGAAGACCAACTGGTGTAGTAGCGCGTAGGAACGGTCACGTACAGCCAGCTCTTGGCGCGCGTCAGGGCCACGTAGAACAGCCGCAATTCCTCCTCCACTCCCTCGGCCGAACCGGTGGCCATGTCGGAGGGAATGTTCCCATCGGTGGCGTGTATCACATACACCGCGTCCCACTCGAGCCCCTTGGCCGAATGGATTGTGCTAAGCACTAGATAATCGTCGTCCTGCACGGGCTTGCCGGCCAGGTCTTGGGTGGAACTGGGGGGATCAATCGCCATGTCCAATAACATCTGCTGGCGGTTGCGATAACGCGAGGCGATGATTTCCAATTGCTCCAGGTCTCGTAATCGCCCCTGCGGATAATCATAGTTGGCCTCCAACAGTGGAGCATAGAAAACCCGCACCTGATGCACTTGCGAACTCAGCGGCTGGCTGCCCGAAGCAAGGCTTTCCATCAGATCGACCAATTCTTTCCACGTCTGGGCGGCCTCGCAAGGCGGCGTCCACGTCCGCCACACGGCGAACTTGCCCTCGGCCTGCACAAGCTGGTCCATCAGTTTTCGGGCCTTAGCCGGCCCAATCCCCGGCAGCAAGGGCAAAATGCGTATCCCGGAAACCAGGTCTTTAGGATTTTCCGCTAGCCGCAGGAAGGCCAACAAGTCTTTGACGTGGGCGGTTTCCACGAACTTCAAGCCGCCGTATTTGTGGAACGGTATGTCCCGCCGCGACAGTTCCGCCTCCAGCGCCATGCTGTGGTACGATGCCCGGAACAGCACCGCCTGCCGCCGCAAGTCGATACCGGACTCGCGATGGGCAAGAATCCGCTCGATCACGAAGTTGGCCTGGTCGTAATCGTCTTCGCAGTAAACTACCCAGGGACGCTGCCCTTGTTTGCGGTCGGACCACAGGTTCTTGGTGAAACGCTCGCGCGCTTGCGAGATTACTTTGTTGGCGGCCTGCAAGATGGCCATCGTGCTGCGGTAGTTCTTCTCCAAGGTGATGACAGTGGCATCCGGGTAATGCTTAGGGAACTCCAGGATGTTGCGCACCGTGGCCGCCCGAAATGAATATATCGACTGTGCGTCGTCACCCACCACGGTCAGTCCGCGGCCTTCCGGACATAGCCGGTAAATGATCTCGGCCTGAAGCCGGTTGGTGTCCTGATACTCGTCGACCAGCACGCACTGGAACTGGCGGCGGATGTGCTCGCCGGCTTGCTCGTGCCCCAGCAGCCCGTGCCAGAAAAGCAGCAGATCGTCGTAGTCCAGCACGTTCATCGCTTCCTTGCGGTCCACATACGCTTCGAACAATTGCTTCAATTCAGCATGCCATGGGGCGCACCACTTGAAGTGTGTGGCTAAAGCGTTTTCCAAGCCGTCGCGGGCGTTGACACACCAACTGTAGATGTCCATGCACGCTCCCTTCTTAGGGAAGCGCTTTTGGTTTTTCGCCAGCCCAAGCTCGGTGCGAACGACATTCATCAAGTCTTCCGAGTCCGTCCGGTCAAGCACAGAAAAGTCCGGCGACAGTCCGATTGCCTTTCCGTACTGGCGGAGCAAGCGGGTGGCTACGGCATGGAAAGTCCCACCCCAAACCTTGGTGCTGCGCGGCCCAGGCGTCGACGTATCGCCCCGCCCCTGCTCTGCACCCAACTCGTACAGCCTGCGCAGCAGCAGATCGGCTCGATGGAGCAACTCGGCCGCCGCCCGCCGCGTAAACGTCAGCAGCAAGATGTGCGACGGCTCCACGCCTCCGGCGATGAGCCAGGCGACCCGATGGGCGAGCGTGGCGGTCTTGCCTGTACCTGCTCCGGCGACGATGAGCAAAGGGCCTGCTGTGTGGGTTACCGCCTGCCGCTGCTGGGGGTTGAGTGATTCCAGAATCCCCTCAAGCCGGACCGAAACTGCTGTCATCAGCAGGTACTCCGTTTGAAACTACAACAAAATCATCAATCGTTGTGCATACCAAGGTGCGGTCATCAGCAGGCACTCCATATTTTAAACTACAACCATTGTCATACTCTGCGGCAAAAACGGCAATGTCAGTCATTTTCCATTTTTCGTTCACTCGCAGTCGGCTGTCGAGCACGGCACGTTAAAGCGCGTTTGATCCTCAGCCGAGTTTCAAACGTATTACTTTTCCAAACATGTTAAAATGCGCAGTTGGGGGGACGCGCGCAATTGGTCGCGCTTTGCGCTCCGATGTCCGGGTGATCCGCGGCTTGGATGCTGTGTGGCTACCGGTTTATTGTACGGCGATGCAATTGGTTGGCTCCCAGGACTGCTCAGCTCACTTGTTCCCGTAAAGCAGCCAGAAATGCTTTGGCCATTTCGGCAGGCTCGCTTGCCGAAAGGATTGCCCCGCTGACGGCGACTCGTCGGCAACCGGCCGAGAGCACCTGTGCCAAATTGTCCAGTGTCACACCACCGATGGCAAAGGCCGGCAATCGCACCTCTGCCGCCACGGCCTGTACCAATTCCAAGCCGGGGAAGTGGTCAAAACTTTTCGTGGCCGACGGGAACACCGGCCCTACGCCGATGTAATCTGCCCCGTCGAGTACTGCTTGACGCGCTTGCGGCAGCGAATGGGTCGAAACGCCTATCAGCGCGTCAGGGCCCACCATGGCCCGGCAGTCTTTCACGCTCATGTCGGTCTGTCCGACGTGAACCCCGTCGGCCCGGCTTAGCGCGGCGATGTCCGGCCGATCGTTGACGACGCAAAGCGTTTGGCTGCCGATGGTAAGCTCTCGCAGCAACCGGGCGCGACCAAGCAGCTCCCTATCATCGGTTTGCTTGTCGCGGAGCTGTATGGCATGAACGCCAGCGGCCACAAGTGCTTGAACCAAACGGGCGAATTGTTCGACATCGGAGCGAGAGTCGATCAGCACATAAAGCTGCGCGTCCTGAAGCAGCAGCGAACGTCGGCCGGTGACTTCTATCGCCCGTTGAATGGTGTAACTCTCATATCGCAAAGACTTTATTGCGGCGCCGACTTCTGGATTGACTATCTTTGCGAATTCCTCCAAACTGCGCAATGCCTCTTGCAAACGGCCGAATGCGGCTGCCGCAACATCGCCAAGCCGGTGCCTGGTTTGTTCTCCTGAAGTTGTAAGTGTCGTGCCCACATCGTGTTGCGTTTCTCGGGCGGCAATTCGCTGAGCAGTGGGGATAGGCTCTAGGGCTGCGACCAGTTTGTGTCTGAGTTGTTTACACAGGGCAGTCAAATGGCGGTCGTCCAGAACGTAGCGCGCGTAGTCTTCGATTACCCGCAGTGCCTCACGCGCCCGGTTGGCCGCCGCGTCGATCACCCGAAGCACCGCCGTGGACGCTACGTCAACCCCGCCTGGGCAGGCAGCAGGTGGTTGCAGGGGCCCATCTTCAGAAACCCTGGGTTCAAAAGCATTTCGGCCTTGTTGCGACTGCTCAAAATCACGGTGCTGCTGATTCATTGGCGACACCCCCGATGTTTTTCATCCACCCTACTGCTGGTGAGGCACGACTTGCTGGCGGTACGACCTGTTGGTTGCGACTGACCGATCGTTCGATTGACCGAATCAAGCGATTGATTGATCGAGCGACTCACCGATCGAGCGATTGACCGATCGGGCGATTGACCGATCGAGCGCTTCACCGATCAACCGAGGGAGCTTCGCTCGGTCCGTCGCAGGCCCCAAAGTTCCCAACCGAGACGCACACCCCTGGTGTGCCAGTTCAATTGTAACGGCCCTGCCGTAAATTAGTGATGCTGACTAAGTTGCTGTCCTACAAGACCAGTGTGCGGATGGAGAAAATGGGCTGGATGTGTGCGGGCCTTGCCTTGATTCGCCCAAACCGCCGGGCTACAATTCCTGCTCGGTATTACCAACGGATTTTATCACCAGGCGTTAATGGAGTGCGCCGTTATGCGCCGGGTACCGTGGGCGGCTGTGCTGTGGCCCGGGTTGCCCTATATTTTGGCCAGTGCAAGCGTCCGGGCACTGGGGGTGTCGATTGCCGCTGCTGCGGTATTGAACCTGTTAATTGCTGCCACCTTTTTATGGGACGAACTACTCGCTCCCGAGGTGCGTAACTTAGGATGGGCGGTGTTGGCGGCAGCTTGGGTTGCGGCCGCCGCAATGTGGCTGATCCAGCGTCGCTGGAACCAATCGCGGGCCGAATCGGACGCTCTTGTCAGCTTTCAAACGGCCTTGGAACATTACTTGCGGGGCGATTGGTTCCAAACCGAACGCTTGCTCTGCGCAATCCTAAAAGCCAACCCGGAAGACGTCGAAGCACGCCTCCTGATGGCCACGCTGCTGCGTCACACCAACCGTTGCGACGAGGCACGACGCGAGCTTCAAAGGCTTACCGGCGTTCCCGGCAGCGGCGCCTGGCAGTGGGAAATCGAGCGAGAGTTGGCTTTGCTGGAACAGCGGAGCGGCTCTCTGCTGGAGCAGGTGGACAACGCTTTGCCGAAGCAGAGGACGGACGCATTCCCGGAGCAAAGCAACGCCCCTTTCCCGAGGCAAAGCAGCAGCGCCGAGCCGGAACAGAGGAGCGACGCGCCGCTTGCCGCTATGCAGCCTAATGCCGACGCGGCCAATGCGCCCGAGGCCCCCGGAACGGCCAACTCCGTCGCCACAACCGCCCTATCCCTTCGACAGGGGGAAAGTGGTTCGCCCGGCGCCGTCCAGGGTTTACATGCGGCCGGAATTTAGGCGGTGCGGTAGTAATCGGGCTGCGGAAACGCGCGCAGTGCGGTTTTTGTGCCGCTGGCAAGCGGGCAATACCGTGGCACGTTGTTGAATTTCGGCAGCGTTGCATTTCGGCAGCATTGGGGTTTTGGCAACAAACGAGTTTTGGCAGCAATGCTGGCATCGCGGTAAATCAACCGGTTTTGCCAACCGGCCAGCTTGGCCAAGCTGATTGTCGCCTGTTAATTGTTAATTCCCATAATTGTTAATTCCCACCGGTTTTTCCGGAAGTACGCACTTTTTACCTTAAGCTGGGGCAGTTTTGTTTTCGTAAGTCAGCGCAGTTTTTGCCGGAGCTTGCGTATTTGGCCGCAAGTTGGCTCAGCGGTTGGCAAGACGGGCTGCGGCGGTTTAGGACCCGGCGATTGAGCAATCCGGCCCGGCAAGCGTAGAATATGATAGATAAATCAGGTACTCGAAGGATGTTGTACGACAGGGCGGCGCGTTGGGCCGGATCAGTCACCGGGTCGGTCAGTTCGGCAGTTTTGGCTTGTGGCCGCAAACCGCCGCCGGCCTGCTCGCGCAAAGGGCTACCTGTGGCGAGGCCGCTGGCCAAGCCAAGTGCTGCCAGTTCCCAATGCCGCGAGTTCTCAAGGGGCGGTGGTCGTGGGTAGCCGACAGAAGTCAACAGAAGGCACTTTTCGACGGTAGGAGATAACACGCATGTACGAGCGATTCACCGATCGGGCGCGCAAGGTAATGCAACTTGCAAACCAGGAGGCGCAGCGATTCAACCACGAGTATATCGGCACCGAGCACATTCTGCTGGGCTTGGTGAAGGAAGGCAGCGGTGTGGCGGCGAACGTTTTGCGAAACCTCGATATCGACCTGCGCAAAATCCGCCTGGAAGTGGAAAAGCTGGTGCAAAGCGGGCCGGACATGGTCACCATGGGCAAGCTGCCTCATACTCCGCGCGCCAAGAAAGTCATCGAATACTCGATGGAAGAGGCACGCAACTTGGGCCACAACTACGTGGGCACCGAGCACCTTTTGCTAGGTCTGCTCCGCGAACAGGAGGGTGTGGCGGCCCAGGTGCTGATGAATCTCGGCCTGAAGCTGGAAGAGGTACGCGAAGAGGTGCTTAATCTGTTGGGGCACGTCGCCGAAGGGCCCGAGGGGCCTGAACGCGCCGGCAGTCTGGGCGGCGCCATGCCCGAAGGGCAGCGGGCGAGCAAGTCGAAGACGCCGGCCCTGGACAGCTTCGGCCGCGACCTGACCGAACTGGCCCGCCAGGGCAAGCTCGACCCAGTCATCGGCCGCGAAAAGGAAATCGAACGCACCATGCAAATCCTCAGCCGGCGCACCAAAAACAACCCGGTGCTCTTGGGCGAAGCTGGCGTGGGCAAGACTGCGATTGTCGAGGGATTTGCCCAGCGGGTGGTGGAAGGCAATGTGCCTGAACTGCTGTTGGACAAACGCATCGTGGTGCTCGACCTGGCGATGATGGTGGCCGGCACCAAATATCGCGGCCAGTTCGAGGAACGCATCAAGGCGGTAATGAACGAAGTCCGCCGCGCGAAGAACACGATTCTGTTCATCGACGAGCTACACACGCTCGTCGGCGCCGGCGGGGCTGAAGGGGCCATCGACGCCTCGAACGTGCTCAAGCCTGCGTTGTCGCGGGGCGAAATCCAGTGCATCGGCGCTACCACGCTCGACGAATACCGCAAGTACATCGAGAAGGATAGCGCCCTGGACCGCCGGTTCCAGGTGGTGATTGTCGAGCCTTCGACCAAGGCCGAGACGATCGACATCCTCAAAGGCCTGCGCGACCGCTACGAGCAGCACCACAACGTGCGCATCACCGACGATGCCATCGAGGCAGCCGTGGAACTATCCAGTCGTTACATCACCGGCCGCTGCCTGCCCGATAAGGCCATCGACGTCATCGACGAGGCCGGCGCGCGCATCCACTTGCGCTCCATGACCCGACCGCCGGACCTGAAGGAGATCGACGAGCAGGTCGAACGCCTCAACAAGGAGAAGGAAGAGGCGGTGGCCAACCAGGACTTCGAGAAGGCGGCTGCCCTGCGCGACCAGGCCGACAAGCTCAAGAAAAAGAAACAACTGCTTACCCAGGAGTGGCGCGAGCGGTGCAGCGGCTCGGCCGGCGTGGTGGACGCCGAAGTGGTGGCCGAGGTGGTCTCGAAGATGACCGGCGTGCCCCTCACGCGGCTGACGACCGAAGACTCGATGCGTCTGATGAAGATGGAAGAAGAGCTGCACAAGCGCGTGGTCAGCCAGGACGAGGCCATTAAGGCCGTTGCCCGGGCAGTGCGCCGCAGCCGCAGCGGGCTGAAAGACCCCAAGCGGCCCACCGGTTGCTTCATCTTTGCTGGGCCGACGGGCGTGGGTAAGACCTTGCTGGCCAAAGCGCTGGCCGAGTTCATGTTCGGCGACGAAGACGCCCTGGTGCAAATCGACATGTCCGAGTATATGGAGAAGCACAACGTCAGCCGGCTGATTGGCGCTCCGCCGGGTTACGTGGGCTACGAAGAAGGCGGCCAGTTGACGGAGCGCATCCGCCGCCGGCCGTACTCGGTGGTGTTGCTCGACGAAATCGAAAAGGCCCATCCCGACGTGTTCAATATGCTCTTGCAGGTGATGGAAGAAGGCCGGCTCACCGATAGCTTCGGCCGCAATGTCGATTTCCGCAACACTATACTGATTATGACCACCAACGCCGGCGCCGAAGCGATCAAGAACGAATCGGCCTTCGGCTTCCAAAAGCCGGACGAAGATGCCTCGTACGAAAGCATGAAGTCGCGCGTGATGGAGCAGATCGAAAAGGTCTTCCGCCCCGAGTTCCTCAACCGTGTGGATGACATCATCGTTTTCCGCCATCTGACGCAGGAGGACCTGGGCCAAGTGATCGAGTTGGAACTGGGCAAGGTCCGCGAGCGGCTGAAGGAACGCGGTATGACGCTGGTGCTGACCGAGGAAGCCAAGAAGTTCCTGATCAAGCGCGGCTCGAACCTCGATTTCGGCGCTCGCCCGCTGCGGAGGGCTTTGGAAAACTTCGTGGAAGACCCGCTGGCCGAAGAGCTGCTCCGTGGCGAGTTCGATGGCAAGGACACTATTACCATCGAGGTCAAAGAAGTAGCGGGCAAGAAGCAACTGGTGTTCGTCGGCAGCGTGTCGCAGCAGGCGCATGGTCAGCCCGAACCGGTCGGTGCAGGGGCCGGAAATGGCGACAGCTCAGCCACCCCGACCTCGTAGCCCAACTGCCTCGCTGTGCCAGACGCCAGCGCCGATTCGCTTCGTTGCCTTGAATCGAACGATTGACGAGCGCAGACGACTGCGCAGTAAGCAGCATCGCTCGATGACCAGGGACGGTTTGACAAAGCTTGCGGCGGCCGATTGGTACGGCTGCCGAGCAGCGCACGGAGGCAACCAGTGCAACACACCACCATTCGCTTCGTACACGCCAGCGATCTTCACCTGGAGCGCCCCGTCGGCGGGCTGAGTGAACCGCCCGATCACCTGCAACAATTGCTGGTCGACGCTCCGTATTTGGCTGCGGAGCGGGTATTCGACTGCGCAGTAGCCGAAGCGGTCGATTTCCTGCTACTGGCCGGCGACGTGGTGGACGTGCACTGGGGAGGGGCACGAGCTGTTGCCTTTCTCGGCGAGCAGTTCGACCGGCTGGCTCAGCACGGAATCCACATCTACTGGGCTGGCGGCAACGCCGACCGCTACCAGCAATGGCAGCGTCTGGTTCACCAGTGGCCGAATGTCCATTTGTTTCCATCCGGCCGGGTCGAGCGGCTAGTACATCGACGCGGCGATACGCCGGTGGCTTCGCTTCTGGGGATCAGCAGGCGCAAGGGTGAACCGCTGCCGGCGGCCCAGTTTCGGCCCGACCCCGATGGGCTGCCGTCGATCGGCGTCGTTTACGGATTGCCTGTGCCCCGCGCGGTACTGCAAAGCGGTTTTCGTTACTTGGCCTTGGGGGGCAGTCATCAACGAAAAGATTTGTCGATGGCGGCCCACACATCGGCCTCGCAGACGCTGAGCGTCCTCCAGCGGCACGACGGTGCCGGCGCCGAACAGCAGGATGACGAGCGCGGCCTTTCGGACTGGGGTTCCGCTGATCAGCCGCAGGTGCCAGCGCATTTTCCCGGAACGCCGCAGGGCCGCTCCGCCCAGCAGCTTGGTCCGCACGGTTGCACGTTGGTGGAAATCGCCCCGCGGCGGACTGACATTCATTTCCGTCCCACAGACGCCCTGCGCTGGATCGCCGCGCAGTTGACTATCGACCCGGCCACCACCCGACACGCACTGGAAGACCTATTTCGTCATCACATTCAGCAATTGCGCGATTCGTCGCCGGGGATCGACCTGCTGGTCCGCTGGCGGATTAGCGGCCGAGGGCAATTGGCCGACCAGCTCCAGCACGGTCCGCTGGCCGAGGAACTGCTCGGCTGGCTGCGGCGCGAGTTCGGGTACGGACCGCCTGCCTGTTGGAGCGTTTCCTTGGAGGTTCAACCCGACCAGTCCGCCATCGCATTGGCCTCGGAACAAGACACCGTGCTTGGCGACTTGTTGAGACAGTTGCAACAGTTGCAGGCCCATCCAGACCGCCCGCTGGAACTGGAATCGTTGGTCGATCGACGACTGTTGCCGCCGAAGCTCCTGCGGCTTCTGTGCACTCCGGGGCGCAAGCGGCGCACACAATTGATCGAGGAAGCTGCGCAGTTGGCCGTCAAGCTGTTTGGTGCGGAAGGAACCAATCCATGAGAATCACGCGGCTAGAGGTCGCCGGCTATGGCATCTGGTCCGGCTTGCGCGTGGAAGATTTCGGTCCGGGCCTGAACGTCATCTACGGCCCCAACGAAGCCGGCAAGACGACGCTGCTGGAGTTCCTTCGCTGGGTACTGTACGGCACAACGCCGCAGCGAAGGCGTTACCTGCCACCGCTGCACGGGGGCACAGCGGGTGGATCGCTCCACTTGGCCACTGCCAACGGCACGCTGGAAATTGCCCGATACTGCCCCGACCCGGCGGATGCAGGCCACGGCCAAACGTCGATTCGCTCCGCCGACGGCGCCCAACACGGCACCGATCTGCTGGCATCGCTCTTGGCCGGTGTGGACGAAGCAACCTTCCGCAACGTGTTTGCGGTCAGTTTGCGGGAACTCCAGGAGCTGGCCGCGCTCGGCGACACACAGGCCGCCGATCTGCTGTACAACTTGTCTATCGGCGTCGACGGCCGCTGGGTGCTGGAGGTGATGCGCGATCTGGAAGGTTCGCGGCGGCGGATAATCAATGGCCCTGACGCGCCAGCGCAGTTGCTTCAGCTTCTGGCCGAAAGAGACCGCTTGCGCCGCCAGGCCGCCGAGCTTCGGAAAGCCGAGGGCACTTACCCGGCCTTGCTCGACCAACGAAGGCAATTGGATACCGACATCAGCGCGTTGCAATCGCAGCGGTGCCAAGTGCAAGAGGAGCTTCGCCGCGTGGAGCTGGCCGCACGCTTGGCGCAACCGTGGCAACAGCGAAGCACGATAGAGCAGCAACTAGCCGGTCTGCCGTCGACGGAGATTTCGCCGCGCATCGTTGAGCGGTTCGATCGGCTGGTGGCGGCCATCCAGCGCAGCCGACGGCACGTGTTGGCTTTGCGGCGTCGCTGCCGCGAACTGGCCCGCGCGGCTTCCGCCATCCAGTTGCGCAAAGCCTTATGGCGACAAGCGGCGCGAATCGAAGCGCTCAACGAACAACAGGCCTGGCTGAAGTCTTTGCACCAAAGGCTCGGACAATTGGAGGACGAAGTCGGCGCTATACGCGAGCTGTTGGATGAGACTCGGCAGCGGCTGGCGGTAAGCGACCCGGAAAACTTGAAAACGATGTTGCAGACGCCCACCGCGACGTTGCGGGGCCTGCGCCCGGCGATCAAGGCCCTGGCCCAAGCCCGCCGCGCTGTGCGAGAAGCAAAGCAAGCTCTGGCCGCTGCCCGGCGCGACCACGCGGCACTGGCGGCCGAGCTGGAAACTGCCCTGTCGGCCCTGGGCGAGAAAGACCTAGCGGCTGCTCTGGACCGGGTCGGCCAGCTTGCCGCGCAATGCCGTCACACAGTACAACTCGACCACCGGATCGAGCAGACGATCGAGCACCAGCAAGAGCTTGAGCGCCAGGCGCTCCGCTGGGAGCGACGCCAAGTGCTGCCGTTGTGGCTGCTGGCAGTGCTGGGCGCAGTGTTTGCCTTGGGCGTGATGCTCGTATTGGCGGGCCTGCTGCTGCCCGGAGCGCTGACAGGCTCGCTGGGTTGGGCGATGGCTGTGCTGGGCGTGGGCGGAGTGGCCGTGGCGGCCGGCGGCAAGTTGGCCCTGGAAAGGGCCAACGCCAAGGCGCTGGAATCATCGCAAAAGCAACTGCTGGTGTTGCAGTCGCAGCTTCAGCAGTTGCAACAGCAGCGCCACGATTTGCAGCAGCAATTGGCCGCCGTGCTGGGGGAAACAGCCGCTGTAGGCGGTGCCGCCCGACTGGCCGACGCCGAACGCCGGCTGGCTGCTCTGGAAGAACTCTCGCCGCTGCAAAGCCGCGTCAACGCCGCAGCGGACCAAGTGCGACAGTGCCACACTCGGCTTGCCCAGGCCAAAGCCCAGTTCCAGACCGCCCGGCGGCAATGGGCCGAAGCCCTGGCCGCGGCGTCGTTGCCCCAATCGCTCTCCCCACGGCAACTGCGCAGTTTGCTGTTCGACCGCCGTAACGTCGAGGAGCTTGTCCAGCGGCTCAAGCTACGGGAAGAAGAATTGGCCCAGCGTCGGGCGGAATGGAACAGCTTCGCCGCGCGGATCGAGCAGCTTTGTGCCGACGCCGGGCTTACGCTCGACTGCGCCGAGCCGTTGCAAATCCTACAGCACCTGTCGCACCAGTTGGCTGTTGAACGAGAGGCCGCGCGGCAACGAGCTTCCATCGTTCGTCAGCGGCGCAGGCTCCGGCGGCGCTGGCAGCAGCGCCGTGCAGCTCTGGCCCGCCTGAGCCGCCGGCGGCGGAAACTTTTGGCCCATGCCGGCGTGCAAGACGAGAACCAACTGCGCCAGCGTGCCGAATTGGCTGCCCGCGCCGCATCGCTGCGCGCCCAGCGCGACACGCTGGACAACCAAATTGCCGAGCTTCTTTCCGGCTGTCAGGACCAACAGGCCATACGCGATATGCTGGGCCGCTTTACAGCGGCCCAGTTGGAGCAGCAGCGCGAGCGTCTCCAGCAGCAGCTCTCGGCTTCGGAGGACCGCCTGCAACAGTTCTTCCGCCGGCAAGGCCAGTTAGAAGAGCAGCTTAAGACCCTCGGCAGCGACCGGCGGCTGGGTTTCAAGCGGCTGGAACTGAACGTCAACGCGGAACGCATCCGGCAGGCGATTGGCCGCTGGCAACTGCTGGCCTTGTGCGGTCGGTTGCTGGAGTCGCTCTGTCGCGCTTACGAAACCGACCGGCAGCCAGAGACTCTTCGTGCGGCTTCGCAATACTTGCAGGCGTTGACCGGCGGAAGATTTCAGCGCGTATGGACGCCCCTGGGAGAAAGAGCCTTGCGAATCGACCAGGCCGACGGATGCAGCTTGCCGGTCGAAGCCCTCAGCCGCGGCACGCGCGAGCAGCTCTTCCTTAGCCTCCGTTTGGCGCTGGCCGACTGGTACGCCAAGCGCGGCGCACCGCTGCCGCTGATACTAGACGATGTACTGGTGAACTTCGATGCGCAACGGGCCAAAGCGGCGGCGCGATTGCTACACCAATTCGCCGAAGGCGGGCATCAACTGCTGGTTTTCACCTGCCATGAACATATTTTAGCGCTTTTCGCCGAGCTAGAAGTGCCCCTTGGTCGGTTGCCCGACTGCAATCGTCCCAACCCGCCGCCACTGCGGCTGTCGCCGCTGAGATCAAGCAAGGAACCACTTGCCAGCGCTCCGGCGCCGGCCGACGTTCCACCGCCGGCAGCCCACTCGCGGCGGCAATTGCGGCGGCCGCCCCCCCCGCCCGCGCACCGGGAAGCCAAACCCGCAGCCGAATCTAGCCCGCCCGTGGATGTCCCGGCCACTCACAGCGCGCCCCGCAGCTTCGACGCCGACTATTTCGACAGCCGGGAGCTAGCGGCGGCAAGCACCGCCGGCCGAAACTCAGGCAGCAATGGCGCCGCTGGGCAAAAAGAAAGTCCCCTGGCCGATGGTGCAAGCGCGTAAGCGCCGGCCTGCGGATATGGCGCACCTGGGCGCGCTATGACGATGGCTGCGACTTCGGTTGCCCGCCCGACGACTCGGCAGAATCACTTTCCGCCGGCGCAGCCGCTCGACAACGATGGTGCAAATCCCAGGTGAGCCAACCTAAGTACACATTAGCCCCTAAAGAGGCAAACAGTGCCACTAGCGCCGCTATCGTTGGCCACCCCGGCGCGGCACTGCGGCCGGTTTGCAGCTCCTCGGACTGTTCCGGCGATTGTGCTTCGCTATCGAGCGGCAACTTGACGGCCGCGCCCACTTTATCCGCCGATTGCTTAGCGGTCGAATGCGAAAAAACAGGCGTCGCCGATTGCGCGACCGTCTGGGCCGGTAGTTGCCGTGGCAGTGTCCCCCGGCCGATCACTACCCGACATTGCCTGATGTCTTTTACCTCCGACGGCACGCGGCTTTGCACTGCCTCGCCCGGCTTGAGCACCTCGAAGGTCTGCGGCGGAATCTGGATAATGTACTCCACGCCGCCATCCGGCAGCGGCTGCCAGCCCACGTCGATCCCAAGCACGCACGCGGCCAATACAGCGGCAAGGTGATTCATTTGCCCGCCCCCATGAGAAATGGTTCTGCATAATGCAGTATTCCACGGCTCTGGCTATCCGCGAAGCGCGAACGGTCGAACGACAACCGGCGCGTCGAAGTGCCACGGCCAGACTTATACGATACGGCAAATTTTTAAAGACAAGAATCGCTTCCGAACTTGTTCCACGAAATGCCTCAAGCTGCTGTCGTGCCGTCCCGCCCGAAAAAAGTCCATCTCAGCAATCAACTCCCCAGCAAGCTCCAGCCCCCCCAGCATAGGCGGAAATCCGGCATTGATGACGGCCTGTGCCAACCCGCGCTTATAGTAATCTCGCTCGCACTTACCGCTTCTTCAGCACAGGACGAACGCCTTCTTCAGCGCAGCACGAACGCCTACCACTTTCACGAACGCCTGCAAATCCGCCAATAACCGACGTTCCACGTGCGGGTCAGGGGTGGCCTTGATCGTGCGGTGGCGAAAACACTCTTCCAGCGCGTCATATATTGTGCGTTGTGCTTCCACGAATTTCTTGCCATTGGCGTCGATCGCAACCACCAACAAATCGGGAATCGGCAGGCCTACTCCTTCGATCACGCTTTGCTGATAGAGCTTAAGCTCCGAGCTCACTCGCCCGTGACCGCCACGAGCAGAACGGACGCGCAGGCTGATGGCTTTCCCCGCCTCGCGCGCCAATCAAACCAACAACAGCTTGATACATTCTTCGTGCCCTCGGTCTTCGACGAACTGGTCCACTTTCAGCGACTCAGTCATACAATACTCCCCGCATCATCAGTCCTTCGAACAGGCCGTCTTCGGTCGGCGCTGTCAACGCTTTGGCAAGGTCCTTGTCCCTAAAAAGTGCGTCGGCCGACCAAGCAAAAGGCTGAAACGCTGTGCCGTTGCTGCCCCGGGTAACGTTCATCAAGGCTATTTCTTTCTCGTGCAGGCGCGCTTTCTTCAAAACCGCATTGCAAAACAGCCCGAATGAATAGTCACGCTCACCCGCCGCTGTTGGTCGATTGCCAACGAGGCAAGCAGTTCGGCAATCAGCTCCGGTCGTCGCGGGTGAACGCCATTCTCGGGTTCTTCAAAGGCCACTAAGCCCCGGGCCCAGGGGTTCGCCGCGATTGCGCACAGCGCCAACACCCGGAGCGTTCCTTCCGACACGATGCGCGAAGAGAATTCGGCTTGATTTTGCCGGACTCGGATATCCAGTGTGCCGCGCTTTTCATCCAGGTCCACATTCAAGTCTTCCACACTGGGAATCAAAGACCGGATATTTCGTTTCACGGCAGAAAAACGTTGGGGATGCTCGGCACGCAGCCGGTAGAGGAAGGGAGCAATGAATTCTCCGCGCACGCCGATGTCGTCCACTTCGGCGGGCGCTGACGGGGCGCGCATCGCAACACGCGGCTCGAGATTGCAACTCGCGGATCAAAATAGAAGATACCCCACCCCTGAAACTCGTCCCGACACTGTTCAATGTCTCGGTACTCGACGCCGCCCAGACGCGCGTCCGAAAGCAACGCATGGTTCAGTCCCAGCGGCTCCTGCCGCGGATGCGCTGGCTTGCTTTTCCGCCGGACGTGGATTTGCCCGTCCACTTTCTCGATACATGCCCGGCCTTTCGCTTGCAATTGCTTCCCCAGCTTTGCCAAGTACTCGTCTTGAACGGTTAAACTGCCAGACCCCGGATAAATCTGTATTGCCACGCGGTAGCAGTAACGTTCCCTACCCCGTTCCACCTTCGCCTCCAGGAAGAACTCGGCCGTTGTTTTCCGAAGCAGCTCGGGCAAACCGCCGGGTGGAAAAGCAAACGCCTCCAACGGATAACCGCGAATCGGCCCTGAAAACGCATCGCTAAGCGTGCGCGCAGTGCCGATCCGCGACAGCTTTTGCACCGCTTCCAGTAGGTTGCTTTTTCCGGCCGCGTTCAGGCCGAAAAGAACCGTCAGCTTCGGAAACTCGACTTGGACGTCGGCCAGCGACTTGAAACCGGCCACTTTCAAACTCTCGAGCATCAATTTCCCTCCCGAGTCGGCGCCAGTGCGCCCACGCGAATATTGCGGAAGTCCAAATCCGTCGTGGGATCGTGTCCCTGGAACTGGATCGTCCCAGGCTCGACGCGGCATCCGTTGCGCGGGTTTTCGTGCGGCAACCGCTGGTCGGTCCAATCGGCGGTCTGGTAGCCGTTGACCCAGGTCGCAAGGTGCTTACCGTCGGCATGGATGGTCAGCGTAAACCACTGGAAATCGTCGGCGACCACCTTTCGAGCGTTCTGGCGCCGGAAGATGCCGCCCGTGCCGCAATCGACCGGCTGCGTGCGCTCTTCGCCCTGGAACACATTGTGAATCTGGCACTCGTAGCCGTTCATCACCTGGCCAGGAATCGAGCGGAAGAACACCCCGGAGTTCAGCCCCTTGCCGTTGACTTTCACATCCAGTTGCAGCACGAAGTCGCCGTACAGGCCTTCGGATTCCAGCGCACCGCGGCCGCCCTTGACGTTCAGCCAACCTTCCGGCGTTACGCTGAAAGTGCTTTTCGACTCGCCTGGAACTTTCCAGCCGGTCAAGTCCTTCCCGTTAAAGATGCTCTTCAGGCCCAGCGGTCTGAGCTTGATGTTTCGCAGCGCCATTTCGCCTTCCCGGCATACCAAACCGATGTGCCCGCAACCGACTGGCACGTCCGTGCAGTCGAGCACCTGCCGACCGTCGAGCTTGACGTGTAGCCGCTGGCCTTCTAGCCGCATTTCCAGCTCGCGCCAATCGTCTGCTGCCTTAGGGTGTTCCACCATCTGCGCTTTGCAACGGTTCAGCAAGCTGCCGGTGGGCCACTGTGTTTGAACGTTTTCGGCGATGGCGATTTCGCACTGCGGTTGCCCGTTTCCGGCAGCGCCGCTGCTACGCAACACCAGGCCGCCGGCGTAAGCCCGCCCAGCACGGAACTGAAGTCGAAGCACGAAGTCGGCCCAGCGCGTGGTGGTTGTCAACATCGGTCCGCTTCCCTGGCACTCCAGGGCGCCGTTGGCGACCCTCCATTTCGCGTGGTCTGCTTGCTGCCAACCGAAAAGCGACTGGCCGTCGAAGAGCATCAGCCACCCGTCGGCGATTTCCTGCTGGCTCAACCAGTTGTGTCGACCATCCTGTTCAGCCGCCGAAATACTGGCCGCTGTGTGCGCGCCGAGCATCAACCCCACAACTACCACGAGTGAAGCGGACTGGCGAAAAATGCGCATAAAATTAATCCTTGACAGCGTGTGATTGTCGTGAGCCGACATTACTTGCCAACAGTTATCCACAATCCCTGCAAGCCGGTCAGGCACAATGCAACTCGGTGCACAATGGCTATATTGTACTACGCCGACGGCCTGAAAGCCCTTCGCGCCGGGTTGGTATGAGTCGGTTGCGTTGTGCGGAAGTTGTTGGGAGTGGGCGGGTTCGGTGGGATGGGAAAACGCTTACCCAGCAGCCACCTCAAAATTTCCCGCATTTTGCGCACCCCACCCGCCAAAAGAAAGCACCTTTTCCGTTTTTTCGTCCGCTCCAGGCCTGACTTATCCTCGGTCTTGTGGCCCGGCGGAAAACATTGGCGGTCCCTGGCAAGTCGTTTTTTGGGAAAAGGTTAAAACCCCATCTGGGAAAAGCTTCGGTTCAACACCAATCCTTTTAACCACGACTAGCGGAGG
>CALLPE010000014.1 GCA_938015445.1 uncultured Pirellulales bacterium
TGGCCGAGGCGGGACTTGAACCCGCACGGGGATCGCTCCCCACAGGATTTTAAGTCCTGTGCGTCTGCCATTTCCGCCACTCGGCCGCCGCCGACCGGCAGGCACCGGTAGTCAGCGATTCGACCGTAGTCCGTTTTACCGTAAAGCGCCATTTTGCTGCCGGCCGCTATTTTGCCGCGGAGCACAACAACTTTGCCCCGGAGCGGGAATTGTCCGTCGGCTGCAACTTCTCGGTCGCTCAGAGCGTTGTCGCCGGACGCGAGTTTTTACTCTACTACAGGTTTGCTGCCGAGGGCTAGTTAGCTGCCGCGGGCTTCAAAGGCACGACTTGCCACCAGGCCTGTCTCGGGCGGCAATCTGCAATTGCCCGGTTGAGCAGTCGGCCATTGCCGATACTCGGCTGGGGTTGCAATCTGTGAATCTGTTGTTTGTTTGTCATATAGTTTTTGTTTGTGCTATTGCCTCGCTGTGCAAAGCGGCGATACGGTTGATAGCGTTAAGGAAGGCTTTAGCGCTGGCCTCGACGCTATCGGTCGACAGGCCGCGGCCGCGATACAAGCGGTCTTGGTATTCCAACTGGACGTTGACTTCGGCTTGGGCGTCTTTGCCTACGGTGACACTGTGTACGCTGAAGTCTTTACAGATGGCGTCGATGCCTGTGATCTGCTCGATTGCCAGGAACACGGCGTCGATAGGCCCGTCGCCGCCGGCCACCACGGCGCAGCGCTCTTGTCGGCCGCGAAGCAGTTTGAGGGTCACTTCGGGTATTCGGCCGGTACCGCAAGAGACTTGATAGGAATCGAAGGTCCAGGTTTCCGGGATGGCGCGAAGCTGCTGTTCGATGAGCACGATGAGGTCGGCGTCGTAGATTTCTTTTTTCTTGTCGGCCAGGGCTTTGAAGTCGCGGAACACGGCGTCGAGCTGTTCGCCGGTAAGCTCGTATCCGAGTTGCTTGGCGCGGTTGGCCAAGGCGGCCCGACCGCTGTGTTTTCCCAGAACCAGGTCTGAGTGAGTGAAGCCCACGTCCTCCGGGCGCATTATTTCGTAAGTGGTGCGCTCTTTCAGGATGCCGTCCTGATGGATTCCTGCTTCATGGGCGAATGCGTTTTGACCCACGATAGCCTTATTCCGCTGCACGTGGATGCCGGTTATGCCTGCCACCAGCCGACTGGTGGGAACCAGCCGCTTGGTATTGACTGCGGTGAAGGCGTGGTAGTAGTCTGCGCGGGTGCGCAGAGCCATGACAACTTCTTCCAGCGAGCAATTTCCGGCCCGCTCGCCCAGCCCGTTGATGGTGCATTCCACCTGCCCGGCTCCAGCCTCGACGGCCGCCAGGCTGTTGGCCACAGCCAAGCCTAGGTCGTTGTGGCAGTGGACGCTGATAACGGCTTTGTCGATGTTGGGTACCCGATTGCGCAAGGTGGAGATGATCGTGGCCATCTGGGCGGGAGTGGCATATCCGACGGTATCGGGGATGTTAACCGTCGTAGCCCCAGCGGCGATGGCCTGTTCGACGACCTGGCAGAGGAAATCCATCTCGGTGCGCGAGGCGTCTTCGGGCGAAAACTCGACGTCTGGGCAGTAGCCGGCAGCGCGACGCACACCCTCGACCGCTCGTTGGATGATGGTCTGCTTGTCCATCTTTAGCTTGTGCTCGCGGTGGATAGCGCTGGTGGCTAAGAAAACGTGGATTCGCGGACGCTCGGAGTGGCGCACCGCCTCCCATGCGCGGTCGATGTCTTCTTCGCAACAGCGGGCCAGGCCGCAAATCGCCGGCCCGCGGACGGTCTGGGCCACCGCCCGCACAGCCTCGAAGTCGCCCGGCGATGCGATGGGAAAACCGGCCTCGATCACGTCGACGTTCAATTCGGCCAAGGCCTGAGCGACTTCCAGCTTTTCGTTCAAATTCATGCTGGCCCCCGGCGACTGCTCGCCGTCGCGCAGGGTGGTGTCGAAAATCACGATGCGTCGGGGATGTTTATCGTTCATGTTGATTGTTCTCCTGGGTAGATCGCTCGCCGATCAGCCTTGCTAGCGGGGATCGAGGCCCTCGCGTCCCTGTGCCGATTCTCAGTTCCCATCTCGATTTCGAGTTGCTGTGCCTATTTCCAGTCGCCATGCCAGTTGGCTGACCGGCGTCACGATGTATTTCAAGGTGTCGAATGTCTCTGCGATATTCAGTCGCGTACCAAACGTGCTGATTCGTTCGCGTAGCAAACGTACCGACTAACCGCTGTGCCGACCGTTGGTCGGCCTGCGCAACACCAACCACGATCTGGTGGGGTCGCGACGGCGAATGCGCCGCGCCGCGCAATAGGCCGTTCGATGCTTTCTGAAGATGTTGATAACCGAAATGCTCATACCTGGATAAGCCTGACAGGTTGCGATTCAACGGGTCAATGGCCGGTGGATGTGCTGTCGCCCCGCGGGAGTCGTACCGTGGGGTTTCAAACGCCACTGCCTAAGTGCTACCGGGCTTCAAGCCATTAAGTGTTGTATCCGGCAACCGTTTCTTGTTATTTACTCGTAGCCGACCACCTGGCAAAGCGAACACTACTAGCAGAAACAAAAAACCCCGAAGCCAACCGGCCCCGGGGTCGCTCGTGTTCCGAAAAAAGTCTGAACGATCCCTACGGCCGGTCTGGGCCAGCGCCCAATAACAACAACGGCAGTAGGGAGGCGAGTTTTATCATCGCACAAATGCCTGCAACATCGTAGCCATTGGCCTATTGTGCGGCCAATGGGAAAGAAAGTTTTCTCGGTGCTAGCGGCATTTGGCCACCGAGCCGCGCTCACGCCACGGACCACGCCGGGCCAGTCAACCGGTATCGTGCTGAGCGTTCCGGTAGTTCGCGGCGCAATGTGGCATGTTACGGCGCGACATTGGCCAAGAACGCCTGCCAGAACTTCCAACTGCTGGAAAGTCTAGCCGAGGAACAAGCCAGCGTCAAGCCGCTTGTTCTGCAAACTGCCCAGCCGTTGCACTTCATCGCTACGAGGCGAGGGAGCTCTCCTAACCGATGACTCGCTACAGTTTCCGGCGGCCAGTTTCTGGCGGCGGCGCGGGAAAATTGGCGGTGCCGGCGAATGGGGCTGATGTTAACGATTTGCCGGTGTGGCTGATGTCAAAGATTTGCCGGTGTGGCTGATGTTAACGATTTGCCGGTGTGACGGCTGCTGTTCTCCGGCGTGTACCAAAGTGGGTACGGCTCGGGCGGCCGTGGTGACATTTTCCGGTCGAGTCACTATAATCGACAGTGGCTTCTCACGGTGGAAATTGCTTGCTGGCGGTGGGCTGACAAGGCGGGGCGCTGTGGGTTCGGGGGTATGGTGTGGGCGCGGGCATGCAGGGCGAGCGGGTGCGCATTCTGCTGGTCGAAGACGATCCCAACTATGTTTGGGTGATGCAGAACCTACTGGGCGACCGGTGGGATGGGCCGTTCGAGTTGATCCACGTAGAGTTGCTCTCTGCCGCCTTGGAGTTGTGTGCCCAGGAGCGATTCGACGTTATCCTGTTGGACCTGGCGCTGCCAGACAGCCGGGGGATGGAAACTTTCTTCGCCATGCATGCTGGGGCGGGCGACATCCCGATCGTGGTGCTTACCGGTCTGGCCGACGAGACCAAAGCCATCAAAGCCGTGCAGGCCGGCGCGCAGGACTACCTGGTCAAAGGTCAGGTGGACGACAATCTGCTGGTGCGCTCGATTCGGTACGCTATCGAGCGCTCGCGGCGTCGCCGGGCGGAAGAGGCCCTCCGCGACACTACCGAAGAGTTTCGCGCTGCCCAAGAGATTCAACAACGATTGTTCCCGACAGCGGCGCCGCAGTTGGCCGGTTTCGATATCGCCGGCGCGCTGTACCCGGCGGCTGCCACCGCAGGCGATTATTACGATTACATCCCCATGCCCGATGGCTGTTTAGCGGTAGTGGTCGGCGATGTGAGTAGCCATGGGATGGGGCCAGCGCTGTTGATGTCCGAGACGCGCGCCTGCTTGCGTACGCTGGCGCAGACGCACTCGGACGTGGGCGAGATCCTCACCCGCGCCAACCGCGTCCTAGCCTTCGATACCCACGATTTCCATTTTGTCACCCTGGCCATGGCGCGAATCGATCCGCGGGAACGAACTTTGGTGTATGCCAGCGCCGGGCAGCGTGGGTATTTGCTTCATACTGGCGGAAATGTGACTGTATTGGACAGCACCAGCCTGCCGCTGGGCGTGCATCCGGACACGATCGTGCCCACCGCCCCGCCTATCGACTTGCACGCCGACGAAATCGTCGTTTTCTTCACCGATGGCGTGGTGGAAGCAGAATCGCCTGGTCGGGTGCGTTTCGGGGTTGGCCGGGCGCTGAACGTCATACACAGCGAGCGTGCCAAACCGGCTGCTAAGATTGTCGAAGCGCTGTACAACGAAATCCTCGGTTTCACCCGGCATGAACCCCACGCCGATGACGTGACTATCGTGCTAGTCAAAGTGTTGTGAGGCAATGTCTTAAATACTTGTCAGAACTGGGGTTGCAGCGGCCTGCTCCCGCTAGCATCGCACCTATGGCACATCCGACCGCTCGGCCAGCGGCCACTCCGGATGACTGGTTTGCTACTCGTGCTACCCGCCGGTTGCCTGCGGCCCAAGGGAACTTGTCTGGAGCGAGCGATCGTCTAAAACGGGGGAAGTGGGCGTCGCTTTTAAAACCACTGAGTGTCACGTGCGGGCGTTGCCCGATCAGGCGCAAAAGGAGGACTCGGCGATGCGAAAACTGATGCGAGTATTGCTGGCTGTGGCCATGGTCGGGGCGGGTGCCAGCGTCGCCTCGGCCGAGCTGTGCGACAAGTGTAAAGACCGGATGTACATCATGGTCGTCGGCCAATGCAGCTCGTGCGGCGGCACCACGGCCAGCAAAGCGTTCAAGCTCTGTGCCAAGTGCAGCCAAGAGCAGGGCAAGTGCCAGCATTGTTTGGCTTCGCTGCGGCCGGTGGCGGAAGCACCCAAACCTGATGAATCCAAGCAACCAGCGAAAATCGATCTGAACCGTTCCGGCGAGTACACGCACGGCAAATGGCGCTACGTGCTGCACGTTTCCCTTCCTGGCTACAAGCGCGAAGGCCGTGAAGGCCGGCTGGAATACGACGGCCAGGCCGTTCCCCTCGGAGAGCTGGGCGATTACTACGAGACCCCCTGGGGCCGAATGACCTTCTTCCCGAAAAAGATATTGCCGGTGGGCAACAACGGCTGGATTCCACTGCCGCCGGATGAAAAACCAAAGGGCAAGTTGCTGCTGCCTCCTGGTTTGGAGGTCCCGTTGGGGGAGACTGATAACGGAAAGAAGCTTTCGGTAAAGCTCGATCAGGTGCTGGTGGTTACTCTGCCCGGCAATGTCACCACCGGTTATAGCTGGGAGATCGCCGATTTAGACGGCGATGCATTGCGGCAACTGGGCGAGATAGCCTACCAGCAGAAGTCGGCGCCGCCGGGAATGGTTGGGGTGGGCGGGAACTTCGTGTGCCGACTTCAGGCGGTCAAGCCGGGCAAGGCGACCGTCAAACTGGTTTACAAGCGTCCGTGGGAAAAACAGGCTCCACCGGAAAAGACCTTCACGGTCGAAGTCACGGTCGAGAAAGATTGACCACCGCAGCCCGAAGCACCGAGCGCCAACCGCTCACCAACTGCCGCTGAGTGGAAGCTCCTTCAGCACCGACGCCTTACGAGCACTCATGCCCGAACTGCCCGAAGTGGAAACCATGCGGCGGGCGATCCTGCCGGCGGTAGGGCGGACGATCGTAAACGTCGTCGTCTGCCGAAGCGGACTGCGCCCGATTATCCTCCAGCCGTCCGCAGGTCAGTTGTGTCGCCGTCTTGTGGGCCGTACTATCTGTGCAATCAGCCGATGCGGCAAAAGGGTGGTGCTGGAGCTTGACGATACCAATCGGCTAGTTATCGAGCCGCGAATGACCGGGTTGGTCTTGCCGAACCAACCGCCAGAACAGACGCACGCCCGACTGGTCATTCAGCTATCGCCGCCGACCGTAGCGGTGCGCGCAAATCGCAGCACGGGCGCAGCAGTGGAAAGCATTTGCTACTGGGATCAGCGCGGCCTGGGTGCGGTTCGCTTGTTGGGCTCGGACGATTTCCAGCGACTGTGCGGTCCAGCGCGCATCGGCCCGGATGCCTTAGAGATTTCTGCCCACCAGCTTCAGCAGCGGCTTGGCCGCAGCAGCCGGCAGGTGAAAATTGCGCTGATGGACCAGAAGGCCGTGGCGGGCATTGGAAACATATATGCTTCGGAAATATTGCACCGGGCCGGAGTGCATCCGACGGCGCCGTGCCGGCAGCTTACCGAGGGCCAGTGGCGCGCTATCGCTGGTGCGATGCACAGAGTTCTGCGGGAAGCGATCCGCTGTGGCGGCTCCACGCTACGCGACGGCACATATCGGCTTGCGGGCCAGCAGGAGGGAGGGTTTCAAAGCCGTCATCGGGTGTACGACCGAGAAGGCGAGCTTTGCCTGCGATGCCGACGAGCCGAAATCGTCCGCTTTGTACAGGCACAGCGCTCGACGTACTTCTGCCCCCATTGCCAGAAGTGAACAGCTCGCCTAGCTCAACATCCGCCAGGGGTACGACCTGTACACGGCTCTGCCCCGATTACCAGAAGTAAGCACATTGTTCAACTGCCTGGGGCAATCGATTCCAACTCTGCGATGGTCTTGTGCAATTCGGCCTGGACTGGCTCGGGCAAATGGAACCGCTCTAGGGCTTGCCGATAGACGGCGGCTGCGGCTTTGGGTTGTCGGCTGCGGCGCAGTATGTCGGCCAGCAACAAGTAACAATCGACGTCAGCCTGTTTGCGGTCGATGATGGCTTGCAAGACCTCGACCGCCGCTGCGGCGTCGCCCTGTCTGGCCAGATAGAAGGCGGCGGCATGTGCGTACTTCGGCTCGCCAGGGGCCAGCCGCCAAGCCTCCACGCACCAGTGCGCGGCCTCGCGCAGGTTGCGTCCTCCGAGAAGTACTCCCAGGTTGTAGGCGGCGGCGGCCATTTTCGCATCGGACTTTAGTGCGCTGCGGAGCGCCTGCTCGGCCTCGTCGGGTCGTCCCAACTCGGCCAACAACAATCCCAGGTTGAAGTGTGCCGCGGCGTTGCCCGGCTCTGCACGCAATGCCCGACGCAGGCATCGCTCCGCGTCTTCCACGCGCTTCAGGTTGGCGTAGGCCATCGAGGCGTTGACCATCGGCGCGGCAACGCGAGGTTCCAGCCGGAAAGCGATCTGATAGCTTTCTGCGGCAAGCTGATATTGCTTGCGTTCCAAGTAGAAATTGCCCAGGTTGGCATGACTAGCCCAGTCGTCTGGCCGAGCAGTCATGGCTTTTATGAACTCGGCGGTGGCCCGTTGAAAAGCCTGTCGCTGTGATTGCCGCAGGTGCTCCTCGGGCACGGAGGCCAGCGCCGCCACAGCACGGATACGAACCAGCCGATAGTCGTCGTGCAACGCTTCCAGCAATGCAGAAACAGTGCTCCGGTCGAGTCGACCGGCCAGTGCCGAAGCCGCGCTAGAGCGAACAAGAGGCGACGGGTCTTTCAGCGCCGCTACAAGCGCCTGGTGGGCCGCAGGCTGGGGACAATCGCGCAGCAAACGCACCAGCGACGCCCGATACACTTCGTCGCACTGCTGGGGACGTTTCAAGTCGGCGAGCATTTCGCCCAGGCGGCGCCACTGGTTCTTGCGGGCGGCTTCGATCAGCTCGCCGCGGCGGAGGATCTCGCGCTGATAATCGCGCGGGTACCATTTGCGTACCCACTGGTCGGCCCAGGCGGCGTCTTCATCCGTGTGGCAGATGTTGCAGGCATTGGGCGACTTGAAGGCCAGCGTGGCCGCGGGCGCCGGCGGGCGCATGGAATGATCGCTGCGGTTCATGGCCGCAAATTGCGTCATGGGCATGTGGCAAGCCACGCACTGATTGCCTTTGCTGCCTGGGGGATGATGACCGTGAACTTCCGGATTGTCCACGTGTTGCTTATGGCAGGGCAAGCACGCATGATTGGGCTGGTCTTCGGGGAATCGCATTCGGCCGCTGGGAGTGTGGCAATGGTTGCAGTCCAGTTTGCCGTCCCGGATGCACGGACTCATCAGCCACGAGGTGAATGTGTAATTTTCGCCCAGGTCGCGGCCGTCGGGGTAATAGTCCGGGTGTTCAAGCGTCACCAGGTCGTAATGGTCGAAAAAACGCTGGCCAGGCTGGAACTCCAACGACAACGGGACCATCTTGGCATGACAAGTGGCGCACATATCGTTGACTTGCGTAGGCGTGAAGTCTTTGGCCCGAATGATCTTTATCTGTTCTGAGCTGCCGCCAGATACTCCCGAACGCATCGCCCGCACATGTTCGCCGGCTAATCCGTGACACGCCTCGCAGCTTATGCCCGGCTCGGCCCACTCGGTCCGATAAGTATCGCTGGCCAGATCGTAATTGGTCCGCAGTTGGCTGACGTGGCAGTTGAAACAGGTGGTGTTGAAGGTGAACAGCCGGTCGGTCCAAGGTAGGGCTTCGTCGCGGCGATCGGGAAAGTGGCGCACTCCGCTGGCCGGGGCGTCGAACCATTCTTGCTTACGAACGTCGAAGGCCAGCGGCAACACCTGAAGTCGCCCGCGCTGGAGCATGGTAAGAAAGTAATACACGTTCTTGCCGCCCATGGCGTGCAAGATGGGATAGTCCGCGACGCCTTCCGGCCCCCATTGCCGCATTACCGGCGGTTGCTGCTCGAGCAGCATCTGATACCGGTTTTTGCCGATGGCCAAAGGAGCCTCTTGTCGGCGGAGCTTCTGCTGCGCCAATGCCGGGGTGAACGGCTGCATGGCCAGCCCGTGATGCGATGTCGCCCACAGCTTGTAAAACTCCTCGTGGCACTCGCGGCAACCGGCCGAGCCGACGAAGCCGTTTGGCGAAGCCTGTGGGCCGGGCGAGAAGGGCGGCTTGTCGACCTGAACCGCCGACCCCGGCTGCGTCCCGCTTGCAGCTCGCTCGTCGGCAGGAGCGTCGGGACGAAGCCCCGCCAACCAAGCCAACAGTACTGCTACCGCCACCAAAAGTGCAAGCGCACCGATAAGCAACAGTATTACCGGCGGACGAACAATTGCCATGTTTTCAGCCAACGCTAGTGGTTCTAGGCCGCAGTAGTGTTTTTAGGCTGTGTTGATGTTTTCGGGCTGTAGTGGTGTTTTCAGGCGGCACCGCTGTTTGCCACGTTAGCGATGTTTTCACACGCTGGCAAAGTTTTCACACGGTGGCGATGTTTTCAGATGCTAATGGTGTTTTCAGAAGTTAATGGTGTTTTCGCGCAGCAGTAGTGTTTCCGGTCGGTAGTGGCCACGCGGTGTTTCACCCGGCAGTAGTATCGCAGAAGTGTTGTGTTCAAGTGTCGGCTTCAACAATGCGACTTCTTGGCGGCGCGAGGGTTCCCTCCGGTGTGCCGCATTGGTTTGGGGTCTGCTCGGGCGGAACTCCGCCGTTTTGCCAAGCTGCCACCCAATCTTCCCATAGTAGTGGTTCTTCCCGGAACAGCAAACCGCATCGGGACAGCACCGGCAGATTTTGGCCGGACGGTCCGGATAACAACTCCGGCGCCAGTTGCTGATGGTCATTGAACCGGTAAAGGACTTCGGTCTGGAACTGCTCGTCTGGCCAGACGACTAAACCCTGTGGTGTAATTCTTATTGGCGGAACGGGTTCGGGGAACTGGGCGACCAGTTGTTGACGGAGAATGTCCACGCCGGCGGCCTTGAAGAACCCGCGCAGGGCAGTGGCCAGAATCTGTGCCTGTCCGTCGGACAGACGCTCTGCCCAGCCCCGCTCGGCAATATCGGCTACCAGCCAGCCACCTTCCAACTGGAAAATGATTTGCAACGGCTGGTAATGTGAGCTGTTGGGATCGGCAGTATCACATGCCAAGTCGATGCGCACCCGATGGTTGCTAAGTTGCACGCGCTTTACTTGGGGCAAGGGCGATTTCCAGCCGGGAACCTGAGCCAACAAACCGATCAACTCGCGCTGCACAAATCGCCGCATCGCCAGCTCCACGTGTTCCAGTGCGTGATGACACTTGTGCGCGGCGGTTTTGTTGCCTGTGGCAATCGCGCGGCGCTGGGCGCGGCGCAACTTGGCGAACAGCTTCGGTATGGTGCCCGAATGAAACCCCCAGCGCAGCAGGCGCGAAAGCCGTTCGCCGTGGTGCCCGATTATGGCGGGCTTGAGCGTTTTGGGCCGGTTGGCGGCGTACAATCGCCAATTGCCGCGCAATTCCCAGAACAGGAAACCGAATACTCCCGGAATGGCCCAGATCACGCTGGTAACGATCGTCACGGCCATGGCCATATCGAGGTGGTATCCCAGGGCGGCCGCCGCCATGCGCAAACGTCGGGCGAAGAAGGGGATCGTCGGCAGCAGAATCTTGTGCGACACGGTTACCACGGGAAAGTGCTTCACCGGGTTGATCTGCGGTTCGATCAGCACGGTCACGCAGAATTGGGTGAAGTAGGTCACACCGAACCAGAACAGCCCGAAAATCCCTTTCAGCACCAAAGTAAATCGGCTTTCGCCACTGCGGAAACGGAGCCACTCGTCCACTGCGTACAGCAGCCGTTCGATGTTCTCCAGCAGCGCCGAAAACAGGTCCACCACCGACAGCAACAATCCCGAAAGCAGCCGCCATCCATAACGCAACCAGGTTTGCACGGCCCAATCCAGCAAGGTTTCCTGCAACGCGCGGCCGGTGCGAGAATTCAACAACAGATTGAGCGACAAGAACAAAGCCACGGTCGTGCCGGTCGCCGCCCTCCAATGGGTCACGCCCTTGCCGGCAATGACGAACCATACTCCTGCCGTCAGCACTGCCGGCTTGAGCAAGAAGCGCCAAACCAGGATCGACCACCGGCTATAAAACAGTTGCTGCACCGCCGCGGTATGCGACAGCCACAGGCACGGGTTCCACAAAACCAGTTCCGTCTGTCGTGCCGTGAACTTGGTCGCTGTCCACACCCGATGGCGAAACGCCGGGAAGTTCAGTAGCCCCAGCACCAGCAGTCCTAGCAGCGCGACTGCCCCTGGAAGCACTCGGTGAGAAACGTACAGCACGGCCTGTTTTCCCCAGAACCACTCGGCGGTGTGCTCCAGGAACTTCAGCACCAGGAAAGAGCCGCCGAAGGGGATTATGAGCCAGCGTGTGGCCATGCGCCCTAAAGCCGTTCCGAAGGCCAGCGCACTGAGCCGCTGCATCCACCGCAGGTAGAACTCGCCGCGGCGGTACACGCCATCTAGCGCTATGGCCAGTCGGTTGTTGGCGCGAAGAATCTGGTCGCCGCGAAGGATGTCGGTCAAGCCGGCCAGATCGGGCATTTTCAGGTTGTTTTGGGAAATGGCATCGCGCAAATGGCCGATGGTCAGAAAGCCGCGCTCGGCGATCTGATCGAGCAACTGCGCGATGATCTTGTCGAAGGCCACACGTTCGGGCACGTTCTGCGGGCGCAAGCCAACTTGGTGAAGCACGTCCACGATCACCGGCGCAAACCGCTCGCGCACGCGCTGCTCCACGGCGCCGGTGGCCTCGCTTATCAAAGCCCCCAATCGCTCGCGGTGCTCCTGCCGCAGGCGAACCGCCGCCAGGCGCCGGGCGGCGCTGCGCAGGTGTTTGCACATCAGCAGGTCGCGCTGGTTGGGTAGCGGCCGTTTGATCGGATGACCGAACAACCGCGCCGCGCCGGCCCAAAGCGTTGCTTTCACCTGTTGCGCCAGTCGGCTTGGCTGGACGAACAGCAGCTTTGCCCAATGCAATAGCGTGTCGGCGCACCGATGAGCCGCACTGAGCGGATGGCATACCAGGCCGATCAGAGCCGCCAGCAAGCTCGACAGACACCGCCGCAGCCATTCGGCTGCATCGACCGTAAACAGTTCCCGCTCGGCATCGACGCAGACTTTTTGCAGGTCGTACAGCAATCGGGCTTCGGCGGTCCAGATGCCCCGCGGGGCTTGCAGCATCAGGGCGTAGAGTGCATTTTGCCACGGCTCGGCGGTTTGCTGGCGAAGTTCCAATGCCCGCCCCAGCCGATGAACCAAATGCCCAATGTTGCTTTTCATCGCCGCGTAGGCTTTGGCTTGCAACCGGGGCGTTCCGTAGCGCGCGGCTCGAGCTTGGTAGATCGCTGCCGCCACCACATTGCCTGCTGCCGCCTCGCGCTGCGCGCGGCGCAGCCATTTTCGATAACGATGTTCTGACGGCTCCTCTTCGGCAGGCAGCTCGTCGGTTTGTTCTTCGGGAGTGTCTATGATCAACTCTTCGAGCAGCTCGGGCACGGCGCACGGCTGGGGATCAGGCGCCCCAGGAAGGCGCGTGGCGGCCAGCAATTGTTCGGCGTCGATGTCCTCGGCCAGCAAGCTTTCGACAACTTCGGGCTGTTCGATGCCGGGAAAATACGCCTCTAACAATTCGGGAGCGAAGAACCGCAGCTCGCAGTACAACGCAGCGAACTCGATGTACACCGTGCGGTCGTCCCGGGGCGGCAACAGCAAATGCTCCTGTTGTAAGACGGCACGAATTTCATCGAACCGGCTGAACCCCAACTGCCAGATGCGCCGCCGCAAACCCGGCCCATCCACTTGTCCCAAGCGGAACCGTTCCTCCAGGGCGTCGTGGATTCGGGCGTGATACAGCAGCCGCCAACAGTACAGCAGTGCCCCACCGCGGCCCAGCCGGGCCAATCGCCGGTCGTCCGGCATGGCGATCAGAATCAGCCGCTCCGGCAGCACATCGTAATGGTCGAGCGGCAACTCGTCGTAATTGACGATTTCCAGCAATGACTGGCGTTGGATCACCAGGCATTCCTGATGCGGCATCCGATAGGAAAACCCTCCCAGGCGGTAATGCTCCCGGATCACCCGACGTAGCATCCGCGGACGCACCAACAGCGCACAGCGATCGACCTGCCGCAGCGCTGCGCGCAATTCGGTTTCGGTAATCGGGCTTTGCGCTGGCAGTAGTCTAGTTTCGTTGCTGACGTCGACCGAAGAAACCATCTTCTTCCGCTGCCAATAGGTTTCCGTCTAAGTGTACCTCCATAAGTTTACCGCACAGTTCGACCCGACGGGAATTGCAGCCGACTTGCGCCAGGCCGACGAGCAAGCGGCCGCTGCGGGCGCCCTGACAGCGCAGCCTGCGCACTTCGGAGTGCGCCAAACGCTTGATTGAGTACAGAGCGCGTGTTAAACTCCAGTACGACCCCCCGATGGTAAACAATTGCTCGCAACGCCGCGCGCCTTGTTGCGCGGGTTGTGCAGACCTTTATTTCACACCACCGGTTACCTCTAGCGGAGTCTTCTGTCATGCAACAGTTGCGCACTTCTCGACGGCAGTTCGTAAAGCATGTGGCGGTCGCCGGCGCAGGGGCGTTGGCGGCGCCGCGAGTGGTTCCTTCCCGAGTGCTCGGCGCCGACGCTCCCAGCAAACGACTGAATATCGGAATGCTTAGTTGCGGCGGCCGCAGCCGGCAACTGCTGGGTTCGATTCTCGGTCCTGGCGAAAACATCGTAGCGCTGTGCGATGTCAGCACGGACGAGATTTCTCTACTGGTGAAAGAAGCCGCCAAACACGGCCAAAACGGCGCTGCCGTGGAGAAGGCCAAGGTGTACGAAGACTATCGTAAGCTGTTGGAAGGCGAAAAATCGGTCGATGCGGTAGTGGTAGCGCCGGGCCAGCGGTGGCACGTGCCGATGTGCAAGGCTGCCTTGTTGGCTGGCAAACATGTTTTCTGCGAAAAGCCGCTGGCACACAGCGTGGCTGAAACGCGCGAGATAGAACAACTGGGCAAGCAGACGAAATTGGCCACGCAAATCGGCTCCCAGGGCGGCGCCAGCGAGACGTTCCGCCGCTCGATGGAGGTGATCCAGGCGGGCGTGCTGGGGGCGATCCGCGAAGTTCATACTTGGATCACCCGCAGCTTCCCGCCCAGCGCCGAGATCGACCGCAATGCCGATCCCATCCCCAGCGGGCTGAACTGGGACTTCTGGTGTGGCCCGTCGCAGTTGCTGCCCTTCAAGCGATACTATCTTGGCGGTTGCCTGGCGTGGGGGCGGTGGTTGGAGTTCGGCGACGGTCATTTGGCCGACATGGGTGCACACGCACATAACTTGCCTTGGCGGGCGTTAAAGCTCACCCGGCCGACAAGCTGCCGCTGCGAGCATCCCGAGCCGCTGAAGGACAGTTACCCTTCGGCCAACAAGTTCTGCTGGGAATTTCCGGCCCGGGGCGATCTGCCGCCGGTGACCCTGTGGTGGCACGATGGCCCCAAGGCCGGACCGCCCGAACCCCTGGCCAGCCAACTGGCGGCCACATACAACCGTGTGCCGGGCGACGGGGTGTTGTTCGTCGGCGAGAAGGGACTGTTGTTTGCCAACGCCTGGGGCGTAGGCGGAACGATCAAGATGACCGGCGAAGACAAGTTCCGCGGCGTGTTGAATCACGAAGCCGCCAAGCCGGTGCCGGTCACCCTGCCGCGCGCACCGGGGCAGAACCACATGCTCGAATGGCTTAACGCTTGCAAGGGAGAAGGGAAGACGTTCCAAGGCTTCGACACCGCCGCAGCGATTTGCGAAATCGCCATGGTGGGTATCGTGGCCCTGCGACTAGGCAAGCCGATCCAATGGGACAGTGCGGCCATGAAAGTCCCCGGCGTGCCGGAAGCCGACGTACTGATCAACCGCCCGCAACGCACCAAGTGGCTGTAATGCCGCGCTAGGTAGCTCATCGTGCAGGCGAACGGTAACGCCCCAGCACAGGCACAACTTGGTTCCAGCAGGCAGCACAACCTGACAGGCTTACGGCAAACTTCGGACCAGTTGCGCCGAACTGCCATAGTCGACAAAAATGTGCCGGCAAATGTTCCTTTGTTTGACCACCGTTCCAGCGGCAGTGGATATGCTGCGCTGATTCTTTCCTCTTCTTTCCTCGGACCTCAGGAGTTTCAAGTCCATGCGCCAATACTTGCTAGTTTCGGCGAGGGCGGTCGCGGCTGCGGCGACCATCACAGCACTTCTGCTTGGTGCACCGCTGCTTGGTGCACCGCCGGTGGGTAAGGCTGCGGAAAGCGACGCCGTGCCGGCAGCGATTCTCATGCCGGCCCAAGGTACTTGGACGGAGCAATTGGCGGCCAAGGAAGTGCGCCGTTACCTGTATCTGCGAACCGGCGAGCTGTTACCGCTGCGACAGGCAGACTTGGATAGCCTTGACGATGTACCGCCAGGCGATTTGATTGTCGTTGGGCATCCGCAGCGATTCGGCCGATGGCTTGCCGCCCAGCCGGAGCTGGCCACCTTGCTGCGCCAAGATGGCAAGGCGGTGCTGAAGACCATCGAGCACCAAGGCCGGCAAGTATTGGTTGTAAGCGGCACAGGTAGCAATTTGCTTTACGCGGCGTATCGTCTGGCCGAGCACCTGGGAGTGCGTTTTTATCTGCACGGGGACGTGATTCCCGATGGCCGCATCCGGCTGTCGATGCCTAAGTTATCCGAGGCCCGGGCGCCGCTTTTCGCCCATCGCGGCATACAACCGTTCCACGACTTTCCCGAAGGCCCCGACTGGTGGAGCCTCGACGATTACAAGGCCGTTTTGGCCCAGTTGCCCAAGTTGGGGATGAACTTCTTCGGATTGCACACGTATCCGCAAGGGGGCGTGGGGCCGGAGCCGCTGGTATGGATCGGGCTGGCTGAGGACATCCTGCCGGACGGCCGGGTGAAGTTCAGCTATCCGGCCAGGCACTTCGTGACCATGAACGTCACCGGCGCCTGGGGTTACAAGCCCATGCCCACCAGCGACTACGTGTTGGGCGCGGCCGAGCTGTTCGACCGCGACGACTTCGGGGCCGAGTACATGCGCGACACCCATCCGTGGAACAAGATGCCCGTCGAGCAGAGCAACGAGCTATTCAATCGCATGGGCCAATTGCTACGCGATGCTTTCAGCTTTGCCGAGCGGCTGGGCGTGGATACCTGCCTGGGCACCGAAACGCCGCTGATTATTCCCCGCGAAGTCCAACAACGGCTGAAAGCGGCTGGCAAGAACCCTGCCGACCCCGCGGTGGTGCAAGAGGTTTATCAAGGCATCTTCGAGCGCATCAAGCGCACCCATCCGCTGAAATACTACTGGTTGTGGACGCCCGAAGACTGGACGTGGCAGGCCGTATCGCAGCAGAAGGTAGATGCCACGCTTGCCGACTTGCGTGCAGTAATCGCCGCCGCCGAGCAGGTTCAAGCCCCGTTCACCTTGGCCACCTGCGGCTGGGTGTTGGGACCGCAACAGGATCGCGCGCTGTTCGATAACTTTTTGCCCAAGAACATGCCCATGAGCTGTATCAACCGCGAAGTAGGCCACGCACCGGTTGAACCGGGGTTCCAAAGGGTGACTGGCAGGCCCAAATGGGCCATCCCCTGGTTGGAAGACGACCCGGCGATGATCGTCCCACAGCTTTGGGTCGGCCGGATGCGCAAGGACGCTGTCGATGCACGGAAGTACGGTTGCACCGGGCTGATGGGCATCCACTGGCGCACGCGGATACTAAGCCCCAACGTTTCGGCTTTGGCCAAAGCGGCTTGGGACCAGAGCGCTTTTGCCGACGCGGCGCTTCCCGGGCCAAAGAAGCTGCCCGAAGGCCCCGAAGGCGGCAACTACGCCGCTTTCCCCAACAATAGGATCGAGGGAACCGAAGACCAGCCGCTGTATCAGACCGTCCGCTGGGACGTGGCCGCTTATCGACTCGATGTTCCCAACGGCAAGTACACCGTAACGCTCAAGTTCTGCGAGCCGCACTACGGCGAAGCGCAGAAGCGAGTCTTCGGGGTCAAGCTTCAGGGTAAGACGGTGATCGACTCGTTGGACATCTTTGCCAAGGTGGGCAAGAACAAGGCGCTCGACTACACCTTTGCCGACGTGGAAGTGCAAGACGGTCAATTGTCGATCGAGTTCTTGCACATCGTCGAGTATCCATGTATCGCGGCGATAGTAGTGCAGGGCGACCGGGCAACGCGGAAGATCAATTGCGGAGGCCCAGCGTACAAAGATTTTGCCGCCGATTGGCCGGCCGCCCCTCGCACCACCAAATACCCGAATCGCCATTTGCCCAGCGAAGATTTTTATCTGGACTGGGCGACTGCCGAGTTCGGCCCGCAGGCGGCCCGGCCGGCCGCCAAGCTGCTGGCGCAGTTGGACGGCCGCTTGCCGCAGCCGGCTACATGGGTCAACGGCCCTGGTGGGATCAGGCCCGATTCCACGGTGTGGGACGAAGTTGCCAAACAGTACGAGTTCGTGGAACAATTCGCCCAGTTGCGTCGGTTGGCAGCCGCGGCTGGTGCGGGGCACTTGGAGCGATTCGATTACTGGCTGGCGAACTTCCGCTATTTGCGTGCCTTGGGGAAAATGCGCTGCACGTGGGCGCAATACAACGAAGCAATCAAGAAAGTCAAAGCCGAGAAAGACTCCGAAGCTCAAAAGAAACTCGCCCGCCAGTTGGCCCTGCCGCTGCGCAAGCAATTGGTCGCCGAAGTGGCTGAACTGCACAACTGGCTGATGCAGACGGTCTCGACCTATGGCGAGCTGGGCACGGTGGCCAACTGGCAGCAGCACAATTTGCCGGGACTGCTCGTGGCCCCAGGCGAAGAGCTAGCGAAGCTACTCGGAGAACCATTGCCTGCCGATGCTATGCCGCCGCGCTACTACAACGGCCCGGCGCGGCTGGTCGTGCCCACGGTGCGCGGCGTGCTGGAGTCGGGCGAACCGCTGCGACTGCGTGCCATCGTGCTGCAAGGCCCGACAAGCCCGGCGGCGGCTGCCGCACAAGCAGCGAGCAATTCCGAAGCGCAACCCGGTAAGCCGCAAGCGAATGCGAGCAATCAGGAGGCGAAGGCAAGCAATCCGGAAGCGAAGCATTCTGTACCGGTGTTGTGCTGGCGGCCGTTGGGAGCCGGGCAGTTCGTCCGCACGCCGATGACCCACGTAGCTCGCGGCGTGTATCAAGCGACGCTGCCGGCCGAGAAGCTAACCGGCGACTTGGAATATTACGTCGAAGCGTCGGTGGGCGGCGGCAAATTGTATTTCCCGGCCTCCGCACCGGCGATACCTCAGACGGTGGTCGTCATCGGCCAGAACTGACACTGGCTGGTGCTGGCAACGGGGTTGCTGCCCACAGCATCCCCACAGGGAACCCGCAGTTTCCCCACAAGGAAGCATTTGCGGTGGGTGCAGTCTTTTGACCGTGCCGAGACGCTCATTGCTGAGTGTGGTCTTTGGCCTGGCGCAACCGGGCGCGGATGGCCTCCAGCCGTTCGGCCAACTGCCTTTCATAACCGCGGTCGGTAGGTCGGTAGTAGATGCGTTCCACGCCAAGATAATCCTGGGCTGCCACAGCGTCGGGATGGTCGTGGGCATATTGATAGCCCACGCCATGCCCCAGCCGTTTGGCGCCCGCGTAACTGGCGTCCCGCAGATGGACGGGCACGGGCAACAGGCGGCCCTGGCGCAAGTCGCGCAGCGCTTCGCCGATGCCAATGGTCGCCGCGTTCGACTTGGGCGCGCAGGCCAAATAGGTGACTGTCTGGGCGAGCACCAACTGGCACTCCGGCAAGCCCACGATCTCGCAAGCCTGCGCCGCGGCCACGGCCAGCGGCAGCGCCGCCGGGTCGGCGTTGCCCACGTCTTCGCTGGCCAAAATGACCAGCCGCCGGGTCAGAAAGCGGACGTCTTCGCCCCCTTCGAGCATTCGGGCAAGCCAGTACAAGGCGGCGTCGGGATCGCTGCCGCGGATGCTCTTGATCAGCGCGCTGATGCTGTCGTAATGTGCGTCGCCCAGCCGATCGTATTGCACGGCCTTGCGCTGCACCGATTCTTCGGCCAATTGCCGGGTGAACTGCAAAGGGAACTGCTGGCTGGATAGCACACCGACCTCCAACGCCGACAATGCCTGGCGGGCGTCGCCGTCGGAAACCTCGGCTAAAAACTCCAGTGCGTCTTCGTCGATGTTGACCGGCCAGCGCCCCAGGCCGCGCTCGGCATCGGTCAGCGCACGGCAGATCAATGTTTTTATGTCCTCTTTCGACAACGGCTGGAATTGGAATATCCGGCTGCGGCTGACCAGCGCGCTGTTGATGCTGAAGAACGGGTTTTCGGTCGTCACGCCGACCAGGATCACCACGCCTTCTTCGACGTCGGGCAGCAGCACGTCTTGCTGTGCTTTGTTGAACCGGTGCAGCTCGTCCACCAGAAGCAAAGTCCGCTCGCCTGTGGCGGCTAGCCGATGGCGAGCTTCATCCAAAATATCGCGCAGTTCCTTCACACCGCTTGTCACGGCGCTAAGCTGCCGGAAGTGGCTCTTGGTTTCTGTAGCCAGCAGCCGGGCAAGCGAGGTCTTGCCTGTGCCTGGTGGGCCGTAGAAGATGACCGAACCCAGCCGATCGGCCTTCAGCAACCGACGCAGCAAGCGGCCTTCGCCCAAAAAGTGCTGCTGGCCGACAAATTCGGCCAGCGTGCGCGGCCTCATCCGCACAGCCAAGGGCTGTGCTTGACGCAGATGTGCCGACTCGGCATCGGCAAGGAGCGACATATCCGACCGATCGCCTCCGCGTATTTTAGTAGGCAATGCCAGTCTGTGTTTTTATAAGCAGAACGTTCTTATATTTCGTAAGCAACACCAGCTCGCTTCGCACCAGCGACTACTAACGATTATACAGATGGTAACTCGCAACTTGGACTGTAGCGGGTCGATTATATAATTCGATTCTGGATTTTGGGTCGTAGAGTATGGGACAAGAAAATTGGGTTGAAGAACTTGCGTTGTACGGCGTGGGATAGACAGATTGGTTTGCACAGCGTGCCGCCCGTTGGCGGGCTTGCTGCTGCCGGAAAGGAAAAATCAGACGCTTTAACAAAATAAAACCCTCGAAAGGTTTGACTAGCTCTCTGCTGGGGATAGGGTGCCAGCGAAGGTGGTTCCGTGAGAGGCTGTTAGAACAGGTGGCCCAAACGACTGCTTGCCGAGGCGGTTGCGCTGTGCGATGCTTGTCGGTTTAAGCTGAATGGTCGGGTGCTGCATAGTCCGGTGCGGTGGCGCAGTTTGCGCCTGGGGCGGCAAACTGGGAAGATGACCTATCGGCTGCTGTCGGCCAGCGCACAAACCCAACTCTTCTTTTGCCCGGTAGAATAACCACAGTAAGCCAGCAACAACCGCAGTAGGCCAGGCGGTGTGCGGCAAAGGCCGAAAGGTTCTGGCCGAGCGGTTGTTTGTCCGTGTACCGTGTAATATCGACTTGCTCGAGGTGTTAAAAGTTATGCAGCGTGATTTGCGAAAACTACGGCGCAGCGACGAAGAAGCGATCAAAGAGCGCGGCTTGACGCTTGATTTCGACGAGATCGCCCGAAAAGGCTCAATTTCCCGCGAAGAAGTCGCCATCGCCAAATGGTATGGAATATATCAGTCGCGGCAGCCGGGAACGCACATGGCGCGGGTAGTGATTCCCGGCGGAAAGTTCACCTCGGTGCAGGCCCGCGCTCTGGCCGACGCAGCCGATAAATACTCCGGAGGGAAAATCTCCTTCACCACTCGGCAAAGCGCACAATTGCACAGTTTGCGGCTGAAAGACCTACCGCAGCTTCTGCGCGATTTGAAGCAAGCGGGCTTGACCACCTTTCATGGTTGCGGCGACGTGACGCGGAACGTGGCGGCCTGCGCACGGGCGTCGGTTTGCCCTTATGCGCGGTTGGATGTGCTGCCGTTCGCCCAAGCTACCTCGAAGCGGCTCTCGGCTTGCCGTGAACTGGACAACCTGCCGCGGAAGTTCAAGATCACCTACTCCGGCTGCCCGGCCAACTGCGGTCAACCGCACATCAATTGTATCGGCATCGTGGCCATCAGGGCACGTCTGTCCGGCGACCGCGAAGAGGTTGGCTTTCGGGTGTTCATCGGCGGTGGTATGGGCTGGAAGCCGTTCATCGGCCAGTTGCTCTACGGGTTTGTACCGCCGGAACGCATCGTAGACCTGTGCCGAGCCATCGGACTGTTGTTCCGCGACTATGGCGACCGCTACATCCGCATGTACGCGCGGCTGAAGTTCGTCGTTGATCGGCTGGGCATCGACCGCTGCCGCCAGTTGGTCGAGCAGTACTTGGACCAAGACGGCATCGACCGGAGCCAGTTCCGCAGCCAATGGGTGGAAGACTGCGGAATGCCAATTGACCCTCGCCCGGTGCGCGAAAATATGGACGCTGTTTGCTTGGGCAGTACGGGCGGGATGGTCGTAGCAGCCATGATCCCCAAAGGGGAAATGTCCGCGCAGCAGCTCCGCTGCTTAGCCGAGCTATCGGAAAAATATGCCGACCGATTTCTCTACAGCACCAACCGGCAAAATCTGGAGCTGCACGGCGTGCTGCTGGGTACGGTGGCCGAGGTCAAAGAGGGAATCGCCGCAGCAGGCTTGCGGTCCGAGGGGATCAACGGCCTGCCGGATGTGGTCAGTTGCGTGGGGACCACCTACTGCCCGCTGGCCGTCACTCACACCCACACCATGTTCGACCTGCTCCAGCCGGTCGTCAACGACCCGAAGTACCAACCCATCGCCCGCAGCGTGCTGGTCAACATCACCGGCTGCCCGAACTCCTGCTCGCCGTATCGCATCGCGGACATTGGCTTGCGGGGACTGCGGATTCGGGAGCAGCGCGGTTCGACTGAAGGCTACCAGATAACCATTGGCGGCGACGTGGACCGGCTCGGCCAGGTAATCGGCGAGTTCAAGCTGCACGACTGCGTGCGAGTGGTGCAAGCGGTGCTGGACAAGTTTTTGAGCGTGGGCCGCGTCCACCAAACTCTGGCCGCACACGTCGCCGAAGTGGGAGTGCAGCCGTATGTCGAGGCTGTGCGAGCCTTGGGAATCCAGTACCAAATGGCCCCCAACACGCTGGAGCTGTCGGTCGATACCGGCAAGGCGGCGGCTGCCGGCGACATGCACGTGCTGTTGCGCGATGTACCCTGCCGTGCGGCTTGCCCGGCGCGCACCAACGTGCCGGAATACATCCGCCTGATCGCCGAGGGCAAGTTCGACGAGGCGCATTTGATAAACCAAGAAGACAACGTGCTGCCAGGCGTGCTGGGACGGATATGCTCGCGGCCTTGCGAAAAGCGATGCCGCTACCAGTGGACCAGCATTCTCGGCCCAGTGCGCATCTGCCACCTGAAACGTTCGGCCGCCGACGGAAAAACTGGCAAAAGCCGACCGCTGCCGCCGTACTTCGGGCCGAGCGGAAAGCGCGTGGCGGTTGTCGGCGGCGGTCCGGCCGGACTGGCCGCTGCACGCGAACTGAAACGGTACGGACACGAAGTGACGATCCTCGAACGCGAGCCGTATCTGGGTGGACAGGTGCGCTTCGGCGTGCCGGCGTTCCGCTTGCCGCGGGATGTGCTCGAGGAAGACATCGACGCCATTATCCAGAGTGGCATCCAAGTCAGATTGGGTGCGGCTGTGGATGCCAGACATCTCGACGAGCTTTGCCGCCAATACGACGCCGTGGTGCTGGCCGTGGGGGCTAACAAGCCGCGGCGACTCGTGCTGCCGGAACTGGCCGAAACGGCAGTCGTTGAGGGCCTGCACTTCATGAAGTGCTTCAACGAGGGCAAACCTCTGCCGGTCGAAGCCCCGGTGCTCGTCATCGGCGGCGGCTACACGGCGGTCGATTGCGCGCGCGCGGCGCGGCGGCTGCTCGGCCCGAACGCACTGGTGGCTATCATGTATCGCCGCGGTTTGGCCCAGATGTCCGCCACCGAGGAAGAGTTGCACGAACTGGAAAGCGAAGGCATCGCGGTGCACACCTTGGTCAGCCCGGTTCGGGCCGTGTGCTCTAACGGGCGCGTCAGGGCCGTGTGGTTCGTGCGGAACGTGTTGGAATCGGAATATGAAGGCGGAAAACCACGCATTACGCCGCTGGAGCACAGCGATTTCGTGGTGGAGTGCAACACACTGATTGCCGCCATCGGCCAAACGCAAGATACGAGCGTGCTTCCGCCTGGGGTTCGACCGCAAAACCCGCCACTGGCTAAAAACGGCCATCCGCTGCTGCATCAGACCAGCCGCGAGAATCTTTTCATAGCGGGCGATTTCGCCTTCGGCAACGCCAGCGTCATCGAGGCCATTGCCGACGGCAAAGCAGCCGCCGAGGAAGTTGACTGCTACCTGATGGGCCGGCGCCGGCGTCGGCGGTTCGTGGACATCAAGCCGGCGGGAATTACCGGGCGCCTGCGCGACCACGACTTGGTCGAGCCACCGCCTATGCCCGTGCTGCCGCTTGAGAATCGCGGCCTGACCGACGAAGTCGAGCTGGGCTTTACAGCCGAACAGGCCGACATCCACGCCTGGCGCTGCTACTGGTGCAACTATAAGTTCGAAATCGACCAGGACAAGTGCATCCACTGCGATTGGTGCATCAAAGTCTCGCCGCGAAATTGCATTTTGCGCCTGGGGAAGCTCCAGCGACAGGAGGCCGACGGTGGGGCGACGGGCGACCAGCGGTACTACGGCCCGGTCAACCCCGATGTGCTGAAGTTCAGTTACGAAGAGGTGCCTGCCAGCGAGCCCCAGCAGGCAACATACATCTGGATCGACAGCGACCAGTGCATCCGCTGCGGTAACTGCATCAACATTTGTCCCACCGGGGCGATCTCGGTACGCAAATGCGACTGTGTGGCCGAGGAGGTATGAGCGACTTCGGCGCAGTCGGCTTGTAGGGACGTACTTCCCCAGCCGGAAGAAAGCATTGTCTGTTCGACCAGCAGAAGACCTGTTTGGCGAACGGGAGTAACCGTTGTTTACCGAAAGTGACAGACCAGCATCGTTGTTTAGTGAAACTGAAAGGTCGGCAGCGGCTGATATTGACGCTGCGTTGGGCAAAGCACTGGCCGGCGAGCGACTTTCGCCTGGCGAAGGCCTTGCCCTGCTCGGTTGGCGCCGCTTGGCCGCGCTGGGCAAGGCGGCCGACGCCGCTACGCGCCGGCGTCATCCGGTCGGCTATCGCACCTATAACGTCGATCGCAACATCAACTACACCAACCTGTGCACGAGCGGATGCGCGTTCTGCGCGTTTTCGCGTCCGCCTGGTCATCCCGGCGGGCATGTCATCAGCCGCGACGAGCTGTTGCAAAAAATAGAAGAGACTATTGCGCTGGGCGGGGAGCAAATCTTGCTGCAAGGGGGGCTGCACCCCGATCTGGACATCCGTTGGTACGAAGGGCTGTTGCGGGACATCAAGCAGCACTTTCCCCAGATTAACATCCACGGTTTCAGCCCGCCGGAAATACATCATATCGCCTCGATCAGCGGTCTGCCGGTGGAAACGGTGCTGGGGCGGTTGCGCGAAGCTGGGCTGGGCAGCTTGCCTGGCGGCGGGGCGGAAATACTGGTCGATCGCGTCCGCCGGGCGATCAGCCCGGGCAAAATCTCGGCCGAGCAGTGGCTCGAGGTGTGTCGGGCGTGGCACCGGCTGGGTGGCCGCGGTTCGGCCACCATGATGTTCGGCCACTTGGAAACGCTTGCCGAGCGGATCGAACACCTTCAGCGCCTCCGCCAACTACAGGACGAAACCGGCGGATTCACGGCCTTCATCTGTTGGACGTTCCAGCCGGCCAACACCCGCTTGGCCCATCTGCCCAAAGTCGGACCGGTGGAGTACTTGGCCACGCTGGCCGTCAGCCGGTTGTTTCTGGACAACTTCGCCAACATCCAAGCCAGTTGGGTGACGCAAGGATTGCGCGTAGCGCAACTGGCACTGCGCTTCGGGGCAAACGATTTCGGCAGCGTGATGATCGAAGAGAATGTGGTGGCCGCCGCCGGCACACGCTTTTACGCCACCGAGCAGCAAATTCGCCAAGCGATCGCCCAGGCGGGCTTTACCCCCCGGCGACGCAACGTCTACTATGAACTGCTGGACGAGCCGCCAAAATGAGCCGCTGGGCAGGCTTTGCCTGGCACGAACACGTCGCAGCCATGAGGGGGTACGTCAGCTTTTGCGCGCGGTAACGGGCAGCCATGATAAGGTAGACTTGTTGCTAGAGGCCCTAAGACGCCCTCGGCGGTCGGCTGGCTTATAATCCCCGACACGATCAACCACGGCACGAACCGGTGACAACAAACCTGTTTAACCAGGCACAAGACGAATCCTCCGCCACTGCGGCGCGGCGGGTGATGATCGAAGTTCGCGGACTGACCAAACACTACAGCGATCTGCGCCGCGGCCAGTTTGTGGCGCTTGATGGATTGACTTTTCAGGCCTCGGCCGGCGAGATATTCGGCCTGTTGGGCCCCAACGGCGCCGGCAAGACTACGGCCTTGCGCATTCTCAGCACCGTATTGCAGCCTACGGCGGGCACCGCGCTGGTTAACGGTTACGACGTGGTCCGGCAGCCCGACCAGGTCCGCCGTTCCATCGGCTTCGTCTCGGCCAATACGGCCGTTTACGACCGGATGACCGGCTGGGAAATGGTGGAATACTTCGGACGCCTGCACAGCATCCCCGATGCCATCCTCCGGCCGCGGATGGAGGAACTGTTCATCCGACTGAATATGCACGACTGCCGCGACGTGCTGGGAGCCAAGATGTCTACCGGCATGAAACAGAAAGTGTCGGTCGCCCGCGCTTTGGTTCACGACCCGCCGGTGTTGATCTTCGACGAAGCCACGGCTGGGCTGGACGTGCTGGTCGCCCGAGCGCTGCTGGAGACCGTGGCCCAACTGCGCGGTCAAGGGAAGTGCATCGTATACTCGACCCACATCATGCGCGAGGCGGAAAAGCTTTGCGATCGTATCGCCATATTGCACCGGGGACGGATACTGGCCGAGGGAACCCTGGAACAGTTGCGCAGCCAGAACGGCCAGCAGGATTTGGAAGAGCTGTTCTTCCGCTTAATAACCGAACACGACCGTCAGTTTGCCCAGCGCGGCGACGCCCTCGCCGCTGAAGTTTCGGCCGGCAGCGAATGAAGCTTTCTAACATCAGCCTAATCATCGGACGCGAAATCCGCGACCAACTGCGCGACCGACGCACGATGTTTATGATCTTCGTGCTGCCGGTGCTACTGTATCCTTTGTTGGGCGTAAGCCTGGCGCAGATTTCCCAATTCATGCAGGAGCAGGTCGTCTCGGTGATGGTCGTGGGCGCAGAGCAACTCGACGCTCTGCCGCCGTTACTGGAAAACGATCGTTTTTCGGGCGCACTGTTCGATAGGGAAGAGGAATCGCGGCTGCTGCGCGTGATGGTTCTTTCCCAGCAGGTGGTAGCGACGGCGCATCCCGAAGACATCCAGCAATCCGCCTGGCAGCGCTTTGAACTGTTGCAAGCCGAGGCACACTCGGCGGTGAGTGGGGGGCAGTTCGACGCGGCATTACTGTTTCCCCCTGATTTCGCCCAGCGGTTGACCGTCTTTCGGCAGTGGGCCGCCGAGCGATCCGAGCGGCAAGCCACCTGGGCGGAAAACAAGCTGGCTCCGCGCGACGTGCCTGGTGGCACGATCCCGGCCGAAAAGGATACTGCGCCTGGGCAGCCTGCGTCGGATGCCGAAAAAGACACACCCACATCGTTTCCGGTCGAGCACCGGTCATCCGCCGCTGAGTGCTCATCGTCGCGTGCGGAGCACCAATCGTCGTCTGCCGCACAGGAATCGTCTTCTGCCGCACAGGAATCGTCTTCTGCCGCGCACCATCCTGTCCCACCGGCGCCACAGTTGCTTATTGGCGGAAGCGAACGTTCGCTAATCGCCGAACGGCGGTTGCTGGAGCTTTTGCGGCGTTGGAGCGACC
>CALLPE010000015.1 GCA_938015445.1 uncultured Pirellulales bacterium
AATCGTCTTCTGCCGCACAGGAATCGTCTTCTGCCGCGCACCATCCTGTCCCACCGGCGCCACAGTTGCTTATTGGCGGAAGCGAACGTTCGCTAATCGCCGAACGGCGGTTGCTGGAGCTTTTGCGGCGTTGGAGCGACCTGGTTGGCCGGCGGAACCTAGAAGCCCTAGGCGTGGATCCGGCGGTCATGCGGCCCGTGGCGGTCGAGACCATCGATCTGGCCGACAAACAGCAGGTGCGCAAGGCCGTCACCTGGGGGAAGATACTGCCGATGTTGCTGGTATTGTGGGCGATGACGGGAGCCTTCTACCCGGCGGTCGATCTGTGCGCCGGCGAGAAGGAACGCGGCACGCTGGAGACGCTGCTGAGCAGCCCGGCGCAACGTGGCGAAATCGTAATCGGCAAATTGGCCACCATTATCCTTTTTAGCATGGTGACGGCGGTGTTGAACTTGGCCAGTATGGCGATTACGGGCCTGACGGTTTTGCATCGGATGCCGGGCATGGGACCGCCTCCGGCCACAGCGGCCCTGTGGTTGGCCGCCGCTTTGCTGCCCGTCTCGGCCCTGTTCAGCGCGCTGTGCTTGGCGCTGGCGGCCTTCGCCCGCAGCACCAAAGAAGGTCAGTATTATCTGATGCCGCTGATGCTCATCACTTTGCCGCTGGTGATCCTTCCTTTTTCTCCTGCTTTTGAATTGAATCTGGGCAGCAGCTTGATTCCGGTGGCGGGTTTGATCCTGCTGCTGCGCAGCGCGATCGAGGGTAACTATTGGCAGGCGATGCAATATCTGGCGCCGGTGACCGCTGTTACTGGTTTTTGTTGCTACTTGGCCATACGCTGGGCCGTGGCGCAATTCAACAGCGAGACGGTACTGTTCCGGGAAAGCGAACAGATCAGCCTGAGTTTGTGGCTGCGACACCTGCTGCGCAACAAGCGACTCCGTCCCACTGCCGGCATGGCGGTCTTCTTCGCCGTGATGGTGCTGGTAACGCGGTTCTTCCTCAGTGCGTTACTTCCTCAACCTGCCAGCCCCAAGGCCATGGCGGTGACGACCATGGCCGTGCTGGTGGGGGTAATACTGGCTCCGGCAGTGGCGCTGGCGCTGTTGCTGACCCGAGATCCGGGCGGCGCGTTGATGATAAGGAAAGCTCGCTTGCCGTGGGTGTTGGCGGCGGCAGCGTTGGCTATCGTGTTGCACCCGCTTTCCATGGCCACCGTATGGGCGATCAAGCAGCTTTATCCGACCGCGGGCGAACTATCGGTGCGCGCCGAGCAATTGGCGGGATTGATGACCGCGGCCCCGCTGTGGTTAGCCGTGCTGGCCTTCGCCCTGACGCCAGCAGTGTGCGAGGAACTGGCCTTCCGCGGATTTGTGCTCAGCGGATTCTGGCGTTCTGGGACGCGCTGGAGGAGCATCATCTACTCGGCGCTGTTGTTCGGGGTGACACATGCAGTGGTGCAGCAGTCGCTCAACGCGGTGCTGTTAGGAGTGCTGATCGGCTACATAGCGGTCAAAACCGGCAGTGTATGGCCTGGGATGGCATTTCATGCGGTTCACAATGCCATGAAGCTGGTGGCCGTTTGGCTGCCGGGGGAAGTCGTAGCCGGCTGGCGGCATTTGGGATGGATGCTCGCCCGCGACGCCCAGGGCGCATATCTCTTCCATTGGCCCAGCGTATTGCTTAGCGGTTTGTTGACGCTGGTGCTGCTGGGGTATTTTATAATGCTACCCCACAAGGAACCGGCGGAAACACCCGCCCATTACCAGCGGCTGACCGATCCAGTTACTTTGGCTTCGGCGTCCTGATCGTTTATAGTCCCATCAACACAACAGGACCATAGCGCGGGTGCAGACGTTTTTCCTCAGACAGTCGATGGCGCTGATGTTTAATTGGGCGCACGTCAGCAGCACAGATACGCGCGCACCGCTAGCACAGAGGCAGGCGAGCCAATACCACAGGCCGGCGCAGATCAATTGCGGAGCACTAGCGCAGATGGGAATACCGAGTGCGCCTCGGTGCCGTCGCACGTGGAGGGAAGTGCGGAATGCTGCCGGTCAGGTGGCTTTGGTCAGTAGCGCGCTGTGGCTGAGTCGGACGCGGGGGCCTGCGCTGGCGCCGAAGCCAAGCTGTTCCGCGGTAGCCAGCATCTGCCGGAACTCCTGGGCATTGACATGAACGATCGGTTCGACCAGCAGGATGGAGCAGCCGGGGCGCAAACACTTGTGCAGTTCGCCAAATAGCCGACGCAGGTCCGCAACCTCGTGCGCGGCGTAGAAGGCCAGCACGAAGTCCACCGGTTCGTCGATCCCCAGCGAGTCGGGCCGGCAAAGATGTGGGCGAATCTGCTGGATTACTCCTGCTTTTTTTGCCCGACGGGAAAGTACCGCCAGCATCTGCGGTTGTACATCAACGGCGATGACTGTTCCCTGGGGACCGACGAGCCGGGCCATCGCAATGGAGAAGAACCCCATCCCGCAGCCGAAATCCATGACCGTCATTCCCGCACGCAAGTACGGTCCGACAATCTGCTCGGGATTGTGCAGCAGACGGCGGAGCGGGTTGTCGATGAAGTATCCACCCCACCAGGGGCACACATGAGGCCGGGGCATTGGCTTGTGGTTTCTAGGGGTTCAGTTTGGTACAGGCTATCGCCACAGTTTGGTACAGGCTATCGCCACAGCTCGTCGTCAGCGAAGGGGTGGATCGGGCCGAGCTTCGGTTTAGGCAAAGCCTTCAGTGCCTGCTCGGCCAGGCGGAGGTCTTCCTTGCTGGTGATTTTTATATTCAGCACCGAGCCGGGCACAACCGCCACCGGATGCCCCAACCGCTCGACGAGCTGCGCATCGTCCGTGGCTGCCATATCGCCCCGCTGCGCATAAGCCTCCAGGAGCAGATCGCGGCGGAAGACTTGCGGGGTTTGGGCTTCCCATAATGCCTCGCGGGCGACTGTTTCCTGGATGACGTGCTGCGGGCCGACGCGCTTCAGTGTAGCCGTCACAGGGATGGCCAGTATCGCCGCCCCGGTTCGCTGGGCCGCCTGGAAGACTTTGGTGATCCACTCATCTACCAGGCACGGACGCACCGCGTCGTGCACGCAGACGAAGTCGGCGGTGGATTTTACGCGCGCCAGCCCAGCAGCGACCGAATCGGTCCGTTCGGCCCCGCCATCGACGACCTCCAAGCCCATGATAGTCAGGTTGGCGGCATACTTGAGCATGAACTGCTCGCGGTCTTCGGGCGAGATAACCAGGATGGTCTGCACCACGTCATCGCGGTTGACAAAGCGCTCGGCAGCGTGCAGCCATACCGCGCGGCCCGCCAGCGGTGCGAACGGCTTTTTATAATGTTCGTCGCGGAACCGGCTGCTTTTGCCGGCCGCCGGAAGGATCACAGCGAACTTCGCCACCGGAAAGACCCTCGATGGTCAAGCAATTTTCTCCAATCGAATCTTAGGTACCACACAATGCTCTTGTGTAGCATTTCCATGCGGCGCGGTCGAGAGTCCCCGCAGTGCGTTTCTCCCCGTGGAGTATCCGGTCGGTTTTGGCGCCGCCATGCGGAAAAGACTAACAAGCCAGTGCTAGCAATCTTCGCATCCCCGGCCTGTTTTGAACGAAGGAAACCGGGCGAAACAAGCTGGCTGAAGGAAACTGAGTGGATAAAAACTGGCAAAAACAAACTATACGAAGCGACGTTTACCGTAGTAACTGGATTTGAAAAATATCGATGAGAGACTTGCTGCTCTACTGTGCTAACATACTGGCTGCTTTTTGAAGCAAGTGTGCTTTTGGTTCAGCCGGAGTGCCGCAGAGCTATTGTAAGTGTGCTGATAATCATTATGATACTTCATCGGGGGTAACAGCTCGCCTGCGGCAACGGCGCTACTACGGTATTTACTGTTCCGCTGGATAGGGCAAGAGTCAGGAGCCGCTTCAAGGGTGTTGGCGTCCCACAGTGCCAGGCTTGTCATCTATCTTCTGGGGAGTATTCCATGCCCATCGAATTCCAATGCAGCAACTGTGGCAAACCGTTGCGCACCGCCGACAACACCGCTGGCAAACTGGCCAAGTGCCCGAAGTGCGGCGCTGTGATGACCATCCCCAGCCCGGGCGGAGATGTTGCCGAGCCACCACCGCCGGTTTCGCCGCCGGGTGCGCAGCAGTCTCAACCTGAGTACGATGTTTCTTCCCACCTATCTTCGCCCGCCGAAAACGCCGGCGGCACAGCCAAAGCCAGCGCTGAGTGGGGGCAAGGCGGCACGAGCGGTGGAGCGTCCAGTGAGCAGCCGGGTGCTGCCTGGGCCAGCAACGAGGCTTGGGCCGGTCCCGGCGCAGAGACCGCCGACAGCACGCCGGGACGTACCACCGGCGGCCCTGCCACCGGTGGCCCTTCGGGCGGCGTTGGCAAACCGCCGATGATCGATTTGGGCGACGTTCTTACCAGCGCCTTGAACATCTATAAGGGGCAACTCGGTCTGTGCGTGGCAGCCGTAGCCATTGCCTTTGTGGTGGTGATTGTGGCGTTTTTCAGTGTTAACTTCTTTATGGGGTTGATATTCAGGTTTCTGCCTGTGTTTTTGCTTTACGGCATGATGCAAGGACCGTTGATAATCGTGGTGGTAGCCGTCGTCTTGGCGCAGTGCATGAGGCTGTTCTTGAAGATAGCCCGGGGAGAACCCGCTAGCATCAACGAACTGTTCTACATCGGCCCAGACACCGGCCGCGTGATACTGACTTACGTAGCCTTCATGTTGATGTGCTATATCGGGTCGCTGTTGTGCATTGTGCCTGGTTGGATACTGATGAGCGTGTTCTTCCCAGTGTTCTTCTTGGCTTTTGACCGCGATGCCTCGGTGGTGGACATTTTCACCGAGGCGATGGCGATGACCGAAGGCAACCGCTTGATGATCTTCCTGGTGCTGTTTGTGGCGTGGCTGATCGGTTCGGCGGGCAGCCTGGTTTGCGGCCTCGGAGTGCTGCTTACCATGCCTTTGGCGCTGATGTGCCAAGCAGTAATGTATCTGCGGCTGACCGGCGGGCGCGTAGCGGTAATGGCCTGATGCGTTGTCGCCCGGCAGCAGGTGGGCGCAAGTGTTACGCGCCGGGCGCCGCTGATTTTCGACTGTAGAGTTCTAGCAGCAACTGCTGATAACCTTCGACGGTGCGCTGGATCGTCGCGTGCCGCAATACGTGCTCGCGGCCGGCGCGGCCCATCGCTGCTGCCTTCTGTGGGCTGGATAACAGCTCCACGAGCGCTTGGGCTATCTGTGGGGCATTGCCGGGTTCGACCAAGTAGCCGGTTACGCCATGGGATACCACCTCGGGCACCGAGCCGACGCGCGTGGCGACCACCGGCTTCTGGCAGGCCATGGCTTCCAGCAGACAAAGAGGATTGGCCTCCATGTGCGAGGTGAGAACCACTACGTCCATCAGGGCCAGCAGCTCGGGCACATCGGTTCTTGTGCCCAGGAATCTGATCGCAGCCGATTGTCGCATCACACCCGCCGCGCAACAGCCGCCATAAGGTGTACTGGTCGGCTGGAGATATCCATTTGCGGAGAAAGCATGCTGCCCGACCTCGGAGACCACCAGCACAGATTCATCGCCGCTGCGAGTCTCGTGATCATCCGCTGCACTGCCTGGCATGGCGGGCTGTGAGTTATTTGCGCAGCGGTCCGCGCGCACTACCTGAAACCCCAGCGCGGCGGCCATCGTTTCCAGTTCGGCCCGGCGCGTGCCGTCGCCAACGACGAGCAGTTGCATATCTGGAAGCTGGCGTCGCACCAGTGCTGCGGCTTGAAAGAGCAGGTCGTGGTTTTTTTCCGGGCGCAACGCGGCCACAATGCCCAGCACCGGCTGGCCAGGCAGGATGCCCACCGATGCCCGCAGCGACTCATCTGGCGGTATCGGGCGGAAGCGCTCGGCGTCGATGCCATTGGGGATCACGCGTACTTTGTGCTGCGGACAGCCTTCGTGCTCGGCCAGGAAGCGACCATGCGAGTTGGCCACGGCGATGAAGGCGTCGGTCAACGGCGCGAGCAGCCGGTTGAGCCGTTCGACGCGGTCGGGATACCCCGTCGAGTGCAGCGCCGCACAGACCACCGGCACGCCGGCCAGTCGGGCCGCCAGGCGTCCCCAGAACATCTTGTCGCCTGGCCCCACGGTGATCACTGCGTCGATCTGCCGCTGCCGCATCAATCGCACCAGGCGGGGCAACACACGCAAGTCGTATTTGTGACGGAGCAAACCGGCATGGGCAGGAATCTGCCTGGAAAGCAGTTCGCCCAACACACCGAGGCGTTTCAGGCAGCATAGTTCCGGCGCGAAGCGGGCGCGGTCCATGCGGCGGACAATCTCGACCAGCAGTGTTTCGGCGCCCCCGACGGGCATACTGGTCAAAACGAACATCACCCGCAGCGGACCGCGGTTGTCCAAAGGCAACAGCTTTCGGCGACGAAACATCTTTTTGCTGCGCAGGGACTACAAGCACAGCGCAACAGCGTCGCCAACAAAGGCGACCGCCGTCGGCCGGTTCCGACAAGTCAAGTATTGCACTGGCTGCTGCTGGGCGGGAAACGAAGCGTGTCTTGTGGCAAGGGGCCACGTGTGCAGACCAAAGCGGTATGCAGACCAAACAGATTGTATCGAAGGAAACGGTGCCGCCGGTTGTTCAGCCCGTGCCGACTGCTGCGCGGCTTTACCGCGTCCGAAGGAACTGGGCTGGTGGCAGGGCGCGCTCGGCAATGCCATTGTTTAATTGAAAGGCCAGCAATCAATGAGCAGTTATTCGGTCATCAGGCTCCAGACGGTCGATGCGCTCCGCCGGTGGCAGTTCGCTTGGGACGATCTGTGGTGGCGCAGCGAAGCAACTTGGCCCACCCTGCGGGCAGAGTTGGTGGCCCAGTGGGTCGAACGGTTCGCGCCACAGGGCCGATTCGAGGCGCTGGCCGTCGAACACGAAGGAACATGGCTTGCGGCACTGCCACTTGTGCGACACCGCTATGGCCTGTTGTCGGTAGCATCGGTTCCCAATAATCCCTGGGCGCCCTGCGGGGAATTGCTGTTGGATACTGCTTGCGATGCGCCGGCGGTGATCGAGGCCCTGTTGGCCACGCTGCGAACCGATGGCGGCCTGCTGTGGCTGGACGGAGTATGCATCCAAGCGGCGCGGTGGCGGCAGGTCGCCCAGCGGTGCCTCGCTTCCGGCGCGCCGTGCTATGTTCGTCCCGGCGCAGAGGTGGGCTGGCTACAGATCGATGGCGACTGGGAAGGCTACAAGGCCAGCCTGTCGCGGAGCCATCGTCAGGCGATGGCCAAGGCGGCTCGGCGGCTAGAAAAGGTCGGTCGAGCACAACTCGACGTGCATTGGGAAATCGCCCCCAACGAGCTGCCACAGCTACTGCGTTGCGGTTTCCAGGTAGAAGACCGAAGCTGGAAGGGCGTCGCAGGCAGCTCGGTGCTACGTTCCCCGGGGATGTTCGGCTACTACCTGGCACAAGCCACACAACTGGCCCTGTGGAGGCAATTGGTGCTGGTTTGGCTGCGGCTGGACGGGCGGCCCATCGCCTTCCTGTACGGGTACTGGGCCAAGAGCGTCCTGCATGCCTTCAAGATCGGCTACGATCCCCAATACGCCGCATACAGCCCCGGACAATTGCTTTTCTACTATCTGTTGGAGCGAGTGCATTACGAGGGCCAGTGCCGGGCGGTGGATTTCATGGGGCCGCGCACCGCCGCTATCGAGCGATGGCGCCCGGCAAGCTACGTCACGGGCCGAGTGGCGATCGCTGTCGGTGGCCTGTCGGCTCGTATGGCTGTTTGGGGCTATCGGCATCTGTGGCCGGCATTTCGCAGACTGCGCGACGTGGCTACACCCAGCAGTTCCTCGCAACAAGCGACATACGGTGGCGTATCACAACAGGCGGCCTGTAGCAGTGCATCACCAGAAGCGGCCCCCGACAGCCTATCGCAAGCCGCAGCACCAAGCCGTCAGTCGCAATAGGCAGCACCAAGCAGCGCATCGCAAGGGGGGCGGAATACGCGCGCAAGCACGCATTGAGCAGTCTATTCCGCTTGTGCAAGCTGGCGCCCAGCCATCGGCTAGTGCAAGCCGGCACCCAAGCAGATAAGCCAACACGGGTGGTTCGGTCCTGCGCGGGGATTTCGCTGCGGATGTTTTCGGTGCCTGTTGCGGTCTTCCTTTCGCACCAGGGGATTTTCCGCTAAACTGGCGCACGTTGTTAGCTGGGGAATGTAAAGGCAGTTAATGGCTACAGTTTACTTGCTTGCGGGAGATCGAACATGAAAGGCGACGCGCGATTAGTGCAGAAGCTCGACCAGTTGCTGGCCGAGGAGCTTACGGCGATCAACCAATACATGGTCCACTCGGAGATGTGCGCCAACTGGGGGTACGACCGATTGCACGAGGCCGTGGAGAAGCGCGCCATCCAGGAGATGAAACACGCCGAAAAGCTGATCGGCCGCATCCTGTTCCTGGAAGGCCAACCGACGGTCTCAAAACTCAATCCCATGAAAATCGGCGCGGACGTGCAACGGCAACTCCAGTCCGACTTGGACGCCGAAGTGGATGCCGTGCGCAGCTACAACGAGGCGATCAAGTTGGCAAGCGAAGTCGGCGATGCTGCCACCCGGGCAATGCTCGAGTCGATCTTGGCCGATGAAGACAACCATGTGGACTGGCTCGAAGAACAGCTCGATCAGATCGGCCAGATGGGACTGGCCTTTTATCTTTCTACGCAAGCTGGCTGAGGTGACAGACAGCGCCGCAGGTGGCGGCGCGATTCAAAGTCGGCAGTCGCTTATCAACGTCGCAGATGAATTCGCGCCAACGCGTGCTAGCAGCGATAAACCATCAGCAGCCGGACCGGGTGCCCATCGACTTCGGCGGCACACGGCAAACGGGCATCCACGCGGCCGCTTATCACCGGCTGAAAGAGCGTTTGGGCATCCGCACGCCCACGCGCGTTTATGACCTGTACCAAATGTTGGCCGAAATCGAACAGCCGGTGCTGGACCGTTTTGGGGCGGACGTGCTCGGGCTGCAACGGCCCGCGGTGGCATTCGGCATTCGCAACGAAAACTGGAAGCCCTGGCAATTGCCGGACGGAACTCCGGTCTTGGTTCCTGGAGGCTTCAACCCCGAAGCGGAGCCGGGCGGGAGTCTGCTGCTGCGCAAGCCCGACGGATCGCCGCTGGCCCGTATGCCAAAGGACGGTTTTTACTTCGATCGGCTAGACAAATATCCCGGCGCAGCCCATGCCGACCCGCAGACGCTCGACATCCCCATGCTTTCCCCGGAGGATTGCGATCATCTGGGCGCGCAGGCCGAGGTCCTTTACCACAACACCGACAAGGCGTTGATCTGCGCCATGGGACCACCCTACGAGCTGTTTTACGGCCTGGGTACCGGCGATTTTCAGGCCTGGATGATCACCCTGGCCACCGAGCCGCAATACGTGGCCGATCTGCTCGGCAGGCTGACCGACGCTTGGCTGGAGAACCTGCGGCGGTTCTACGCGGCCGTGGGCGATCGGGTACACATCCTACAGTTCAACGACGACCTGGGAACGCAGGACGCCCCGTTCCTCTCGCCCCGCATGTTCCGCGAGTTGATAATGCCGCATTATCGCCGTGGGCTGGAATGGGTACATCGGCACACGTCGATGAAGGTTTTCATGCATAACGACGGGGCGATCTATCCGCTGATACCTTTGTTGATCGAGATGGGCGTGGACATCCTCAACCCGGTGCAGACCACCGCCCGCGGCATGGACCCACACCGGCTGAAAGCCGAGTTCGGCGATCGGCTGGTGTTCTGGGGGGCGGCTTGCGACTGCCAGCACACGCTTACCTTCGGCACGCCGCAGCAGGTGGCCGACGAGGTAGAACAGAATATCAGCATTCTTGCTCCCGGCGGCGGTTACGTGCTTGCGCCGGTCCACAACATCCAGGCCAACGTGCCGCCGGAAAACATCATCGCCCTGTTCGATGCAGCGCTAGGCTTTGCAGCGCATGACTTGATGGAATAAAAGGATGCGTGCCGAGCGGAACTTGATGGGGTAAACGGATGCGCGCCGAGCGGAAGCCGACCAAGCGCACGGCGCTTGCTCGCCGGCTACTGCTTGCCGACGGCTGCCATGTAGATGGCAAACTCGTCTTCGCCGTCCAGACCCAGCAATTCGTCCATCCTTTGCTGGTGATAGGCGGCGATGGCGCAACAGCCCGCCCCGATGGCCTCGCACGCCAAGTACAGGTTCTGGCAGACGTGGCCGGCGTCCAGGGCGATTAGCTTGGGGGCCGCCGCCCCATACCGCCATTCCATCCGGTAAGGCACCGCTGCCCAGACGAATACGGCGGCTGCCTCGGCCACGAACTGTTGCTCGAAGGCCCCGGCGGCGAGCTGGCGGGCCAGTCGGGGAACCGTGCGCTCCAAAACAAGCTGATGCCTGACCGGCAGGTAGCGATAAACTCCCGGCTCCACCGAGGCGACATTCAACGCGCACAGGTGCGTTTCCAGCGCGTGGCGCGCTCCGGCCGAGGGCACGGTACGCAATGCTGTAGCGGCGTCCAGGCGCGCGCGTATCCCCTGAGTAGCCCACAGCAAAAATGCAAGCTCATCCAGTTGCAACGGGGCGCTGGAGTACTCGCGGCGGCTTTCGCGCCGGCGGATGGCCGCCTCTAAGGCTACGGGCTTGACGTTCTGCCAACTGCCCGGTGCGGGAAGCGTGACCAGTCTGGCTTCGATGGGCGCACGCATTTCGAGCGGCGGCGGAGGCACGCCCCGGTGCTGGTCGGTGCGCGAAAAATCCATCAATTGCCAAATCGTGGCCTTCAGAAACTCGCGACGCTGATTGGCCGAGGGCGCGGACAACTTAAAGTCTCCTCAAAGGCGGTCTGTTGCTTTGCCGCTTCGACTGCCGGGTGGACGACGGCGGCCTGTTGCCGGGCTGCGCGCAGCAGCGGTTCCGGATATACTCCGGCTGCCAAAACCAGCACAACACATGCCGTGGCGGCAACCCACGAGCCGGTTGGGCCTTGCGGCTGGTGTTCTTCGCGCGGGGCCCGAAAGTACATCGCGCCGATGATTCGCAAATAGTATGCCGCGGCGATCGCGGCGTTCAGCACGCCCACAACTGCCAGCATGCGGAACCACAAGCCGGCGCCCGCTTGTCCTGCTACATCCGCAAACACCGCCGAGCCGAACACCGCCAGTTTGCCCCAAAAACCCGCCAGCGGAGGAATGCCCGTCAAACTCAGGAGCAGCACGGCCAGCATGGCGGCCGACAGCGGCCGGGCACGTCCCAAGCCGGCCAGTTCGTCGATGGTTTCTATCGCTTTGCCGTTGCGTCCCAAATACACCAACAAGGAAAATGTGCCGATGGTCGCTGGTGCATAGACGGCCAAATACACCAGCAGTGCGGCCAGCGCGCTCCAGCCGTCGCTTTGCCCCCCCGAAGCCATCGCTACCGAAACGGCTATCAGCATGTATCCGCCGTGGGCAACCGAGGAGTAGGCCAGCAGCCGCCGCAGGTTGTCCTGCCATAGGGCCAGTACGTTGGCTAAGCTCATGCTCAAGATGGCCAGCACGGCCGCCACGCGCCAAAGCTGGGCGGCCCAGACTAGCTCCAATGGCATCGCCAGCGACAACAGCCGCAACATCGCCAACAGTCCGGCGGCTTTGGGCACTACCGATAGCAATGCAGCATTGGTGTTGGTGGTGCCTTGATATACATCCGGCGCATAGAAGTGGAACGGAACGGCGGCGATCTTCAGCCCCAGCCCGGCGAAGACCAGCCCACCGCCGATGCGCAACAGGGTCATGGGCCAGCCGCCGGCGGTCAGTGCGGCGATGCCTTCGGCGTCCATCAGTTGCCGCAGCGACTCAGTGCCAACGTAGATGTGCGTGGTGCCGGTGGCGCCGTACAGAAAGCACAGGCCGTACAGAAACATCGCCGAAGCCAGCACGCTGAGGAAGAAGTATTTTGCGCCGGCCTCTTGGGTGGGAGCGTCCGCCCGACCCAGGTACAGCAAGATATAAGTCGGAATGCTGATCAGTTCCAAAGCCAGAAACAACAGCACCATGTCGGCGGCGCAGACCACCAGCATCAGGCCGGCGATGGCCAGCAACAGCGCGCCGACGTACTCCGGCTGCTGGGAGCTGGGGGAAGGCCGTTCGGCGATGCATAGCAACGCCCCGCCGACGGCCAGCGCTAGCCAGCGGAGGAAGTAGGACAGGCCGTCGATCCCTACCATGCCGTCGGCCAACGTGCAGCCGTGCTGTCGCCACAGGACGACGGCGGCCGCGACCAGCGCCGCCCAGGCTGCGGCGCGCCACACCGGTGCCGCGGGCCGAAAAGCACCCCCTAGCAGGATGCCGATGGCAGCGGCAACCAGCAAGATTTCTGGGGCTAGCAGGGCGATTGTCTGCGACGACATGACGGCTCAATCGGTTTGTTGCAAGTTGGAGCTGTGTACTGGCGGTATTGCGCCGGCGCCGGTCTGCCGCGTGAGGGCGGCTGTGCTGTCCGGGCAGTCGCGGAGGTCAAGCTGTCGGTGCTCCGCTGGCTGCTCGGTGTGCTTTGCATGCTGGCGGTCCGGAATAGCCCGAAAGACGTTCTTGCTGATGTTCTCGTAGGGGTTGAGATACGGGTCAAGCGTGGGAGCGATCCGCGCCAAAAAGAACTGCGGCCACAGACCGATCCAAACAATCACTACGGCCAGCGGCGCCAGCGCCAGTATTTCCCGCACATTCAAGTCGCGCACGGCTGCATCGTGCTCGGCATGCTGCGGTTTTGGTTCTCGCAGCGGGCCGAAAAACACTTGCTGGACCATCCACAACATGTACCAGGCGGCCAATACCACGCCTAGCGTGGCCCCCACGGCGATTACCCGATACTGTGCGGCGTACGGCTGCGGGGCCTCTGCCCAGCCGCGCTGGAACATGCCGACCAGCACCAGCAGCTCGCCTACGAAGCCGTTCAGGCCGGGCAGTCCGATGCTCGACAGCGCTAGCACAACGGCGAAGAAGGCCAGAATCGGCGTCCGCCGGGCCAGTCCGGCCAGGTCGGCGATGTGGCGCGTGTGATAACGCTCGTAAATCATTCCCACCACGGCGAAAAGCCCGCCGGTGGAAAGGCCGTGATTGACCATCTGCAACACCGCCCCCTGCAATCCCAGGCGATTCAGCGCGAAGATGCCCAACATGCAAAAACCCATGTGGCTGATGCTGGAGTAGGCGATCAGCCGCTTGAAGTCGCTTTGGGCCAGCGCCACCAGCGCGCCATAGATTATCCCCGCCAGCGAGAGCCACAGCATCCAGGGCATGGCCTTCGTGGTAGCCTCCGGCAGCATCGGCAGGCAGAAGCGCACAAACCCGTAGGTGCCGATCTTCAGCAGCACTCCAGCCAACAGCACGCTGCCTGCGGCGGGGGCTTGCACGTGCGCCAGCGGCAGCCAGGTGTGCAGCGGAAACAGAGGCACCTTGATGGCAAATCCGGCGAACAGGCCCAGGAAAATCAACACCTGCCATTGAGGGTCGATGGGATGCTGCTGAAGGTTCTCTGCCAGCAATGGTATGGAGAAGTTCAACCGGCCGGAAGCGCCGTGGAAGTAATCCCACAACACCACAGCCAGCAGGGCCAACAGCGTCAGTACACTGCCAGCCAGCGTGTACAGGAAGAATTTGATAGCTGCCCAACGACGCTGCTCGCTTCCCCAAATGCCGATAATGAAAAACAGCGGCACCAGCGTGAACTCGAAGAACACGTAAAACAGGATGACATCCTGGGCAGCGAACACGCCTAGCATCCCCGTTTCCAAAATCAACAGCAGCCGATGATAGAGCGGCACCTGCTGGTCGATGGCCCGCCAACTGATCGCCACGCACACCACCATCAGCAACGCCGTCAAGGCGAACAGCCACAGGCTCAGGCCGTCCAGCGCCAAGTGAGGTGGCAGCGATTGAGGCGGACGGTCGGGGTGGATGCTGGCGTCGGGCCAGGGGATGCGCACCGCCGCAAAGGGTTTTGTTGCCTGGGGGCCTTCGATGGGAAACGCCGCCGCCAACACGCACGCGCACAGCAGCACGGCCAGCGTCACGGCCAGCGACAGCCAGCGCGCCGACTGCTCGTCGCGTCCCATGGCTATCGCCCCGGCCAGCGGCATCAAAATGGCGATCAGTAGCAGCGTTTCCATGTTTTTCCGCGCTTCAGTTCAGTCACCAAAGCAAAGCGCCCAACAGCAACAACAGCCCAATGACCATCGCCAGCGCATAGTACTGCACCAGCCCGTTCTGAAGGGGCCGCAGCGCTGCGCCGAGCAGTTTCGGCGCCAGTCCGCACAAGTCCACTAGCCCGTCGATGACCAGTCGATCCAGCGCAGCGCTGATTTGTGCGGCGATCCAAGCGGGCCAGACGACCGTGGCTTGGTAGATTTCGTCCCAGTACATCTTGCGATAGGAAAGCGTGTACAGTTTTGCTCGATCCAGCGCGGCCGCCAGTTTTTCGGGGTCGATCTGGCGCCCTAGATACATCATTGCGGACAAGGCGATACCCGCCAGCACCACCGCTTGGCTCAGCAGGGCGACGGCCGTGTGGGCACCATGGGCATCGTTGCCGACGTGCGCTCCGGTGCCGGCTGCCGCCTGCTCGGCCAAGGCCCTGGCGTACTCCAGCGAAGGGGTGTCCAGCAAAAACTGCTCGAACAAGCGCGTGGGGCCGAAGGCTGCCCCTACGCCGAGCGTGGCCACGGCCAGCAGCACCAGTGGGCCGGTCATCGACGGCGGCGATTCGTGGGCATGATGGCCAGCTTCTGGCGGAGTGCGCAGCGGCCCGTAGAACGTCAGCCAGAAAGCCCGAAATGTGTAAAAAGCCGTTAGTGCCGCCCCCAGCATTCCCGCTATGTAGAGCCAGTAATACAAACTGCCCGCCGAACTGGTCGAAGCCTGATCGTGCAGCGCGACCAAAATAGGGTCTTTGCTCCAGAAGCCTGCCAGGGGAAACACGCCGGCCAGCCCCAAGCAGCCGACCAGGAACGTCCAGTGTGTCACTGGCATGATGCGCCGCAGCCCGCTGAAGCACCGGATGTCGATCACGCCGCCCATGGCGTGCATCACGCTGCCTGCGCCGAGGAACAGCAGCGCCTTGAAGAAGGCGTGGGTGAACAGGTGGAACATGCCTGCCGTTACGCCTGCCAGCGTGCCGGCGCCGAGGGCCAAGAACATGTAACCCAGTTGGCTGATGGTGGAATAGGCCAGTATCCGCTTCAGGTCGGTCTGCGTGATGGCGATGATGGCGGCCATCAAAGCCGTGGCGCCGCCGATGACAGCCACGATCTGCTGCGCTTCGACCGAGGCCAGATACAGCGGCGTGCATCGGGCCACCATGTACACGCCGGCGGTGACCATGGTGGCAGCGTGGATCAGTGCGCTGACGGGTGTTGGGCCTTCCATGGCGTCGGGCAACCAGACGTGCAGCGGGAACTGGGCGCTTTTTCCGCAAGCGCCCAGCATCAACAGCAAGCAGATGGCCGTCGCCGTAGCGCCGCCCACGAACGGCGCTGCGCCGCTCAGTCGCGTTTGTCCGAGGATGCCCGGCACCGCCCCGTCATGAAAATCGAGCGTCCCGTAGGTCGTCCACAGCAGGAACACTCCCAGCGCGAAACCGAAGTCACCTACCCGGTTCACGATGAATGCTTTTTTGCCCGCCGCTGCGGCCTCGGGCTTTTGATACCAGAAGCCGATGAGCAGGTAGCTGCACAAGCCGACCGCTTCCCAAAACACATACAGCAGAATGAAGTTGCTCGCCGAGACGAGCATCGTCATCGAGAACACGAACAAGCTGATGTAAGCGAAGAACCGCCAATAGCCCCTATCGCCGTGCATATAGCCGATCGAATACACGGCTACCACTAACGAGACCAGGGTAACGGTGGCCAGCATGACGGCCGTGAGCGGGTCGGCGCGCAGGGCGATCTCGATTTTGAAGGCTGGTCGGGCAGTGGGAGTGTGCACGGTGCTGGCATCGGCGCCCAAGTGGCCGGCGTTCGCGGGTTCGGGGGCCGTTAGCTCGGTGTGAGCAAGCCCGGCTTTTTCCACCGCCGCCCAGGTCCACAAGCGCACGATCCGTTCGAAGCCAACCGCAGTAGCCCCGGCGGAATTGCGATTCCCGGCTGGGTCGTCCCCCACGCCATGGTCCGCGGCGCTACCGCCCGATTCGTGCTGGGTATATGCGAGCGCTGCCGGGCGCTGTCGGGCGCTGCCGCTGATTTCCTGGTGTACGCTCCATAACAGCAGCAGGCTGAGCAAGCAGGAAATCCCGATGGCCGCCACTGCCGGCACATGGCTGCGGTCGCGCAACAGCCAGGGGCCGAGCGCGCCGATCACGATCGCTGCGGCCAACGGCAGCGCTGGTATAAGCGGCAGTAACAGGGCAATGTCAAACATCGGGTCGATAGTCGGTCAACTCCGACGGCGGCGCAGGCTGAACGCCTGCCGGCGGCAGTCGAGGCCACTGGGGTTTTTCGGGTGTTTGTTCCGGCAGCGGCTGAGCTGGGAAAGGCGGCAGGCCCTCCTCGCGCAACTGATGCCACAAAGCGATATCCAGCGACTTGCGGCGGGAGAAGAGCACCTGCACCAGCGCCAGAGCTACAGCGGCTTCGCAGGCTGCTACAGCGATTACAAACACCACCAGTATCTGTCCACCGAAGTCGTTATGTACCCGACTAAATGCGACCAAGCTGAGCGCCACACCTTGGAGCATCATCTCGGCCGACAGAAACATCACGATCATGTTCCGCCGGCTGATGAAGCCCACCAATCCGATGCAAAACAGCATCGCGCCGACGATCAAGTAATTGTGCAACAGCGCCAGCTCGTAGTGCATCGTAATGCTTGCCGTCATGGGTAGTCGCCGCTCAACCAACTGCCGCCGGCGTATCCGGGCCGTGCGGCTGGCCGAGCGTGCCAACCACCAATTCCTCACAAAAAAACGGCACAATCACCATTGCTGCGGACCGCCGCTTTGCGGGTGCTGCGGGCCACTGCTTTGCCGGCCGCTACGCGCATGAAGTACAATCACCGCGGCGCCGACAAGCGCAACCAACAGCAGAACTCCCGCTACTTCAACGGCGATCAACCACCGGCCGAAAAGCTCCGCACCCAGTTGGGCGGTATGCAGCGGATGCAATACCTTTTGATGTAGCTCGGCCGACTGGGGTGGCGCCGGAAAAGCCGTAGACTCGCCGCTGCGCTGGAACACGCCAGCTATCGCCACCGTGAGCAGCCCTAGGATCGCGATGCTGGCCACGGCGGCCAGCAGCGACTCGAAACTTACGCGGTCGTAACTTGCCCGGCCTTCCGGCTGAGCCAACATCAACACGAACAAGAAGGTGACCAGTATCGCGCCGGCGTAAACTACCACGGTAGCGATGGCCAAGAACTGCGCCCCGACCAGTAGCAGCAACCCGGCCGTACCCAACAGCGACAGCCCAAACCATATCGCACAATACACCGGATTGCGAAAGGTGACAGTGCAAATCGCCGCCACGATGGTCACGGCGGCTAGGACGTAGAAGACGCAATCGGCTATCCAGTTGCTCAGTCCGGGCAGGCCGGCTGCGAACAAACCCAGCGCGACGGCCACTAGCGCTGCGCCGCCCAGTCGGCCGCCGGCGTCTGCCCGCGGCAGCAAGCGCCACATGCCCAGTGCCGCCAGCACAGTCGCCAAGATGTAAAGATGGCGTGGATCGATCATCGAGCTTTATGTCGTTGCTGCCGTTGTGTGCGAACGGAAGATCAACTCGTCGGCTAGCTGGGGTCGTTGTCGGTCGGAAGACCATCGCGACGGTCTGTCGGCAAGGTTGATCGAGCGCCGGCCGGCTGTGCGGTTTGCCGGCGCGAGCGCATCGGTTCCTTGTCGATAGTCTGGTCGTACACGCTCAGTAGTTTCTCTTTGTCGAAGATCATTTCCTCGCGGCTCTTGCCCGATAGGTCGTACAAGCTCGTCAGTTCGATGGCGTCGACCGGGCAAGCTTCTTCGCACATGCCGCAAAAAATACAACGCAACTCGTCGATTGTGAAGCTCTCGGGATATTTCTCGCGGTCGGGCCAGGGGCTTTCGGCGGCTACGATGTCGATGCAATGGGCCGGACACGCCGTTGCGCACAAGAAACAAGCAACGCACTTTACCCGGCCTTGCTCGTCCCGGTTGAGCCGATGCACACCGCGGTAGAGCAGAGGGTCGGGTATTTGGTGCGGCTCGTCGGGAAACTGCACCGTTTTCTTGCGGCTAAAAAGATGCCGCAGGGTGGTCGTTATCCCGTCGAGGAACAACGGCAGATAAGATCGCTCCAACAGTCCTAATTCTGGCGGTTTGATCCAACGGATGCTCTTGTCGTGGGGGTCCATAATCAGTTGGCCTCGTCGGCGAGAAAGCTGGGCACCGGCAGGTCGCGGCGCGGACGATTATCTGTGCGGCTGGGATCGGCAATGACCGTCGCTGCCCAAACAATTATCAGCGTGGCAAAACCAATCAACGCCATCCAGATTCTCCAGTCTATGCCAGTTGCCGCGCCTATCCGGTCGCCGTATTCAATCATGATTGCCACAACACCCAAATTTGCCAGCCCCCAGGGAATCATTACCCTCCAGGCTATTTGCATCAGTTGATCGAAGCGGAACCGGGGCCAGCTCCACCGGGCTATCATGAAAAACAAGATCACCGCCAACACTTTGGCAAGCATTATAACCACCCGCAGCACTGCCACCGGCCAGGTGACCAACTCGCCGCCGGGACTGTCGATGCCGTCGGTCAGTCCCCAGATGTGCCAGCCGCCCAGAAACAGCACCACCATCAGGAAAGCGGCGGCGATCATGTGCAGAAACTCCGAGACCAGCAACAACATCAGCTTGATGCCCGAATACTCGGTGTGGTACCCGCCGACCAGTTCTTGCTCGGCTTCTGGCAGGTCGAACGGCAGTCGGGTGGCCTCGGCGAAGGCCGCCACCGTAAAGACCAGGAACCCCAACGGCTGCTGGACGATGTTCCACCAGCCACTATCGGCCTGCTGAGCGATGATCGCGTCCAGCCGCAACGAGCCGGTGGCCAACACTACGCCGAGGATGCCCAGTCCCAGCGGTATTTCGTAAGAAATCAACTGTGCCGCGCTGCGGATGGCGCCGAAGAAGCTGTACTTGTTGTTGCTACCCCAGCCGCCCAGCACCACGCCGTAAACGGCGATGCCGCCGACGGCCAGCACGTATATCATTCCCACGTCTAACTGCGGCGCAATTACCAGCTCGATTGGTTCGTGAAGTTGCCAGCTTTCGGGAAAAATCCCCCTCGGCAGTACGCTGCCGAATGGGATTACGGCGAAAACCAGTATCGCGCCCAGGAACACCACCGCCGGCGCCAGATAGTACAATGGCTTGTCGACGTGTTTGGGGACGGCCTCGCCTTTAAGCATCAATTTGACCCCGTCGGCGATCGGCTGACCCAGTCCCCATAGCCGGATGTTCGTTAGTGGGATACCCACTCGGTTGGGGCCTAACCGATCTTGCACCCAGGCGGCGATCCAGCGCTCGACCAGCACCAGGTAGGCCGAGGCAGTCATCACCCCGCCCAGTACCAAGCCGATCTTTACCAGTGCTTCGATCGTTTGCGCAAGCATTGCTGGTTCGCTAACTTGTTATCTTGTTATCTTGTTATCTTGTTATTACGAGTATCGTTTCTTCGCTAGCGTTCTATAAGCGGTCCGACGGCGCGGTCGGCTCGCCCAGCCACCAACATCGCTGATTGCACGCCCGGACATGTCCCGCCGCGGGCATCAGCGACTGGAAAGAGACCGGAAACTGTAACCGAATTGGATTTTCCCTTTGACCATTTCACGATTTGCAATCGGCTGACGATTTGCAATCGGCCTCATTGTTCGAGTTGCCCGAAAAGCTGGGAGCGACGCCCAGCCGTCAACGGCTTCTCCGGTCAAACATCGTGTGAACGTTCTTTGTCGGCTTGTCCTTCGGCCAGCAGGTTTACGCGCAGATCGAGTCCAGTTTCGGGAATTTCGCAAGTGGCGGCCGAGAAAAACATGATCTGTCGGGCGATGTCGTCCAAAACGCTGCGTGGGTTGAACAAGCCTGGCATACCGAGCATCTGCCAGTACAGTTGTCCTTCCGGTCGCACTCCGCTGGGAGGCCGAATTGCCCAGGCGGAAGTTTGCAGCCAGTCGTTGCGATTGACGTACGAGCCTTCTCTTTCTGCAAACGCCGCCGCCGGCAGGATGTAACTGGCCAGGTCGCTCAACGGCGACGGAAACAAGTCCTGCACGATCAGCAGTTCTAGCCCCGCGAAGCGTTGGGCCTGTTGATGGTCGATCCACGGCATGGGGTACCCGCCCGCAACCCATACTCCGCGGGCCAAACCGTCGGCCAGTTGCTGCAAAAGCTCGTCGAAAGACACTACTTTGCCAGCGAAGTGGGCTAGTACGGCCTCCACGCCGCGGCGGTTGGGGCATTTCTCGGCCAGCACCACGAAGCCGCCGGGGAAGTTCTGGTCCTGGCCCACCAGTGGTATCGGCCCACAGGCCAAAACGGCTTGCGCGTCCAGCGAGCGAATCAGTTTACACAGCAGGTAAGCTTCCTCGACCGAAACGAATGGCGATATAACTGCCGCCAACGGAGCGGCCGTTCGCAAGCGCTGGCACAGTTCGTCGGGCAGAAGGCCCCAGTCCAGCTCGTGCAGCGATTGGCCCTCGCGGCGCATGGGGCGCACCAAACGTCTTCGGTCGTGGACGTAGTGATACCCGTATCGGCCTTCGTTGCAAATCCACCACTTGTTCACAAACGGATTGGGCCGCGGACGAAGCCGATAGATGCGGTCCTGGTTCTCGTCGATCCATATCGAGCAGCCCACCGCGCAGCGGGTGCATATCGCCCGATGACACCGCATGAACCATACCCGCTGCCGGTAGAGGAAATCCTTGTCGGCCAGTGCGCCGACCGGGCAAAGATCGACCACGTTGCCCGAGAGATTGTTGTGCAGCGGGCGGCCGGGGAAAACATCTATCTCTTCCTGTGCTCCGCGGCCTACGACCATCAATTCGCTGCTGCCGCTGATTTCGCGCGTAAAGCGCACGCAGCGGCTGCACATGATGCACCGATCGACGAATAGCGTCACGTCGCCGATGTCGCGCCGTCGGCTAGTGTAAGGACGCAGGTCCGCCCGGCGCTGGGGCTGACCATGCAAAAAATGATAGTCCTGGAGCAAGCACTCTCCGGCCTTGTCGCAAATGGGACAGTCGATCGGATGGCGCAACAGCAGACCTTCTTCCACGCGGGCCCGGGCCTGACGGACTTTCTCGCTGGTGGTGACGAATACCGTGCCGTCCACGGCCGGGGTGTTGCACGCCGGTACCAGCTTGGGCTGCATGGTGATGCGGCCGGTCTTCGCGTCGCGCATCCCTACCTCGACCAGGCACATCCGGCAGCTTCCCACCACCGAAAGCCCGGGATGCCAGCAATAGTGTGGAATCTCGATTCCCACCAGCCGCGCCGCCTCGATGCCATTGAGGCGTCGGCCTTCGGGCAGGATCAGTTCGCGTCCGTCGATGATCACTACAGCCATGCCGGAATGCCCATTCCCGCAGTAAGCCTTGAAATTTCAGACATCAAACTTCAACTTTCCGTCTTCGTGCCTTGGTGTCTTGGTGGTAAACAAAGTCCTCTCTCTCGGCTTTGCCTGCCGATAGTCGGCTGTGTGGCGCCGGGCCGGCTAATGTGCCACGGCGCTTTGCTCCAGGGCCGGCACGGGCTGGGTTTCCATCCAACCGGCGACGTTGGTGTGCTTGATGTAATCCTCGAACTCCTGGCGAAACTTGCGGATGGCGGTCTTGATCGGCCAGGCGGCGCCGTCGGCCAGACCGCAGATCGTCGTGCCCGGCAATATGCCGATTGTGTCGCCGATTTCCAACAGCAAATCCAGGTCCTTGATTCTTCCTCGGCCAGCTTTGATGCGCCGCAGCATTTGCAGTGCCCAGTGAGTGCCTTCGCGGCACGGGGTGCACTGGCCGCAGCTTTCGTGGGCAAAGAAGCGGCAGGAGTTGTAGAGGAAATCGACCATCGAGTAGGTTTCGTCCAACACGATCAGGCAGCCTGTGCCCAATCCCAAACACCCCACCCGCAACGGCCCGGAAAAGTCCATCGGCGTATCGATTTCCTCGGCGGTTATCACGCCGGTGCTGAGTCCGCCGGGGACAACGGCCTTCAGCTTGCGTCCTTTCCACACTCCGCCAGCGAAGCGTTCAATCAGTTCCCGGCAGCTTATGCCCAGCGGCGCTTCGTAACAGCCGGGCCGGTTGACATGGCCGCTGATGCCGAACAGTTTCGGCCCATAGCTGCCTGGGTCTCGCGGATCGTTGGGATCGGCGGGCGTACCGATGGACTTGAACCACGCCACGCCGCGCTCCAGGATGTGCTTGACGCAAGCGACCGTTTCTACATTGTTGACCACCGTGGGTTTGCGGAACAGTCCTTCGACGGCGGGAAAGGGCGGTTTGATGCGCGGCCAAGCCCGGCGGCCTTCGATGCTTTCGATCAGCCCGGTCTCCTCGCCGCAAATATACGCCCCAGCCCCACGATGCAGATAAACCTCCAGCGAAAAGCCGCTACCCAGGATGTTCCGTCCCAGGTAGCCGGCTGCGCGGGCTTCATCAATGGCCGCTTGCATACGTTTCCAGCACAGCGGGTATTCGTAGCGGATATAGATGTAGGCCCTCGAAGCACCGGTGGCGTAGCAGCTTATGATGGTGCCTTCCAGCACTTGATGCGGGTCGTGTTCCATCTGCACCCGGTTGACGAACGTGCCCGGCTCGCTCTCGTCGGCGTTGACACAGAAGTAGATTGGGCCGGGATGTTTATCGGGCAGGAACGACCACTTCAGACCGGTGGGGAAACCCGCCCCGCCACGACCCCGCAAGTTGCTCGCCCGCACTATTTCCACCACTTCCTGCGGACTTTTCTCTTTCAGCACCTTCCGCAAAGTAGAGTAGCCGCCGCTGGCAAGGTAAGCAGCCAGCGTGTGGCTATTGGGCTTTCCTACGTTAGCCAACAATACGTTTTGATAAGGCATCGTCGGTAAACCGCTGAGCGCGGCGGAGCGGAACCGCCGGGCGATTCCTTCGCCAGAAGCCCGTAACAGACATCGCTCGCGCCGCCGTGCAGGGATGGCAGCAATATACACTGTCATACTATATCTGTCGAGAATGGGGGCAAGTCGGTCGTCGCCCCGCCCTGCTTATTAGATGTCGAGGAAGCCGTATGTCGTGCCCAGACAGCTTGATGAGTGCATGTCGTGCCGTTCTGGCCTCATGAGTGCATGTTGCCCCGAGAAAGCCGCATTTCGGTCCGAAAAAACTGCATTTCGTCCGGAGGAACATATACCGTGCGGAGAAAATCGCCCTGCCGTGGCCGGTGTGTGTCTTGAAAGCGGCATGCTACCAAAGATACCATTGCTCAGCGGCCGCAGGACGCCGACCGGCAGTGGCAACGGCCTCGACCGACCAGGGGCAGGTAAACGTACCGCGGCCGACGGCGCTGCACCTACTGCAAGCGCGTCGGCCGGCCGAGGCTAAACTTCCACAGCCAAGCCGCCAACGAACAATTGTTTGCTGCTGGGAGTCCTTATGTCGTCGCAAGAGCGCACAATCGCTGTGCCACCGGTGCGAATTCGGCAATTAAACGGGGCGGTTCCCAACGCGGATGGGCGGTTCGTGTTCTATTGGATGAATGCCTTTCGCCGCGCGGAGTGGAACTTCAGCCTCGATCGGGCCGTGCATTGGTGCCTGAAACTGAATCGCCCGCTGGTGGTAGTGGAGACGCTATCGTGCGGGCAGCGATGGGACAGCGATCGGCATCATCGGTTCGTGATCGACGGCATGGCGGAAAACGCCCGGCGGCTCGATCGGCCCGGCGTAGCTTATTATGCACTGATCGAGACTGCCCAGGGCTTGGCCGAGCAGGCGGTCGTGGCTTTGGCCCGCACAGCATGTGTGGTGGTCACCGACGACTTTCCGCTGCGTGAGCATCGCGTTCGGATCGCAGCCGTCGCCGGGCGATTGGGCGTGCTGGTCGAGGCGGTCGATTCCAACGGCGTGTTGCCGCTGCGGGCGGCTGACCGAATTTTTCCTACCGCTTTTTCTTTCCGCCGCTTTCTCCAGCGAACCCTGCGCGATCACTTGTTGGAGTTTCCTCAGGCCGACCCGTTCAAAACCGTGCGGCTCCCGAGCTGCGCGCCAAACCAGGCGAACGAGTTTGACGTGCCGGGCGCTTTCACCCCGACCACGCTGCGCGCCGAGCAGCCCACGCTGGCAGCGATTCCGCTAGATCATGCAGTTATGCCCGTGGGAACAAAAGGCGGAATCAAGGCAGCCAAGGGGGCATGGCGTCGGTTTTTGGCTGGCAAGGTGAAGGAGTATGCCGCACGGCGCAACCACCCGGACGACGATGCGACCAGCGGCCTTTCGCCGTATCTGCACTTCGGCCACATATCGGCACACGAGGTTTTCGCCGAGCTGTCCGCCGCTGAGAATTGGAACCCTGGGCAACTCAGCCCGCGCGCCAGCGGTTCTGCGGAAGGCTGGTGGGGGATGAGTCCTTCGGCCGAGGCGTTTCTGGACGAGCTGATCACTTGGCGCGAACTGGGCTACAACATGTGCGCTTTCAGCGATGATTACGACAGTTTCGATTCGCTGCCCGACTGGGCCAAACAGACCTTGGAAAAACATACCGCCGACGCGCGCGATTACGTTTATACCCTGGAGCAGTTTGAAAAAGCCCGTACGCACGATCCGTTGTGGAACGCCGCCCAGAGGCAACTGGTCCGCGAAGGCCGACTGCACAATTACCTGCGGATGCTATGGGGGAAGAAGATTCTCCAGTGGACATCCACGCCGCGCAAGGCTCTGGCGGTGATGATCCATCTGAACAACAAGTACGCCCTGGATGGTCGGGACCCGAATTCCTACTCGGGTATCTTCTGGGTTTTGGGGCGTTACGACCGGGCGTGGGGGCCCGAGCGACCGGTATTCGGCACGGTCCGCTATATGTGCTCTCGAAACACCGCACGTAAGGTACGCGTGAAGGAGTATCTGCGGAAGTTCGGCGACAAATGAACTGCCAACACCGGTGCAGGTCGACTTCGCCAAAATAATAGAGGTTGTTCTGGTGTTTCGCTCCGCTCCCGGCTGCGGTGACGTGGTTGTTGTTGTTGTTGAAGACGGCTTGTTGTTGTTAAAGACGGGTTGTTGCTACAGACGGCTCGCTACTTTACAGTAAACGGCCCGCTGATTTCGAGGCTCTAACAGAACGTCCTTTTTCGGATAGTCCACGCTGAAAAAACCTGGTATTTCAACCTTTTGGGTGCTGTTTGGTGTAAGAGCCTCGAACAGATTTCCTGGTTGAGTGGGACTGCCGGCTTGTCCGGCAGTGCAGTGGCGATTTGCCTTGCAGGTGACCACCAGCCATTGAGATGAACCGGCGGGGAGCCAGCCCTGCCACCCGATTCTACCGCACTGCTGGGCAAACTCTTCCGCACTGGTGGAGAAACCAACCGTGCCACCCTACCGCGGCACCTGCGGACCATGTTGCGCTGCTATGGCGAATTACCCCCATGTCCCTGATGGCGAACTACCTTATGTCCCTACAACGGCACCATATCCCCACGGTAACTACCACATGTCTCTGCAATAACGGCAGTGTGTCCGTATAATAGCCCTGCCGCGTCTCTACAATGAAAGGTGGATCACAGTTTGTTTCTACACCCAGAACCAGAAAGTTTCGGCAAGCGAAAACAGAAAGGCAATCGCGCGGTGCGGCGCTATCACAGAGGCGTAATGGCCACTAAATGGATGTGGGCGGGCAAGCCGTGGCGGGTCATCGCTGTAGCGGGGAAAGTGCGATGTCGGGTCGCTTCTTTGTGGACCATCCGGTCGAGGGTCGGTACGCGGTGTTGATTGGTGCAGAAGCACATCACTTGACCAATGTGATGCGCGCTCGGCCGGGCGATTGTGTAACGCTCTTCGACGGCACCGGCGTCGAGTTTACTGCCGAGGTGGCCGCCGTGCGCCGGGGTCAGGTTGACCTGGTGATCCACGAAGCCCGCCGAGTGGACCGCGAGCTAACGTTTCCGCTGACGCTGGCCGTAGCGCTTCCGAAGGGGCAACGGCAGCATTGGCTGGTGGAAAAGGCTGTCGAACTGGGCGTCAAGCAGCTTGTGCCGCTGTTGTGCGCCCGCGGAGTAGCCCAGCCAACCGAAAGCGCGCTGGAGCGGCTGCGACGCGCGGTGATCGAAAGCAGCAAACAGTGCGGGCGTAACCGGCTGATGGAGATCGCTCGGCCGCAACAGTGCCGTCTGTTCTGCCAATCGGCCGACCGCACGGCGCTTCGCATAATGGCTCATCCCTGTCCCTGGCCAGAGGCCGAGCACGTGGCTGCTGAGTCGGACGGCCTGAGCAGCCACCGCTGGATGGGTCATGCCGAGGCCTGGGCGGGCGAAGGGTTCATCCTGGCCGTTGGTCCGGAAGGCGGATTCACCGAAGACGAGGTGGCTTTCGCCCGACAGCAAGGCTGGCGAACCGTGGGCTTGGGACAGCGCACACTGCGGGTCGAAACGGCTTGCGTGATGCTGATATGCTGGGCGCTGGTGGCCGCCGGAGCGGCAGTCAGCTTTCACTGATGGCGATGGCGCAGCCCGGCACGCTTATCGCCCGCGGTCAAGCTGCTATACCCATACCCGCCTGCCACGTCATAAGGACGTCACATCTGGTCATAGTTGTGGCAGTTCGGCCAAGGCTTCTTCGATTTTTTCCTGCGGATATGCGTAGTCTTCCAACTGTCGGTTGAGGAAGCGGTCGTACGCCCCCAAGTCGCACAGCCCATGCCCGCTGAAATTGAACAGTAAGCATTTTTCCTCGCGCGTGTCGCGGCAGCGCAGCGCTTCGTTGATGACGGCGCGGATGGCATGCGAGGTTTCTGGAGCGGGGATTATGCCTTCGGTGCGGGCGAACAGTTGTGCCGCCTCGAAACACTCGGTCTGATGGAAGGCCGCCGCTTCGATCAGCTTTAGATGGGCGCACAGGCTGACCATCGGGGCCATGCCGTGGTAGCGCAGGCCGCCGGCGTGGATGCCCGGCGGTACGAAGCTATGACCGAGGGTGAACATCTTGATCAGCGGCGTCAATTTGGTGGTGTCGCCGAAGTCGTAGAGGTACTTGCCGCGGCTCATGGTGGGGCAGGAGTGCGGTTCGCACGCCACGAAACGAATGTCTTTGCCAGCCAGTTTGTGGCGGAGGAAAGGAAACGCCAGGCCCGCAAAGTTGCTCCCCCCGCCCACGCAGCCAAAGACCACGTCCGGAAAATCGCCGATCAGCTCGAACTGCTTTTCGGTTTCCAGACCGATGACAGTTTGGTGCAGCATAACGTGGTTCAACACGCTGCCCAGCGTGTAGCGGGTATCGTCGTGTGTGACGGCGTCCTCGACTGCCTCGCTGATAGCGATTCCCAGACTGCCAGGACAATCCGGGTCTTGCTCCAGAATTCGCCGCCCGGCATTGGTCTCTGTAGAGGGGCTGGGCGTGACCTCGGCTCCCCAAAGTTGCATCATCGAGCGCCGGTAGGGTTTCTGCTGGTAGCTGACCTTGACCATGTAAACCTTGCACTGGATGCCGAACAGCGAACAGGCGAAAGCCAGCGAAGAACCCCACTGCCCAGCGCCCGTCTCGGTCGTTAGCCGCTTTATCCCTTGCTTCATGTTGTAATAAGCCTGGGGCACGGCGGTGTTGGGCTTGTGGCTGCCCGGCGGACTGTGACTTTCGTCTTTGAAGTAGATGCGCGCAGGGGTGCGCAACGCGGCCTCCAACCGACGGGCGCGAACAAGCGGCGTCGGACGCCAGAGTTTGTACACCTCGCGGACTTCGGCGGGTATTTCGAGCCATCGCTCCCGGCTTACCTCCTGCACGAGCAGTTCCCGGGCGAAGACCGGCTCCAAATCTGCTGGGCCGACAGGCTGCTTGGTCGCCGGGTTCAGCGGCGGGGGAACCGGCTCGGGCAGATCGGCCTGCAAGTTGTACCACGCTGTGGGCAAGTCCTTTTCGGTCAGCAGTACTCGTTTGGCGTCCATCGTCGTCCACTCTCTAAAGGGAAGGATAGAGTTGTTCCGCACGGGTGCCGGCGCCTCGCGGCCGGCGCGACAGGGTTGCTTGGCTCGCTGCCTGCCAACTGCCGCAAACCGATTGCCGCCATACTGGGCCGGCGCCGCCCTTATGCTCAAAAAAGCATAGCCTACTTTGCAGCCGGCGAGTTGTCAAAACAGCGCGACAGCGCATCCTGTACCCCATTATGTCAGCGGCTCTGCTGCGAAGCCGGGATTCAGCAGTCCGGAGCCGGTTGCGTTGCAGGCGGAAAGCAGTCCGCTGTTTCGCTTGCAATCGGCGCGCTGAGGAATAGAATAGCAATTGGCATCAACGCTACGCGCAGAATGCTGTGGCGTCGGACGTTGGGCCGAACGTTTTGGAGAAGCCCATGAAAAGCCTTTGGCGCATTTTGGCGATTGTGGCCATGTTGGCGGTGATGCACACGTGCGGATTTGCCGGCGTGATCCGACACGATGTCAAAGACAGCCTATATCTGGCCCTCGGTAACAGTCCGGCTTACGCCAGCGTCGGGCAAATCTACGGCACCTCGATCGATAGCGCCTTTTACGCTTCGGGCACGCTGATCGATCCGCAGTGGGTGCTTACGGCCGGCCACGTGGTCGATTCGGCCACCACGCTTACATTTTCCATCGGCGGCACAGCGTACATCGCCAGCCAATGGGTAGCGCATCCCAACTGGGACGGCAACCTGCTGGCAGGTTACGACATCGGACTGGTGCATCTGTCGCAACCGGTGTACAGCGTCACACCGGCGGTGCGTTACACTGGCAATAAAGAGCTGGGAAGCATCGTCACCGCCGTGGGCTTTGGTATGACGGGAACAGGGACCACGGGGGCGGTTACGTTCGACGGTAAAAAGCGGGGAACGCAGAACGTTATCGACCAACTGTACAACCCGCGATTGCTGCTAGCCGATTTCGATAACCCCAGGAATAGACGCGACAGCTCGATGGGCTCGGCCAAACCGCTGCAATTGGAAGGCCTGATCGCGCCGGGCGACAGCGGAGGCGGCTTGTTCATCACCACCGGCGAGGGGACTTTTCTGGTCGGAGTGCATTCGTTTGTGGCTGCTTGGGACGGAAAACCAAACTCGGATTACGGCGACATCTCCGGTCATGTGCGCGTGTCGGCTTTCAACTCGTGGATCGACTCGGTGATCAACAATTGGTCCACTAGCAGTGTTGCCGCAGGCAGCTATGCAACCGCAGACGTTTCGATGACCGCGGTGCCAGAACCGGCCACTCTGGTTATGCTGGCCGCCGGCGCGGCGGCGCTATTGGGTTTGCGGGCGTTCAGGTGGCGCCGATTCGGCAGAATGTAACGGTTGGGAAAAAGTTACTGCCCAATTGGGTCTCGTCATAGCAAAAGCGCGCGGTTTGCCAAGAAATGGGCTTTAGAAATTCTTTTCGCCGCAACTTTCTCTCTGGCCAATAGTTCGGACTCAATCCGCCGACAACCCATTTGCCCCACGCCCGATTATTTGGCAAACTCGAAGGGAGGTGCTGCGCTGCTGGATGGAATGACAAGCGCAACTATCGGGTTGCTAATCGCAACACTATCGGATTGCCAAGCGCAGCGCAGCACGGCGTGGGTAAGTCGGCGCATGTCCGACGGTTGACGTACACTTCAGTGCACCGAAAAGAGGCAGCGCACTGCTGGCGGCCAAGCGCCGCTTCGGCCACCGGTTCAGTCGGAGGTGAACTGCTCATGTTTGTCAAAGATCATGTCTTATCACTGGCGCTGTGTTTCGGCCTGCTGGGTGCTGGCAGTATGGCGCAGGTCTGCTACGCACCAAGTGGTTACGTAATCACGGAGCCGTGGCAGGCGTATCGGGTCGTATTCCAGACCGTTTACGACCAGCAACAAGTCACGGCGTACCGCGTCGAGTACGAAACGGTTTGGGAAGAGCGACAAGTGACGACCTACCGACCGATTTGGGAGACACAATATCGCCAGTACAAGTACACCGTGGCCAAGCCGATCGTGGAAACCACCACGCGCGAGGAGACCTACACTGTGGCCAAACCGGTGTACGAGACCGAAATCCGCGACTACAGCTACCAGCGCGTCAAGTACATGCCCGAAACGGTCGAACGCGAAGAGACCGTCACCGTGTGGCGGCCGGTTGTCGAAACTTACGAGCGCGAACAATGGCAGACCGTTTACCGCCCGGTGGTCGAGACGGCCTATCAGCCTCAATATCGCACCGTGATGCGCCCGGTCGTAAGCTGGCAAACGCAGTACGTGGATCAGGGCGGTTATGTCGATCAGCTTGTGCTGAAGCCGGGTTTGCCGCGGACGCGGCTGAGCTGGCAGCCCGGCGCGTCGGTCACCGATCCGCTCACCGGCGCCGTGATATATCGCCGCCCAGGCCTGTACTGGACGCAGACGCCGGCTGGACGCTACGAGGTGCAGCGCGTCTGGCAGCCCAATCTGGTGCCGCACCAAGTCCAGCAGGTCAACTACGTGCCTGAAACTGTCGTGGAGCATGTTCCCGTCCAGGTGCAGAAGTACCAGCTCGAGCACGTTAGCCAAAAGATTCCTTACCAGGTGTATCGCATGGTTCCCCAGCAGGAAGTCCGCCGGGTGCAGACCACCGTCATGAAACCGGTAGTGGAACGGGTAGAGAACAAGGTGCCGGTTCAGGTTTGCAAATGGGTGACCGAAACCCACGTTCGCCAAGTGCCGGTTACCACTTACAAAACCATTTACGAAGAGCAAGTCGTCGAGCAGCCGGTGCAGGTGTGCAAGATGGTGCCGGTGCAAGAGACGGTGCGCGTGCCCCGATATGTGGAAAAACGAATTCCCCTGACGTACAGCTACTACGTGCCTCGAATAGTCAGTTATCGCGTGCCGGTGGATCCTTGCGGGGCGCCGATCACATACGGTATGCCGGCGGCCAACGGCAGCCTGCCGGCCACTCCGATCGAGAGTTTGCCCCCACCGCCTGGCGAACCCACGCCTGCCGGCAAGACCTTTGTGGAGCCTAGCCAGCAGCCCGCCGCTGCCACTGGAAACGGAACACAGCAGCCAACAGCGACAGATGCCAAACAGAACGGGGGTGGTGCGGCCAGTGGTCAGTCGCCAACGACCGCGCCGCAGCAGCGATATCCTGGACCTTGATTTTAGTCGAGCAGCTTGATTGCAGTTGACTGAAGCGACGGATTGCGCTTCGCGGGCCGCAGGCGACGCGGCGAAAAAAATTGGACGCCGGCGCGTATCCGGGCGTGGAATAATCGGCTGGTAACCGACTTGGTGTGCCAGGCCGTGGCAATCCGGCGGCACGCAGGATGTATTTCATCGCTGATCCGGAAAGGTGGCCGGTGGCACCGCATTCCAACGTGGCACCGCATTGAAACGCAGCGGCGGCGGGCACGGGCGGCTTTGCGGCGCTGATTGCACCGGCCACCATGTGTGCTTCTCCAAGGCGGCAACATGCGCATCACCGGCGTGGAAGCCTGGCAAGTGACCATGCCGCTGGCCAGGCCGTATACAGCATCCTACGACACGGTCGAGGCCACTACCAACGTCTTTCTGCGGATCATCACCGACCGCAAACTGGTAGGCTATGGGTGCGCCACGCCCGACGAACACGCCACCGGCGAAAGCACCAAAGCGATGGTGGAGACCATCCAGGCGGTGGTCGAGCCGGTGCTCAAGGGCGCCGACCCCCTCCGCCGTTCGCTGCTGATGGAGCGCTTGCGCCCGCTGCTGGCCGAAGAGCCGTCGCTCCGCGCGGCTGTCGATATAGCGCTGTACGACATCCTGGCCAAGAAGTGCGAGCTGCCGTTGTGGAAGATGCTGGGCGGTTACCGCGACCGGATGCTCACCAGCGTGACCATCGGCATCCTGCCCGAGCGCGAAACCATCGAGCAAGCCCGCCATTGGGTCCGCCGCGGGTTCCGCATCCTCAAGCTCAAAGGGGGCATCGACGTGCAGGACGACGTGGCCCGGGTGCTCAAAGTGCGCGAGGCGGTGGGCGAGGACATCCGCTTGCGCTTCGACGCCAATGGGGGCTACACGGTCGAAGAGGCTCTGTGGTTTGTGGATCAGACCCTCAGTGCCCGGCTGGAACTGTTCGAGCAGCCCACGCAAAAAGGCCACGCTGACATGCTCGGACAGGTTACCCGTCGCGGCTCGGTGCCGGTGATGGCCGACGAAAGCATCGTCAGCCTGCGCGACGCCTTCCGCTTGGCCAGCAACGATCTGGTCGATATGCTCAACGTGAAACTGATGAAGGTGGGCGGAATTGCCGAGGCTGTGCAGATCAATGCTGTCGCCCGCGCCGCACGGCTGGAAGTGATGGTCGGCTGTATGGACGAGTCGGCGCTAGGCATTGCCGCAGCGTTGCATTTCGCGCTATCGGATAGCAACATCGCCTATGCCGATCTGGACGGACACATCGACCTGGTGAACGACCCGGCCGCCGATGCCGTGACGATCGAAGATGGCACGCTTTTCCCCAGCCAGCTACCGGGATTGGGCGTGATGCTGGCGTGAAGCCATCTTTCCGCACCAACCAGTCACCAGTCAGGCACCGTCGGCTTGGGAGAATTGGCCTTTGGCATGGGCGATGCTTACACGCGGCTACGGCAGCTTCTTACCGCTTTGCGTGATGGCGTCGGGCTTTCATCGCTTCGTACAGATTGGCTGGTTCGATCTTGCCCGGCGCGATCGGCTCCAGCCAGCGGCCCTGGAAAGCGGTAGGTTCGGGCAAACGATCGGCGATCTTCTCGGCGTCGGCGATCGGCACGGCCACGATGTTGATGGCGTCGACGAATCCTTTGGGCCACGGCACGCTGCGTTGGGCGCGAATGTTCCAGAAGGTCGTGCCTGCCGCGCTGTGATTTCCTCGCATTCCCCCGCCGCTAGAAGCGAACAGCCGCGTGCCTTTGCCGGCGTCGATGTCGGTAAACAGATTCTCGTATGGCGCCCAGCGGTGGTGGTCCATATTCAAATCGACCGCCCTGCCGCGCGAGAACACGCACCCCACGGCAGATTGCACGGTCAGGTCGTGGATGAATCGGGTGTGGAGCGAAAAGTCTTGGCACAGGCAGTCGTTGCCATATAGCGAAATGCCATGATGGCCCGAATATCCTTGCGTCGATAGCCGCTGCGGGTCGGCCTCCAAGCGGATGTTTTCCACCGTGCAGAAAAAGCCGGACACATACGGTCCGCTGTCGGCGTTGCGCACTACCAGATCACGCAACCAGCAGTGGGCGGCCCAGCGGGTGACCTCCACCGGGTTGTAGCCCACCTCGCGGAAATGCCCCTCGTAACGTGTCACTGGAAAATCGAAGCATAGGGCTTCGATGCCCACGTCGGTCACCGCGGGGCGGAATCGTTCCACCGTGGGCCGCCATTGGGGCCGCACGTCGAACCGCAAAGGCCGGTTCAGTGCAATCGTGTTGCCTTTGATCTTCGTGATGCGAAAGACCTGCATCACGCGCCACCGGTTCAGCCCGGAAATATCGCCCGTCTGGCCGCGATACAAGTACTCCAACAGCGATTTCGACTGGTCGTCGTTGAGCACAAGCAGCACTTCGTCTCCTGGCCGATAAGGGACGGTCTGGAGCAGCAGTTCGGTTCCGCCTCTGTGGGCCGGGGCGACGACCTTGACCAGGTCTTGGCTGCGGGGAGCCGGCCCGCCGATAGAAATCAGCCCCCCGGCCCACGACCAATTGGTAGTCGGCTGGTTGCCGTCGGTCTTGGCCGGGCGCGGATCGAGTTTGTCGCCCGGCGTTTGAAACACAAGAACGCTGCGCGACGATCCCGCACCGCGCAGCACCGTGCCCGAGGCGTCGATCTTCAGCAGACCATTGAGGATGTAACGACCTTCAGGAATCAGAATCAGCTTGCCTTTACCGGCATCGATGGCCCGTCGAAAGGCGCCGGTGTCGTCGGTCTTGCCATCGCCTTTCGCACCGAAATCCTTCACCGAGATGCTTTCGCGCGGGATACGATAATCTTCCTGACCCCAGCGATAACCGGCGAAGGAAAAATCGGGCAAGCGACTCTCCGGCGACCACAACTCGCCTTGCTTGCCCCACAGACGCGAAACGCGCGGTCGGCTATCGCTGGCGTCTTCTGCGCCGGTTAGGCTAGCCACCGGAACAACTATCGACGCGACATAGACCGCGGCGCCAGCCACGACAATCCACGCACTACTAACCGCGCAGCGCCGCACGCGCTGCACATAGGGAACCTTCATGGGCATCGGACGGCTCCTTCATCGGTATGGATGCTAGGTGAACATGTTTCAGCAACCCACGGCAGGCAAATTGCGCCCGGCGTGGAACATGGCTTGAAGGTTAGCCTCAGGGGTATCGACCGCTAGTGTGCAGCCGGAGCTGAGCACGAACCGACGATGACCGCACCGCAGCACAGTTTGCAACAGGTCGGTGGTAGTCTGGCGCACTTGTTCGGGCGTTCCCCGTGCCAGCAGCCCTACCGGGTCGAGGTTTCCCCAAATCGTGACATCGGAGCCCAGCGTTTGGGATGCTTGGTCAATCGGAACCTGCCAATCCAATTCGTACACGTCGGCGCCGCAGCGGCACATGTCGGCCAGCAGCGGCGTGGTGTCGCCGCAGATGTGCAGCGATACCGGCACGGCGACCGCTTGGTGTAACGCTGCCACCAGACGCCGTTCGAACGGCAAGGCGATCTGGCGGTAAAGCTGCGGGCCTAACATCACTGCTGGCGAGTCGCCGCCGCTGAGCATGTCGGCGCCTGCACGGGCCAGCGCCGTAGCGTAGGCCGCCGCGTACTCCAGGGCGCGCTCCATGACGGCTTCGACCAGCGAGCGGTCGTCGCACACCAGTAGCATCGTCCGTTGTAGGCCGAGCAACTGGCAAGCCAAAGAGAATGGATACTGGTCGAAGCAGGCCACGACAAATGCCTCCCTGCCGAGCATCTGGCGAATTCGTTCCAGGGCTTCAAGCATCAGCGGCCAGCGCCCGTGACGGCCCGGATCCGGAGAAGCAATGCGGTCCAAGTCCGCCGCCCGCTGCACAAGCGGTTCTCCGATGCCGCAAGCGGGCTGGTCTTCATCGGGGAAACGCACAGCAGCTCCCATCGCCTCGGCATTGACCCAGGTGTCGGCCGATAGCCACACGACATCGGGCCGAAATCGCTCCCAGTAACGTGCTACGCACTCGGCCAGGGTGCGGGGATCGGTCGAATACTGCCGCAGCGATACCCCGGCCAGCCGAGCGCAATAATGAACCGCCAGCGGTCCGATGGGAAACCGCACCGAACCGCTGCCGCGCAGGCAGTCGGATACGAGCTGCCGGGAGCCGACTGGATAGGTGCGTGCGGACATCGGTAGGTTACGCGCTTGCGGGGGCCACGGCTGGAGACTAAGATTGTACGTCCGGCTGACCAACCTGTGCGGGGAAAGCGGCGCAAGCGCATCAGCCAATTGTAAACTCGCTAATTGCGCGGCGCGGAACATCATTGTAATTTTGCTACCGAAAGGAAAGCAACATGCTCCGAAGTATCGCTGTGTTTTCTTGTGTCCTCGCTACCGTTGTGCTGGCAACCAGTTGTGCAGCGATTGTCTGCGCGGCCGGCGAGCACTCTGCTCAGGCTGCTGCCAGCGGCCAGATCGCCCGACTGGCGATCATCGGCAGCGGCGCTCCGGCCGGCACGGTGGTGCTGTTCGGGCACGGATTCGTGCGCGGGCAGTTGGCGCCGAGTGACTCGGTAGTGCTTCAATCGCCCGATGGAAAGACCGTCCTGCCCACACAATTCAACCCGGTTACCTCCTGGCCCGATGGTAGCGTCAAAGTGGCATTGCTGGCGGTTGAAAGCCCAGCATTGGCAGACGGCGAAAAGTTCGCGTGTGTGCTGGTCAAAGCTAAATCGCCGGGCCAAACCATCCAACCGCTAGACGCACAGCAGTTGCTCAAAGGCCGGACAGCCATGCTGACCATCGCACCCAAGAGCGGCAATCCGTGGAGTGTAGATTTGCTAGAGGCCATCGCCGGCGACGATCGTTGGCACTATGGCCCGTTGGCGGTTTCCTTCCGGTTGGAGAAGAAAGTTCCGCCGGAACACGTAGGCGGTTGCACATCGTTACGGCTGGTGGCCGACGTGATTGCGACGAAGGACGGCATTTTGGAAGTGGACTGGCGGCTGGCCAACGACTTGGTGATGAAGCCCGGCGGCGGGCCGGCCACGTATGCCTATCGGGTGAGTATCGACGGGGCCGAGGTGTACTCGCAGCAGGAGGGCACACACATTCAATATACGGCGTGGGTGCGGCGTGCCGGGCGCGGCAGCAGCGGGCCGATGCCTGTCCGGCCGGTCGTTCAACCAGACTACGATCTGCTGGTGCGCGGAGGCTTCACGCTGCCATGGGATCGCTCGCTCCCCTCGGCAGCGTATGAGGCGACCATCACACGTACAATCGCCAACGAATTGCCCACGGCCAACCAACCTTATCCCACCTGGGGAATAACCCGCTACGCCGGCGCAGGCGGGGGACGGCAGGAGATCGGCTATCGGACGTACGCTTGCATGGTGTGGATCAAAAGCGGCGATCCGGCAGCCCAATTCCTCGCGCAGCGTCAATTGGAAGTGGGGATGTCGCGGCCGCAGAACCTGTGGGACGACCAGTTGGGGACGTGGCTCAATCCGGAGGATTGGCCTAAGTTTACCTCCCGCGTGCCCGAACAAAACTTTTCTCCGGCAGGAACTGCCCGGCTAGAGGCGTGCGGGTTCCCGCCCGACCAACGACCAGCAGCCAACGACCGCGAGCACCTGACGGTCGATCATGCCCATAACGCGGACTATTGGAGCGTCGTGGCGCTGCTGTCGGGCAGACGGATGGCCTTCGATGGCCTGGCGATGAACGCCGCCTGGCAGACGATCGACCACAATGACCGCGAGCGTCCTGAATACCGAATGAACTGGAGGGAGTTGCCTTTGGACTACAAGACGGGCATCGGCTGGGCCCCGCGGTTGGGTGCGCCGCAGACACGCGGGTTCGCCTGGGGATTGCGCGATGTCAGCCTCGCCGCCGCGCTGTTGCCGGATCGCTATCCCCGCCGCGAGTTCTACAACCGCAACGCCTTGGCGTGGATCAACTCCTACGGCGTCAATTTGAAGCGGCTGACCGCCGAGCAAGGCGAGTTAGCCGGGTATGTGCCGCATACCAACTTGCGCACGCACGTTCCCAACTTCATGGCCAGTTTTGTGATGTACGCGATGCTCGATGCTGTTAATCTGGGGGTAGCGGGCGAGCACGGGCTTCCGGTGCTGGAGTACTTCGCGCGTTTCCGTGTCAACTCGTTTTCCTCGCCGCATTTCAATTGGCGCATCGCAGCTTCCGGCTGCGACATCTTTATCGGCGATGGCACCAACTTATTCACCACTTGGGCGCAGTCGCAAGCCCGGCACGAGGCAACAGGCCGCAACACCCCGCCAGATTGGTCCGTGTACTTCTGCGAGGGCGACTGGAACCGCAACGTGCTTGCCGGATTGGCCCTGCTGCGCGACGCGCCGTTACCGTTGGAACTACGCGCCAAGGCGGCTGACGCGATGGTGCTGTATCGCTCCGAACGGCCCAAGCCGCCCCACAATCGGCCGCGCATCCGTCCCGACGAATTCTTCGGCCCCTTCGAGAACCTTAACAGCTTGTGTCCTTACGGCTCCACCTGGCGCTGGGATGTACCCCCGGTGGTGCGCAGCGGTCAGCGATTCCGGGCGGTCGAGCCCAAGCCGGGGCAGTTGATCGGCTTGGTGGTGACCGACGGCGGTTTGCCGAGGGCTTCGCGCCCCGAAGGCGACGACGCCTTCGTCATCGTATCCCAGCCCGAAGGCAAGCCGTTTGTCATTTCGCGCGGCGGAGCGATAAAACTGGCTGGTCCAGCGCCCAAAGGCCGGTTTACCATCCAAGTGTACGCCACTACCTACGACGACGAAGACAAAGAGCACCGCGGCCCAACCGTTCCGGTGGAAATCGAGCTGGCTGGCGGCGGAAACAATTGAACCGAGATCACGCTGGCAACGCGCTCTGACGGTCGGGCGTGGCTCGCTGGCATGGCGCGCCGATTGCTTGGACCACCTCGGCGCAGCTTGCATCTACCTGCCGCAGTGATTCTCTGCGCTCCCAGCCGAATGCGTGGAGTGCCGTTCCCGACTCAGCGCACCTCGGCCTGTGGCAAACAGCTTGCCAACGACGCAACCGGCGCGGGCCGCGCGAACGTGGCTTGCCAGGTGTGGTACTGTGGCAATAATGTTTTTTGTTTGTTTACGCCGGACGACCACAGCGGGTGGTAAGTTGGGGCTGGGAGCATGGATTTCGACGGGTGGCTGACGCTAGCCGTGGTAGGGATGGTGCTCGGGCTGCTGGTGTTTACGCGGCTTGCGCCCGACCTGGTGTTGCTCGGCGCCTTGAGCGTGCTGTTGTTTGCCGGCGTCGTCAGCCCTGCCGAGGCCCTGTCAGGGTTCGCCAACGAAGCGGTGGTCACTATCGGGCTGTTGTTTGTGGTGGCAGCAGGAGTAGTCGAAACCGGCGGAATCATCTGGATCGCCGAGCGACTGTTCGGCCGCCCGCGCTCGCTGCCCGGCGCAATCCTGCGCCTGATGGCGCCCACTTCTTTGCTTAGCTCTGTGCTGAACAATACTCCGGTGGTGGCGATGCTGATACCGGCGGTGAACGATTGGGCTAAGCAGCAGCGTATCGCGGCCTCGAAGCTGATGATCCCGCTTAGTTATGCGGCCATTCTGGGCGGGACGTGTACGTTGATCGGCACCAGCACCAATCTGCTGGTGAACGGTATGCTGATCAGCGTGGCCGATGCCCAACAGGCCGCCGGCGCGGTACCAACGCTGCCGCGCGGACTGGGGATGTTCGATATCACCTGGGTTGGTTTGCCGTGCACCGTAGTGGGTATCGCCTTCATGGTGATTTTCGGCCGCTGGCTCTTGCCCGACCGCCAGCCCAGCTTGGCCTCTGCCGCCGACACGCGGCAGTACACCGTAGAGATGTCGGTCGAGCCGGGCAGCCCGCTGGTGGGCAAATCGATCGAGCAGGCCGGGCTGCGTCACTTGCCGGGATTGTATCTGGCGGAGATCGAACGCGACGGCGTAGTGCTGCCGGCTGTCTCGCCCGAGGAACGATTGCGCTCTAACGACCGGTTGGTGTTCGTCGGTGCGGTGGACTCGGTGGTCGATCTCCAGCGGATCCGAGGACTGGTGCCGGCCCGCGATCAAGTGTTCAAGCTCGACGCCCCACGGCCCGAACGACGCCTCATCGAAGCCGTGGCCAGTCCCAGTTGCCCGATCGTGGGCAAGACCATCCGCGACGGACGATTCCGCTCCCGATACAACGCTGTGGTGATTGCGGTGTCGCGGGAAGGGCAGCGTATCAAGGGGAAGATCGGCGACATCGTTCTCCAGGCCGGCGATACGCTGCTGCTGGAGGCTCACCCCTCGTTCGTAGAACAGCACCGCAACAGCCGCGATTTCTTTCTGGTCAGCCCCCTGCCCAACAGCGGCCTGCCACAGTACGACAGGGCCCCGCTGGCACTGGCGATCGTAGTTGGCATGGTGACCCTGGTCTCGTGCAGCGAGCTGCTGGGGCCGGTCAGCGTGGCTGTGGGCGCTTGGCAACTGAATCTGGGCCAGATCACGATGTTCAAAGGGGCCCTGGGAGCCGCGGCAGTGATGCTATTGACCGGCTGCTGCCGCGTGGAGCACGCGCGCCGCAGCCTCGATTGGCAAGTTCTGCTGGCCATCGCCGCCGCTTTGGGGTTGCAGCACGCTTTGGACAAAACCGGCGTGGCCGCCATGCTGGCCCATTACATGATCGACCTGGCTGGGGGCGCGCCGCTGTGGTCTTTGGCGGCGGTGTATGGCGTCTCGCTGCTCGTGACGGAACTGGTGACCAACAGCGCCGCCGCGGCCCTAATGTTCCCCTTGGCGCTGGCCACGGCCAACAGTCTCGGCGTAAATCCCATACCGTTTGTAGTCGCTGTGATGCTTTCGGCCAGCGCAGCGTTCGCCACGCCGATGGGCTACCAAACGAATCTGATGGTTTACGGCCCGGGCGGATACAGGTTCACAGACTATTTACGTGTCGGCGTGCTGATGAACCTGTTGATATGGGCAATAGGGGTGGCCGTCATACCTTGGGTGTGGAAGTTTTAAAGACGTGCCCAGTCCCGACCGCCCACCACCGCAAGCGCCCTGCTACGTGGAACTCCTTGCCGTACGCCAGCGCGAAGAGGGACGTCGGTAAACAACCACCGCTCGCTGGCGCCGGGCAGTATGACCCGACAACGATTAACCGGCGCAGCATTCGGCCCACATGCCCCAGAAGCTCTCGACCGCAACGCTACTTGGCCGAGAACTTACGCTCCCAAAACGATCGCAGCGTCTCGCATAGCTTTTGGTGCAAATGGGGCGGAAGCTCGACGGGCACGCCGGCCTTGTACAGCGTTATCGTCTTCCGGATGTTATCGACCACGATCTGACAGGGGTTGCAGTCGGCCAAGTGCGACTCGAAGGCTTCGCAGATCGCCGGGTCGATGTCTCCGTCGACGTAGTCGTTCAACGCCGCCAATAACTCTTCGCATTTCATAACGCGCCGTCCGACCTATGCCAGCCAATAGGTTAGATGCCCTGCGGGGCGCCGGCGTTACACCCCCGCTAGTGAAATCGTATTATTTCACATTGCGCGCGGCGCCGCAAACCAGCCCGGCACGTCACGGCTACTGGCACGCCGATAACCGCCCAGCGCTGCGCACGTCATTCCCATACGGTATCAGCTTCGCGCCGGGGTTCTGTTTTGGCAGCAGGGGCGGGGCGCGGGCGGAATCGGCCTAGACACTCAGCGTGCCCACTACCTCGGCAACCGACGCCGCACCAAGCTCGGCCAGCGCGTCGGGCAACTGGTCCAACAGCCGCATGGTGACCGTCGGGTCGTAAAAGTTGGCTGTGCCGATTTGCACCGCCGTGGCGCCGGTCACTAAGAACTCCATCACGTCGTCGATCGTGGCGATACCGCCCACTCCCACCACAGGCACCTTTACAGCCCGGGCCACTTGATACACAGCGCGCAGGGCGATGGGCTTGATCGCCGGCCCGCTCAGCCCCCCCAATACGTTGCCCAGTATGGGGCGGCGGCGACGCCAGTCGACGGCCATACCCAAACAAGTGTTGACGACGGTGATGGCATCCGCGCCGCCTTGTTCGGCCGCAGCAGCGATCTGTGCGATGTCGGTAACATTCGGGGTAAGCTTTGCAAGCACGGGCAACGAGCAGGCTTGGCGCACTCCGCCCACCACGCGATGACACATTTGGGCATCGGCGCCGAAGTCCACTCCGCCGCTGACGTTCGGACACGAGATGTTCAGCTCCAGCGCTGTTACTCCCGGCAGCCCATCGAGCCGCGACGCCATCGACACGAACTCGCCGTAGTTCTTTCCGGCAATGCTGACTACAATCGGCACGCCCAAGCTGGCCAGGTAGGGCAGTTGATTGCTGATGAATGCTTCGATCCCGTCGTTGTCCAGCCCGATGGAATTCAGCATCCCCGCGGCCGTTTCCACGGTGCGGGGCGGCGGATTGCCCGCCCGGGGCAACGGGGTGATCGTCTTGGGCACGATGGCCCCCAGACGGCGCAGGTCCACCATGCCGGCCATTTCGCGCGCGTAGCCGAAAGTGCCGGAGGCCGCCATGATCGGGTTAGCCAACCGGAGACGTCCAAGCTGGACTTCGAGTTCTGGCAGATGCGGCATTCAGCGGAAACTGTAAAAATCTTTCGGCGACAACCTTTAAGATGCTCTCAACGCACAACCGGCCGGCGAACAAAGCCCGATTACCGCTTCCCGAGGCGCCGAGGAATATATCGGCCTTAAGCCCCATGCAGCCCGACGCACTTGGTGCCGAAGTTCCAAAGGGCAGCGAATCATCCGCTTGTGCGGAGTGCATACGCCGCCGGTTTGCGGCCATCGCCGCCTAAACTGACGGCCAGCGACGGCGATGCCGCATAATATCAGCCGCAGGCCAGTAACGGAAGATGCAGCAGAAATCAAAATAGAGCCGCTGCACTAGTAGAAACAGAAGCAGAAGGATTTGCATTTAAGGAGGCTATGCGTTGATGTTGCGAAACCGTTAGCAGAAATCAGCAGAAAGTCGCTGCATCAATGCAAGCCGAGGCAGGGCACGCATTCAAACGAAAACGCTGGCGGAGTGCCAGCTAAAACGCTGGCGGAATATCAGGTAAATGCCGGCGGCATCTAAAGCAAGACGGTGCCCGGATATAAAAGCAAGACACTGCAAAATCAAGACATTACCCGGGCATAAAAGCAAGGCTATGGCATGGTACAGCGCAGGCGCGTTGTCTTCGAACACGCTGGTAGCGACACGGCGGCACCGGCCTGTACAGCGGCGTCGCCCTGACGCATTACGGCTGCCGATACCGCCTAGGAACGCCTGTATGAGGCAGGCCGATCGGGCGCTGCTTAGCCCGATCAACCGCAGCTTAGCGCGATCGAGCACTGCTTAGCCCGATCAAACTCAGCTTAGTGCGATCAAACTTAGCTCAGATGGTCCCACCGTGGGTACGGTAGGGTGCCATGTGGTCGGGCTGGTCGAGGAACCAGATGCGTTCCCATTCGTCCAGGATGAGCCGCAAATTTTCTGAAGTGAATAGCAATTGTTGGGTTCGCCGTGCCGGATCAGCGGAATAGCCCGGGATCAGGCATCCGGCCGCAAAGCCTGTTAACAAGCTCAAGGTGACCGCCAGTAAGACTTTACGCATTTGGCAACTCCTCTGTGTTGTGCAATGTCCACCGGTGTGTGTGGACGCCTGGCGCGCGGTTGCCCAAACGCGAACCGCTGCCGATTGCACTGCGCCGAAAAAACAGCAGACAAGCTAAACAGCAGATAAGCTAGTCAGATGAAGACGAAAAGACGGAAAGACGGCGAAAACCAACAATTATTAGCCGCAAAGGCCGCTGACACCCCGGATGTAACCCAGCGACTGTTTTCTTCCAATTTCTTCCAACAAGGAATGCGGTATCCTTTGCGGTTGGCCGCGCGAGCCGGGCTTTCAGCTCGGTAGGCGGCCCGAAATACTAACAAGTAAGTCGCGTGCGGTCGAGATCGATTTAGCCTTTTTCCAAATCACTAGTGCGCCAACGCCTTATGGCGAAAGCACGCCTGTGCCGTGTGCCTAGTCGCCTTCGGCTGCCGAGTCGTATCCGGCCGAAGCGGCTACCGGCTGCGGCTGCGGCACTTCGGCCACTGCTCGCCCTGCCGCTCGTGCCGCGGCAATCTCATCCCGTTCCAGGTCTCGCACCCGTTGCTCCATCTCCTTGCCGGGTTTGAAGGTAACGACGAACTTTTCGGGGACTTCGACCTTTTCGCCGCTACGTGGATTTCTGGCCTTTCGGGCGGCGCGACGCTTGACCTCGAACACTCCGAAGTTGCGCAATTCGATGCGACGATTAACTACCAGCGCCTCGATGATGGCCTGAAAAGTTCTCTGGACAATATCTTTGGTCTGCAACTGCGTCAGCCCGACCTGCTCGGAAATCGTCCGCACGATGTCTTTCTTGGTCACGACATTTGTCTCCCGCTTGCTTGGGCAATCTTACCCGATGGACACGCCACCGCGACCACCCGATAACACGCTCCAAGTGTAGGCGTGATAAAGACTACTGTCAAGGGCAACGCTCGCCGATCGGTCCCGCATTGGCCCCGCGCAACGTGTGCCAAACAGCCGTCCGTTGTGGGCCGTGCACATCTCCCGGCTGCGCGCAAACCAAGACAACGCTTGCCTTCTGAGTGCGCAAGTGCTTTTTGTCAAAGATCTTATGTCATGCAACCCCCAAAACACTGCCCGATGGCCCGTAAGCCTTTTCCCGGCATCAGCAAACGTAGCCGGTTGTGCCGGGGTACGATGGGCATCGCCGGGTGACCGCCGGGCGGTATTGGGGCGCATTCTCCGGCTTGTCAGCCGGTGCTGCTGGTGGCATTATCGGCTCGTGCACCGTAATGCTTTACTTTATCGCTAAAACACCGCCAGCCCGAACGACCGCTAGAAGCGGTACAACTTTCCTAAGCCAAGCCGGTGAAGCAGCTTTGGCAGATTCGCACATCCGACGAACCGACGGCCCGTTAGCCACTTCCACCGATCGTCCGGCTTACCCCCGCGTTCAAGATTGTCACTCAACAGAACACCATTATCGCCCAACGGCAGCCCGGCGCAGCATCTGCGGCGCGAACGCTAGCCAAAGCTACCGATCTTGTGCCAGTGCCGCAGAGATTTCGCTTAGGCTGTACAGGCGTCCCCGGTCGGTACCGGGGCAGCGCTGTGCAGTGGCGGCCCAGTCGGCCGGCGAGCGAAGGTTCGACGACCAGAACGGCCACGTGCGGCATTGTTGTGGCCTAGCTTGGTACACTTTGCAGCGCATCGACGGGCGCTCGAGGAACACGCAATCGCCGTTGGGCAGTTCGATAAGGCTTTTTCGCCGGCCGACGTAGCGCACAAACATCGACTCGAACTGTGTCACATCCAACGACAGCAGTTCCGCCAACCGATTTATTTCCGACTGTACCACCCACACATACCCCGGCTCGCCGGTGCAGCAATTGCCGCAGCCGAGGCAACCAAACCGTAATCCCGCGTGATACCAAGGCAATTTGGCGCTCATCCTCATCGTGTTTGATTACCTGACGCTATAGCCTGACTGCCGAACGGGCTGTGGCTAACGCGCCGCCATTGCTGAAATCCCCAAGCTACTCTTTTTTTACTTTTACTTACATACTGAACGCAGCCGTGTCATCCAATGGATAAGGCTCGCGGCTGGGCAAGCCAGCCGTGCTGCCCCTGAAAATCCATATTGCAAGCGTACCCATGTGGCAGGCGTACCGGCTGGTGCACATCAACCGCCGATTTTGTGCATGGGCCGATCGGCTGGCGTCAGGTGTGCGTCGTCGCGGCCGCGTGCAAGTTTTTTCGCTCCGACACATCGTTGGAACAAGTCGACTAATTGTTCGTCGCTGCCGCCAGCCCGAAGCACTGCTCGCAGGTCTTCTCCACAAGCAGCGAACAGGCAGTTGCGCAGTTTTCCGTCGGCCGTTAGGCGCAGCCGGTCGCAGTGGTCGCAAAACGGATTGCTGACTGCGCTGACCACGCCGAGGGTGCCTCCGCCGTCGCGGTACCGATACTGTCGGGCTGGCCCGTGTTGCGCCCCGGCTACTGGCTCTAGCGGCCCTAGTTCCGCTTCTACCAAGGCCAGGATTTGTTTGGCTTCGAGCACCAGTTCGGGCTGCCAGCGGCGGGCGTTATCTAGCGGCATGAACTCGATAAAGCGCAGTTCCAACTGTTTTTCGCGTGCGAAGCGGGCCAAGTGGATTATCTGCGACTCGCTGATACCCCGAATCGCCACCGCGTTGAGCTTGATGTGCCGAAAACCGGCCTCCTGCGCCGCTTCGATCCCCCGCAGCACGCGGCCCAGCAGGTCGCGGTGGGTAAGCTGGCGGAAGGTTTCCGGGCTGAGCGAGTCCAGGCTGATGTTTAGCCGCGAAAGTCCGGCTGCTTTTAGCCGTGGGGCGAAGCATTCCAGCAAAGTGCCGTTGGTGGTCATATCGACTTCCGTCACACCCGGCACGCCGACAAGCATCGACACCAATTGATCCACGTCGCTGCGCAGCAGCGGTTCGCCTCCGGTCAGGCGCAGTTTGCCGATGCCCAGCGCGGCACCCACCCGTGCCACGCGCACTATCTCCTCGAAACGCAGCAACTGGCTGCGCGGTAAAAAACCGTTGGCCCCGGAACCGATACAGTACGCGCAGCGGATGTTGCATCGGTCGGTGACCGAAATCCGCATTTGCGTGTGAACTCGGCCGAAGCGATCTATCAGGTTCACAGTCACGTGCTATCCAGTGCCATCACCGTGCTGCCGTTGGCGTGTGGCAGTGTGCCGATGGACGCCACGGCCCGACGCCACAGCTCGACTTCGCGGCCCCACGCCACAGCCCGACGCCGCACAGCGCGCCGGCTTTGCGACCAAATGCCCCGGAAAAATCCGGAACATCTGCTCTGCCAAAGCTGCGCTTGCCATCATTATTCGGTGGCCATGGCCTTTTGCAAAGTCCTGTGGATAGCCGCCGTTTTTCTCAGCGCTGCTGTTTGGGGGTGGAGGCGGTTATTGCGCTGGCGCTCGACCTGCCAGGCGGGCCAATGCCATGCCGGCCGAGGTGGGTGGCGGCTATTGGTTCGGGCAGTCCTGCTCGGCGGCTTCGATGGCCTTGAGCAACCCGCGGGCCTTGTTGAGTGTTTCGTGCCATTCGTTGGTGGGGATGCTATCGGCCACGATGCCTGCCCCGGCCTGCACGTAGGCGGTATTGTCGTGGATGACGATCGTCCGCAGGGCGATGCACGTATCCATATTGCCGTTGAAATCGAAGTAGCCGACTGCTCCGGCGTATGGTCCGCGCCGATGCGGCTCCAGTTCGTCGATGATCTGCATCGCCCGCACCTTCGGCGCCCCGGTTACCGTTCCGGCAGGCAGGCAGGCTTGCAGGGCGTCGAAGGCAGTGCGTCCTGGGGCCAACTCGCCGCTGACGTTCGAGGTGATGTGCATCACATGGCTGTAGCGCTCGATGGTCATCACGTCGGTCAGTTTCACCGAGCGGTAGCGCGAAACCCGTCCCACGTCGTTCCGCCCCAGATCGACCAGCATTACGTGTTCGGCCCGTTCCTTGGGGTCGGCCAGCAGATCCTCGGCCAGCCGCTGGTCTTCTTCTTCGGTCTGACCGCGGCGCCGCGTCCCGGCCAATGGCCGCACCGTGATCTGCCGGTTCACTACCCGCACCATCACCTCCGGCGAACTGCCCACCAGCGTGACGCTGGGCGTCCGCAGATAGAACATGAACGGGCTGGGGTTGATCACCCGCAGACGACGGTATATCTCGAACGGATGACACCGGATCGGCGTTTCCAGCCGCTGGCTGATCACCACCTGGAAAATATCTCCGGCGCGGATGTACTCTACGCAGCGGGCCACCGCCCGCTCGAACGACTCCTGCGTAAAGTTCGAGCGATACGGTATGCGCACATCGCTTTGCGGGCAGATGTCCACCGGCTTCAGATGGCACGGCGCTACGTCCAGTTGCTCTACCAGACGATCCACCCGCCGACATGCCTTGGCGTAGGCTTGGGCCGGGTCGTCGCCCGGTTTTTCCAGCCGCCCCATGGCCACCACGATCAACGCCTTGGTCACGTTGTCGAAGACCACCATCTGATCGTAGAAGGCGAAGGCCATATCGGGCACATGGCGGTCGTCGGGCGGCGCGTGCGGTAGATGCTCGAAGTAGCGCACCGTGTCGTAGCCGGCGTATCCTACCGCCCCGCTGCAAAACGGCGGCAATTCCGGCAGCCCGACTGCCCGTACCGCCTCCACCCGCCGCCGCAACTCCTCCAGCGGGTTGGCTAGCTCGTATTGCCGCGTGACCAGCGTGGGCACACCCGCCGCCGATATGCCTGTGTAAGCGTTGGTGGTGATCCGCGTGCCGTAGGCCTCGATCTCGAAAAACGGATCGATCGCCAAAAAACTATAACGGCCCACCTTTTCGCCGCCGACCACGCTTTCGAACAAACACGCGCACCGGCCGGCGTCCAGCTTGTGAAACGCACTGACCGGCGTAAGCGCGTCGCTGAGCAAGCGGCGGTAAACGGGCACCAGCGCCCCATCGGCCGCCAGGCGGCAGAATGTTTGCAAGTCTGGATAGTGCATCGGTTGGCTAACCAAGTGAAGCCGACAATCGCCCGCCACAATCGCCCGACGATTGCTGCTTTTTGCGCATCTACACCCGAAAGCTTAGCAAGCACACCGCTGGCAAACAACCACGGGCATTTTTCTTAGTAGCTACACGGGCGGGGTACTTGACTGCATTAATCAGATGGGGTATAATCGGGCCATATAAAGCTACATGGTCTTTGACAAGTCGAACTGTCGCCGATAGCGGCTAAAAAGAGCCGGCCGACGAGAGTTGCACGTCAGGATACATCGACAGTCTTGACCTCTGCGCCGACAAATGTTGGCAGACTCTCGTCATCTAACCGGCGAGCTTGAAAAAAGCTGTGCCGGTTACCGGTGAGTCGATCTCGATTTTTTGGTGTTAGCAGGTGCCGTGAGTAGGTGGTACGAGCGGGTTATCGGGCCAAATTAGTCAGCGGCGACTAAACGGTCAGGCGCACCGCCACCAAACATTATAATTCCGCCCTCGTGTTTTAGTCAGCGGCGACTAAACGGTCAGGCGCACCACAAAGAAAA
>CALLPE010000016.1 GCA_938015445.1 uncultured Pirellulales bacterium
TTCAGCGCGTGTTGTAGCCGAATAGCAGTTAGGCGACGTTCGACGGCTGAAGTGCACCCGAGCGGCGTTTTCGTAGGGAATTACGTCGCCCCACCCCGGCAGGCATTGGCGCAACTTAGCAATGAAACTCTTTGGCTAATCAGATAACTGAGGATGTCCGGCGATTAAACCATCCTAACTGCTTGTTGTAAATTGAGTTCTGGAGCTAGGCTGCACGGTGCTACCTATTTAGGCCCCCCCAGAAGAGCATAACATAGGAAAGCTGTGGTATTCGATTCCCGGACACCATCATCAGACTGGCCTGGCATACGCCTTCGGAAACCTTTGATGCCTGGGACGTGAACTTGGGGCAGAGACGATGCAAGTAGTTATTGTTTTCATGCGATTTTTGGATCTTGATGGGAAGCAGCACACCGTCGGTGGGGTAGAGACATATATAGATCAACTCGGTTTGCTGATTGCCGAACTCGGGTGGCAGCCTGTAGTGGTTCAGTGCGCTGCCGAGCCGTTCGAGCGTACGGTGGGGCCGATTCGGGTAGTGGGAGTTCCGTGCCGTCTAGAACAGTCCACCACCACGGTAGGTCGCATTCTCTACCCGGCCGCCCGCAAGCACCTCCTGCGCCCAACGGACATTTTGATCTTTGGCACCGATCTGCTGGCTATGCGCACTGGCAATCCGCGGGCCATAGTGATCCAGCATGGAATCAGCTTCGATCTGCCAATTCGTTACATATCTCCCCGCAAATGGTTACGACGATGGCCTTTCGCCAGGCTGTACAGGATTTTCAACGCCTACCGTGCCGTGCGCGCGTTCGAGAGCTCGCACAACCACGTGTGCGTGGATTACAATTTCTACAACTGGTATCGCACTTTCACGACCAACGAAGAATTGAAACGCGTGTGGGTCATTCCGAATTTCACTTCCATACCACCGGCCGGCGCACGCGAAAAGCCAATCGAAGATGTGCCAGTTCGCTTGATATTCGCTCGGCGTTTCGTGGATTATCGGGGTAGCCGTCTGATGGCCGAAGCGCTCGGTCAAATACTTTACAAACAACTCCCCATCGAAATGACATTTGCCGGCGAAGGGCCAGAAGAACCTTATTTGCGCAGCCGCTTCGGCAATGATCCGCGAGTCCGCTTCATGCGCTATCGGCCCAACGAAGCGGTACAAATGCACTGCTGGGCGGATATAGCCGTAGTGCCATCCATCGCGTCCGAGGGTACCACTTTCTCGGTGGCCGAAGCGATGGCCGCCGGCTGCGCCATCGTAGCGACGCATGTCGGCGGCATCACCAACATGATCATCGACGGCTACAACGGTCTGCTGATACCGCCGTCGGCTCAGGCACTACAAGCGGCGCTGGAAAAACTGATCAACGACGCTGAGCTGCGGCGACGCTTGGGACAGCGCGCGCAGCAAGTCGCCCAGGCATCCTTCGGTCTAGACAGATGGCGGCGGCAATGGACCGAAGTGCTCACAACTGTCGCTGGTCCGTCGGGCTGACAGAAGTTTCGGCGCGCTAGAGGGGTACTTCCCTCCGAGAACGGCTCCCGTCGCAAACGACGGCGGTACCGGCCGCTAACATTCGGCGCTCTGGGCCGGTCATTGGCCGCTCGGACGGCGCCGCAGCGGGGTTGGGCACTATAAGGCCCGTAGGCTTTATCAAACAGAGCTGTTTGCGTTGCAACTTTTAGCGACCGCCCGAGCCGGCAGAATGACAAAATAGGCAAGGCGGACAGGCTCTTGAGAAAGCAGGCCGATTCTTGCTACGCGGCGGAATTGCCCTTACAATCAGTGAGCTTTCGTGTGGGCGGAGGTCTGGCGGTGCCGGTCGGAAGCGGCTTTTTGTGGTCGTTCGTTTTGGCCCTGTTGAGCTTTCGGCGAGGATATCATGGCCAGGAAGGTGATTGTGGATTGTGACCCAGGCATCGACGATGCCCTGGCACTGTGCATCGCCCTGTTTGATCCACGGTTGGAGGTGCTGGCCGTAACGGCCGTGGGCGGCAACACCTCGCCGGAGCGGGCGACGCTGAACGTGCAGACGATTATTGGCCAGTTGGACCCGAAGCGTTGGCCGCGAGTAGGGGCCGCCAGCGAGCCGGACGGCGGCTTGCCGGTGGATGGCCGCTATCTGTGCGGCGTGGACGGTCTGGGGGGCATCGAGTTTGCGGTGGCCGAGCGGCAACACCTGCTTCCGTCGGAAAAGGTGATTTGCGATCAAGTCCGCGCTGCACCCCACCAAGTGACCATCGTGGCGCTGGGCCCATTGACCAACATCGCCCGAGCATTTGCCCGCGACCCGGAACTTCCTACGCTGGTGGATCGGGTGGTGATGATGGGGGGGACGGTAAGCGGTCCGGGCAACATCACGCCCGCTGCGGAGTTCAACATCTACTGCGATCCGGTGTCGGCCAGGGCGGTCTTCCGCGCGCATTGCACCAAGACGTTGGTGCCGCTAGACGTGACGAATCGGGCGGTGCTCAGTTACGATTTGTTCAATAGACTGCCCGAGGAAAATACGAGGATCGGGTACTTCGTGCGCCAAGTACTACCGCCGGCGTTTCGCGCGCATCGGCAGAACTTGGGGCTGGAAGGAATCCACGTTCACGACACAGTGGCCTTGATGAGCGTCATACATCCCGACTTGTTCACCACCCGCGAAATGGCCGGCGACGTAGAAACGCAAGGCGACTTGACAATGGGAATGACCGTTTTCGATCGCCGCCGGGTGCCCTCGTGGCGGCGGAACATGGAAGTGGCCGTGGAAATGCGGACCGAAGAGGTGGTCGATGCCATAATCGGCGATTTGGCCACGGCAGCCGAGTACGCCGGCCCGCGCCTGGCAGACTTGTAGCACAAGGTGATGGCAAAAGTGCGGCAGAAATACGGTGGACGCTCGGGGAAGACAGTCAAAACGGGGTTTTCGTCTTCGCCGGTATACGGGCTGGAAGTTTTTTGCATATTGCAACAGGAGAAGAGCTCATGCTTCGCAGTCTGACGTTTTTGGCTCTGGTGGTAATCAGTGCTATGGGTTTCGCCGCAGCGGCTGAGCAGTCAGCCCCCGACAACACTCCGCCCGAGGGCTTCGTAGCGCTATTCAACGGAAAGGATTTTTCCGGCTGGAAGGTTCCCGAAGGCGACAACAATCACTGGAGGGTCGTCGATGGGGTGATCGACTACGACGCTCAAAGCGAGGCTAAAGGCGACAAAAGTCTGTGGAGCGTTCGGGAGTTCGAGGATTTCGTGCTGCTGGTGGATTGGCGGATCAAGGAAACGCCGTATATCAACCCGAACGTGTACTACGTCCTACCCGATGGCTCTCATGCCCGCGACATCACCGGCAAACCCTTGCGGCTGGCTTTGCCCGATTCCGATTCCGGCATATATCTGCGCGGGTCTCCGAAGGCGCAGGTGAACATCTGGTGCTGGCCGATCGGTTCGGGCGAGTTTTACGGCTATCGGATGGACCAGAAAATGCCGCCGGAGGTTCGTGCGGCGGTCACGCCGCGTACTCAGGCCGATAACCCGGTCGGACAGTGGAACCGCTTCGAGATCACCATGCGGGGCGATCGGGTGACGGTGGTGCTGAACGGCAAGAAAGTGGTCGACGGGGCGCAGTTGCCAGGCATTCCACCCCGCGGCCCGATCGCCTTGCAACATCACGGCAGCATGCGCGACGGCAAATGGGTCAGCCCGCCCAGTTTGGTCCAGTTCAAGAACATCTACATCAAAGAGCTGAAATAGGGGGGAGCGATTCGCACACCACATTTGCCGACAACCTGCGCCTGTAATTCACCCGAAAAAACCGCTGCCCTCGGTTCGATTTCAAACCGCAAGCCACGCCGGCGATCTGCTGTGTCGCCAACGTGGCTTTTTTGCGCAGCGGCATCGGTGGGCGGTGAGTATGTGTTTGCTATCCGTGATTGAATAGTTCACTAATTTGGGGGCGCAATGATGAAACGATTTATCGTTGCCTTGTTCTGGGTGGCATTGTGGTTAGATGCTTTACTGCTTGCGCCGACTTGCCAAACGACCGCCGCCGAGCAGAAACTGCAAACGCGGCCAAACATCGTGCTTATCCTGGCCGACGATTTGGGCATAAGCGACCTTGGCTGCTACGGGCGCAACGAGCATCACACGCCGCACTTAGACCGTTTGGCCGCCCAGGGTGTGCGCTTCACTTCAGCTTACTGTGCTTTACCGCTGTGCTCTCCTTCACGGGCGGCGATTTTGACCGGCAAGAACCCTGCCCGGTTGCACCTGACCACCTACTTGCCAGGCCGTCCAGACTGCACTGCCCAGAAGCTTCTCCACCCTAAAATCCAGATGCAGCTTCCGCTGGAAGAAAAGACGTTGGGCGAGTATCTCAAAGAAGCCGGGTACGTCACGGCATGTATCGGCAAGTGGCATTTGGGCGGCAAGGGTTTCGGGCCGGCTGAACAAGGGTTCGATGTTGTACACCCCGGCAAGGCCAACACTACTCCATCGGAGACCGAAGGCGGCAAAGGCGAATACGACCTGACGGCCGCCGCCGAGAGGTTCATTGAGCAGTGCGGCGACAAACCGTTCTTCCTGTACTTATGCCATAATACGCCCCACATTCCCTACACGGCGCGCGAACACTTAGTACGCAAGAACACAGGCGCGCTGGAGCCGGTATACGCGGCGCTGATGGAAACGATGGATGATGCCGTAGGACGACTGCTGGCCAAACTGGACGCCCTAAAGCTGGCCGACCGTACGATCGTCATCTTTACCTCCGACAACGGCGGCCTGAGCGTGCCGGAAGGACCGCACCGCATTGTGACGCACAACGCGCCGTATCGGGCGGGCAAGGGCTTCATGTACGAGGGGGGCCTGCGCGTGCCGCTGATGGTCCGCTGGCCCGGCAAGACGCCCGCTGGCAAGGTCATCCACGATCCGACTATCAACACCGACTGGACGCCTACGCTGCTGGAACTGTGCGGCCTGCCCGTGCCCGAGGGACTCGACGGCGTGAGCATCGCCGGGCTGCTTAGCGGCGGTCAAGGGCCGCCCAACCGCAGGCTGTTCTGGCACTTTCCGCATTACTCCAACCAGGGCGGCCGGCCTGCCGGGGCGGTCCGCGACGGACGGTGGAAGCTGATCGAACATTACGAAGACGGCCAAGTGGAGCTATTCGATTTGGAAAATGATATCGGCGAAACCACAAACGTCGCTTCCCGGCATCCGCAGGTCGTCGAACAGCTACGCAAGGCGCTGGCCGATTGGCGGCTAGCAGTCGGCGCGCAGCTCAATACGCCCAACCCCGATTTCGATCCGCTGGCGCACCGCGCTTTGTACCTCGACATCGACCCGTCGCTGTTCAATGCCAGCACTGCCGGCAAGGAGCAGGTCGAACGAATGCAACAGTGGCGCAAGGCGATGAATGCTGCCACTACTTTGCAAGCCAAACAAAAGCCATAACGTGCGGCAGGATGGCCATCGCCACGTTGGTTAGGCGGCAGCTCGAAGACGGCGGCGAGAGTTTATTGCGGCGGTTGACATCGGCGGTCGTCGGGATAGGATTGAGTGACGCGGCAGTGACGTCCCGTCACAGCGGTGGCCGTTGCTTTCGATTAATTAAAAGATTCCACAATAGCCGCACGCCGGGTTTTTGGACGGTTCCGCAACGGTGAAACCAAGCTGTTTTCAAGGTTTGTGGGCGTTTCACCAGGCGGCAAGTCGGCTTTTCGTGTGCAATGACACAACTTGAACAGGCCCAGTCGGGCCGCATCACTCCCGAAATCGAAGCTGTCGCTCGCAGCGAACAACTTCCCGCCGAGCTGGTTCGCCAAGAGGTGGCGCGCGGTCGGATGGTGATTCCGGCTAATCGGGTTCATTTGCAGAAAGGGTTGCGGCCGATCGGCATTGGCGTTGCTGCGCGAACCAAGATCAATGCCAATATCGGCAAGTCTGCGTTGGGAAGCGACCTCGGTTGCGAGTTGGAAAAGCTAGCCGTGGCGGTCCGCTACGGAGCGGATACAGTGATGGACTTGTCCACGGGCGAAGATTTGAGCGCCACACGGCGGAAGATCATCGATGCGGCCGAAGTTCCGGTGGGCACTGTGCCGCTGTATCAGGTGGCCCAGGAGCTGGACGATATCGCCGACATGGAACCCCAGCACTTTTTGGAGGTGGTCGAACAGCAGGCTCGCGACGGGGTGGATTTCATGACGATCCACGCTGCCCTGCTGCGCGAGCATCTGCCTCTGACCGAACGGCGGTTGACAGGCATCGTCAGCCGCGGCGGGTCGCTGGTGGCCAAATGGATGCAAGTGCGCGGCCAGCAGAATCCGTTTTTCACCTGCTTCGGCCAGTTGTGCGAGATCATGCGGCAATACGATGTCACCTGGAGCTTGGGCGACGGATTGCGGCCCGGTTGCCTGGCCGACGCTTGCGACGAGGCCCAACTTGCCGAATTGAAGGTCATGGGCCAGCTTGCGCGGCAGGCACGCCAGTTGGGATGCCAGGTGATGATCGAAGGCCCTGGTCATGTACCGATGGACCAGATCGAACGCAACGTCCGGCTCCAGATGCAATGGTGCGACGAAGCGCCGTTCTACGTGCTGGGGCCAGTGGTGACCGACATCGCGCCCGGATACGACCATATCACCAGCGCCATCGGCGCAGCGATGGCCGCCTGGTACGGTGCGGCGATGCTGTGCTACGTCACCCCGAGAGAGCATCTGGGGCTGCCGACTTTGGATGACGTTCGTCAGGGGGTGATAGCCTACAAGATAGCGGCCCATGCGGCGGACGTGGCCCGCGGGCGTCCCGGCGCTCGTCAACGCGACGACGCCATCAGCAAAGCACGCTACTACTTCCAGTGGGAAGAGCAGTTCCGATTGGCCCTGGACCCCGAGACCGCTCGGCGGATGTACGAGGAGTCGCGCGGGGCCGTTTGCGAGCCGGCGGCCGAGTATTGCAGCATGTGTGGCCCGAAGTTCTGTGCGATGCGCACTACCGAACAGTTGCGGCAGATGATTCGCCAGCATTCACCACGGTCGTAGGAGGGCTTCTGCGGTCGAAAGAGGGCTTCCATGGTCGTAATACCCCCGCCACGTTTGTAGGAGATGTGACACAACGGTAAGACACCGATAAACTTGACCGCGGTGGCACGTTTCGCTGTTGTCGAGTTGCTGTGTTAGCGATAATTCGCCTAATAGAGGGTAGTTCGATGCATGGCAAAACATGTGTGCAGCTCGGTATGTGGCTGGCGGTGCTTTGCGGATACGCAGTAGCAGGCGAACCTGGCCCGGGCTTGACGCCCGAAGAGCAAAAGGAAGGCTTCGTAAGCCTGTTTAACGGGAAGGACCTCGAAGGGTGGCAAGGGGCGGTAAACGGCTACACCATCGAAGATGGGGCGATGGTCTGCAAACCCGGCGGAAATATATACACCACCAAAGAGTACGCCAATTTCATATTGCGGTTCGAGTTCAAGTTGCCACCCGGCGGTAACAACGGGGTGGGCATCCGCACGCCCGCCAAAGGCGATGCTGCATACGTGGGCATGGAGATTCAGATTCTTGACGACGGGCACCCGAAGTACAAAGGCATTCAGCCTTATCAGGCGCATGGTTCGATATATGGGGTCGTGCCAGCCAAGCGCGGGTTTCTGAAGCCTGCCGGCCAGTGGAACAGCCAGGAAATCATGGCCGACGGCAGTCGAATCCGTGTAACGCTCAACGGCACGGTAATATTGGATGCCGATATTGCCGGCATCGAAAAGACTTTGGACGGCCGTCCTCACCCCGGATTGCACAACAAGAAGGGGTACATCGGCTGGCTAGGGCATGGCGATCCGGTTGCGTTCCGCAACATACGGATCAAGGAACTGCCGTGATTAGATGGGAAACTGCGGTGGCGCGACTAGCACTTGCGGCTTTTACATGGGCAACTGCCGGTGGTAGATATGCCCAACGGCAGTAGCCCAACAGACTTTGCATCCCGGCACGCCGCTGAACTGCCGAGAGTAGATATGACGGCTGGAAGTTTGCTTCGGCCTTACTAACAGCGTGCCGAGCAGATGATGCTCCGTCGTGTTGTCGAAGAGCAACGCCGTGATTAGATGAATCAACATCTATTCTGCCTGGTGTGTGGAGCGGTAAATCTGGCCGGTAATCGGGGGCATCGGTTTTGCGAGATCGACAGTCGCCATTGCACTCAGCAAATCACAATTGCACTCAGCAATCAGGGTAACGATTCCATTCCGGGGTGGGGGCAGGTTGCTTTACTTCACAATACAACCGCGTTATTCTGAAGTTTCGTGATGGCTGACAGTCCCGTTTGCAAAACGGAACACTTTTCGGCGCGATACTTGCACGATGCCGACATAGATATGCGGCCGCCGCCAGCAGTGAATTTCGTTTTCGTCAACCAGTTCTGCTGGCTGCCGGTCGCTTGTCGGTGCTGGACGCGGTGGCGGGGCTACCAGTAGCTATGTCCGCCTGGTTTTGTAGGCAGACAAGACCTCTGTGCCGGTGAGATGGCCAGCGGCCAGCCAAACGCCTCCCGAGATTGTGGAGTTGGACTATGGCCAAGCATGCACATACCCAGTGGACAAGCTACTGGTTGCAGCCGAAAGTTCTTGCATTGGCTGCGGTGCTGTTGGTGCTGTTGCTGGCCAGCTACCGCAATTCGGCGCCTGTTTTGCTAGCGCAGTGGCTTTCTCCCGACTATCAATATGCATTTTTCGTCCTGCCGTTCTGCATATACCTGTTGTGGTTGCGCCGCGATCTGATGCCCACCGAAGCGCCAACAGGAAGTTGGTGGGGGCTGGCTTTTTTAGCTGTTTGGGCTGTGTTGCGGTTGGCGTCGGCGGCGATCTTGTTCGTGCTGTTAGACCCGTTTGCCCTGGTGTTCTTCTTCGCCGGTTTCGCCTTGCTGCTAGGCGGTTGGGCTGCTTTGCGTTGGGCCTGGCCAGCCATTGTGTTCATGTTCTTCATGGTCCCCCTGCCGGGGCGACTAGCAGGAATGTTGGCTGTCCACCTTCAACAGATAGCCGCCGCCGCCAGCACGTACGCCATCCAAACGCTGGGGATTCCCGCCGCCCGCATCGGTACTCAGGTTTATCTCTCCGGCCAGGAGACGCCACTAGATGTAGAGTACGCCTGTAGCGGGTTGCGAATGCTGATGCTGTTCTTTGCGATCTGCGTCGGCGCCAGCTTCGTGCTGCGGCAATCGCCGCTGTGGGAACGCATCGTAATCGTGGCCAGCGCCGTGCCGATAGCCATTCTGTCGAACGTGTTCCGCATTTCGCTGACGGCGGCCATGTACCACATGAATTTGGGAGAAATAGCCCACAAGTTCTTTCATGACTTTTCGGGCTTGTTGATGATGCCTTTCGGAATGGCGGTTTTGTGGGGCGAAATAACGCTGCTGAGGATGATCGTAATCGAACCGACTTCGCGTCGTGGACCGATCAGCGAGGAAGTGTATCGGCGCCGCTGACCGGAGGAGGCGCCACGCACCTTGAAAGCACCGTGAAGCTCTGGTCAGAAGTACGATAGCGTTTTCTGGGGATTAGCAATATGGCAGGCAGCGCGGTCGGATTTTTTTTCGCCGCTTGCGGGCTGTCGCTGGTGTTGACAGCGCTACTGCGATCGGTTGCGCCCCGAGTGGGCCTGACCGATCGGCCCGACGGACACCGCAAGCTCCACCGTCGCGCCACGCCGGTGGGCGGCGGACTAGCTATTTACGCCGCCACGCTGGTGGTCACTGCTTTGGTGCTGCTATTTCCCACTCCCCTGCGCAACCATTTGTGGAGAGGTGTTCCCGACCTATTTTGGCTGTTCACAGCCGGCGCAGTAGTTGTGGCTGTAGGTGTGGTGGACGACAAGCTGCGCCTGCGCGGCAGGCAAAAATTGCTCGGCCAGAGTATCGCCGCCGGAGTGCTTATTGGCTCCGGCATGATAGTCGAGAAGTTCACTTTCTTCGGCTGGGAAGTGGAACTAGGGCTGCTAGCCATCCCGTTTACGCTCTTCTGGCTGCTGGGCGCGATCAACTCGCTAAACCTGCTCGACGGCATCGACGGACTAGCTACCACGGTGGGCATAATCCTGGTGGGCACGATCGGAATCATGGCGATGATGATCGCCCGGATGGAAGTGGCCATCGCGGCGATGATCTTCGCCGGAGCGTTGGTCGGTTTTCTGCGATTCAATTTTCCCCCGGCGTCGATTTTCCTTGGCGATTCAGGAAGCATGCTTATTGGTCTGGTAGTGGGCGTGTTGGCTATCCAAGGCTCGCTGAAAGGGCCGGGCACAGTCCTGCTGGCAGCGCCGGTGGCCATTTGGGCCATCCCCATCCTCGATTCCGCCGCCGCCATCTTGCGCCGCAAACTCACCGGACGGAGCATCTACACGGCCGATCACGGGCACCTACACCACCGGCTGATGGAGCTTCTGGGCAGCAACCGCAAAGTGTTGGCCGTACTGGCAGTGTGCTGCTTGGCGACTTCGGCGGCTGCGCTGTTGTCGGTCTTCTGGAAAAGCGATCTGATCGCCTGTTTGGCGTTTATCGCCATTATCGTGATATTCCTGACCACAGGGGTGTTCGGGCGCGTGGAGCTGCTGCTGCTGGGCACACGCCTGGGAAAACTCGGCCGCTCGTTGCTCCCCGGTGGGTCGAATTCCAGCCGGGTAGGCAACCTGGTCACCGTGCGCCTGCAAGGGTCGCGGCAGTGGGAGCTGCTGTGGGAGACTTTTGTTGAACGGGCAAAGAAACTCAATTTGGTGGAAATCCACATGACGGTAAACCTTCCTTTCGCAAAGGAAGGTTATCACGCCTCGTGGGAACGCCCCGCGGCTTACGAACGAGAGAACTGCTGGCGAATGGAAGTTCCTTTGATGGTCGGCGGTCGGGCTGCCGGGTACTTCGTAGTGGTCGGTCAGGCGGGACGCGATTACGCCTGTCGTGAACTTCAGCAAGTGCTCAGTTTGGCAGAGCCGTTCGAGCGCCAATTGCAGGCGCTTTCCGACGCTAGCGCCCGAGCCGCAGCCCAACAAGTGCCGTCTGCTGAAGCGGGCGCCAGCGACCGGCCGTCGCAGGTGGTAGCATGCCCCACCTCCAGACCAGGATGACCGGAAAAAGCCATTGCCGCCAGCAGAGCGATGACCGTCGGTGTTGGAGCGTAAAAAGCGGGCAGCGGTTTGCGCCTCGGCTTAGGCGGACCGTTTTTGCGGGAGCTTTACAATGCATAGCCCTTTGTCACGTCTGCTGCTGCTGTGCGTGCTGGTCGTCGCCGTGCATCTGGGGATGGTATGGCTGAAGCGCGGTTTCGAGCCGTCGGCGATTGTCCAGCCGCCTGTGGATATTTCTGCGCTACCGCTGAAGTTTGGCGAGTGGGAAGGAGAATCGATCGAGCTGGACGAACGAATCTTCGCCCGCATTGGTGCGCAATCATACGCCGACCGCGTGTATCGCGCCGAGGGACGCCCGCCGGTGACGGTTCATTCGGCCATGTTTTTCAGGTACGACCAGGCAGTGATACACCTGCCGGATTTGTGTTTCCGGGCACAAGACTATCAACTGGAGTCGCAGCGGTCCATTCCAGTGCAGATTGGCGACCAGACGACCATTCCCGCAGTGCTAAGCGTTTGGCGGAAGGCCAACGATCGTTTGATGGTGGTTTACTGGTACCAATTGGACAAACAGGTGATTCTCAGCCGCATGGACTTGGCCAAGGCCCGCTTTCTTTTGCCGCGCAAACAATGGCCACCGATGATCAAGTTCCTCCTGCAAACCCCGCTTGATAACGAAGAAAGAGCCGAGGCCCGGCTGAAGACCATAGCCGAGCATGTGGGGCGCTGGGCGCTGGAGAATCTCAATCCGGTCGAGCAGTCCGCTCAGCAATAGAATCCGCTCGGCAATTGCGCAATACAGTCTGCTCGGCGATAAAGTCCGTTCAGCAGCATAGTCGCCTCAGTAACAGGATATGCTCGGCAAGACAGTTTGCTCAGCAATACAGGCTGTTTAGCAACAGAGTCTACTTACCAGAAACGCTATAGTTGTACCCCCACATCTTGGCGCCAGCCCGCTGCGGCACAGCGTCCTATCTGCGGTGGTTTCGGGGCGGGCCGGAGAGGTTCGGAACTGGCGACATAAAACGTTATTGTGGCGCACTATAGCATCGGCAGTCTGTCCGCTTTTGCTTACAGTTGCTGCTTGTCCGTTGCCTACCGGCAGGGCATGCGCCAAGCGTCGTTGCTCCCACCCGCCGCGTGTGCAATAATTCTTTTACGAGGGTACTTCGGGCGCTGACGGTGCGGCCGGTTGTTCGGGAACAGCGGCAATGGAAAACTTCGATCCTTATCACAAATGGTTGGGCATCCACCCGAAGGACCAGCCGCCGAACCACTATCGGCTGCTAGGCATCGAGCTGTTCGAACAGGACCCCGATGTGATTAGCGCTGCGGCCGACGGTCGGATGGCGCACCTGAAGCAGTTTCAGACCGGTCGGTATGCGGAGATTACCCAGAAACTGCTTAACGAAATTGCCGCGGCGCGACTTTGCTTGCTTACCCCGGAAAAGAAGCAGCAATACGATCGGCAATTGCGGGAACTGCTTGCTGCTTCGACTGTGCCTCCACCGGCGACGCGCGCGCCACCACCAGCACGCGGGGCAACCGGACCGATGGCGGCTGCGGAAGCAGTCCCGCCGCGTTTTTCCGGCCGCGGCAGATCGTCGGCACGATGGAAACTGGTGGCTTTGGCGGTCGGCGGAACGGTGTTGGTGGTAGCCGTGTGGGTTGCTGCCTTCCAACTGACCGGGGGCTTCGGAAAACAGCAGCAAGCTCATTCGATAGACGAGGAGCGAATTGCCGAGCCGAGCGAGCTAGCCAGCAGCACCGACCAACCCCGCGGCGCCAACCAACTGCCTAGCTCGGCGTCGGTCGGTGCCGGTTCTACCGAGCAACACAAGGGGAAAGTCGACCAACCGTCTGGCGACGACCAGCCCGAGCGTACCTCCATCGCAACCAGTACCGAGCCGAAGCACTCACCGCCTTCCGACAATCCAACTAAGACGGCCTTGGTACCGCTGGTGAATATCTGGCGCGACCTAGCCGAGCTGATTGACCCAGGTACTGCCGAGGAAACAGTGGCCGCAGCGGCCGGGGACGCTACTTCTTCGGCGTCTAGTGGCAGCCGTTCATTGCCAGCCCGCGTGCCTGTGCCGGATGCCGCTTCGCAGCACGACGCCCAACGGCGGGTCATGGCAGTTTTCGAGAAGGAGATCAAAAACGCAAAGACCGCCGAGCAGCACGCAGCGCTGGCTGAGAAACTGTTGGCCCAAGCGGCCGAAAACGCGGCCGACAAGCCTTTGCAGTACGTGTGCCTGAAGTTGGCCATCGACCAAGCCATCGCGGGCGAAAACATGGTCAAAGCGCTCGAGATAATCGACCTGATGGCCAAATACTTCCAGTACGATGCGCTCTCTGCCAAGGCCCAACTGCTGGAAGACACGCTCAAGTCGCTGCGTCCCACTCCGCAAGCGCAAAATGTGGTCATACAGATTCTCTACCTGGCCGCTGACCTGATAGACGAGGCGATGGCTGCGGACGATTTCGATGCGGCAGGCCGATTCTTGAAGCTCGCTTCCGGCATCGCCAACCGATTGCGCGACAAGGTTCTGGAACGCGAGCTGACCGTTAATCGCAAACGGGAATTAGACCAACAAAAAGCCAAATACGTGGCGGTGAGAAAAGCCCAAGAAAGCTTGCAAGCCCACCCCGACGACCCGGACGCTAATCTGATCGTCGGCCGCTGGCTGTGTTTCGTAAAAGGCGAGTGGGAGAAAGGGCTGCCCAATTTGGCGAAAGGTGCGGACGAAAAGCTCAGTCAATTGGCTAAGACCGATGTGAGCAATCCTACCGACGCCAAAGAGCAACTGGCGCTGGCCGACCGATGGTGGGAGGTAGGCGAGAAGGAAGCAGGTAGTTCGGCCTCGATCGTCAAGCAGCGCGCCGCGCAATGGTACAGCCAAGCTTTGCCCCAGTTGACCGGTCTGGACAAAGCCAAAGCCGAGCAGCGCTTGCATGATCTGTCAGCCGCTTTGGCGAAAGAGGCTTCCCAACTCCGCTCAGGGGTAGTACAGGTGGGAAATGTAGCTCTGGCCAAGAACGGCGCGCAATGCTTTGGTCCGGGCAAAGCCGGTGTGCTGATCGACGGCCGGGTGGACCAAACCGGCGAGTGGTACATCTGGGGCGTCACGCCCTGTACCTGGTCGGTCACTCTGGACAAACTGTACCGACTGAGCGAAATCAGGATAAAGCTTTACGACGGTCCCCACCGCGGCCGTCAAGGTTATCGATTCATACTGTCGGTCTCGGCCGACGGCAAGAACTACGAAGTCATTGCCGACTGTAGCAAGGTAGAGCTGATCGGTTGGCAACGCTTCCCTTTCCGTCCGCGACCGGTGCAGTATATCAAGTTCGACGCCTTGCCTGACCCAGTCAGCGAGCTGCAAAAGAAAGAGTCTCACTGTCATATTTGCGAAATCGAGGCTTACTGCATTCCGCCTGCCTTTTGGCCGCACAAATGAGGACCGGCCGGCTCCGAGCCTTCGTCTTCGAGATTGTCTTCCGTGCCAAACACTCGATAACGCCCATAGTAGGAGGCCAATCATGCCCAGTACCGACCGTCGGCGATTCATACAGCAGTCGCTTGCTAGTGGGGCCGCTGCCGCCTGTGGATTGGTTGCGCCATCGTCCGTCATGGCACTGGCCGACAAGCCCAGCGCGAAGATGAGGTTGGGACTATGCACCTATTTGTGGGGCAAGGATTGGGACTTGCCTACGCTGCTGGCCAATTGCGAAAAGACGCAGATATATGGCGTGGAGTTGCGCACCGGCCACCGCCATAACGTGGAGCCGACGCTCACCAAACAACAGCGTGCCTCGGTCAAGAAAATGTTCGAGGCCTCTCCGGTAACGTTCGTCGGCCCAGGCAGTGCCGAGTGCTTCGACCATCCGGACCCTGAGCGGCTCAAGGCTGCTATCGAGAAGACCAAGGCTTTCGTGATGCTCAGTCACGATTGCGGGGGCAGCGGCGTAAAGGTCCGCCCCAACAACTTTCATCCCAACGTCCCGCGCGAAAAAACCATCGAGCAAATCGCCCGATCGCTGGACGAAGTTGGCAAGTTCGCTGCCGATTACGGCCAGGAGATTCGGCTGGAAATCCACGGCTCGTGCGGAGCGATGGAGCCGATCAAGCAGATCATCGACCAGGTTCGCCAGAAGAACGTCGGCCTGTGCTGGAACTGCAACGGCGATGAACTACTGGGCAAAGGACTGGCGTACCATTTCGACCGGCTGCGAAAGCGCTTCGCCGGCACCCTGCACGTCCGCGAGCTTGACGACCCCAAATACCCCTACGCCGAATTGATCAAACTGCTCGTGAACACCAACTACGCGGGATGGGTACTGCTGGAGTGCCGCACTACGCCGACCGACTACATCGCCGCGCTGAATCACCAGCGCGAACTGTTCGAGCAGATGGTAGCCAAGGCACAGGGTTGATGCCGCCTGCGGCCCCAATCGGATGGATCAAGTGTGGCACGCCTGGCTTGCCCCGCCGTGCGTCTGAGCGACGGGTGGTAAACTGTAGGCAAATGGTAATACATTGCCGAACAAGCCAGCACTGCCACCCTGCTGGGAAATTTGTAACAGGCTTCAACACCAAATAAAGTTCAAAATTCGCAGCAATCCGCTTTTTTTAAAGCAGAGTATCAAGAAACGTCGTTTTTGTTATGCCCTGTTAATTTGCCGGTTGGCCTGGTTCGCTGGGCAGACCGAGCAATTGTCCGCACCGGCCAGTCTATCGCCGCTCGACCAGAAAAAGATGTTCGGTCACGTGGATGGGTCTGCCTTGCAGGTTTCTGCTGCCGCGAAAAGCGTTGTATTTCTTTCGGATGACCTCGACTTTGCCGAATTTGCGCAGCAGGGCATTCATCTCGGGCGGCGGAATGAAGCCTTCGTCGTTATACGAGACCAGCAGATAAGGCGCGTCGGCCGACTCCAACAAGTCCTCTAGCAGCGGTTTGCATCGCGCGCGGCTGTTGTAGCCCGACCGACGCCAATCCGGCGGTATGCCCGACACCCGGCTGATCCTCTCCGGGCGCCGGTAGCGAACCAACAGGTTGAGCATGAAGTAGTTCGACCCGTACGGATGCTGGTTGTACGGCGGATCGAGGTAAAGCAGATCTAGTTTGCTCACCAGACGCACGGCCCTGTTGGCGTCTTCTTGCAATATCAAGCAGTCGCACTCGAAGTTGCTCAGCACTGGCGGCGCCAGCGTTATTGGCCCGAGAATCCGCCCCAGTGCGTCTCGGCCTGCGCCGCCGAACTGGCCGACTCCGGTACGCCGATTCTTGTAGAACCCTTTGAATACGCCGGCGGTGTTGGCGTGTATCGAGGCCTCGCTCAGCAACGGCCCCAAGAGCAAATCCTTGGCATCCGCCGGGGCCGTTTCGATCAGCCTGCGATAGTTGTCCAAGCGCCGGGCGTTGGCCCGAGTATAGAAAACGCGATCTTGCGGGGTGATGTGGTTTTCGTCCCGTGGGGCGTAAAGCTCCTCGATGAACCCCGGCGGGAACTCCTCGCGCTCTACTCGCCAGTTTAAATCTGCCACCAGCGACTGGATGGCAGCCATATCGACCGTGCTGCGGTTGCGCAGGAAGCAACGGGCACTGACGGCGGCGTAGTCTTCGATGTCGTTGCTCACCAGCAACGTAGTGTGGGCCTTGAGGAAGCGCGAAACCACTCCCGATCCGGCGAAAACGTCCATCGCCCGCAACCGTTGTTTGCCCAGCCGGCGCTTCACCTGCTCGACCGCCCGACCGATCTCGCCCAGCAGCGCCCGCTTGCTGCCGATGTAAGTAATCAACTGCCGCGACAGATAATCAGGGTTTTCGCGCTCCGCTTGCATCTGTTGTGCAAACCCCATTGCAACCCGATGTCCTGGGCAGTCACCGCTGCGGGCAGCAGCCCCAGCAGAGTCCATGTACTCTCCGCCAGCCATGTATCCAGTGCCACGTGCGCCGGTGAACCAAACGCAATCTGCGCGGTGGTGTCGGCGGGTCGCCGTCGCCTCGGTGTTACAGTGACGCTCGGTTAGTGTTACAGTGCCGTCCTCTCGGCCGTCCGACCGCGGCCGGCAATTGCTTGCCCGGGCGACAAACGCTCTGATCGCCACAGCACCTGGTTTTCCGTGAGACTATTGATAGTGGCGAAGACCGTGCCCTTTCTGGCGTCAGATCGTCAGAACGTCAAAGCGATGCTATCCCTCGGGCGTTAACCATGCTATCCGAGGTTGGCTCGAAAGGTAAAGTCGGATTGCACAAGGGCCGCGTATTACTTCGGATCGAGCAGTGGCGCAAAGTTTTCCTGCCATGAGAACTGCTGCACATCTGCGGGCTGAGTTGGGATGGACCTACCTGAGAAGCGGGGCAAAGTTTTCCTGCCATGAGAACTTCCTGGACGGTCAGTTCTGTCGGCGTACCCCAACGTGGTCCTTCGTCGGCAGTTTGGTGTCTGCGGGTTCCAACCTGAGGTTCGCCGCAAACGCAGTTGACAGGCCTACCGTTTCAAACGCATACTAATGTGTTTGCTTTGTGGCGCTACCGGTTCCACTCGGTGCGCTGCGCTAGTGATCCGCCAAATGGCAGATTGTTCAGTATGTCAACAAACTTGCGCTTGAATCAATTGCCCAAGCAGTACGATCATCATGCGACGGAAAGTCGCTGGTATCGGTTTTGGGAACAGAAAGGATACTTTCACAGCGAGCCGAACCCAGCGCGGCGTCCGTTCACTATTGTCATTCCGCCGCCGAACGTCACCGGTGCGCTGCACCTGGGCCATGCGCTGAACAACACCTTGCAGGACATTCTTATCCGTCAAAAGCGGATGCAAGGATTCGAGACGTTATGGATGCCCGGCACCGACCACGCCGGAATTGCTACGCAAGCGGTCGTAGAACGCCGGTTGCTGGAGGAAGAAAACATCACCCGGCACCAACTCGGCCGTGATGGCCTCGTGGCCCGAATCTGGCAGTGGAAGAACCAGTACGAAGCGCGGATCATCGACCAGCTCAAGCAGATGGGCTGCTCGTGCGATTGGCAGCGGAACCGTTTTACGCTGGATCCGGTTTGTGCTCGGGCGGTGCGGCATACGTTCTTCCGCTTGTTTCGCGACGGGCTGATCTATCGCGGCAAGCGGCTGGTCAACTGGGACACCATGCTTCAGACGGCCATCAGCGACGACGAGGTGTTTCACGAGCCGGTGGCGGGACATTTCTGGTATTTCAACTATCCGGTGATCGACCCTGGGACAGACGAGCCGCGCTACGTAACCATCGCTACTACCCGGCCCGAAACCATGCTCGGCGATACTGCCGTAGCGGTGCATCCCGATCCCGAAGCAGCCCTGGCGAAGGCGGAGAAGGAGCTGCGCGCCCGCCTGTCTGCTGCGCCGGCGCGCGAAAAGCCGCTATTGCAGGCGGAACTGGACGAGGTGCTCCAGCGTCGGCAAACCTTGTTGCCCCAATTGCTCAAGCTGCGCGACATGGCGCTGGCAGGTCGAAAGGTGCTGCTGCCGCTGATGGATCGCCCTATCCCGTTGATCATCGACCAGTGGGCCAAGCCCGAGCTGGGCACCGGCTGCGTAAAAATCACCCCCGCCCACGATCCGAACGATTACGAGGTGGGATTGCGCCACAAACTGCCGATGATCAACATTCTCAACCTTGACGGCACGCTTAATGCCAACGCCGGCCGTTATCAAGGCCAGACCGTAATGACCGCCCGGCAAAACGTGGTCAAAGATTTGGAAAAATTGGGGCTGGTGGTGAAAGTCGAACAGCGGGAGATCGACCTGGCGCATTCCGATCGCTCGAAGACGCCCATCGAGCCGCTATTGACCGACCAATGGTTCGTACGAATGGAGCGCCTGGCGGAGATGGCCATCGACGCTGTAGAGAGCGGCCGGGTGAAGATCATTCCGCAGCGCTACACCAAAGGGTACATCGACTGGCTGAGCGAAAAACGCGATTGGCCCATCAGCCGGCAACTTTGGTGGGGACATCAGATTCCCATCTGGTACTGCAAGACGGCTGATCAGTCCGACTTGCGTCGGGCGTTCGCTGGCCGCAGCGACGTGGTCTGGCAGCGCGACGAGCAATACGACCAGTGGCTGATCTGCGCGCTGGAGGAAGACCTGTCGGAAGATGCCATACCGGGCCACAAACTCGTCCGCGAACAGGACGTGCTAGACACCTGGTTCAGTTCGGCGTTGTGGCCGCACAGCACGCTGGGTTGGCCGGAAGACACGCCGGAACTTCGCTACTATTACCCCACCAGCGTGCTGGTCACCAGCCGGGACATTATTACCCTATGGGTGGCGCGGATGGTGCTGACCGGCTTGTACAACGTGGGCGAAGTGCCGTTCCACGAGGTTTACATCCACCCGAAAATTCTCGACGCCTACGGCGAAGGGATGTCCAAAAGCAAGGGCAACGGCGTCGATCCGGTGGATGTAATGGAGAAGTTCGGGGCGGACGCCTTGCGCTTCGGCCTGGCCTACCTGACTACCGAAACGCAAGACATCCGCATGTCGGTCGACTTCGAGTGCCCGCATTGCGGCAAGCTTATCGAGCAAACCAAGGAGAACCGCCTGCTGCCACGGATAACCTGTCCGGCCTGCGGCAAGGATTTCGCCACCCAGTGGGCAAGCAAAACCGAGGACAAGGCCCTGCCGCGCGGACCGGTGGTCAGCGAACGGTTCGAGCTGGCACGCAACTTCTGCAATAAACTGTGGAACGCCTCGCGCTTTGTATTGATGAATCTGGAGGGTTACGCGCCGGGGCGTGTGGAAGAAGTCGATTTACTATTGGAAGATCGCTGGGTGCTTAGTCGGCTGGCGACGGTCAGTCGCGCCGTGACCGGCGCGTTGGCCGAGTATCGCTTCGCCGACGCCGCTCGCGCGCTGTACGACTTCGCCTGGGACGAGTTTTGCAGCTTTTACGTGGAGATGCTCAAGGGCCGTTTACAGGATGCGCAATCGCGCAGTACGGCCCAGCGGATGTTGGCTTACACGTTGGACGTGCTGCTGCGTCTGTTGCATCCGATGATCCCCTTCCTGACCGAGGAAGTGTGGCAACTGCTGGCCCAGGCGGCGCCGGAGCGCGGGGTGCCTGCGCCGCAACCCGCGGCCGAGAGCATTATGATCGCTCCCTGGCCCGAACCGCCGACCCAGTGGATCGACCCGGCGGCGGAGGACCGCTTCGCGCGCTTTCAGGAGTTGTTGCGTGCTGTGCGCGACATCCGTATGAGGCAGAACATCCAACCCCGCCAGCAGATAACTTTCCTGGTGCGCTGCGACCAGCGGACCGCCGAGATGCTCCGCCCAATGGCTCCATACTTCGTGTCGATGGCTGCGGCCGTCGCAGCCGAGTGGGGGCCGCAGGTGCAGCCTCCAACACTGGCGGCGGGTGCGATGGCTTCGGGTATGGAAGTTTTCGTGGACCTGGCCGGGCTGATCGATGTGGCTGCCGAAATCCAGCGCAAGAAGAAAGAACTCCAGCGCCTGGAGTCGCTGATCGTTGCCAAACAGAAGAAATTGGCCGACGCCGCTTTTGTCCAGAAGGCACCCCCGGCCGTGGTGGAGAAGGAGCGGGCAAGTCTGGCGGAGTTGCAAACCCAGCAGACCGCCGTCGCAGAAGCTTTGACGCGGTTGGCCTCCATCCCCCCGTCCGGCACACCACGCTGACGACCGGCGCGGCTGAGTTGACCCAACCATAGGGGATCGGCCAGCGTAGCACGCCGCTGCCTGTACTGCGTGAACCAAGTCGGCCGCTTGGTGCAGGTGATCTGGCTTTGGCGACGATGGACATCCCGATCAACGCTGATGAACTATCTGGCCCACGCATTGCCTTTTTTGGATCAGCCCTACCTGGCGGCAGGCACTGCCGTGCCCGATTGGCTGGCTGTCGCTGACCGGCAGTGTCGCTTGCGGCTGCGTCAAGCGCGAGCGGCGTGTGCCGGCTCGACCGGGGTAGCAGCCGCTGTGGCCGCAGGCATTGCGCAACACATTCTCGACGATGCGCAGTTTCACCGTACCCGGGCGTTTGTGGAGACCTCGCTGGAACTGTCGCAGGCAGCGCGAAGATGGCTCAACGCAGAATCGGGTCTGCGGCCTACGATACTTGGCCACCTTCTGACCGAGATGTTATTGGATGCCGCTCTGGCTGCCGAAAACCCAGCACGCCTGGAAACCTACTACCGGGCGCTGGACGCCGTGGACCCGCTGGTGGTGCAGGATGCCGTCAACGGCCTCAGCCTGCGGCCGACTCAGCGGCTAGCAGAAATGATCAGAAGATTCCGCCAGGAGGCGGTGCTTTGGGATTACCTGACCGACACCCGGCTGTTTTTCCGCATCAACCAAGTGCTGCGGCGGATGGGGCTGGAACCGCTGCCGGCGGAGTTCGTCGAATTGCTGCCGGATGCCCGGCGCCAAGTCGCTTCCCGCATCAAGCCACTGCTTGCAGGCGTGCCCGTTTGCCACTGAAGCTAAGTAGGCCGCCCCGGCGCCATGCGCAATTGTCAACAACAGGTGAGCCTACCGTGATCGTACACAGCAGCGAAGCACACCGTCAAATCGGCTTGAGCGTAGTGATCCACAACAGCGGTTTGTCCGCCTCGTCCAGTCGCAGCTCGTACTTCAGTCCTGCTTGAAATAGCGCCCGGCGCAACGCCGCAGCGTAAGTGATTTTTCCAGGAGGAACATTAACGATTGCTTTAGCGGGCTCTACGCCGTGCCGGGCCAGCGCGTTGTGGTCCAGCAGCACGGGAATTTTCAGCCGTTGCGAAATGGCGTTGATTACGTCGCTGGCCGGGACCTTTTCCAAATGTACGTTGATCACTTCCAGCAGACCGGGAGCGAGCTGTTTGAGGGATGTTTCCGCCGGCGGTTCCCATCCGATGGGCCAGATTTCCATCCCCGGCTGCGATTGGACGATCGCAAAGCCTGCCCGACCGTCCACGCTCCGCGGCACAAGGCAGTAGCCTGCTGGACGCAACAAGCAGGCCAGTGCGGTTCCACAAGATACTTCCGACAGTTCCTCAGCTACCACGTCGTCGGCTGCGGCGGCCAGCGCTTTGGGGATTTCGATCGGAAGACGCAGCCTGCGACTTAGGCGTTCGACGGCCTCTGCCCGCTGCAACCCCTTGGTAGAAAAACCCACCGGCTGCCGCGCGTTCTCCAGTATTTCAGCGAACTGTTGGCGGGTCAGACCGAAAGCTACTTTGGCCGGTCGGCTGTCCGAAGGGCCGAGCCGGGCCAGCTCGTCGAGCCAATTGGATATATCTTTTATTTGCGTTCTGCGATACCGGCCGCCAGGAAGAACCAATTCGTCGCGCGACCGCACCAACCCCGTGACCACGTAAATCGGCCTCTCGGGCGAACCAAGCACCTCGATTCCCACCTTGTCGCCCGGTGCAGCGCCGCGAATCCGCACGTTACCAATGCCCGCTTGTCCCAGTGCTTGGCTCCACTCTTGAAAAGCCGCGGCCGCGGTAAGCGGATCGCCTACCAGTTCCAATCGCACTTGAGCGGCGCTGGGCTGGGCGGCCAAAAGATCGCTCCCCGGTACCGTGCCACAAACCGTTGTCATGGTTATCATGTTTGCCACCGCTACCGCTGTAAACGTTGCGGCGGAAATCCGCTTCCCCGGCATGTTCATCGCCGATTGCTCCTGTATTGGCCGACATTGAATTATAGCCGGTGGATGGCCGCGACGGATAAAATGACTGAGCGTTGAATCCGCCGTTTATCGACAAACAGCGCGATATGGTTTCCGAGCTAACACAAAATGCCGATGCCTTTCGTCCGCAGCGGTACGGCGGCATCGTGCTTTGCGGCGGGCGTAGTCGACGAATGGGCTGCGATAAGACTTGGCTGCGATTCGGTGCAGAAACGATGCTCCAACGTGTAGTGCGTCTGCTAGCCGAGGCAGTACACGACTTGGTGGTGGTGGCGGGCGTAAATCAGCAGTTGCCCCCGCTGGATGGTGCAGTCCGCGTGCTGCGCGACCGGCACCCCGATCTTGGTCCCCTGGAGGGCATTGCCGTGGGACTGGCTGCGTTATGCGGCGCGCAGTCAGGCGACGAGTTCCTAGGCACGGCACCGATACAATCGGCGACCTCGTTGCAGCCGCACGACATCGCCCACGCCGCTGATCGCACCGGTCGGCTGAAAATGGTTTTCGTGGTGGGATGCGATATGCCGTTGTTGCAGCCGGCCCTTGTGCGGCGGATGTTCCAGTGGGCCTCCGATAGCGACCTGCTGGTTCCCGTAATCGACGGATGCTACCAACCGCTGACGGCCATTTATGCGGTGGATGTACTGCCGAAGATCGAAGAGCTGATTTCTTCGGGTCAACGCCGTCCGCTAGAGCTTTTTCCGCTGGTCCGCACCCAGGTCGTGGGTGAGGACTGGCTCCGCCAAGTCGATCCGCATTTGAGAAGCTTTTTCAACGTCAACAGCCCCACCGATTATCGTACAGCTTTGCGCTGGGCAGGGTTTGACGCAGAAGCCGGTCAGGACGGCGACGTTGGCGGACGGCGTTAACGCACTCGGCGCAAGGCTTCAGTGTTCCTGAGGAATGTCGCGGCGGGCGATGATTATCCCCGCAACCACAAACAGTCCCAAACCGAGTGCAGCCAACGAGCCGTTGCACACTAACGCCATCCATCCCACAGGTGGATGCTTAAGAACCAGCTCCTGGGGACGGTATGCGCTCATGAAGGTGCAGTAGTTCAGCCACCAACCGCTGCGCCAAATCAGACGCACTAAGTCGATTCCCGCAGCTATCACGAATATCGCCCCGGTGATGATGATCGTCCGCCACCGATCGCAGCTTATGACCGAGACCAAAGTGGTCAGCCCGATCAGACACAGCATCAGTGCGAAGAGGTTCACTGCCCCGGGCAGGTAGAAAACAGGCGAAATGTCTGGGGCAACGTCCACCGTCAGCAAGCCTAGTGCTATTCCGCCCCACAACGAAGCAGCTATGGCTGCCGCGCCGAGTGCGGCTATTGCACCGGGGGCTACCAGTAGTGTGATACGTCTGACCGGCAAGGAGAAAAGCAAATCTGCGGTGCCGCGGTTAATCTCAGCGGCCACTGCCGAACCGCGGCCCAGCGCCCAGCCCAAACACACCAGAAAGGTTATGGCGTGGACGAAGGGGAAGGTAAGCTGCCCACGCGGAGAGGTCAAGTCGGCCACCGGCACTGGCAGCGCAGCCTTGATGAAGTCGAGCACGAACTGAAGCAAAGTGCTGAGCGCCGCCTTTGGCAAAGTGCTCATCAACCAAACGAATACCCAACCGAACGCTAGCAGAACGACCATCGAGGCCGCTAGTTGCAGCCAGGCGTCAGTAACTGCTTTTCGCCACACAGCGAGGTTCATCACCCTATGATAGCAACATAGCACCCGACCGAGAATGCACGACGCGACCGCCCAGGCAACCTTTGCTCTGTCAGCAACACGGTAGGCACGCCCTTTAGGCCGAAGGGCGCTTCAAACCGCAGGGTGATGATCGGAGTGGACAGGCCCACAAAAAAAGTTCCTCCGCCGCAAGCGGTGCTTAACGGTGCAATGCTGCGGCGGAGGAAACGCGCCTGTCGGCCGCACATGTTGGCAGTCTACAGTTTCGTGCCCTTTATGGCTGTGGCGTCGGTTCTTGACCGTTCGTCGGCTTTTGGCCATGTCCGTGACGATGCAGCGCCGCGCGTCGGCTGGTGATGTAGCCTACTTTACAAGCACCAGCGGACGGTGGTCGGCGATCCTGCGGAAAACCGTTAGCAGGGGCTGGGTGTAATCGGTCACCACGCTGTCCGGCGGGATGTTAAAGTGTATGCCGCCGGTAATGTCGGCTACCTGTTGCATCAAAGCGGAGTCGGCCTCTGTGCCCAGGCTGATGGTCACGATCGGCCAATTCTTTTCCGCCACAAGCTGCGCCTGCTGGAGCACGTACTGCTTGTCGGCCTCGAAGTTGTTACGGTAATCGTTGTACGGCCGGTTGGGCAAACCATCGGTCATCAACACGATCATCTTGAACGCACCAGGGCGAGCGTTGGCCTCTAACTGTTCGCGGGCCTTCTTGATTCCCGCCCCGATGTTCGTGTAACGATCGTAGTGCCCGGCCTGCCGACGGGAGATTGTGTCGGCCACTGCGCCGAAGTCTTCTGTCAATGGATGTTCAAGGGTCGCGGTTCCGTCGCTAGAGTTGTAGATCACCAGCGCGACGCGGTCTTGGGTGTCCACTTCCTGAATGTACTGGAAGAACACCCCCGTTGTGCTTTTCAGCGATTGGACGGGCTGGGCGCTGACGCGCCACAGGTCGGCGGTCTCCGACGCTTTGGGGCGTTTCTCCAGCCAGTAGTTGATCAGGTTCTTCCACCCGTACCGATACTGGTACCCGGCCGCGACCACGTTGCTGCTGGTATTGCAGTAGTTGATGAACTCATCCCAACTGCCCGCCGCGTACGGGTATGGCACCGTGTCTAGCCCAAAGGCCTTCTTGATTGTGGTGGTATTCCACTCGAAGCGCTCTCCATAGCCGGGGCCGTCGCCACTGGAGTTGGTGCCCGACTTTACCCACACCTTCACGATGCGCTTGTTCTTGGTGGTGCTCAGCGTGCCTTTGAACGTGCCGGTATAGCCACTTAGCGGTTCGAACTTCTGCCGGTAGCCGTCGTGAGTTTCGATCACCACGTTCGACAGCTCCATCGTGGAAGTAACGTACACGGCCCTAGTGCCGTCGGCCTCGGTGCCGAAGGTTACAGTGCAGTGTGGAATGCTGCCCGAGGCCGGCTGCCCACGCACCGTCGGATACGCCGGCTCATAGGGCAGGTTGCCGCAGTTGGGCGGCGGCTGCATGGCCTGGAACTCGTTGTAAATTTGCAGGTTATTGGCCTCTACCAGGGCCTTAACGGCGGCCTTTTGATTCGCCGGCGCCTCAGCGATGCGCCGGAATTCGCTGTCGTCGTTCATCGAAGCCGAAAAGTCCAACACCAGAGCGATGTCGCGCGGCTGATAGCGGGCGATCGACTCGGCGGCCACATTGATCGGCACGCGCCGCAGTTCGTAGCCGTTGGGCGTCAGCACCCGCTCATACTTGGCGAACATTTTGCCGAAGAACAGCGGCAAGTCGCGCTCGGTGGCCACTACCCGGATCGCAGAAGGCAGTACGCTACTTTGCTGGAAGGTGCGCTGCTGCGGGTCCCAGTGGCCTACCTCGACTAGAAAATTACCCTCTGCCTGGTATTGCGACAGCAATTGCGACAGATTCTGCTCCCAATTCGGATCGTCGGAGATTGATCGCCCGGCGATTCGGTTTCTGGCCAAGAACTCGAAGGCTTCTAGCTGGGCCAGGTCGCCTCCGTTGACCAGTTCGCCCGCGCCGGCCAAAGCCGCGGCATCGGTGGCCCGTTTAAGCTCCGTCTTTACGTTGGTCACGTAACCGAGGTCCACCGCGTAGGCCAGAAAGGCCATCATGACCAACATCAGCGCGGCGGCCAAAATAAGAACGGAACCCTTTCTGCGGTTTTTCCGTGCTACAGATTTCCTGGACAGGCGCGCGCGTGAGCGAAAAGCGGCGGATGACATACCCCCCTCCCAAAGCTGAAATAAGCCGGAAGATGCTATTGGCCGAGCTAATTGCCCAGCACTCACCGAGCCAACTACCGATAAGTCAGATGCTCGACATCCAGAAAAGTACAGGCGCAGCCTCCGTCTAATGCAAGCATAGCTTATTATTTTTGGGCGAGCTTTGCCGCCTTTTGACAGCACTTTCGAGCGTGCCGCAATGGCTAGGCCGCCATCTGGTTAGAACAATTGCTGCGCAAGATGGGCTACGCCGCCGCGGGAATAGGCTTCCGCAACAGCCACGCGATCTCTCTCACGGCGACACGAGACGGATTTTTCTGAGGTCGTTCCGCGGTCGGGCAAACCGGCGCGAGCTGTGTATGAGTTGTTTTGCACTATCGGCTTGTCCGGTCGTGCTGCTTCGATTCCGCTTTCGATTGCGCTCCCAGCTCACTACCGGCCACTGAGACGGACGGCTAGACAAGCCACCGGTGGCACGCTAGCGGAGGCAAAGAGCCAAAACACTTTCGGAAAAGTAGTGGCATTAATACCGAATTTTAGATGTCCGCCTTTGTGCCTTTGTCTCTTGATGGTGAAGTATTGATTCCTGCACGGCTGCGCAGGCTACCAGTGCCACCTTTATTTTTTGGAGCGTCGCGAGAATCTGTGGTGCGGGATTCACACGGGCTAGGGGGTAACGCAACCACCTGCGCAGGCTGCTGCCAATCGGCGCATTTTACCGTCGCTTCACAGCTAATTGCCAAACAGGCCTGGGAAGATTAGTAGGGGCCGGAGAGATATTGAGAGAAGCCTGGAAAGATTAAACGATCGGGCAAACCTTTCCGATAACATAGGCGACGACAAACAGCGGACATGGGGGGCAATATGCTATCGAGGAGATGTTATGCCTCCCCTGCGCGCAATCTACAGCACGTCACCGGTGGCTCTTCAAAGCCGAAGCAGACTAAGTCGCGCCCTGGCAATTTGTTACGTAATCGGCCTGGCCACTCTGCTCGCTGGGCTTTTGACCCAGTCGGCGCTGGCACAGCGCAGCCCATTTAGCGGTCGGCCTGTCTATCGCCCGGCACCAAGTCGGTACACGATTCCCCGCACCCCACCAATGGACTGGGAGGAAGATTACTACGACGAAGTCCCTTCGCGGGGCCGCGTTCCGGTCGCGTCTGGTTCCCGGGCGCCAGCACAGCGAGTCGGTTTTGCTGAGCAGACCGATTCGTGGGCCGTAGAAGGGGCATCGTGCGGCCCATCGGCAGCGGACTGCGACATCTACGAAACACCCGATTGGGACTACGCCTGGCCGGTGCGTCCGTTCTGGACGAACTGGTGGGTACGGGCGGAATATCTGCTGTGGTGGACCGAAGGCTTCGACGTCCCCCCGCTGGTGACTACCAGTCCGCTTGGTACGCCATCGAACACGGCCGGCGTACTGGGATATTCCAGCACCAGTGTATTGTTCGGCGGGCTAGTCAATACGGACCTCAACTCCGGCGGGAGAATTTCGTTCGGACATTGGTTCTCGCCGTGCCAGCAATGGGCGCTGGAGGGCAGCTATTTGGGGATAGGCCGGGAAACCACCCGGTTCCGTGGCGACAGCACCGATACGCCGATTCTGGCTCGCCCCTACGTGGACCTTTCCGAAAACACACAAGCAGCCCTGCTGGCGGCGTATCCGAACCTGTGGAGCGGCTCGTTGGCGGTGGATGCCTTCAGCGAACTCCAGACCGCCGAGGCCATGCTCCGCCGCCGGTTGATCGACGATTGCCACCAAACGCTGGACTTTGTGGCTGGTTACCGCTTCGCCCGACTCTACGAAGGCTTGTGGATCGGCCAAACTTCGCGGTGGTTGTCGCAGCAGGGGCCGTGGGTGCAGAACACCACCGTTAGCATCTCGGATCGGTTTGTGACCGACAATCAGTTCCACGGAGCTCAGGTCGGCTTCGTGTTTCAGGAGCGAGTAGGCCGCTGGACCCTGGAAATGCTGGCCAAACTGGCACTGGGTGCCAATTACGGCGAGCTGAGCGTAGACGGAAGCACCACGGTCAGTGTTCCCGGCGGTGGAACGACCATCTATTCTGGCGGGCTGCTGGCCCAGGAAACCAACGAAGGCCTGCACACGCGAAACGAACTGGCCTTCATACCCGAGCTGGGCATGACAGTGGGCTTCGACATCACCTGCCGTCTGCGTGCCACGGTGGGGTACACGTTTTTATATTGGAGCCGCGTGGTGCGGCCGGGCGGGGTGGTGGATTTGGATGCCTCTCAACTTCCGCCCGAAGAACCCGCCGGCCTGCGACGCCCGGCAGTGCGCTTCGTGGCCGACGACTACTGGGCCCAAGGCATAAACCTAGGCTTGGACTATCGGTTCTAAGCCATCCTGCTTGATGCAGCGAGTCGTCCCGGCCAACTGTCCGGCCGCCACGCGACGGCGCAGCAGCAACAAACCGACCGATACACGGGTAGATTCGGTCCGACAGGCAGACCGACCGCTCGGCACGCTGTCTGGCTGTACACCCTACCCCGCAATAGACGCTATTCCACTGTCGCGGCAAATTGGCGCAGCTCTGCGGCGGTAGGCAAGGATGGTTGCGCCCCGAGGCGGGTGACCGAAAAAGCTCCTACCAGGTTCGCCTCGCGCACTGCGTCTTCCAATGCCATGCCACGGGCCAGCGCGCAGGCCAGCCCACCGTTGAAGGCATCGCCGGCGGCAGTGGTATCCTTGGCCTCGACTTTGTAAGCGGGAACAAGCACCTCGCGTCGCTGGTCGACTATCAGCGCCCCTTTGGCGCCCAAGGTGACGATCACACACCGTACGCCGCGCGACAATAAGTGCTTGGCGGCGTGGCGGGCAGACGATTCGTCGGTCACGGCGATGCCCGTTAGCAGCGACGCCTCCGACTCGTTGGGCGTCAGATAACTAACACGGCCAAGCAGCGTGTCGGGCAGCGGCACGGCAGGTGCCGGATTGAGTATCACCGCGACATCGGCCTGGGCGGCGATCTCGGCGGCCCGCTCCACACACTCCAGCGGCACTTCCAGTTGCAGCATCAGCACGTCGGCAGCGCGGATGGCCTCGGCCGCCATTTGAATTTCCGCAGCGGTCAAGGCGTGGTTTGCGCCCGACGCCACCGAAATCGAATTTTCACCGTGCCGATCGACCATTATCAGTGCTACGCCGGTGGCATGGTTCGGATCGCGCAACACATAGGATGTGTCGATTCCCTCGCGCTGATAATTCTCGATCGACTGCTGGCCGAACATGTCCTGGCCCACCTTGGCGATTAGTATCACCTCTGCCCCTAACCGGGCAGCGGCCACCGCTTGGTTGGCTCCTTTGCCGCCGGCAGCCATGACGAACTGCCCTCCGGTAACGGTTTCTCCCGGCGCCGGTATCCGCTGGCTTTTGACCACCATATCGACGTTCACGCTGCCGAGAACTGCTATTTTGGGTTTTTTCATGGGCGAAGCCTTGTTGCTGTTACCAAACCGCGCAGCGCCTTTGTTGCTGGGTTGCACTCACGGCTCCAAACATCGGATTGAACCGCTTGGCTCAGGCGGTTCGGGCGATGATGATCACCGCCAAACCAATCAGATAGCAAGCGAACATCGCCGCCAGTAGCAGTTGGGTTTTTTGGGAGCCGGTCTTGAACTCGCGCCAAATGAACACGCCCCACAGTGCGGCTACCAGTGTGGCGCCCTGCCCTAACCCGTACGAAATGGCAAATCCGGCCTGCCCGCTGGCGATAATGCTGAAGGTCATTCCTACTTGCCAGATCATCCCGCCGACGACACCCCAAAGATGATCTAAGAAACTTCCGCGGAAGTAGTGCCCATAAGTTACAGGCTGGCCTTCCACCGGCTTGTACATGATTACGGTGTTGAACAGGAAGTTGCTCACCAGAATTCCCAGCGAGAAAAGTACTACGGCGGCATAGGGGCTAAGCTTGCCAGCCGGTATGGCGGCGAACTTTTCGGATTCGGGCATGGAAGCCGCCACGCACAGGTAAAACGTCCCCATCAGCAAACCGCAAAGAACCGAAAGCACCAAGCCTTTAGCGCTAGTGGACTTGCTGGTGCCGGGTAAGGTGCGGTAGGCCACCGCGTTGAGCACGATCGCCGCGGCCACCAGCGCCACGCCCAAAAACAACAGTAGCGGATTGCCCGTCGCCTCGCGGATGTAGTTCACCAGCACTCCGACGACCAGCGCCATTCCAATTCCCACGGGAAAGGCCACCGACATGCCGGCAATAGCTATTGCGGCTACTAGCAGGATGTTGGCCAAGTTGAAGATCACTCCGCCCAGCAACGCCAGGATGATGTTAGTTGCCTCGGCCTGCTGGAGGTTCGCTAGGAAGGCTTGTCCTTGCGTGCCTGTGCTGCCCAGCGTGAAAGCGAAGATCAGCGCCATGAGCATGACGCCGATTACGTAGTCCCAATAGAAAAGCTCGAAGCGCCAAGTCCTGCCGGCCAATTTCTGCGTGTTGGCCCACGATCCCCAGCAAAGCATGGTGATTACACAAAACACAACGGCGATTGCGTAGGATTCTAGCAGGAACATGTCGACGGTCTCCGCAGCGGCAAGGGACAGAGCGAATTATCAAGATGGTTGTTGCAGCGGCTCTTTGGGCAGCGTCGAGTTGTCGGCCAATATAGAGGTCGGTCGGCGGAACGTCAATTAAGGGCCGCTTGACAATGGAATTGGTTTGCGCAGGGCGACCACGCACTAGCCCAACCTGGTCAAGATAAGCCAACCTGGCCCAAGATAACGATGGCTCGTTGCTGCAACAATTTGTGGTCCCGAATGGCCCAACCTATAATTGAGCGTCAGGACTCGGCACGCTTCCAGCGACGGCTTGGTCGTTTGGCGTTGCTCGATCACTGTTTTGACTACAGCATTTATGTAAAGGGGTTACAGCATGGTGGGCAGAGTCGATCGTCGTGGGTTCGTGAAGAGTTCGGCAACAGTGGCAGCCGGACTTGGGGCTTTGCAGTTTGCGGTACCGCACGTGTGGGCCGCTCCGCTGGCCAAAGGCGCCCCCAGCGCCGAGAAACTCGGCTGGCGTCTGGGATGTCAGGCTTACAGTTTCAACCGATTCACCTTCTTCGAGGCGGTTGATAAGACGGCCTCGCTGGGACTGAAGTACATCGAAGCCTATCCGGGCCAAGTTCTTTACAAAGGCAGCAGCGCGCGGATGGGTCGAGACCTGACCGCTGACCATCGCAAAGAGGTTCTGAAAAAATTGGCAGACTCGGGTGTGAAACTGGTCAACTTCGGCGTGGGCGGATGCGGCAGGGCGGATTTCGATTTCGCCAAAGATATGGGGATCGAAACGCTAGTGTCCGAGCCGGACTTCAAACTGCTCGACGAAGTCGACAAGCTGGTCGAGGAGTACGGCATCAACTTGGCTTTGCACAACCATCCCAAGCCTTCGCGCTATTGGAACCCAGATACAGTGCTCGAACAATGCAAAGGCCGCAGCAAGCGCATCGGCGCCTGCGCCGACACGGGCCACTGGATGCGTTCCGGACTGGTGCCACTGGAGTGCGTCAAGAAGCTGGAAGGGCGTATCATTTCGTTCCACTTCAAAGATCTGAACCAGATGGGCGGCGGGCACGACGTACCCTGGGGCACCGGCAAAGGCGACGTCAAAGCCGTGCTGGCCGAAGTGTATCGCCAAGGACTAAAGGCCGTCTTCTCGATCGAATACGAACACAACTGGGAAAACTCGCTGCCGGAGATCGCCCAGTGCGTCGAGTTCTTCGAGCAAACAGCGGCGGAACTATTGGCCAAGAAAAAGTCATAACCGGGTGGTGGCCAAGAAAAAGTCATAATCGGCTGGCCGTGGGTCGTCCCACGCCCGTTGTTCCGTAGACGCAAGCGGAGAAACGCCCGGTTTCGATTGACGGTTCCATGAAGGTTGAGGGCCAGGCTTGCCCCCCTGGCCCTTTCTTTTTTGGCGGATTGCGACAAGTTGCTTTTGATCGCTTTTGACAAGCATTGCCCCGAGCAGCAGCCGGCTTTCCAGCCGTACTTCATTCGCCCTAGTGTTTGTGTGGTGCCGAAGTATGCAATGGTAACGTGACACTCGGCATCCTTGTGGTCAGGTAGCGGTGCACGATGGGGCGGCTAATCAGACGAGAAGGCGTATACTGCTCTTTTGGGTATACACCGTGTACAAATTGGACTGGTAATTGTGACAACACACTGGACACTTTGGAAATGAGAATACGAGCGCTGCCTATTTTTTGGGCAATAACAGGCGTGATGAAATATGTTGCAGTGGTGCTGAAAACGTGTGCATTGTGCTATCAGTGACATAAGTGCTTTCATTTAAGTAAGTTGCGAAGGGGCTTGACTGCATTGGTTTAATCGCGCGCGTGGCTGCCATGTCGTGGCAGCCGTTGGATAACTCAAGTCGCAGCTTGCAACCAAAAGGAGTAGCACGTCATGCACAATGCCCCGGTTGAAGTGTTGGAGCAGGAGATTCAGCAATTCAGCCAAAACCTTTACAAGGACAACCCAGATTGGGTGACATTTTTCCGAGAAATACTCGGAAAGAACGGTATCGTCCGCCGGATGTTTCCCACGCGCGAAGCCCTGGCCGAGTTCGAAAAGACCGAAACCTATCGGCAAATACTGGAAATGCTCACCGAGCTTCGTACCCGCGGCCCCGTCCCGCCGCGCGAGCAGGAACCCACTAAAGTTATTACCGTGCGACTACCCTACAGCCTTTACGACGCGCTGTACGACGAGGCACACGAGTTGCATACCACGGTCAACAAACTGTGCGTCTCGAAGCTCTTGCAGTTCATCGACGGGAAGATGGTGCCCACGCGGCGCTCTGTGTCTTCTTTCCGACAGACGATCAAGGTCGATTGAACGGGCTTAGGCTTTTGACACGAACAATCTCTGCAACCGGCGCAAAATCTGTGCGACGAGTACAGCGGAGCTTGTGGCGGTTTGGCCTCGTTCGTGGCCAGGGGGTGGCACACAGCCGCGCCTGACGGTGCCACCCCGCCCACAGCGGCCGCAGGGAGCCACAGACGCTGGGCGCAGAACAGTTGGCGCATAAAAGAAGGCCCGGAGTGGGCCTATAAGCCGGGTTCTGTGCCCGAGCTTAACGCCCGGGCGACGGCCATTTATCTGGGAGGCCGATTGCTCGGCCCCTCGAGCGGTCTACCCGGAAGTCGATAGCGGACCGGACCAATCCGCGCCAGGGCTGCGACAACGCTTGCCGCAGCTACTGGACTGCTTCCTATTTGACCTTGCGCCGGGTGGGGTTTGCCTAGCCAGGCCGGTCACCCGACCTGCTGGTGAGCTCTTACCTCACCGTTTCACCCTTACCCCGCAGCCCCCTTTGGAACAGTCGTCCCGCAGGAGGGCAGCGTGGCGGTCTGCTTTCTGTTGCACTTTCCCTGACCTCGCGGTCGGTGGGCATTACCCACCACCCTGTCCTGCGGCGCCCGGACTTTCCTCCGGCCGCAGCGTTCATCGGGTCGATATGGCGACCAAACTCCGCGCGGCCAGCGGCCGTCCAGCCCACTCCGAGCCTCTATAGTTATTCGTACATGGCGGTGCCCGATATTGCAAGGTCGGCAAGCCTGCATACTCGGCTGTTGTCGCTGCGCAGCTTCTGTGTTAAGATTGCGACTTTCCCCCACTGGTCTTTGGCAGCGGCTCGACCTGTTTACAGGCGCGACGCAAATATTGCAACCCAGTGGCCGGAAGAAACCTGTGATTATCGCAACTGCTGTTGGCTTGCGGATCGGTCGGCCGCGTTGAGCCGGCGCAAACGCTTTCACACTTTTTGGTCGTCTGTCGGCACGGCGACGCGGCGGCGCGATCCGGATAACTAGCTGCCGACCAGCACGGAGGGTTCTCGCAATGACAAACGGCGTAACCAAGAAGTTGTCTTTTCTCGACCGCTATTTGACGCTGTGGATTTTTCTGGCGATGGCTTTCGGAGTGGCTTTGGGCTACTTCGTGCCTGGTGTAGCGCATTTCATCGATGGGCTGAGGGTGGGCGAGACGACTAGCATCCCCATCGCCCTGGGCCTGATCCTCATGATGTATCCGCCTTTGGCCAAGGTCCGTTACGAGCAGGCCGGAAAGGTCTTTCAGGAAAAACGCCTGCTGGGCTTTTCGCTACTGATGAATTGGGTGGTCGGCCCAGTGTTCATGACTGCCTTGGCAATCATCTTCCTGCGGAATTATCCGGAGTACATGATCGGCGTGATTCTGGTCGGGCTGGCCCGCTGCATCGCCATGGTCATCGTGTGGAACGAGCTGGCAGGCGGCGACCGCGAGCTTGCCGTAGGACTGGTCGCCTTCAACGCCATCTTCCAGGTGTTGTTCTACGCGGTGTACATCTATCTGTTCATCACGCTGTTGCTCAATGCTTTAGGATTAGTCGAGGGCCTGGATGTCAGTGTATCGATCATAGACGCCGCCATAACAGTTTTCATTTACCTGGGAATTCCTTTTCTGGCTGGGTTGACCACGCGCTTCTCGCTGTTGCGCTGGAAAGGGTTGCACTGGTACGATACGACGTTCATCCCGCGGATCAGCCCGATTACACTGGTGGCGCTGCTGTTTACGATCGTGGTGATGTTCTCGCTTAAGGGCAAAGAGATCGTTGAGCGCCCCGGGGACGTGCTGCTGGTGGCTATTCCACTGACCATCTACTTCTTTGGCATGTGGTTCATAGCATTCTTTATTGCGGCGAAGTTAAGGGCCGGCTATCAAAAGACCACGGCTGTGGCCTTTACGGCGGCTAGCAACGATTTCGAATTGGCCATCGCCGTGGCGGTGGCGATCTTTGGGCCCGCTTCCGGGCAGGCATTGGCCACGGTCGTGGGGCCTTTGCTGGAAGTCCCGGTGCTGATCAGCCTGGTTAACGTCGCGTTGTGGCTGCGCAGAAAATACTTTGCGCACGAAGCGCCTGTGGCGGAATCGTGAAAGCCGGGTCGGGAGCCGACAGCCTGGGGCCGAGTTTCGCAGCCGTGGGGCGCAGCTTGGCACGAAGCGCTACTTAAATTACAGCAAACCACGCGACGGTAACTGCACACCGCCGCTGCTGTGCCAGCCGCTATTTTGGCGGCTCAGGACCTTGCTCCTTCTCAAACTCCTTCTCAAAGTTGGCCAGTTTGCGCAGCACGGCGGAAAGAATACCTCCGTGGCGATAATATTCCAGCTCTACGGCGGTGTCGATGCGCGCCGTCGCCTGGAACTGCACCGTGTTGCCCGATGGGGCTGTCGCTCGCACGATCAGTTTGTCGCGCGGGCGCAAAGAATCGTTCAGATTGGGAATGTCGAACAGTTCTTCGCCGGTCAGTTGCAGCGATTGCCAGCTTTGTCCGGGGGAAAACTCCAGCGGCAATACTCCCATGCCCACCAGGTTGCTGCGGTGGATGCGCTCGAAACTGGAGGCGATAACCGCGCGAACTCCTAGCAGATATGTTCCTTTGGCAGCCCAGTCGCGACTGCTGCCGCTGCCGTATTCGGCGCCGGCCAGGACCACCAGCGGCACGCCTTCGGCTTTGTATTTCATGGCGGCGTCGTAGACGGGCATTACTTCGCCGTCGGGAAGATGTCGGGTCAGACCGCCTTCCGCTTCGGGCACGAGATAGTTGCGCAGGCGAACATTGGCGAACGTGCCGCGGATCATCACCCGGTCGTTGCCCCTCCGCGCACCGTAGCTGTTGAACTCCTGCTGCGGCACGCCCAGCGAGAGCAGATACTTGCCTGCCGGGCTGCTTGCGGAAATCGCACCGGCTGGAGAAATATGGTCGGTGGTCACCGAATCGCCCAAGGCCAACAGCACCCGGGCGCCGAGAATCGGCCGAATCGGCAGCGACTGGGGAGATATGTCCATCAAGAACGGCGGTTCCTGGATGTACGTACTCTGGGGGTCCCAAGGAAACAACTCGCCTTCCGGTACCGGGATCGCTTGCCACAAGCCGGTGCCTTGCGACACATCGGCGTACCGTCGCGCGAACAACTCGGCGTGCAGCGCCTGCTGCACCGTGGACGCGACCTGCTCGGCAGTCGGCCAAATGTCTTTCAGATACACCGGATTGCCCTGGCGGTCGATGCCTAACGGCTCGCTGGTCAGATCGCGGTCCACCGTACCGGCCAGCGCGTAGGCGACCACAAGCGGCGGGCTGGCCAGGTAGTTGGCCTTCACCAGCGGGTGGATGCGCCCCTCGAAGTTCCGATTGCCGCTCAGCACCGCGGCCACCACCAGCGATTGGCCCGTGATTGCTTCGGCCACCGCTGGCGGCAGCGGGCCGCTGTTGCCGATGCATGTCATGCAGCCATAACCGACGGTGTGAAAGCCCAATTCTTCCAAGTAACGGTCCAGTCCAGCGGCCCGCAGATAGTCGCTCACCACGCGGCTGCCGGGGGCCAAGCTCGTCTTGACGTATCCCGGCACGCGCAGCCCACGCTCTACGGCCTTGCGCGCCAATAAACCAGCGGCAATCATCAACTGCGGATTGCTGGTGTTGGTGCAACTGGTGATCGAGGCAATGACCACCGCGCCGTGGGTGATTTCAAAACTCGAATCCCGGCAGGCCACCTGTGCCGTTCGGTGCAGTTGCTCCGGGGCCAGTCCGAAGCCGCGCTGGGCAGCCGGCGCCTCGAGCGCCTGCCGGAATGACTGCTTGACCTTCTCCAGCGGAAGCCGGTCTTGGGGACGCTTAGGTCCGGCCACGCTTGTTACGACCGTGCCCAAATCTAGCTGTAGTACCACGCTATACTGCGGCGGGGAAGCATCGGCGGTGCGGAACAGCAGTTGCTCTTTGCAGTAACGCTCGACAAACTGCACATGCTCAGCGCTGCGTCCGGTCTGTTTCAGATACGCTAAAGTCTGCTCGTCCACCGGAAAGTAGCCAACTGTTGCTCCGTACTCCGGCGCCATGTTGGCCAGCACGGCGCGATCGGCTACAGGCATTTCGCTGGCGGCGGGGCCGAAGTACTCTACGAACTTGCCCACCACGCCTTGTTTGCGCAGCATCTGGGTGATGGTTAACACCAAGTCGGTAGCGGTGGCGCCGGGCGGAAGCCGGCCGGTCAGCTCCACGCCCACTACCTCCGGCACGAGCATGTACAGCGGCTGGCCGAGCATGTTGGCTTCGGCCTCGATTCCCCCCACGCCCCAGCCCAATACTCCTAGGCCATTGATCATCGTGGTGTGGCTATCGGTGCCGACTAAGGTATCGGGGAAGGCCTGCAATTGCTGCTGGCAACGCCGCAGTATGACGACCTGCGCGAGGTATTCCAAATTGACCTGATGGATGATGCCCACGCCCGGCGGAATAACTCGCATATTGCTAAGTGCTGCTTGCGCCCAGCGCAGCAGTGCGTAACGCTCTTTGTTGCGATGGAACTCTAAGGCTAAGTTTTTTTCCAGGGCGTCGGCAGAGCCGAAGTAGTCCACCTGGATCGAGTGGTCGATGACCACGTCCACTGGCACAAGCGGATTGACTCGCCGCGGATCGCCGCCCAAGCGGGCAATTGCGCTGCGCATCGCCGCCAGATCGACGATCGCCGGCACTCCGGTGAAGTCTTGCAGCAGCACTCGGGCGGGCTTGAAAGGGATATCTGCCGCAGCCAGTCCTTGCGGCCGCCAAGCTGCAAGCCGTTCCACGTCTTGCTGGGTTACCTGCCAACCGTCGCAGTTGCGCAGCACCGCCTCCAGCAGCACGCGGATCGAATACGGCAGTGCGCTGAGCTTGGTCAGCCCCAAGTCTTCCAATCTGGTCAGTCGGAAAAAGCTCGCCGGCCCGGCGGGACTGTCGATCGTCGCCCGGGCGCCAAACGGATCGTGCATTCTTTACTCCAATTGGTCAAGCGACACACCAGATAATAAATCGAAGCTCCAGATGGTCGGTCGAAGCTCCAGGCTGCCAATCGAGGCAGAAATCGACGGGGCATTCTCGAACTATGCGATATTCTACGGCGGCGGGAAGACCCAGGCGGTGTGGGCCACGCTCTTACGCCCGATAAATGTATCCGCTTCATCTTCGCGCAGCAGGCGACCTGAGCCGCGCGGGCCAGTAGTCCGGCGGGGCGGCCTCGATGTACACCTGCTGTTTGCTCATGGGATGGACAAACTCGATACTGCGGGCGTGTAAGGCTATGGCTTGCTGTCGCGGATCGTCGCACGAGGGGCCGAAGCCGCGCGAAGCACCGTACTGCCAGTCGCCCAGCACCGGATGTCCCCGCGAAGCCGCCTGGATGCGAATCTGATGCGTCCGCCCGGTAAGCAGCACAATCTCCAGCCATGCGATGCCTTCCTCCGCGAGCATCAGGCGGTAATGTAGTCGGGCGAGTCGTCCTTCGGGGTGGTCTGCGGCCACGACCTCTGCCCGCGCTTCCCCAGGCACTTTCCGGACATAGTCTTCCCACGTGCCGCACGAGGGACTGACCACGCCTTCCACGCCCGCCCAGTAAATTTTCTTGACGGTTCGTCTCTCGAACTGACGCGATAGCTTGCGGGTAGCTCGCGTATTGCGTCCGAAGACGATCACCCCGGAAACGGGTCGGTCCAACCGGTGCGGCACGCCCAGATACGGTTTGCCCACCGGACGGTCTCGCTGGACCAACATGACCTTGATACGTGCCTCCAGGCTGTCGATGCCTGGTGGCGCTTGCGTAGCCAGTCCGGCGGGTTTGTTGACCACCAGACACGGCCCATCCTCATATAGAATCTCGAACCCTGGCTCCATACGTGCAGAACTCTCGCTGCTGTGTCTGCGGCGTGTCGCGCCGAGTTACCGCCGATTTTGCGCCGATTCGGACATTGGCCGATTCGGACATTAGCCGACACCCAGACACGCTGAGCCGAGGAGCGTCGGCGTGTCCGGACGGCATTCGGATAACTGCCGGGCGGCATCCCCGTAGCGGCCGACCGGTATCCCGGCAGCATTCGGGCCGTGGCCGGGCGGCGTCCGAGCGGCAACCGTACGCAATCCGCACCGTGTCAGATTTGGTCGGCCGCCGGCACCACGTACGGTTTGCGGTAGTCGCGCGTCAACAGCTTGTTGGCGGCCGGGTTGCCGGGGAACGTCTCGCTTTGCGGATCGAACTTCAGCAGTGGACCGAAGGTCATCTTCAGTCCGTCGGTCTTTACCCCGTTGTCGGCCAAATGGGCGGTCACACGGTCGAGCGTTTGCAAGCAATCGTCGTTACAGCGGCAATCTGCCAGCCGCTTCTTGACCTCGGCCAGCGTAACCGGCTCGCCTAACAGGTAAGAAATGTTCCCCAAATGGCACAAAGCACTGGAGAGGTGGCCTTCTAGGATGTCGGCCTTCAGGTCAGTGTGCTTGCGGCTGCGGACGGCCTTGAGGAAGTTGTCGAAGTGATCTCCGCTCCCGTTGAACTTCTGCACCAAATTGCCATTTTTATCGAAGGCGGCTCCCGAGGTATAGCTGGTGAGCACCACATAGCCCTCGGTGCCGTAGAAGATCACGCCGATCTTGGCCCCCAGGAGGTCTTTGGTTTCCAGTCCGCGCACCTCGAACACCAAAGTTTTGTCGCCATAATCGTGGACGACAACCTGAGTGTTGGGCGTTTCGCCGGCGTCTTCGTACCCCAACCGGCCCCCGTAGCTGAAGACAGCCCTGCTCAGCTCATCGACGCCCAGCCCCCAGCGGGCGATGTCCATCTGATGTATTCCTTGGTTGCCCAGATCGCCGTTGCCGTAGGCCCAAATCCAGTGCCAATCGTAGTGCAGCCTGGGACGAGTCAGCGGCAAGATAGGCGCCGGGCCGGACCACAGGTCGTAATCGACCTCGGGCGGAATAGCGTACTGTCCTTTTGGGCCGATCGACGTGCGGCGTTTGTAGCACAGTCCCCGGGCCAGTTTCACTTCGCCGATCTTGCCGGCTTTGATGTACTCGATGGCCTGGACGGTGCCCTGCATCGAGCGGCATTGCGTACCCGTCTGGCAGATGCGGTTGTACTTTCGGGCGACCTGAACGGCGCGTCGCCCTTCGCTGACGTTATGGCTGACCGGTTTTTCCACGTAAACGTCCTTGCCGGCCTGCATCGCCCAAATGGCTACTAGCGAGTGCCAGTGATTCGGCGTGGCGGTAGAGACGATATCCAACGAGCGGTCTTCAAAGGCCTTGCGCATGTCTTTGACGAACTTCGGTCGCCGACCCTGCTTGTTGGCGATTGCATCGCAAGCCTTGTTGCCGACCGCCTCGTCGGCGTCCACGACGTACAGCACTTCGGTGTCTTTGCGGCTGGCGAAGGCCGACAGGTGCGCGCCTCCCTGGCCGCGCACGCCCACTACTGCTACGGCCAGCTTCTCGTTAGCGCTGGTGCTTTGGCGCGATTTTTCGGCTGCGGCGGTATCGGCCACAGGTCCGACGGCCATCGCCGCCGCTGCCAGCAGACTATCTTCCAAAAAACGACGACGCGAAAGGTTGCTCATTGCAGTATCTCCTGAGCGGTCGGCAAGAACTCGCGGACCAATTTGCCCGGCGTTAACTGAAAATGGCCCAACGGTCCGGACGGCCACCTAACCATAATTATTTTATAAGTATTTTATAACGCCAACATTCTGCAACGCGGTAAGCGTCCGCTACTGTAAGTTTAGCAAGCGCATGGCCAGTATCGCTAGGGGCGGTGAGCGCCGCATAAAGCGCGCAACAAATCTCAACACGAACAATGGTACTGGCTACGGGCAGCAGCCAGATGCGGCAACCTCGGCTCAGCGCGTGGCAAGGCGCCTTGGGTACCGCGGCAGCCTACCCGCGGCAACGAAGTCGCCAGAAAGCCTAGCCCGCTTCCAGTCGTCGCTCGATACGTCGCAGGGTATCAGCCACCGAATACACTTGACCGGCCACTCGCAGCCGGTATCCGGTGCTCAGCCAACTTTCTACCCTTTTTTGTGCCGATACGACGGTGGCATGGCTGCGGCGGCCGAAGTAGGCGCCGATTTCGCTCAGCGCCGCGCGGGTATACTTGCGCGCCAGAAACATGGCCAACATCCGCGGATGGCTTACTTGCTGATTCTTGGTGGCGGATTGAAGGCTTTGCGCCTCCAGCCCCAGCTCCTGGCACACGGCCATTTCCACTTCTTTCAGACCGACCAGACGATTGGTGCGGACCATATCGCTCAGCACCTTCTCGGCCAGTGGTAGCGTGATCGGTTCTCCGTGGGCTTCGCTGTAAGCGTGCAAGCGGCACAGCGCGCCAGAAAGTTCGCGGGCATGGCGCGTCATCCGGGCGGCAACTAACCGTTGTACCTCCGGCGGCAACCCGATGCCCATCTTCTGCGCAAGCTGCGCTACGATGCCCAATCGGGTGTCGTACTCCGGCGGTTCTATCGGGCAAACCATGCCGCTTTGCAGTCGGGTAACCATTTCGGGGCCTAATGCGGCCAGTTCCTCCGGCGCGCGATCGGCCGCAAAGACCACCTGTCGGCCATCGCGGAGCAACCAGTCGGTAGTGTGCAGCAGTTCGAGAATCGTCGCCCGCTTGCCGATGAAGAACTGCAAATCGTCCACCAACAACAAAGCCACGCCCCGGTACTTGCGGCGGAAACTGGGCATCCCATTGCCGCGCAAAGCCGCTAGATACTGGGTTGTGAATTGTTCGGCCGTGACGTACACGGCCGGCTGCATGGCCCGACATTTCTGCGCCGCGCACCACATGCCTTCCAGCAGGTGCGTCTTTCCTACACTGGTTGGGCCGTAGATGGTCAGCGGATTGAGGCGTCCCCTATCTTTGAGCACCACTTCGATCGAGGCCAGCGCCAACCGATTCGACTCGCCTACGACAAACGTCGACAGCGTGGCGAAACGCCGCCGTGCGCCATTGGCATTGGCCGGCCCAGCATGCTGAGGGACATGGACTGCATTGGCCAACTCGCACGCCGCAGAGGCTCCGTTTCCCGATGGCGGCCGCTCATCCATCGGGAATAGGCTTGGTTGCTGCGTTGGGGAAGGCGTCGCCCAATTAGGCGTCCTCTGTGCCGTACACGGTTTTTGGCTTTCCGGGGAAGATACGTCGGCGTGAAACTCGATTGCCAAAGCGCGTCCTAGCACTTGTTGGCAAGCGCTTTCAATAGCGCTGATAAAACTAGCGCGGAGCCAATGGAGGAAAAAACCGCCGGGGGCAGTAACGTGCAAGGTATCACCATCGAGTTGTAGCCGAACCCTCGGACCGAACCAGAGTTCAAAGCGTTCCGGTCCCAGCAGGCCGGCCAGTGCGGCACGCAGAGCGGCCACGATCTCCGTATCGCAATTGCCCACGTCCTGCTCCCCGGCGCGTTCTTCGCTAAAGTGCTTCTGGTTTATGAGCCTGCAATGCGAACTGGCCGCTGTGCCGGCAGCCGATCGCTGCGCGAGAACAAGGTACAAAAGCCACAGGCGGCCAATCCTGACCGATGATTCTCCCCGGTACATCCCGGTGAAGCTTCGATTGTAGCTTTGCTAGCAGTGCTGTCAAACCGTTCCCTAACCTGCCAGCCCGTTGGCTGTCGATAAGCTCTGCCTTAGCGCCTAATTAACGAAAAACCCATTGCAACCGGCGCTGGTCACCTCTGGACCGCGCCGCAGGTAGCGAAAAGCCGAAAGTGGAAAACTTGTCGAAAGCAGCGCTGCGCTTCCGCCAGGCCTAGGGAGCACTTCGGCACCAGCCGAGGCGCGAACCATCGCCTAGACAATACATTGCGACAAGCCCTGACGACGCAACTTGGCGTTTCGTTCAGCTCGCTTGGCCGTAGCGGCAGCGGCAGCGGCCGTTGCAAGCAATGCCGCTGAACGGCGATGGCCGAGAGTAATTACAAAACCCGCCCCGCCAACTCGCACAGACAATCCAAAGTCTTGGCCCGTTTTGCCGCTATGTGACAACATTTTGTGGTCGCACTGGAACATGGCGTGCATCACAGCCGATAGCGAAGACGCCTGCTTAGAACAACAACAGATTTAACAACAAGTGATGCGCGCCACGTGGTTACGGGAAGCTGCGGTCGCATATTCGCGCGATATGGGACTTTGCGGGGGTCCTAAGCACAGCTCCGGCGCAGCGCAACATGGTACACGCCTGCAAAGCCTGCTACGGAAAAACCCGCACAAAAGCCGAGCGACTGTCCCACACTCCGAAGCCAGCCTGCGCATACACACGCAAAGCAGGCTCGTTTGCAGCATCGACCGCCGCTACCAAGCGCCGCCGTCCAGCCAGTCGCGCGATCCTTTGCGCGTGACGGACGATTTCCAGTCCCCAGCCGTAACCCCGGGCTTCGGGAACCAATCCCATGTAAACCAGTTCCACATTGCCCTTGTTCGGATGGTCCGCCAACAGCAGGCAGCCTATGTCGCGCCGGTCGTCTGTGACGATCAGCCACCATTTCGGCCTGAACACACCGGAGGCGCGGTAACTGGCCAGTACATCTTCGATCGCTTGTACGCCGCTGATGGCTGGGCAATCTAGGGTGCCCTGGTAAGTTTGTTCGACTACCGCTGCCAGTCGCTCTGCAATGTCTGGTCGATACTGTACGAACCGCAATCGACGGTCGGCCAAGTCGGGGGAAGGCGTCTGAAGATCGCTCACCAGGTAAAGCAACTCGGCGAGATATCTAAATCCTTGGCGCTTAAGAACATCGCGTTGCTCCGCCGCGTATTCTGCCAAAAGCGACTGGGCAAGGCGCACTCTTTCGGAAGCCAACCAGTCGCACAGTACTGCCAAGAGCATGTCGGCTGTGGATTCTGCTTCGCCCGGTACCAAACCCGGCGGGCAGACGTTGGCAACACGTCCCGCTTGGACCTGGCCCAGCGTAGCTCCGACCATTCGCCGCCCACGCCAAGCTCCAAAAAGTCCTGCCAGGCTGCCAGGTTTGCCACGCGCTACAGACAGCATACTGTCGACCTGACGGAGCTGTTGGTCCGGCTGGAGCTGGGCGAAAACCAACGTAAGTGCTCTACGCCATTGGTTTTCTGAGGCTGGGGCAATCGTCGGCTGTGGCATGGCCGTAAACCCACGCGGCAAACTCGTCAATGCTCGACATCTCTCATAAATTATCGACAAGCTGTTGAGACCTAGCGACTTGGTGGCCGGAAACACCGTCGTCCGACTGTATACGCTCAAGCCACGAGCGATACAATGAATGCGTCTCTGCCTAGTGCTAATGTATCTTCGGTAGGAGGCAGTTGAATTATGGCAATCATCGGCCGAATAATCGTGCTGGCTGTTTTTTTCGGCGTATGGCTCACGTCGGCTTTTCACGGCGGGTGGCTCACTTCGGCGGCCGTGGCAGCCGAAAGCGTACTCCAGCAACTCGAGCAAGCTATTCGCTCAAAACCTCCACACGAGTCGGCAGTGGCGCCGCAACGCGCAGCGGCAACTATGGGAGCGGAAGCTCCAACCCAACACGTCGGCAGCGCGACTGCCCGGCTTGCTAACGATGCACAGCAAGCCGGCCAGCAGCCGCAGTCTGCCGGCTACCTGGGCGCCGTGGCCGACGACACCAACGACCGCGGCCGCGGAGTACGCGTGATCGAGGTACGGCCCGGCAGTCCGGCCGAAAGAGCCGGATTGAAACCGCAAGACCTCATCACCGGCGTGGCGGGCACGCGCGTCCGCGAACTGTCCGACATGGCTTCTATCCTTTCTCTGTTCGCACCCGGCGACACGATAACCATCGACGTGCGTCGCGGCGAGCAAACCCAGCAGATCAAGGTCACGCTTGGCACGCGGCCGGCAGGGGCTTCCCCGCCGCCTGGACAACCAATACAACCACCGGTGGCTTCGCCGCCACCCAGCAGCGTTCCAACCGAATCGCCGCCGCAACAGCCGCCGACCGGGCCGGTACTGAAGTTGCCGGAGGTTGCGCCACCGGCAGTGCCTATCGTTCCGCCCGCAGCCGAGGCAAAGCCCTCTGCCCAACCGGTCGCGATAGCGGAGCTAAAGGCGCTGCTGGTCGAATTACAGCAGCGGATCGAGAAACTCGAGGCCCGCATCGCCCGATTAGAAAAGGCGCTGGCCGAACCACCGAACAAGCAATGAATCGACTTGCAGCGCTGCGGTAACAGCTTTCGCTCCATCGCCCAGTCTCACACAGCAAGCGGTGAATCGACTCGCTGCGCTGCGGAGTGCACTGTAAACGGCACGTTTCCCGGCAGTGCAATGCCGGGGAAATGGGCGCCGCATTGGGCAGGCCGCGTATCAGCCTTCGCTTAGCCGGCCAGCACTTCGTCGATCAGGCGCCGCGGCACACCGATATCCAGCACGTGAACCTGACCGGTGTATTGCTCGGCCCCCGGCACGAGGAACCCTCGCTTGGCCGCCACAAAGGTAAACGTGTGCGCAGCGCGCACCGTGTGTTTGGCCGTCTCTCCGGTGTCGCAGTCCAAACCGCTGGGCAGGTCCACTGCCACGATCGGGGTGCCTGAACCATTGATCTGAGCGATCACTTGATCGACCGGCGGACGCGGGTCGCCCACTGCACCCGTGCCCAGCAGCGCATAGACGATCCATGCGGCGTCGTGCAAATGGCGTTCGAGTCGGGCCGGATCGTGCGATTTGCCGAACATTTCGATGGGAACCCCACAACGCTGAAGGATGCGAAAATTACAGCCCGCGTCACCGGAAAGCTCGTCTTCCTCGGCCCAGACCAAAACGCGCACCGCGTGACCGCGCAAGTCCAGATGTCGTGCCAGCACAAACCCGTCGCCAGCGTTGTTCCCTTTACCGCAACAAATTGCCACTGGGCCGCGGATGCCGAGCTGCTCCAAGCGGTCGGCGCACCCACGGCCAGCATTTTCCATCAAAACAAGCCCAGAAATACCCCATACCTCTATGGCATGGCGATCAACCTGTCGGACCTGTTTGCGCGTCAGTACGAGCGGTTGCATGAAAGGCAGTCTGCTATACTGTGGCTGTATTCCCCGGTCGTTTCATGTGCTGTTGCGAATGGTCACAAACATTTTATCGCGTGTTGTTTCCCATCAAAGCGGGTTTGCGGGAAACTTTATTCGGCCCGTATCGTTTCTCAGGCAAACCCAATTCGGTCGCCAGTGGGAGTTGCAACGCTAGTATCGCGTGAGGTGTTCGACGACCGACCGCCCCCTCATATCCAACGCCCGGCAGGGGCTTGCTGATGCCGTCGGCTTCGGGAACAATGCTTGCCATGCGGAGCAATTACGTCAAACAAAAGTTGCGTGCTGGGCAGCCGAGCTTCGGTACGTGGCTGTCGCTGGGCAGCTTGCACGCCACGCGGGTATTGGCCCGCAGCGGTTTCGACTGGCTGACGCTCGACATGGAGCACGGGCCGTTCGACTGGTCTCATGCAGCGGTGATCTTCGCGGCTATCGCCGACGCCGGCTGTGTGCCCCTGTGCCGTGTGCCCGCCGGCACGCACGAGTGCATCAAACGAGCGTTGGACGCCGGTGCCTGGGGCATCGTGGCTCCGATGGTGGAAACTGCCGAGCAAGCCCGGGCGATCATCGCGGCAGCCCGCTACCCGCCGGTCGGCAATCGCAGTGTCGGCGGTGGAATGCACGCACTGAACTTCGGGGCGTCGACCGGCGAGTATTACCAGCGGGCCAACGAGGAGATTCTGGTAGTGCTTCAGACGGAAAGCCCACGCGGCGTGGACAGCGCGCCGTCGATCTACGGGCTGCCGGGGTGCGACGCCATTTTCGTCGGCCCAGTGGACTTGCGCTACAATATGCGTTCGGCCGACGGCGAGTTTCCCAGCCAAGAGCAGTTCGAAGCGGCGATCGCGCGGGTTATCGAAGTGGGGCGTCAAACGGGAACGCCTACAGGAATCCACGCGATGGATGTTGCCGACGCCCTCCGCCGCGCTGGGCAGGGAATGCAGTTCATCGCTGTGGCAAGCGACCTGCGAATGATGAACCAGGCGCTGGAGCAAGTGATTGCCGGGCTGAACATCGCCGGTCAAAAAGACCTTGCCCGATATTAGCACCCCACCGCCCTTGTTTTTGCAATCGTCGCCCTGCGTTAATCGACCCTCGAAGTACTATCCACCATCCCTATTTCTTGTAGTGGGGAATCGGTGAGGTCTTCTCGTCCGATGGTATAGAACAAGTTCTTGTCGGATTGTGTAGAGCAAGAGCGTTGTTAAATGGGTTTGTCTTCGTTAAAGGTATTTGACTTTGTTAAACGTATTCGTCTTTGTTAAATGGATTGGTCTTCATTAAATAGATTGGTCTTCAAGCTGAGGCCGTGCTTCTATCAGCGATTCACTGTTCGATGCGTCCCTCGACCAATCGCACCACACGGTCGGCCTGGCCGGCGATGTACTGATCGTGCGTGACCATCACTATGGTCAGGCCCTGGCGTTGGTTAAGATTTCGCAGCAAAGCGATGATCTCCTGCCCGGTGCGCTTGTCTAGGTTTCCGGTGGGCTCGTCGGCCAGCAGCAGTTCTGGTTGGGCCACAAGCGCCCGGGCGATGGCAGCCCGCTGCATCTCGCCTCCCGATAGCTCGCGCGGCTTGTGCTTCAGCCGGTGGCCCAGCCCGACCGATTGCAGCACCTCGGCAGCCCGGTTTCGCAATTGCTTTCGTCGGCTGAAAAATGTCCACACGCCGTTGGCGATCATCAGGGGCACCAAGACGTTTTCCAAGGCGTTCAATTCTGGCAGCAGGTGATAAAACTGAAAAATCATGCCGATATGGCGGTTTCGCAGAATATCCCGGGACGGCGCCGGCAAATTGTCGATGCGGTGTCCTTGGAAGTGAACCTCGCCACGATCAGGCGCGTCGAGCGTGCCCAGCAGGTGCAACAGGGTGCTCTTTCCCGACCCGCTTTGGCCGACGATTGCCAAGAATTCGCCTTCGCGCACGGTCAGTTCCACACCCATCAGCACCGGGATGACGATGCTGCCCTTGCGATAGCTCTTGTACAGGCCGACGGTGCGCAGCAAATACGCCGTAGCGTCGGCGGGCTGGACTTGACTGGGGCGGGCGGCAGGAGTCGGTGGGCTTGACACGGCGGCAGATAACTCGACTGGCTTGCTGGCGGGGAAATGCGGCTTCGGAACGGAACCTGCGGCCGGCGAAGCGGCGGGCTTGACGTCGGTTTCTAAGCTGAGGGTGGGACCGCCGTCCAGCGGCAGACCGCCTTTGACCAGCGGCGGCACGCGCAGCCGTGGATCTGGCGCAGGCCGTTGCGGACGCGACGCCTGACGAAGAATCCGTTCCAGTTCGTCACTCATAGCGCAAGGCCTCCACGGGGTGCAGACGCGCCGCGCGCCACGCCGGCAAGACGCTGGCCGTCACCGCAATAACAATCGCTCCGGCGACGATCCACGAAACAGTCCAAGGATTGACAATGGCGGGAATCTTGTAGAAGTAGTACACCTGGGGATCGAACACGGGGCGGCCGGTCAGCCAGCCGAGGAAATCGGCGATCTGGTTGATGTATTTGACCAGTACCAACCCCAGCACCAGTCCCACGCCCGAACCTACCAGTCCTAACAGTAACCCGTAGCTGAGAAATATTCCCATCACCCCGCCGGCGGGCGCTCCCAGCGCCTTCAGCACGCCGATGTCGCGTGTTTTTTCCACCACGATCATGAAGAAGATGGCCAGAATGCCGAAGCCTGCTACTGCAATGATCAAAAACAGCAGTACGTTAAGAATGGCCGTTTCCACTTGCACAGCGGCCAGCAGCGCGTTTTGCTTATCGCGCCAGGTCGAGGCGTGGTACAACATCGGCGAAAAGGCGGCCCGCAGCTTGTCGCGCACTTGGGCCGGATCGGCGCCGGCTTTGAGTTTTATCTGTATCGAATTGACCATGCCCACGCCGGTGGTCGGGTCGATCATGCCTCGCAACTCTTGCAAGCGGCGAATAGGCACGAAGACGAACTTGGCGTCGTATTCGCTCATCTTGCTTTCGTACAGATCGACGATGGTGAACTCGTCGCTGATGGCCTGCGGGGGCATGGCCACATTGGGAATCACCAGCTTGACGTCGTCGCCCGGCAAGCAAAGAAACTGATCCATCCCTTCTGCATCGCGGTAACTGATCAGCCCAATGCCCACGATCGCCCCGGTGTGCTGCTGGCTGGCCGGGTCGAACGTCGTTCCTTGCTGAGCGTCGTGATTGCTACGGCTGGCAAACGGGTCCTGAGTGGGGGGAGTTGCCGCCAGCCCCAGGTTTGCAAAGTCCGGCTCGGTCGCGCTTGACGACGGGGCGACGTAGTGCACCTGGCGCTCGGCCGGTTGCGGAGCCTCGCCCCAATTGTCTTCGACAGCGCCAGTCCGCGGCAGCGGCGCCTGGTGGTCAGCGTGATTCGGCGCCGAATAGCCCGATTGCAACTGCCGCTCCATCCGCATCAATCGTTCTTCTAGTGCACGGGCCGCGGCGGTGCGGCGGCGGTGCTGCCAGCCGGCTTCGGCCATTTGCGGTCGCAGGGGAGCTTCGGGGCCGGCTTGATGGTCACGCAGGTCGTAGCCGCCTTCGCGCAGGTCGAACGAAAGTTTGCGGCGGTTATCCGGATGATTTAGATATTGGGCCAACGCGCTTACATCGGCTTGAGTGTCGGCGTCGATGCCGATGACAATCACTTCCCGCGTGATCCAGTTCCCGCGGCAAAAGAAAAACATCATTCCCGGCACTACCACCGTAGGGGTCATGGCCTCGATCTGATCGCCGGCCACTTTGCGAATCTGCTCCATATGCCAATCGGCGTCGGGCATGCCGTTGAGGCTGCGCGATTCCAGCGATAGGTCGGCCAACACGCCGTGAATACGATCCTCCATTTCCCTGCGGAAGCCGGCCATCACGGCGTTTACCACGATCAAGGTGGCCACGCCAAGCATCACGCTGACGATCGAAGCCAGGGCGATGTATCTTGTGCGCAGATAACGCCAGCAAAGCAACAGCTTGTACATACAGATGTGCTCTCGTTGATTTTCGTCCGTGAGTCGGGTTCTGCCGCCATTGCCGCCGGCGTTTCGGCGGGAAAGCCGGCCACGCACCAAAGGTGAATCGCCCCCCGGGCGGCCGCCCCTACTGTGCTTCCGGCCGCAACAGGGGGAACAGGATCACATCGCGGATGGTGGGCGTGTCGGTCAGCAACATCACCAGCCGGTCTATGCCGATCCCCAGTCCGCCTGCCGGCGGCATCCCATGCCGCAAAGCACGGATGAAATCGCGGTCCATGCGAGCCATGGACTGTTCTTCTGGCAAACCTTCCAATTGTCGGCTGAAAAGCTCCTCTTGCAGGTCCGGGTCGTTTAGTTCGGTGTAAGCGTTGGCGATCTCCATGCCGCACACGTATAGCTCGAACCGTTCGGCGATGTCGGGCCTGTGGCGCTTGCGCTTGGTAAGCGGGCAGATGCTGGCCGGATAGTCGATGACGAACACCGGCCCAATCAAGGCGTCTTCCACCTTGGCCTCGAAAACTTCGCTCTTGATCACATCCGGATGTTTGCCGGCGGTTTCCAGGCCGATCTGCGTGGCGTAACGGCGGATGGCTTCCGGGTCGTCGGCAGGCACGCCGGTATGCTCGGCGAACACTTCGTCGTAGGTTCGCCGGGCAAAAGGCGCCGTGAAGTCGAGCTTCTGACCGGCAAACTGCATTTGGGCCGGGTCTGCGCCAATGGCACGAATCGCCTGAAGGACGATCTGCTCGGTCAGCTCCATCATGGTGTGATAGTCGCCGTAGGCCTGGTAGGCTTCGAGCATGGTAAACTCGGGATTATGTCGCGGGCTGATGCCCTCGTTGCGATATACCCGACCCAATTCGTACACCCGCTCTAATCCGCCTACCAGCAGCCGCTTCAAATGCAACTCTAGGGCGATACGCAGATACAAGTCGATGTCCAGGGCGTTGTGATGGGTGATGAACGGACGGGCGGCCGCTCCGCCGGCGATGGCGTGCAGCGTCGGGCCTTCCACTTCCACGAATCCGTGGTCGGCCAGCGTTTGACGCACCGATTGTACGATGTGCGTGCGTTTGAGGAACCGTTGCAAAACGCCTTCGTTGTACGCGAGGTCGAGGTATCGCATCCGCTGGCGCAGTTCCGGGTCTTGCAGCCCGTGATACTTCTCCGGCGGCGGCTCCAGCGACTTTGTGAGGAAGTGCAGTTGGCTGACGAAGATGCTCAGCTCGCCGGTGCGCGTGCGATTCAGCTCGCCGTCGACGCCGATGATGTCGCCTAGGTCGAGCTGCTGGGCCAATTGCCAGTTCTGCTCGCCCACCTGGCTCTTGCCAATGAGCAACTGAATCTGTCCGGTCCAGTCCCGCAGGTCGAGGAACATCAACTTGCCGGCACGCCGTTGAAGCACTATACGCCCAGCGGCGCGGACTAGCGGGCCATGCATCTCGGGCGGCTGGCCGACATGGCAATCGCCGGCACCTACAGCCACGATCTCGCTTTCTCGATTGCGGATGGCGGCGATCGGCTGGGTGTTGTCGAATCGGCCACCCCACGGGTCGATACCCATTTCCGCTATTTTGCGCAGTTTCTCCCGTCGTGCCGCTTCAAGCGGGTTTATCGATTCCGGCACATTTTTGCTAGACGTATTCATTCAACGCAGTTTCGGGCTCGTGATACTTGCTGTGCCCTCGGCCCACTCTGATAGCTTCTGAGCTTAGCATTCCGATAAAGGTAGACGGTCTTTGCCGGGCAGTACGCCCCGGTAATACCAACTTACCCCCCCTTGCTTTCGCCGCTGACGGCACGGCTCCCATTGTCGGCCGCCGCCTGCGCGCAGTAATTCTGCCAAGTTGCAGCATTTTAATGTGCTGCCAGGGGGCGTCAACGCCGAAAAAGGCATGGACCAGGCTGCCGAAAGCCCTTTGGGCCGTTGGGGCACCAGGCCAAAAAGCTTCGCCTGCGCACACATAGGCGCTAATGGGCTGTGGTGCGAGCAGCGGCCGGCAGCACAGCCGGCAATTCTAGCGTAAAGGTAGTCTCTTCGCCCGGTCGGCTGTCAACCAGGATGCGTCCACCGTGCTCTGTAAGGATTTTCTGGCTTACCGGGAGTCCAAGTCCGGTTCCGCGGTTTTTCTTGCTGGAATGGAAGGGCTTGAAGATTTTCGGCAACTCCTCTGGCGGTATGCCCGGCCCATTGTCCCGCACGCTGATGCGCACCAGCGACGCACTGGGGAGATAGTCGGTGCGAACTTCTACGCGCCCTCCGCCGCTGGGACGTTCGGCAGCCGCCTCGATGGCGTTGGTCACCACGTTGAGCACTGCCCGGTGCAGACCTTCGGGATCGAACACCATGTCCGGCATTTCGGGTGCGGGCCGCCAATGCAGTTCGACCGAGTGTTCGTCGGCGGCCGACTGGGCCAGCTCGATCACGTCGGCCACAGTTTGGTTTATGCTGGCGGTGGTCAGGTCCGGCTCCCGCTCTTTGCTGAAGGTGAGCATGTCCATGACCAGGGCGGAGATTTTGTTCTGGTTTTTTTCTACTATCTTCCAGCCTTTGGCCACAAGTTGCTCGTCGTGTTGTTTCAGCCCCATCTCGATCAAATAGCTGCCGCCGCGGATGCCTTGCAAGATGTTTTTAATGTGATGGGAAAGCGTGGCCACGGTCTGCCCGATGGCCGCCAAACGCTCGGCCTGCACCAGGGCCGAGTAGTACCAGGTGTCTTCTACGGCCAGGGCCGCTTGGTGGGCGATGGCGATCAGCAGTTTCAGATGATCTTCGGTGAACTTCGGAACGCCGCCTTTTTGGATCACCTCGTGTGGCGGGGTAGAGGTGTCGATGTAAATCACCCCCACCACATCGTATCGCCCTTGCATAGGCACGCAGATCGCTTCGCGAATGCCCGACTGCACGATGCTTGCCGCCGGGCTGAAGCGTTCATCCTGCCGCGCGTCGCTGGTGAGCACGCCTTCGTTGCGCTGCACCACGTAGTCCAGAATCGTTTTGCTGATGGCGATCTTCTCGTCCGATTGCCACCCGTGCCGCGAACGACGAACCTTGGGCACCAGCGTTTTCGATGCCGGGTCCACCAGCATTATGCAGCCGCGGTCGGCCTCGACCCATTCGAATATCAGCTCCATGATGCGCCGCAGCAGTTCGTCGATATCCAGCGTATGGCTAACCGCCAAGGCGGTGCGATACATCACTTGCAAGTTGCTGCGCGCCCGGGCCAACCAGGAGTTCTGCGGCAGCTCGGCATCGAAATCGAAGATGCGACTTCCTTCGGCCTGACTGAGCGAACGGACGATGCGCGACCGATCGTCGATGGCAGCCGCCGGGGCGATGTGCACTGCGTTGGCGAGTTGTTCGGGCGACTCTTCGGGGATGCCGGTGTACAGGAGCAACGTCCCGCCTACCTGCACCTGGTCGCCGCTAGACAACACGTGGTACCGAACGGGCTGCCCATTTACGAAAGTGCCGTTGGAACTGTTCAGGTCGCAGATGGCGTAATGGTTGCCGACCCTGCGCAACTCGGCGTGTTGGCGGGAAACTTCGCTGTCGTGCAGTTGGATGTCGTTGGAGGCGTCGCGCCCCAGCCGGAGCAGCTCGGCGTCCAGCTCGAACCGCATCCCTTGGTCATTGCCGCGTATAACAAACAGCGAAGCCACGGCGCGTTATTCTCCGGGCGACTGGCCGCCTGAACAGCCGCACCCGAAGCGGCACAGCGACCGCGCAACCGCGGCCCGCTCGGCTCAGAAGCCCGCCGGGAATCAACCCCTCCCGACAAGTTGCCGCCTGCGATGCGGCCCATTACCCCAATAATTTTTCGATTTTACGAGTCAGCGGGCCATAGTGATAGGGCTTGGCGGCGAATTCTTCGACCACTGTGGGACACACCGCGCGGTGGACGCGGCCCGGCAAAATTATGTGGTGGAGTGGTAGTCTTGAGATTGATACTCACTAGCGGATGATACGGGCTGCCCAACATCGCCATCTAAATCGAACACGATCACGGCCGGACTGTGCATGGCAGCCAACTATACTGCCTTGCAACGGCTGGGCCGCGGCCAACGAGGCGACATCGGAAGTGAAGACTCGGTTGAGGCCTGTCAAACTAACCCGCTCGGGAAACTTGGTTTTCCGCGGCAGTTACATTGCTAACGGGCTTCGGCGTTTCAGGGATATACCCAGCATACCGGGGCGCCGGCAGAGATGTCTTTTCCGCTTCGATCGGCATACTCGGCAAAAGCTAACTTCCACCAGAAGCAGTAAATTCTTTACCTCTCCGGAGGAGGGTTCCGAATCGGTGCGTCTTTGCCAATCGCTAACCTATTATTTTATTGTGGCGATTCATCGTGGTGCGAAATCAGACTTCGGTCGTGACAAAACGCGGCCTTGATGTTCCATCTTTGGTTTGCTGCCTGCCGCTTAAACTAGGAGTTTGTGCTCGCCGCAATCGCGATGTAAACGGGTTGACCTAAGCGTGGCACTCTCACGTTGCGCCGTTGGCGTCTGGTTCGGGCAGGTGCCCCAACGGCCCAATTAGCCAGGAGGCCGTCAGATGGAACAACGCGTATTGATAGTAGATGACAACGAAGTGAACATCGAAATACTCGAGCAACTACTGCGCGACAAGTACGGGCTGGATGTAGCGCGCAGCGGCGAAGAGTGCCTGGAAAAACTGCGCAGTTTCAACCCAGATCTAGTGCTGCTGGACGTGATGATGCCGGGCATCGACGGCTACGAGACCTGCCGGCGGATCAAGGAAAGCCCTTATGGCAGCTTTACGCAGGTGATAATGGTCAGCGGCCGCGGCACGGCGCAGGAGCGGTTGCGCGGATACGAGCACGGCGCCGACGATTTTGTGGTCAAGCCTTTCGATCACGACGAGCTGCTGGCCAAAATCCGAGTGCAATTTCGCATGCGCGAGGTTTTGGCGCAATTATGGCGGGCCAACGCGCAGATCCAGGCGTTCAATGCCGAGCTGGACAGGCTGGTGAAACTGCGCACCCGAGAAGTGATCGCTACCCGCGACATCGCCGTGTTCGCGCTGGCCAAGCTGGCCGAGTCGCGCGATCCTGAAACCGGCGATCACCTGGAACGGATGCGTGAGTATTGCCGAATCCTGGGCGAACAGCTCCGTATGGAAGGACCCTATGTCGATGTGGTGGACAAGGCTTTCGTCGACGACTTGTACCGCTCTAGCCCACTGCACGACATCGGCAAAGTGGGCATCCCCGATGGCGTGCTACTAAAGCCCGGCCGCCTGACCGAAGATGAGTTCGAGATTATGAAGCAGCATACCGAAATCGGGGCAGCGGCGCTGGAGCAGGCGGCCAGCACTAGCGACAGCGGCGGCTTTCTGCGGATGGCCATAGACATTTGCCGTCATCACCACGAGCGTTTCGACGGCAACGGTTATCCGCATGGTTTGGCCGGGCAGGAAATCCCGCTGCCTGCCCGCATCGTAACCGTAGCCGATGTGTTCGATGCCCTGACGTCGCACCGGGTGTACAAGCGGGCCATCGAGCCGCCGTTAGCGCGGCAGATGATCGAGGAACAATCCGGCCGTCAGTTCGACCCGGCCATTGTGGCCGCCATGCAAGCCCGGTTCGACGACTTCTTGCAGGTGATAAAAGAAAAGGGGCGTCCGCCGTGGGAGCCAAAGGCGGAGGCGGTGCTGGCCGCGGCCGCCGAGCTGCGCTAAACCCAGTTGGCGCCCGGTTCACGGGGCAAGCGGCGGCGGTAGGGCGGCGGGCAGCGCGGCGGCAACGGCTGCCGGTAAGTCTCGGCCCACTCCTGCCGCTCCTCTTCGCTGGCGTAATAGCGCAACCAGATGTCCGGATCGCCGCTGGGGCCTGTGCAGTCCCAATGCAGGTAGTTGTTGGGCCAGTCGATCTTCTTCTCCCGCGCCGGCAATATGTCTCGATAGATCAAACAGTACAGCTCGCGGTCGGAGAGATGATCGGTGAAATCCAGCACGATCCGCTTCTGGTACAGCTTGTTTATCACGTCCCAAAGTATCTCGTGCAGGTCCTGGTCGTTGAGGGTGTCGGGGCGCGGGATGCGCAGCTCCGGCTCGAACCAGCGGTAGATCGGCAGCACCGGAGCGTGTTCCCAAGCTAGCATCGCCGCTAGGAACTCGTTCTCCGCCGCCAACGTCAGATGCTGCACATTGACGCGCGAGATCGACTCGTCGAAATACGGTTCCAGCTCGTCGCGCAGTTCGGCGTTGCGCAACAGTTGGTCGACTTCATCAGGCTGGGGACGCTGGTTGCTCGGCATGGTGTAAACCTGAACGGCTGTAGTTGCGCGCTGATTATGCCCGCTGCGCCGCATGGCTTGCTCGACAGACTGGCCCAGCCCTCGCCGACACGATTGCTCGAAAAAACTTTCCAAGTGGCCACTATCGGCCGACGATGCGCTGAAGCCTTGCGCGGCGAGCGGGCAACTTTCAGTGTAATAAGCTTTCCGATTTGCTCCAACAGATTGCCACGCTTGACCCCGGGGTTTTCCGGCCGCTTTCCGGTCACCGAGCCGATACGATCGTCACATTCGCCAATGTCTGCTGTGCGGGCCTCCTCAGACACCATCCGTCTTGACAATAAACCCCTAAACCACACACAGGCAATGTATAGGTGCGTGTCGTCGACGTCCGATCGTGCTAGAATTGCGTAAGACCGCTTGCGGGAAACATCTCCCTGTGTGTGCGGTTCGTTGTAGCGATGGCTTATCTTGGCCGCTCTGGCATTTCATCCAAACATATCGTGGTGAAACATGTGCGGAATAGTGGGATACATCGGCCCGCGCGACGCAGCAGAGTTCTTGATCCACGGCTTGCACCGGCTGGAATACCGGGGCTACGACAGCGCAGGCATAGCTACCATCACGCCGCAAGGACGATTGACGGTGGTGAAGGCAGCCGGGAGGATTCAGCGTCTGGAAGAGCTACTGAGCGAACGTCCAGCCTCGGGTTGCACGGGCATTGCTCATACCCGCTGGGCTACGCACGGTGCGCCAACCGACGAAAACGCCCATCCGCACATCGGCGGCGACGGAGCACTGGCCGTGGTACACAACGGCGTAATCGAGAACTTTCAGCCGCTGAAGCAACGGCTCCAGGCCGAAGGCTATCTTTTCCACTCCGCCACCGATACCGAGGTGATCGCGCACCTGATCGACAGTTGCCTGAAGCGGCATCCCTTGCCCGCCGACATGGCAGCAGCGGAATACCGCCCACTGGCGGCAGCAGTTCAGGCGGCCCTGGCGCAGTTGCAGGGCACGTACGGGCTGGTGGTGATGTTCCGCCAATGGCCGGAGGTGCTCATCGCCGCCCGGCTGGGCAGCCCGCTGATAATCGGCGTCGGCCATGGCGAGCATTTTTTGGCCAGCGACGGCTCGCCCCTGGTGGGCTATACGGATCAAGTGGTGTGTTTGTCGGACCACGAGCTGGCGATCGTGACCGCTGGCAGTTTGCGGGTGATTCATCACGAGCAGGGGCACGTCGACCACAGCGTGCAGCGGTTGGAAATCGAAGCAGGCGCGGTCGAGCTGGGCCGCTTTGAGCATTACATGCTCAAGGAGATATTCGAGCAGCCAGAGTCCATTCGCAACGCCATGCGCGGTCGGTTGGACGCGCACAATGCCACGGCGAAATTCGGCGGCTTGAATCTCACGCCGCAGCAGCTTCGCTCGGTCGATCGGCTGCTGCTGACCGGTTGCGGCACGAGCTGGCACGCCGCGCTGGTGGGCGAATATCAGATCGAAGCCCTGGCGCGATTGCCCGTGGAAGTCGAATACGCCAGCGAGTTGCGGTACCGCAACCCGCCGCTGGAGCGCAATACCCTGCTGTTTGCCATCACCCAAAGTGGCGAGACGGCCGACACCCTGGCAGCCCTACGCGAAGTGAAACGTAAAGGGCATTTCGCCTTGGGAATCTGTAACGTGGTAGGCAGCACTATCGCTCAGGAGTCCGATGGCGGCATCTATCTGCGGGCCGGTCCGGAAATCGGCGTGGCCTCGACCAAGGCCTTCACGTCGCAGTGTACGGTGTTGGCGATGCTGGCGCTGTACTTCGGGCGGTTGCGGCACCTGAGTTTCGACGATGGGATGCGGATCATCGAGGCCCTGCGCCGCTTGCCGGAAAAAGTAGAGCAGGCGCTGGAATCCAACGACACGTGTCGCCATATAGCCGAAAAATACGCCGAGTGCAACAACTTCTTGTACCTGGGTCGGCAATACAACTTTCCCACCGCTTTGGAAGGTGCCCTGAAACTCAAGGAGATCAGCTACATCCATGCCGAGGGGTATCCGGCGGCCGAAATGAAGCATGGCCCGATCGCCTTGGTCGACGCCCATACCCCCAGCGTCTTCCTCATGCCGCAGGGTTCGGTGTACTCGAAGGTGCTTGCCAATTTACAGGAGATCAAGGCTCGGGGGGGACCGGTGATCGCCGTGGTCTGTAGCGGCGACACACAGGCGCGCCAATGGGCCGACGATGTGATCGAAATTCCTTCCGTCGAGGAGTATTTGCAGCCGATAGTCACTGTAATTCCGCTGCAATTGTTGGCTTATCACATTGCCGTTCTGCGCGGCTGCGATGTGGATAAACCCCGTAACCTGGCCAAAAGTGTAACGGTAGAATGACAATCCGTCTGGTGGCCTGCCGCGGGATGTCGAAGGTCCGTGTTTCGCAGCGAGCAGCTACTTGCACGCTGGCCGACTCTCGACCAAACTATATTGCGGTGGGTGCTTGACCAACAGCAAGCATGGGGGCTTGCGATGACCTCCGAGCAAACACTTCCGGAGTCCCCGCAAAGCAAAGTCGATCCGGCTGACTTGCTTTATTACGGCCGGATGACCCCGGAACGATTTTTCGCCGAAGCCCAGCGGTTGGGGCTCGACGAACAAGCGCTGCGTGACCCGGAAGTGTACGATCGGGTGCTGACTTCCTGTCTGATCAGCGTCCGTGCCGAGACCGCGCAACAATTGGCCGCCGAGCTTAATCTGCCCATCACCCCGCAGCAGGCCGAAAACATCGCCCGAAACAGCCTGGTGCCGGATGTTCTGCCCGGTCCGGCACCGCTGGATGCCGAGGAGCGCAAGCTGGCCGCGCAGTTGTACGCCAAGGCCATCATGGCCGCTGTTACCCGGCAACACTGCACCATCACCGAGGAGGAAGCGTACATCGGGGCGGAGAAGATGATTCGGGCCGGCGAGCGGGGTCTTACACGCATCCAAAAGCTCGCTCGTAGCGCCGGCTGCTTGGTGGCTCTGATCGTGTTCGGCTCCGCCGTGGTGCTGTCAGTGGCAACGCTTCGCATGGCGGCGATGTAAGACGCGATACCTTGTCTGCACGCCGCTGTGGTTTGCGACCGCAGGAGCGCAGCAGTTTGGCGGCGACACATCACCGGCCCGATGTCGAGGCGTGGGCCGAAGCGCATTTCGCTTGCCGGAAGCCGCGTGGGAGCCTTATAAACGGTGCGGCCATTCGGCCGCTTCTCGCCCAGCGTCTTGCAGGCTCAGGTTCTGCCAGGGCACTGTTCAACGTCTGGAGGTGCTTACCTACGCAACTAGGCCCCTGTGTCCCTATGGCTTCCTAGCCTGGCATTCTGTCCCTGACCCCATTGCGCCCGGCTGCTTTTGGGACCCTAATTGGCGAGCTGGCGAGGGGCCGACCGCTAACAGTCTACCGATAGTGCGTTGTCGGATTTTCGGCGGCTATCGGAAACCACTGGAGTTTACCTGTTGTGGCTGAAGTTTACCCAGTGTTGCTAAAGTTTACCTAGTGTCGCGCTATCACCAATAAGTGTTACTGCTGAAAGTGCTTCGAGTCAGTGTACTTCGGTGGGCACTGCAAGCGTTGAGAGCACCGTTGCGTTTTGGCTATCAGATTACACCTCGACCAGTGGCTCGGCGCACCGTAAATTGCCGCAAATCCGAAGCCATTAACAAATCCTGGGCAAATCGACACTGGGTAAACTCCACCAGTGTTGGTCTTGACACAGGGGCAAAAACAAAGCCTCCTTTCGCTTAGATTTATGGTAACCAACCGACAGCGAAAGGAGCAGCTATGAAGAGAGACCGGTCTGGCTTCATAGCTTTTCCTTCAAGGAAACAATAAAACTCAAGCGATCATGCACACGCTTCCGTTTCACTTGGCTCATTTCGTTAGTCCTGGTCTGCAACCGGAGTAATTGTCACCAAGGGGACGGCTTCCATATTCGAAGCCTGTGAGGAAGGGGAGTCTTTACTGGTTGGGATAATCTTGGCCGTTTAAGCTCCGGAGGACGGAGCGTTGCCATTGTTCTAGGGCCTGCTGCATTTGTTGGACTCGGTCCGATTCGGCCGTCGCCAAATTCTGGGTTTCTTGGGGGTCCCTCTGGAGGTTGTACAGTTCCCATTGGACGTTGCCTTTGTTATCGGCGATCCGATGGAGTTTATACGGCCAATCGAGCCAGGCGGCATGGCCCGGCAGATGATCTTCTGGATACCTAGTGATTGCCGGCGGTTTTGGCGGGGGCGATGGGGGCAATTGGCCCTGTTGCTCGGCCAACAGTTTTTGGAGGATTTCTTCGCCGGGCGTCCGCACCCCCGGCACAGGATAATTCCAAAAGCCCAAGGGGCGAGGCCGCCGGGAGGGCGCTCGGTCTTCGATCAGCGGCAAGAGGCTAATCCCATCCAACGGCGGTTGCTGGGGCACAGAGAGGCCGACGATCTCCAACAGGGTGGGATATATGTCCACGGTACCGGCGGGGAAATCGCTCCGGCGGGGTTTACCGATTTTGGCGGGCCATTCGATCAGGCACGGCACGCGCAGGCCACCCTCCCATAGAGTACTTTTGTTCCCTCGGAGTCCGCCGGTGGAACCCAACTTCGGCAAGGCGCCGTTGTCGCTGGTGTACCAAAACAAGGTATTTGCTGCAACGCCCAGTTCGCGCAGCCCTTGCCGAAGCCGTCCCACCGCACGATCCAAGGCGGTGATTTCGCCGTAGAAATGGCGAAGCGGAGCCGGCTGTTCGGCGTAATGGCGGGTATCTTCTTCCAGGGCCTGATGCGGGGCGTGCGGCGAGCCAAACCATACGACCGCCAAAAACGGCCGGCCCGCTGCCGCCGCCTGCCGAATGAACTCAAGGGCCGCTTCCGCGGCAATCATGGAACTATCGCCTTGTTTTCGGACTACCCGGCCTTGATCGCTCATCAGCGGATTCAGATCGTAAAAATTGGGCGTCGAAAGCCAGCGATCAAATCCTTTTGCCCCCGGACAAAGCGGACTATCCGCCCGAACCTCGCCCAGATGCCATTTGCCAAAATGCCCGTTTGCATACCCGGCCTTTTTCAGGGCCTCCGCGATGGTGATCTCTTGCACACGCAACGTGTGGCCCCAAGAAAAACAGCCATAGCGATTGGGATGTCGGCCCGTCAGCACGCTTCCCCGGGTAGGCGAACACACCGGAGCGGCCGCATAAAAACGGTCCAGACGCAATCCTTCCCGCGCCATCGCATCCAGATTGGGCGTTTTCAACACGGGATGGCCCTGGTAGCCCACGTCGCCCCAGCCTTGGTCGTCGGCCATGCAGAGAATGATATTCGGTTTTTTCGTATCGGAGCTTATTTCTTCGGCGCCTGGCAGCCTGCTTCCGCTCCACCACACCAAACCGACCACGATGCACCCGAAGAGTAACCATCTAGGATTCCGAGACATTGTAAACATGCCCATCTCTCCTCGTTTTACCAGTCCGCTCTAGGAACCCGTCGGGAACATCGCCTCCAGGGTAACACTTCCGCCCAGTAGAACAAGTGTCTGTTTTTAGGTAGCGCCTTTGCGAGGGTCATTTCCGCGGAACTGGGAATCTAGGAATCTAGTAAAGCAAGAATCTTTCGAAGAACCTGGATTCCTGTTTTCGCAGGCATGCATTGGTACCCCATTGGGCGGAAGGGGCACAAAAAACTATCCTAGGAATATGACTATGAGACAATCTCCGATGTTCATTAGTCGGAAGTAAACCGTAGGGCGAAGAGATCTGCGTCTCGGAGGTGGAATCGCAGTCGGACCGGTTGGCCTGCCAGTTTTTCCAGGTTGCCGCCGGCACGCCAGCGGACCGGCTGGTCCAGCCGATCGCCGATGATTTCGGGACAATCGTCCAGGCTGAAGCCGGGGATGGGTTGGCCCTGGGCGTTTTGCAGTTCCACGCGCAGGCCGCCGCCAGCGGAGGCAGAAAAATTGATCCGGAGTTGCCGACCGGTGAATACGATCGGTTTGGTGAGCAGAAAGCCGCCGTCGGCCCCTGCCCGCACCGAAACGAATCCATCCGGCCGGATGGTGTATCGACGCAGATGGTTCGATGGATAGCCGCAGTGATGCTGCACATAAAACCACAATTCATTGCCTACCTGGAAGATGCCTCTTGCTGCGTAATTGGCCCGGGAGGTCCAACACCGCAGGTCCAAGCCCGGCCGAACAAACGCTTCGGGAATCCGGTGGAAGTGGCTGCCGCCTCGGGTGATCGCCACGAGAATATCCACCGAATCGTTCAGATCCCAGCTGGGCGTGCCGATCTCCCTCATCTCCTCCGGGCTGAGAACCCGTCGGCCGGGGAAAAAGCGGGTGGGTAGCCCGATGTAAATATGCGGCGCTCGGGGATAGGGAACGATCTGGTTTGTGTACAGATGCTCCATTGGGCGGTCGCCCACTTCCAAATCCACCGGCTTTTCCCAGTGGAGAAAGTCTTTCGAAGAGGTCCGGGCGATCCAGCGGACCCCCTGGCGAAAGACCCGAAAATAAAGCACATACTGCTGTTCCACTTCGGACCAGAAGGCGTTATTCTGCGAGTCGAAGGCGCCCTCGGTAAAGACCGGCGTCTGCTGAAGCTGGCGCCAGTGCACGCCGTCGGCCGAAGCAAACGCCACTAGCCCCGGCTGCCCTGAGCCCCCTAGGGCTTTGTACCGAGCGTCCGGTGGGCAGTCCGGCCGAGCGTCTATAAACGGGGCAAAGTTATGGCATGCCCGGTGCCGGGCCAGGACCACATTGTTTTCTTTTGTCCCAGCCACCTCATACAGGCCCAGCTTCGGCCGGGTCCAGTGGATGCCGTCATCGCTCTCGGCCAAGCAAGTAACCTCAGTTTCCGGCCCATGAGCTGCTTTGGGCATGCCGCGGTAATACATGCGGAACCGATTGCCATCCTGCAACACGGTAATATAGCCGCTGTAGATGCCCTCCCAAGGTCGGTCGAATTGGAAAACGACCTCTTGCGCTTGCGGCGCATGGAGATGCAATTGGCAGCCGTCCAGCCGGTCGATTAAATAGTCGTCCACGAAAAGTTCTCTTCGCTGGCCGATCTGAAGCGGCTCCTCGGCCCCCCGGGCGATTGCCGCCGGGCCAACCACGCCTCCCAGCCAGGTCGATACAGCCGCCAGGAACATCGGAACCAGCCTGACCCACTTGCCAGACTCAGGAAGCCTTTTCATAGGTACTCCCTTCTTCGCCAAAACCAACTGCAAAAACTCAAACTCTCGGAGGATTAACCGCTGCTTTCCTCCGTTTGGGATCTAGGCTCGTCGAATGGGAGAAGCAAAAAACGGAACATACCTGCTTTTGTCCTTTGTCCAGTAGTCATCGTCTATCCATCCGAAGCCTCAGAGCGTCTTTGGCTTTTTCGGGTGGTCCGGGGCGTTGCCGCGGGCGGCGCTGGCGCCGAGGGTCTTGGGGAGCCTCTGCATAATTCCGGTTTTTAGGTTCGTGGGGTTTGGGGATCATGGAAATCACCCCAGCAGGCTTCATATCCGTAGCCCAGCACACCCATAAACCCCACTCATTCCTTAACTATTTGCAATGAGCGTACTTTTCGTATTCTACTCACCCCCCCCTCCCCCCTGGCGCTGTCAAGCATCGAAAAGAATTTTTGAGAAAAAGTTTCAAAGGCGATTTCCATCTTTGGATGGGTACGTTCCAGGAAAGAAATCTTTTTGCTAACCTATGGACTGCCCATAAGTTAAGTGGATTTGTTTAGCCGGATTCTAGAAGGACTTATGCAGAGGACCATCCCCGAAGGAAGTACCACAGATGCAGGCAGAACACATCCAAAGACGTTTGGGACAACCGACCTTTGCCCGTCTGGGCTTTGACCAACGCCGTAAACCCACCCGCCGGCATGAGCTCTTACAAAACATGAATCGAATTATGCGCTGGCCATCGAGCTAGTGCGTCTGGTGGAGCCTTACTATCCGAAAGAAGGCCAGCCTGGCCGAGTGAGCCAAACCGCTTTTGTGGATGCTCAAGTGGATGCTCAAACGGTATTTTATTTTCTCCAGGGCTTGAGAGCTTGCTTTCACCCGTCGGAATGTGTATGCGAACTCTTGTTTTCATTTGTTAAGTACAGGACGGCCTCTCCCACAGCGGGGAGAGACGAATAAATCCCCTCTTCCCTGGCGGGAGAGGGGAAGCCCGGCGCAAGCCCGGCGGGGTGAGGGGGCGTGGCTCGCAGCGCGGGCAATTCTGGTAAGATGCACATAAGCGGCCACAACCAGGCCGACGATCATTTCCCAGCATTTCCCGGACGAAGCGTTGTCGGCCGCAGGGCCGAGGGTCGCCAGTTGCCGGTTGTCGGCTTGCGCTTGCGCGATTGCGCCGGGTATCGGACACAAGCCCTGCCAAACCGTTGGCGAAGACCTACAACCTACGGCGAACCTCCATCCGCAAGCATTTTCCGGCCATGCGTGATCTCGTTCCCCTGTTGGTGGGTTGCTTGACTGCAAGTAAGTTTAAGGGGAAGGGGGCTTTATTTTTGCTTCTGTGTCAAGACCAACACTGGGTAAACTCCAGCAAGACTGGGTAAACTTCAGGGTTCAAACCATTGACAAGCATTGCTTTATTTGATATGCGGTATAGTGACGGGGTGGGTTAGCGCGGGCCGGAAGGCCGGTTCTGGCCGTGGCTGCACCCCGTCGGAGCCCTCACCGTGTTTTCGCCCACCACGATTTTCCTGCGGTGGCCCGTGTTGTACCGGGTATCAGTGCGCGCTTGATTGCTGGGCGCTACATCGAGCTTTGGTCGAAAGCTGAAAGTAGTTCGTCTATGCGTGCGTGCCGTAACGCCGCTGCGGAGCAAGTATCAGGCTGGACCGGGCAGCAGCGTGAAGAAGTTTAAGGGATAGCACGTATGAGAAAAGCGACGTGGCTTTCGTTACTGTTGGCCTTGGCGGTACCTGGCGGCTGGTTGTTCGCCGCAGAATTGTCGGAGGTGTACGAAAGTGCCACTCCGCCCAAACCGGCTGGCGAACTCGACCGCATCGTGTTTGCAAAGCTGGACAAGCTGGGCGTGAAGCCCGTGCTCTGTTCGGATGCGGTGTTCATTCGCCGGGCGTATCTAGGCGTGATCGGGACGATGCCATCGGCCGACGAGGTGCGCGAGTTTCTCAAAGACGAAAGCCCCGACAAGCGCAGCAAGCTGATCGACCGACTTCTGGAACGTCGCGAGTTTGCCGACTACTGGTCGATGAAGTGGGGCGACATTCTGCGCATCAAGGCCGAGATTCCGGTCAACTTGTGGCCGAATGCCGCCCGGGCATATCACCGCTGGGTGTGGGGCTCGCTGCTGGAGAACAAGCCCTACGACCGGTTCGTGCGCGAAATGCTTACTGCCAGCGGCAGCAACTTTCGGGTGGGGCCGGTGAACTTTTACCGGGCCATTCAAGATAAGACGCCTACCGGAATCGCTTCGGCGGTGGCGCTGACGTTCATGGGCGCACGCACCGACAACTGGCCCCAGCAGCGCCTGGAAGGCATGGCGGTGTTCTTCTCGCAAATCAGCTACAAGCCTACCAGCGAGTGGAAGGAGGAAATTGTTTTCTGGGATCCCACGCAGGTAAAGGCGGTGCCGGGCAACTTTGTGCCGGGGCGCGACACGCCGGGCACGATTCGTCCCAAGCCGAAGGATGCGCCGGAACCTCCCAGCTTGCCTCCCGAGCCTGCCGGTCCGCTGAAAGCCGTTTTCCCCGATGGAACTTCTATCGTGCTGCCGCCGGACCGCGACCCGCGCGAAGTGTTCGCCGATTGGCTTATCACTCCGCAGAACCCGTGGTTCACCAAGTGCATCGTCAACCGGATTTGGGCGTGGCTGATGGGGCGGGGGATCATCCACGAGCCGGACGACATCCGCGACGACAACCCGCCGAGCAACCCCGAATTGCTGGCCTACCTGCAAAAGGAGTTTGTGGCCAGCAAGTACGACATGCGGCATATATACCGGTTGATTCTCAAGTCGCAAACGTACCAGTTTTCATCCATTCCGCGCGACACACGACCAGAGGCGCTCGCCAACTTCGCCAGCTACTTGCCGCAGCGTCTGGACGCGGAAGTGATTATCGACGCGATAAACAAGATCACCGGCACGACCGACCTGTACACCAGTCCCATTCCGGAGCCGTATACATACATTCCGCGCGACATGCCGGCCATCGCCCTGGCCGACGGCAGCGTTACTAGCCCATTCTTGGCGTTGTTTGGTCGATCGGCCCGGGCCACCGGCATGGCCAACGAACGATCCAACAAGCCGGTGCCGGCGCAGTGGCTGCACATGCTCAATTCCAGCCACATCTACAATAAGCTGACGACTGGGCCGAGTATCCGCACTGTGTTCGAGGCCAAGCGTCCCGCCGAAGAAATGATACAAGACTTATATTTGACCATTCTTTCGCGTTATCCTACCGAAACAGAAGTGAAGATTGCCAAGGATTATTTGGACGCCAATCGCGGGCGGCGCGAGGCCGCCATCGACATCGCTTGGGCATTGATCAATAGCACCGAGTTCCTGTATAGCCACTGAAGTGGCAGAGGAGGGGAACCATGATCCCACAAAACCATCTCCAAGGCGTCACCAAAATAACCCGCCGCGAAGCGTTGCGTCGGGGCGTTCACGGGGCGGGCGGCATGATGCTGGCCGGCAGCCTTGCATCGGTTGCAACCTCTGGCGAAGCCGCACCAGAAAAACCGAAGCTCCAGCCGAAGATCAAATCGGTAATACAGATCTTCCTCTGGGGCGGGATGTCGCACAACGACACCTGGGACCCCAAGCCCAAGTCGGGCCGCGACTACATGGGCGAGTTCATGGACGTTATCGACACCAACGTGCCGGGAATTCAATTGACGTCGTTGTTCCCCATGCTCGCCAAACAGGCCGACAAATTCTCCCTGATCCGCAGCATGACGCATCGCAACAACGGCCACGAAACGGCGGCTTACATCATGCAGACGGGCCACCTGCCCGGCGGACGTTTGGCGTATCCAAGCATCGGCGCGGTGTTCGCCTATTTCAAGCGCAACGAGTACAAAGGTATCATTCCGCCTTACGTGGTGCTCACCAGACCACAAGGGCGGTTTTCCGAGGAAGGATTCCTCGGCCCATTGTACAAGCCGTTTGCCACTGGTGGCGATCCGAACGCCCAACGCTTCGAGGTGGAAGGCGTGGTCGCCCGGGGCATCACCGATGATCGTCAAAAGGCCCGCCGCGAGCTGCTGTACAAGCTGGATGTGTTGAGTGAGCGGCTCAAGGACAGTCCGCAAGTGGCCGACGCAAAGCAGGCTCGGGAAATCGCCTACGAGCTGATCCTCGGTTCCGGGCGCGACGTGTTCGATCTGAACAAAGAAGACGCCAAGCTGCGCGACACATACGGACGCCACACCTTTGGCCAAAGCTGCTTAGTGGCCCGCAGGCTGGTCGAAGCCGGTGTACCGTACATAGTGATCAACTATCCGGGCGGTTGGGACACGCACAGCAACCACTTCACCACCATGCGCCGCCAGTGTCCGCAACTGGACCAGGGACTGGCCGCGCTGTTGGCGGACCTGCACGATCGCGGCCTGCTGGAGTCTACTTTCGTATGGTGCACCGGCGAGTTCGGCCGCACGACCAAAGTGGACTGGCAGCCGCCGTGGAACGGCGGGCGGCATCACTGGGGCAATTGCTTCACGGTGCTAGTGGCCGGGGGCGGTTTCAAAGGCGGACGAGTGGTAGGCAGTTCTGACGAGACTGCTACCGAAGTGGCCGAGCGGCCGGTTTACCCCGTCGATTTGCTGGCGACCGTGTACACCCTGGCCGGCATCGACTACACGGCTAACTTGCCACACCCAGAGGGCATCCCGGCGCGCGTTCTGCCCGAACCAAGCGACAAAGTCAAATCCACCGGACTGCTTACAGAATTGATTGCGTAGTGAGCGAGCGGCCGCAGCCAACAACTCCGTTGGCACGATTCAGTGCGAGGCCTTGCGGCGCGTGCCGAGGCTTTGGTACGCCGGCGTGGGGGCGCGTCTGCTGAATGCGAGGGGGCCATCGGCGACGGCCCTACGGGCGCAGCGGCGACGTTTGGCGCGATAGCTGTATCAAGCGTGTGTTGCGGTGTTGGCCATCGCAAGTCGATGGTTGGTGAGTTCTAGGAAATGGGGAAGGTTATGAAAAAGCCAAGGTTGCTGTCGGCAGCCGCGCTTCTCGGCGCGCTGGTGATCTGCTCCGTCGCACACGCACAAGGGTACATCGGTTTTGTGTACCCAGCCGGAGCACAGCGGGGAACGACGACCAACATTCGCGTGGGCGGCCAGCGAATCGACATTGTCGAAGGGGCAATCGTTTCCGGCACCGGGGTGCAAGCTAAACTGATCGAGTATCACTCGCAGTTGCAAGCCCAAGCCAGCAACGAGCTGCGGCTTCAACTCCGCGAATTGCAGCAGGCGGCCAAGGAGTTAGAGAAAAAGGGAGAGAAGCTCGATCCCGTCTCGCAGAAGATCATGGAAAACATCGAGCGGCGATTCGCCGAGATGGAGACTTTCCCCGCCAATCGGGCGATCGTCAACTTGGCGTTTCTGGAAATAACCGTAGCACCCGACGCCGTGCCAGGCCCCCGCGAAATCCGTCTGATTACCACCACCGGCGTGACCAATCCGTTGACTTTCCACATCGGGCAGTACCCTGAGTTTGCACGCCCGGCCATCAAGACCTGCCAGATGCCCGTGTTGGGCAACGAGCAGGCCGCCGAGCGCAGACGGGCGGATGAGGAAAAGGAAATGCGGGTGACGATCCCGTGCGTGGTCAACGGTCAGGTGGCACCTGGGTGGGTGAATCACTATCGGTTCCAGGCACGCAAGGGACAGCGCCTGGTAATCAAAGTATACGCCCGGGACCTGATCCCCTACATGGCCGACGCCGTGCCCGGCTGGTTCCAGCCCGCCATCACCCTGTACAACGGCCAAGGGCGAGAGTTGGCCTACAGCGACGGCTTCCGCTTCAAGCCTGATCCGCTCATCTACTTCCAAGTTCCCGACGATGGCGAGTACGTGGTTGCCATTTCGGATGCATTGTTCCGCGGCCGGGAAGATTTTGTTTACCGCATCAGCATTGCCGAGTCGCCGTTTGTCACCAGCATCTTTCCGCTGGGTTGCCGCGTGGGCGACGCTCCCACTGTGCAAATGAAAGGCTGGAACCTGGAAGGGGCCAATCTGATGTTGCCTCCCAAAGACGCCAAAGCTGGCGTCCACTACATCGCGGCCGCGAAGGGTAACGTGCTCTCCAACCACGTGCCTTTCGCCTTAGACACCTTGCCCGAGTGCATCGAGCAGGAACCCAACGACGACCGCTCCAAGGCGCAGAAGATACCGCTGCCGATGATTGTCAACGGGCGGATCGACCGCCCCGGCGACTGGGATGTGTACCAGATCGAAGGTCGGGCGGGCGACAAGATCGTAGCTGAAGTAACTGCCCGACGTTTGGACTCGCCGGTTGACTCGCTGCTGAAGCTGACCGACGCCAACGGCAAACTGCTGGCCGTCAACGACGACCACGAGGACCCTGCCGCCGGTCTAAATACTTATCACGCCGACTCCTACATCATGTTCGAGCTGCCCGCCGACGGTACATATTACGTTCACATCGGAGAAACCACTGGCAAGGGCGGCGAGGAGTATGGTTACCGGCTACGGCTCAGTGCGCCGATTCCCGACTTCGCTCTGCGAGTGGTGCCGTCGGCCGTGTCGATGCGCAGCGCTAGTTGGGCTTCGGTCAGGGTGTTCGTGATCCCTAAAGACGGGTTCCACGCTGACATCCAGTTGAGCTTGAAGGATCCGCCCGAAGGTTTTGCCCCCTCGACCGCCGTGCTCAAGGCGGGTCAGGAATTCGTCCAGCTTGGCTTCAAGACCACGCTGACTGACTCCAAGACGGCGCTGCCTTTAAAGATCGAAGGTCGGGCCAAATTAGGCGAGCAGGAGATTGTCCGGCAAGCCGTTCCGGCCGAAGACCGCATGCAGGCCTTCTTGTGGCGTCATCTGGCACCGGTGGGGGACCTTGTGGTGCGGGTGTACGATCCGAACTATCAACCGCCGCGCACCCGTATTCCGCCGCCCCTGCCGCCAGAAATGAAAGAAGCCGCTCTCAAGGCCGCCCAAAAGGCCGTCCAAGAAGGCGGAAAACCGAAGTTCACCAAGGCTCAGGTGGCCGGTCGGGTGCGGATGCTCGACTATCTGTACGAGAATTGGCTACTGACCGACAAGTTCTATCACGAAAAAATCGCCGAGTGCGAAGCGGTCGAATAGCCCCTCGGCCCGCAGCAGGTCACCGTCCTTTGCGATTGTCCGAAAGCGCATTGCCGCGCGCCTATGGTGTCTTGCTTGTTGAGGCCGCGAAGCGACCGTCCGCGCCCAAGCAACAGCCCGATTACAGAGTGCCCAAGTCGTCGCTCCGGGGCAAGTCGTCAAGCGACTTCAACCCCAACAAGTTCAACAGTCGCTGCGTAGTGCGATAATGAGCCGTGCGGCGCTGGCCTGCGGGACGGTCGATCCGCAGTAGCCCGCGATGTACCAGTTGCGTCAGCACGTGGCCGCTGGGTTTGCCCCGCAGTTTGGACACGTCTTCGGCCGTCACCGGTTGGCGGTAGGCGACGATGGCCAGCACGTCGATTGCCGCCTGCGACAACCGCGTTTGGCGTACCTTTCCGTAGAACAACTCTCGAATCGAATAAAACTGGCGCCGCAATACCATGTGGTAGCCATCGGCGCGGCTGACGATTTCGTACGGGCAGCCGTCCTCGGCGTAACGGCGGTTGAGCTGATCGACCAGCTCGGGAACCTCGTCCGGCTCCACGCCGCGCATCAGTTGTGCCGCCTGGGCGGCGGTCAATCCCCGGCCCTCCGGATCGCCCACGAAAAGCAGTGCTTCCAGGATGGTCAGGGGATCGATAGGGCAGGAGTCTTCTGCGGCCGCTTGCTCGGGCTGGGCCGCGGCGGCGATCTTTTCCGATCCTGGCGGCGGCTGTGTGGCGGAGCTTTCACTATCGACGCCGCTCTGCACGCCGGGCGTTTGCGCCTCATCAGGCGGCCGAGCGGCAGGCGGCCTAAGCCCCATCGCTTGGGCGTAAGCCGCTGCCAACTCGTCGAGCGAAACGCCCTGCGGCGGTTTTCCGAATGGTGGATCGGGCGACTGAGCCATGCGAATCGGCGAACAGTGGCTTGCGGTTACAGCGGATGCTGTCACTGCCCCCGACGCCAGCCGGTCCAGCAGGTCGTGCCGCGGTGTACCGTCGCCGGGCCGATGTTGCTGCATCAAGCGCGGCGCTTGGCGACCTCGGTTTTCATAAACTGGAGTCCTTCGGCAGCCAGCTTCCGCTCATCTTCGTACATCCGCCGCCAGATTTTAGTCGCCGGAACAAGCTTCTCCAATGCCAAACCGAAAGCTTCGATTACCATCAAATTGTCGTAGCCGATCTCGGCCAGCGTGTCGAAGTTTTCCTGCCAGCGGACGTTCCCCTTACCGGGCGTGCTGCGGTCGTTCTCGGAGATGTGAACGTGGATCAACAAGCCCTTTAGCGCTCGGATCGCCTCCGGGATGCTCTTTTCCTCGATATGGGCGTGGAAGGTGTCGTACATCATTTTGCAGCGGGGATGGTTGACCTCGCGGCAGAACCGGGCGCCGTCGGCGGCGGTGTTCAGAAAATAACACTCGAAGCGGTTGAGGTATTCCACGCCCAGATTCACCCCCACTTTGTCGGCATACTCGGCTACCTGGCGCATGCTATCTACGCCCCAGCGCCATTCGTCGGCCGTCGGGCCGGAGCCAGTGAAGTGGCCCAAGGCCGAATGATACGGGCCGCACAGCGTTTCGCAGCCTGCCGCCGCCGCACAGTCCAGCGCTGCCTTGTTGGCCTCGACGCCACGTTGGCGCACCGCCGGATCGGGACTGATGGGGTTGTCGTCCACGCCACGCACCGTTACACCGGTTCGCGCCAGCCCGGCGTTGTCTAAGTGCTTGCCCCATTGCTGGTATTTGGCTACATCGTACTCGAAAATCGGTATTTCCACCGCGTCGAAGCCGAGCTGCTTGACCTCGTCAAGCAGCGGCAACACCCCATCGTGCAACGTATCGGTCCACAATAGCAGGTTCATGCCATAGCGCATCGCCGAGTCTCCTGTGCAAGCAAGGTTCTGGCTATAGTAAAATCTTCAGCGTCTGACCGATCGGGGTTTGTCGGCGCCGTCGCAGCATGCCACGGAACCGATTGTTCCATGCCGCTTTTTGCCGGCAGCGTGTGCTTATTGTGGTGCAATCTGGCCGAAGATTCCAGAGGGCCTAGCAACATAGTAGTCGGTCCGACGAGCACCAACGATACTGCACGGCAATACTGCACTGCTACGGGCAGCACTTTCCGTCGCCAACGTACATGACCCGTTACGCAATCCTTCAGCACCAGCAGGCAGAGCAAGTCCACTGGGACTTTTTCATCGAGCGAGGCGCGGTGTTACGGGCCTGGCGATTGGAGGAACCACCCCGAACAGACACATCGGTGCCTTGCTCTTCGGCGCCGGATCACCGGTTGGTGTATCTGGAGTACGAAGGCCCGCTAAGCGGAGATCGCGGGCACGTGATCCGTTGGGACTGGGGCACTTGCCAAGTGTGCCAGGATACTCCCACAGAGATCGTGCTTGCCGTTGACGGCCAGCGGTTGCGCGGGCTGTTGCAGCTTGAGCGCGATTCGGTCGCAGACAGCCAATGGCGGCTGACTTACCGTGCTGCATCAGCGTGAGCCGCTCGTGCCAACGGCCATGTGTTGCATGTACTGGTCGAGGAACTGCCGTCCGACTTTCGGGCTGCGGATTGCCCGATCCCAGTCCAGCGCAGGCTCCGGCTCGAGCTTGGCCGGTTGCACACCATTTAGTGCGTACTGTCGGGCAAGCATTTGAAACTCGCGCGCCCAAGCCTTCGGCTGGCCGTCGGCCGTCAGCAGTCCGGTAAGTTGGCTTACGTCGCGGGCCTCAGGCATATCGTACAATCCCCAGTTCAACCAACCGGTGGCCAATCCGGCGGTCGATTCTACCACCAGTCGGCACCACCTGGCCTGTTGCTCTTGGCTTGCCGGCGGATGAATGCCGCGGTTAATCGTCAGCTTCCCACCCCCATACCAGCCGAATTCGGCCACCACGACGGGTTTGCCCGGCGCCGCCGCTTCGCGGACCACGCTGTGCAAGTAAGCGAGATTCAACTTCTCGTCTTCTGGCTTGGTGTACTCATAGAATCCGCCGGCCAGTGGGTAGAAGTGGATTTCAATAAAATCCAACCACTGGGCAATCCGCTTTGGCCGGAAGGCGGCATATTGCCTGACGCTCGGCAGCACTACCGGCACACTCCACTGAATCAGGCCGACGGTAACCAGCGCATCGGGATCGGCTTGTTTGATCGCCTCCACCTGCCGGCGCACCCATTGGTTGGCCAGTTGTTCGCGGAAGAGTTGGTAATCCAACAGAATTGGGGAATCTGGGTTATCTTTCGGCTCTGGCGGCGGCTGGTTGCCCCATGATATTTGCTCCACCGGAACGTTCCATGCGGCGGCATTTTTCTCCGCCGAAGCGTATTTATCGCGGAGATAAACATTCCATTTTGCCCGCATCGCCTTGTTATCCCATCTTATCTCCGGCTCGTTTAGCAAGTCGTATGCAAAAATCACATTGCGGCCGCGATACCGCTCGGCCAGCAGTCGCCAAAATCGCTGCTGGGCTTCCAGGAGCTTTTCGTCGGCGAAGCGATCGCTGCGCACCCAATCGGGCACACCCTCCCAATGGTCGGGTCCTGTCGGGTGAACGTATATGCCGGCCTGCTCGGCGATCTGAAGGAATTGGTCGAACTTCGCCAACCCGTCAGGGCTGAGCCGATCAGGTTCCTGGAAAAATGAGCCGAACGTCAAAAATACCCGCACGCAATTGATGCCAAGCTGGCGCATCTGCGCGAAGTCGCGCCGGGTGGCCTCAGCGTCGAACTTCTTCCAGAGCTGCGGTGCCCAGCCGGTACCAGGCCGATAGTAGTTCACGCCCATCGGCACGAATGGCTTGCCGTCGGCAGTTTGGAACGTTCGTCCGTCGGCGGCAACGCGAACTTTCGCAAGCGTGTTGCCGTCCGCTTGGGCTTCTGCGGCCCAACCCGCCGGCCCGACAGTCCCCACCAAGATTGCGCAGACTACAGCCCAGCAGTCGGTGCGGCGGCAGAATGCAAAGCAATTTTCCCTCGGTGCAAGCCCGAACTGTAGCGATACTGCTCGGTGATTCACGCTGTGGTGCCTTTCTGATGGCTGGGTCAGTTAGTCGACTCCTGATTTCCTGCCGGTCGGATAGCCGGCCGGCTGGCATCGTTCTACAGATACGTGTTCTTCGTCCAGACGCCTGTTTGTTGTGCAAATACGTGTTCGCTGTGCAGATACTTGTTCTTCGTGCAGATGCTTGTTCGTTCGGATGGGCCAGGACGTTTCACGGCGCAGTTGCCAAGTTGCTGATCGGACTGAGATTGCTGCTGTCGTCGATCGAGCGCACGGCGAAGTAAAGCTTTTCGGCTTGAGGCACTCGGCTGACGACGAATCGCTCTTGTTTGCCCGGCGCTGAAGGCGCAGGCTCACCCCGACAATTCACAGCACGCCACCAATTGCGCCGCTTTCCCAGATCTCGGGCGTAATCCCACTGCTCGTATGGAACGATGGGCAATTCGGCTGCTTTCAACTGGTAGCGAACCACTTTACCACCGCCGCGGTCGGCCGGCGCCGTGAAGCTGACCTCTGCCCGACCGTCGCCCAGCAGTCTGACCTTCAAGTCTTTGACGGCTTCGGGTGGCTGTGTGTCGGCGCGGGGATGTGCGGCTTCGTAGAACAGTCGGGCGGTCTCCAACACGGTGTCGTCTTTGGGCGGCACGTGCGTGGCAAAAATGTTCACCTCATTGGGACCGCCGCGCAAGCCCTTCGTCTGATATTCCCGCTTCGAGCCGTAGTACCAGAACTGGCGGGCCTTGTCCAGCAAAGGCAGCTCGCCGGTCAGCGCATAGCCTTTTGCACAGGCATCCGGATAAAATCGGGTGTACCAACCGCTGTGTATGCAGCCCTCGCCGTCCTTGGTGTCGGTATGCTCGAACGCCCAAGGGTCGAACACCATACCCAAGTCGGGTACATCGAAATAGGTGTAGTACCAAGTTTGGTGGCACTTGGGGCTGAGCATGTAACGGGCGCTGAACTGGGCAAAGGCGATGACAAAATCGCGGATGTCTTCGTCGTCGAAGTACTTAGCGTACAGGTCGGCGCCATTATGTACGTAGATGTGCTGCCACGTGCCGCCCATGCACTTTACCGGCCATGTGCGACCGCCTTTGCTCAGCGTGTCGATGTGTTCGCCTTTGGTGGTAAAGGTGATGCCGTTTTGGTCCATCCACTGTTTGATTTTGGGGGTAATTTCCTTGGCCCTCATGCCGCCGAAGCCTGCGCCGATGCAGGAAGGATGGAAGCCGCGTTCGTCGAGCATCGGGCTTTGCCACAGCGTTTGCGCGGCCAGATGGCACAGCTCTTGGATCATCTTATTGCCTGGATCGGCAAGCAGCACTCGCTGAATCACTTCCCAGCCACGGCCGAAACCGCGGGTTTCGCCGATGTCGGACTTTCCGGGGGTGAAATTGCGGAAGTAGCGGAACTCGTTATCCTTTTGTTCCACGTTATCCAGTGCTGCTTCCAGCGCATCGCGGTCGCCGGTCAGGCAGAAGTAATCGGCCAGCCCGGAACCATAAAAGTGACAATAGCAGCTTTTGGCCTGTGCATGGCGCCACAGGTCGTAGCAGTCGGGATTTCCGGCCCGATCACCCCAATCGGGCCCCCACTGGAAGTTCCACTTCTTGCGCACCGGTCTGTTGCCTTGCGGGCCGCCTGTGGGGAACCAGATGGCGCCGTCTTTCCATGCCCAGCCGTCGGTTCGCCAGGCTTGCAAGTCGGCGTGATAGCGCGCCCAGGCCTCGGCCTGATCGAACCAGCCGCGCTGCCCGGTGCGCAAGTACATCCATAGCAGGCCCTGTACGCTGTCGGCCTCGCTTTCGTAGTGATTGTCTTCCCAAGGAACGAAGGCATCGGCATCGGGTTGAGACTTGCTAGGCACTTGCTTAGGCTGGTAAGTCCATCCCCATTTGGAGTAAGCGGTTTTCTCATCCTCCAGCGTGCCGAAGCGAATCCCGACCGCTTCGCACTGGCTGTAGTACTCCGGCGGCGCGAAGGCCCAAAGCCGATTGCGCGCCGCGGCGGCCAACTGGCTATAGTCTGTTGCCGGCGCTGCGAAGTCGATGAAGTACTCCGAGCTGTGATGCGAGCAATCGTACAGCCACATTCCTGCCGAGCGCCATGGCTGCCCGGTGGGCCGGGGAGGGCTGCTGCGGGGATCGATTGGACCGTCGAATCGCTTGGCAATTCCTTCCAGGACTAGTTTGCCCTTGCCGGCCGCCAGACGCCGCGCAGGATTGCTCGCAAAAAGCCGGTCGCACACAAACACCCGCGGTGCGCCGCCGGCGACGAGCCAACCGCCGGGCCGGTCTTTGGCCGTCTTGCCGGTCCACAAGATTTTGTCGCCGCTGCCGGCAAGCACTGCGGCGGCTTCCGGCTGACCCGCACGCAGCAGCAGTCCCTGGTGTATCCAGCCTTCTGTGCCGCATTCCAGCGACGTGGCAGCGCCGACGCGCACATCGCCGCCCTGGGCCAAGTTCAGCTCGACGGCCGACCGCTCGACCAGGATGGCCGTGTACTGCTCGGGATTAGAATTGCACAGCTTGTACTTGACCCATACGTAGCTCTTGCCTGCCCAAGCGGTAATCCACGCTTGGTAACCGGCTGCGCATGGGTCGTCGGCAAAGCGTCCACGGACTTCGATCGTGGCCCGCATCGGCCCGGCGTACCACAGGCGGACCACTTCCGGCGGTGCAGCCACGTAGTGTTTGCTTTGCCACGGCGACTTATCGTTCCAAGCGCTGCGTCCCTGCAACTGCACGTAGCTGACCGTTCCGCCGACAACAACTGGCTTACCGTCGGCTTCCACGCGCTGGAACAGCCCGAAGGGCTGCTTTTTGGAAATGCTTAGCCGGATACGTCCGGTATCGAGCTGCACGCCGTCGTCCCCTTCCGCGACTTTCAGCGGCCAGTCGGTCTTCGCTGCCGGCTTGCGCAGCCGCAGGACGTATCGATTGGTAGCCCCCGGCGCGAAATCGTCCTGGAAGTCCACCAGTATCCAACTGACCCTGCCGTCCGGCTCAACCACCAGCGGCGTTATCTGACAGGGTATTTCGTTGCCGTCGGAGCGGAACAGGGCGAACAGCTCAGGCTGCCATTTGGCCACCAGTCCCTTGGCCAGCGGCAAACCGCCTGAAACTGGCCAAGCAGTGCGTTGCACACCCCCTGGCTCCTGTACCTCCAAGGGCAGTTGGAAACCATCGGCAGCAATCGCTAAGCCGCATAGTACCGTCATCCCTGATGCGGCCACTAGCAACCGAACTTTAACCCAGCTTAGCCAGTGCAATGCGGCGATCATCGGCGGGTCCTCCTCACGTGTTGTGCAGGATGACAATTGGGAAGGTCGGCAAGCGAGTGAACCAACGGGGGGTTGTCGATTGCTCGACTACAGGTAGGTCGGTCAATCGTATATCCGGCCGGCGCGGAAGTCGGCCCAAGTCGTCTCGAACCATAAATCGGTTTGCGGTATTTCGCGGCGTGGCGTCCAGCGGTGCTCTGCGCTGTCGGGCATGGGGTGAGTTTCCAATACTTTTTGACGGAAGGACTCGTCCTCCGGTTGCATTCGCCAGGTGTCGTCTAGGCGGTCGTGGATCGGCAGTCCCTGCTGGTGGAGCACGATGGCCGAACCGCGGCTGCCCACCCCGCTTTGCAATGCAAAACGGATGGCGTCCAAATACACCGCCTGCGCGTAGCACAGATGGAAGGTTCGCAGGGCCTCGGCCATTTCCTCCGCGGCGTTGTAGCGGCAGCCTTCCTGTCGAAGCTGGCGGAACTGTTGCCAGGCTTCGGGCACTGCGCGGTCCAGCGCCTCCAACCGGCGGATATGCGCTCCGGCGGCGCTCATCCGCTGGCGGAACTGCTGGCGGTGTTGTTGCCAGCTCAGCGCGGCGCTGGGACATCGGGCCAACCACGCCCACAGTTCGTCGCTTGCCGCGACGGCGGCCTGCCGGGCAGCATCGCGCCGGAGGGTCCAGCCGGCATATCGGTTGGCGATGAACTCGGCTGCCCGGAACCCCCCCACCTGCCCGGCATTCAGCGCCGCACCGCCGGGCCGATACACCCCGTGCGAACCGTTCACTTCGCCCACCGGAAACAAGTGCTTGATGTTGACCGATTCCCACCAGCAATTGGCCGCCAAACCGCCGTTATTATGTTGCGCACAGACGGCGATCTCCAGCGGCTCGGCGGAGATGTCTATCCCGTGCTCGGCGTAAAGCTCCACCGCGCCGGGGTTCATGTGACGCAACCGCTCGATGGGGAGCTGTTGCGTTGCCCCACAGCGGAGCAGGTAATCGCGGGCTTCTGCGCTGAGCCGCTCCCACTGGAAACCGGTCGGATTGCAACGAAAATCCAGGAAAACCCGCCGGCCGCGCTGCTCGGTCTCGATATAGACCAAAATGTCGATCAGCGACGAGCCGCCGAGGACTTTACGGGCATCGAACGGCCACTGATAACCTTTGAGAAACACCATCGAGCAAAGCTGGCCGTCGTCGGCAAAATAGTCGCGCAGGAACTCGCGCTGGTCGCTGCGGCCATCGGCAGCGGTGCTGATGAACCGCGGTATGACCTGCATGTAACTGCCCGATACGTTCCACCGAAAACCTACCGAGGCCAGTCCGTATTGCGACTCGGGGAGGTTCTGGGCCGCAGCGCCGGCCAGCAGCGCCAATCCAATCGCGCCGGTATGCACCGCCGGATAAACGCTGGTGCGGTACAATCCGCCGGGTCCGCCCACGGCGAACACCACGTTCTCGGCGCAGATAGCCTCTAACTGGCTGCGCTGGTCGAGCAGTACGACTCCTGCGGCGCGACGCCCTGCGCCCTCGTCCACCGTCAGCAACCGCACCACGTTGCACTGCTGGCGCACCGGGATTTGCAGTCGCTCGGCCTGACGGATCAGCGCTTGGCACATCTGCCGCGAGGTGTATGGGCCGATGGAAGTCGCCCGTTGCCGCGGATCGTGGTCGGTCTTGTAGCCGACGAACTGGCCGAATCGATCGCGGGGAAACTGCACGCCCAGGTTCACCAGGTGTAGGAACGCCCGGGCCGACAGGCTGGCTTCGACCAGCGCCAGGTCGCCGTGCATGCTGCCGCCGGAGAAATAGGTTTCGGCCAGAAGTTGCGGGCTGTCGGCTTCTCGGCCGCACAGCGAGAGCTTGTAATAGGTCTGCTTGTCGCTGCCGGTGTTGATCGAGGTGCCTTTATCAAGACCTTCGGTAATGATCAGCAAGTCTTCCACCCCGCAAGCGCGGAGTTGCACCGCGGCGTTCAACCCTGCCGCGCCGCTGCCCACGACCAGCGTGTGAACCCACGAAATGGGAATGTTGGCCGGCTCGGCAACTCCGGCGGAGGCGACCCGATGTATCACAGACATAAGCGAAACTCGTTTCTACACTGTCTTCATGCCACGATTATACATGTGAGGTTCCGCTTTTATACATGCAAGGACTCGCTACCGAACACATCAGCATTGCCATCCAAATAAGCAAAAAGGGAAATCTGTAAGGTGCTACGGCACCAAACTAAATGAGGTGTGCGGGAATTCAATACTCGCAACTATTTGGTGGGTAGAGGATTAGCAATCCGTGTGCGTCTGCCAGCGGTTCACTTCCACTTTTGCACGCCGCCGATGGCTAGAGCATTGGCTTTCCAAGGAGTTCCGTCACGTCAATTCCCCGACACCCTCAACTGATATTCAACCCGACACCCTCAACTGATATTCCAAAGGACGAACTAACCGCTTTCGTGGGCGCCGAATATCAGGGGGGCGTTTTGCTCGAGCCACTTAATTGTCGGTTCGCCCAGTAGCGCCAGGGGCAGAGCGATTGGCAGGAGGCTGCGGTTCAAGCAGGTGTTTGATACTGCGCAGTTGTGGTTTTTCCGTTGCCGCTTCGATGAAACTGATGGCGTCCTCCACGGCAGCAGCCTTCTTCTTGCGCAGCTCGGCCGGAAAGTTTTTTTCCGTCCGACAGTAATCGGCCAGTTGTTGCAGTTCGGGCAGCAGAGGTTTGGCGGCCGCGCCGTAGCTCTTGAGCACTTTCATTATTTCCCCCATGCGGTTCTCGCTGCCCCACTGGTTCTGGTTCTTGGCGTAGCTCAGCGCCAGGTACATCCCTTCTTCGATGCGGTGTTTGGCCAACAGGCGGAGACCGCCCAGGCGGACGCCGTCGGCAAACATCTCGCCGCTGGGGGCTTGATGCTCGACTGCGCGGACGATGTCTGGCCATAGCGAATCGAGTTCCTCGGGCGTCAGTCTGTCGAACAGATTAGTGATTTGCGATCGCGCCAAGCCATCGTCGAGCGAAAGCATCTTTCTGACAGCCGGCCAAAGTAACTGACGGTTGACGCCTTCTAGCGAATCGGCCAGCAGGCCGCGGCGAGGCGCATTATCCATGTGCCCGCGCATGAAAAGCGCGAAGCATAGATACCTGGTAGTCGTTTGTCGCGGATCGTTTTCGTCGGAGGCAAGGGCCAGCTTCAGCAGGGCTGGGGCTGCGCGCTCGGCCGGCTTGCCGATGCCTGCCAGAGCGTACGCGGCCCTGATCCGCACCCACTGGTCGCGATCGGTCAACAGCTTCACCAGTGCATCGACGGCCGGAGCGGCGCGCTGTCCCATGTATTCTAGGGTCTCGCACGCGCCGAGCCGGGTGTTTACGTCGGGACTAGAGAGCATGGCGACTAGCTGGGGCAGCACGTTGGCTTGCGACTTGGCCAAGGCATTGGAGGCGCGAAATCGCACCACCGGCGACCAACTACTAAGGCTGGCCATAAGTTCCTGCTCGCTGCGGCCTACGTAACAGTCTTTCATGTTCCGATAGCTGAAGTGTCGTCCGGCCTCGATGGTTTGGTGCAGTTGAACGCCCGTCAGACGGTTCGCGTCGCTTGTCCCTTTGCCGGTCAGATAGAGCTTTCGCAGCGGTAAGGCATAAGTGAGCATGAACGCGCCGGTCATGTCCCAATTCTTGTACGAATCGTGCTGGCCTGCGCCGCCTTGATAGGTGAATCCCCCGTCCCAACGCCGGGCCAGATCGTAGAACCAGTGTTGCTCTTTCAGGTGGGCGGCTACCGCTTCTCGGCCAACCCGCGCCACGCCCAATGGCCCCCACATAAAGCTGAAATAATTGCCGGTGTGACCGTCTTCGCGCTCATCGTACGCGGCGGTTGACATACGTCCGAAAAAGCGTGTGGACGCCGACTCGCCCAGCAGATCGAACCCCACGGCGGCCATGGCGTTCTTGCCGTTGTTGTCGTGTGTGAACCACCACGGCGGATGGTCGCCGTAGGGGATGCTTCCCTTGCCCACATAGAACCGGAAGAACTCGGCCGATTTGGCCACTGCCCGTTTGACCTGCGGGTCGTCCACCCCACATTTCTGCGCCAGGAGCAATCCCAGCCAGCAGCCCAAACCGGCCTGATTTATGGCGCCGTAACCGCCGAGTCGCCCTTGGTACTCGGGCAAAGACATGCCGTGTCCCCAGGTGCCCACGGCGCTTTGCCCTTTGGCGATCATGGTGGCGTACTGCCTGATTGCCGGCAGGACGTAGCGGTCTCCGGTCGCCAAATGGTATTCGCATAGGAAAATGGTGTTGTAGCCCCAGCCCCACGAGCACATGCTATCGGCCAAGCTCAGCTTAAGATTTGGCGAACCGATTCTGTAAGCCAAGTCGCGTACCCGATCGAGCAATTCCGGCCTGCCAGTGGCTAGCACGCCCAGAGCGTTGATCGGAGCTACGAAGCCGCTGCCCAAACCCTTTTCCGCCAGATAACGATAAGCACCTTCCAGAATGGCTTGCGACTTGGGGCAGTTATACGGAGCGGCCTCGGAGTAAGTGCCCATTACTTTCAGTCGCAACGATACCTCCAACTCCTTTCCATTTCGCCAGCAAAGCAGGCGCAGCAGTCCTTTGTTGGCGGGCTTCTCGGCCTGGGTGATCGCTTCGCCGAGGGCTTTGCGCGCGTCGCGGTCGAATCGCCGACCGTTCACGCCCAAGATCACATCACCGGTCTGCAACCTGCCGTCCGCCGGTGAGCCTGGGTCCACTTTGGTGACCAGAATCTGCCGGGCCTCGGTAGTCTCCAGACGCCAACCGAACATCCACCCGCGGGCCCCAGTCGGGCCGAGCGTCCAGTCGTGGGTGTCGTCGGGTTTGCCCCCGCCGGTAAGATCCGGCGGCGTGGGCGGCTGGCCAGAAATACCTAAAGATGGCCAACTCGTAGCCAATCCCACTGCCAATAGCACCAATAGGCCCAATTGCGAAAGTCTTCTGCCCATGTCTCTGCTCCTGGACTGGATTATTTGCGGCCAAGCGCAGCCCGCCAGACATCCTTTTGCGCACGTAGCTGCGCAGTACTTTCCGCCGCCGCGCAAGGCACCTGAACCAGCCAATAGTTTATCAGTCTGCGAGGTAGCCGACCACCACAAGGCCGAGACCGGTGGTTAGAAGGACGTGCAAGCTGGACAGCCGCGGGAGGCTTATCGGCAAATCAGCCTCCAGACCGACGTGCAGATAACTCTTCCCGCAGCGCCTTGGCAGCGGCCACCATGTTCTCCAGCGCTGCACGGGTTTCGGGCCAGCCGCGGGTCTTCAGGCCGCAGTCGGGATTGACCCAAAGCTGCTCCGCCTTGAGATGGCTCAACGCTTTGCGCAAGCGGGCGATAATCTCCTCGGTACTGGGCACCAGCGGGCTGTGGATATCGTACACCCCAGGGCCAATGTCGCGCGGATAGCGGAAGCGGGAAAAGGCATTCAACAGTTCCATGTCGGAACGGGCAGCCTCGATCGAGATCACATCCGCGTCCAGCTCGCCAATGGCTTCGATGATGTCGCCGAATTCGCCGTAGCACATGTGGGTATGGATTTGCGTTTCGTCGTCAGCCGCGGCCGCCGCCAGTCGGAATGCATCCACCGCCCAACGCAGGTAATCCCCGCGCTGGGCTTGCCGCAGCGGCAGCCCTTCGCGCAGCGCCGGCTCGTCGATCTGGATCACGCCGATGCCGGCGCGCTGCAAATCGGCTACTTCGTCGCGGATCGCCAGCGCAATCTGAAACGCCGTGTCCCGACGCGGCTGGTCGTCGCGCACAAAAGACCACTGCAAAATGGTGATCGGGCCGGTGAGCATCCCTTTCATAGGCTTGGAAGTGAGCGACTGGGCGTAACTGCTCCAGGACACGGTCATGGGCTTCCGGCGGCATACATCGCCGAAGATGATCGGCGGCTTGACGCACCGCGACCCGTAGCTCTGTACCCAGCCGTTACGGGTAAACAAGAACCCTTCAAGCTGCTCGCCGAAGTATTCCACCATGTCGTTTCGTTCCGGCTCGCCATGCACCAGCACATCCAAGCCCACTTCCTCTTGGAACCTTACCACTTCGGCAATCTGCTGGCGGCAGAACTCTTCGTACTGCTGGGGAGTCCAAGTGCCGTTTTTCAATGCGGCGCGGGCCTTGCGGATGTCGGCCGTCTGCGGGAAAGAGCCGATTGTTGTCGTCGGCAGCAGCGGCAGATTGAATTTTTTTCGCTGCTTTTGCCTGCGGATGTCGTCCTGGCTGGGACGACGGAACATAGCGGGCGTTACCGCCGCCAGCCGCTGTTTGACCTCGGGGTTGTGTATGCGCTGCGAGCGGGCGCGGCTGGCCTGGGCTGCATCGCTGGCGGCAAGCGCGTCGGCAGCCGCCTGCCGGCCCCGGTTGACCGCCAGGACAAGCGCCGCCACTTCTTGCAGCTTCTGTTTGGCGAACGCGAGCCAACTGCGCAGCTCGGCGTCGAGTTGTGTTTCTTCGTCCAGATCGATCGGGCAGTGGAGCAGCGAGCACGATGGCCCGACCATCACCCGGTCGGTTCCTAAGCGTGACACGGCCTTTTCGACCATGGCCAGCGCCCGCTGAAGGTCTGTCCGCCAGATGTTCCGCCCGTCGACCACACCCAGCGACAGCATCATCCGCTGTGGGACAAGCTCTAGCGCTGCGTCGAGCTGCGCCGGTGCCCGCACCAGGTCCAGATGCACGGCGGCCACGGGCAAGCGCAGCACAACAGGCAAGTACTCGCCCAAGCTACCGAAGTATGTGGTCAAACACAATTGCACGTTGGGCGCAGCGGCGGCCAGTTGCTGGTATGCGCTAGGCAGTTCGTCTAGGGTTTCCTTCGGCAAGTCGGTGGCCAGCACTGGTTCGTCGATTTGAATCCACTTTGCCCCGACCGCTGCCAACTCGGAAATGACTTGCCTGTACACCGGTAGCAGTCCACCGAGCAGCGACATCGGACGGAACCCCGCCGCTTTGCTTTTCCCCAAGTGCAAGAAGCTTATTGGGCCGAGCAGAACGGGCCGGGTGGTGATGCCCAGCTTCAGGGCTTCTACAAAGTGTTCTACTGCTTGGCTTGTGCTCAGACGGAAAGTTGTACCTGGCTCGAACTCTGGTACCAAGTAGTGATAGTTGGTGTCGAACCACTTGGTCATTTCCAGAGGGGGTGCGCCACTGGCCCCGCGCGCCATGGCGAAATAAGTGTCCAGTTCCACCTGCTTGCCATTCCAGCCGAACCGCGACGGAACGCAGCCAACCATCGCCGCGGTGTCGAGCACGTGGTCGTAGAGCGAAAAGTCGTTTGAGGGGATGTGTTCGATGCCTGCGTCGCGCTGTAATCGCCAGTGGGCACGCCGCACTTCGGCGGCAGCCTGAAAAAGCTCTTCGGCCGATGACTGCCCGGCCCAATAACGTTCGAGTGCCGTTTTAAGCTGGCGCCGAATGCCGATCCGCGGAAAACCAAGGTTGCAGGAAATTGCCATAAATTAACTCCGTAGTTGCCGATTGATACGCCAATTTCGTTAGATTGTTATTCTGAGCGCGCTTTGCATAATTTCCCCCCTTTTTCGTAGGCTGGCAAGCCCGCGACGATCAAAGTTCGCACAACGGCAGACCACTTCTGCCCATTTGCCGACCGGCTCACGGACACCCTGTTGCAATGCCGGGTGGTTGTGACGGCCGGAGGCAACCAGCGTCTGGAACGTCTGGGTGGCGATTGTTTTTTTGGGCAGCCCTGGTGTGTGACGGCCGGAAGCGACCGGGACCTGGCAGCCTTGCAACCAAGGACGATACCAAGGTGTCTGCCAACCAGCGAGTATGCCGAGAATAAATATACGTCGTCACCGGCTATTGTTGTGTTGTCGCTCTTAAAGTTAAAATCATCGCCCAGTTGCTTTTTCCGAGGCCGCGCGATGCATCCGACCATACGACAACTGTTGGACTCCGGGCCAGTTACGACCGACGGTGCCTGGGGTACGCAAATGCACCATATGGGCCTTCAACCCGGACAATGTCCGGACGCATGGAATCTTACCAACCCGGACAAGGTGCAACAAATCGCCGCTTCCTACGTGGAGGCTGGCAGTCAGGTGATTTTGACCAACACTTTCGGCGCGAATCGTTTCGTGCTCGCCCGGCACAACGCGGTGGACAAACTGGTGGCGATCAATCGGGCTGGGGTGGAGATTTCGCGTCGGGCTGCCGGCGGCCGCGCGGCAGTGTTCGCCTCGGTCGGACCAAGCGGAGTCATGCTGATGCTCGGCGCCGTGAAGCCAGAGCAGTTGCACGACGCTTTTCTGGAACAAGCGCAGGCAATCGCCGGTGCGATGGCCGACGGCATCGTGATCGAAACGATGTCGGACCTCCAGGAAGCAGTGCTCGCCGTCAAAGCGGCCAAGCAGACCGGCCTGCCTGTGGTGGCCTGTATGAGTTTCGACTCTGGCCCGGCCAAAGACCGCACCATGATGGGTGTCACACCCGAGCAGGCCGCCCAGCAACTAGCCGCCGCCGGTGCCGATTGCATCGGTGCCAATTGCGGCCAGGGGATCGAAGGTTATGTGAACATCTGCCGGCGGCTGCGCGCTGCCACGGAACTGCCCATCTGGATCAAACCCAATGCCGGCCTGCCAGAACTGGTGAACGGCACGACCGTGTACAAGCAAACCCCCGAACAGTTCGCCGCGCATGTGCCCGAGTTGCTTGCTGCCGGAGCCTCGTTCGTGGGCGGCTGCTGCGGTACTACGCCCGATTTCATAAAAGCCATCCGCGTTGCGCTGAACCGGTAAGACCGACCTCGACCATTGGAAAGCCGTGATAGAAGCGTTTGGGCGATGAGGGCCGCAATCAATTGCTGTTCTCCCGACACAACGGCTGCACGGCCGCCCACCCAAGATATGCTTCTGCCGGTTGAGTTGCCGGAAATAAGGCCCTCGGTTGCAACTCGACCGCGCCGGTATTAGCATGGTTGCGTTGTACCGCTGCGTTGTATTCCCGCCTTAGTTCTTGGAGGTCCAACCTATGTGCAAACCCCATCGTGTTTTGGGATTGGTGTTTGTGATCTTGGCGTTGCCGTTTTTTTCGGTCGCTTGGGCCGAAGTGAAACTTCCGGCCGTCTTCAGCGATCACATGGTGTTGCAGTGCGACATGCCGGTGACCGTTTGGGGCTGGGCCGATCCTGGCGAAAAGGTCGTGGTGGCAATCGCCGGACAGACCGCGGCAACTCAAGCCGGTGCCGACGGCAAGTGGCAGGTGAAGCTGGAAGCGCTGAAGCCCGGTGGGCCGCTCGCCATGACCATAAAAGGCAATAACACCATCGAGATCAAAGACGTGTTGGTGGGCGAAGTGTGGCTGTGCTCCGGACAGTCGAACATGGCATGGTCGGTGGCCGCCTCGGCCAATTTCGCTGAAGAGCAGAAAGCGGCCAACTATCCGCAAATCCGTATGTTCAAGGTGGCCAACAAGACCGCCGCCCAGCCGCAAAGCGACTGTCAGGGGCAATGGGTAGTGTGTAGTCCAGAGACCGTGGGCGGCTTTTCGGCGGCCGGTTACTTCTTTGGCCGCGAGTTGCACCAACAATTGAAGGTTCCGGTGGGGTTGATCAACTCCTCCTGGGGAGGCACGCCGATCCGCGCCTGGACCAGCATTGTAGCCCAGGAAAACACCCCCGAGCTAAAGCACATCATCGACAACTTCAACAAGAGCCTTGCGGGCTTCGACATGCAAAAGGCGCAGCAGGCTTATAAGAAGCAACTGGAGCAGTGGGAGAAAGAGGCGGCCGAGGCCAAAGCCGCCGGAAAACCGTTCCAGAAGCGCAAACCCAATCCGCCGCAAGACCCCAACGCCTCGCCCCACAGCCCTGGCCGGTTGTACAACGCGATGATCGCACCGCTGGCGCCGTTTGGCATCCGGGGAGCAATCTGGTACCAGGGGGAATCCGACGCCGGTAACGCGCCGCTTTACGGTACGCAGTTGCGCGTCATGATCGAGAACTGGCGAAAGGACTGGGGCGGCCAGTTCGCCTTCTTGTTCGTGCAGTTGCCTAACTTCATGGCCCCGCAGAAAGAGCCTTCGGAAACCGGCGGCTGGCCGCTGATCCGCGAGCAGTTCCTCAAGTCGCTGGCGATACCCAACACGGGAATGGCCGTAACGATCGACATCGGCGAAGCCAACGACATCCATCCCAAGAACAAACAGGACGTGGGTAAGCGCCTGGCGTACTGGGCGCTTGCCAAGATTTACGGCAAGGACGTGGTAGCCTGCGGTCCGCTGTACAAGGCTATGACCAAACGCGACGGCCAGATCGTGATCAGTTTCGATCACCTGGGCGGCGGACTAGTAATCAAGGGCGACAAGCTGAAGGGATTTGCCATTGCCGGCGACGACCGGAAATTCGTCTGGGCCGATGCTCGCATCGAAGGCGACACCGTAGTGGTTTCCAGCCCCGATGTCAAAAACCCCGTGGCAGTCCGTTACGCCTGGGCCAACAACCCCGAGTGCAACTTGTACAACAAGGCGGGCTTGCCGGCCTCGCCCTTCCGCACCGACGATTGGGAGCAATAAAGTCGGAACCACCATACATCGACCACACCCACGCCGTCACAAGCCGTTTACACGCTAGGGCCTCTAACAAACCAAGACTCCAAACGAGTTTTGCTGCCAACGTGTTAGGGTACAGTGGCAGTAGAGGTCGTTTTGTTAGAGGCTCTTAACCGGAAGCCGTGTGCCAGCGCAGATGGTATGCGCCATGCTCCAGACCGGCGATTGGCTTTCCGGCAGGCAATTTCCTGCAACCGCGCAGAAACGTTGGAGTCACGCCATGAGCCGCCCTCTTGCACATCTGTCGATTGGTTTGGTGACGATTGTTTTCATTTTCCAACCGGGGCAAGCTGCTCAAAGCTTGCCGCAGATCGAAGTTTACGAACTGACCTTGCACGGCGCTGTGTTTCAAACGCCAGAACCCACCGGTCAGGACCCCGACTTGATGCTCGAGCTGGAACGCATCGACGGCCGCTGGCAGATGGTTGTAGGCGTGGCCCGCGAGTACAACTGCTCGGTTCACGTCGGCTACATCACCGATTCCGGCAGCAGCGACGGCATGATGGAATTGCGTATCGCCATGAGCATCCTAGCCGATTCCTGGACCCCCGGCGGCCCGGCAGTTTACCTAGTCAAAGTCTCCCCGAGTAAAGATGGGAAGCTTCAAGGCCATTACAAAGGGACGTTCAAGGGCAAAGAAGTCTCCGGCAAAGCCAGCGGGTTTTGGTTTGCCCGCCGGTATGTGGTCGGAGCGGATTTCACGCCGATCGTCCCCGGCGAGCACCCGCGCACCGTGTTCCGCAAGGCCGATCTACCCAAACTGCGCCAAAAGCTGGGCACTGCGTTCGGAAAAGCGGCCTTCGAGAAAATGACCGGTCCTGTGGGCTGGGCGATGCAGTATCAGCTTACAGGCGAGCGGAAGTACGCCGAAATGGCCCGGGCAGAAGTGGCCGAGATCGTCTTCAAGGGCAAAGGCTGTACGGCGGCGTTTGCGCCGTCGCGTGCTTTGGGCTTGCAAGTAGAAAGGGTAGCCGTTGCGCTAGATTTGTGCTTCGATGCCTGGCCGGAAGATTTCAAATTGCAAGTCATCACCTGGTTGCGGAAGATCGCCACGCGGGTGTTTTGCGACCCGCGGAAGATTTCGCTGTCGGCCAATTGGAACGTGGCCAGCAATCATGTAGGCAGCCTGTACGCTGGAGTGGCCTTTGCCGGGCTGGTTCTTTGGGGAGAAAAAGGCCCCGCCCCGCCGGAGCCGACTCCCATCACCCAACAGCTCCACTTGCCGCCGCCTGCCGATTTCAAGCCTGCTGCGGGCGTGCCGGTGGTCGGTCTGATCTCAGGCATGGTGCCGCGCAAATGGCTGATTACCAACGTGCTTTCCGAGGCCATCGGTGTCGATCCGATGAACTCCATGCAAGGGCTGGAGAAACTCAATCCCCAGCAGGGTACCGCCGTCAAGCTCGAACAGTTTACGCTTCGCTTCCGCCCGTTGCCCGATGACCTGTTCGATCCGGCTGTCAACAGCCTGAAGATCGCCGAACTGATGCGCGGCGGCGACAGCGCCAGCTTCGGCTTGTACACGGTTCTACAGGTAGAAGAACCGGGGCTGTATAAGGTGCACAATCCGTTTTCCAACTCGGGTCGGGTGCAGATGGCGCTGGCCGGTCGGCGGGTCAGTCACGGCCAAGTGGTCCGGCTGGAAAAAGGGCTATATCCGGTGATGATCCTGGCCCGCATCCTCACCGTGTGGAACAAGTTCCAGCCCTGGTTGGAAAAGGCCACCGAGGCCGACCTGGCGGCTTCGCAGGAAATACTCGCCCGGGAACGGATGGAGTACGAGGCGCGGTTGGCGCAGTGGAAACTCGACACCGCCGAGTGGCGCCACCTGGACGGGGCAGACGTGGAGTACGTCAGATTGTTCCGCATGGGCCGGCGGCTGATGTACTTGCTGTATCGTGAGGCGGTCGGTACCGGCGGCTTCCAGGCGGAAGTAGGGCATTACAACAAGGACACCACCGACGGCCCCAACCGATACGCCACTGCATACCGCCGCGCGCTGGGCTACGACGTTTCGCCCTTCGCCGACATCACCCACTACTTGCCCCGCCATGTCTTCACGTACATTTTCCCGAAAAAAGGCGCGCCGTGGGCGCAAGACATCAACGGCGCGGTGCGTCTCAGTGGAAGTTATTTCGCCGCGCTACTTCCTATTACGCCCGACGAGTGGAAGCCCGTCATGCTCTGGGCCTGGAACCGCATGGAGGGCGTAGCCGATCCGCGCAACCCGCTCGAGGCTGTTGCCGACGACCCAGTATGGGGCTTCGTAAACTATCCGCTCGACATGCAGCCGCGCGAACCGGCCGGTGTTATGCCGCTGGCTTGGGAAGCACCCGACTTCGGATTCTACGCCTTTCGCAACGCCTGGAAAGACGAAAACGACATCGTCACGCAGGTGTTTCTCAAGGCGCATTACATCGGCGGCTGGAACGGACCGAATGCAGGCACATTCCGGATAGCCGGTTTGGGCAACATCTGGGCTTCAGGGCCGGAAGGACGCGAACGCCGCCGCTGGCACGAATCGGTCGTCTGGCTGCCCAACGACGATCACTACGAAGGTGCTTTGGGTCGGCTGCTTTATCTGCAAACCGAAAAAGACGGCTCCGGAGTGGTGAGCATCGACCTGAACGATGTGTATTCGGCACGGCCCGATAAAAGATTGTATGCCCCCTACGGCGGCGGAAGGCACGATTGGGCGTTCAAGCCGTCGGGCATCGAGGGCATGCGCTCATTTGCCGTCGATTACAGCGGCCGATGCGGCGCACCGGCACTGTTTGCCATCGTGGATAAAATCCGCGGCGGGAAGGAAAAGGTCTGGCTTTGGCAACTGCACCGCCAGACCAAAGCACGCGAGTCGGTCTTGCCCGAAGTCGTCGTCGGCGACGATTGCTTCACCATCCGCCAGGGCCAGTCCACCCTGCACGCCACTTTCCTGTCGCCGGCGCCGGTAAAGATTGAAACGGGCAGCCGCACAATGGAAATCACGATCTCGGCAGGCCACAAAGCGGGCCAGAAAACCACAGTGAGCTTCGACGCGGTCTTCGCTACCGGCGGCGACGAGTTTTTCGTGGTTGCCACGCTGCAGCAAGGTCCGCCGCCGAAGGTGAAGGTGTCTGGCAAAGGTCTGGATGCCACCGCCGTGATAGGCCAGCGCAAAGTGAGTTTCGACGGTCAGAAGATCGTCTGGAAATAGCGCTTCGTCTTGGTAGTTGGAGAAGCGGGTGATGAATCGCCAGGTTTATACCGTGGTCGGAGTTATTTGCCTTTCGGCAAGCTGCGCCATCGACTTGGAAGCCGCCGAGCAATCTACATCGCAGCAGGCGGCCCCTGCGCCGATTCCCCAGTATGTGCTGTTCGACGGCGAGTCAGGCGCCTCGCGCGATTACTGGAACCGCGGCGTGCTGATCGCTTGGAAGAACCCGTGCGGCGACTGGCGCGACGCCGATGAGCAGTCGCAGGGGCCGAAGCCGTTTGCCAGCGCAGAGGTTCCGCAGGCTCAACAGTGGCAGACTCTCCGGCTAGACGCCACTGCACTGGCCGGGCTGTGGCTCCAGCGTGGCAACACCGGTGCCCTGCTGAGGGCGGCCGCCGGACAGTGCGAACTGGCGGCCCGCGAGAATCCCAGCGGCCAATTACGGCCGCGGCTGGAAGTCGCTACCGATCAGGGCGAGTTCGTTTGCCCTAGCATCGCCGACACGTCGATGAACCGCTCGACCTACCGGCCGCAAGGCGTCGGGCCGAGTTGCCTGCTGGCGGCCGGCAGCGCCAACGTCGCCATGCAGTTCGATCTGTCGGCGGTGCGCGGCAAGTTACGCAAGGCAGTGATAGTGCTGCACGCCACCGCCCAGCGCGGCAAGTGCGTCGTGGAGCTGATGCGTCTGGACGCGCCGGCCATCCACACCGGCGGCGCGCCGAAGCTGGGTTTGGCCAAGGACTATCCTTTCGACAAAGACATCGCCAAGCACCCCGACGTGGTTTTTGCCACCGATTTTTCCGGCAGCGATTGGCGCAAGCTGTACTTTACCGAAGGGAGCGTCGCCGAGCCGGAGTTCGCCCAAGACCCGCAGTTGCGCAGCACCTACCTGCGCGGAAAGCTTGTCAAGGGTCAGACCGGCTCGTGCTCGCTGGACTATCGCTGGAGCACCCATCGCCAGCCGGAGCCGGAGGAAATCTACTTCCGCTACTACGTGATGTTCGAGGAGGATTTCGGCTCGCTGGTCGATGGCAACAAGATGCCCGGACTGGCCGGGCGCTACGGCCTGTGGAATGGCCGCTACTGGGAACCGCTGTGCGGCAACGGAGGCGCTCGTACCACGGGACTGGCCGGGATGGGCAACCGCGGCAAGACGCTTTGCGGGTGGTCGCTGCGCGGGCTATCGCACAAGAAGCCCGCCGACGAAAACCCGTACCGCGATTACGTGGCCGTCGGCACGTATGCCTATCATGTGGACCAGGAGGGCCATTACGGCGACCACTGGCGTTGGGGCACCGTGTTGCTGCGGCGCGGAGTGTGGTATTGCATCGAGCAATATGTGAAGCTCAACAGCGTCAGCGGGCCGTTTGACGAATTGGGCAACGGCAAAGGCGATCGCAACGGCATGTTCCGCGTGTGGCTCGACGGCGTGCAGGTGTTCGAGAAGACCGACATCCGCTTCCGCCACACTCCGGCCATCAAGATCGACGAAGTGTGGCTCAATTGGTATCACGGGGGGACGCAACCGGCTGCGGCCGACCATCATTACCGGATGAGCAATATCGTGGTAGCACGCTCGTACATCGGCCCGATGAGCGGAACTCGATAGGCTTTCGTTTCTTGCCCCACTAAGGCCGCAGCGTGATCAAGCACGCACCGGACTTGCAGTCCATTCGGCGGAGGACACCGAAGATGAGCCGCATTACACCCGTGTTGTTTGCATGTGTTGCCGTCAGTTGGGCCGTGCCGTGGGCAGCCGGCGCCGAGGTGTCCGGTTCGAACAGCCCGACTTCTCCCGGCTTCACCGACATCAGCGTGTCCTGTGGTGTCGCCGAAGCCGTCCAGCGGAACTACCAGGCGCATCCGAACTGGTGGCTGAGCGGCTTGCACCTGGTCGATTTGGACGGCGACGGCAAGTTGGATTTGTTCCTTAGCGCGCACGGCACGCCGGGGGCACTGGCGCTGCTAGGCGACGGCAAAGGGCGATTCGTGTGCGCCGATGGTCAGTGGCCGCCCACGGAAATCCATCTGGCCTACGATGCCGATGAAGACGGGCTGCTGGACCTGACGATGACCCATGGCGATGGCGGCGGCCAGTGGTGGCGCAATCGCTCGCAACCGGGACGGCTCAGTTTTCAGCCGACGGGGCTCACCCGCGACGCAGCCCGCCGCCAAGCGATCATCGACATCGACCGCGATGGCAAAGCCGATTGGCTGCGCGGCTCCAGCGTGGGCGTACACTTCAACATCGGCAACGGCCAAGGGAGCTTCGTAGAACGCGGGATGATCCAGGTGGGCGAGCCGATTCGGGCCGAACGGCTGTGCATCCCGGCGGACATCGACGGCGACGGACAACCGGAGTTGCTCAGCGAGTGGGGCAGCTATGCCGCACCGCAAGGCCATAGCCGCATCTATCGCCTCAGCTACGCGCCGAACGAAGTGCAAGCACGTGACATCACTACCGAGGCTGGGTTGCCACCCTCCGGCGTGTCGGTCCGTGGCATCGGCGACGTGGATCAAGATGGCGATCTGGACCTGATCTGCCTGGAAAATAAGCGGGTGGAAATCTATCTCAACGACGGGCGGGGAAAGTTCAAACGCGCCGACGGAGCGCTGGAAGGCGACGGCCGCGGAATCAACTATCAATCGTGGGGACTGGCCGTGGTCACCGATTTCGACAACGACGGCATAGCCGACATCCTGGCCAACGGCCGCAATTTTCTGAAAATCTACCGTGGCACCGGCGGCGGACGCTTCCAGTACTACAATACCCGCTGGGGGATCAAAGATGTGTCAGCGGCTTCAGTGGACGACGGCCTGTGCTTCGGCGATATCGACGGCGACGGGGATCTGGACATTATCGGTTACACTGCTGCCGGGCCGCGGCCGCGCCGCGAAGTGGCCGTGTACCGCAACGATCTGCCCAAGCAAAACTGGATTCGCGTCCGTCCGATCGGGCGGACGGGCAACCGGGGCGCCGCCGGGGCGAAAATCCGCATCTACCAAGCCGGCGCGGCCGACCAACCCCAATCAAAACATTTGCTATGGCTCGAACAGATAGTTATTTACGACAGTCAGGCGGCAAGCAGTTACTACGCTCTTGCCGAGACAGAGCGCCATTTCGGGCTGGGCAAATGCGATCGGGTGGACGTGGCTGTGGATTTCTTTCCCTCGGGCAAGACCGTGTGGCGGCGCGATGTGCCGGCCGATACCACACTGCGGGTCGAAGAACAGTAACACCGCGCCAGCGCCCTCGCTGACGCTTCCGGCTTGGTCGTGGTGTCATCCGATGCTACGGCCGCCGTCGACCGGCAGACATACCCCGGTCACAAAGTCGTTCTCGATGAAGAACAGCACCGCCTGAGCAACATTCTCCGGCCGCCCGGCGCGCTTGACCAACGTGCCGGCCACCGCGCCGCGGACTTCGTGCTCATCAAGATATTCGGGCAACATCACCGGGCCGGGCAGAATGCAATTGACGCGCACCTTCGGGTTGCGACGCGAAAGCTCCACAGCCAAACTGCGCGTGAGGGTGGGAATCGCCCCTTTGCTGATGAAGTACGCGGTGTAGTCGTGATACGGTCGCCGGGTGGCCCAATCGCCGATGGTCACGATCACGCCTCCTTCCGGCTGCTCGGCCATGGCAAGCCCTGCTCGGCGACAACACAAAAAGGTCCCTAACGTGTTGACTTCCCATTGGCGGCGGACATCCTCGGCAGTGGTTTCCTCCAGTGGTTTGCGGTGCCAGACGGCAGCGGCGGTCACCAGCACATCTACCCGACCGAAATGCTGAAGCACCTGATCGAACAGCCGCTCGATCTGCCCCGGCTCCGAAACATCGGCTGGAAAAGCGGCCGCCTGGCAGCCCCACAAGCGCAGCCGCGCTACGGTCTCGGCCGCCTCATTAGCCGAGCGGTTATAGTGCAGCGCGATGCTGAAGCCACGCCGGGCAAGGGCTTCGGCCACCACATTGCCTATCCGTCGCTTGCCGGCGCCGGTCACCAAGGCTACGCGATGCTGGGGTGCTTGTTGTTCCAAGTTTTGTTGTTGTTCCAAGTCTTGTTGTTCTTCCAAGTTTTGTTGTTGTTCCAAGTTTTGTTGGTTTTGCAAGTTTTGTTACTTTTCCGAATGTTGTTGGTCTTGAAAATATTGCGACATTGCTGATGCTGGTTGGTTCGACAGCGCTAAGCCGTGTCGAAACTCAAATGACCAAAAACGAGCATCGAGCAAAGGTACCGCAGAAGACCGATTGTCTTTTCCATCTTACCAGTTTATCAGCAGCCGCGACTTCGCACTGTCGTGTCAGATCGTTGCACGGCCTGCAAGCCCATTATGGCTCCAGCCGGGCTTGTTGCCGTTGTGGCTCTGTGGAACGCTGGGGCCGCTAACGGATTTTGGCCTCGGGCAGTTCGGGTTTGATGCCTTCGTCAATGGGCATCCGGTCTGGCAGTGCCCCGGTCTGTTGCATTAGCCGGTACAGTTCGGCCTTCAGTTCTTCTACCACTGCGGCGTAGCGTGGATCGTCGATCAGGTTCTTAGTCTCGCCCGGGTCTTCCCGCAAATTGTACAGCTCTGCTTTGTGGCGGTCGGGTTTGCCGTCGCCGTGCGGATAGTGAATGTATTTCCACTGTTCGGTCCGCACACCGCGCACGTTGGGCGTATAGGGGAACTGTTTTTCGTAGTTGTAAGCGTAGTGCCACGAGGTGCGCCATCCGCCAGTCCTTCCCTCAAACAGCCGCCTGAACGACTGTCCGTGTACGCGTCCCAGCCCGGGGACACCGCAGATTTCCAGCACTGTCGGGGCCAAATCGATGTTGAGCACCATTTGTTCAATGATTGTTCCTGGCTTGACCAGCGGCGGATAGCGCATCAGCAACGGAATGCGGATGCTGGGCTCATGCATGGCACGCTTATCGGTCATTCCGTGCTCGCCCAGCAAAAAGCCGTTGTCGCCGGCAAAGATCAACAGCGTGTCGTCCAGGTGGCCGATTTCTCTGAGCGTTTCGTAAATCCGTCCGGTGCTGTCGTCGACCGACTTTATGGTGGCCAGGTACGAGCGGACGAATGCCGAGAACTCGGCGACGCCTTCTGGCCGGGTGTCGGGAAACTTCGCCCGAAAGCCAAACAGAGGCCCGTATATCCCGTGCCACGTCGTCAACCGCTCCTGTATCCACTTCGGTTTATCGTCCAGGGCGAAAGCAGTGGCCGGATAAGGGAAGCTGACGTGATCGAGAAGGTGCAGATACTTCTTCTCCGGCGTAAACGGGGTGTGGGGCGCCTTGTGCCCCAAGATCAGCAAGAATGGCTTATCGCTTTGGCGACGGAGCCAGTCCACGGCCAGGTCGGTGACCCGATGCGTGTAGTACCCTTCCAGCTTCCGCCGTTGGCCGTTGATGTTGAACTCGGTGTCGTAATACTGGCCCTGCCCTTTGTGGCTGGCCCAGTAGTCGAAGCCCGGACGCGGATCGTCGCTGTCCTCTCCCATGTGCCATTTGCCGATGTACGCCGTGGCATAACCGGCTTTTTTCAGTTGGCCGGGGAAGCTGCGCAGGTCGCTGGGGTAGTCGGTGAAATTATCCATCACACCGTGCGCGTGGGGGTACAGTCCCGACAGGAACGAAGCCCGACTGGGCGAACACAGCGAGTTAGTCACAAAGGCGTTGCGGAACCGCGCTCCTTCGGCGGCGATGCGGTCCAGATGCGGTGTCTTCAGGTGCGGATGCCCGGCGCAACTCATCGCGTCCCAGCGCTGGTCATCGGTGATGATGAACACTACGTTGGGCCGGCGTTTAGCCGGCTGCGGCTGAGATTGGGCCGGTTGCGGGGACGGCTGCTGCTTTGTGGCTTTGCCGCTGGGTTTTTCGCCCGGTGCCGCACCGCTTGCTTTTTCCGGAGGCCCTGCACGGCCCGGCTGCGCCTCCTCGGGTGCCGACGGGCCGCCGCCGAACTGCTTCCAGTACTGCTCTTTGAAGGGGTTGACCTTCGGGCCGACGGCATCTTCGTTTTCCAGACACGGCATTATTTCTTCCCACCATCGGTCATATGCCTGGCGCATGGCGGCGACGACTTCTGGATGCTGGTCGATGACGTTGTGCAGCTCCGCCGGGTCGGCCTTGACGTCGTACAGCTCGTTGTTGTTGACCAACCGGAACCGAGCGCTCCGCACCGCACAATGGGCGTACTTCGACTGGGCGGCCTGTCCCCGCGGCCAACGGCCCAAGTGGATGAACAGATACCTGTCGGGCCAGTCGGCTTGGGGATTGCGCAACAAGGGGACTAGACTGCGACCGTCCAGCTTCACATCGGCCGGCAGCGGCGCGCCGATCATTTCGACCAGGGTGGGAAAGATGTCGATGTGCGCGGCCAATTTGTCCACATCTACGCCGGCGGGCAATACGCCAGGCCATCGCCAGAACGAAGGCACACGCGTGCCACCTTGATACACGGTGCCTTTTTTCCCTCTCATGCCGGCATTGAACACCCGCTCGCCATTGGCCGTGCCATTGTCGGTCATGAAGATGACCAGCGTATCTTTTTCGATTCCCCATTCTTCTAGCCGCTGTAGCAACCGGCCCACGTTGTCGTCGATGTTGGTTATCATCCCGTAGAAGCGGGCCGTTTGCGGATCGACCTTGCCGGCGTAGATTTTTTCGTACTGTTCGGGGCAGATCAGGGGATCGTGCGGCGTATTGGGGGTGATGTACGCGAAGAACCGTCCGCGGTCCTTCTGCTGCTCGATCCACTGGATGGCCTGCGAAAAGAACACGTCGGCGCAATATCCTTTGGTCTTTACGAACCGCCCGTTGTGTTTGATGGCCGGATCGAAGTAGCTATTTCCTGGGGCGTCGCCGCCGCTGCCGGGAAATGTTTGCCCGATGCCTCCGGCGCCGTGGATGAATACCTCGTCGAATCCCCGGCGGTCAGGCTGATACGGGTCTTCATCCCCCAAATGCCACTTGCCGAAAATGCCCGTGGCGTAGCCGGCTTGTTTCAGCACCTGGGCCAGGGTGACGGCCTTCAGGCTCATCCGCTCGCGCTCCAGGATGGTGTGCGTCACGCCCGAGCGGAACTCGTGCCGGCCGGTCATCAGTGCGCAGCGTGTAGGTGCGCAAGTGGGGCTGACATGGAAATCGGTGAACCGCACCGACTGGCTGTGCAGCTTGTCGAGGTTCGGCGTGCGGATAATCGGGTTGCCGTGGCACCCCAGGTCGCCGTAGCCCTGATCGTCGGTCATAATCAGTATGATGTTCGGCGCTCGATCGAAAGCGGCTTTTGAGCCTTCGGCCAGTTGGCTTGCCATCGGAGCCGACATAGCGACTATAAACACTACCGCAGCGTTCATTGCTCCCCCTCCCATATGTTTCCGTCACCTGTTTGCGGTCGAAGCCAGATAGAGTATCACAACTGCGCAGCGGCTGGTCAACAGGCTGCGGCAAACGGCACTGCCGATATGATAGCGAGGCTTTTACGGCTGACCAGCGGTTGTTTCCGAAGACTAACAGCGCGCAGTCCAGCACGCGCCGACCGCTTGGCCAGCAAATCGCCGCTTTCTCCGACAAATAACATTCAACTGCACCGTAGCAAGCGGCCGACGACGATAGCACACCGGGTTTGATGGGAACATTACCGGGGCGATAGCCGATGACGACACCCGCCGAAACACCATCGCGCGACAGACTGGCCGAGCTTTACATCGAGCAACTTCCTTATGAACTGTATCATTTCCAGGAAGAGGCCCTGTTGGCATGGTTCTCGGCCGAACAAGGGGTGCTGGTCTGTGCGCCAACCGGGATGGGCAAAACTCTGATTGCCGAAGCGGCGCTATTCGAGGCCCTGCACACCGGTACCCGCGCGTACTACACCACCCCGCTTATCGCGCTGACGGAGCAGAAGTACCGCGAAATGCAGGCTTCGGCCGTCCGCTGGGGTTTTTCGGCAAGCGACGTGGGGCTGGTTACCGGCAACCGACGCGAAAATCCGCAAGCCCCCGTGCTGGTAGTGGTGGCCGAGATTCTGGCTAACCGCTTGTTGCACGCCGAGCTGTTCGATTTCGCTCAGGTCAGCGCGGTGGTGATGGACGAGTTCCACAGCTTTGCCGACCCGGAGCGCGGGATCGTCTGGGAGCTGACCCTGGCTCTGCTGCCGCCACACGTGCGCACGCTGCTGTTGTCGGCCACGGTGGGCAACGCCGAAGAGTTCGTGCAGTGGTTGCGGGTCAGCCATAACCGCCGGCTGGAATTGGTGCGCGGCTACCAGCGCAAAGTGCCGCTGGTGTTTCAATGGGTGGGCGATCGGTTGCTGGTCGAACAACTGGAAGAAATGGCCCGTGGCGACGAGCAGACCCGCAAAACGCCCGCCCTGGTCTTCTGCTTCAACCGCGAAGAGTGCTGGGCCGTTGCCGAACAGATCAAAGGCAAGAAGCTGCTCAGCGACGGCCAGCAAGCCCGTTTGTCCGCGGCCCTGAAACAGTACGATTTCTCCCAAGGCGCCGGGGCGATGTTGCGGCAACTTCTGCTTCGGGGCGTGGGAGTGCATCATGCCGGTGTATTGCCCAAGTACCGGCGAATCGTCGAAGACCTGTTTCAGCAGAAGCTGCTCTCGGTAGTGGTATGCACCGAGACGCTCTCGGCCGGCATCAATCTGCCCGCCCGGTCGGTGGTGTTGCCACAATTGGTCAAAGGACCGCCGGGAAAGATGAAGCTGTTGGACCCCAGTTCGGCGCATCAGATGTTCGGTCGCGCCGGTCGTCCGCAATTCGACACGCAAGGTTACGTCTTCGTGCTGGCTCATGAAGACGATGTGAAAATCGCCCGCTGGAAAGAAAAGTACGACCAGATACCCGAACAAACCAAAGACCCGGAGCTATTGCGGCTCAAGAAAGAGCTAAAACGCAAGATGCCCAAGCGCCGCGAAAACCAGCAGTATTGGACCGAGGCGCAATTCGAGAAGCTGCGCGTCGCTCCGCCGGGCAAGCTGGCCAGCCGCGGCCCGCTGCCTTGGCGTCTGCTGGCCTACATGCTCGACGCCTCGCCCGAGGTTGACCTGGTGCGGCGCTTGGTCGGCAAGCGGCTGATGGATAGCAAACGCATCGCCGCCGCACAACGCGAACTGGAACGGATGTTGCTCGTGTTGTGGCGGGCCGGATACGTGACGCTAGAGCCTGAACCGCCCCGCGTCGGCGAACTAACACCGGCCGAAGCGCCCCAACCGGCAAACGGGGCTGAATTGCCGAATCGCAAGCAACTGTTTCGAGCGACGTTTTCCAGCATCGAGGAAGCTGAAGAGGCGGTCAAAGACTTTCTCGAAGAACCTACTGCCGAACAGCACACGCCGGCTATGCCGGAATACCGACCCATCCTGGCCCATCCCACACGTGAATTGCAAAAACTGCTGCTGTTCCGGGGCGTGAATCCGCTGTACGCGGTGTTTTTGATCAACCAATTGGGCGCCGCCGACCGCAGCGAGCTCGTCCAGGCAATGGAAAGTGTACTGGAGCTTCCCGGCTCGGTGGCTTACCATGTGCGGGTACCGCCGCCAGACGAACTGCCGCCGGGTCCATTGGCCACGCTGCGCCTGGATGAACAACTGCTGCGGCTAGGGCTGGCCACCGAGGACGAAATCGTGGCCCCTCCGCCAGAAGAGCGATACCGGCGGCGAGCCAGCTACGAGGAGCAGCGTCCGCGGGTGCTCACGCTGGCCGAGAAGCTCCGCCGGCTGTTCGATTACGATTTTCCCGGCGTCCACGACGTGCGTACCCAGCCCGTTTGGGCCGCGGGCGAAGTGCTTGAATTCAACGGCGATTTCAACAAGTACATCACCAGCCGCGGGCTACAGAAACAAGAAGGAGTGATCTTCCGCCACCTGCTGCGGTTGATCCTTCTGCTGGCCGAGTTCCAGCAGCTCTCTCCGCCCGATTGCGCCGAAGACCAGTGGTGCGGCCAATTGCAAGACATCGCACAACGGCTCACCGAGTGCTGCCGCCGCGTCGATCCGCTGAGCACCGATCAGGCGCTCGAACGCGCGGAGATCGAGGCCTAAACGCGCTACACAAGAAAACGCGCTACACAAAAAACACCGGCTACGGGTGCCGGTTTGAATTACAGTGGAGCCGGATCGGGAAACAGTCGTCGCTTAGTACTCGATCTTGCAACTCGGCAGGGCCTTCTGAAGGCGCTGAATCGCCTCCGGGGTGGCATACGTGACTTTGAGCACCAATTGCTTGAGGTTTTTAAGCTCCTTGAGGTGCTCCAATCCCTCGTCGGTCATCATCGTCTGTTGCAAATTCAGCACCTCCAAATTGCTCAACTCGGCGATCCAGCGCAAGCCTTTATCGGTGGTCATAGTGTTGTCGAGATTTAACCATTGGAGCTTTTTCAGCCCAGCAAGGTGCGCAAGTCCCTGGTCGTCGATCTGTGTTTGCCACAGATTGAGCCAGCGGAGACTTTCGCAGCCTTTGAGGTTTTCCAGAGCTTCGTTGCCGGCTTGGGTTTGGCTCAGATCGAGTTGCCACAGCTTGTTGGCATTTTTCAAATGGGCAAGGCCAGAACCGGTGACACCGGTTGCCCGCAGGTTCAGCCGCTGAAGGTTTTTCAGCACGGCCAAGTGTTTCAATCCCTCGTCGCTAATGTTCTGACAGGCCATCAGGCTTAGTTCTTCCAACTCGGGAAAGTTTGCCAAGACGCCCAGGCCTTCGTTAGTGATGCTGCTCTGCTCCAGCGCCAATGACCTCAAAGTGGTATGCCGGGCCAGATGCTTTATGCCGGCGTCGGTAACCGCAGGGGTCTGCAATTTCAACACGCGCAGGTTCTTGCACGTGTGCAGATGCTTTATCGTGCCGTCGCCCAGTTGCGCACAACCGCGCAGGTCCAATACGTCCAGTTTGGCTAGTGGCGGAAAATTGGCCAGAGCATCGTCGGTAATTGCAGCGAACAAAACCTGTAGATTGCGCAGACTGCCCAGCTTTCCCAAATGCCGAAAGCCGTTGTTCGTCACCGATGTGCTCCATATCCGCAACCTGCGCAAGTGAGACTGCTCGGCGAATAGCTTCAAATCGTCGTCGGTTGCCCGGTCGGTCTCCGGCAGGTCGATGCCCACGATATTGCCTTTTTCATCCTGCTCAACTTTGCCGCCGAGTTGTGCAACCCTTTCCAGCACAGCTTTGACCGATTGGCTCTCTGCCGCCGCTGATCGGTTCTGTAGGGGTGCTTCTTTGCTCTGTGCCCCCTCTGTGGGCGGGGCGACACATACGGCCATGCCCCCAATCGACATCAAGCACCACGCAGCGGTAATCAAGCGAGGATTGCAAGCCGGTTTGCGAATCGACATTTCATCTACCCCTAACATTTGCTAGGCGAAACCGCGGAGGGACAGGCGCCGCCTATTGTGCTTGCCTCCGTGCCGGGTGTGCTTGCCTTGCTGTCGGCAGCTAGCTTTGGGCTGTGTGATGTTGTGACCGAAGCTGCTGAGCGTGCTGGCGCCGGAGGCCCTTGATAGCGAGCCAGTTATTGGTAGGATTTAGGTTTTAATCTTCCCAAGCAGCGACATCTTTATCAGCCAAAGTAAACGCTGGAGGCGAAATTGTCAATTTTGCCGGCGCGGCGCTGCGGCTAACAAACCATCGCGCAGCTTTTCCGGTGGCGACGGCTTCCGCCGGTGACCGGCAGTGGCGATCTTGCCCCACACGGGGAAAAACTTGCGAGGGGTGTAACCAATGGCTACCAAGACTATCGCCGACGTAGACCTTTCAGGCAAGACGGTGTTGATGCGGGTGGACTTCAACGTGCCGATCAAAGATGGGAAGGTCACCAACGACCGGCGGATCGTGCAAGCCCTGCCGAGTATCCGCCGGGCGCTAGAACAAGGGGCAAAGTTGGTCCTGATGAGCCACTTGGGCCGCCCGGCCGAAAAGGGTTTTGAGCCTGAGTTCTCGGCCAAGCCAGCCGCCGAGCGACTCGGCCAGTTGCTGGGCAAACCGGTGCGGCTTGGCCCTTCCAGTGTGGTCGGTCCGGAGCTGGACCAAATGGTCGCTCAAATGCAGCCCGGCGAGGTGCTGCTGATGGAAAACCTCCGTTTCCATCCTGGCGAGACCATGCCCGACCGAGCCAAGAAAAACCCCGACGGCAAACTTACCCCCGAACAGCAGAAGACCCACGACGATTTCGTGGCGGCCATCGCCCGGCTGGGAGATGTATACGTCAACGACGCCTTCGGCACCTGCCACCGCAAACACGCTAGCATGTACGGTGTGCCCAAAGCCATCCAGGCGAAAGGCGGTCCGGCAGTGGCAGGCTTTTTGGTGGAGAAGGAGATCAAGTATCTTTCCGAAGCTATTGCCAACCCTAAGCGTCCATTCGTGGCGATACTCGGCGGAGCGAAGGTCTCGGACAAGATCAAGCTGATCTCCAACCTCTTGACCAAGGTGGATCGCATTCTGATTGGCGGAGCGATGGCCTACACGCTTCTGCGAGCAAAAGGGGCTAACGTTGGCCGCAGCTTGGTCGAGGCCGACCAGGTAGAACCGATGAAGCAATTGCTGGCCCAGGCCGGCGAAAAGATACTCCTGCCGGTCGATCACGTGGCCGCCGACAGCTTCGACCCCAAGGCCAAGCAGGCTGGCCAGCCGGTGCCTGTGGCAGACGTCAACATACCCGAGGGCTTGTTAGGCATGGACATCGGCCCGAAGACCGTGGAGTTGTACACTGCCGAAATACGCCGCTCTGGCACGATCGTGTGGAACGGCCCGATGGGAGTGTTCGAGCTGCCCGAGTTCGCCGCCGGCACCCGCAGCATCGCCCAGGCGATTGCCGAAGCGACCTCGGCCGGCGCGATTAGCGTGATCGGCGGTGGCGACTCGGCGGCGGCTGTGGAAGAGATGGGTTTGGAAGACCGCATGACTCACGTATCCACTGGGGGCGGGGCAAGCCTGGAGTATCTGGAAGGCCGGCCGATGCCGCCGATCGAAGTACTGGATAAGACCTGAGCCGGCCATCAGTCCGCTGTGACCGGTCATGCCAACTCGGCGTTGCTTTTACTATAGTCGCGTTTGCTATAACTGTCGCGTACTATAACTGTCGCGTGCGCAGTCGCGGCGAAGGCGTCGGTTTGTCGGCGCTCCTGGCCGCGAAGCTGTAATCGAACAATAGACTGCTGACGATTTTCGAGGAGAATCTCCATGCCACTAGTTCCGATGCGAGTGCTGCTGGACCATGCCGCGGAGAACGGCTACGGGCTGGCGGCTTTCAACGTCAACAACATGGAACAGATCCAGGCCATCATGGAAGCGGCCGAGGAAACCGAGTCGCCGGTGATCGTGCAGGCGTCGCGCGGGGCACGCAAGTACACCAACGACGCATATCTGCGGCACCTGATGCTGGCCGCCGTGGAACTGCACCCGAAAATCCCCATTGCCATGCACCAGGACCACGGCAACTCGCCCAAGACCTGCTTTAGCGCCATGGAGCAGGGCTTCACTTCGGTAATGATGGACGGCTCGCTGCTGGAAGACGGTAAGACGCCCTCCAGCTACGAGTACAATGTGCGCGTCACGCGCGAAGTGGTACAGGCCGCCCACGCTAAGGGGGTGACCGTCGAGGGCGAGCTGGGCTGCCTGGGCGGCGTGGAAGACGGCCACGGCGCGGGACTGAGCGGGGAAGAGGCCCGCAAACATTTGACCGATCCGGCACAGGCCGAACAGTTCGTGGCCGATACCGGCGTGGACGCCCTGGCCGTGGCCATCGGCACCAGTCATGGTGCGTACAAGTTCAAGCGCAAACCGACCGGGGAAGTGCTGGTGATGTCGGTCATCGAGGAAATCCACAAACGGCTCCCCAATACGCACCTGGTGATGCACGGCTCTTCCAGCGTGCCGGAGGAGCTGCTGGATGTGATCCGCATGTATGGGGGTTACATCAAAGAGACATACGGGGTGCCGATCGAGGAAATCCAGCGCGGCATTAAGCACGGTGTGCGGAAGATTAACGTCGATACCGACAACCGCCTAGCCATGACCGGTGCGATTCGCAAAGTCTTCGCCTGCCAGCCGACGGAGTTCGACCCGCGCATGTATCTCGGCCCGGCACGCGAGTCAATGAAAAAAGTATGCGTCGAGCGGATGGTGGCTTTCGGCCAGGCAGGCAACGCCGGCAAGATCAAACCTAAAACGTGCCAGGAAATGGTCTTCTTCTACGAAGAGCTTCCCCAGAAGGCTGCTCCCCAGAAAGCCAAATAAGCAAACTGATGCGCCGTCACGCGCAGCGGCGGCTGCGGCGGTCGAAGCGCCGCCCGCCGTCGCGCAACAGCGCGGTGTGTACGCGCCAAAGCTGTGCGGTCCTAAGCGGAGCTGGCCGCCATGCAGCGCATCGACTCGCTTGACGACCCGCGCATAGCGCCTTACCGCAACCTGCGCGATCGGACGCTGCGGGGCGAAAACATCTTTATCGCCGAAGGCCCGATCGTTGTGCGGCGCCTGTTGCAAAGCCGATACCAAACCGAATCGGTGTTGGTTGCCTCGCAGCACGCCGAACAATTCGGGGCCCTAGTCGGTCAGCGCGCGCCGTTCTACGTGGCCGATGAGAAGTTGGTGCGTGAGATCGTCGGCTTCCCGTTCCATCTGGGCGTACTGGCCGTCGGACGCCGGCAGCCCTTGCCCAGCGTGAAGGAACTTCTGGCCGCTGCGCTTCTGGCGCCGCAGTCAGAATCGGTCGTGCAGACCAATAGCAAGGGCACCAGCGCGCTGCGGTCAGCCAAACTTGTCGTTTGCCCCGAAATCACCAAGCCGGAGAACATGGGCCTGGTGTGTCGCTCGGCGGCTGCCTTCGGCATCGACGCGGTGCTGCTGGGCGCGCGATGCTGCGATCCGCTAGCCCGGCGGGCGTTGCGGGTGTCGATGGGGGCGACAATGCACGTGCCGCTGGCCCGCTCGACCGACTTGCCGGGCGACCTGGCCTGGCTGAAAAACCACCTCGGTTTTCAACTGATCGCCGCGACCATCTCGCCCGACGCCGAGAACATCACCCGGTTCCGGTGGCCCCGACGCAGCGCGCTGTTGATAGGCAACGAGTTCACCGGGTTGGGAGAAGAGTGTTTGAGGCTGTGCGACCGAAAGGTGACTATCCCCATGCACCCGGCGGTCGATTCGCTGAATCTCGGCGTGGCAGCCGGCATCTGCATGTATGCCATGACTACCGCCACGCTGGAAACATAAGCCACGGCTTTACAGAGCTGCTGGTCTTCGGATATTCCCTTGACCGCCTGCCGAATAGGAGACTTGAAGGTGCGCCAGCAACAAAAGGTTGTGTTTCGGCGCCGCGACTGTTCCGATCGCCGCAGCACTCCGCCCAGCTAGTTGCTGCTTACGGCGACGGTTCTCATCCGGCGCGCGTGCGAGTGCGCCGAGTCTGCCGCGTGATGCTTTGTGGCTGTCGCGCCGGAGGACAACATGCCGTCTGGATGCAATTGACCGCCAGTGTCGGTTGGGCTATTTTGCTCGCGTGCAATCGGTGCAACGGCACTGTCGCTCACCACTGGCGGCAGTGGTGGTGTGGCGCTGGCCGACGGAGGGCCACCCGCCGCAGGCGGAAGCTGATTGTCGCCGGCCACGGCGCTTTGAGTTTGCATCGCCGAGGCGCTTTCCAGCAGTCTTGGCAACGTTTCCCAAGTGCCTTGTTGTTGCATCTGTCGCCAAAAAGCCGTGGCCTGTTCGACCAACTGTTGTCGGCGTTGGCATCGGTCTTGCCGCAACAGCTCGATGCCCGGCTCGACCTGCGCCATGGCCCGATCGGAACCGTAAACCCGCAGCAACCGCTTTCGCATGGTCGCCTGGAAGTCGTCTAGTTCCGCCTGCCACACATCGCAGTCGTGTATTTCGCCCAGCAGGGTCTGCAAGGTCTTGGCGGCTTCGATGAATGGCTGGAGATCGGTCGGATAGACCAAGCGGGCAATTTCCAACGTGTAGCGAAGCCGCTTGGCTGCGATGCGCAACGAGTGCAGACGCTCGACGTCGTCTGGCTCCTGAAGGCTGTCCTCAAGAGCAAGGTATTCTTCCAGTCGGGCGCGTATGGCTGGCGATAACTCGGCGGCTGCCTCGAGCGTCGCTTCCTCCGGAGCGGCGCCGTTGGGGCGATCCAGCATCTTCTTGGTCCTGGAAAGCATTTCCTCCAGCACCCCACTGCGCTGGAAACGCTCGACCGCTCGCACAACGCGAGGCTGCATCCGCTCGCGCCGTCGCTCCAGCTCGGCCAACAAACGGCTCAACCCGCGACAGACCGATGGTTCTAGCGCGTGGCTAACAAAGCCGCAGAGGAAGTCGATTTGCACGTCTAGGTCTCGGGCCTGTCCGAGCTGCTGTGCCAAATTGCGGACGTGCTTACGCCATCTTCGCAGCGTTCTATCGCCGAAACAGCCGCTAAACACCCGAAACGCAGCCCGCAAACGCCTCGAAGCCACCCGAGCGCGGTGAACGCACTCGATATCTTCGCCACTGCAAACGCCAGGAAGTTGCTTACCGAGTTGTTTCGCCTGTCGGCGAATATAACTGGCCGCGGCCGTCTGGCACTTAGAACACATAAACCACCACGCTGGCTCGAAAACGGCATTCTTAACAAAACACGACTTCGTTATATTTTACCGTAAATCGTACGCACTTTTCTATTAAGGCAGTGTATGCGGTGTGGTTTGCCATCCTCCGTGAAGTGGATGTAATGTGCTATTGCGCCCGGCACAATTTGCAATAACCACGAGCTAATTTTTTGGCAACTAAGGATTTACTAATTATTAGCAAAAATTAAACATTCGGGCCGTTTTCCTTCGCCTGAGCACAACGGGTCAATTTTTTAACGATTATTTAACCGTTCAGTCGCCGTTCTCTCGCCGGGGCTTAACAGGCGAAAACGTGGAAACGCCGTCGATGGCAACGCATGTAAGCCCGGTCGACATGTTCCGTGGTTTCCACCCGAGGCAACCGACTTCAGTCAGCCATGTCCTTCCCGGCTAACTAGCCTTCACAATACTCCTTCACAATTGACACTTTAACAATTAACACCTGCACAACTAACAGTTGCCGGCGCAGAACCATTTTCGCGGTGCAATCAGTGCTGCGCTTGTTGGTCAAAGACCACGCTAGGGCCTAAAATGTCGGGCGTCGGGGGAAGTGTTTTCCGGGTTGGTAACTGACGTTTTGCACTGGTGCTGAAGGAGGCTGTCGAATGGTCTTCCAATATCGCGTGGCGATGTTGCTGCGGCGCAGTCGCCTTGGATTGCTTACCGCGACGATATGTTGCTGCGTGCTATGCCAGCTCGGAGCGCCGGCAGCCGATTACCCGGCCATCGGCAACATCGAGCGGCTCGACCCGCGGCTGGATCAACTCGTGCCGCCGGGCGCGGTGCTGGAAAAGCTGGCCGAAGGCTTCCGGTGGAGCGAAGGCCCGGTGTGGGTCACCGACGGCTACCTGCTGTTTTCCGACATCCCCAATAACGCCATAATGAAATGGGACCCTGTTAAGGGGCTAAGCGTGTTTCTCAAGCCTGCCGGATACACGGGCGAGCAGCCGCGAGGGGGAGAATCGGGTTCCAACGGGCTGGCGCTGGACCGAGCCGGCCGGCTGATCCTGTGCCAGCACGGCGATCGCCGCATCGCACGGCTAGAGAAAGACGGCAGCTTTACCACGCTGGTCGATCGCTTCCAGGGCAAGCGCTTCAACAGTCCCAACGATCTGGTGTTCAAGTCCAACGGCGACTTGTATTTCACCGATCCGCCCTACGGATTGGCCAAAGGGCCGGACGACCCGGCGCGGGAACTGGACTTCTGCGGCGTGTATCGCCTTTCGGCCGATGGCAAACTGACCTTGCTCACCCGCGAACTTACTCGACCCAATGGCATCGCCTTCTCTCCCGACGAGAAAACGCTTTACGTGGCGAATTCGGACCCGCAACGGGCCATTTGGATGGCTTTTCCGGTAAAAGATGACGGCACGCTTGGGCCGGGCCGAGTATTCTTCGACGCCACACCATGGGTCAAAAAGCTAAAAGGATTGCCTGATGGACTGAAAGTCGATGCGGCTGGTAATCTTTGGGCTACAGGTCCCGGCGGGGTAAACGTCTTCTCGCCCGACGGCACCCTGCTGGGAAGGATCAACCCCGACCAGCCCACGGCTAACTGTTGTTTTGGCGACGACGGCTCGACGCTGTACGTCACCGCCAATCAGTACTTGTGCCGCATCCGTACGAAGACCAAAGGGTTGAACTTCGCCGAGCAGCGTCCCGGCGCTCCGGCACCGCAAGACCGGAAGCAACTGCTGCGCAATGCCACTTTTCGCCCGGCAGAAGGACAAAACCTGCCGGAAGGGTGGGACGTGTGGGCGCCGCTGAATCCGCAAGCGGCGTGTCGGCTGGTTGCCACGGAAGGAGGACTGCGCATCGAAGCACCGGCAGATTTCCCGGGTGCCGTCGGCGGCGTGTATCAAGATGTCTCAGGCATCAGCGGCGGTGCTGCGTACGCCATCCGTGCTACCTGCGCCGCACCGACGATTGCCAGCCCGTACCGCTCGCTGATGATCCGCCTATTGTGGACCCGAAGTGGCAAGCCGCTTCACCCAGGCGGGGCGGTGGTGCGCGGACCTGTCGCGCATGGCGACCTGCTACAGTTCGACGACGTGCTGAAGGCCCCGGCCGAGGCCGACGGCGTGCGATTATCGCTGGAAGTCAAATGGCCGGGACGTGGCAGCGTCACATGGCGCGAAGTTACAATGTGGCCGACCGATCCGCCGCCGCCACGCAAGGTCAAGCTGGGTACGGTACACTTCCGCCCGCGAAACAGCACCCCAGAGAAAAACCTGGAGCTTTTTTGCCGGTACATCGACGAGGCGGGCCGATTGGGCTTGGATGCGGTGTGCTTGGGCGAGGCGATCACTGTGGTGGGGACCGGAAAGACCCTGATCGATGCCGCAGAGCCGATACCCGGCCCCAGCACCGAAAAGCTCGGCCAGGCAGCTGCCCGAAACCGACTTTGGGTAGTGGCAGGGCTTATGGAGCGCGATGGCCCTTACGTTTTTAACACTGCCGTGCTGATGGACCGGTCGGGCAAACTGGCCGGCAAGTACCGCAAGGTACATCTGCCGCGCGAAGAATGGCAAAAGGGGGTGACGCCGGGCAGCGAATACCCGGTGTTCAAGACCGATTTCGGCACCGTGGCAATCCAGATTTGCTACGACTGGTTCTTCCCAGAGATACACTCCATCTTGGCGCTTAAAGGGGCAGAAGTGGTTTTCGCGCCCACCTGGGGAACGACTTTCCCCGACCAAGAAGGCCGAGCCGAGGGAGAGACGGTTTTTCGCGTTCGCGCCCGCGACAACGGTTTTTATCTGATCCCATCGGTTTACGACGGCAGCAGCATGGTGATCGACCCGCTGGGGCGGATCGTGGCTTCTAACCGCGGCAAAGAAGGGGTGTTCTGGGCCGAAGTCGACCTAAACCAGCGGGAGCCGCTATTCTGGGTGGGCCACTGGGGCGGCATCGGTCCGCGCGACCGAATGCCCGAAACTTACCAGCCTCTTGTCCAGCCGCCGCGGTTCACCCGCTGGTAGGCAGCTTGGTTGTTTGCCGGTTGCGCACAACTTGTATCTTACGCAGACTGCGCCGTTTACCTATTCGCGCGCTATTCGCCGGCGTTGTTGCGCAGTGCGCTGTCGGCAACGGCTGCTCTGATACTGTGACCGGCTGGGGTGGTCCTGGTAGGGCCCGGGGTTCCTTTCGCAGTCGCGATGATGGCTCGGCTGGAAAAAAACGGCATTGCAATATACGGGAGTTCCGGCAAAGATATTGTCCACCGTTCACGATACACCCGGAGGCAACGGAATGCGCTACTCTGCCGAAAAACTGGCCATCGGATTGGCATTGTTGGCCTTGTTTGCATCTGGCTGCGGCAGTCGGGGCGAAGCCGACAAATCCAACGCCGCAGCTATCAAGGGCGAGGACAACTCGCAGGCATCGTCCAACGCGCAGGCCGGCGCCGCAGGCAAAGCTGCCGAGGCCGACCGGCTCCACCCGAAGGTGATCTTCGAGACCACCAAAGGCAACTTCATCGTGCAGCTCGACGCCGAAAAGGCCCCAGCGACGGTCGAAAACTTTCTGGCCTATGTGGACAGTCGGTTCTACGACGGGACGGTGTTCCATCAGGTTTTCAAAGGCCAGGGGATTCTCGGCGGCGGCTATACCCCGGAGATGACCGAAAAAACTCCTACCCGGCCCCCCGTCCGAAACGAAGCCCACAACGGGCTGAAGAATCTGCGCGGGACCATCGCCATGGTCCGCATGAGCGAGCGGATTGACAGTGCTCAGAGCCAGTTCTTCTTCAACCTCAGCGACAATGCCATGCTCGACCACCGCGACACTACCCAGGAAGGCTACGGGTACTGCGTATTCGGCCAAGTGGTCTCGGGCATCGAAGTGCTGGATGCCATCGGCAGTGTGCCTGTGGAAGACACCCACCAGTTCGATCGCAAGCCAGTCGAGCCGGTAATAGTCAAATCCGTCCGCCGGGTGAGATAGCCCTTCTGTGGCATCTTGCGGTCTATTCTGGGGACGAGCTGCGGTTTTCATTCACCCCGTACGCCGCTACATGAGACCTTCGGGACCCGCTAAGCGCCGCAGTCTTGCGCCGCTTGGTTGACAACAGCCGTTCGACCGCTAAGATTGCTGTTGTTTTGAGGAACCCTTCATGGCGTGCACGGAGGGGACGGATGCCAAGCGCCACCTATTACATTCAGCCCTGCCCGGTCTGCGGCAGGCGGTTGCAAATTCGGGTGGAATACTTGGGCAAGCAGGTCTCGTGTCGGCAGTGCGGCGGGGTGTTTCTGGCCGCGGATCCCACCATGCATCGAACGGAGCCGCCCCAACCAACCAGCGAGTTGCTCCAGCGTGCCGAACGCTTGCTTAACTCGTTGGAGGTCCACAAGCTGCGCGGCCGATAGCCCACCGCCGATGGGGTGACTGCGCTCGATATGTCGCAGCCTGGGCGGTGTTATGTGGTGTCTTTGCCCGATGATGCAGCCACCGACAAGGGTCGGCTATCGCTATTGCCGCTTGACGAACCACGGCTGGGCCAGCGGGTCGCTGGTGGAGAAGTCGAACAACATGAAGGCAACACGCGCCCGGCCAACCGGTCGCGCCGCCAAACGGAACGGCGCTTTGTGTGCGCGCAGGCATGTCTGCATGTGTCTTACCGTCTAAAACTTTGCCGCTTTGAAACATTGGACGGCCAAAAGCGCACGCAGTACAACCCGCCGAACAGAATCAACACTGCGCCCCACCACACGTCGGCATGATACTCGTAGAGTTTCACCCGAGCCTCTTCCGGTGGTGGAGCTACCCACAGATACACACCGGTCGCCATTACGATGATTCCGTAGATGAGCAGAATACAACCGATGAAAAACCAGATGGGTATTTGATGTTCGGATTCCATTTGCTGAGACCTTGTATCAGTTGACCGATACACTCGAATTGGCCGACCAGCGGCGAATCTGACTACCAGAACAATATGTTTATCGCCACTAACACTATCGCCACTACCGCGGCCCAGAGCATTGGCCGTTCGTACCAGGGGCACGGGCCTTCGTCGGGCAGCGGGGTCAGTCCCATCACCAGGTTCTTCAGCTCCGATTCCGGCTTCGGCTTGGTGAACAGGCTGACCACCACGGCAACTATCACGCAAACGCACAGCGTCCAAAAGGCGCTGTACATGTTGACGGCCATCTCTTGGGCCTTTTCGGAACGCGCCACGTAGCGCACATGCGCCGGGTTGAAGGCCGCCGGATTGAAATAATGGACGATCTCGCTGGCTTCCACCTGTACGCCCGGAAGCAAAACCACCGCCGCGCCATCCACGCCGAAGCGGGTCTCGCGGCCGGTCTGCGCATCGACAACCTTTGGGGCTAGTACCCGCAGGTCGAACGGTTTTTCGCGGCCCGGATGCGGTACCTGCGGCGGCAAGTCGGTCGGCTGCTGGATAGTCCATTTGCCGGACAGGAAAACTACGTTCTGAGACTGGCCGGGGATGGGCACGTTGGTCGCCAGCACTCTGCCGCGCTCCACGACAATCCTGGTAATGCGCTCTCGTCCCGCCGGATCCGTCTGGGACTGGAGCCGAACGATTGGTTCTTCCGCCCGAGCATTCCCATCTTCAGCCTGGTACTGGCGAATGATGATTTGCGGCTGGGGACGGTGGCCATCGGGAAAAGTATGGACGAAAACCCAGGTCGCCACCGAAAACAGGATGGCCACCAAAAATCCCCAAAAGCCCGCTGCCGGCGTGGCACGTTTCCACAACATTCCCAATATTACGACCCCGAACAACGGCACGATGAAGAAGAACACCAGCACCTGCAAGAAAGCGAGGATGTTCCCGAACCAGAACAAGGTGTAAGCGGTACCGATGGATATGAGCACGCCGACGATCGCACACCAGCGTCCCATTGCCACATAGTGCCGGTCCGAGGCGTTACGGTTGATCAGCGGTCGGTACACGTCGTAAGTCCATACGGTGGCGAACGCGCTGACGTTTCCGGCCATGCCGGACATGAATCCGGCGATCATGGCCGTGACGCCCAGCCCCAGCAACCCCGGTCCCAGATACTGGCCCATCAATAGCGGCAGCACGTCGTTGAAGGTGCGGTGGGTTATTTCGGCTCGGGGATCATTCTGCGGCACCAGCACCATCAGCGAGCCGTCCGGATTGGTCAGCACGGCCAAGCCGAGCAGTCCGGGAATGGTGACGATCAGGGGCACGCACATCTTCAGCACCGCGCCGATGACAGTGCCGTTTTGCGCCGAGCGTAGGCTCTTGGCCACAATTACCCGTTGCACCTGCAAGAAGTCGGTGCACCAGTAGCCGAAGCTGACGGCCAGTCCTAGCCCGAAGACCATGCCGAACCAATCGATGCCCATCGGGTTGGCGTCGAACGAGCCTAGATTGCTCCACAAGCTGGTAAAATCGGCCCCTTGCAAGTTTGGATGGATGGCGCTGACGTTGTGGTTGATCTTTTCCATCATGCCTTTCCAGCCGCCGGCATGTATCAGGCCGAGGATGGGAATAAGTAGCGAGCCGAACCAGATGAGGAAGAACTGAAGCACTTCGTTGAACACCGCGGAGATCAAGCCGCCCAAGGCCACGTAAATGGCCACCGTCAGCGAAGCTACCCAGATGCTCGAATGTATGTCCCAGCCCAGCAACAGTTTCAACACTTTGGCCATGGCGAACATGCTCGCGCCGCTGACCAGCACCGTCATGAAGGCGAACGAAATGCCTGCCAGCAGTCGCGCGCCCTCGCCGTAGCGTAGTTTGAGGTATCCGGGCACGGAGTGCGTGCGGCAGATGTAATAGAACGGCATCATCACGATCGCCAGGAACAGAATGGCCGGGATAGCCCCGATCAGATAGGCATGCGCGGCAAGCATCCCGTACTGATAGGCCATCGCCGACCAGCCCATGGTCTCCAGCGAGCTGAGATTGGCCGAAATGAAGCTCAGACCGGCGATCCAGGCGGTCATCTTACGGCCAGCCAGAAAGAAGTCCTCTCCAGTGGCCGTGAACCTTTTCAAGTAGAAGCCGATGGCCAAGACGACCAGGAAGTAGATGACAATGATCAGCCAATCGATCGGTCCGACCGGCAACAGACGTTCGGACTGCCCCAGAGCGTCCGTCGCAGCAAGTAACACCGCGTTCAAGTTTCGGCTCCTCGTATAATCGTTGTCGGTTCGATGGCCGCCCACGTTTTGATGGCTGCCCATTGATGGCTGCGCGAGTTCACGCCGCTCGTTCTGTGCCCGTTCACGAGGCTCCGCCTGCGAGCGTCGTCTGCTTGATAGTTGCCGGCGATTACCCCGCATTTGATGGCTGCCCACGTTTACCCCGCATCAGCAACCGGGCCCAATCGGTAACGCTGGCGCAGCACAAGCCATGATTATTCCGCAAAACCTAGCCGTTGCAAGCCACTGACGGCCTTACAAGCAGTTACTGCCTTACTGCAAGCGATTTTAGACGAGGCAAAAAACTGGGGATAAGTCAGAGCCGGATATGACGAGCCTGACCGACATCCTCGGCGAATGAGGACCTTGTGCCCAAAACTCGTCCCAGTCTCAGAAGAGGTTCTGAAAAAACGGACTATCTTGGCACTTTCTGCTTGAGAAAGCGGTTAGTTCAACCTTCTGAGTTTTGGGTGCCAAAGCCTCTCATAGCTCTGCTTTTTCCTTATTTGGACGGCAAAGCCGACGTGTTCGGTAGCGGGGGAAAGACTTGCCTTACAGCTTACGAAATGCAGCCCACATACCCGGCTGGGATGGCCGTGCTACCATACTGGCCGCTGGACCGCACGGCGGGACAAGACAGCCGTTGTGCCTTGCCGCGGAGGCGGCACCGTTGCCCGAACTCAGCCAGCGTAGAACTGGCGGACGCGCATCAGTACATCGAAGCCACTGAGTTTAAGGCAGTCGTCGAAACATTCCAGCGCCGGATGGCCCTCGGGCAACAACTGATAGTTGCGCTTCACCGAGCCGATGATCATATCCAATCCTAGCGGCATCGCCCTGGTTAGAAAGGCGCTTTCCAGCGGCGCCTTGACCGGCGAGCCGTCGCGGCGCTTCGAGGGGAGCATCACCGTGAAGTTGCTCAAGCCCACTGAGCGGTGCGTGCCGGCGAACATCGGATCCTGATGCATCGTCTCCAACACGCTCATTACACGGTGGAGCTGGTTCTCGCAATCGCTGCCGATGGGGACGATGCCAGGGTCGAAGATGACGTCGTCGTTGGCAGCGTCGGGGACGACGCGGCGAAAAGCCTCTAGCAAATACCGAGCGGCTGCTAGGCTTTCGGCGGCAGTGCGGCAATGCTGCGAACGCCCTTCGACCACGTGCTCCGAGATGAGCAGTATCGGCCGAAATGGCTGCACCCTATAAAGCTCGAACATCTCCGTGCGCAAGGATGTAACCGAATTGAGTATCGGCTTCCGCCCGCCCGCCCGGGCTGGATCGTAGGCCTTTAGCCCGGCCTGCGCAGTCTGGTAATCGGGGGTGTCGATGGCTAGCGGTTTGGCCGTGGCACGCTGGATTTGGCCGACCAATTCGGCCATTAGCTCGGGGGGCCGCGAGCCGATATTCACGTCGATGTAAGCTGCCCCAGCCTCGTCTTGCTGTCGGGCCAATTGCACGATCCCGGCAATGTCGCCGCAATCCAGCAACTGCTTTGTGGAAGGCACCGAATCGTTGATCGATTCACCGATGATGGTCAAACCAGGTATGGACACGCAAGCACCTCCGTGATCGTGAAGAAAAGATGTCGGAAGCTTACAAAAAGCAGAATGTGCCGGGAACGGCTTAACTGGAACCGGAGTGCCGACGACTCATCGCACACGGCTGAGCGACACTACCCGCACGCTGCCCTAAGCTTTTGCCGTTCGGATGAACGTCAAGAGAGGGTCACGAGGCGGTCACGGCCACGAGCTTTCGGGCCACGGCCACTGCACCGCTGGCGTTGTCGCTGTAACCGTCGGCCCCGATCTGATCGGCATACTGCTGGGTGATCGGTGCGCCGCCCACCATCACCTTGGTGCGGTCGCGAATGCCCGCCTCCTCCAGGGCCTTGATCACTTTCTCCATCATCACCATGGTGGTCGTCAGCAGCGCTGACATGGCCACAATGGTGCCCTCCTGTTCGCGCGCCGCCTCGACGAACCGTTCCGGAGGCACGTCCACGCCCAGGTCGATCACCTGGAAGCCACCGCCTTCGAGCATCGAGGCCACCAAGTTCTTGCCGATGTCGTGCAGGTCGCCCTGCACCGTGCCGATGACGATCCTGCCCAGCGGCTTGGCTCCGCGCGAGACCAGCAGCGGGGTGATAAGCTCCAGCGAGGTTTTCATGGCCCGGGCGGCGATCAGCAACTCCGGTACGAAGTACTCGTTGCACTCGAAGCGTTTGCCCACTTCGTCCATCGCCGGAATCATATATTTCTGTACCAGCTCCATCGGATCGACGTTCTCGGCCAAGGCGGCTTTGGTGACTTCTTCGGCCTTTTTGGCGTTGCCTGTGACTATCGCTTGATACAGCTCGCTCAGGTCCATTGGCGCCTCCGGTAACATTACGGTGCCGTTGATTGGTTGCCTTTTAATAATAGTTTTTAGCAACGCTTGCCACAAGCCACACGTAGAGAAACAATTCCCAGTGTTCTTCCACAGGCGTCTGCGATGCAAACGATATACTTGGACCACAATGCCACCACGCCGGTTTTTCCGGAAGTAATGGAGGCCATGAACCGCACCTATGCCGAGCATCTGGCCAATCCAGCCAGCCAGCATCAGCCCGGCCAGCACGCCCGGCGAGTGCTGGAAGACGCCCGGCGCCGCATCGCCACCCTTTTGGGTGCCGACCTGGACACTCCTCAGCCCGACCGGCTGGTTTTTACCGCTAGCGCTACCGAGGCTAATAACTTGGCGATATTGGGGATCGCCCGGGCACTGTCAGAGCAGCCGGGTAGAATAATCATCTCCTCGATCGAGCATGCCAGCGTCATCGGGCCTGCCGAGTCGCTATTGGAAGCAGGCTGGCGGCTGGACACCATCCCGGTAACAAGCCATGGGGTGGTTCGCGCCGACGCTCTAGCTGCGCTGCTGCGATCCATAGATTTAGATAGTGCCCAATCGCCGCGGCTGGTAAGTGTCATCTTGGGAAATCACGAAACCGGCGTGCTACAGCCGATGGCACAACTAGCCGCCATCTGCGCCGAGCACCACGTGCCAATGCACACCGATGCCGCCCAAGTCGTGGGAAAAGTGCCGGTCGATTTCCGCCGGCTGGGCGTAGCAGCGATGAGCTTCGGCGCCCACAAGTTCGGCGGCCCGGTAGGCATCGGGGGCCTGCTACTGCGGCACGATACGCCTATCCGACCGATCATTTTCGGCGGGCATCATCAGGATGGTTTGCGTCCGGGCACCGAGTCGGTGGCCCTGGCCGTGGGCATGGCTGTAGCGCTGGAAATCTGCACTGCCCGGCGCGAGGAGCATTTCCAGCGGATGACGGCCCTGCGCGACCGTTTCGAGGCCCGCCTGAAGCACAACATTCCCGGCCTGGTGGTCCACGGCAGCGACGCCACTCGCCTGCCGCACACCAGCAACATAGCATTCCCGGAGGTGGACGGCCAAGTGCTGTTGTTAGCGCTGAGCATGGCAGGCGTAGCCTGTTCGGCCGGGGCGGCTTGCTCCAGCGGCTCGACGGAAATATCGCCCACTTTGCTGGCTATGGGCGTGCCGTCGCAGGTTGCTGGCCGCTCGCTCCGCTTCAGTCTGGGGACCGGCACCACCGAAGCCGAGATCGACGAAGCCGTGGCCCGTATCACCCGGGTGTGGAGAGAACTGACCGGCACGGCCGCCTGAGCGTCAAGCGTCCGCGGCCAGGCCGGGCCGTCGCTTGCCATGCTGTGCGGTACTGCCGCCCAGTACCGCGGAAGCCGTTACGGCGCCGAAGGGTTGGCCGCGGTTTGGCGGGCGTACTGCTGATCGGCCTCGCTGAGCAATTCCAGGGGCATCCCTTGCTTGATCCCATCCTTGCGCAAGATCCACACCCGGTCGCCCTCCAGGCTGATCATCGCCCCTTCTACTTTCGACTCGCCGGTGCGGTTGGTCCAGGTGCGCATAGGGCCAATGGTCTTGATTTGCTCGGCCTCGACTTCGATCTTCGGCCTTTGGGGACGCTCTGCCTTGGTCTTCGGATCGTAGTATTCCTCCGGCAGCAGCTTGCGCGTACAGCCGGCAGTCGCCAGCAGCCAGACAAGCAACAGCGCTGAGAAAGCGGCAAGCGTTTTCATGATCCGGCCCTCCGGATGCGCCGCAGCTTGGACCGATCATCCTGCCCCAGGCGACCAATCCCCAGTCCGACAGCGCGCAAAAAACTCTGGCAGCCGAGCCGTTGCCCGGCAAACATGCTCACGCACGCCATCAGCGAGTAACGATCACTGGGCGATCATCAGTCGGTGACCGGGCACCGGCTTCAGCCAGATTCACGGCAATTTTGGCGCATCTACTATAGGATACTCGCCCGACAGGGCCTTGAGGAACTCCACCAGGTCCTTGCGGTCCTGCTCGGTGAGCTTCGATTCTCTCACTGCTTTCAGCATCGGGGCCAGATTGGGGTTGTCCTTGCCGCCGTCGGCCATCAGCGCCACGGCCTCCTCCAGCGTAGCGGCGCTGCCGTCGTGAAAATATGGGGCGGTGTTGGCCACTTCGCGCAGATGCGGCACGCGGAACTTCCCCATGTCGGCCTGTTTGCCGGTCACTTCCATGCGCCCTTTATCCGGCTCGGGCTTGTCGCTGCCCACACCAGCGTTGAAAAATCCCCAGTTGCTGAAAAGCGGCGGCGTGTGACAAACACGGCAATTGTCATTGAACAGCTCCAGTCCCCGCTTTTGTGCTTCGGTCAAAGCGTCCTTTTGCCCGGCCATATAGCGGTCGTAAGGCGAGTTTCCGCTGAGCACCGTGCGCTCGAATGCAGCGATGGCTTTCGCCACCCCTTCCTTGGTGATCTCCGTGCCAAAGACCTTCTTGAACATCTCGCGGTAACCATCGATCTTCGACAGGTCGGCGATCATCGCTTCCAGTTTGTGGCCCATCTCGATGGGATTCTCGATCGGCCCCAGGGCTTGCTCTTCCAGGGTGGCCGCCCGACCGTCCCAAAACTGGCTTTCGGCATAGGCCGCGTTGATTACCGTCGGCGCGTTGCGTCCGCCTCGCTGGCTGCCGATGCCTTCGCTGGTGGGCTTGTCCTCGGCCCAAGCCTTCTTCGGATCATGGCACGTGGCACAGGATACCGTGCCGTCTTTGCTCAGCCGCGGATCGAAGTACAGCATCTTCCCCAATTCGACCTTCTCCGCTGTCATCGGATTGTCTTTCGGAATATTCAGGGGCGGTAAACCCAGCGGGATTTTCGGAAGCTCACTATCGCTTTGACCAGCCGGTTCGGTCGGAGGCACTTTGGGCGGCAACTGGGCCGAAGATTCCGGCGGCTCCTGGGGTACTTCGGCGGGAGGCTTGGTGGGTTGTTCAGGCTTTTCGGCCCGTTGTTCATCCGGCTTCTTGGTTTCTTCCGGTTTGCCCGTTTCCGACTTTGCCGGCTGTTGGGCTGTTGGTTTCTTAACCGGCTCGGCTGGCGGTTTCGCTCCGCCGCAGCCGACAGAGAACAACAACATCGTCAGACCGGCGGCCAGACCCGCCGTGCAAAAGGTAACAAACTGTCGCATAGCGTCCCCCCATCTGCCAGACAACTACTATCTCCAACGGACAAAAACGCAGATGTTTCGGCAAAACAAATCGAGTCGCGCGAAGAACTACTCTCCCACCTCAGCAACACCGAAGCTGTGGACTGCTTTTCTTAAGCCGAATTGTACGCGCGAATTGTAGTGCAAACGGTTTCCGGCGGCAAGCAAGGGGCCAGCGCTCGGAAAAACCTGCCAGCCGTCGTACCATCTTCAGCCTGCTTCGCCTCTCACGACGCAAGCGCCTTTTGCAACGCAAGCAGCTTGCACAGCGAGAGTGGCTTCCACAAGGCGAATGACCTTCAGCGTTCTATCTCGCTCGGTGGGATGCGTTTGGTGAATCGACAACCAACCAGGTACATAGTCTTTTCGCCAAACTGCTTCTTTGTGTATCGGACCACGTCGGCAGCGAAGTATGCCAGCGTAGGCGGCTTGCCCAGCGCTATGACCACCTTGTGGAAATCAGGTGCCTGATCCAAATAGAAAGCGATGCCGCCGGCGGAGATGTCCTCGCAAGCTACGCTGAAGAACATCTGACGCGACGGCAGCACGTCGCCATACACAGGCCCTATTAGCTGATGGTAGTTGTATTTTCGGCGCGGGCTGGAACGTTTTTCATGGCCGGTGGCGGTTTGCTGCGGGAGAACCGGCTGCTGGTCCACCTTCTGGTCGGACGTCGGCTGTTCGCTCGGCACGCTCGACAAGCTCGCCGCCAGCTCCGCCGCTTCCAAGGCAAACTGCGCATCTTGCCAAAGTTGCTGTGCGGGCGATGGGGCACCCCAACGCGCCGCTGTTGGGCCCACCGATTCTTGCGCGGCGGCCAGTACTTCTCCTACGGTAGGACGCTCGCCGTCGGCGAGCCGCTGATACAAATGCTGCACCTTCTTGGCCGAGCGTTCGGCCGCTGCCGTGGCCCGCTCAGCCTGCGACTTCGCTTCTATTTCCTCGGTGCGGTCAGTACCCGTAAGCAGCAGCGCAGGTTCTTCTGGGCTGGGCTGTTGTCCGAGCGGTGCGATTTTCCAAGAGCACCAACGCTGCTTGCCGTCTTTGGCAATCAAAGCCATATCGAACTGCACTGGCTGCGATTCCCTTGTGGCTTGGCGCAGTAACTGCCCCAATTTGCCGGCATCCCGTGCTGCCACCAACACGCTGACGACATGTCTGCCCCGTATTTCGTGGGCTTGGAAGCCGGTGGTGCGCTCGGCGGCGGCGTTCATGCTGACGATCCTCCCCTGCTCGTCCAGACCGAACACCAGCGAATCCACCTGCTGGAGTAATTGAGCCTGCACCAGGGTTTGCCGCGCCAGCGCCTGTTGGGCCCAAAGCCGAGCGATCGAAATATTGGCCACCGACGCAATCGCTTCTAGAAACTGGGCTTCCTGCTCGGTGAAGCATCTTTTCGAAGTGCTGTAAACTCCTAAAGTTCCAAATGGAACTCCGCCCAAATCCACACCTGCGGTAATGGCACTGCGGATGCCGATGTCGGCCAGAAAAGCGTCGCTGAACCGACTCTCCTCGTTCAAGTCGGCACAGAGCACAACGCCGCCAATGCTCAGCGCATAGCCGGCCATCGAGTCGTGCGAGGCGTTTGCGTCGGGACGAACCTCAATATCGCGAACGTGGGACCATTGGGCTGTTCCCCTGATGTCGGCTCTTCCAATCCGCAGCGTCAGCTTGTTTCGACGTTGATCGTATTGTCCGATGCCGCTCAAATCGGCTTCCAGAGCGTGGCTGCACAGCGCAGCGGCGTCGTGCAGCAGAGACATTGCGTCTTGCACCGCAGATATGGACCGATCAGCCTGAGCATTGGCTCGCCGACCGAAGGCAATAAGGCAAGCCAGTTTCTTGGCCGGTGGCTCCAGCTCTGCCAACTGTGGCGCAACTGCGTCAAGCAGGCTTTGCAGGTTGCCAGTGCCAGTGACCGAAGCGATTTCCGGCAGCATGTTATTCCGGTTGAAACAGTCGCGCAGCGTGTACGGTTGGAGCCGTAATTAACGGTACGGCGGCCTGCTCACGGTGGTAGCACTCTTCGGGTGGTAATCTCCCATGATAAGATAGCTTACGTTCCACTGGGTCAGGATGTACACTGCACTGGGTTAAGATGTAAGGCACGCTGGGCTGACGGTGTAAGCTGCGCTGGGTTGGAGTGTTAAGGCGGAGGGCAAATGAACCGGCACAGCTATTCTGTGCTGATTGGTCTTACGCCGAACAGTTGGGTATTTCTATCTATCAAGGCTTTTGTTATGAGCGTTTCCTTTGGTGCATCGACCTTCAGGGAGGTTATGGTGGGAATCGTCGTGGCAGTCATGTTCGGTTCGGCATTTAGTGCGGAGTCAGGGCAGCCGAAGCCCGGCGGCGCCCCGAAACCACCAACCAGCGATGTTCCTGCCGCGGAGCAGCCCAGCCAACAAGCTGCCGCCAGTTACACGAGCATCCGACTTTTGCCGGGCGGGGTGACACTGGCTGTGCTTTCCAATGGACTGACAGTGATAGTGCAGGAGAACCACTCTGCCCCAGTGGCCACGGTGCGATGTTTCGTCCGCAATACCGGCAGCGCTTTCGAGGGGCGCTACTTGGGGTCGGGGATAAGCCACGTGCTGGAGCATGTCGTCTCCGGCGGCACCACCACCAAACGGACAGAGAAGGAGATCGAACGGATCATCGACAGCTTCGGCGGGGCCACCAACGCTGCCACCTGGCCGCACATGACGGCCTACTACATCGACTGTCCGGCCAAGAACGTGATGACCGCCATCGAGCTGATGGCCGACGCCATGCAGCGGGTGAAGTTCGAGCCAATCGAGTTCGAGCGCGAACTGAAGGTCGTCCGCCGCGAGCTGGCCGACGGCGAAACGGACCGTCGCCGGGTGCTGGGCAAACTGCTCAGCCAGACGGTTTACCTGGTGTCGCCCGCGCGGCATCCGATCATCGGCTATCTGGATGTGCTCAATTCCACCACCAACGAGGCGATCATCGACTTCTACCGCGAGCGCTATGTGCCCAACAACCAGATACTGGTGGTCGTCGGCGACGTGAACACGCAGCAGGTATTAGACGAAGTCGCTCGACAGTGGAGCGGAACGCCCCGCGGGCCGGAGGTCATCGTTCCCCTGCCGGATGAGCCGGAGCAGCTCTCGCCCCGCGAAGCAGTGCGCGAGATGGACGGCAAGACATACGATTTGGCTTTGGCCTGGCCGACCGTCAAGCTGCACGACCCAGACATGTTCGCCCTGGATGTCGCGGCGGCAGTGCTGGGCCAGGGGGAAAGCTCGCGGTTGGTGCAGCGGCTGAAGTACGAAAAGCAACTGGTGCTTGCGATCGGCGCTGCCAACTACACTCCTCATTACGTAGCGGGAATGTTCACCGTCACCGCCGTGGCCACCCCCGACCGCTGGCAGCAAGCCGTCGATGAGATACTGCGCGAAGTGTATAGGCTCGGCCAGGAACCGATCAGCGAAGCCGAACTTGCCAAAGTCAAAAAGCAGACCGAAGCCGATCTGGTCTTTTCTCGGCAGCGCGTGCAGGAAGCCGCCAACAGCCTGGGCCGCAGCATGTTGACCACAGGCGATCCGCTGTTCGATGAGACCTACGTCGATGGCATCCGCCGCGTGACCGCTCAGCAAATCCAACAGGCGGCTCGCCGATACCTAGTGCCACAACGGCTTAACCGGGTAATAATCGCCCCGCCGGGCGGAGCACCCAAGCCACCCGACCAGCAGGCGCAGGCTGCCGACAGCCCGGTGCAGTTTCACCGTCTTCCCAACGGCTTGCGCGTGTTGCTGAAGCGGCAGAGCAACCTCCCGCTGGTAAACATGCAGGCGTTTGTATTGGCCGGCGGCTTGGTGGATGATCCTTCCACAGCAGGCCGCACGTCGCTGGTGGCGGAAATGCTGGACAAGGGGACTTCCAAGCACTCGGCTGCACAGATCGCTAGTTTCTTTGACTCGATCGGGGCGCAGTTTTCCATCCAAGCAGGCCGATTCACCATTTACGCCAGCGCAACCTGCCTGCGCGACGATTTCCCCCAGGCCGCTGCCATGCTGGCCGAGTGCTTCACCGAGCCGGCCTTCCCGGCCGAGCAATTCCAGATCGTGCAGCGGCTGGCTCTGGGGGCCATCGCGCGCCGGGCCGACAACGCCCAAAGCGAAGCCCTGGAAGTGTTCTACGACTCGCTCCCGCCCACTACGCCCTACCACTTGATTCAGGGCGGCAAGGAGGAAACGGTCAAGCGTTTGACGGTCGAAGACTTGCGCCAGTACCATGCCCGGTACTTCGTGCCCAATAACATGTTGGTCGCCGTGTTCGGCGACATCGAGCCAGAGGCGGCTCTGCGCTTGGTCGATAAGCACTTCGGGCACTTGAAGCCCGATGCGGACTTCAGACCGCACAACTTCGACCGCAGCAACACGCTCCAGCAGACGGTCGTGCGACACAAGCAGACCGGCAAGCCCACTGCAATGGTCGTGTTAGGCTTTCCCGGCCCGAGCATCCGCGACCGCGAAGATTTCGCCGCGTTGACATTGCTGGACGCGGTGATTTCGGGCTACGACTATCCGGGCGGATGGCTGCACAACTGGCTGCGGGGGGAAGGGTTGGTGTACTTCGTCGATGCCGTGCCGATCGTCGGTCCCTCGCCGGGCTATCTGGTCATGCTCGCTCAGACATATCCCGATAAAATAGACCAAGTCGTGGCACGCATGAAGGAGGCGGTCCAGCGCGTCAAGGCCGGGCAGATCACCCAGGAGGAGTTCGACACGGCCGTCAGCATGGTGCTGGCCTTGCACGCCCAACGCAACACCACGATTGCCGAACAGGCCCGGCAAGCGGCCCTGGATGAGCTATACGGGCTGGGATACGACTACGACCGTACCTTCGAGGCCCGCATCAAATCCGTCCGCCGGGAAGACCTGGCCCGAGTGGCCAACAAGTATCTGAACAACTACGTGCTGGTAACCACGTCGCAGAACCCGGCGAGTGTGTCCTCTAAAGAAGCTCAATAATCAGCAGGGCGGAATTGTTCAACCCGGCAAGCGTCACAAGTCGCTTGCAGACAGTGCAGCCCGCCGCCACGCTACCCAAGCCATCGAAGTAAACCCTACTAAGCTCGCGCTGACAACAGCGCGCGCCTTCGGACGACGGACCGCTCCTTAACACGATGTTTTAGAGCACCTAACGAAAAGAGCTTTTGTGGCACTGTGTCCCTAACACGTTGGTCAATCGAACTTTGTTGGGGTTCCGCTTTCTTAGAGCCTCTTAGTACCTGTCATCCCGGCGCCCTGAATGTGAACACGGCTTGCTTCAGGCGATTACAGGCCATTGCCGATGACAATTGCTCGCGCACTACGATTATGGCTTGCGCAGTACGCCAATTGCTTGCGGGCTGTCATTCCGCACGGCACCTCGAAAGATCGAATATCAGATGTCACGCGGGTTGAGCGCCTGCGAGATGTTACGCGGGTTGAGCGCCTATCAGATGTCACGCGAGTTGATCGCCGCCACCTGGCGGACCGCCGGCGCGGACGCGCCGGCACAGCTCGAGCAGTTCTTCGACCTGCTGGCGGATCTGTTCCTCCGGAGCGCCGTGCAGGATGGCCTCTTCGACCGCCGCTGCACAGGGAGAAATCTCGTCGAAGCCGTGGCTGCCAGCCGAGCCTTTAAGCTGGTGGATCGTACGCCGCAGGTCTTCCCATTGGCCGGCCTCGAGTTGCCGGGCGATGGTTTCGATGCGTGCGGGCATTTCCTCGACGAACAGGGCCACGATGTCCTGTAGACCCGGGTCGGTTCCGAAACACGAGTAGAGGTATTCGATGGTTGATTGCATGTTGCTCCTCCCTCTGCGTCTCGTTATTAAACCATAGCTTGCACTGGCGATGCCGGGGAAGGTTCGCGGCATTCCGCGCAGACGAAACCTCAAGCAGAGTATATGGGCAGCAGGTAGAAAGCGGATCGGTACAATCGGCACCAGCAGTACATTTGACCGGTACGTGCGCGGCCCCGCAGTAGGCGGACAGAAGCGTTAGGCAGCCGATTAGATATTGGTGGAGTCACCATCGGTGCCGCTGCATTTTTCACTTTGTTCGGGCAGCGGGCGGTTTAGTTGAGGGGGTGGAGCACCACCCGGGCCGCTCCGTTTTCACTCCCCCAGCGCTTCGACCGGGTTTTCGATGATGCCCTCGATCAGCACCGCTTTGCGGCCTTTGTATTGCCCGGGCCGGGCACGAAACTTGGGCACCCCTTCCACAGCTACGATCAGCGGGCTGTGGATGTCTTTTTCGGTGGTGATGATGTCACCGACTCGCAGGCCCACAAGCTCGCTAGCCCTGATCGTGGTCTGCGCCAATTGGACTTTAATGTTCACCAAAGAAGTCGCAATAATGTTTTTTAGCTGGGCGACGGTCTCCGGGGTGCACTGTCGCTTCCCGTAAGCCGACCAACTATTGGCCGAAAGCTTGCCGCTGATCCGCTCCAGTGCGTTGTAAGGGATGCACAGGTTTATCATTCCGCGCAAGTCGCCCAGGGTCAGTTCAAAGCTGACGACTACCACCACTTCGTTGGGCGGGACGATCTGCACCAACTGCGGGTTGCTTTCCACCCGGACCACTTCTAGCTTCAACTCGAGCACGTTTTCCCAGGCATGCTGTAGCTCGTGCAAGAATAGATCGGTGATCCGCTTGACCAGTCGCAGTTCGATTTCCGTCAACGGGCGTCGGGCCAGCGGGCTGGTTTCCTTTCCACCACCCAGCAGCCGGTCGATGATAGGAAACAATATCGAAGGGTTAATGTCCAAAATCAGGTTACCCTCCAGCGGCTCGGCTTTCAGCAGATTGAAGCAGGTAGGGTTCTCCAGGCTGAAGACGAACTCGCTGTAGGTTAGCTGGTCGACGCTGGTGAGCTTCACCTCTACGATGCTGCGCAGCATGGCCGATAGCGCCGCGCCGAAGTTCCGCCCGAAGCCCTCGTGCAGCGTCTGCAAGGCCCGCATCTGGTCCTTGCCCACGCGCTCCGGGCGTTTGAAGTCGTAAGTGGTGATTTTTTCGCGGGGTCTGTGGGACGCGGGAGCAGTGCCGGCGTACGCTCCGGGCAGCTCCACGCCGCCGGCGGCCATGGCGCTGAGCAGGTTCTCTACTTCCGCCTGACTAAGAACGTCGCCGCCCATCTTCCCAACCAAGTTTCAGTCGGCCAATGGTTTCACATCAACCGATTCAAAACCTCTCACGATGCCACTTTTCCCGGCACTGTATCCGGAGTAAAGCGGCTAATTAAACCTTTTGCGAGTTGCGTTTTGCTAGAGCTTCCGCAGTTGTTTTCTTGCTATCGCTTCGGAAATAGTGCTGTCCCATCCAGCGGCAGGTTCACTCCCGAAGTTGTCCTGTGCCAAAGGCCACGTACTTGTAGCTTGTCAGTTCGTTGATGCCGCAGGGGCCACGCGCGTGGAACTTATCGGTGCTGATGCCGATTTCCGCTCCCAGCCCGAACTCGCCCCCGTCGTTCAGCCGCGTGCTGGCGTTGATCATCACGGCGGAAGAATCGATCCTGGCGGCGAACTGGCGGGCAGCGTCGAGGTCACGGGTAACGATGGCCTCGGTGTGCTGCGAGCTGTAGTGGTTGATGTGCTCGATGGCCTCATCCAGCGAATCGACCACCCGTACTGAAATTATCGGCCCTAAATATTCGGCGTAATAATCCTCTTCGGTCGCCGGCTTGGCCTGGGGAACCAGTTGGCAGGTGCGCTGGTCGCCGCGGATTTCGATTCCCCGTTCCATCAGCGCCTTGGCCACACGCGGCAGCAGACTATCAGCGACCGCCGCGTGAACCACCAGCGACTCGGCCGCGTTGCACACGCCCATCCGCTGGCACTTGGCGTTGACTACGATCCGCTCGGCCATATCAGGATCTGCCGACTGATCCAGGTACACATGACAATTGCCGGCGAAGTGTTTGATCACCGGCATCCGCGCTTCCTCGGTTACACGGCGAATGAGACTCTCTCCCCCGCGAGGAATGGTGACCGTTATATATTCCGGCATGCGCAGAAAATGGCCCACCGCTTCGCGGTCCGCAGTAGCCACCAATTGCACGGCATGGGTGGGCAGGCCGGCCTCGGCGGCAGCTTCGGCCAGGATTTCTACAATCGCCGCATTAGAATGAGCCGCCTCTTTGCCGCCCCGAAGGATCACCGCGTTGCCGGCCTTGACGCACAGCGCCGCGGCATCGGCCGTGACGTTCGGCCGCGACTCGTATATGAAAAATATCACCCCCAGCGGAACACGAACCTTTTGAACCAGCAATCCGTTGGGGCGAACGGAACTGGAGATGATCTCGCCGATCGGTTCGGGCAGCATGGCCACGGCTTCCATGCCCCGGGCCATTTCCTCGATTCGTTTGGGGGTCAGCCGAAGCCGGTCGACCTGGGCATCGCTCAGCCCGTAATCATTAGCCGCCGAAAGGTCTAGCCGGTTGGCTTCCGCAATAGCCAGCGACCGCTCCATCAGCAACTGGGCGCTGCGGCGAAGCCAAAACGTCTTCTGGCCGCCGGTGACTTGGGCCAGCTCGGCAGCGGCCCGCTTGGCCCGTTGGGCCATTTCCAAGCAGTATTGTCGTAAGTCATTGATAGGCAAAGTCATAGCGTACTTGCTAGGAAGCCAGTATGGGTCTTGTCGTGTCGTTATTGGCGCGAACTTCTACCCTCAGCCAATGCCCCGAAACTGGGGTGCGCGCCTAAGCGATTCACTTCAAAGCTCTCCTGCTGCATCTTACCGCTTGCGTCCACACAACCCAAGCAGAGGCAGTATCCCTTTTCCCCCATTGCAAGTCAACGCCGAAAACCGTGGGGATGCAACCAGGTAGCATTTCCTAACATCAAACAGAGTAACGACTTACTTCGCACCGCCCGCTGCTTCCCACAACCTCAAGGCCTGGCTGACTGCCGCTACGTCGTGGACCCGAAGTACCTGTACGCCCTGCTGAGCCAGCGCCAAAGCGACTCCGATAGTGCCCGCCGTTCGGTCGGCTGTCATGTCACCCAGTACTTCGCCGATGAACCGTTTGCGCGATGGCCCGAAAAGCACCGGACAGCCCAGCTCATGAAACCGCCAAGCGTTAGACAGCAGCGTCAAATTGTGCTGGCAGGTCTTCCCAAAACCGATGCCCGGATCAACGGCGATGCGGTCCTGCGCGATTCCCGCACTTAGCAATTGGTCACGGCGAGCGGCCAAGAAGTCGAGCACCTCGGCCAGCACGTCGCTGTAGGTGGGAGCGATCTGCATCGTCTGCGGTGTGCCTTGCATGTGCATCACACAAATGCCGCAACCGGAATCTGCCGCCAGCGGAATCATTTCCCGATCGGCCGTCAGACCGGTAATATCGTTGATGACCTCGGCACCAGCGGCTATCGCCTCCCGCGCTACCACCGCTTTATAAGTGTCGATAGACACCGGCACGCCGGCCTGCTGGCACAACCCAGCCACCACCGGCAGCACGCGGCGCAGCTCTTCATGGGCCGAGACTGGCTCCGCACCGGGCCGGGTGCTCTCCCCACCTACGTCCAACAAATCCGCACCTTCGGCCACCAACTTCAACCCGTAATCGATCGCCGCCTGATGATCAACTCGGTCGGAGAATGGCCCGCCTCGCGGTGCAGCTCCACCGATCGTCTGGTCGCCGCCGGACGCCCCATCCAAGCGTGCATTGTGCCGGGCGAACATTCCCCCATCAGAGAAACTGTCGGGCGTCACGTTTACGATGCCCATCACCAGCGGTCGCTTGCCGAACCGCAGCAAGCGGGTGCGCAAGCGCCAATGCTTGCTAACCCCGTTCTGCGCCGGCACGTTACATATTTGTCGTCTTTCGCATGACATCGCATTCCGCCAGAGGTTTCGTCCGCTCTTAAAACGAAACTTACGCCACGCTGAGGAAACTGACTGTGCCGGATTCTGCGCCCCTGGTGCGTCCGAATCGCCACAGCCGGCCACCCATGCGCCCGGTGTCCGTGCCAGCGCTTGGGAAAGGGCTGCGTCGCTGCCGTCAAAGGTTGCCGGCGACGCTGGCTATCATAGCGTTACCTCGGCACTGCGGCCATAATCTGCCAGCCGCTGAAAATTCGCGCTCAGATTCGGTCGCGACAGGAGCGTGTTCATCTTATGCAAGCTGTCATGCAGTGTCTGCTGCTTGCGGCTTAAATAGGTTAGCCTTCACCTCAACAGTATCTTTATTCACTTTGTCATTATTGACGAACGGCAACCGGTTCCGCCAAGCCTGCGATTTTGTGCCGCGATTTTCCATCGCTCGACGGTACCTTAGTCCGTGCTGTTCTATTCTGCCCTGCCTTCCCCATCTACCATCTGTCGGTTCGCGCTTTTAACGCGGTCGTGTCGGCCGATTCGTTCGAGCCTGTCTTAGCTTGAGAGCCTGTAACAAGACCATCTCATTCATTGCCCTGCCTTCCTTGTGCTGTGGCTATACAAAGTTTTTGGAGGGTTTTGTCTTGTTAAAGCCTCGTATGGCTATTGTTTTGTTAAAGTTTGTTCAAGACTGTTGCTGCTAGTGTCAGCCATCTGCCAGACCAACCCCCACTTCGCGTGCATTGCTTATCAGAGAGCGGGGTGGTAATCTACTTATTAGACACGCCCGGTTGCCCCAAGTGGACTACACGCGCTGAGCTAGCACAGAAAGTAGATCACCGGGCGTGGGACGCACGCTATCTGTGAATCTGTGCCTATAAGGGCCTGTTAACGATTTTTCAGTGGGTGTGATTTTCAGTGGGGCTGAAGCCTTGTTATCGGCCGAAGCAATCGGGCCGTTGGGTGATGCAGCGCGACCTGCTGCCGGGTTCTCGCTGCTCGACGATGTCGCTCGGCTCGCCGTCGTGTACGAATATGTTGTTTTCTGACGGTGAGCTAGCGGTTTGTTGGCCGTTTCGACTGCTACAGGCAAAACGTATCGCGACGCCGGCGCCGTCGGCGACGCTGAACTTCAAGGCATAAGTGCTCCACAAACAACAACACAGTGGTTTTCACCTGCCAGACGGGGGACAACTGCATGGAACGGAATTATTTGCCTCAGGTGTTGGTAATAGCGTTGCTATTGGGCGTATTGCTTGCCCTGCTGCTGTTTTCCCGCAGAAGTCCGTCGCGCCCCACTGAGGCCGGAACTCGAGCCGGGCGAACTGCCGAAAACGCCGGTGCTGATAGTACGCAGTCATCCAGAGAACCCGATTCAAAGAAAATGGCAACCCCTGGCTCAAAGCAGATGGGCGACCCTAACGCGACCGGTCAGCCAAGTGGCGGGCCCGGAGCGCCAGACAGTGCTGACCCATCAAGTGCCGACCAACAGTCGGGCGCTAAAAGCTCTGGCGATGCCGGTGGCCGAAGTAGCTTTGGCGACGCCAGTGGCGGAAGTCAACAGCCGCCGCAGTCCGGGGCTTCGGGCGGCTCAGGAGGGGCCGGCGCTGGCTCCAGCAGTGGCGGATCGGAGGCCTCACCATTCCAGCGCCCCAACGAGCAATCTGCATCCGCCAAAGCAAAGGCGCGGGACTTGATGGGCAAGGCCCAACGCTCGGCGCAAAACGGCAACTATGGCGAGGCTTACCAACAGGCAGTGCAAGCTTGGCAAGCAGTGCGAGGTATTGCAGCCGGCGATCCTGAAGCCAGGCAGCTCGAAGCGGAATTGCACAACTTGTTGGAACAGTACGGCGAGGCTGGCAATAAAAAGTATTCCGGGAAGTTGCCTGGCGTTGATAAGCCACTGATCATCAAGTAAGCAACACTGGGAGTAAGCAACACTGGCAAAGACCGATTGTTCTGGTTCGGAGGGGAGGATGATTTCGCAGTCGGCCAGCGAAAGTTTCGGCATATCTTTGCGGTCCAGAGTAATCTGTCCGCATTGCTGGGAGGGGTTCCCTACCGAATCGGCGTTGTGGGTTTCCCAGCATCCGGATTTGATTGGCGATCCGCTTTTAGGTCCAAACGAGCAACGGCGCTTCTTGCCCACCCGATTTAACCTGAGCGGTGCAGCCATCGACGTCAAAGGATTTGCCTGCCACGATTTGGCCTGTCCGAAGTGCCATCTGGCAATTCCACGTGCGCTGTTCGAGATGGAATCGTTTTTCATCTCTGTTCTGGGCGCGCCGGCATGCGGCAAGTCTTACTTTTTGGCGGCGATGACTTGGAAGTTGCGTGCGGTGTTGCCATCGTACTTTGCGCTGGCGTTCACCGACGCCGACCCGCTGCTGAACAACCGCTTGCACGAGTATGAATCTACCCAGTTTCTCAACCCCGATCCGGACGCTTTGGTGGCCATCGAAAAGACCGAAACGTACGGTGCGCTGTACAACGAGGTGAAATACGGCGATCAGGTCGTTCGGTACTTGCGGCCATTCATCTTTTCGATTCGCCCTTTGGAGAAACACCCTTGTCAAGCGAAGGCAGCGTCGGTTTCGCGCGCGGTCTGTTTGTACGATAACGCGGGAGAAAGTTTCTTGCCCGGTGCAGACTCTGCTACCAGTCCCGTTACACGACACTTAGCGTTGTCGCGCGTGATCTTCTTTCTGTTCGATCCGACCCAAGATGTGCGATTTCGTCGTCAGTGCGCCGGAAAAACCAAAGACCCGCAAATGATAGAGCGCACCACCCTCAGCGCCCGCGAACGACCGGTACGACAAGAAACGATTCTGGTGGAAGCCGCACAGCGTGTGCGGCGTTACATGGGCTTGGCGCACACTGCCAAGCACCGGTTCCCGCTGGTCATGGTCGTCACGAAGTACGACGCTTGGGCGCCGCTGCTAATGGACGGTCAGTTGCCCGCACCCTACCGAATGGACCGCGCCAGCAATATACATGGCGTGCGTAGGCGCGAGATCGAACAGGTCTCTAACGAACTCCGGGCACTAATGGCTCGTGTGTCGCCGGAGATCGTAGCTGCCGCAGAAGATTTCGCCAGCGAGGTATTGTACATTCCGGTAAGCGCGACCGGTTGCAGTCCGGAGGTGGATCCCCATACCGGCGCTCAAGGATTTCGCCCCAAGAACCTTCATCCTATTTGGGTCGATGTCCCTCTGGTTTATGCGATGTCCCGGTGGATGCGAGGTTTGGTATGCTACTGGAAACCCAAAGATCAGGCCAACGGTAGCCGGTCGGGTGGAGATGGA
>CALLPE010000017.1 GCA_938015445.1 uncultured Pirellulales bacterium
TTGATTTCACTGCGAGTTTCCCAGACCGCGCAGCAATCGCAGGTTGCCGCGGACAATCAAGGTCCACAGTCCTGCCAGCAGCAGAATCACCGTCGCTAGTGCGGCGACGGCATAGCGCAACAGTCGCTGCTGCAAAGCGGCCATCGTGCTGCCGATGGCCGTGTCGTACGCTTCCTGGACGATCACTAACCAGCCAGTCGGATCGCCGCGCACCAGCACGGGTTCCATGCGGGCTAGCCAATGACGGTCGTACTGTTGGCCCTCGGGGTCTTTGCCCAATGGGTCATGGTAATGTCGTTGACGCTCGGGGTTGTCGTTGGCCGGCAGGTCGTCGACACTGATCGCATACCGGCAGAATCGGTCCGGCAGGCGTCCTTGCTGGGCGATCAGCTTATCGTACAAGGGGTGCTGAAGTATCAGCCCCTGATCCTCGCCCGGCCGCATATCGACCAGCACTGCAAACTGCGATTGAAGTCCGGGCAGGGTGACGAACTTGCCCACCTCGACCGTGGTGGCGACGATTCCCAGGAAATGCCGGCTCAAGTCCGAATCGTAAACCGGGGCCGCGATCGCCACCACCCAGCGATTCGTGGCCTGCGATCGAAACACCGCCGAAATCTTCGCTTGTCGGATGTGCTGCCCGGCTTCGGGACGCCAGTTTTCGGGCATGTCGGTCGGTCCGCCGTGGAAGTAGCTCCGCCAAGAGAAATTGCGTCCGATCGTATCGCCCTGCCCGATACGCAATACCGCCGTACCCCGCGCGTCGCAGAAAAACCAGCTTGCCGAGTCTTCAGATTTTTCGGGCAACATCTTCGGCGGTAAAAATCGGTAGAATTGCTGCTGCACCATCTTCCGCTGGGGATCGTCGCGAAAGGTAATGCGCAAGGCTTCGCGCTGCTCGGCCTCCAGCCCAGCATCGTTCAGCCGGTCGAGCGACTGCTGGACCTGAGTCTGGCTCAAGTATTGCGAAAGCAGCCGTCTGAGCGGTTCGGATTGGGCAATCTGTTCGACTGCGCTGAGGCGTCGCTCCAGTTCGTTGCCTGCTGCCCGGGCGACATACTGCGCCGCAAAGCCGTTGCTGGCCAAGGCTCGCTCGGTCAACGCCGCATCCGACTGCTGCACTGCCGCCCGAAAACCCTGCCAGGCAAACCAGGTCGTCACCGCCAGCAGCACCGCCGGCACCACGGCAGCCACAACCATGACCGGCTGGCGGGCGCGTCGAGCGGCACGCAGCCGCAAGGCGTCGAGCACCGCTTGCACGTTCGCAAAGCGTTTTTCCGGGTCCAGGGCAAGGCAGCGATCGACAATCTCGGCCAACATCCGGTCCACCCCACGCACGCGGCGATGCTCCGTCGGCGGAGGCGCAGCCGCGATGATCTGCCGGTAACGCTGGAGCCTCGCACGCAAATCGGTAGTCTGCTCCAGCTCGTCGGCCGCTTCGGGTGTGCGGCGCGGCGGGCTGCCGGTCAACATGCAATAAAGCACAGCGCCCAAGGCGTAAACATCCCAGCGGGCGTCGGGCACAGCCTCTAGATCGGCCTGTTCGGGGGCCATGTAGAAGAGCGTTCCCAGCGCGGGAGTTTGTTCGGTCGTCAAACGCGACTGACCGAAATCGGCCAGCCGCGGCCGGTCGTCTTCGTCCAACAGGATGTTGGCCGGCTTCAGGTCGCAGTGCAGCACGCCTTTGTTGTGGGCGTGAACCAGGCCCAGCGCCACGTCCTCGAAAAGCGCTACTGCCTGCTCGACCGGCAAAGGGCCGTGCTGGAGCCGGTCGGCCAATGAGCCTTTTTCCAGATACTCCATGATGTAGTAAGGCGGATCGGCGTCCCAGCCCACACCCAAGAGCTGCACTACGTAGCGGTCGGCGAATAGAAAGGCCAGTTTTTCCACCTCGCGGCTCAACAGGGACCAGTCCAGGCCGCCGCGATGCGTATAGAACTTTATCGCCACCCGCCGACCCGTGTTGCGCTCCACAGCCACCCACACTTCGCCGTAGGCGCCCACGCCCAGAAAGCGCTCCGGCTCGTAGCCGGGCACTTGTGCCGGCGGACGTGCCCGCTGAAGACTCAACTCCCGGGCCACCCGACGCTGGTGACCCACCTGAGGTTCGGTTTCTTCCATGCTCATATTGCTAAGTATAACAACACGTCGCCAAGCGGTGGGATTGGCCAAGACGATGCCCACGACAGCCCAATTCGCGCTGCGGGCCACAGCGGTTCACCTCCGTCCAAAGACGCCGGAAGCGGTGCGCCGGCAATTGGTCCGCCACTGCTGCTGCACCAGCCGATCCCGCGTGTCGTCTGGGTGTCGCTACTTTGTGCGGTTGCAAGGTTTTCTGCTCGGGGCAGCCACGATATAATGATGTGGTGTCCTGCCCGATTTCCCCCGATTTGATTCCTCGATGCCTGCCTTAAGATTTCGCACGGAGAATATTCGCCCTGCTTGCTACTGGTTCACAGACGACCTGTACTTGCCTTGAAATGTCGCCTGGAGGACGTCGCCATGTGCCGCTTGGGCGTTGTGCTGATGGTTGCCGTTGCCCTGCTGCACCATGCAAGTGCAGCCAGCGGGCAGTCGGCCGGCAATCAGATGTCCCGCAGCACGGTATCACAACCGAGCACGCTACAGCCGCTTCGGCCGCTCACACCGCAGTCCCCATCGAACAGCCAACCAATGGGAAATTTTTGGGGCGGCATGCCCAACATGTTTGGCAACATGCAGGCAGTTACAGGCGGCCGAACAGCGGGGACAATGGGCCGCAGCGTTTTCCGGGGCCTTACCGTGCCCATGCCTCAAGCTAATCAAGGAGCGGCCCAGGCCGGAGGTTCGTCGATCGTGCCGTCGGCCCGGTTCTTGCGCGAAAACCGTGCTCCGGGTGCTTTCGTGGGCACCGACGCCCGGGACGTGCAATCGCTGGTTGGGACTGCCGGGTCGACCGGCACTGGCGCTGGGGCACCGGCGGGCGTGGTTCCGCCGCTCCGGTCGCCGTCGTTGCCGTTATCCAGCGTGCAGGGCGCGCCGCCACCGCCTCAGCGGCCGACAGGGATGCCGGCCCGTGCGGCGATGTATGAGCCGCGGCTTAGGGTTGGTTTTGATGTCCCGGCCCCGATTGAAAGTGAGGTTCAGGCGCAATTGACCAACCTGTTGCGTTCGTGTCCCCACCTGCACCAGACCAGCCCCATCGAGGTGTTGCTGGAAGGGAGGACGGCCACGTTGCGGGGTGAGGTTGCCTCCGAACGGGATCGGATTTTGGCGCAACAATTGATCCTCTTCGAGCCGGGAATCTCGCGGGTGAAGAACGAACTGATCGTCCGCCCGGCTGACTCTCCGCCCCAGTCGCCCCCGCAGCCCCGGCAGTGACCTGCTCGACAACTGCCTGTTGATGCTGCGCGTGGTCCGGCCCGAAACCAGTACCCTTAATACCCTCGGAATGCCAGCCTTCGAGTTGTCCGTTTCCGGCCACCTCGGCGAGATGACTGTTCCGCCTGATGAATCCTGGCGGCACGTCGATGGTCATGGCGGTGATCGAACGCCCCGCCGCCGGGTCCGAAGACGGCTCCTGATAGGCCGCCCGCTGCACCGGGGAACCTTCTGCGGAGGATGATGGGCGCTCGCCGCGGGCTTGGTCCTGTTGGTTGGCTGGGCGAGTTCCGGGCAGCGTCTGCCGAGACGCCGAGCCGACCAGCGCTTCGCCGGTTCGGCTTTCGAAGCGGGCAATAAGGCTGATTTGCTGTTCCGGGCCGCCTACTTCATCCCACGGCAGCCAGAAACTGTAGGAGTGCCCTAACTTCGACTTGCTGTAGTGGCTTTCCAGGTTCTCGGCCGGAAAGACGAACTTCCGCAAGGGCTTGGACCGAGAAGGGTCAGTTTCCGCCCCGTCGAAGGCGAATACCGTTAGCGTGCCGTCGACTTTAATCGGCTTCTCGCTCTCCGCGCCGTAGAACATCACCCGTCCGCCAAACCCCCGCACCCCCGGTAGCCCCGGCTGATTAAGCACGGCGAAAGTCCACATGTCGGTCATACGGACCGGCACGCCCGGCTTTTCCTTCGACCACGGCCAAGGGTCGCTGGGTAGCTTCAGCGATGTGCATCCCACGCAGGCCAACAGCACCAGGCAGAGTGCGGCGAACAACAGGTTGCACGTAGATACGCTCCGCCCTACACGGACGAGCGTCTGACCGTGGCGTCCGACCGTTAACACCGTTATTCCCGCCCACACTGCCATGTTTACCAGCTCTGTGGCATCGTGACTGTCAAGTAGCGCCGGGCTTCGCTTCACCTTCAACCATCAGCGCCACAAGCGCGGTTTCTAACACCCCGTGGACAATCATGGCCGCGGTTGCTGTTGGTGATACTGCAATGGTTCAACGCGGCTGGGATCGCCAAAGACGTCGGTAGGGATTGGATTGGCCGAGTAGCCGTAGCGCGTAGCTGGACCAGCCTGCTCGGCACGGGGAAGCCCTTGTGGCGGTGGCGGTGCCGCTGCGCCCCAATGCTGGTTTGGCGACATCTTCTTCCCCGGTTCGACCGTGCCGTGCAAACGCCCCATGCCAGGCTGGGAACTGTAATTTTCGTCGTGCTGCGCGACGGGCCGAGTTTCGCCACGATGGTGCAGGTGCTGTGCGGGTGCAATCGTCGGCGAGCCAATCGGAAGCTGCACCGATTCTGCCGCCGGCACGCCGGCCGTTGCGGGTTCCGGCAGCCAATAGCCGTTTGCGCTTTCGGCCCTGTAAAGAGAGTTTTGCGGTGGGCTGTTTGCGGGGCCTACCATGGAGCGCACCGGGGGTGACCGTTCGATCTGCTGCGGCGCTACGGGCATGCGCAGCAATGGCTGAGTCGTACCACCAGGAGCGGTCGACAACGGCTGTCCCGACCCGCCTGCCGTATGTGGCGAACCACTCGAGGAGCTGACCTCCGGAGGCAATGCATCGCCCACAGCGGGCGCCGCGCTACTGGTACCGTTGGGCAGCGGCGCTGGCTCCAGCGGCATTTGGGGACCAGGGGGGATAGACTCCGGGCGCGGTGCCTCTGGCTGCTCGTTGGGCTTGGGGATCACGCCACGGGGATTGGCGTCCGGATAGATCACCGGCACCTGGTGTTCGTCCAGTCGCGCGGCCAGATTGGCAGTGCCGTGAATTTCGCTCACGTCGCCCAGGCACCAGTGCATTCGGGCTTCCTCGGCCCGGCGCACCCGCTCGGCTTCCTCCGGCGAACGGACGATATGCGGCGTGAGAATAATCAACATCTCCGTCCGCCGCGACGCATTGTAGTTGTACCGAAACAGTGCGCCCACCAGCGGGATGTCGCCCAGCAGCGGAACCTTGCGCTCGGTTTGCTGGGTGCTCTTCGTTATCAGACCGCCGATGATGATCGTCTCTCCGTCCATGGCGCTTACGGTCGTTTGGGCTGTGGTAAGCAGAATGTTGGGCGATTTGATCACCGTAGTGCCGGTGGTCGTGACCGGAATGCCCTCATCGACCGGGCCGACTTCCGACTTCTCGGCATCCACTTCCATCACCACGCGGCCGTCGGGGCTGATGCGCGGGGTCACGCCGAGGATCAGCCCCACATTCTCCAGCACAATTGCGTTCTGCTGGCCGTACTGGGTGACGGCAGACCCGATGATCCGCGGCACACGCTTTCCCACTTGCACGAACGCCGGTTGGTTGTCGAGCGTCATCACTTGCGGCCGGCTGAGCACCTCTAGCCGTCGCGACTCCTGCAAAGCCCGGATCAGTACGCTTACGCTTTCGCTGCTGGCCGAGAGCACCAACCCGCCGAAACCCAACTCGTTGTTCACCCGTCCCACGTTGAAGTGCGACAGCCCTTGCGAGCCGATCAAATCCTTGTTCCGCAGCGCCGCAGTGCTCCCGCTGTTGCCCAGCGGCTTGTTGTTGAACGCAAAGCCCGGCTCGTTGGTCGCCGCCACCACATTCTGCTGGGTGGTGGTGATGATCCCCTCGGCAGTCGATCGCTGGGTGGTAGTGGTGGTGGTGATCAAGTTGCCCAGCAAACTGCGGTCGAACAGGATGGCATCCTGAAGCCCTAGCTCCACGCCGAACTCGTCCAGGTCGCCCAGCGCCACCTCGGCGATCAGCACCTGGATGAGCACCTGGGGCGGCTCGGCGTCGAGCTTTTCGACCAACTGCTTGATCTCGTCGAAGTACCGGGGCGTAGCGCTAATGATCAGGGCGTTGCTGACCACCTCGGGCACTACGACTACTTCGCTCTCGATCTGTTGAAAAGGGCTTACCGCCCCAGGAGCGAACTGCTGCAACTGACGCTCGGTGCGCAGGAACTCGTTGATGGTGCGCGAGACGTCTGCCGCCGGAGCGTTCTTCAGCCGATAGACGGCATTCTTGCGTTCAAGCCCCGGCTCCTGGTCCAGGCGGATCAGCAGGGCCTCGATGATCGCCAGGTCCCCCTGTGAGCCGACGGCAATGATGCTGTTGGTTCTCACGTCCACCGAAAGCCGAACAGGCACCAACGAGGTTTCGCCTTCAGCCCCCGGCAAAGCCGCCGCCGGCGCAGCCGCCGATGGCAACAGACCGCGCAAAGTGTTGGCCAGAGCAGTGGCGTCGCCGTTAGTGATGCGGAACACCTTTATTTGGGCCACTGCTGTGGGGGAATCGAGCTGCCGAATCAACTCAGCCAGCAAATCCATGCATTCGGCCGGCGCGGCGACGATAAGGGTGTTGGTACGCGGGTCGGGGGTGATCTGCACGTCGTCGAGCAGTCCCGCGCGAACCATTCGCCGGGCAACGCCATCCACGCTCAACAACTCCAAGGCCGAGGATTTCTGCCCTGGCGCGGCAGCCGCTCCCGGCGCCCCCGGCCGCGCGCCGCTGATGGCCGCTTGGAGCACGCTGGCCACGTCGGCAGCCAGCGAATTGGCCAGCCGGAATACCCTTGCCTGCCGCACCGCCTCGCCTGTCGGTTGGTCCAGCCGTTCGATCAGCAGTTCCACTTCTGCCAGGTCGCGCGGCGCTGCTTGCACGACCAGCGAGTTGGTGCGGTTGTCGGATACCACCCTGACTTGTGGCGCTAGCCCGCCCCGATTGGCAAACAGGTTCTGCACCGTGTTCATCACCGCGGCCGCCGGGGCGTAACGCAGGCGATACACGCGAAACTGCGTGTGCGGGCTGATCGGCTGATCCAACTTGGCGATCAAGTCTTTGATGGTCAACACCGCTTGTCCCCAACCGATCAGCAGTAGCGCGTTCGGCTTGACCAGCGGAACCAGCATCACCCGACCCTGCTGACCGCCCACCAAGTCGGGACTCACCTGGGCCACCAGGTCTGCCAGCGCCTCGCAGTTGACGTGCCGCAACAAATAAATGTCCACCACTGGCTGGGTTTCGGCGCTGAGGCGCTCGATCTGTTCGATGATCCGCCGCAACTGCTCCACGTCGCGCTGTCGCCCGCGGAGGATGATGGCGTCCAGGTCGGGCAGCGTTTCCACTTCCACGTCGGCGTCCATTTGGCGCACACTGGGACGACGTAAAGGCTGCTGATCGGTTTGGGCATCGGTTTGCTTTTCGGGTGATTGTTCAGCACCCGGCGGCTGCGGCTGGACAGGCTGAAACAGGCAAGTCACGATGTGCCCACGACGCCCCACAACACCGTTGGCGCCTCTGCCCGCTGCCACCGGCTCCTCCACCCAATAAGCCCCGTGGAAAGACTGGCCACCGTTAGCGCCGGGAACAACATGCCCACTATTATTGCCCGGAGCACTGCTATTGCCCGGAGCACTGCGCCGCTTGTTGTCGTGCTCCGTGTCTACAGGACGTGCTGCGGGACGGGCGCCGCTGCGATACGCCTCGATCGCCTCGCGCACCTGGCGCAGGTCCGCCCGTCGCAACGGTACAATCCGCACGCTGTCGCCCGGAGCCGGCGGAGGGCTGTCCAGCGCCTGTACCAATCGCACTATCTGGCTCAGCAACGGAGCAGCGGCGCTGATCTGTACCCGCTGGCGCTGCCAGTCGATGCTGATCCGCGCGGTACGTCCTGCGGCATCAGTCAACTGGTACTCCGAGCGCTGCGGATCGGTGGCCTCGACCGAGCGAAGCCGGTTGCCCAGCAGTTCCCGTAACCACGGATCGAGCTGCTCTGCCCGAATCAACGTCAACTGGATGGTTTGTTGCGGTGTCTCGGGCCCGGGCAGACGCGCCGGCTGGTCGACGGCCGCGATCACCTCGGCGGCGATCCGCTGAGCCTCGGCTGGGCCGCGCAATAGCAGTCGGTTCGTGCGGCTATCGGAAACCATGTGGACAGCCTCGCCATAGCCATCCAACATGTCTTTCAAAATTCGCTCGACCGTCGCCGCAGGCTTGTGTCGCAGCGCGTACACCTGATACTCGAGCTGCGCGCCGGCGTATACGCCAGATGCCGACTTCTGCCCAACATCGCCGCTGGCTGCCGCCGGCACCACCGCGCCGGAGTGATACCGCTGCGGGGTTGGCTGCGCCGGCGCTGCACCAGCCAACCACACCAAGCCTAGCCAGAGCATCACCGTACGCTTTGCCATGGGACCAGCTTGCACGCTAGTACCTGCCGCACAGTCCGCTACAAGACCAGCCCGCTTGCGCAGATCAAAAGCTGCGCAGCCGATGCTCCACGAACGGGCGCGGGAAGCAGTGGCACCGGCAGAATCACCAAGCGTGCTGTTCATCTTGCACCGAGCAGCGCCGGTCTGCGATAGAAGAGCCGATCGCTAACCGACAAACCAATACAGAATAGCACTACCGCCGCGGCCACGCGCGGCAGCAGATGGGCGGATAGTAAATGCGCTGACAATTCTGTTCAAGACCGAATCTCTGGGCGATTGGAGAAACTGGGAAAACTAGCTTGTCCAGTGTTTCGGCATCCGTTTGTTAACAAAGAGCGTGCGATGGTCCCCTATCCGTCCGCGCAAATCTGCAACAGGGCTAAAAATCCGAATATAATGGGCGCGTTGTGTACCGACGGCGCGTCACTGCTCGGCTCGAAGGTTCGAACATCCGGGCGATAAGCTGTACCGCCACAAAGTGCGCGTACTTTCCGGCACAGACCAACTTTCCAGAGGCAAGCCACCTTTCCGGCAATAGACCACTGCCCCAGTATGGGCCGCAAGCCGGGCAAAACGGCGATTGGCCATGCCGATCGTTTGTCGCCGATTGGTCCCCCTGAGCCAGTTCTGGACGATTGATGGAATCTGACCGCAACAGTCAACCGTGTTTGGGCAAAGTGTACTTTGTAGGCGCGGGGCCGGGCGATCCCGAGTTGCTCACGCTCCGCGCCGTACAGTGCCTGCGGTTGGCAGACTTGGTGCTGTACGACTACCTGGTCAACCCGGCTGTCTTGCGACACTGCACATCCACTGCCGAACTTATCGGCCTGGGCCATCAGCACACGCCGTTGGAAGATCGGCAACAACAAATAAACAGGCAAATGATTCAAGCCGCCCGAGAAGGCAAAAACGTGGTGCGGCTAAAAAGTGGCGATCCGTTCGTCTTCGGGCGCTGCGCCGAAGAGGTCGCAGCGATACGCAGCGCGGGCATTCCGTTGGAGGTAGTCCCCGGTGTGACCGCCGCTCTGGCAGCGGCCGGATATGCCGAAATTCCTATCACCCATGCCCGCTACGCTTCGGCGGTAGCACTGGTGACCGGACATCAGCGCAAGGCGGACCTAGGGCCGCCGCTGGATTACCGCCAGTTGGCAAGTTTTCCGGGCACGATTGTGTTCTACATGGGATTGGCCAGCGCGGCCCAGTGGAGCCAGGCACTCATCCAGCACGGCAGACCGCCCGGCACGCCGGTAGCCATCGTTCGCCGCAGCTCTTGGCCCGATCAGCAGGTGATCCGTTCGACCCTCGGCGAGCTTCCGGCAGCCATAGCGGACCATCAGATGCGTCCGCCGGCGGTGATCATCGTGGGCGACGTAGTCGATCTGGCCCCGAGTGTTTCCTGGTTCGCCGCCCGGCCGCTGATTGGCAAGCGGGTGTTGGTTACGCGCCCGGCAATGCAGCCCGATCCGCTGTGCCAGCGTCTGGCCGCGCTTGGGGCCGAGGTGCTGGAACAGCCGGCAATCGAAATCGCCGATCCTCCCGATTGGCGGCCAGTTGATGACGCCCTGTCACGCCTGCACCAATTCGATTGGTTGGTGTTCTCCAGCGCCAACGGCGTGCGCTATCTACTGGGCCGGTTGATGGCCACTGGCGGCGACGTGCGGCGGCTGGGCACGCTGAAGTTGGCGGCGATCGGCCCTGGCACGGCCGCGGCACTGGCGGCCTTCTCGCTCCGCCCGGATGTAGTCCCCGAAGACTATCGGGCCGAAGGACTATTGGACGCCCTGAGTCGCCAAGCGCAAGGGAAGCGCTTTCTCCTGGCCCGCGCCAGCCGCGGACGGCAACTGCTTGCCGAAGGGCTGACCGCAGCCGGCGCTACCGTGGAAGAATTGGTGGTTTACACCAGCCGCGATATAGAAGCGCCCGATTCGGCAATCTATACTGAGTTTGCCGCCGGTCGCATCGACTGGGTCACCGTCACCAGCTCGGCCATTGCCCGCTCGCTAGTACGATTGTTTGGCCAGGAACTCCATCGGGCGAAGTTGGCCAGTATCAGTCCCGTCACGTCGGCGACGCTCCGCGAGTTAGGCTTTCAGCCCACCGTGGAAGCCTCGCAATATACAATCGAGGGCGTCCTTAATGCCATTGTGGAACACACGGCCACCGATAATGAAACCTAAGCAGACTTCCCCCAACTTTATCCGTTGGAAGACAGCCCGGCCCCATTTTGTCGGCCATGAACGGTGGCTGCTGGCTGCGCTAGCGCCGCTGGCCCTGTGCGGCGCATTAGCCAGCGTTTTTAGTTCTGGTCAGTGGTTCTCGGCGCTGTTACTGCGGTCCGAGATAAGTGGCCCGGGCGGTGTTCAACACAGTTTCGCAACAGATGGCACAGGCTTTGTCCATTGTGAACCCGCAGCGTTGCACAACTACGCACTCCACCGACACATATGCATCGGCGAACCGTGGCTTACTTCCCACGATCCACAAACCGCCATGGAACCGCGAAAAGCCAGTAACTTGAAGGTAGTGCGGCTGCCCAACAATCCTATAATCCGTCCCGAAATGCTTCCGCCGGGCGACCGAGGAAACATCAACGGGCCTTCTTTGATCCGTGTGCCGGACTGGGTAAGCAACCCATTGGGACGGTACTATCTGTATTTCGCCCATCATAGTGGGGGCTACATCCGTCTGGCAGTGGCCGACAAACTGGAAGGCCCCTGGAAGATACATCCGCCCGGCGTTCTGCGCCTCCATGAGGCCCCAGGCTGCAAAGGTCATATTGCTTCGCCCGATGTAATCGTCGTTCCACAACTGAAGCAGATTCGCATGTACTTTCACTGCCCTGCGCAAGCGGGAAAACGCCAGATGACCTTTGTAGCCACATCCTCCGACGGCCTGAACTTCAAGGCTTCCGACAAACCGCTGTGTCCTTTCTATTTCCGCGCCTTCTTCTATGATGGAATGTGGTATGGGATGTCAAAAGGGGGTTTATTGTGGCGCTCCAAGGACGGCCTCGGGGACTTCGAAGAAGGCATCAATCCCATGCCGGACGCAGCAGGGCGCGACAAACCCACCTACAATAAGCCCGGCGTGCGCCATGTGGCCCTGCACCGCACTGGCGACACCCTATGGGTGTACTATTCCAGTATCGGCGATGCGCCGGAGCGCATCCTCCGATGCCCCATCCAGCTCAAAGGCGACTGGAAGACCTGGCGCGCCGGACCGGCTGAGGAAGTGCTGCGGCCCGAGTTCGACTACGAGGGTGCGGACCTACCCATCAGACGCTCGGCCGCAGGCGCGGCCCACGGCCGCGAGCACGCCCTGCGCGATCCAGCCATCTTCGAGGACGACGGACGCACATACTTGCTGTACAGTGTGGCCGGCGAATCGGGGATCGCTATCGCCGAGCTGCGAGAGGAGAAGTGACCCAACGCGGAACCGCCTCCGAGCACCCAGCAGCTAACGGCTGTCGGATTGCTGTTTACCGGCCGGTTGCCCATCAAGACCCTCATTGCTTCCCTGGCAGACTGCCCACCTTGGATGCTTCCGGCGGCCGCCCCAGGGGAATGGTTCTGTCCTTGTTTACCAGTTGATAATCGTACACCTCGCCCGGCCTGATCGGTTCGTGAGCCGCCTCGGCCAGTTTGATCAGCTTTTCCAACACCTGTGGGTGCTCGGCGGCAAGGTTCCTTTTTTCCTCGACATCGACAGCCAGATCGTACAATTCCCAGGCAGCTTTATTTCCCGGCCTGATGGCCTTCCATTTCCCCTGACGTACAGCCACTTGCCCTCGCAACTCCCAGTACAAGTATTCGTGCTCTGCTTGCTTCCGGCCAGCCCTTTCGCCCAGCAGCTCTGGCACGAACGAAATGCCGTTGATACCGGCCGGCGGCTCGACGCCGGCCAATTCCGCCAGCGTGGGCAGAATATCGGGAAAGTACCCCAGATGGTCGCTCACACGGCCTGCCTCCATACGTCCCGGCCAGCGGGCAATAAAGGGAACCCGCAGGCCACCCTCGTATAGATTTCCTTTGCCGCCACGGAAGCGCTTGCCGGTCTTCGGATCGACGTTGGGAGCGAAGAAGCCTGCCGGATGCTTTTCGCTTGCGAAATAGGTGTGACCGCCATTATCGCCCGAGAACAGCACCAGGGTGTTCTCCGCCAGCCCCAGTTCATCAAGCGTCCGCAGCACCTGGCCCACTTGTCTATCGACCAGATTGACCATAGCCGCGTAAATCTTCGCATCCATCTCCATTGTGGGGTCGATATCCCAGCGTTTGTTCTTGTAGAGTTGCCACGAAGGGTCGCTTTCCGGAATACCCCATTGCCCGTGCGGCGGTGTCCAGGGCAGATATAGGAAAAATGGCCGGTCTTTGTTTTCTCGGAGGAACCTCAGCGACTCGTCGAAGATAACGTACTGGCTGAAGGTTTGTCCCTGCCGTGCGTTCCCGGTGTTTCCCCGTAGCGGAACCTCCTGGCTGTTGCGAATCAGATAAGTGGGGAAGAAGGTGTGAGCGTGGACCTGGTCGTAGTATCCGAGGAAAACGTCGAATCCATGCTTTTCCGGTACGCCGCTGGTGCCTCGGCCGCCACATCCCCATTTGCCGAAGCCCCCGCACACGTAACCGGCCCGGCGGAGCAGCGAGGCGATAGTTTCCTCGTCGGCGCGGATCGGCTCCCAACCGCCGTTGGTGCGCAGTGAGCTACGGCCGGAATGTTTGCCGGTCATTAGGCACGCGCGGGTGGGAGCGCACACCGATGAACCGGCGAGGAATTGGGTAAATCGCACTCCTTGCGCTGCCAAGCGGTCGATATTTGGAGTCCTCAGTTCCGGATGTCCCATAAAGGACAACTCGTAGTACCCCAGTTCGTCAATCAGGAAATACACGAAATTGGGCTTCGGCGGTTTGGGGTAATGCGACTCCGCCGCAACGGCCGTCTCTTGTGCTGAAACCGTTACCGCGATGTGCCCACACAATATCACTGTGTACACGGTTACGCAGCAGAGCATCCGCCACAAAGACACGCTACCAGCACAAAGGTACATAGGACATCCCTTGTTATCTAAAAACCATTTCTATTGAGGGGACTGGTATAGGAAGGCATTGCTATTGGGAGGATTGCGGGGAGAGTTTTTTCAAATCCTCGAAAAACGTGGGATATGTCTTTTGCGTACATTCGGGATTGAGGATTACCACGCCGGGCACGCGCAGGCCGACCAAGGCCATACTCATTGCCATACGATGATCATCGTAGGTGGCTATTTCCGCCCCGCGGAGCGTCGCCGGTACGATGTGCAAACCATCCTCGCGCTGTTGGCATTCGGCCCCCAACTTGCACAGCTCGGTGGCTAGTGCGGCCAGGCGGTCGGTTTCTTTGTAGCGGATGTGAGCTACGCCTGTGATGGTCGTGGGACCATCGGCGAAAAGGGCCACAGCGGCCAGCGTTTGCACCGTGTCGCTGATGGCGTTCATGTCCACTTCGATGCCGCGCAAACTGCCGCCGGTGACTGTAATGGCATTGGGTTGGTACTCGACCCGACAGCCCATGCGGGCCAGGCAGTCGCAAAACGCCACGTCGCCCTGAAGACTATTGCGCGACAATCCTTCCACCGTCACGCTGCCCCCCGTAATGGCCGCGGCAGCGAAAAAATAGCTGGCGGCCGAGGCATCCGGCTCGATCTGGTAGTGGCACGCCTGATAGGTGCGCGGCGCGGGCACGTGGAAGCGAGAGCAAGCGGTGGCCTCGACGGTTACGCCGAAGCTCTCCATCACTGCCAGCGTCATCCGCACGTAAGGTTGCGAGACCAGTTGGTCGGTGACGACGATATCAACTGGCTGGCGCGCGTACGGGGAAGCCATCAACAGTCCGCTGAGGAACTGGCTCGATATGCTCCCTGACACATGCGCCTCTCCTCCCCGCAATCCGGCGGCATTGACTACCACTGGCGGACATCCCGTGCCCAGCTCGCAATTGGCCTGTACTCCCAGTTGGGCAAGGGCATCGAGCAGGTCCTGCACGGGGCGCTGGCGCATACGGGGCGAACCGTCCAGGCGGAACCTTCCCTGCCCCAGCGCCACCATCGCCGTCAGAAAGCGCAGCGTCGTGCCGCTATTGGCCACGTAGAGGTTGGCCTCGGCGACAGGTATCTTCCCGCCGCAGCCGGAAACGCGAATGACGGCCGTATCCGGCTCGTGGGCCACGCGAACGCCCAGCAGCCGCAGCGATTCCATCATCACCCGGGTGTCCTCGCTATCCAGAGCGCCGAAGAGCGTGGAATCCCCCTCGGCCAGAGCAGCGCACACCAACGCCCGATTGGTGATGCTTTTCGAGCCGGGCGGTCGGATGGAGCCGTTAATCGGGCCGCATGGCGTTATGGCGATTCGGTCGGTCATCGCTTGTCGAACAAGTTCTGTGCAGACATCCTGGCTGGGCCAAGGCAGCGCGGTGCTGGAAGCGACTGGCTCGGGTCAGCTCGCGCCGCTTACCGCGATCCCTCGGCAATCTTCCACAGCGTGTTGTGGGTGCGGAAGTACAGCGCACCGTCGGCCGCAGCCGGCGAGGCCAGCGCGCCGCTTTCCAATTGGCAAGCGGAAATCAGCTTTCCTTCATCGCCCAATTGTACTACCTGCACCAGGCCATCGTAGTTGACACAATACAGCCGTCTTCCTGCCATCAGTGGAGTGGCCCAAAAAGGACCTTTTAGCCGCAGTTGCCACAAGGTGCGGCCGTCGGCGGCGTCGGCGCACATCAGGATGTTTGGCGGTTTGATGACGTAGCAGCGATCTTGCGCGACTACCGGGCTGCAATTGTCCGAACGCAGACGCTCGTCGTACCAAAGTTTTTCTACCGTGCGCCTTTGCGGGTCGTATCGCAGTGCGTGCAAGCCGATCGCGGGCAGATAAATCCGCTGGCCCAGCACCACCGCCGAGGCGATGGTGTGGCAAAATGCCTCGTACTGCCAGACCTGCTTGCCGGTGGACGCTTGGTGGGCTGTCAGGTGCTGGCGGCTATGTAGCAGCACCAAGTCTTCGGCGGGGGTGGGGCCGGGCAGCGGTATCGGCGACGACCAGATGCTGCCGCGCGGGCGTGGGATGCGCCACCGATCCACCCCCGTGGCAGCGTCGATACCTACGGCAAAAGACTCGCCCAGATTCTCCAACTGCACGACGACCGTTTCCGGACCGACCATCAACGGCGAGGAGCCCATGCCCACGTCGTTGCGCGTGTTGGGCGATTCGTATCCCAGTCCGCGATACCACAGCAGGTTGCCGTCCAAGTCGAAGCACGCCATGTCGGAGGAAGAAAACAGGGCGACGACGCGCCGTCCGTCGCTAGCCGGCGTAGGAGCGGCCACGCCGCCAAATGAATTGCACACGGTAGACCCGGTCGCCCAGAGCTGACGATGCCACAGCAACTTGCCGGTGGCGCAGTCGAAGCACAGCACATGCAAGCGGTCTTGCCGCGGCCCGCTGGCAGCGGTGACGATCACCCGGCCGGCGACGACTATCGGGCTAGACGGCCCTTTGCCTGGCAACGGTGCACGCCACGCCACGTTTCGGCCGGTTTTAACGTCGAAATCCAGCGGCAAGTCATCGCCGGTATAGATACTCGTGCCGCCCGGACCGCGAAACTGCGGCCAATCGCTTGCCGAGGAAACCTCTAGTCCCGCAAGCAGCACAATCGCGCTGGCGAGCAAGACCGTTTTTGCGTGTTTCGATGGGACACTCGATGTGCAAGATGCACAACTCGCTGTGCCAGATGCCAAAGCGGGCATGTAGGATGCGACAGTCCGCACGCGAGACGCTAAACGCGGCATGTAAGATGCGACGGTCGGCATGTTGAGGCGTGCTCCGTCAAAGTTATCGGCTATCGGGGTGGCGGTGGCACGGCCGGTCAAGGTTGCTGACTGGCCAAGCCACCACCTGTGGCATCGCAGACGCGAAGCTGAAACCACCAGTGTCTGGCCCAGGATTGCGTCTGCTCGTTCTGGCAGACTTTGACCAATATCTGGTTGCGGCCTTGCCGCAGTACGGCGGTGCTGATGTATTGATCCCATTCTGCCCCGCTGTGATACACTTCGCGGCGCTCAACAATCTGTCCGTTGAGCCATACTTTTACGGCATTGAACGAGCTGACGCGGAACTGCATCGGCTGCTCTTGGGCAGCATAGAACTCGGCGTAAGCGTAGGCCACGACCGCCTTCTGCTCTCCCAGGGCGGCATTGAAATCGACTTTGCCCAACTCGTCTTTGCTTTCGTAATCCATCCAGCGGACTTTACCGTTTTTGCCGTCGTAGGCGGCCGTCAGATCGAGCTGCTGTTCGGGCGGATACACGGCGTCGAAACCTTTGCCACCGGTATTATCGAACGGGCCAATGAGCTTCCAGCGAACGATCAACCCCAGATGTTGCCGCACGTCCACTGGCCGGCCCAACTTGGTAAGCCGCTGGGCAAGCTCGGTGACTTGATCCAGATCGCGCGCGGCAGCGAATGCCTGTTGATAGCCGTCAAGGGCTTTCTCGGTCTGACCGGCCTGCGCCAGCGAGTCGGCCTGCAAGGCAGCTCGCGCTACGGCGTCGCGGCGCAATTCCAGGCTCGGATCGTCCAGCATGTGGGGCAGCAGGCGATCGGGGGCAGCCGGATCGGCCAGACAAAGCAACTCGTAGGCCAGCCGGCGGGCAGCAGGAGAGTGCTCTCGCTGGCAGACGAACTTCTCCAACTTGGCCGCCGGCAGTTTGCCGCCGGCGCGCAGATGGCGCTCGGCGATCGCCTCTGCGGCAGCACGTAGCCAGTTGATGGCCAATGGCCCGGCTCCATCAAAACCCGCCAATACTGCGGGAAGCTGCCCGGCTTCGGCTTGAGCCAACTGTCGCCAGGCTTGGGCGGCTTCAGCATGTCCCTTGCCATGTGGCCCCACGCGGTGGATCACCTTGATCAGGGCAGCGATGTGCTGCTCGTCGGGCGGCTGCGCTGCGAGCACCGGCCCGATAGCAGTACTAAAAATCGTCACGCCCAATATGCCGTAAACCGCCAGGATAGGAGCGGGGTTAATAGTTTTCATGGCAGTAACGATGGTCGTTCTCCGCGACGGGATGGTGCGTTTCGGCCCCAGTCGCCAAAGCGCTTACATATGGATTGCCGAAGCCATAACATTGCGAAAGCGATTATAGCTGGTTGCCCGGCTGCCCGCCACGGCTGGGGAAACTTCCGGCGCGGCGTAAGCCATGCCTTAGAGCGCGGCGTCCGGGAGGTTGTCGGTAAGTGTGCGGCGCGTTACAGTGATAACCTTGCGTTTTGTGGCAGTTCCTCTGGTATGACACTGTTATGAGCGACCCGTACTTTCAACAGCTTTTCGCCCAACGAATCGGCGGTTCCAATTACGGAAAAGGGACCGAAATCTATAAGTTCGAGAAGATCAAGCGTGCCAAGCGCAAAGCGCTGGCCGAGCACCCGGAGCGTCCGCTGCTGGACTTCGGCATCGGCGAGAACGACGAGATGGCGCCGGAATCGGTGCGTCGGGCGATGGCGCACGAAATCAACCAGCCGGAAAACCGTGGCTACGCCGACAACGGCATTCCGGCTTTTCGTGAAGCCGCCGCGCGGTTCATGCTCCGCGAGTTCGGCGTGGAGCTTGATCCGCACCGGGAGATCAATCATTGCATCGGCACCAAAACGGCGCTGGCCATGTTGCCAGCGGCATTCATTGATTCCGGAGATGTCACGCTGATGACGGTGCCGGGCTATCCGGTGGCCGGCACGCATACGAAGTATTACGGCGGCGAGGTCTATCGTCTGCCTCTGCTGCCGGAAAACGATTTTCTGCCCGACTTGGATTCCATTCCCCCCGACGTTTTGCGCCGCGCCAAGCTGCTGGTGCTGAACTATCCGAACAGTCCAACCGGGAAGGTAGCCACGCGCGAGTTTTACGCGCAAGTGGTGGAGTTCGCGCTGCGCAATCGGATCGTGGTCATCCAGGACGCGGCACACGTGATGCTTAGCTACGGCCAGCCGCCGCTAAGCTTTCTTCAAGTACCAGGTGCACGAGAGGTAGGCGTGGAACTGCACTCGCTTTCTAAAGGCTGGCACATGATCGGCTGGCGGCTGGGCTGGGTGTGCGGAAACGAGCGAATCGTGCGGGCGTTTGCCGACATCAAGGACAACAGCGATTCCGGACAGTTCATCGCCATCCAAAAAGCGGCCATCGTAGCGCTGGACGACGCCGAAATTCCCCGCCGGACACGCGCTAAATATTTCCGTCGGTTGCAAAAACTGGTCGCCACTCTGACGCGCTGCGGCTTCGATTGCCAGATGCCCGGCGGGACGTACTTCGTGTATACCCGCGCGCCCCGGGCGGTTAGCGGCGGGCCGACTTTCGCCACGGCTGAAGAGTTTTCGCAGTACCTTATTACCGAGCATTCGATCTGCTGCGTGCCGTGGGACGACGCCGGGCCGTACTTGCGTTTTTCGGTGACCTACGAGGCAGCCGACGAGGCGGCCGAAGACGCACTGATGGCCGAGACCGAGCGCCGGTTCAGCACGCTACGAATGGTTTTTTGAGACGTTCTCACGAACCGTAGGGGCAGCGCGCTCGCACAAGATCCGCGCGACTTCGCACACAACCAGTTACGACGGGATTGGGAAAAAGTCGATCGCCCTCACATAGCGCCGCGCAAGTGCTCCGCCTCGATGGCAGCGGGCGGTGCCGCAGCAGTTGTCAACTGCCGTAGCGAAGCGTCAACTGGGCACACTCGTAGGCCTGATCGGTGTAACGGTCGTAGATGCCCACGATGACGCCGTCGCCGCGTTTGATGCCGGCGAAGGTCTGCCGGAAGGCCTCTTCCACCCATTGTTTCCGCTCCGAGAGCCTGCCGGCGGCCAGTATCTTGAAGGCCAGGCAGGGACGCCTGGTCTGCTGCATGGCCTTGTACATGCGCGGTGGGTCTTCTTGTAGATAAACTTCGCCTAGCGGGATGGGCACGTGGCCGAGCAACTTCTTCAATTCCTCGGCCGAGCGGTGGCGCTCGTACACGCAAGTCATGTAGAAGTCGAAGTCCCAGCCTTTCGATTCGGCGGCTTCGACCACGGCGGGCATGTGGGTGGAGATGCCGGCCAGCAAGCCGGCGTCGTGCACCCGGTGGAGAAAGTCGCCAATCTGCTCGAAGCGGCCGCTTTTGAACATGCTGTCGGTCACTTCGCCGTGATGGGCCACAGCGATGCAACCGGCGCGGGCCAGACGCTCGATTTCCTGCGCATTGTTTGTCGCCAGCGAGATGTAGTGCATCTGCCCACCTTCGTCCACGAAGCGCTTGTACAGCTCGATGTTTCCCCCGCTCGACTGCCAGCAGTTTATTCCCACCTCCTGGCAGCGGCGCAGGGTCTTGAGGATTTGTTCCGGCGTGTAGTACTCGCGCATCTGATGGTTGACGAAGACCGACAGATGCGAACCGGCGTTAAACGGATTTGCGCCGCAAATCAGCCGCGAAATGGAATACTTGCCCAATTTGATTTGCGGTAGTGCTTGCGCGGCGGGCTGCGCTGCGGCGGCGACTTGCGCTCCTGGACAGGCCAAGGCTGCCGCCGGAAGCGCGGCGCCGATGGTCTTCAGGAACCGGCGGCGGCAGTCGCCAACTTGGAACGAAGACTTCGGGCAGGTGGACTGGGCAGTTCTAGTCGGCGCAGACATAGCGAGCCCTTTCTTACAGCGATTATAGGAAACAAACGACAGCAACGAGCAGCTTGCGATTGAACCAGTTACTGCGGCCTTGGCTGTCTATTGTTTACTTGGCTGTAGGCGGTGTGCAATCCCAGCGGTGTAAAAAGAAAGCCCGCCGGCGGGAGGAACCGGCGGGCTGAAGGAGGGGAACTGGCATTCTCGCGACGGACAGGGTTACGGGGAGCAGACGCCAGGTATCCGATCCCTAATCGCCCTGTTCCGCATTAGTACATATCTTCACCGCCGTGGGGCGGATGGCGATCCTCTTTTTCCTTGGGCTTTTCCGCTATCAAAGCATCGGAGGTCAACAACAGCGTAGCAACGCTGGCGGCGTTTTGCAAGGCGCAACGGACGACTTTCGTCGGATCGATAATCCCGGCTTTAACCAAATCCTCATACTGGCCGGTCATGGCGTTGAAGCCCATCGGGCCTTTCATTTCGGCGACCCTCTCGCAGACAATGCCGCCGTCTTGCCCAGCGTTCTCGGCAATCTGCATGATCGGCGCCCGGCAGGCCCGCAACACAATCTTATAGCCCACTTCTTCGTCGTCGCTCAGTTTTTCCGGTTTTACCTGCTGCGAGGCGCGTAGCAGGGCCACACCGCCGCCGGGCAGGATGCCTTCTTCGACGGCTGCGCGGGTGGCGTGCAAGGCGTCTTCGACGCGAGCTTTCTTCTCCTTCATTTCCGCCTCGGTAGCCGCGCCGACGTTGATTTTCGCTACACCCCCGGCCAGCTTGGCTAGCCGCTCTTCGAGCTTCTCGCGGTCGTAATCGCTGGTGGTCTTTTCGATTTCGCGCCGCAACTGCTCGATCCGGCCCTTGATTTCCGCGCTCTTGCCGGCGCCTTCGATTATTGTGGTATTATCTTTGTCCACCACCACCTTCTTGGCCCGGCCCAAGTCGGCCAAAGTAACGTTCTCCAGCTTGCGGCCGAGGCTCTCGAACAACGCCACCCCGCCGGTCAGGATGGCAATGTCTTCCAGCATCGCTTTGCGGCGGTCGCCGTAGCCGGGCGCTTTGACGGCACAAGCCTTCAGCGTGCCGCGGAGCTTGTTGATGACCAGCGTGGCTAGGGCTTCGCCGTCAACATCCTCGGCGATAACCAGCAGCGGCTTGCCGGCGTTGACGATTTTCTCCAGCAGCGGCACCATGTCCTTGAAGCTGGAGATCTTCTTTTCGCTGATGAGAATGTAAGCGTCCTCCAGCACGCACTCCATTTTTTGCGGATCGGTGATGAAGTACGGCGAGAGGTAGCCGCGGTCGAACTGCATCCCTTCGACGAACTCCAGCTCCATTTGCATGGTCTTGCCTTCGTCGACGGTGATCACGCCGTCCTTGCCGACTTTTTCCATGGCGTCGGCCAGTATCTGGCCAATCTGCGAGTCGTTATTGGCCGCCACGGTGCCAACCTGAGCAATTTCTTCCTTCTTGTTCTTGACCGAGACGGACATCGCCTTGAGCTTTTCGACGACGTCGTCGACGGCCTTTTCGATTCCGTTCTTCAGCGCTAACGGGTTTACGCCCGATACGACAGCCCGCAACCCTTCGTTGAAGATGGCCTCGGCCAGGATGGTAGCTGTAGTGGTGCCGTCGCCGGCCACATCGCTGGTCTTAGAGGCTACCTCGCGGACCATGCGGGCACCCATGTTTTCGTAAACGTCTTCCAGCTCGATTTCCTTGGCCACTGTCACGCCGTCTTTGGTGACCGTAGGCGAACCGAAGCTTTTCTGCAAAATGACGTTTCGGCCCCGCGGCCCCAGCGTTACTCGCACCGCTTGGGCCAGTTTGCCCACACCACGACGCAAGGCGTCGCGCGCTTCCTGATCGAAAGCAATGATTTTCGCAGCCATTGAAGTTGTTCTCCTTCTCGACAGGTTCCACAAAGCGTTTTGCAGCGGCGAAGCCTTTTGCGTAAGCCACCCACTTCGCCCTAACGATTGTTATTTCCCACATCAACTATCGGGGCGGCATTGAGCCGCCGGGTGGTCTTATTCCACCACAGCCAAGATGTCCTCCTCGCGCATCAACACCAGCTCGGTTTCTCCCAGTTTGAACGGCTCCCCGGCATACGAGTTGAATACCACCCGGTCGCCCGGCTTGACCTGCGGCTTGGCGCGCGTGCCGTCTTTCAGCAATCGGCCGGCGCCGACACTGATGACCTTTCCCCGGGCGGGCTTGTCTTTGGCGGTGTCGGGCAGCACGATGCCGCCGGCAGTGACGGTTTCAGATTCCTCCCGTTCCACCACCACCCGGTCACCCAGGGGTTGAATATGGTTCTTTGTCAAAGTGACATTCTTCGCAGATGCTTCCTCTTTCTTTTTTGCCATAAGCGGTGATCTCCGAAATCTCTGCCGGTAACTGATGCCAATAACGATGCTGCGGCCACGGCTTCGTGCAGGCCCAGGCCCGCACCAGTAGCCGAGTAGAATCTGCCAAACTGCGCGACAGCGCGACTGCTGCCCGCTAGCCATGCAACTACTGTGCCTTGCGGTAGTCAGACAGATAAGTGCTTATTAGTGCGTCAGTTGCGCGATGTCTCTGACCTACACAATCTGGGCTGTAAAGCCAAGTATGACAAATCGTCCTACACCTCGCCCGCTCGCCACTGCCACTTTGGCAGTCGTCGGCCGTGACGCCCCGCAACCGGCAACAAGAATGCTTGCACTTGCCAACAAGTTGCCTCGAATCGGCAGCAACAAAGTCTGCAACTGCCAGCGCGAATGTCTGCAACCGCGAGGACGAATGCTTGCAATTGCCCACAGCAATTCATGCCATTGCCGGCAAAAGTTGCCGCCAATCTCAAAGCACAAAGGCCGTCGCTTGCGGCTCCTGCGGCGGTGGCCCTGGGCGGCAGCAAGCCTTGCGTCAACAAGTGGGGCTACACAAACTTCGTAATGCCCGGCATGGCTGTGGGATACTGCCCGTTGCTGTCGGGGAGCACCGGCGGATCGGCGTCCCAATCGTAGCGTGCCGGCGCAGGAGCATATTGCGAAGAGTTGATCTGCTGCCAGGTGAGCTTCTGGCCGGTTTGGCAAGCCGCCTGGGCCATCAGCGCCAACATGGTGCTTAAACACAGGTAGTGGCCGTTGTTTATCGCCTTACCGGCCCGAATCGCCGCGAACAGCTCTTGATGCTCGACATCGTACATGCTGGGCCGCTGGCCTTCGTAGCGCCACGGTTTTTCGCCTTCGATGCGAAATCTCAGTACGTCGCAACGTCCGCGGGTACCGAAGATCACGTCCGACGTTTCGTTGTAACAGCCGGGCTGCGCGCGGCAAAAGCCATACACCCGCACCCCATCGGAATACTCGAACACTACCGCATGATGGTCGAAAAGATCGCCGTATTTCGGATCGGTGCACACCTGCCGGCCGCCATGACCCCAACAGGTTTCGGGCGGTCGGTCGCCCAACGCCCACGATGCCTTGTCCAGACTGTGGATAAGTTGTTGCAACGTCTGGTCGCCGGCCAGCCAATTGAAGTGATACCAGTTCTGGCATTGGTACTGCATTTCGGTCCAGCCGGGCTGACGCTCGCGCAGCACGTAAGGAGAGGTGATGTAAGTTTCCTGAATGGCCATGATCTGGCCTATCTGCCCGTCGAGCACGCGCTTCATGGTTTCGCGGACCGCGTGATCATATCTCCAGCACAGCCCGGCCACGATGTTCAGCCCTTTCCTCCCGGCTTCTTCGCAAGCTTGCATGGCGATTTTCAGGTCCGGCACGTTCACGGCGGCAGGCTTTTCGATAAACACGTGTTTGCCGGCGTCCACGGCGGCCTTGAGCATTCGGGGATGAAAATGCGAGGCCGCCGCGATAAGCACCACGTCGACCCCGCTGTCGATCAGCTTCTGGTAGGCGTCGAAGCCGGCGAAGCAGCGGTCGTCGGTAACGTCGATTTGCTCTGCCTTCTGTCTGCGGAGCAATTTAAGGCTGGTTTGGACTCGCTCGGGAAACAGATCGGCCATTGCCACCAGACGCACGTCCGGTCCGGCGTTCATGGCGTTCAGTGCTGCACCGCTCCCGCGACCGCCGCAACCGATAAGGCCTACTCGGATGCGCTGTTCTCCGGCGGCGTGTGCTGCGCGGGCTACCGCCAAGCCGCCCGCCGCCGCTAAACCGGCCGATACCCCTTGCTGCAAGAACTGCCGGCGCGGATGTGTGTGCACTGCGCTGCCGCTTTGTTGGGTTCTCATGTGGCCTCCTTATCTTCAAGTGTCCGACAGACGCAATCAGCATATCAGCTTACCGGACGGTTGCAACGAGCAGGTTATGTTGCCGTTCGGAAAGCGCCGACTGGGATTTGGCGATCAGGCCATATTTTGATTCGCTTGCTTGTGTGATTAGCTTTCTTCCAACAACCACTCGACCACCTGCGCCAAGCCGTCTTCGTCGTGAGTGGGAGCGATGCGGTCGGCCGCCGCTTTTACCCGCGGTTGTGCGTTGCCCATAGCTACTCCCAGGCCGGCGGCGCGGATCATGGCGATGTCGTTGACGTCGTCTCCTACGGCGCATATCTCCGCATCGGCGATCGCCCATTGCTCGGCCAACCGCTGGACTGCCGACCATTTGCTGACGCCGGCCGGAACGATTTCGCACAAGTACCCGGTATATCGCGGGCTGCGCAGCACGTGCGTGGCAAGTTGGCCGGGAAGTTGGTCGTGCAATTGGGCCTGCACCGACAGCATCTGCTCCTGCGTTCCCAGCGTGAAGACCAGGAAAACCTCCGGCGGCGGACGGTCCAGCATGACGGGGCAAATGCGCCCATCGCCCGGATTAAGCCGCACATACTCGCGTGCCTCTTCGCGGCGCAACACAGCGGGCGTGTAGAAGTCGAACCCTTGCAAAAATGTATCGCCGCAGAGCAATGGGTCGAAACCGGCACGATCTACCGCGCCGATCGTCCGCCGTAGGACATCTTCCGAGAACTCGGCCCGAAACAACGTGCGGTGGTCGCGCGGGTCTTTCACCAGCGCGCCACTGGCAGTGACCAACGGGACGTCGATCGCCAGCGGCTCCACTAGCGGCAGCACACGGCTGTAACGGCGTCCGCTGGCCAGCACGATGCGGATGCCCGACCGCCCGGCCCGCGTCAGCGCCGCGCGCACCCTAGGCGTCAGCTCGTCGCGGCTGTTGACTAGCGTGCCATCGATGTCGATGGCCAAAAGACGATACTTGGGCATATGGGCTGTACGTTGCAAAATCACATCCAGCGGCGCGTGGCGGCGCTACCATGCATCGTGTGCCGCGCAACCACCCAACGGTTGCGTCGCCTTGTCCGGCGACGGTTTCAGCTTGCCACACCGGGCAAAGACCTTGCGGCTATGGCGTTTACACCTCGTAGCGTCAAGCGCCAGCGGTCGGACTGTGGGGTTGCATGGCCGCTGAGTCGTGCCATTGTCGTTCCAAGTAACAACGGTCGTGATACAAAGTAACATGGTCCCATGGTAGCGGGTCGGCCAGGCGGTAGGATTGGTGCAAAACCTGCTCCACGTCGACGCCGGCGTCGCGCAGGGCTTGCCACCACAAATCGGCGTTGAAATGTTCCCGCCAAGCGTCCAACCGGGCGCCGCGGCGGTAGGCCAGCTCGATGGCGTCGCCCACGCGACGATCGCCGCGCGAAAGCACCCCCTCCAGCAAACTGCTCTCCACATCGTGGCAGCGCAGCTCTACGCTGCGGATGCGCTTCCGGCGCCGCAGGCGGCGATGTGCTTCCAGAAAGTATTCGCGCCGCTGCATGGGGTACCACTGATACGGGGTATGCGGCTTGGGAACGAAGTTCGATACGTTGGCCACCACCGTGGCCGGACGCCCCCGAACCTCGCGCCCAAGCTGCGCGATTTGCTCGCACAAGTCGATGATACCGTCGATGTCTTCGGTACGTTCGCCAGGCAAGCCGCACATGAAGTACAGCTTTACCCGCGAAAAACCGTGCTCCATCGCCCGCCGGCAACCCTCCAACAGGTCGTCGTTGCGGATGCGTTTACCCAATCGCCGGCGCATGTCGTCCAGCGCTGCCTCTGGGGCGAGCGTCAAGCCCGAGTGGCGCTCGGTGGTAAGCAACTCGCCCACGTAACGCAGTTGTTCATTGATCCGAAGGCTGGGCAGCGACACAGCAACGTGGAGCGGCCGGAAGACCTCTTGCAGGCGGCGCACTAGCTGGTCGAAATGGGGATAGTCGCTGCTGGATAGCGACAGTAGGGAAATCTCGTTGTAGCCGGTATTGCGATACACTTCCAGCGCCGCCTGAACAATTGTTTCTACCTTGCGAAAACGAACTGGGCGTTTGGCCACGGTGCTTTGGCAGAACCGGCAGCGATGCGGACAACCGCGCATGATTTCGATGGTCATCCGGTCCTGCACGCACTCGACGAACGGCACTACCGGTGCGGTGGGAATGGGCACCGAGTCGAGGTCCGACACCCGCGCGCAGCGGATCTGCCGAGGAACGTCGTCGCACAGCGGCAGCACAGCCAGTGCCCGGCCGGCGGCAGAGTATTGCGGCTGGTAAAAGCGCGGCACGTACACGAAGGGCAATCGCGCGGCCGCTCTGCCCAGTGCTGCCGCGCGCTGCCAGCGCTCCGCTTGGCTGGCTGGCGCCGGCCAAGCTAACAGTGTTTGGGAACGGGCATCGAAAATGTTGCTGTGCTCCTGGCCGGCAGCGGCTTGTCGCTCCTGGAGCCACACGTCGCATACTTCCGGCAGCGAGTATTCTCCGTCGCCCAGCACAAACAGGTCGATGAAGGGGGCCATTGGCTCGGGGTTCAGCGCGCCGGGCCCGCCGGCTATTACCAGGGGGTGGCGGATACCCCGTTCCTCCGCCCGCAATGGCACGCCCGCCAAATCAAGCATCGACAGCACGTTGGTGTAAGTCAGCTCGTGCTGAAGGGTGAAGCCCAGCACGTCGAATTGCCCCAGCGGGGTAAAGGTCTCCAGACTGAAGAGCGGCAGGCGCTCGGCCCGAAGAAGGGTCTGCATATCGGGCATCGGGGTGAATGCCCGCTCGCACGCCCAATCTGCCCGCCGGTTCATCACCGTGTACAGCACCTGGAGCCCGTGACAGCTCATCCCGATGGTGTACAGATCTGGGTAAGCCAGGCACAGCTTCCCACGCAAGCTACGATGGTCTTTGACGACCGCGTTCAGCTCGCCGCCGATGTACTGTCCGGGGGTCTGCACGCGAGGTAATATCCGGCGGTCGATCGTCTCCTTGAGTGTGCGGTTGAACATGCCGAAAAACCGTCAGACTTGTTACCGATTGCCTGGGCAGAGCGATTATGCCACAAAGCGCCGTTGCCCGACAGGCCATTAGGCGGACGCACACGTCGGCCTTTCGTATAATACGCTAAAGACCAAGCGCCGGTAATCGAGCTCTTCAGTCATGCGGCAGTGGTTGTTATTAGCGGTATCGTGTGTGGTATGCGGTTCGGCGGCGGTTTTGCAGGGGGCGGCCGCACAGCCGAATCCAGACTGGGAACTGCTGCGCAACCGCATGGTGGATGAGGAGATCGTCGGGGCGGGTATAAGGGACAAACGGGTAATCGACGCGATGCGCCGCACCCCGCGGCACGAGTTCGTACCCCCGGCCTACCGCCGCCAAGCGTACATGGATATGGCCTTGCCCATCGGCGAAGGACAGACCATCTCGCCCCCCTTCGTGGTGGCTTACATGACCGAAGCGCTCGATCCGCAGCCGAGCGACATCGTGCTGGAAATCGGCACCGGCAGCGGTTATCAGGCAGCAGTGCTCAGTCCGCTGGTCAAGGAGGTTTATACCATCGAAATCGTTCCCACGCTTGGCCAGACCGCCGCGCGGACGCTCAAACGTTTGCGCTACAATAACGTGCATGTGCGGATCGGCGATGGGTTCCTCGGCTGGCCAGAAAAAGCCCCCTTCGACAAGATTATCGTCACCTGCTCGCCCGAAAATGTTCCTCAGCCGCTGGTCGAGCAACTGAACGACGGGGGGCGGATGGTGATCCCCGTTGGCCAGCGCTACCAACAAACGCTGTACCTGATGAAAAAGGTCGATGGCAAACTGGTGCAGGAAGCATTGCAGCCCACACTGTTTGTGCCCATGACCGGCAAGGCCGAAGAAGGCCGACAAGTCAAACCCGACCCCCTGAATCCGCAGCTTGTCAACGGCAACTTCGAGCAGCTTGTGGGCGAGCCACCGCGACCGGCCGGCTGGCACTACCAGCGGCAACTGGCGTTATCCGAAGATGCCGCCGAGGGAAAATATGCGGTCGTATTCAGCAACAGCGAACCTGGGCGCGGTGCGCAGGCGTTACAAGGGTTCGCTATCGACGGGCGGAAGATCGGTCGGTTGGAGCTGACGTTTTTCATCCGCGGTCAGAATCTGCGACCCGGCCCGATGCCCCAACAACAGCCCGGCATACTGGTCAATTTCTACGACGAAAACCGCGGTACGGCGGCCCAGCACCTGATAAGCCGCTGGCGCGGCACCTTCGACTGGCAACGAGAGTCCGTGCAGATCGAAGTCCCGCCAAAAACACGCGAGGCGATCGTGTGTATCGGGCTGATGGGAGCAACCGGCTCGTTTTGGTTGGACGATGTGCGCATCAGGCCACTGCCCCGGTAGACAGGGCCCGCACCACCCGGAAAGTGCTTGGTATTTCCACGCGCATAGCGTGCCACTTGGTTGAATGACGCTCGCCTCGGGCAACAGGCACGCCAGGGGCAGTTTGCACCATCAAAAGTGTTTAGCTTTGTGGGGGCACTCCGCGCCGACGTTTTGCAATCTGTCAGACGTTTTGCAATCTGTAAACCGCCAAACAACTGCGAAATTGCGAGACTGCGCAGCGTCGCCCGTGCTCGTATTGACCGGCCGTTGGTGGCTGCGGATAATCGTGCGCAGTTGCACGGCAGTGTGGCGGCCCGGGCATCCAGATATATGCTGCTTCGCCGGATAACAAGCTGCCCCGGCAGATGAAAAGCCACGTTCCCCGACAGAAATTCTCCCACGATTTTGTTAGACCAGGATTCTGTTAGACAAGGATGTTAAGGGCGTCGCCATGAAGCGCTTGTGGGCCGTCTGTTGTGCCGCGACCACGGTCTATGTGTTAGTGTGCGCCGGTTGCCGCTCGCCGTATCGTTCGGACCAGGGGGCGCTTTTCGGTGGGTTGCTCGGAGCCGGTACCGGCGCGGTAATCGGACACGCGGTGGGCAATACCGGGGCAGGTGCGGCCATCGGTGCAGGCGTAGGCGCCATTAGCGGCGCAGCCATTGGCGACGAGCTAGACCAAATCGAGGCGCAGAACCGAGCGTTGATCGAGCAAAAGATGGGCCAACAACTTGCCCGGGGGGCAGTGACCATCCACGATGTAATCGCCATGACCCGCGCAGGCGTGGACGAGGAACTGATCGTCAACCACATCCGCTGCAACGGCGTAGCTGCCCCACTACAGGCCAACGACATCATAACCTTGCGGGACCAAGGAGTGAGCAAACAGGTGATCGCCGCCATGCAAGTGCCGCCGACACGACCCGCCACGCAACAAGTTCAGCCTATTTACGCCCCGCAACCGGTGATCGTCGAAGAGCACATCTACGGGCCGCCGCCGTGGTGGGGGTATCCGAGGTACTACCGATACTACCACCGGCATCGGCCAGGCGTCAGTTGGGGGCTGTCGATAAGCAACTGACCACCACCGCGCTCAACAAGCGCACAATACATGAAGCGCACGATAGAAGTGATCTCGACTGCTGCGTCGTGTGCCCCGCTCGGTGCCCAGCAGGCTCGGAGCCTCTAACAAAACGACTTTTCGTGGAACTGTACCGGTTCCACGTAGTTAGCCAAACCCTCTTCGAGTTCTGTTTTGTTAAAGCCTCTTAGCATCAGAAGCAGAATCCCGCTGCTACTACTGCCAAGCGACCGGCTGCTAATATTGCCAAGCGAAAATCAAAGGCTGCAATTGCCGATCGAAGCTCAAAGGCTGCAACTGGCAATCGAGGATCAAAGGCTGTTAGCCTGGCTGGCTGGTTTGCTCGTGCGGTTGAGGCGGCGGCTCGAACTTCGGAGCAGTGGCCTCTTCGCGCTCGGCGGTGTCTTCGGCCGACGAGCTGCCCCAACCGCCGCCGGCGCCAGTAGCGCTGGGTGAATCAGAAGTAGCGCTATCGATTGCCGAGCGGACCTCGCGCTCGATGTCGCGCAGACCTTTGCGCAGCTCCATCAGTCCGCGCCCCACAGAGCGCGCTACCTCCGGGAGCCGTTTGCCGAACAGCAACACGGCCAGCGCCAGGATGATCAACATCCCTGATGGTCCCGGTGTAAATGCAAGCGGCAACTGCATTTTTCCCCCTAACAACCCGAGGTTTTCCTGCTGCCGGACGAACCGCCCGTGTTGTTGGGCAAGCATCCGCAAAGCTTAGTGGGCGGTAGTTGATTTCCGGCTAGCGTTCAGCGTCTGCTGGTCGACCAGCTATTATGGGCCAAACAGTTCAATCACAGAGTAATCCGCGCGGTAGTGTGGCAGGCATTCGCCCTGGTCAGCGCTATGCTACGATTGAGAGCTACTCTACGACTGATCGGACTGCTGCGTGGTCGAAGCCGGTTGCTGCTGCGGTTGAGACGGCGCTTCCATCCGCTTGGGCGGTTCCAAATCGGCGTCGTCCTCCAGCCCCTGCATACCCTTCTTGAACTCGACCATCCCTCGACCCAGCGAGCGCATAACACTGGGCAGCCGGTTGCCGAACAGTAGCAGGATCACAACGCCTACGATAATCCAGTGAAAAAGGCTCATACTGCCCATGGCATACCCTCGCATTAAGAAGTTCCACTTTTGCCGCAGCAATGGGCTGCAACGCCCTTGCGCCCAAAACCAGGCCACCCCGGCCGCTGTATAGGTCGTGCGATGCCGTGGCGGCCAGCGCGCCACGCAACTGCCACGCTAATTACATTCTAACGGCCCCAAGCAGCCTGTCAAAGCTTGCCGATAACGCACCCGGCAACTGCCCGGTGGAAAATCGAGCGCCGTGGCCTGGACCGATGGGGCAAAACAGCGCTTATCCTTCAAGTCTATTGCCCTCAAGATGGCTCGTCAATCATCATGTCCACTGCCGGAGCAAAATCCTCGGACAAAAAACCGGAGCGTTAACGGGGTTCGTGAAGCAAGTGTCAAACGCAGCATCACTATAGCCAAAAACTGTCCCCAGCGTCCCGACTGGTAGTCCAACCGATGCCTCTGGGCCAAAAGCGGTAAGCTGGCAAAGCGTTGTCGATTGGCGGAAACCGACTGAACATTGCGCTTTTATCGGGCCGATGGACGCTCAGAGAAGATATCGCCTCGTTTTTAAGGTTGTACAATGTCGATCTACGCTTCCGTAATGCTCGCCAGTTGGCTATTTTGTGCGGCCGAGCCTGCGTTAGGCGCAGCGGAAGTCGTTCCCGTACCCGAAGGCTTGCCTAACGCGGGACCGGCACATTCTCTATTGCCGGGCGGGATCGAGCAGGCCCCCGGCCCAATAATCCCGAAATGTCTGACCGCCTGGCGTGTCTATGTACACCAGAGCCATTACGCGCCGGGCACGTTGCGCAACCCGACTAACAGTTGGTCGAAACACGCCTATCTGGCATATCGGGGAAATTTCTTCTTACAAGGTTACGACTATCGCACCGACCGCGACTACCCATGGCATGGTTCGACGAGCAATCGCACATATCGGTGGCGGCCGTCGCCATCACCCGGCGGAGCGACTGAGGTTCTCTCTTCCGCCACGGGGGCTCTCACTTCCGCCATGGGCAACTGGCAGTCGGTCCGGAAAACTCTATCGCCTGCCGCGCCAGTTCCTTGACACTTCGACGAGTTTGCCCACAATGACAACCTGAAGGATGCGCATCGCACGCCGCGGCACAAGCGCGATAGCAACGGATGGGACGCGGCCGATCGTGCTTTGGTAGTCGAAGTTGAACAGGCCCCGGCGCTGCCAGCTCGCCCATCTATGTTGTCATCGTACGATGCTGAGTCCCGGCCGCGGCAAAGAGCTTTAAAAGCAAGCAGATCACTTTCACAATGCCGCAGGTGGCCCAGGGCTGGCCTGCGGCGGGCTAGGGGCTTTGGGAGGCGCAACCGTAAGACCGACTGTCGGCGGCCCACATGCCGCGGCCCGGATGGCCCCTCTCAACGCCCCTACTGTCTTACTGGCGTGCGCCTATGGCACGCTGTCTGATCGGGCTGGGATCGAACCTTGGCGACCGCCGGCAAATGCTGGAGGAAGCGGTCCGCCGGCTGACTGCCAAAGACGATCTGCGACTGGTCGCCCGTAGCGGCTGGTTCGAGACTCGTGCCGTTGGCGGGCCGCAGGGACAGCCGCCGTATCTGAACGGGGCGGCGCTGTTGGAGACTAGTTTGTCTCCCGCTCAGCTCCTCCACGAGCTCCAACAAATCGAATTGGCGTTGGGACGACAGCGCGAAGTACGCTGGGGTCCGAGAACCATCGACCTTGACATCCTGCTGTACGAGCAACTGGTGGTGCAAACGCCGCAACTGGTCGTGCCGCACCCGCGCATGGCGATCCGCCGCTTCGTACTTGCCCCTGCGGCCCAGATTGCCCCCACGATGGTTCATCCGCTTATCGGCTGGACGGTGGCAGAGCTGCTGCAACACTTGGAGCAAGCGCCACCATACTTGGCCCTGACCGGCGCGATCGGTGCCGGAAAAACTTCGCTTGCCAAACGGTTGGCACAACGGGCTGGCATACGGCTGCTTGCCGAGCGTCCTGACTGGCGGCTCCTGGCCCGCTTCTACGCCGATCCGGCTGGCACGGCATGGGAGGCCCAGTTACAATTCCTCCGCCAACGAACGCGGCTGCTGGCCGCGGATGCTCCGCATTGGACAAGCCCGGCGGCGCCGCAGTCGCAACCCAAATCACCGCCCGGCGCCAACTCGGAGGCGATCAGGCGTTGCGAGGAAGTTTCTGTAGAAGGAGAGGAATTTCCGCGGCAAAGCGAGGCCGAAGCGCCCAGAGACACGGCGCGGGCCTGCTGGACGGTGAGCGACTTCTGGTTCGATCAGACGCTGGCCTTTGCTCGCGTGTGGCTCAAAGGGCGTTTGCGCCAGCAGTTTGCGTCGCTGGTGGAAGAGGCGCGCCAATCGATCGTCCGGCCGAAGCTGCTGGCGGTGCTGGATGCCCCGGCCGCAGCACTACACCGACGTGTAGCAGCCAGGAACCGGTCGTGCGAACGGAATCTCACGGCCGCCCAACTGGAGCGCATCCGGCTGGCGGTGCTCAACGAGGCCGGCAAGCCGGGCGTCGGACCGGTATTGCATCTGCGCGACATGACGGTTGCCGCCGCCACCGAGGAACTGCTACTTGCCATCGACGGAATGAACTGATGTCGGTGTTGTACCGCTGCCATTTTTCGCTACCGCGGCAAAGCACAAACCGCCAACTAGCCAGGGACAACATCGCACGCGACTACGCAGAGAACATCAAACAGGAAACATCAATCAGGAAACATCAATCAGGAAACATTAAAGAGAACATTAATCACAAAAAACGTTGATAAGGAAACATTGGTCAGAAAACATGACGCGAAGAATCCGCGAAAATAGCGTGTGGCGCGCCGCTGCCTTTTCTCCCCACCGGGTGCGGTTGTGAGCAATACACTGAGCAACACACAAGGAACAACACGCATGGAAACCAGCCCCCGACCTGCAATCGTCACGACGATCGCCGACTTGCGCTGGGCGGTAGGTGCTGCCCGCAAGGACCAAAAACGGATAGGTTTCGTGCCCACGATGGGTGCGCTGCACGAGGGGCATTTGAGCCTTGTGCGTGCGTCGCAAGCTGAGTGCCAGTACACGGTGGTGTCGATTTATGTCAACCCAGCGCAGTTTGGGCCGAAGGAAGATTTCGCCCGCTATCCGCGTACCCTGCAAGCCGACCTGGAGAAGCTGGCCGGCGTAGGTGCCGATCTGGCGTTCTGCCCCAGCGATGCGGAGGTGTATCCCGTGGGCTTCTCCACCTGGGTGGAAGTGGAAGGTGTGGCCGAGCCGCTGGAAGGGCAATGCCGACCCGGACATTTTCGCGGCGTGGCCACCGTGGTGCTGAAGCTGCTAAACATGGTACAGCCGGACGTGGCCTACTTCGGGCAAAAGGACTATCAACAGGCGCTGGTAATCCGCCGCATGGTAGCCGACCTGAACGTGCCAGTCGAGGTTCGTGTCTGCCCGACGGTGCGCGAACCAGATGGACTGGCGATGAGCTCGCGCAATTCGTACCTCAGTCCGCAAGGACGCCAAAAAGCACTGGTGCTGTGGAAAAGCTTGCAACTGGCAGCCGAACTGGTGCGCCAGGCCGAGCGCGACGCCGCGACCATAATCGCTCGCATGCGCCAGACAATTCTCACCGTCGAAGACGCCCAGATTGACTACATAGCCCTGGTCGACCCGGAAACGCTTGCTCCTGTGGAAAAAATCACCGCGCCGGTGTTGGCCGCGCTGGCGATCAGGATCGAAGGGACGCGGCTGATCGACAATTGCTTGTTGGAGCCATAGCTATTTTTTGGAACCGTAGCGCAGCCACAGGTCTTTACACGGCCATAGAATTGCACTGAATTGAATGGTTGGCCTGCCAGACAGCCCTGCCGAGATTGGAAAGCAGGCATGGCGCCGTGGGCCATCAGCCCAACCGAACGATCATGTATCAAACCCTTTTTCATATCCCTTTACGTGTCGCGGGACTGCCGCTGTTCGGCTACGGCATACTACTAGCGATTTGGGCTGTAGTCGGCACATCATACTTAATTTGGCAGGTCCATCGCCGGGGCCTCAACTCCGAGACGCTCAGCTATTTGCCCGTGATTGCGGCCATCGGGGCCATCATCGCCTGGATACTGCCGGCCCTGTGCGACCACCAAGGGCTGCCCATCCGCGGTTACGGCGTGATGATTTTGCTGGCCGTCCTGGCCGCCGTGTGGCTGACCGTTCAGCGCGGAAAGCGCCGCGGCATCGCGTCAGACGTTATCCTCAACCTGGCATTGTGGCTGTTTGTGCCGGGGATAATCGGCGCCAGGGCGTTTTACGTCGTCGAGTACTGGAACGATCAGTACGCGCCGGCGTTGCGTTTGGGACTGCTGCCGCTATTAGGCGAGTTGGTGAATATCTCCCAGGGCGGACTAGTGGTTTATGGCGCACTGATGGGAATTGTCGTTGGCCTGCTGCTTTTTGTGCGCCGTTATCGGCTGAAGTTGCTGGCCACCTGCGATTTGGTAGCGCCGGGGTTGCTCTTGGCGTTGGCCATCGGGAGGATCGGTTGCTTTCTGAACGGTTGCTGTTTTGGGGCAATGAGCGTTGCCCCGTGGGCGGTCACGTTTCCGCTGGGCAGTCTCCCATACGAAAACCAGGTGCTGCGCCGACAAGCCGATGGGCTGATCAGGCAGCGACTGAACGACCACGGTAACAGCGGTCGGCTGGGTTGGGTGTGGTACTCGGCCCAGCCGGACTCGCCCGCCGCTGGGTCAGGCCTGCGCGACGGCGACCGGCTGAAGCGCATCGAGCAGTTGGACCTGAACGCGCCGGATGCCACGGCCGAAAACGTCTACCATATGCTATCTGGCGCAAGACGTTCTGGTGAGGTGCTAGAAGTAGTAGTGGAGCCAAGTCGCACGCTTTACGTACCTGCGGAAGCGATACCGCTGCGCAGCAAACCGGTGCATCCTACACAGCTTTATAGCACTATCGATGCTGTCATACTGTGCTTGTTGCTGGTGACTTACGCGCGCTATCAGCGGCGCGACGGAGAACTGTTCGCCCTGATGCTGTCGGTTTACCCGGTCACTAGGTTTCTGATTGAGATACTGAGAACCGACGAGCCGAAACGATTTTTTGTGGGTATGACAATTGCCCAAGTCATTAGCGTGGTGCTGCTTGTGTGCGCAGCGGCTTTGTGGGCATACATCTTCTTTGCCGGCCAGCGCAGCCACGTGGCGCCGCGGTGCGTTGAACCGCCGGGCATTGCGGACTAATAGGCTGGCAATCCAGCAGAGACTATAAAAGTTGCAACTCGAGCCGATGCCGCGGTACTGTGCCGCCAGATTGGCAGTCCGCCAGAGATTCTGAAAGTTTGCCACCGTAATCGACGGCGCAAGCTCCCCAAAATTGGCGTGTTGCTGGTGCGCTTACTGATGCGCCTGCGACTTTTCAGAATCCGACTGGACAGGTTGCCCAGCGGGGACATCCGGTACAACGCGAATGACAAACAACACTCGGTAAACGCTGCCCATCTGCTGCCATCGTTGCTGTTCGGTGGGGGCCGGCCCGGTCTTGACCGTCTTCAATTCGCCCTCGGTAGATGCGATCGAAGAGTCCTTTGGACGTTCCCTGTCGGGGTCAGCCGGCTCCGATGGCGGCGCGGCAAGCGATTCAGTAGCCTGGGCAGGAGCTTCTGCTGGCGGCGGTGGCGCCGCCTGAAGATCAATTTTCCCCTTGCCCGGCATACTGTAATGCGGCCGTGCCTCAGGCACTCCACCCCTGCCGCCTCCCATGGCACTTGCCCGGCTTTCGCCCGGCAGCGGCTTGTGGACTTCCGACCGCTGTGCGCCGGCAAAACCTGCCGGCGGCTTTGGCGCTGTTACGCCTTTGCTTAGCGCCTCCACCAAAACATCGGGTTTCACGTTGTTATCGGCGTTATCGGGTTTCTGAATAACAGCAGCTTTTTCAGCATTGTCAGGTTTTTCGACATTGTCAGCGGCCAGTTTTTGCGGCAACTGAACGCGAACAGCCCGGCCTGTAAAACCCCCGAACTGTTGGCCAATCGCGCTGCTGGCAACTTTGCTGTTATCGCGCTCAGCTTGAAGTGCCTTATCGCCTGTTTGGTTTGGTGCTGCGTCGAACTGTGCTTCCGCTGAGGCGCCCAAGGCAATCGGTTCGCCAGGCCGCGCGCCGGGTTGTACTGCCAGGCCCTGCGGCCCAGTCGCCGCTGGCGCAGCATCTGGCGACCTGAGTTCCTGTGTAACAGCATCGGGCTGCTGACTTCCGGCGGCGGCCCCCGCACGACTGTACCGACTGAAGTCGTACTGATTGGCATTCAGGTTGGCTCCGCGTTGAGACTGTGCCTGCGGCGGAGGCTCGATCGATACCGTCAAGAACTGACTCGGCATAGCGTTCATGGCCGCCAAGACCGGCTCGATCTGCTCCGGCGCCGCTTCGACGTAAATCACATCCAAACCAGTCAAGGCCGCGGTGGCAGTATCCGCGCCAATCTGGCCCTTCGCGTATTCAGTTCTGCTTCGCGGCTTTGGCCCGGGGTGGACCGCGACAGGGGCTGCGCCTTTATCCTCGTCCGCTGGCGCCGCACCCGCATCTTCCAACGCGATGTTGTTACTGGCCAACAACCGATCCAGCGCGCGGTTGCGTGCTGCCTCCGGGGTAATATCACAGCGCACGACCAACACGCCATCTGGCTGTGCTGCTCCCTGGGCAGCTTGGAAGCCGGCCCCGTCGGCAACCGGACCCATCGGCTGTAAACTTCCCGCGCTGGCCACCGACGGTGCAGTCTGCACAGCGCCTGCCGTGACGCCCTCAAGCCGAGGGGGCCCTTCGCCCCCCTCCGGCATATCGGGCTTTGTTTGCGGCATATCGGGCTTTGTTTGCGGCATCGAAGCCGCCCTGGCTTGCCCTAGCGACGGTGCCGCCGCATGTCCGGGGTCCACCGCCGCTGTTTCGCGCCCTTCCGGAAGAGCTGCCTGCGGCGCCGGTTTTGCTGCGCCGATTCCCGCCGCGGGCGCTGGTTTCGATTCGGCCAACACTTCGTATGCCTTAACAGGTCGACCTTTAGTCCCGTCCGCGTCGCGGTTCCTCTCAGCATTCCTCGGCGCGGCCGGCGCTGCTGGGGCGTCGGCGCTCGGCATTGCAGGTGCGTCATCACCTTCAACAGCCAGACCGGGCGCATGGATCGCCGGTGGCCTGCGCGGGACACCGGGGGGAGCTAGATCGTCGAACCGCTGCCCGCCGCCATCTGCACGAGCCGGCTCGGCATCTTTGTGTTCAGCCTGTTTGTCTCCAGCGCGCCAGACCGCTACTGCCCGATCGCCATGCTGCCGGCGCTGGTGGTACTCAGTTATCGTAACTACCACGGCGATAACGACCGCTGCGGCCGCCCAGGCCAGCGCGCGGCGGCTGAGCATGTGAGACAGCATCTGTCGCACTCGCGCACGTGCTGGCAAGGGCGATCGGCTGCCGGTCAGTAATTCACGTTCGGCCTGTCGGAGGACGAACGGGCTGAGGTCTTCGCCGAGCTTTTCCTGCGGCAACGATTGCAAGGTGGCACTGAGTGCGCGCAGCTCGTCGAGCAGTTGCTTGGCCTTTGGGTTCTCGGCAAGCAACCGTTCCACGCGGGCCTGTTGGGCGGCTGTCAGTTCGCCGTCCAGATAGGCACTGAGCAGTTCTTGATCGAAAGGTTCTTTCATGTTGCGCACCCGTCAGCCAAACGGCTGGCCAATCATCGCATCACCGCTTTTCTCCTTCAGCCCGAGCCGGCGACGTCCGCCTTGCGCGCCGGGGAAACATGATCCCGTTTACCGTTCGACGATCAGCATTTCTTTTAGTTGTTCGCGCAGTTGCATTCGTGCCCGGTGCAGCCGACTGCGCACTGTGCCCACCGGCAGATTGAGTATTTCCGCAATGGTCTCGTAGCAGAAGCCGTCGATTTCCCGAAGCACCAGCACTGCGCGATGGTCTTGGCTCAGCGCTGCTATCGCCGCGCGAACCATCTGGCAGCGTTCTTGCCGTTCCAACTGTTCGGTTGGTCCCGCGGCTTGGTCAACCGGCTCCGCGCCGCATTGCTGGCGCATCTGCTCGATGGAACTAGCAAAGTGCCTGCGGCGCTGTCGGGTAGCCGCCAGGTTGAAGGCAATCCGACTCAACCAAGTGTAAAAGGTGGATGATCCCTGAAATGTATGTAGCTTCACAAACGCTTGTACAAAAGCGTCCTGTACCGCATCGCGCGCCTCCTCAGGGTCGCCCACCACGTGCAGCAGCGTGTTGTACAGCCGATCTTGGTACCGCTGCACCAATTGGGCGAAGGCCTCTGAGTGGCCAGCCAAAGTCTGATCGATCAATCGGGCGTCTTCGTTCACGACTTGCTCGATATTCTAGACGCGCAGGGCGGCGCAGAAGTTCCCGCTTTTGTCGGGCCGATGCTCGATTGTGCCCTTTGCGGAAGCTATCTCGGCATAAGCACCAGCCAGCTTACCCCAATGATGCTGCTCGGCCAAATGGTTGTCAAATCAACTTTTACGCTATATTTGGTGGGCCGATACCAACGTTGATCTTACCATGCCGTTTGCCGCCCGACGATTCCGTACCGACCCGCAGCACGGGAATGCTCAGGCCCGCTGAGCCGTGCGGTGGGCCGCCGCTAATCTGGGGATCGTAGCAGCTAGTTGCCGTAACGCAACACTCGTGGCGACTTAGCGTTACAAATGACGGCTCACCTGCCGGTCGCCGGTCGAGCAGAGTTCTGTGCGGCCGAGTCGCCTTGGATTTTCGTCCATCCCACGGGCACCCTTCCCACGAATGGACTCGGTTTCAGCGGGTCCCAGATGTCATTGACCACTATCTCGTAGAATTGATAACTGGTGCTGTTTTTGCCGTTAGGGGAGTAGAGCTTCAGGGCCATGGGCATCATGTCGCGATTGGTCAGTATCAACTCGGCCTTGCGGAAGTTTGCTGCATCTTGCTGGAACCGGGGATACGCCTCCAGCCAGGTTTGCTGACCTTGAACGTCTGGTGGTGTGATTATGCGCAGGAAGTACCGCTGCTTCAGTGCCGCTGCCCGGGCGCCGAACAAGAACGGCAACGGACTGTTGGCAATCGCCCGGCCTTGCAACTCCGGCGGCAACTGCCATTCGATGACCTGCTTTTTCAAGAAGTTGTACTCGTATACAGACTTGCCATCACAGACCCATTTTTCCGCCCGCTCGCCGAAAATCTCGAACAAGCCCTTATCCGGGGCGGCGTACTGGATGCGTCCCAGGTCCTCAAAGCGTGCACGGTCGGGCGGACCGAAAACCGGATCGTACTCCCATCGTTTCAGACTGCACGAAAAGTTCTTCACTGCACTGCTGCGCTGTTCCCAGAGGTTTAATATCCTGTCTAATTGAGCTTCCTCCTGCGGCGTCAACCTGAACGGGGCCTGAGGAACCTGCCCTTGCCCGACTATCGGAGGACCTGCCGCTTGCGGAGCCGATGGCTGGGCCTGTGCAGGCGGTTGTGGCCCGTAAACCGGCGGCTGCCCCAAGCGATTACCCTCCGGCACAGCCTGTGGTTGCCAACCGGGCGGCTGCTGACCAGGTTGTGTGTAGTACTGGGCGGGCTGGCTGGGCTGCATTTCGCCGGCCCCAGCGCGACCACATTTCATCCCGCCCACGAGCGCGACCGCCAAACACATGTCCACGACTACCCAAAATGCCGTCGAAGTGTTTTGCACATCTTCGCCCGCCGTTGACCCGTAGTGGTTCTTCATACCCGCAAACCCTGCTTCCGTGAGGTAACTTCCGCGACGCACAGTTGACCCCGGACACTCGCCCGGACGTCGAGCCAGCTTCAACATCCCGGCCGACCGTCGGCAATCAGACCCCTTTTTGCGCCAACCGGCTGCATTGTAACACTATCTATCCGGTCAACATACGGCAATTCTGTGGCAAACATTTCTTCATGGCTTTATTTGCTTAGGCTTTGACTTCCGTGCCGTTTTCGGGGCCTGGCCACAAATTCCAGGGTCTACGCAGATTTAAAAATGAGTGGTCTGCGCAGAAAAAAATGAACCGCAAAAACCAGCCATTTGCGTGGCCGATTACGGCCAAGACCGAAGCCAACACTACGGCTAGGCCTGAGCTATCCGTAGCAGCGGGCTATTTAGGTTTTTTGCCAGCGGGTGCTCCTGTTGACGTGTGCCCGGTAGTCTGGTACTGTGAAGGTTTCGCATTCCCGAGCGGTCCGGGATAGCGGAAGTCCGTATCTGACCGACCGATACCACAGTAACGTCGGACGCCCAGGCGGGTCCAGCGCGGGCGGGCGGTGAGTGTTTGTGCCCGAGGGTGGCGCAACCGCGCGGGCTGGCCGCGTCGGGGACAAGAGCCGGCGTGCATATCCAGGAGGACCAGTTTGCCCACCGTTTTGGTTAAAGACTTGATCGACGCCGGGGTGCATTTCGGCCATCGGGCCAGTCGCTGGAACCCCAAGATGCGGCCGTACATCTACGGCCGGCAGAATCTGATCCACATCATCGATGTCCGCGAGACCCTTCGCGGTCTGCTGCGCGCCAGGAAGTTTCTTCGCCAGGTGGCGGCCGAGGGTGCGCTGGTGCTGTTTGTCGGCACAAAACGCCAGGCAGCCGAAACCATCGAAAGAGAAGCCACCCGCTGCGGTATGCCCTATGTGAGCGACCGCTGGCTCGGAGGCACGCTGACAAATTTCCGAACCATCCTTAGCCGACTGGGACGGTTGGAGGAGTTGGAGGCGTTGCGGGCCAGCGACGAGATGTCGGCCTATTCGAAGAAGATGCAATCGGCGCTGAACCGCGAATACCGCAAGATGTATCGCAACCTCAACGGTATTCGGCGGATGGACCGGCTGCCGAAGGCCCTGATAGTGGTCGATCCCCGCAAAGAGAGGAATGCGGTGCGCGAGGCACGCAAAATGGGAATCACCACCGTGGCCCTGATCGACACCGACTGTGACCCGGACGAGGTAGACCTGCCGATTCCCGGCAATGACGACAGCATCCGCTCCATCGACTTGATAGTCCGCCTGTTGGCTGACGCCATCGTGGAAGGAAAGAACCAAGCCGGTCTGATCGAAAAGTCGCAGGAACTGGCCGAAGCCCCGGCGGGCTAAAACCTTGTTGCACGACAGGCTCACGCGACTAGCGGTTGTCGATATGGGCCATTCCTCCGGCAGCAAGCTGATCCGCTGCCGGTAGCGCGGCCTTGTTGGCGTCCGTGCGAGTGTGATAGCCGCCGGGGTTACGCAACCCCGCTGCGCTGCCCCAAAAGCAGGATGCTCGAACGCTCCGCCACCTTGGTGGCCGTATGTTATCTTGTGGCGATATGTTGTCGGCGTTGGTCGGCGCGGCGGACCGAGGTCACTACAAATCGGTGGGCCTACACAAAAATTCAACTGGGAATTGCCGCATTGGGCAGACATACCGGCGGCCGGAGCAGTCGGCGATCGGCAAATGCCGCGTCGCCGAACCATAAGCCAGTTCACGATGATTTAGCAAGTTTTCTCGGAGGAATTTGATATGCCAGAAATCACTGCTGCGGCGGTCAAGGCTCTGCGCGACAAGACCGGACTGCCGATGATGGATTGCAAACGGGCGTTGGAGGAATCCGGCGGCGACGAGCAACAGGCAATCGAACTGTTGCGCAAAGCAGGAGCGAAAGTGCAGGAGAAACGCGCCGGGCGCGAGACCACCGCAGGTCGAATCGCCGTGATGGCCGATTTCCATGGCGGTGTCGGCGCTATGGTAGATCTGCGCTGCGAAAGCGCACCGGTGGCCAACAACGAACAGTTCATCCAGTTGGCGCAAGACTTGGTGACGCAGTTGGCCAAAGGTCCAGGCGCCAATAGCCCAGACGAGCTGCTGCTGCAACCGTCGCCCAGCAAACCGGGGATGACGTTGCGCGAGCAGTTCGACGAAGTGCTGAACCGCATCCGCGAGGCGTTCAAGCTCGAGCGGATCATCCGCATCAACGGCCGCTGCGGCGGTTACGCTCATCACAATGGGGCGGTGGGAGTGTTGGTCGAAGTCGAAGGCGGCACCCCAGAGCTGGCCAAGGACATTTCGATGCATATCGCCGCTATGCGCCCGGTGGCAGTCTCGAAGGATGACCTAGACCCGGAACTGGTGGCCAAGGAGCGGGAAATCCTAACGGAAGCCACCCGGCGCGAAGGCAAGCCGGAGAACATCATCGGCAAGATAGTTGAAGGGCGTCTGAAGAGTTTTTATGCCGAGCGTTGTTTGGTGGATCAGCCGTTTGCTAAAGACGCCGACAAAACGGTAGGAAAGGTGCTCGCCGAGGGAAAAATGAAGGTGTTGCGCTTCGTCCACTGGGAACTGCCCAAGCAGTGACGCGCCCCGCCTGGCCGTACTGGCCCGCCTGGCGTGGTCGGGCTGTGCCGGCGGCGGGCTTTTATACCGTTTGGCCCCGCGTGCGCCTGCTTGCACCAGGGGCTGCGGTTCGGTCGTCGGAACCGAGTCGTGTGCGGCATATACCGACTTGTTCAAGTTAACAAGGGGTCAGACTGATGAGCGCTGGAGCCGACGCAGGCCAGCAGGCGAAATACCGCCGCGTGGTGCTAAAAATCTCGGGCGAGGGGTTTGTCCATCCCGGCGAGCGCGGCATCTCGGTCGACGCTGTGTTGCATTTGGCGCGGCAAACTTATGCCGCCGCCCGACACGGAGTAGAACTGGCGATCGTGCTGGGCGGCGGAAACATACTGCGCGGGGCGCAATTCTCGGCCGGTACGACCTGCATCCACGAAGCCACTGCCCATTACATGGGAATGCTGGCTACAGTTATGAACGGGCTGGCTCTGCAAGACGCCCTGGAATCATTAGGGGCCGATACCCGGCTGATGACCGCTATCCGCATGGACGGCGTTGCCGAACCTTACATCCGTCGGCGTGCCCGGCGCCACTTGGAAAAAGGGCGGATCATCATTCTGGCCGGAGGGACCGGAAGCCCATTTGTGACTACCGATACCGCCGCCGCCCAGCGTGCGCTGGAGCTTGATGCCGATATTCTGCTGAAGGCCACGCGAGTCGACGGCGTGTTCAGCGACGACCCTGAGAAAAACCCGCACGCAATCCTTTACAGCAAAGTCAGTTACGAAGATATGCGTCGGCAGAACCTGCGAGTGATGGACCCGGAGGCCGTCACCAAGTGCAGCGAGTACGGTTTGCCGATTATGGTGTTCAATTTTCGCAAGGAGGGAAATATCGAGCAGGCGGTGCTTGGGCATCGGGTAGGTACGCTGGTAAATGGCGATTAAACGGCGCCACGCGCACAGCGTTATGTCGCCAGCACACACTGTGTCTGGACTATGAATTGCGCGTTGACTGTGCATCGTCTCTGGACAACGCATTCAGTCTCGACTCCTGATAAATGAGCCGAGGACACCCCCATGACTAGCGACGAGATACTGCTTGACGTAGAAGAACGCATGGAGAAAGCCGTCCGCAAGCTCAAGGGCGACTTGGCGGGCATCCGCACCGGAAGGGCCAATCCCGGGCTGGTCGATTCGCTGCGGGTGGAAGTTTATGGCTCGCCCACGCCGCTGAAGCAAATAGCCTCGGTCGGCGCTCCGGAGCCCAATCAGATCGTCATCCGCCCTTACGACCCCAACACAATCAAGGACATTGAGAAGGCTATTTTGGCCAGCGACCTGGGTTTCACGCCGCAGAACGACGGCCGGGTGATTCGGCTGAACGTGCCGCCGCTATCGACCGAAGTGCGGCGAAAAATGGTCGCCCGGGTGCGCGAATTGGCCGAAGAGGCCCGCATCGCCCTGCGCAACATCCGCCGCGACGGCAATAAGATGGCCGACCAGGCCGAAGAAGCCAAGGAACTTTCAGAAGACGACTGCAAGCGGCTCAAAGAGCAAATCCAAGAGCTGATCAAACAGTACGAAAACCAAGTAAACGAAGCCGCCAAACTGCGCGAAAAAGAGGTCATGGAAGACTGATGTTTTCACCACCAAGACACACAGGCGCAGAGAGGCAGAAGTAATTTGTCGTTAACCACCAGGACACGAAGACACGAAGAACGATTTCGCCGAACTGCCGGGAAATGGTGAAACGGAAAAACCAAAGGCTGCCCCCCCGGTTGGCACTAGGGAATTGTGATAAACAATTGCAGATGTAACTACTCGCCAACCGGCGCCGCGTAATACCTTCGCTCCGGCCCCGATCCTTTCCCTTCGGCGACCACCGGATGTTTACTCTGTGTTGGTCAATCTCTATCCCTTGGTGTCTTAGTGTCTTGGTGGTAAACCTCTTCCTACCCTGTTTGTGCCTTGGTGTCTTGGTGGTAAACCTATCCCCACCGTCTTGGTGTCTTGGTGGTGAGCGCATCCAGATTGTCGAGGGCTATTGTTGGCTGCCCCGGTAGCTCAGCCGGCTTGTCTGGCCCGGTATTGCTGCTGGCAAATGTGTTGGTGCAGCCGGTTGAACTCATCGTGGTTACGGAAGTGGATCACCAGTCGGCCGCGTCCCCGGGCAGTCTGCACCAGTTTCACTTTCATTCCCAGCGCCGCGCGGAATTGCTGTTCCAATTCCACCACTTGTTGGCTCTGACCACGCTTGCTGCGCAAAGTCGGCAGGTTCTGCTCGACGGCATCCAGCGGCTCGGCGTCGGCGGCGTCGATGGCCTGCTGCACCAGCGCCTCGGTCTGCCGCACCGACAAACCTTCGCGCTGTATCCGCTCGCAAAAGGCGATCTGCTCCCGTTCGTCGCCCAGCGGAAGCAACGCCCGGGCGTGTCCTTGGGTTATTTTGCCGTGGCGGACGGCCTGTTGCACCGCTTCGGGCAGTTCCAGCAAGCGAATTAGGTTGGCGATGGTCGAGCGATCGATTTTCAGCCTGCCGGCCAGTTCTTCCTGGGTGCAGCGGTACTTCTCCAGATAGCGCTGGAAAGAAGCGGCCTTTTCCAGCGGATTGAGGTCCTTGCGGTGCAGATTCTCCACGATGGCCAGCTCGGCCACCTGTCGATCGTCGGCCTCGACCACAGTGACCGGCACCTCGCTCCAGCCAGCTTCAAGCGCCGCCCGAAACCGACGCTCGCCGGCTATAAGCTGATAACGCTCGCCCAATTTGCGGACCACCACCGGCTGCAATAGACCGTGAGAGCGGACACTCTCGACCAGAGCACGCATTTCGGCCGGGTCGAAGTCTTGGCGGGGCTGTTCGGGGTTGCTGTCGATCTGGCGGATCGGAAGCTTAGTGGGCGGGGCCGACTGCTCCGGTGGCGGGGAAAACGGCGCGGCGGCACTGCGGTGCACCACGGGAGTTTCTGGCGGCTGTGCAACCACGCCTTGGGTATCGGCCGTCCGCGCGACCGAACCCGGCGAGTCTGCCGACGCAAACTGGTCGCTTGTTGCACCGGGGCCCGCATACTGAGGTGGCCCGACGTTACTCGTAGTAGTAAAGGGAGGTATCTGGCTCAGTAGTGCTTCCAGCCCGCGTCCCAGTCGTTTTTCTCTAGTCACGTTCGAGTACCTCCATGCATAGTTCCACATACGCCCGGGCGCCACGACTGCGCGGGGCGTAGTCGATCACCGCCAGTCCGTGGCTGGGCGCCTCGGCCACAGCTACGTCCCGGGGTACGGCGGTGCGATAAACTATTTCGCCGAAAAAGTCGCGCACTTCTTCTTCCACTTCGACGGCCAGTTCGAGCCGGTGGTCGTACATCGTCAGCACGATGCCCCCAAACTGTAGCCTGTTAGGCCCTTGGTGCATGACGTCGCGGATCACCTCGATCATGTGCACCAGCCCTTCCATGGCGAAGTACTCGCACTGGATGGGCATGATGACTTCGTTGGAGGCCAGCAGCGCGGTTCGGGTAAGTCGGCCCAACGAGGGCGGGCAATCGATCAGCACAAAGTCGTACCCGTTCACCCCGCCGCACAGCAGTTCGCGCAATCGGTCGGCGTGCCCCTGGTCGCCGCGAACCAGGGCTTCCACGTCCCGCAAACTCCGCGTGCCAGGCAGTAATTCCAACGTGCTGTTGCGGATGCGGACTATTCCCTGACGCAGCGGGGCGCAGTTGACCAGCGGATGGCTGGCCAGCGGCACCTGGCCCAGCCCACTGGTGGCGTTGCACTGCGGGTCCAAATCGACCAACAGCGTCTTGCAGCCGGCTTTGGCCAAGCCGACAGCCAAGTTGATGGCAGTGGTGGTCTTGCCCACTCCACCTTTCTGGTTGGCTATGCAAAGCACCCGAGCCACCAGCGGCCTCCGTGCCGTTCGCGCTGCTTGGCCAGCAGCTTGACCGAGTGAGGGAATCGGTTGTCGCGTGGAAAAATCGGCGGTGCCACCGCGTCGTCGCGCCGCAACGCATATGCGACACGTGAAACACTGCGGCGCACAACAGATGTCACCTTTCGGACAACCCCTTAGTGCCGCTATCGCCGCAAGCCGATAAACCTGACGCCTGCACCACTCGACTGGAAATTGTAACTGTTTTTACCGCTCTGCGAAAATGCCAATTTCCGGGCCATGGTGCCACCGTGCCAGCACCTCCGAAGCATCGGTAACGCCCGCCAAAGCTGCCAGTTTCACGTGAAACCCCTAGTTCCACGATCCGTCAAACGCATCACCTGCCCCCTATTCGTAATTCGCTACTAACCACCCAGCCACGATGACACAAAGGCACAAGGCCGAGAAAGAAATTAGTCACCTTCGAGGCTCGACCCGTTAGGCACAACCGCACAGACAAAAAACAGGGGCTTCCGCGGTAAGCTATCTTGCCTTTAGGGGTTTGTGATGGCCAAAGTTTACGAAATCCGGCACATCGACGAGCTTGCCGCCCTCGGTCCGCAGTGGATGCGATTGCTCGAGCAGACACCCGCTGCATCGGTTTTTCAAAGCCTTCAATGGCTTGAAGTTTATTGGCGGCATTTCGGCGCTGGTCAACAATTGCGGGTCATGCTGGTCGAAGGCGAAGACCAAAGCTTGTCGGGCATAGTGCCGCTGGTGGTCCGCCGCGAGAAGACCCGCGCCGGGATGCTTCGCTTTCTCACCTATCCGCTGGATAACTGGGGCAGTTTCTTCGGCCCTGTCGGACCACAGCCGGAAACCGCACTGGCCATCGCACTAGAACATGTTCGCCGCACCAAGCCCGATTGGGATGTGATCGAACTGCGGTGGTTGGGTGGGCCGGGAACCGACGTGGCAGATACCCGGCGGGCAATGCTCGCGGCAGGCTTTCAGGCTTATCGCACGCTGTGGGACGAAACGGCAGTGGTGCGGCTCGAGGGAACTTGGGAGGAATATCTCGCCGGCCGGCCACGGCCTTGGCGGCGGAATCTGCGGAGCACGCAAGCCAAACTGCACACGCGCCACTGTGTGCAGTTCGTGCGTTATCGGCCATGTACCGCCGGCGGCGCCGCAGCCGACCCCCGCTGGGATCTATACGAGGCCTGCGAGCACATCGCCACCCGAAGCTGGCAAGGTTCCGCGCGCGACGGCACCACACTAACGCATCCGGCAGTGCGTAACTTCTTGCGCGAAGCCCATCAGGCAGCCGTACGACTCGGTGCCGCCGACATCAATCTGCTATTGCTCGACGGCCAGCCGGCGGCGTTCCTATACAACTACGTCTGGCGCGGTTACGTGTACGGACTGCGAGCCGGATACGACCCGGCCTTCTCCCGCCAAGGGGTCGGTACTGTGCTGTTGGCCGAGTCGATCCGCGACAGCTTCGCCCGGCACGACCGCTGGTACGACCTGGGCGTCGGTTCGCTACGCGTCAAGCGGCATGTGCAAACGGCAGTGCTGCCGATATATCGGTGTAGTCACTATCGTCTGACGAGCGTCCGTGCGCAATTGATCCGGCTGAAACGGGCAGCGGAAGCCCTGCAACTAGGTGTATCCGAACACCCTGCCCAAAGCTCTTGAGGCAATCCACTATCGCCAGCCCCGCTGGGGGGCTCGAAGTCGGGACGAACTTCGCTCTCGCCAGTCCCGGTCGTCAGGGCGATGTCGAGACCATCTTCGCCACATGACGCAACAATCGCTTCCCAAAGCCGCCTCCGGTTTACCGCGGCCGGCCGCCCGAGCAGCTCGGGCAGCCGGCGCGCGATAAACTCTCTCGTCGCCGGGAGGACAATACGATCGCGTATGTGGTGTTGACCGGCACGCCGAATTACCGGCGGTCGTTCAGTTGATAGGGGCAGGCATGACACCGGCAGGCGCCGAGGCGGGCACAGCGCACGGATCACATACCCCAGTAACCGAAGTGGAATACGCCGGCGCGACCACCGTTGGGTAGGCCTCCACCTGAGGCGCGCCCCGGAACCAGCGCTCGCACAGTCGGCAACCGGCAAGGCTGCTGGCAAGCATCGTTATTGCCGTCAGGATCAGTAACTTCCTCATCTTCGCTATCTCCAGTGGAAACTTGCGCGTTCCATCTGTTGGCCTGCTGGCCACGTCAACTCTACACCACGGTTTGCGCTGTGCAAATCAAACACTGTGGTTTTTCGGCATCGCCTTCGGGCCGAAAGGGTACGGTTCTGACGGCTTTTCCGCCTGTGCGCCGCAGCTCGGGTGCCGCCTGGTGCCACCGTTGCCGCGCCGGAACCGACCTGCTGCCGCCCGGGACAATCCAGCCGACTCGCTGCTCTATCGCCGATTGGACAGAGGGAGATTTCTCCAACGCGATGCAGTTTGACAAGCCCTGCCGAGCGACCTAGGAAATCAGTAGGGAAAGAAATCGAAGACCTGCCCTTAGTGGTTTGTGCGAACCGAAAAAGGCAAACCGACCGCGAGGTCGGGGCGCAAAGCCGCGGGACTCCGGCGGAGTTCGCCCGGCTGCCGAAGTTCGCAACCTTAATCTCGGGAGGGTTGCCATGTCGGTTTGCGCCTCGTCGCTCGCGTTTTGTTTTCTTGCTGGTTCGAGGGCTACACGTCCGGGCCGCGCCCCAGCTTCTGCATCCGGTCGTCTGCCAACGGCCAATTACTGTGCATTCGGTGGTGTGCCAACGGCCAACTACTCTCCAGCCGGTGGTTCGCCGACGGCGTGCCAACACGCACGTCGTCCACCCCACGGGGCAAGGCAGCCAGGCCCAACTGCCGTGCCGCAGGTCGGTTCCGCCGTTTCCGTCCGGAGGTCGGTCATTTCCCGCGCTGCCCGAGGCCCAAGGAGTCGCCGGGGAGCGGTCGTCGTCTTGACGGCAGTCTGCCTGACTGTACTGCTAGCCATGGTCGGATTCGCGGTGGATATGGGTTACATCGTGTTGGTGCGTACGCAGCTCCAGGCCGCGGCCGACTCGGCTGCGATAGCCGCCGCGTGGGCACGGCTCGACTCGCCCTCGCCAGAGGCCATCGCGACAGCACAGTATTATGCTTCGCAACACGTGGCAGGCGGCAAACCGGTCGTTCTCGGCCCGGGCGACGTGGAGTTCGGTCAATGGAACTACCGCCTGCGGCAATTCCACCCCAGCGCAGAGTCGATAAACGCGCTGCGCGTCACTGCCCGGCGCGACCTTACGACCAACGGCCGGGTCTCGCTATTCTTCGCTAAGCTCTTGGGGGTGCGAGAGGTAGACGTAACGGCGCAGGCGGTCGCGGCTTTGGCCGACAATTTTTCCGGCTTCCGTCTGCCAAACGCACAGTCCACCCTGCCACTGCTGCCTATTGCGATCGACAAAAAAGCGTGGGATGCGTTGCTGGCTGGCTCCGGTAGCGACGAGTGGCTGTGGGACGCCGACGCTCAGCGCCCTCGATGCGGCAGCGACGGCATACGCGAGTTATCGCTCTTTCCCAGCCGGGTCGGCGCCCCTGGAAATTGGGGAACGCTGCGAATCGGCCGGCACAACAACAGCACTCGCGAGCTTTCGCGGCAGATCAGGGAAGGACTATGCCCAGAAGACCTGGCACCGTACGGCGGAAAGTTCGAACTGGGAAGCGACGGCACCTTGACCATCGGCGGCGATCCGGGACTTAGTAACGCCATCCGCGACGACTTGCAATCCGTCATCGGACAGCCGCGAATCGTTCCCCTTTACTCCAAGGTCGCTGGCCAGGGAAGCAACTGCCGGTACACCCTGGTAGGATTCGCCGGCGTGCGCATCTTGGATGTCAAACTGACCGGCCCCGAAAGCAAACGCCGCGTGGTAGCGCAGCCGGCCACGGTGGTGGTGCCATTGGCCAAAGTGAACCACTCTGAATCGCGTACTTCTTACGGCGTGTACTCTACCCCTTCCCTTGTGCAGTGAAGAGGCGACGAAGGTCGACCGGGCCTTTACCGGCTGAATGTCAGCAGAAGCACTATGTTCGCCCCGTAGTTCGCCCCGTAAATGTTTGCAGAAGCATCTTGGGCTCATGCTTCCAGCACTACGCAGCCAAACAGCCGCACTTGCTGGTTGCGGAGCAACTGGACCGCCTCGCTCAGCGCCCGGGCGGAAGTGTACTGAAGCCGAGTAACCAGATACACGCCGTCGCACTGTTTGGCCAGCAATACTGCACCCTGGTGTGCCAGCGACGGAGCATCGACCAAGATCAGCCGGTAATGCTGCGCCACCTCTTGAATCAATTCCCGAAACCCCAACACCGTCGAAACGTCAGTCTCGAACGGCTGCTTGGCGCCGGGCAGTAGGAAAACGCCGGGCAAGTCGGTACGGCAGACAAGCTGTCGCCATCCACCGGGCGATTGGATGGCATTCCACAGTCCGCGACGGTCGTAAACTCCGCCCCGCGCCGTCAAATCCGCCTTGCGGTAGTCGGCGTCCACCAGCAATAGCCGACCGCCCATCTGACGCGACAGCGCGTCGGCCAACGGCAGCACGGTCCGTGTTGTCCCCGTACCATCAGAAGGGCTGATCAAAATGACCGCGGCCGGCAAGCTGCCGGCAAGCTGATTGACTATTTGCGCGGCAAGATTCCCAAACGCTACTTGCCGGGAACCGGACTCCGCCATTAGCACCGACCCTTGCCGGCCGAATTGAGCGTGAGGGCCATCTTCGAGCAGTTCGTCGCAAGGATCGTACCTTTGCTCGACGGTGTGTAGGAACCGGGGACCCAGCGCGCGGTTCGCAGGCTGGTCAACTTCGGGGTGCTCCGGTATCGTCCCGGTTTGCTGTTGCGCACAAACGGACGATTCGGCTGCCTCAGCAGCAGTGGGCAATTGCTTTTCCACCTTCGAGCCGGCGGTCTTTGCAGACCCGGTTTGGCCGGCCAGCTCGAACCACTCGGTCGCTTCAGGTTTAGGGGCGATAACACATACGGTTTCGGAAATATGCGGAATCAAGACGGCTTTTGTCAGGTCCGCTCTCTTAGCGATCTGGGTAGTATCGGCTATACAGCAGCCTTGAGTCGATTGGGGCAGACAGGCTAGCTGGAATGTCGGCTCGACGACGGGCGACTGTGCCGATGACGATTCTCCGGTTTCGCCGTCCGTGCCCGGAGAGCGTTCGTGCCACTTAGCCCCCGACGACTTATCCGGCAGATGCACGTCAACTTCGTCGGCAGCCAAATAGCACTCCGCCCGCCCGTCGTCAATTGGCTGACTTGGCTCTGACACCGCACCGCGGCATCCGTGCTGCGCGGCTTGGGTAGATTCGATCCTCTTGAGTGCTTCCAACAGGCGGGTCACAGCTTATGCCCATTTCAAGCTCGAGAACAGCCGCGCGAAGCGACGTTGCCTCGCCGGGACGATGGCGCAAGTGCTTCGCGCCGGCATGTACTGAACTGGCCAGTCGACCTGCGCGCCGGAGGGGAACCACCCCGGCTCAGCGGTAAAGCACGGCAAGCACTCCGTGCCGCCCCTCGTCACTGGTGGGTTATAGACGCCATCTTGTGTCGCCCGGCTGTCGCCCGGCTGCAAAACCGGATTGTCGCAACTTGTTGGCCCGGCTGACCTTTCGCCGGCTATCGGGCCGGACGGCGCAGCGTCTTCGGCGCGCACGCCTGCCCAGGGCGGCATCCCGGCCGGTTCCGCGCGTCCGCTGCTGAGCACTGCCGCTGCGTCCGGCACTGTGTCGGCCTCCACGTTCGCCTCTGCGGTCGCCGCTGCGTTTCTCTGAGTACCCGACTCCGCGAATCCCTCTGCGTTTGGCGCGACGTTATGCTCTGCGTGGGGCAGTGCGGACACCGAAGCAGCCGGGTTTTGCAATCCACACGGGTGACCCTGGCCGCGTCGAGATACACGAACCTCGACCAGCTCCTCCTCGTCGAATCGTTGGGCCAGGGGAAATTCGTCGTCGCCGAAGAACAAGTCCACCTCCGGCTTGATGGTGCCTGCTGGGCGGAACTCGTCGTCGATGCTTTCGACCATGTTTTCGATGGCCGCAAGCCGCACGGTAGGAACAGCTTCGTTGCCCGACACCCCTTCCGATACTATCCGCAACGCAGGAGGGTCCGCTTCAGGCCGATGGTGGTCGGCGATGTCCACCGACTCTTCCAACTGACCGAACTCTATCACCGCGGCGCTATCTTGACACTGAGCCTCGGTGCGCGACATCGGCACCGGCAATTGCTGAAGGTCTCGCCATGCCTCCTCGACCAGCGCCGGTTCGATTCGTCTGTAACCGCCCACGTAAGCCAATAACAGAGTGTGATCGCATAATTGGTTTATCAGTCGCGGCACGCCGTCGGTAGCCACGTGGATCGACCGACACGCTTCGGCCGGAAACAACTCCCCGGCCACACCGCCCACCGCTTTGATCCGCGCGTGTATATACTGCTGCGTTTCGGTTTGCGTGAAAGGTTCCAAATAGCACCGGGCGACGACGAGCTGGTTGAGGCTTTCCAGCCTGGGACTGTTGAGCCTTTCTTCCAACCGACAGGCGCCAAACAAGATGAGCCGCACCCGCGGCCTCCCGTCGGCCGACAAGTTCAGGAACAGGCGGATTTCGTCCAGCAGTCGCAACGGAAGCGTATCGGCCTCATCGACCAGTAGCAGCACCCCGTTGGGGTACTGTTGTACGTCGCTGAACAAGTCCATCAACGACAGCCGCAAGTCGCCCTCGTCCATGCCCCGGTATGGTTTACCCAGACTGTACAGCAATGCCTGGAACAAGCTGCGGCGGGTGCTGAGACGACCTGCGGGAAGCAGGGCGACCTGAAAACGGCTTCGGAATCCTTCCCTCAGCACGTGGCACAGCAGCGTCTTGCCCACCCCCGACCGCCCTAACACCATACCAATTCCTTCGCCCCGCTCCGCGCAGCGCGCCAACTTGGCCCGCGCAGACTCGATGGCTGCCGCCGGAAAGTAATGTTCGGCCAGCGGTACAGAGGCAAACGGTGACTGAGCGAACCCAAAAAAGCTGTTGTACATCACATACACTATCTATACTGCGCAACCGCTGTAGAAAACCCAGTCGCTTCAATCTTCCTACACTTGCAACAGGGCGCTCGGCGCGAGGTAACGGTCACGCTGTTTGGCCGTAAAGGCGCACCGATCCCTAGCTTCCCTTCGGCAGCGATTCGATTAGATGTTTAGTACCGCAGTTTGGCCCGGTGGGGATTCGCCTGCCTGCCTCGTTTGACTTTCTTGGCTGGCGGTCGGCATTTACGGCACTGGGAACTGGCCGCGTGTGTCAGGTCGCGCAGAAACGTGTCGTATCGCGTCGGGAAACATGTCGTATCGCATCGGGAAGCGTGTCGTATGGCGTCGGGAAACGTGTTTAAGCGTGCGCGGAAACGTGCATCGGCCCGCCACGACAACGCGCATCAGCTTCCCCAGAGAATGTGCATCAGCTCGCCAGGAAAGCAACCAATGCGCCGGCGACTAACACCATCCCCAACAGCATGTTGCCCCATCGGGCCAGCCGCTGCCTAAACCGAAACGTTCGCGGCTCAACGCCCGGCGATTCTGCGGGGATGACGCCCACCACCGCAACAGGCAGGCGAGCTTCTACTTCGGTTTTGGTAACAACGAGGTTTTCAGCAGTCACACCCACCCCGATCAGACAAACGCCGATCGTCGCGGCCAGCCCGCTGCCCAGCGCTGCCAATAACAGTCTTGCAAACGGTACTGCCGGGGCGATGCCCTGACAGCCCGTCGCCCACCGCACCTCCACTTCCGGGATGACACGAGCTGCGGCCATCGCCTGCTCGTACTTGAATGCGGCTTGGGCAGCACGCTGCTGGGCGTCGGCTAACGATTGCTTCAGCCCTTGAATTGTGGCTTGCTGCTGCTGGGAAACCACTGGTTCAGGGAAACCGGCCGATTGCGGTTCTGAAATGCCGGCTCTTGGTGGCGAGCCGAGCACGTCGGCCTCCGGTGCCGCCCCGGACTGGCGCGGCAACTGAGCCTGGTGCCTTTGCGCCGACGGAGCCTGATGCCACTGAGGTGTCGCCGCGAGCTGACGGCGCGCCTCGGCGATCGCGGCTTCCGTCTGCTGCACCGCGGGGTGGGCCTCGGTGCGGTCGACCAGCAGAATAGCCCGCTGGTGCTCCAAATGTTGCAATTTAAGCTGCAACTCGGTCCAACGCGGGTTTTCCACTAGCTCGCGGTATTTTGGCTCGGGCACCCCAATACCCGGGGCCTTCCCATCCGGCGCCCCAGTGCTGGGTTGGACCATATCTGGCGTATGGCGGCCGGAAAAGCCGCCTTCTGCCCCAGGCTTCTGTGAAAGGAAAGCCAGGAACTCGTCGATGTTCCGCTGGGCTTGGGCAAGGGCGGCGTCAGCTCGCTCGAACTCTTCGGCCGCACAGGCCACGGCCGCTTGAAGCTTCGACCGGCAAGTTTCCCGAAACAAATCGGCGCCCCGGGCTGCCAACCCGTTTACCAGCGATAGCGCAAGGGACTGATTAGACGATGTGCAGGTAATAAAGATTTGGTGCGGCGAGTCGCCCAAAGGCTGGATGCTTACCTGCAACGACGACTGTGGTTGCGCCGAGATCGCCACCGACGGGTTGATTCCGCGCGCCTCGTCGCGGGCTGCCGCGGTGCGGGCGCCGCCCAAACCTTTGTCCGCAAGCTCCGTCAGCACCTGCTGGGTGGTTTCTGGCTGGTCAAGCTGCCGGGCCACACTGGCCAAGCAGGCCGCGTAGTCCAACGGCGGTTCGCCCTTTGCCGGGACGATCGCGTTGCCGGCGCCCGCTGCCTGGGGCAAACGTATCGCCGCGGTGGCCTTGTACGACGCCCCGTGCCGCTGCCGAAATTTGATGTTCCCCCACTGGAACAGTGCCGCTACGGCTACTACAAACACGACGGCGAAGAACAGTTTATGATTGTGCCAGCGGTTCGGCGGCCGAACGGTAAGCGCACTGTGCAAAGCGCCCCCCATGGCAAACGTCCTGTACGCTTCTCGATTGGCGGCAAATCGCGCACCGCGCGCATACCCTGCCAGTGTTTCGACATCGGACGGCCCTGGAAAAGAGCTTTATCGCAACACTGCGTCCTGACACGGTATGCTCAAAGGACCAAAACGCTTATGCCGACTATGTTGGTTTGTCAGGCCGAAGCCAATGGGTTGATCTGGCAAGCCGAAGCTGAGGTGTTGATTAGGCAATCCAAAGCCGATGGCCGCGCCGGTCGATAAGGCGAACAATCTCCACCAGGACGCTGCCGGGCCGAAGCTGCATTTGGGCAAAAGCGTACAGGCGTAAACTTCGGAATGTAGGTGATGGTAGATTGTTCGGGCGGTTGCTTTCGCCGAATAGACTCCGAATATATCGAATATATAACGATCGGTTGGTCAACGAACGTCGCGCCGCTGTTGTCGGCGTGTGCCGAGAACTCGAAAAACCATCGCCGTGGCGTTAACCAACCAACCGCTTTGGTCCGTGGGCCGTCATGTTCCAGATCAAAATTTGCGGCATTACCAGCGTCGATGATGCCCGCGAGGTCGTCCGAGCAGGCGGAGAGGCGATCGGGCTGAACTTTGCCGCCCAAAGCCCTCGTTGTGTCGGGTTGGAAGAAGCCAAGGCGATTTCGACCGCGGTGGGCAGCGCTGTGCTAAAAGTGGGCGTATTCGTCAATGCTTCGCTGGCCGAAATCGTCCGCACAGCCGACACCCTCCACCTGGACATGGTGCAGCTTCACGGCGACGAGCCGCCGGAGTATCTGCCCCAGCTTGCCCCATTGCCAGTCATCAGGGCCTTTCGCGTGCGCAACCGGAGCGAACCGCTGAAGCCCCTGGGCGATTATCTGTCGGCGTGCAAGCGATTAGGCTATTTGCCCTCGCTGGTGTTGCTAGATGCGTTTTCGCCCGGCAGTTACGGAGGAACAGGCCAGCAGCTCGACTGGCAATTGGCAAGCAGGTATCCGCTGGAAGCGTGGCATCCGCCGTTGGTCTTAGCCGGTGGACTGAAGCCTGACAACGTCGCCGAGGCGATCTTCGCCCTTCGGCCTACAGCGGTCGATGTGGCCAGCGGAGTAGAATCGTCGCCAGGGAAAAAGGACCCTGCACTGATCGCCCAGTTCGTCACCGCCGCCAAGCGCGCGTTCGCTCGACTTCGAGCCAGCTCGTAACTGCCGGCCGCTTTATACCGGTTGTAACGGCTTTACACTGACCGGTGCTAAGCGTCATCCGACGCTTGCAGATTCGTGCGGAGGCGAACCGTAGTATTTGCGCAGGCCTTTTGTTTTCGAACGGCACGAAGGGCCGGCTACGCAGGCCGCTGTGGCATACCGCCGGGGAATATCACAATCGCCAATCTTCCGACTCCGGCCCGTACTTGCCAACGGCCGCCATCACCATCTAATATATTATGGCAGTTGGTGTAATACAGCGGTTGGTGGATGGTGTTCGGGAGTTGACGCGGGCTAAGCGTTTGTTTTCTATCGCCGACAGCCCTTAGGTTGCACCTATCTGATCATACGCTGGCTGATATTTTTGGAAAACCGTCGCGCTTGATTCTCGGACACCTTCAGCTTGTTGAACTGTTGCGAAGTTTCGGTAAAGTCGAGTAGCCGCGAAACTTGCAGCCGCAAAAGGAGACAATCGTGGCACAAGTGCACACTAAATTGCCATACAAGGTGCGCGATATTTCGCTGGCCGAGTGGGGACGCAAAGAGATCGAGCTGGCCGAAAAAGAAATGCCCGGCCTGATGGCTCTGCGCGAAAAATATGGCCCGAAAAAGCCGTTGGCCGGCGCCCACATCGCCGGTTGCCTGCACATGACTGTGCAAACCGCCGTGCTGATCGAGACCCTGTTAGAGTTGGGCGCGCAGGTAACTTGGAGCAGTTGCAACAAGTTCTCTACCCAGGATCACGCCGCGGCGGCCATCGCTGCTCGCGGGGTTCCTGTTTATGCGTGGAAAGGGGAAACCGACGAGGAGTACGTGTGGTGCATCGAGCAGACCCTTTACTTCCCCGACGGCCACCAATTGGAGCTGATAGTCGATGACGGTGGCGACTTGACCGCCCTGGTACACAGCGAAAAGTATCGTCACCTGTTGCCTGGCATCCGGGGGATTTCGGAGGAAACCACTACCGGCGTACACCGCTTATACCAGATGCACGAACGCGGCGAGTTGGCAGTCCCGGCCATCAACGTCAACGACTCGGTCACCAAGAGCAAGTTCGATAACCTTTACGGCTGCCGGGAGTCACTGGCCGACGGGCTGAAACGGGCACTGAACATCATGGTCGCCGGCAAAGTGGTGGTGGTCTGCGGATACGGCGACGTCGGCAAAGGATGCGCCCAGTCGATGCGTGCCTACGGAGCGCGTGTGCTGATCACCGAAATCGACCCCATCTGCGCCCTTCAGGCCGCTATGGAAGGTTTTGAAGTGGTAACCATGGAAGAAGCCGCTCCACGCGGCAACATCTTTGTCACGGCCACCGGATGCTGTGATGTCATCCGCGGCGAACACATGATGCAAATGCCCGACAACGCCGTGATCTGCAACATCGGCCATTTCGACGTGGAAATCGACGTCAAGTGGCTGGAAACCACGCCCGGAATTACTCGCACCAACATCAAACCCTTGGTCGATCGCTACACTTTGCCCAATGGACGCTCGATCATACTGCTGGCCGAGGGACGGTTGGTCAACCTAGGCTGCGCTGGCGGGCACCCGTCGTTCGTAATGTCTAACTCGTTTACCAATCAAGTGCTTGCACAATTGGCCCTGTGGACAGAACCGGAGAAGTTCCCGGTGGGCGTCCACTGCTTGCCCAAGAAACTCGACGAAGAAGTCGCCCGCTTGCACTTGGAACGCCTGGGCGGAAAGCTCACCAAGCTCACGCCCAAACAGGCAGAGTATTTGGGGATTTCAGTCCACGGGCCATTCAAGCCCGATTATTACAGGTATTAGTAACGGCCGTGCAAGCCACTACTTGGCGCACGTGGCGGCAGTAGGTCAAATCGCTTATCACGAGAGCCCGGCAGGAGTGGGCTAGTTCGCGCGCGGGTAACGCTTTGGCCAATTCTGGCCTTGTTTAGTGATGGGGCTAGGGTTACCAAGGATAGGGTTCGGCGCCACGCTTGTTGGCCAAGCTGTTAATGGTCAACCGCTTGACGCGACGTGCCTCCGCGCCGCCCGGTGACACTCGCAGTGCGGCCGTCGCTGAACCGACTTGCTGAAAATCTGATCGACAGTAACTGCCATGCCAGAAATCCGTGCCTTTCGCGGTATTCGCTACAATCTTGGCCGCGTCGGCTCGCTCAGCGACGTGGTGGCCCCGCCCTACGACGTCATCGACCCGCAAATGCAAGACGAGCTGTATCGCAAACACCCATACAATATCGTCCGGGTAGACTTGAACCGCATCGAGCCGGGCAAAGACGACGAGGCCGACAACCGCTACACCCGCTCCGCCCGACTGCTTCGCCAGTGGCAAGCCGAGGGCATCCTGCTGACCGAGGCCGACCCGGCCATCTACGTCTATCACCAGCAATTCCACTATAACGGTCGCACTTATCTGCGCCGCGGCTTCTTGGCGCGGATGCGCATCTCGCCCTTCGGCGAAGGATTGGTATTCCCTCACGAGGAAACCTTTTCCGCCCCCAAATTCGACCGGCTGATGCTCACCGTGGTGTGCAAGGCCAACCTCAGTCCCGTCTTTGGACTATATCCCGATCCGACCGGCCAGGCACAACAAGTCCTCGAACAAGCCATCGCCGGGGCCACGCCCTTGGAAGCCGTGGACCACCTCGGCGTTGTGCACCGCATGTGGCCGGTCGCCGACGTGGCAGTGGAAGCCGCCTTGAATGCAGCCATTGGCCCACAGCCGGTGTTCATCGCCGACGGACATCATCGCTACGAAACCGCTTGCGAATATCGCCGCGATGTGTACGAAAGCGGCTTCCTCTCCAAAGAGCATCCCGCCAATTACGTGCTGATGATGCTCATCGCTATGGAAGACCCCGGACTGATCATCCTACCCACACACCGGCTATTTACGGGCTTGTCCCAGCTGAACACCGACATCCTAATACAAAAACTCAGCCCCTTCTTCGCCATGGCATCTGGCCCCACGGGATCCCACACGGCGCCCGCGGTCTGGGAGGAAATGGAACTCCAGCCAGATCAGGAAACCATCGCTCTGTTTACCACCATCGACCAAAGATGGACTATCGCACAGCTTACCGATGCCGGCCGACAGCGCATGGCCGAACTGGCGCCCGATCGCAGTCCACAATGGCGATCGTTGGGCGTGGCAGTGCTCCATCGACTAATCATCGAGGACCTGCTCCGCTCCGAACCGCTTCCTCAAGCCGAATATGTACACACCGCCGAGGAACTTGTAACCAAGCTGCAACAGGGAAACTATGACCTTGCTGCTATGGTGAACCCCGCTACCACCGAGCACATACGCCAACTCAGCTTCGGCGGCGAACGCCTTCCACCCAAAAGCACCTATTTCTTCCCTAAATTGCTTACCGGCCTGGTTATCAACCCGTTGGAATGATTACTCTGGTTTGCTCGCTCCATCCCCTGTAAAGTGCGCAGGGAAGAATTGGGGTATGCAGGCAGAGCTGTTCCTTCAGGAAAGCAATTCCTTGAGGGCAGGCCGCTCCGAAAGCTCGTACAGCCGATGCTGGTCGAACAACGTTATCGAGCAGCTCACCCTCATTGATGCTGGGCGTGGACAATAAGAAATCCCAAGCTGGGCAGCACCGCTCGCAGCCGGCCATCGGAAAAAGGCACCTCGGCATCGGTGAGCACATCTCGGGCCCGCAGCGGCCGAGGATGGCCCAGGGCAGCAAGGTCCACAATCACCTCAGCCGGTAGCTCCTGCCCAGAAGTGTTCACCACCACAGCCACTAGCCCATGGCCCGGCCGATTGTACAGACTTACCTTTATTTCCGGCCTACTGGTCTTCACCCGCCGCTCGTCACCCCAATAGGCACTCCACTTGGCCTCTTCCACCTCAGGATGCACCACAAAAGCAACTACCGACCCTGGCCACCGCCAAGTTCCCTACCTTCGCTGCTGATGGTCCTATTCAGTCTTCCACCGCTCGAAGGCGCTACCAACGGCGAGATTGTCGCTCGCATCTCCCCTCCTCTTGCCCAGTTCTAGGGAATGTCCTTCGGTGCCGATGACGGAAGCTCGTGCAGTTCGATCACGCTTCCCAGCGGCGTACTCGTGCGAGTGTCGCCACCGGTCTGCAAATAGAATCGCGCCCCCCACAGCCCGGCATCAATGGTTTCCCTGGCTTCCCACACTGCGCTGGATGCAGTAAAGCGGGCCTTGCCCAGCGGCCTCCATTGCCCTTGTACGTCGCACACCCAAGCGTTGCCGAACACAGCACGGCGCACCTCGGTGGCGCTAAGTGTATCGCGCCGAAAGTCCTCGATGAAGCTGTATAGCCCGTGCAACCGATCGCCGCCGGTGGTGGTGCGAAAGGTGACCAAGTGCTTCCACTGTTTCTTCTCCGGCAGATAGAAGTAGCCCGAGTACGCCGTCTTCTGTTCCGTCACTTCTGCCTTCACCAGAAAGCGGTAAGTTTCCTTCAGCCGCCACTGGTACTCGAAGAAGCTTTGTCCGCCGGTGCCTTCGCCGCCGAAACGTCGCACTTCCACATCCGGGTCTTGGTGGAGCAGTTCGACCCGTTTCTCCAAGGGCACCCGATTCGGGTCGTCTCCCTTGGTGGGGTCCCACACCGAGAAAATCACCACCTTTCGCCCCTTGGCTTGCTCTTGTATGCCGAAGTACCCATGCCGAAAACCACACACCATAAAGAAGCTTCCCGGCGTGGAATTCTCGACCGTTACCTCATTGTAAAAAGCCGAGCACTGACCAGCGGTAATATACCCCAGATGAACCGAGCGGGCAGCCCGCGGAACGTCGGATAGCGGCTGTGTTCGCTCCGCAGCCAAGCTATACATGCCTACCCAGAGGCTGACTGTACAGAACATTGCCAGAAAATGGGGATGTGCCAGTTGCATCGCCTCGCTCCTGCCGGGTATGTGCCGGGCACAGTCGATTTCGCACCTTAGGCCGGGCGACGGATCAGCAAAGTGTTGCTTACCCAAAACGCAGCCCACAATGTGCTCCGCACGCCCCTTGCTTTGCCGCGCCGGGAACCGTACGGTGCCGCGGAAGCATGTTACGCCGTGAATATAAGCCCGATACAGCAGTTGAGCTTAAATATACCGAGCGTACCTAGCCGGTCAATCGTTTTTGTGTAGAAGCTCGGAGGCTTTTGAAGCCGGCAGCGCGCAAGGCACACCATAGCGGACAGGCCCGTGCGCACAAGGGGAAATACCCCTTTCACTTTTCGTTGCCCGGAATCACCGGTGGCAGGTACATGGCGCCTTTGCCCGCACTGCGTTGTGTGGGGTGCATACCTGGTGTAGGTTACCGTAAATCGTCCACGCGATATATAGGTCTGGTCTGTGTCCTTCGTATGGTGCGCGGTGTTTGTGTGATGTGCGGTGGATGCGGTGTAGCTTGCGGGGAATCGTCGCTCGGATATACTTCGCCGCCAGGCGGATCGGGCGGAACGTAGTGCTGTAGCTTGCGGGGAATCGTCGCTCGGATATACTTCGCGCCCGCCGTTGATGCGACCGTAGAGATGCT
>CALLPE010000018.1 GCA_938015445.1 uncultured Pirellulales bacterium
CGTCGAGGGTCAGATCAAGCTCGACACGAAGCTGCTCAGCGGCGATCTCGCTTGCAAAAATGTAGTCATCCATATCTCGCAGGGTTAAGATGCGACTCCGACACTCAACTTTAGGCAGTCGTCGCGCCTTGCGAAGCCGCAATAAGCACAGGTTCCAATCGCGCGGGGTTCCGGGCAGCCCTTTGCGTTGGCATTGCTCAATGAATGAATAATTCAATTCTGGGTCCGCTAACACGTGGTCGCTAGAGCAGCCGTTTCTCGAACACAGGTATGCACTTTTTATCGCTTCCTCAATGTCTGATGAGTCGAAGTCGCCTCGCCTTTTTCTTTTGGACGCGACCGCTGCACGAAGCCGCCGCTTAACTTTTCCGCGCAGCCCAGGTGTTCCGGCGCTCTTCGGGGCGCTGGAGAGCGGGTCTTCGGGGCCGTCCAGCGGATCGCCGGCCCGGGCCGCAGCCAAACGCTGTCGGGTTCGCTCCACGTACTCTGCCGAAATGTCGAAGCCCAGCCAGCGTCGTCCCAGCTTCTTGGCCACTACCAAAGTAGTGCCACTGCCGGCGAACGGGTCCAACACGATCTCCAGCGGATTGGAGCAGCAGCGGATGATCCGGCCCAGCAATTGCTCGGGCATCTGGCAGCCATGAAAGCCTTCTCGTTCCTTGAACGTGCCGGCAACGCGGGGGAAGTACCAGGTGTCTTGGTCTTCGGCAAATCCGCCCGGCACATCTTGCGGCCGAAGTATCCAGGTGTTATCGGGCAACCGCCCGGCGGGTTCTGCGCGGCGGTCGTTGTACACCAATTGCCTGGCCGAAGGAACGCGAATCGCCGGATTCCAGGCGTTGAAGGTGAAGTGCGTCCGATGTTTGATGAAATACAGCAGATGGGTGTGCGAGCGCGAAAAGTTGCGCACGCAATTGACGCCGAACGTGTAGTACCATATCACCCAACTGCGCCAATGAAAGCCCACTTCGCGCTGGGCGATCAGCTTCAGCTCGGCGGCGTACTCGTCGCCGATGGCCAGCCAGAAGGTACCAGTCGGCTTGAGCGCCTTGTACACCAGCTCCATCCAGCGGCGCGACCATTCCAGATACTCGTGATAAGGGCGATTGTCCTTATATACGTCGTATTGGTAGCCAATGTTGAACGGGGGGTCGGCGAACACCAGGTCGATGCTGCCCGGCTCTATCGCGGCGAGTCCTTCCAGACAGTCGATGCAGTGCACTTCGTTGATAGTCGGGTTCACGTGCAGCCTCCTTACCAAGCTGCTCCGGTTGGTGAGCCGTTATCTCAAGACTGTCATCGGCGCCGTAGGTAGCACTGCCCGCTTGCCCGGCAGTGCAAGTTTTTTCCGTTCTACCCTTGCCATTGCTGACAGTGCGGACCGGCAAGCTGGCGATGCTCACGGCTGGGCAAGCCAGCCGCGCCACCAAACTGTTTTTTCCCTACGACCCAGACGCAAATGCCTACCTGTGACCAAGCGGCGCCGTTGCGCCTGGCGCGCTACCTTGCCCGCATTATATTAGCCGCCCTCGGCTCGCGCAATCCAGGGGCTGGAAAGCATGCGGTCCCGCGTGCCGCGAGCTGGGCCCGGCACCGCCGCTCGAACAGGGGCGCCGGCATTGATCAAGCGTGAGATATGGAGCGTGGGCAACTTACGGCGATGTCGATGGGGCGGGAAAGACCTTCACGTCGCGTGGACTGAGAAAGACACGGCTGCCCTTGGACAGACCCAACTGGCCGAAGCGCTCATGCGATAGCTCCGCGTAAAGCCGCTGGCCGCAGTCGGCCACCAAATCCAGCCGCACGCGCACCCCTGCCGAGTGGATATGCTCCACCGTGGCTGGCAGGGCCGGTTGTCCGTTACGGGCCAGTTCCACTTCCAACTGGTGCGGGCGGATAAACACGCTGGCGGTGCGCGGTGGCATGTCGGTCCACTGCGGTGCATCGACCGCAAGCGTGGCGAAGTACAGCTTGCCGTTTTCCAGCCGGCCGTGGAAGCGATTCACCTGGCCGATGAAGTCCATCACGAACTCGGTGCGCGGGCAATGGAAAACTTCGTCGGGCGAGCCGATCTGCTCGATGCGCCCTTCGTTCATGATCACCACCCGGTCGGCCAGTTCTAGGGCTTCTTCTTGATCGTGGGTGACGAACACTGTGGTGACGCACAGCTCGTCGTGCAAGCGGCGCAACCATGCCCGCAGCTCCTGACGCACCTTGGCATCCAGTGCTCCGAACGGCTCATCCAGCAGCAGGATGCGTGGTTCCAGCGCCAGTGCCCGGGCCAGCGCCACCCGCTGACGTTGTCCGCCGGAAAGCTGATGCGGATAGCGGTCGGCGAGGAAGTCCAGTTGCACCAGGCGCAACAAGGCGGTGACGCGCTGGCGGATTTCGGCGCGCGCGGGACGGAGCCGGCGGGGGCGCACCCGCAAGCCAAAAGCCACGTTCTCGCGCACCGTCATGTGGCGGAACAGACCGTAGTGCTGAAAGACGAATCCCACGCGTCGGTCGGCCACTGGGCAGTTGGCGACGTCCTCGTCGTGGAAACGGATAGGGCCGCTGCCTGGATCGGGCTGTTCCAGGCCGGCGATCACCCGGAGCAATGTCGTCTTGCCCGAACCCGACGGCCCCAGCAGCGCCACCAGCTCGCCGGTGTCGACGGTAAGGCTTACATCGCGCAGTGCCACAAATCGGCCGAAGGTCTTGGTGATGTGGCAGACTTCGATGCTCATGGCGACCGTTCCGCTAAATGACCTGCGATGATGTTGTGTGGCAATTTGGCATCTCGGCGGTGGTGCGTTGTCAAACGGCGGTTTGCCCTGCTTTCCACTCCAGCAATCGTTTTGCGGCCAGCGTGACCAGCCCCAGTAAAGCCAGCAGCGAGGCCACAGCAAAAGCGCCCACCACGCTTTCCGGGCTGCCGCCGTATAAGCATTCGACGTGCAGTGGTAGTGTGTTGGTCTGCCCGCGGATGCGGCCAGAAACCACCGCTACCGCTCCGAACTCTCCCATCGCCCGGGCATTGCACAGGATGACGCCATACAGCAATCCCCACTTGATGTTCGGCAGGGTGACGCGCCAGAAGGTTTGCCAGCCGCTTGCTCCCAGCACCAGAGCGGCTTCTTCCTCGTCGTTTCCCTGCGACTGCATCAGCGGGATCAATTCCCGCGCCACCAGCGGCGCGACGACGAACATGGTGGCGAGCACGATGCCTGGCGTGGCGAAGATCACCTTGATGCCTGCTGCCTCGAGCTGACCACCCAGCCACGAGTTCTTTCCCAGCAGGAGCACGAAGATCAGCCCGGCAATGACCGGCGAGACCGAAAAGGGCAGGTCGATCAGGGTGGTGAGCAGGCTTTTGCCGCTGAATTGGAACTTCCCCAGTGCCCAAGCTGCGCACAGGCCGAACAGCGTGCTGGCCGGCACGGCGATAGCCGCCGTCTTCACCGTCAAAGCCACCGCAGCGATTGTTTCTCGGTCGCTGATCGCCCGCCAGTAAACCCCCGTGCCCAAGGAAAACGCCTTGTAGAACACTGCGGCCAATGGGACTACCAACAGCAGGCCGACTACCGAAACGGCCACACCGATCAACAGCAGCCGCATCCAGCCAGGCTCGGTGACAACCAAGCGCTGTCGCCTGGGTGCCGTGCGGACGCGCGACGACTTTGATTCCCTAGCCGCTGTTATCGACATGTGGTACTCAGCCTATTGGTTTCTGCGAGCGAAGTGCTGTAACAGATTTATGGCCAGCAGGCACACGAACGAGACCAGCAGGGCGGCTGTGGCGATGACTGCCGCCGCTTGGTAGTCGTAGGAGCCGTCGGCGCGCGAGTCCTCGATCGCGCTGACCAGCAACAAGGGCACGATCTCGGTCTGGCCGGGTATGTTGCCCGCGATGAACACCACCGAGCCGTACTCGCCCAGTCCGCGGGCGAACGCCAGGGCAGCGCCGGTGAGCAAGGACGGAAGCAGCATCGGTAAAAGCACCCGGAGGAAGGTCTGCAACCGCCCAGCGCCCAGACTGGCGGCGGCCTCCTCGATCTCCGGGTCCAGCTCTTCGATGGCCGGCTGAAGCGTCCGCACCACAAACGGCAAACCGATGAACACCAGTGCCACGCCGATTCCCAACGGTGCGCGTACCACTTGCACGCCCAATGCCTCCAAGTGTCGGCCTATCCAACCTTGCGGGCCGTACACCCAGGCAAGCGAAATCCCCGAAACCGCAGTCGGCAAAGCGAAGGGCAAATCGACCAGTGCATCGAGCAGGCGTTTGCCGGGAAACTGATAGCGGACCAGCACCCAAGCCACTACCATGCCCAGCACAGCGTTGGTCGCCGCGGCGATTGCCGAGACGGTCAAGGTCAGCCGGAAGGCCGCCAGCGTGCGCCGGCTGAGAAGCGTGGCCAGCAGTTCGGCCGGTTCGCAGCGCACCGCCGAAAGCACTAGCATCGCCAGCGGCAGAAGCACCAGCAGGCTCAGATAGCTGAGCGTGAAGCCCACCGTCAGGCCGAAACCCGGAAGCACGCTTTGCCGCTTCAGCAGGCGGGGCATCGCTTCACCTCCCCATGCTCGCCAATATGCGGTCGCAGATGCCACCTTTGGCAAAGTGTTTGCGATGGGCTTCCGCCCAGCCGCCAAAGACCTGATCGACGGTGAACAGTTCCACCGGGGAGAACTGGCGCAGGTGTTCGGCGGGAACTAGTTCGGGTTTTACCGGCCGGTAGTGATGCACGGCGGCGAGCGTCTGGCCGGCTGCCGAGTACAGATACTCCAGGTAAGCCTCTGCCACCCGGCGCGTGCCGCGGCGATCGACCACGGCATCGACGACGGCCACCGGCGGTTCGGCCAGGATGCTTACCGAGGGGACGACTATCTTGAACTTTTGCCCCTCGGGCGAATTGACCACCCAGAGCGCTTCGTTCTCCCAGGCCAGCAACACGTCGCCTTGGCCTTGGATGAACGACAATGTGGCCTCGCGGGCGCCGGTGTCGAGTTTCTTTACTCGCGCGAAAAGCTCAGCGACGAATTGCTCAGCCTTCTTTTCGGCTTCAGCCACTTCGGCTGCACAGGCGGGGTCTTTCAGCTTGCTCCAGTCCCCAAGCTCCCGCTTCAGCGCGTAACCCCAGGCTGCCAAGTAATTCCACCGCGCGCCGCCGGATGTTTTCGGATTGGGCGTGACCACCTCGACGCCCTGTTGCAACAGATCGGGCCAATCGGCGATTTGCAGTCCACCGCGGTGCTCGCGATAGGTCAGAAAGACGATCGTGGAAGTGTACGGACAACTGTTGTGCGGCAAGCGGCCCTGCCAGTCGGCGCCCAACAGACGCCCCTGACTGGCCAGAACGTCGATGTCAAGCGCCAAAGCTAGCGTTACGACGTCGGCTTCCAGCCCTTCGATTACCGACCGGGCTTGCTTGCCGGAGCCGCCGTGAGAGGTGCGCACCGTGACCGACTCGCTAGTTTGGGCCTTCCAGTATTCGGCGAACTGCTGGTTGTACTGTTTGTAGAACTCACGGGTCGGGTCGTAGGAGACGTTCAGTATCGAGATCGACTGGCTGCGGCTGCCGCAGCCGAGCAGCAGGGTCATGCCCAGCACGACGAGTATAGTCCCGGGCGGCGCCACGGCCGCGATGCCATAGATTGCGTTCGATTTGCCCGAATTGCCCCCAGGGGTGCTGCACCAACCAAGCATCACATGCCTCCCCAATTCCCACACGATGTGGCGTAACCAATGAGTGCGGCACCACTGCTGCGAATAAATTCCCAGAAGATTCCTCCGAACAAACGCAACCGGTGTGCCCAGGCAGACCATGGTCTTGTGCATAGTTGTAAGCCATTGCTAGAAAGTTAGTTGAGTCGATGAGTTTGTGGTGCGCGTGTCCCAAAATACGCTGCGGCAGGCGAAGCGGCCGCCTTTTCCGTGATATATGCTGGACATTTTCCGTTTTCTGAGCTAGTATAGCCGTCATATAAGACGGGAAATGAGGGATGGAATGATTAACGGCGGGCTGGGCGGTGAGTACGGCAGTGTATTGTTGGCGGTGTGGCGCGAAGCGTGCCGACACATCCGCATCGAAGAGTCGGCGTCCACCATCGCTGACATCCTGCTATCGCAGACGCCCTTCTGCCAGTTGGCCGTCCGTTGGGTAGACAGCCAGCGGTTGTGCATTGAGACCGTTGCGGTCGGCCGTGCCGATGGCTTGCCGGTCGGCCAAGTGCGCACTGCCTGCACGCCGCAGCAGCTCGAAGTGCTGCAACATTGGTGCGGCCTCGGTCAGCCGGCGTGGTACTGTCTGGAGCAAGCCGACTGTCGAGCCGTAGCAGGCCAACAGGAGGCGATTCCCCGCTTGCCGTCGGAATTGACATGGCTGGCGGCTCAATCGCCTGCAAGCTGCATCGTGGGGCCGTTGCGGCTGCGCGACGGGTTGGGGTTGCTGGTATTGTATCTACAGGGAAGGGGGCTTGCGCCGCCACCGCATGTGTTTGCCCTTGCCCGACTGTTGCTCGAACCTTTCGCGGCGGCACTGGACAACGACCGCCAGTTACGCGAGATGGCGACGCTCCGCGAAGCGGCCGAAGCCGACCGGCGCTCGCTGCTGGCGCGCCTCGGACGGCAGAGCCTGGGCGATGCGATCGTCGGGGCCGAAACAGGGCTGCGGGGAGTAATGGAACGGGTGGAGCTGGTCGCCCGCAGCGACGTGCCCGTGTTGATCTTCGGCGAAACCGGCTCCGGAAAAGAATTGGTGGCCCGGGCGATACACGCTCGATCGGCTCGCAGCGATAAACCGTTCATCCGCGTCAATTGCGGAGCCATCCCGCCGGAGTTGATCGACTCGCAACTATTCGGCCACGAACGTGGGGCGTTCACCGGCGCGGTGGAGCAGCGCAAGGGCTGGTTCGAGCGGGCCGATGGCGGCACGTTGCTGTTGGACGAAATCGGCGAATTGCCGCTGGCCGCCCAGGTCCGGCTGCTACGCATCTTGCAGGATGGTTGGCTGGAACGGGTGGGCGGACAACAGCCGCTGCACGTCGACGTGCGGATCATCGCCGCCACGCATCGCGACCTGGCGGCTATGGCGGCCGAAGGACGATTCCGCCACGACCTGTGGTATCGCATCGCGGTCTTTCCCATCGTCATTCCGCCCTTGCGCGAACGCAAAGAAGACATACCCGAGCTGGCCCGGCATTTCGCCCAGCGGGCAGCTATCCGTTTCGGCCTGCCGCTGGTGATGCCCAGCGAGGAAGATTTGCTATTGCTTCAGGCGTATGATTGGCCGGGCAATGTGCGGGAGTTGGGGGCGGTAATCGATCGGGCAGCGATTCTCGGCGACGGCAAACGTTTGGAGGTCGCCAAAGCCTTGGGCATCAGCCTGCCGCAGCCGATCCGCCTGGAGCAGCAGCAAAGTGCCGCGGCAAAGCAAGCTCCGCCCGCAGCAAACGTCGAACCGCTGGATCAGGCAATGCGGCGGCACATCGAGGCTGCCCTGACGGCCACGCGCGGACGGATCGAAGGGCCGCGGGGAGCAGCGGCCCTGCTGCGCATCAACCCACACACTTTGCGCGGAAGAATGCGCAAGCTGGGCATCGACTGGCGGCGGTTCCGGGCACGTCCGTGAAACAGTCAAGCATTGAGTCGGTGTGCTATACTCTGCGCCGGAGAGGCGTTGTGTATTTGCGGCATCGTGCACGCCGAAAACGAGGGAAGCAACTCGCTCGCCTGCCCGTTGGCATCGCTGCGATACAGGAAGTGTATCTTGTTGTCCGGCGGCGCTGACCGCCCCGCCATTTTATCACGCGACGTCAATTCAATAACTGTCTTCAATAATTGTCGCTCTGGGGCCGGCTATTATTGTGGACCATGTTGCGGCGCGGCGATGGCGATCAGATGGGTACGGGTAGCGATGTACAACACGTCGTTGCTGACCACAGGCGTGCCGTAAACCGACGCGCCCATGTTGTTCTCGGCCAGCAGCTTCAACTGCGGCGACAGGGCCAGCACAGCCACGTCGCCGTCTTCGTCGGCCACGTAGATTCTGTCTTCCACCACCAGCGGACTGGCCCACACAGCCGCCAGCATGTCGTAGGTCCAGTGCTGTTTTCCGGTGCGGGCGTCCAGGCAGTGGACCAGTCCGGCCAGATCGGCCACGATCAGCAAATTGTTCTTGATGGCGACCATGCCCAGGGTGCGGTGCATCGACTCGGCAAACTCCAGCTTGCCGTCGCCGTTGGCGTCGTGCCCGGTGTACGACCAGACCACGGCCGAGTTGGTATTTGGCTTGACTGTTTCGCCGGCTTGCTCATCGACGGCCTTCAGCCGACGGTGCGGCACAGGCTTGCCGTTGCGGTCCAGCACTATCTCTGCGCTTACATCTCCGCGTTTGCGCGGATCGATACACCAGAGCGTTCCCGGTGCTTCGCCGAACTCCGGATCGTGTCCGGTGGCGATGTACACCAGCTTATCGTGAATCACCGGAGTGGCGATAAGCTCGGCCCGATCGCCGCGACCGCCGTCTTTCCATACGGAGCGCTTGGGATTGCAATCGAACTTCCAGAGCAGTTGGGGTTTCTTGTCGGCAGTTGGCTCGGCCAGGAAGCTGTATAGCCAGCCGTCGCCGCCGGGAAAGATCACCTGCGGCACGCCGTCGATGACTGCTGCGGCCGGCGAGGCCCATTGACCGTGAATGATATTCTCGCCCGGCGAATTGTCGGCCCAAATCAACTCGCCGGTGTGTTTGTTCAGGGCGATGAAACTGGGGGCCTGTGGGGCGGGCACTTTCTCGTGCGATTCATCCACACCGTTGGAGGTGTTCACAAACAGCAGATCGCCCAGCGCTGTGACCGAGCAACTGGCCATGTTGTGCTGCAATACGCCGAGTTGCTTCATCATGTCGAACACCCAAACGATGTCCGCTTCGTCGCGCTGCGTGCTCGGCTCGTCCTTGTAAGGGCCGTCGTTGCGCCCGTCGTGAAAGCCCTCGGTGTCCAGGCACATCACTTCGCCCCGGTTGGTGACGATCCACAGGCGTTTGCCTTCGACCAGCGGGCTGGCGCACAGTCCCTGTTCGGGCCAATCGACCCCTGGGGGGTCTTTGAGTTTTTCGCGCGAAAGCTGCCATAGGAAACGGCCGTCGGTTTGCGAAAAACAAAGCAAGCAACCCAGGTCCACGTCCTGCGGATATCGCTTTACCCAGCCGGCACCATTGTTGGTCGAGCAGAATACCTTTCCATCGGCTACCACCGGCGTGCCATAGGTGTGTGTCCCCAGCCGCGTGACCCAGCGGATGTTCTCGGCTCCTTTGGAATTCCACGCACCGGTCAGCGCGTTGAAGGAACCGACCTTCCAGCGTAGGGGGATGTTCTTTGCTTCGGGCGTGCGATCGCGTGAGGCAGCCCCGCCGGGTTGGGGCCAATCGGCCACTGCGGTACACACGCTCGACGCTGCCACGCTCAGCCACAACCACCAAGCATACCACACCGGCGAGTCGTTACCCCGCCACAACGCTGGTCTTAACCATGAGGGAAGCATCTTTGCCGGCTCCTAGCTGGTGTGTTGCAGTACTGGGTGCTGCCGGGCAAAGGCAGCCACATAAGGCCGGTTACGCCAAAGCAGTTTGTTCTACGATGATCTCGTCGGCTGGGTCGAACTTGGGGACTACGAAGATCAGTACGGTCATCTGTCCGATTGCACGGTGCCGCACACCAGGCGGTATGTAGATGCACATGCCGCGGCGCAGCGATACAAGCTCCTCGTCCAACTGCATTTGTGCATCCGGCTGGCACTCCAGGATGTAATAGACTTCCGTCAGCCGCTGGTGATAGTGCAGCTTGGCGTCCACGGCAATCTGAGTACGGTGTACGGTGGCTGGGGCGTCGGGTACGTCGGCCAACGCGCGGCGGGCCATTCCACACGGGCAGGCTTGCCCGGCAAGCGAGTCGAAGTCGATTATGCGGTAACGCATTGCAGTGTCTGTCACGATTAGTGGAACCGTTTTGCTGGATTGTTTTGCTGGATTGTTTTGCTCAAGCGGTGATTTTGGGGGCCATTGGTACCGCTTCGGTAAGGCGCGGCGTTCGGTTTCCCGAGTTGCGGATGTCTGCTAGGTTTGAAGCTATGCAGGTCACGTGGTCGGCCAGGTCACAAGCTCGCAGCGTGGGCCTTGATGATGCATCTTAGCAGCGCGGCAAGGCGATAGCCAGTTGACAGTTTCAGGCTGTAGCTGGTGGCAATCAGCTGAGTATCGTCAAGGCCCGCGGTGCTCCGGGTTGACAGTTTCAGGCTGTAGCTGGTGGCAATCAGCCGAGCGAAGCGAGGGCGGTTGGTTGGGTAAGCTGCCGAGACACTAGCGGTCGCGAAGACCTTACTGAACCGGCAAGGCGTGCGTAGCAAAGGGGGCGGAAAGTTGCCGGTACAGTCCACCGCGATTGACCAGCTTTCGCGGCCGTCAAGCTTTGCGCTTTCGTAACGGTAAGTCGTTGCCAAGAAAAGACTTCCGCCAGTTCAAGCGGTTCTTCTGGCGTTGCCGATACGGTATTTGACCCTCAGCAAATTCAGCGTGCCGCGTAAGCACGCCGAAAGGGCGCGTCAGGAGGCCGGAGCGGGTTTTGTTCGAGTCATGGAATGGCTCGACGGCCCTGGCGCAGAATACCGGGTGAACCGCTGTGCCGACCCAGCTTGCTGCCCCCCTAGAAAAAACATAGCGGCCGAATCGGTTCTTGCCCATGGGAGTACCCATTCGGCCAACGCCCTGCGGGGAAGTGTGCAAGTCGAACAGAAGCACCGGTGGTTCTTTGTTAAGGAGTTGTTGCTCAATGAAAGGCAGAATCTTACTCGGAGCGCTCTTGACGAGCGTGGCCCTGTGCAGTCAAGGGTTCGGCATCGAACTGCTTGACCGCATTATAGGGCTGAAGAACAACGGCGGCTGCAACACGTGTCAAGCCTGCGCCAACGTTGCCGCTTGCGAGCCGGCGGCGAAAGTCACTTGCCCTGAGCCGGTTTCCTGCGTCGACGGTTGCGACCGCTGTAAGCGGTCCATCACGCCCGTACGGGATCTGTTTTGCGGAATCAAAGGCCTGCTAGAATGCGCGCGCTGCGGCAAAGTAAAGTGCGTTTGCCCGAAGGATGCCTGCGACGCGGGCAAGCCGTGCGAGGAAGTGAAGGCCTGCGCGCCGGAACCGTGCGAGCCGTGCGCCAAGCCGGTTCGCGTCCGGAAAGTTGTCTGCGACGCGAACGCTTGCGACCCGGCCTGTGTGGCCCCGAAGGCTTGCGATCCGTGCAACAATGGCCACGTGAAGAAGTGCCACCGCCGCCCGTTGCTGGAGCTATTCCAGGGGTTGTTCCAGTGCCGGAAGTCGTGCTGCGATGTGGGGTGCGATCCGTGCGCAGCGGCCGATTCCGGCGGGAAGGTCGAGGGCGGAGCGCCCACACCGGCTCCCGAAGCAGCCCCGCTGCCCAAAGCCCCCAAGGCCGATCCCTCGGCTTCGATTCACCGGGGCGCGATTTACCAAGCTGCTCGCGTGGTCGTGCAGAATTGAGCGCCTGTTGAGAGGTTGAATTGACCGCGCACCGAGGCCTTGAAGCATTCGCGCGCTGACCAACCGGCTCGATCGTGCTGAGAGATTATCGCGACCCAACAATTCGGTAACGATTGTCTATCTGCCCGAAGGCTCCTGCCTTCGGGCAGATTTTTTTTGCGCGGCCGGCTTTTAATCCAGCTTACAGTTTCAGTCCAACCCCGGTGGGTTATCATCCCATCGTCGGTTATCATCTGGGGAGTCTGTCGCACGGTGACGCTTTTCTGGCCGGGCGCCGAGCGAGCGCCGACCGAGCGCGGAGGTGTACAGCCGGGAATGTCCACTTTACTGCAACACGCGTTGCGGCGCCAGCCGACGCCCAGAACTCCCATCTGGCTGATGCGTCAGGCGGGCCGCTACCTGCCCGAATATCGAAAGCTCCGGCGCCGCGTCGATTTCCTCACCCTGTGCAAGACGCCGCAATTGTGCAGCCAGATCATGCTGCGCACCGTCGAGCGGCTGGGGGTGGATGCAGCGATCGTCTTTTCGGACCTGCTATTGATTCTGGAGCCGATGGGGATGCAGTTGCGGTTCGCCGAGGGCGAGGGACCGATCGTCGGACCGCCCATCCGCACATCGGCCGATGTGGACCGGCTTGGCGAGCTGGAGCGCCTAGACCAACTGGAGTTCGTGATGGAAGCGGTGCGGCTGACCCGCGCCGGACTGCCCGCCGAGCTTTCGCTGATCGGTTTTGCCGGGGCGCCGTTTACCTTGGCGGCCTATGTAATCGAAGGCGGAGCAAGCCGACAGTACCATCATGCTAAGCGTCTTATGCTCACCGACCCCGGCGCGTGGCACGCCTTGATGGACCGGCTTGCCCGCGCGGCGGCCCGCTACCTGCTCGCCCAAGTAAACGCCGGCGCCGACGTGGTGCAGCTTTTCGATTCCTGGGTGGGCTGTCTGGGTGTGGAAGACTACGGCCGTTACGTGCTGCCGCACTCGCGCACCGTGATCGAGCAGGTGGCCAGGGTTGCGCCGGTCATTCATTTCACCACCGGCAATCCGGCGCTGTTGCCGCTGGTGCGCGAGGCGGGCGGAGACGCCATCGGAGTAGATTGGCGCATCGCTCTGCACGATGCCTGGCGGATGATCGGCTACGATCGGGCGATTCAGGGCAATCTCGACCCGGCCGTGCTGCTCACGTCTCCGCAGGTTGTCCGCCAGCGGGCCGTCGAAGTGTTGCAGCAGGCGGCAGGGCGCCCGGGACACATCTTCAACCTCGGCCATGGCGTACTGCCGCAAACGCCGGTGGAAAACGTGTTGGCGCTGGTGGAAACGGTGCGCGAGTTTCGATTCCGACCGCGCGAGTCTCCGCCGCCACGGTCAAGTTAGCTTTTCGGGCCGCCCAGCGGCCGAGAAGCATCGTTGCCGAGATTGTTTGCAATCTATTCGGCGAGCTGATCTCCCGCCGACGGAAGCGGAAAGCCCCGAGGTTATCGGGCTCCTCGGCGGAGTTTACCGGGCAACCCCGCTATGTGATGTACCGGCGGGCCATAATCGCAGCAGTTGCTTAGTTTGGGAACCCCCGATGCGGGCCAGCGTGACGGGACGCCTACTTCTCCGCCGGTTTTTCCTTCGGCGGCTGATGGGGGTTGGCCTCAGCCGGCTTTTCCGGCGGCAGTGGGGCCGGTTTGCCGTCGATGAGCAACTCGCGGAACGGCTTGCGGGCGTTGTAGCACTCCAGCTCTTTCTTGAAGTGCTCTTTCTGCTCCTCGTCTTCGGACAGTTCCAGCCCTTTGGCAGACCACTTTTTGGCGTTCTCGAAATCACCCAACTCGGCGTAAGCCGCACCCAAAGTGCTGAGGATGTGCGGCCGCTTGTATTCGGTGAGCTCGCAGGCGGTAATGGCCAACTCCAGTGCCCGCCGGCCGTCGCGGAGCTTCGGGTCTGGCGAGGTAGCCAACACCCAGGCCAGATTGTTCAGCAGCCCCGGGTCTTTTGGACGCAGCTTGTAGGCCTTCTCGTAATCGGCGATGGCCTCGGCCTGTTTGCCGTTGTTCAGCAGCAAATCGCCCCGGCCGCGCAGGGCGAGAAAATTATCCGGGTCCTGGGCGAGCACCAGACCGTATAGTTCCAGCGCTTTGTCGTAGGCCTTTTTCTGGCCGTAGAGGACAGCCAGTTGGAGAACAGTCAGCAGGTCTTGGGGTTCAGCGGCGCGAATTTTTTCGAGCTGCTCGATGGCTTCGTCGATCTTCCCTTCGTCTGCCAATAGCGAGGCCAATAGTCGCAGCGCGGCGGGGGCCTCGGGGGCGATTTTCAACACTTGTTGTACGTCGGCCATGGCTTTGTCGCGCTGTCCGAGGTCCTGCCACACGGCCGCGCGCAACAGCAAAATCGCGGCGTTTTCCGGCTCGACCGCCAGCGCGGCGTCCAATTCCTCCACGGCCGCTTTGAGATTCTTCTGCTGGATGCGCAGTTGGGCGCGTTGTATAAGCGGATAGGCCGATTTGGGGTTGAGTTGAAAGAGTTTGTCCATCACCGCCAGGGCGTCGTCGAAGCGGTTCATCCGCGCCAGCACGGCGGCTTTGGCTTCGTAGTTGACCGGCTCAGCCGGGCCAAGCTCGATGGCTTTGTCCAGGTCGGCCAGTGCGGCTTCCAGGTTGCCGCGGTCGGCGTGATACAGTCCACGCGTCCGCCACGCCACAGGGTTCGACGGTCCCGCCTTGACGGCCCGGTCCAAATCGGCCAGTTTTTTCTCTGGGTCTTCTTGCAACGCAGCCCGCAGCACCAGCACTGCCACGTTATTCGGGTCGATCTGTAGCGCTCGGTCCAGTTCGGCCAAAGCCTCTTTCAGATTGGCTTGCATGGCGCGGATGCGGGCTTTTTGCATCAAGGGGAAGACTGAATCGGGGTTGAGCTGACGGAGTTGTTCCAGCACGGCTAGCGCTTCGTCGAAGCGCTTCATCCTGCCCAAAACCAGCGCCTTGACTTCGTAAGTGGGCAAATGCTTCGGGTCCAGCTCGATTGCCCGATCAAAGTCGGCCAGCGCCTCGTCCAGCTTTCCCAAATCGGCCTTCACAGCGCCCCGGGTGCGCAGTGCCACTGGATCGCGCGGGGAAAGGCGGACGGCTTCGTCCAGGTCGGGCAGTTTTTTCTCCAAAGATTCGGTCAAGCTGGCCCTGAAAATCAGCGCTTTGGCTTTGGCCTCCGGGTCATCGTCGCCGACTTTGAGGGCCTGCTCCAATGCTTCGTCCGAGCGTTGGCGGTCGCCGCCCGGCAGCCGATTGATCTCCGCGATCAGCAGCCACGCCCTCGCCTGCCGTGGATCGAGCTTGACCGCCTTCTCCAGGTCCGCCAGAGCTGCCTTGCGCAACTCGATCGCTTTGTCTTGCGTAGGGGCGAAAGTGCCCATTACCGCCGCCCGAATGGTCGCCCGTTCTACCAGAGTTGCGGCCAGCAGTCCGCGGGCGAACTGAGCGTTGCCCTCGTTCAGGCCCTTGGCGATGGCGCTTTCGGTCAAGCGCACCACCTCATCCAGGTCGGCCAAGGAGCGGGCGTTGAGCTTGGCCTGGGTAGCCTTGTCTAGATCGTCCTGGCCATGGTTGTCGGCCCAGAGCACCGTCCCCCACAGCAGAGCAACCGCTGCCAGCGGCGCTACGACTTTTATCCGCCGTAACATGATGGTATCCCTCCGCTAAATCCGGCAAAAGAAAAAACTTGCTCATTAAAGCAACAACCGCCCGATGAAACATCGGAACCCCATCGGCGGTCCGTTGCAGCCGCCCGTCGGGCAGCAGCGCACTGGGCAGCGCCCACACGCCGGCCCCAGCCAGACGTTTGCGCCGCCGACAAGCTTGCGCCGGCGACACGGTTGCGCCAGCCAGACGCTTGCGCCGGTCGGATGTTTGCACCGGCCAAAAACCCAGAAACGTCGGCTAGGCAATCATACCTCAAGCGTGTCCGGCGGGCGGTAGCGATCGAAATTACATTCTACCACGGTAAAGCACATCACAAGTGCTTAAGTTGAACACATTTACCAGTTTTGCGCCACAGATTTTTCGCGCCACATATTTTGCCACACACGGCGCGGTGGGGTGCATCTATTGCCCAGCCCTCAATGATACCTTGCTCAATCCCGCTCGGTAGCCACCGGTGCGCCCCAGATGTGACAGCGCTGCTCTTGCCTGCTAATTGTGCAGCCCCAAGCATTACCCAGTGGCGCGTCCCGAGCAGAAAAGCTGTGTCGGCGGTTGTGGTGCAGTCTGCGCTCAGGTGGTGCGCGCTGCACTCAGGGCGATGGGCCTGGCGGAGCTTCGGGTTGCTTTGGCGTTTGCGGGTCGACTTCTGGCTGGTCGGGTTTTGCTTGCTCTGGTGTGGACTGCAAGGGTTCTGCCTGGTCCGGTTTGGACTGCTCTGGTTTAAGCTGGTCCGGTTGGGGCTGCTCGGGTCTTGGGCCCGCGGGGTTGATCGCCTGTGCTTCGGGTTTGACTTTGACTACCGGCGGCTCAGCGGGTTTGTCGGCTTGGGGTAGCGGCGCGCCGCAATCGATCAGCATATAGCCGGCCCAGAAAAAAGGATGATTGGCCCGAGGCCATTCATCCACCGCCGATTTGCGAATCCGCGGCTCGGCGTCGATGTCCAGCCGCGAACCGGCCGTGAGCATCACCGCCCGCTGCCATGCATCCGAGGCACTAGTATGCGGCAACTCTTGCACGAACTCGTGTACCAGTTCGTAGCTCGACTGTCCGCCGGTGCGCCAACGGCTCATGAGGATGGTTCGCGCCCCGGAAGCCATCAGCGCGCAAGCCGACAGGAACAACTCGCTTCCCGGAGCCTGGCGGGGCAAGGTCTTAAGCCCGCTTTCCACATGGGTGTGGAAGCCGGGCAAGATGATCTCTTCCGGCCCGTGCCACGGCAACGCCAACCAGTCGCCTAGGGTATTGCCGGGTCGGGTGCGGTCCAAGCCGATAGGCATCCATTCATACGGGCCGCCTAGCGCGGCATTTACTTCGTCGAAGACGATCAGCCGTTTGAGTGTAGCGCTGAACACGGCCGACGGGGCTGGGGGCGCGGTCTTGACGGCCTCCACACCCGGCATCGACTTGGCCAGTTTCTCGAAAGCGGCCTGCGGCACCGCCGGTTCCTCGCGCGGATGGAGTTTTCCCAGCACAACCGCTGTGCGTCCCACGGTAGCCCGGGGTCTGCCGGGCGAAGTGACCAGCGATACCGTCGGCGCATACCGGATGCGCACGCGCGAGATCATCGGCCGAAGCTGGTCGTCCACGTTGACCGTCAGCGCCTCGAACGGCACATACCACAGCAGTCCGTCGGGGACGATAACCAGTTCGTCGAACTTTTGGGTGAAATCGGCCTTGGAGCCGCGGAGCAGCAGTTCCAGCAGTTGCGCGGCCGTGGTGCGCCACTTGTTATCGGACAGGTCTTTGACCGACAACTCGTAGTTCGGCCCGTACTGCCCCAGGTCGGCCAATAAAGCCAGAAGCTGTTTTTGCACCGCGGCCGCCTGCCCGATCTGCCAATAAGCGTACTTCTCGTTGTTCATCAGAAAGCCGTACAAATGACGACTAGTGGCGAAAAAGGCCAGCACGGCGGTGCCATCGGGAAGGGATTTTTGCACTTCCTGCGTGGTGCGCAGCGGGGGGAACACCAGTGCGGCCGGCTCGCGTCGTACGGCCATCTCGCGCAGGATCATCTCTTGCTGCAAGCTGAGTGTGGCCAACTGTGCTAGTGCCTGGGCTTGCTCTTTGGAGGCGTCAACCTCGGCTGGCACCAGCGGCTTGCTGTACAAAGCGGTACGGATCGCCCGCGCCTGCTCCGATAGCTGCGCGTACGCTGGATAACGGCCCAGCAGGTCGAGCCGCTGCAATTGGGCCTGCTGGGAGAGCAGCTCCGGCGGGGCTTCCAACACCCAACGCAAGGCCAGCAACCGGCCGCCAAGGGCGGTCGTTGCCAGGAACTGGTGCCGGCGGGCCCGGTCGGCGATCTCCAGCGCCAGTTCTGGTTCTTTGCGCATGATGGCTACCTCGAACCAATGTTCGTAAGCCAGTGGATGGGGGGTCACGAGGACGGCCAGGGCTTCCATCGGGTCGGCAGCCCAGTCGGCCGGCTGCGGATCGCGAAGCACTTCGCGGTACAGTTCCATGGCCAATCGTGGGCCACGGGTATTCAGTGCCCCGCTGACCAGCAAGTTGTCGCAATACTGGATGTGAAACAGCCAGTGTGAGCCGCTTTGCATGTAGGTCATGGCGGAGGCCAGTGCTGCCTCGCCTTCGGGGATGCGTTTTTGCTGGAACAGCACCAGGGCGGTGAGCATGTTCAATCGGGCCCCGATGCGTCCCGCCCCCATCGCCCGACGACCGATCGCCACCCGCGCTTCCTCCAGCAGCGCGGCGGCTTCGCGCGTTTGGCCCAGCATAGCGTGGTTCTCGGCCGCCGAGAGCAGCAATGATACCTGCAATTGCCGCAATCCTTTGACTTTGGCCCATTGTGCGGCCGCTGCCAGCGGTGGATAGATTCCCTTGGCGTTGGAGATCATGTGCGTGATGGCGCCGTATCGGAAGGCCTCTTCCAGCACGCCGGCGTCGGGATAGTGGTAAGCGGCGTAAGTGGCTTCCTCGAAATGCTTGGCGGCGGCGGCGAAATCGCCGTGGCTCAGGGCAATGCGGCCCAACTCGAGCAAAGCCACGCTGGTCAGCGGATGATCGAACTCGCCGGCGGCCACCAGCGACTGCCGCAGCGAAGCGATGCCTTGCGTCTCCCGCCCGCTGGCTACCATTGCCAGGCCCAACTGCACGTTCACCCAGGCCTCGGACCAGTGATTAGGCGGTCCTGGGCGGCGGGCCAAAGCGGCGGCCACTTCGGCCGTCAAGGGGTCGTGCGGGGCGGCAGGCCCCAGCAATGCCGCGCGCCGGCGGATGGCCAGCGTAGTGGCCCGCACTATCTCCTGCACTTGAATCGGATACAGCGTGGCCGGCTGCACTACCCCGCCGTGCTGGTACTGCGGCATATTGTTGATCCGGCCCTGGCTGATCAGCATCGTTTCCGGATACCTGCCCAGCCGCGTCCGCCGCGTGCTAACACCCCAAGGCGCAGGCTTGGCAGCCACAGCCGGCTGGATGCCGGCGGGAAATTGCACCCGAATCATCCAGTCGTAAAAAGCCACGTACAGCTTCAGGGCGTTGGTGTAATGCTCCAGAGCTTTGCCCAGCGCGCCCATCTCGTAGTGGCATTCGCCGAGCATGGTTTCGTAGCAGATCGAATCGATCCAGCGCGACTGCGGGGTCTTGATGGCGCCGCGGTGCTCATCGGCAAACGCGCGCAGGGCGTCTTTGTATTCGCCGTCGTAAAAGGGGGCGAAAGCGGTCAGATAGGATCGCGTAGGGGCTACCCGCTCCGGCGCCTGCGCGGCTGCCATTGCCCCGGCCAAGACCACCATCCAGGCAATTGCCGTTTTTACCCACCCCGGGCCGGCCGCCCTCACCCACACTGCCATCGCGCCGCGTGCGTATCGCATAAACGTAACTCCGCGAAGCTGCTGGTTGCCGTCGCCCGATCGATCCTTTCGAACACCGCTCTTGGCTGCTGCCGTATACTACATATTGGCTACTGCTGTGTGATTCATATACCAGCCTAATTGGCTGCCCAGGGCCGTCGGCAGGACAGCCGCGCTGGTCGTGCAACATTGCGCCGCTGTTGACAGACTTCAAAGCTCACACTTGAAACAGACTTCAAAGCTCAGACTTGAAGACGTGTGGCGCATCAAGCGTGCGGTCTTCTTCCCCCGACGGCTCCGCCCAAACTTCTTTGTAGCTAACTATCCTCTTTTGTAGCTAACTATCCTCTTCAGTAGATACTACGACTTTGGCAGCGGGTTTTCCATACGCTGGCCCAGCCACTGGGCGGTGTAAAAGCAACGTGCCCCGGCACAGCGCCTTCCCCGGGCCGACACAATCCTAACGGCACAATACTGCTGGCACTAACCGAGCGTTGTGCTGCGGATGGCTACGTGCCGCAGTACCGCGCAATAGCAGTCCGGCAGGCGACATCTTAGTAATCCGGCAGGCGACACCTGCGGTCTGCTATACATTTGGAGCACCGCAACCGCTTTAAAGTTCCCGCTGCGCGCTGGTCGATAACGGTGGTAACGATTGTGCCGACTTATCCGAAATTGCGTAACCTCACAACTAGGCAAACCGCACAAGCAACACAGCCTGAGCAAGATGGAGGCTGCCCATGAGGGCCTTCTTCAGTCACTGCAAAATTCTGTTCCTGGTGGTGTTTGCGGCCATTGGCGTGGCGGCTACCACAGGCTGCCAAGTGGATGTCGGCGGACAGACACTCCCCAGCCCGTACTACATGACCGATGACGTGCAGTACTTCCTAAAAGGCCCAGAGTTCCAGCTTTCGCGCGAGGCAGCCGCTTTGAAGGAAGCCGCCGCGCAACAGTCGCCGGGCCGATAGTGCGTGTAGCTGCGCAGTTTCCATCGACCCCGGCCGCCGACTAGCCGCGTGCGGGCAGCCGCGGGGCATCGACGGGCGAAGTATCACGTGTTCAGGGTTTCGATGCTGGCCATGGTCGATCTCTCTCCGGCTGCGCAGTTCTGGGTCAACCTCGTGCTGGTGTGGGTCGGCTTTGGCACATTGGCCGGATTGTTGGCCCGCGGGCTGCTCCCGACACGCGAACCCGCCGGGGCAACCGCCACCATAACGGCGGGCATAGTGGGCAGCGCTATTGGTCTCACCTTGCTCGGCATGGCGTTGCCAGAAAGGCAGTTCAACCCCATTAGCCCACTGGGGCTTGCCGCTGCGGCGGCAGGGGCATTTCTGGTGCTTGTGGCTTACCGGCTGGCCTTGCAATTTTCGGCGCCGAAGAAACAACCTCCCTCTGCGCCAGACCGCGCCGGCGAGCTTCCATAGTTAAACTCTGCGGTCCGCACTCCATGTCTCCGCTGGCGTCGGGTGCGGGGCGTCTTGGGCACTCAGCCCATCGGCGGTACTTCTCCGGCGCAGTCCGAAGACGATAATTTCACCGATCGCATGTTGTGCCGTTTCGCGCCAAGCCAGAAGGAGTGAGTATGTCCGGTCGAGGTGATGTTCGCGCGGCGATCTCGCGCGCGGTGTTGGTCTTCGACGGGCCGATGGGCACCGAGCTTTATCGGCGGCACGTGTTCGTGAACCGCTGTTACGACGAGTTATGCCTGTCGGATCCGAAATTGGTAGGCCAAATCCACGCCGAATATTGCCAGGCCGGCGCCGACGTGCTGACGACCAACACCTTCGGCGCGAATCGGCTGGCGCTTGCGCAGTTCGGCTTGCGCGAGAAGCTGACCGAGATCAACCGCGCCGGCGCGCAAATCGCCCGCCAGGCAGCCGACCAAGCTGGCCGCGACGTGCTGGTGGCCGGCTCGATCGGTCCGCTACCGCTGGGGCCGCAGACCGAGAACCTGATGGAAGAAATGATTCTCGAACAGGCCGAGGCGCTGCTGGCCGGCGGGGTGGACTTCATACTGTTCGAGACGCAGCAGAGCCGCCGGGCACTGGAGCTGTGCGCCGCGGCCATGCGCCGCCTGCCGCAAGTGCAATTTGTGCTTTCCTGCGCGGTGTACGAGGACGGCGAGTCGGCCTCCGGAGAACCGGTGGAAACGCTCTTCGCGCCCTTGCCCGAAGATTTGCCGCGCCCGGCCGCCTGGGGGCTGAACTGCGGGGCGGGTCCGGATGGCCTGCTGGGGGCGGTCGAGCGGGTGATCCGCTGCTATCACTGGCCGCTGGTGGTCCAGCCCAACGCCGGACAGCCCAAGGAAGTCGGCAATAGGCGAATATATCTTTGCTCGCCGGAGTATCTGGCCAGTTACGCGCGGAAGTACATCGAGTTGGGTGCTTCGGCCGTGGGCGGCTGCTGCGGCACGACGCCGGAACACATCGCCGAGGTTGCCCGGGCAGTCAAACCGCTTGCCCGCGCCGAAACCAAAGTGGTCGTCAAATCCGCCGCACCGGCCGCGGAATTGAAGCCACCGGTGCCGCTGGCCGAGCGCTCGCAGCTTGGCCGGGCTCTGGTGGAGCGGAAGTGGATAACCACTGTCGAGTTGCTTCCGCCGAAGGGTTACGACCTGGGGCCGACGATCGAGAAAAGCCGCCTCCTTCAGCAGCGCGGCGTCAGCGCGATAAACATCCCGGATGGTCCCCGGGCCAGCGCCCGCATCTCGCCGCTGATTACCGCCATGCGCATCCAGCAGGAAGCGCGTATCGAGACGATTCTGCACTTCTGTTGCCGCGATCGGAACCTGATCGGGATGCAGGCCGACCTGCTGGGCTGCGCCGCCTGCGGCGTGCGCAATATACTGTTTGTGACCGGCGATCCGCCCAAGCTGGGCAATTACCCGCACGCCACCGGTGTGTTCGATGCCGACTCGATCGGCATGGCGGCCGTGCAGCGCCGTCTCAACAGCGGGGTTGACTTGGGCGGACAGCCGATCGATCCGCCCACGGCTGCCGTCATCGGCGTTGGCGCCGACCCCAGCGCTTTGGACATGAAGCGCGAGCTGGACCGCTTCCGCCAGAAAGTCGAAGCCGGGGCCGAGTTCGCCATCACCCAGCCGGTCTTCGATCCCGACGCCCTGCTGCGCTTTCTGGACCAAGTTCAACACTACGGCGTCCCCATCATCGCCGGCATCTGGCCGCTGGCCAGCTACCGCAACGCGCTGTTCATGAAAAACGAAGTGCCCGGCGTGGTCGTCCCCGATTGGGTTATGCAGCGCATGGCCTCGGTGGAAAGCCGGGAGGGTCAATTGGCCATGGGCGTGCAGATCGCGCGGGAGTCAGTCGAGCGGGTCGCCGACCGCGTGGCGGGCATACAGGTCTCGGCACCGTTGGGCCGCATCGAGATTGCTTTGGCGGTAATCGAGGAGTAACATCATTGGCAAACAGACGATTGCCACTTGGCAGTCGGCTGGCACAATGGGCTTGCCCAGCTACGAACAGCATGCTGCAATTGCGCGCGTACGAAAGCAGCGCTGTCGGTGCTCGTAGGGGAGCCGCAACCGCAAAGCTCGATTCGATCAGTTCGATGTCTGATTGACTTCGCGCCGGTAGTTGGCCGACGCTTGGCAGTCTGATGGAGGCCGTGACCATGAACGCAGTGGTTATCGCTCTGCTGTTGTCCTGCGCTTCGCAAGAGTCTGGCGCCGCCGACCAGGCTCAGCAATTCCAATACAAAGCCGGCTTGGCACGCACGGTCATCACGCCGCAGGAGCCGATCCGCATGTCGGGCTACGCCGCACGAAGCAAGCCTTCCGAAGGCGTACTGCACGAGCTGTGGGCCAAGGCGCTTGCCTTGGAAGATCTTCGTGGCCACAAGGTGGTCATACTGACAGCCGACCTGATCGCTCTGCCGGCCGAGGTGTGCCAGCAGTTGGCCGCACATCTGAAGGACAAGCATGGCCTGGAGCGATCGCAGTTGCTGTGCAATGCTTCGCACACTCACAGCGGGCCGATGGTGGGGCGAAACTTGTCGGTCATGGGCGCCGGCTTCGATGATGCCCAGCGCCAAGCAATCACTAAGTACACCGAACAGTTGCAGGTCAAGCTGGCCGAAGTGTGCGACGCGGCGCTAGCCGATCTGAAGCCTGCACGTCTGGCCGTCGGCGCCGGCAAGTGCACCTTCGCCATCAACCGCCGGGAGCCGACCGATAAGGGTGTGCGGCTGGGATTGAACCCCAAAGGGCCGGTCGATCACACCGTGCCTGTGCTGCGGGTAGAAACGCCCGACGGGAAACTCCGTGCTGTGCTGTTCGCCTACGCTTGCCACAACACTACGCTGGGGCCAGACATATATCAGCTCAATGGCGATTATGCCGGTTTCGCCCAACTGGAGCTGGAAAAGAAGTTCCCCGACGCTACGGCCATGTTCATGATCCTATGCGGGGGCGACCAGAACCCGTCGCCGCGCGGCAAAGTGGAACACGCTCAACAGCACGGCCAAGCGCTGGCCGAGGAGGTCGCCCGGGTGCTTGGCGGCCTATCCGAAGGAGCGACGGCGCTGAAGCTGGTCAAGAGCCATATCGCAACGGCCTTCGAGGTGGTGAAACTCGACTTTCCGCCCTACCAGCGCGAAACTTACGAGAAACAGTTGCAAGATGCCAACCGTTTTCGGCAGCAGCGGGCCAAGCTGATGCTAGAGGCATTCGACCGCGGTGCCCCGGTGCGCAACGTGGATTGCCCGGTGCAAGCAGTTCGCTTGGGCGACGAGGTGGTGCTTGTAGCCATCGCCGGCGAGGTGGTCATCGACTACGCCCTGCGGCTGAAGCGCGAGTATCCGCAATACAACCTGGTCGTGGCCGGGTACAGCAACGATGTGCCGTGCTACATTCCGTCTTTGCGGGTGCTGCGCGAAGGCGGATACGAGCCGGTCGATAGCATGATTTACTACGGGCTGCCCGGCCCGCTGGCCGAGAACGTCGAAGAGCTGGTCATCGCTGGCTGCCGCAAGGTGCTGCGGCAGGTGGGCATCGAACCTGCCCAACAACAGGCCGCCGGGAACTGATCCCGCCTCAGCGCGCTGCCTTGGTCCGCAACTCGGCACTGCCAGCCGGGCGGAGCCGACGTTTCGGCTGTGCGATGCGTGGACTGTGCGCGAGGTGAAGCATCTCCGCGATTGCGCTACCTATCAGCGAGGTCGATAATGAAGCGAGCGATCCATACAGCTTTGGCCTGGGGAATCCTGGTTTGCACAGTCCAATCAGGGTTGCTTTGGGCGGCGATGGACGTAGTCCGCGACGGCAAACCTGTGGCGGTAGTCGTGGTGGAGGCTTCCGATTCCGGTGTAAAGACACAGCAGCGACAACGCGATTTGTGGAACGACGCCCGGGCAGCGGCGGTCCTGGTCGATTGGGTGCGCAAAATGACCGACGCCGAGCTGCCGGTGGTACACGCGGTGCCGGCCGACGGCCCGGCAATCCTTATCGGCGCTGCGGCCGTAAGAGCCGGTCTGGCAGTGGATGACATCGACAGCCCGTCGCACGAAGGACTGCGCGTCCGCCTGATTGGCGGCCGACTGCTTGCAGCCGGACAAAGCGGCGCAGCCACTACGCGCGCCGTCTGCCGCGTGCTGGAACATTGGGGCTGCCGCTACTTCGCGGATCATCCGCTGGGCGAAGTTTTTCCGCGCACCCGCAATCTTAGTATCGAGAAGTTCGACCTGACGGAAAAGCCGGGCTTTCTATACCGTTCCATCTGGGGTTCCCAGTGGACGGCATACAGTTTGTGGAAGGTGTGGAACGGGGCGGGCGGTCCGCCGCTGGGGATGCAACACGCCTGGGGACGATACGTGTCGCGCGACGTTTTCGACAAACACCCGGAGTTCTTCGCCCTGCGCGACGGCCAGCGCCGAGCAGGGGACTGGTATTGCACCTCCAACCCCGGCTTGCGCGAGCTGTTCGCCCAGGGCGTAATCGCCCAGATTGCCAAAGGCGACAAGCATCCGTCAATCTCTCCTCCCGACGGCCGCGGCTACTGCCAGTGCCCGGCCTGTCGCGCCCAGGACGACCCGAAAGTTATCGAGCCATCGACCGGGCAGATTTCTATCAGCAACCGATATGTAGATTTCTTCCAGGATGTGGCCCGGCGTGTGGGCAAGGTGGCTCCCGATTCGATACTGAACTTCTACTGTTACGCCGATTACACGCAGGCGCCCTCCGGCGGAGTGAAGCTGGAGCCGAACCTGTGTGCGTGGCTGGCCCCGATACGCTATTGCCGGCTGCACCGTATCGGTCACCCGCATTGTCCCAGCCGCATCCAACTGGCCGAGCTGATCGACGCTTGGGGCGCGGTGGCCAGCAAGCTGGGCTATCGCACCTATAACTACAATCTGGCCGAATGTCTGGTGCCGTTTTCGATGATCTCCATTTGGAAGCACGACATTCCGTATCTGAAAAGCAAGAATTGCATCGGCATCAATCTGGAATCGCTGGCGAACTGGCAGATTTACGGCCCGCACATGTATCTGAGCATCCGGTTGGCCTACGATCCGGCTGCCGACGCCGACGCGATAATGGATGACTACTTTCTGAAGTTCTACGGGCCGAAAGCCGGTCCGCTGATGAAGCAGTATTGGATGGACATCGACCGGGCATTTGCCGAGCTGAAGGGTCACGCCGGCAGTTTCTACGCTGTGCATCTGGTGTACACGCCGCAGTTCATCACCCATTGCCGAGAACTGCTCCGCCAGGCGGCCGAGACTGTGCGGGATGAGCCGGACTATGCCGCCCGGGTAGCGATGGCCATCGAAGGATTGCAAAACGCCGCGGATTACGAACAGTTGCGGCAGGAGATGAACCGGGGCCATTTCGCCGCGGCCTTGACGACCTACGAGGCACTGCTCCAGCGCAGCCACCGCAACGTGAAAAGCGGTTGGGGTAATCACTACACGGTCATTTATCTGGAACGGTTTCTAGGCGAGCACGTCAAGGCCGGCGCGGCGGCAATTGCAGCCCCCAATCGCCTGCTAGCGGTGCTGCCGGATGTGTGGCGGTTGCAGTACGATCCGCACAGTAGGGGCTTTGAGGCGGGTTATCACAGCACACAGTTCGACGACTCGCAGTGGCACCAGGTGGCCACCTACAGCAAGCCGCTGGATGCCCAGGGCTTGCCCGACCGGCAAACTGTCATGTGGTACCGCACCAAGTTTCGCTTGCCGCAGACGACAGGCAAGCCGGCCCTGTTTTTTACCGAAGTCGATGGCGACGCCACGGTGTTCGTCAATGGCCAGGAAGTTGGCGGTAGCAAGAAAAAACGTATACCTTTCGAGGTCGATATAACCGCACATGCCAGGCCGGGCGAGAACACGGTGGCCGTGCGAATCGACCACTCTACCATAACCGAACTGTTCCTGGGCGGAATCATCCGGCCGGTGCTGCTGGTGGAAAAACGTTAAGCACGCCGGGAGCTCCAGCGAAGGCGCATCTCATTCGAGGAAACATACGCGTCGGCGCGAACCCGAAGCCGGAAGCCGCGGGGGTGTGAGCGAGTCGCGCTAAACAATTCCCTCATCTCGTCAGGCGTTTCGCGCCGTAGAATAACGCAAATCGGAATCATACTACCACTGCTATTGGCCGGAGCGTCAACTTGTGCGGCATCGCTGGCGCTGTATGGACGCGGAGCGAATTGGCCGTTGAGCCGGACGTGCTGCGCCGCATGATCGACCTGCTGCGCTGCCGTGGCCCAGACGGCGAAGGGATGTTCGTGCATCCGCTGGCCGAAGATGCGCGCTCAGCCATCTTTCATCCACTGGCTGAAAACGCGGCATCGGATACGCAAACCGCGGGCTTGGATGCAAGTTCACCGTGTTCCGCTTCCAGCGCCAGTTCCGCCCCGCTTTCAACAGGCATTGGTTGCATCCGCCCATGTGCCGCGCAGTCGGCTCCTGCGCTGGTTGGCGTCGCGCTGGGCCATCGGCGATTGGCGATCATCGACCGCCAGCAGGGGCGTCAGCCACATTGCAACGAAGACGGCACGGTATGGCTGGTCTGCAACGGGGAAATTTACAACTACCGGCAGTTGCGGGCCGGGTTGGAGGCCGCTGGACATCGCTTCCGCACTCGCAGCGATAGCGAAACCATCGTCCACCTGTACGAACACCACGGCACAGAGTTCCTTCAACATCTGGTGGGCATGTTCGCGCTGGCCCTGTGGGACTTCCGCAGCCGGCAACTGCTGCTTGCCCGCGACCGCTTGGGCCAGAAGCCGCTGGTGTATTGCCATCAGCCTGGGCGGCTGCTCTTCGCCAGCCAGCTCAAGGGGTTGCTGGCAGTGCCGGGCCTACGGCGGCAGATTGACCCGTGCGCCATCGACGCCTATCTGACGTACCAATACGTGCCGCATCCGCTGAGCATTTGCAGCGGCTGCCGCAAGCTGCCGCCCGGACATCTGGCCGTCTGGCACGACGATCGGTTGGAAGTCTGTCCTTATTGGCAGCCGGACGCTCTTGAGGAGGAAGTGCGCACCGCGCAACAGTACGCCGATCGTGTTCGCAGCGCCCTGACCGAAGCGGTCGCCAGCCAACTGGAAAGCGAAGTGCCGTTGGGGGTGCTTCTTTCGGGGGGTGTAGATTCGACGATCGTAGCGGGCTTGATGCGTCGGCTGGGCGTGGCGCCGCTGCGCAGCTTTACCATCAGCTTCGCCGAGCCGCAATACGACGAAAGCCGCTACGCCCGTGCAGTGGCTGCCCACTTCGGCACGGAACACCACGAGCAGCGCGTCGAGCCGCCGACAGCGGACTTGCTGGCGCAACTTGCCTGGCACTACGACGAACCACTGGCCGACAGTTCGGCATTGCCCACTTGGCAGCTCGCCCAGATGGCACGCCAGCACATCACCGTGGCGCTAAGCGGCGACGGTGGCGACGAGCTTTTCGCCGGCTATCAGCGCTACGCGGCGGTGCGGTTGGCTTGCTGGTGGCGACGACTTCCAGGGCGGCTGCGCGCAGCGTTGGGCGCTGTTTGCAGGAAAACGCTGCCAGCCGGTGCGTGTTTCAAGTCGCCGTGGCGGCGATTGTCGCGGTTGCTCTCTGCGATTGACCTGCCGGCTGAAGCGCAGTACTTGGATTGGGTGTCGGTCTTCAACCGCCCGACCCGAATTTGGTTGTACACGCCCGAATTCGCCGCAGCGGTAGCCGACTGCCAGCCGGAGCAGTTTCTGTGGCAGGCGTGGCGGCGCTTCGTTAAGCGCGACCCGCTGACGGCCGCCGCCCTGACCGACCTGATCACGTATCTACCGTGCGATTTGATGACCAAGGTCGATACAGCCACGATGGCCCACGGCTTGGAGTGCCGGCAGCCGTTTCTGGATCACCGGCTGGTGGAACTGGCCGCGGCCATGCCGATCGAGCTGAAGTGGAGGAAATGGCGGGGCAAGCACATCTTGCGGGCGGCTTTTGGCGACCTGCTACCGCCGGTGGTGCGCCGTCGCCGCAAGATGGGTTTCGGAGTTCCGCTGGACCGGTGGTTCCGGGGCGAACTGGGACAGCTTGCCCGCCAGGTCTTGCTCGATCGCCGCAGCGTGCAGCGCGGCTATTTTCGCCCCCAGGCAATCGCCGAGCTGCTCGAGGCACACCGACAAAGCCGGGCCGAACACAGCCACCGCCTTTGGGCACTGCTAATGCTGGAGCTATGGCACCAGCAATGGGCCGATGCCAAATGAGCCGGTGGGGGACAGGGATACATACAAGCTGTCACCAGTGCGGCAGCCAACGCGTTATCGGTCTATCTTGTTTACCTCGGTCAAGGCAAGATATGCTGAAGCCTACCGGTGACCGAAGGGACAGGGAAGGGGTGGGCTGCTGGCCGGCGGATCGGAAGCTACCTTGCAAGACAGGGTGCTGGCCGGGGAAAGCAGTGCGGTAGTGCCGTGGTGCATAAGCCTTTCAACGGCGGCGCCTTCGACTGCCAACTGGGCATGTCCGGCGGCTGGCCAAGCAGGGTCAGCCCCGTTACAAAGCCGGTCAATCCCGTACAATCGGAGCCTGGTTGTGGGGTAGACTTAGCTGCCGTGCCTTGGCATGACCTAGAGTTCATTACAGCACGTAGCCACAGCGCGCGAGTTGCACTTGGTGACAGTTCAAAGGTTGTAGGGCAGTCGATCGCAGGAGAACCAGCATGAAGGATGTACTGGCTGTAATTCTCGCCGGGGGAAAGGGGTCGCGGCTGGAGCCGCTGACGCGCGATCGCGCCAAACCTGCCGTCCCCTTCGGAGGTGTGTATCGCATTATCGACTTTACGCTTTCCAATTGTATCAACAGCGGCCTGCGCAAAATGTTGGTGCTGACGCAATACAAGGCCATGAGCCTCGATCGGCACATCAGCCTTGGCTGGCGGCGCTTCCTGTGTCGCGAGTTGGGGGAGTTCATCGACGTAGTGCCCCCCCAGCAGCGCATCGACGAGCACTGGTATCAGGGCACGGCCGATGCCGTGTACCAGAACATCTACACTATCGAAAAGGAACGCCCGCAGTATGTGGTGATTCTTTCCGGGGATCACATCTACAAGATGAACTACATGAACCTGGTGCGCAGCCACATGGATAACAAGGCCGACCTGACCATCGCCGCTTTGCCCGTGGAACTGCACCAGGCCAGACAGTTCGGAGTGATGCAGGTCGACAGCAGCAGCCGGGTGGTGGGTTTCGAGGAGAAGCCGGCTCATCCCCAGCCCATACCCGGTGATCCGCAACATGCCTTGGCGTCGATGGGCATATACGTGTTTTCGGCGCGGTTTTTATTCGAGCAGTTGTGTTTGGACGCCACCCGGCCAGACAGCACTCACGACTTCGGCCGCGACGTCATACCGTCGGTCATCGGCACGCACCGGGTGTATGCATATCCGTTCATGGACGAAAACCTCGACGAGAAAGGCACCAAGGCCACCTATTGGCGCGACGTGGGAACGGTAGACGCTTACTACGAGGCCAACATGGATTTGATCGCCGTCGATCCGCAGTTGAATCTGTACGATCAGCGTTGGCCGATCCGCACATATCAGCCCGACTTGCCACCGCCGAAGTTCGTCTTCGCCGAAAAAGGCCCCGGCGCCCGACGCGGCCAAGCGCTGGATAGCATGGTCTGCGCCGGGTGCATCATATCTGGTGGACAAGTGGAGCGGTCGATCCTCGGCCCCAACGTGCGGATCAACAGCTACGCCCAGGTAGAGGATTCGATTCTTTTCGAGGGCGTAAATGTCGGCCGGCACGCCAGGATACGCCGGGCGATAATCGACAAGGGGGTACAAATCCCGCCGCATACGGAAATCGGCTACGACCCAGAACTAGACTTGGCCCGGGGCTTTGTCGTCACCGACAAAGGGGTAACAGTGATTCCAAAGAGCGAAGGGACCGAACGCTTTTTGGAAGAACCGTCCCGTTGATACGCCCAGACCGCGGCGCGCAGCACCTGGGGCAGCCAATTTCCGCCCGGTCCGAGCCGCTGTCCTCCCCCCGGTAGGACCAACATGGTTGACCGGCACTTTGGTTGACTCGCAGCCTAATGTTTTAGCTGCATATTTGCACATTGTGATAATAAGCTGTGCCCGGGTAATTGCGTTGGTCAAGTGGGCTATGTAACTTTTCGGGCAGTGGATACAGATGTTGCGTGTGCTCCTGGCGGTGGGCGGTGTGGCAGCACGTGGCCAACATGGCGGCAGGCCGCTTGAAAGTGCGAGTTGCCGCGCGTATTGTAAAGTGATCCGTCTCGGCGAACCGACAAGCAGGGCTGTCCAGCCGAGCACGCTTGGTCGGTGGGATTGGCGACTCGTGGCCGCGGCGTGTGGGAAGGGTCTGTTTGTTCAAGTTCTGTCTTAATAAGGTGTTACGGTGAGCACTGTTTTCAGTTCCGCAATCTCCGATTCATCGTCCTCTGGAGCGACTCAGGCCCGACCGCAAACCGGGGCCGAAATAGTTGTGCAATCGCTTGTAAACCACGGCGTGGACACGATTTTCGCTTATCCGGGCGGGGCCAGCATTCCGCTGCATCAGGCGCTGACGCGGTATCGGGACAAGATTCGAGTTATTTTGCCGCGGCACGAACAAGGCGGCGGATTCGCCGCCCAAGGCTATGCGCGCAGTACGGGCAAGATTGGGGTTTGCATGGCCACCAGCGGCCCCGGGGCGACCAATTTCGTCACGCCCATCGCCGACGCGAAACTCGATAGCGTCCCGCTGCTGGCGATTACCGGTCAGGTGAACACCGCGGTCATCGGCACCGACGCCTTTCAAGAAACCCCCATCGTCGAGGTCTGTCGCAGTGTCACCAAGCACCATTATCTGGTGACCGACGTGAAAGACATCGCCCGCGTTATGCGCGAAGCCTTCTATGTGGCCACCACGGGCCGGCCGGGGCCGGTGCTGATAGACCTTCCCAAGAATGTGCAGACCGCCCAAACGATACCAGACTACGAAGCGCCGATGAACCTGCCCGGCTATCGCCTTGGCCAACAACGTGCCAAGCCGGAGGATATCGAGCAATTGGCGGCGATGATCCGTCGGTCCAAGCGTCCGATGATAGTCGCTGGCGGTGGCGTGATTCGGGCTAACGCTAGCAACGAGTTGCGTACTTTGGTCAAAAAAACCCGTATTCCCGTGGCCATGACGCTGATGGGGCTGGGGGCGTTTCCCGGCGACGACCCGTTGTCGCTCGACATGCTGGGCATGCACGGCAGCGTTTACGCCAACTACGCGGTGGACAACGCCGATTTGCTGATTGGGCTGGGCATGCGCTTCGACGATCGGGTGACCGGCAAAGTGTCGGAATTTGCGCCGCGGGCGAAGATCGTACACATTGACATCGACCCCTCGGAGATAAACAAGATAAAACGGGCCGACTTGGCCATTTGCGGCGACGTGAAACACGCCCTGGCCGAGCTTAATCAAATCGTCGAGCCGCCCGAAGACCTCTCGGAGTGGCACCGTAAGGTGGCCGCTTGGAAGCACGACGAACCATTCACCTACGACCGCGATTTCCCCGGCATCCTACCGCAGCACGCCATCAGCGAGCTGTGGCGGCTGACGCGCGACAAAGACGTGATCATCACCACCGGCGTCGGCCAGCATCAGATGTGGACCGCCCAGTATTACAAGTTCCGCGAGCCGCGCCGGTTGCTGTCCAGCGGGGGGCTGGGCACGATGGGCTTCGGCCTGCCGGCGGCCGCCGGCGCAAAGGCCGCCTTCCCGGAGCGCCTGGTCATCGACATCGACGGCGACGGCAGCCTGCTGATGAACATCCAGGAAATGGCCACCTGCTACTGCGAAAAACTGCCGGTCAAAGTGATGCTGCTTAACAACATGCACCTGGGCATGGTCGTGCAGTGGGAAGACCGCTTCCACGCTGCCAACCGGGCGCACACCTACCTGGGGTCGATCGACGATCCGGAAGCGATCGGTTTGGGCAACGGCATCAGCCCGGAGCATCGCTATCCCGATTTCGTGGCCATTGCCAAAGGGTTCCACTGGGAAGCGCGCCAGGTTTCGCAGAAGTCGGAGCTGGTTCCTGCGCTGGAAGACATGATAAACTCGCCCGCGCCTTTTTTGGTGGACGTGCAGGTGCCATATCAAGAGCACGTATTGCCGATGATCCCGGCAGGCATGACTGTCAGGGACCTGATAAAAAGATAGTCCGGCGGTGAGCGGGCGGCCGCGGGGGGCAAGCTCTGGGGCAGAAGTGCTCGTGGCCCACCGCACGCGCCCGGCGAGACTGAACCATGCTTATCGAGCGATACGAGATCGCCGATCATTTCGACCTGGCGGAACACGTGGTGCTGTACGCTGGCGATTGCCTGGATTTGCTTCGCAGTGTTCCCAATGCTTCGGTGCAGCTTGTGGTCACCTCGCCGCCGTACAACATCGGCAAGCAGTACGAGCGCCGGCTGGAGCTGGACGTTTATCTGCGTCAGCAGGCACAGGTAATTGCCGAGTGCGTGCGGATATTGGCCCCGCAGGGAAGCATCTGCTGGCAGGTGGGCAATTACGTTCATAAGGGAGCAATAGTCCCGTTGGATGCTGTGCTTTACCCGGTTTTCAGCCAACTGGGTCTGAAGATGCGCAACCGCATCATCTGGCACTTCGAGCACGGGCTGCATTGCGGGCGTCGTTTTTCGGGCCGATACGAAACCATCGTATGGTTCACCAGGTCAGATCAATACGTATTCAATTTGGACGCTGTTCGCGTGCCGCAGAAGTACCCAGGAAAAAAGCACTTCAAAGGCCCTAAAGTAGGACAGTATTCGTGCCATCCGCTGGGGAAAAACCCCGGCGATGTGTGGATCATCCCCAACGTGAAGAGCAATCATGTCGAAAAGACAGACCATCCTTGCCAATTCCCCGTGGAGCTTGTCGAACGGCTAGTGTTGGCGCTGTCGAACGAAGGCGACTGGGTATTGGACCCGTTCGTGGGCACGGGGACGACTATCATCGCAGCCATTCGTCACGGCCGCCGGGGCGCCGGGGCTGAGTTGGTTCCGGCGTATGTCGAGATCGCCCGGCAGCGCATCGGCCAGCAGTTGCAAGGCACGCTGCGCACGCGCCCGATGTACCGCCCGGTGTACGACCCGACCCAGGCCGGCAAACGATTGACCGTTGCCCCATGGCAAAAACGCCAAGGTGAAATGCCTTTACTCGACAATGACTCTGCTACCAGCGACGGACGCTGCCAATGAGGATCGTTGGCCAGTACTCACATCTGAATGGGTATGAATACTTGCTTGTTCATAAGCCTCGTCTGTGGGATGAGGTGCAAGCAGTGATTGCTGCCGTTGACGCCCACCAATGCAAAGTAAAGAAATCTAGGGAGAAAACAAAGCATGGCAAAGTGTTGTATAGCCCGGTTTACATGAACAAGCAATTCCGTGATTTGTTTCGGCAGAAGGGCTGGCAAGAGAGGCGGGTGCGCTATTGGGTAACGAGCGACGAACGGCTCATCCGTAAGACCCTTGCTATGCCCGAAGAAGACCAGAAAAGGACGATTGAAGAAGCTGGTCATAAACCCATATATAGCTACAACCAAACTGACTTTGTGAAAGACCGGGTGGCCGCGGAAGTTCAATTCGGAAAGTACGCCTTCGTCGCTTACGACCTTTCGTCAAGCATTTGGCTTTCTACGTTGGGGATGTCATAGATGTAGGCGTGGAGATTCTTCCCTGTAAAAACCTCCAAAGCGAGATGAGTTCCGGCGTGCCCTACTACGAAGGCGAACTGTACAACCTGGTTCGCCAAGGTCGCGGAGTGCCCGCAGTACCGCTAGTCTTGCTGGGAGTGGGCCCATGAACCGGCGGGCAATTACAAGCAGCGTTAGCCGAAAATGCGTTCCAAGTGCGCGACCTTAAGCACCTATCACTGGTCGCCCCCTGCACCGACGTCGGTCAGCACATTGTTTATGGGAACCCAGCGTCTTGTTGCCAGCGCCGCACTGTGGCCAAGTTGTCGGCGTCACCCAAATCGCTCAACGTGCGGGCAGCGTCACCTCGAACACCGCGCCCGAGCCGGACTGACGGTCCAGCAGGCGTATTTTGCCTTTTAGTCGCCGCAGCAGATTGCGGACGATATACAATCCCAGCCCGGTGCCGCGCTTCTCGCGTTCCAGTTCCGAGCCGAGCCGCACAAAGCGGCCGAAGATTTTTCGCCGCATCTTTGGCGGGATGCCGCGGCCGTTATCGGCTATGCGGACGACCACGTTCCCGCGAGCATCGCGCCGCAGCAGCACATCGACCTGGGGTTGGGGGGCGGCGTACTTGACGGCGTTGTCCAGCAGGTTGCGAAAGATGACATCCAGGTCCATCCGCGGCGCACGCACAACGCACGGCTCCAACTCGAAGTTGACCGACTCCACTGGCACCCGATAACTCATGCACACCGATGCGGCACAGTCGCGCAGCAGGTTCGACAAATCCACCTCTTCGGCTTGTCCGGGCGGCAAGGGCGATTCGCTGCGGCCGGCAGCGAGCATTTGGTCGATCAGCCGGTCAAGCCTGTCGAGGTCTTCCAGCATCGAGCGATAAAAAGCTGCCTGTTCCTCCTGCGATACGCAGTGACGGCTGAGCGTCTGCAAGTATAGCTTCATCGAGGCGATAGGCGACTTCAGTTCATGGGTGACGCTGTCGATGAAGTTCGACTGTCGGCGGCTAAGGTTGATGGCCTTGATCGTCAGTATCAGATAGATCACCACCCCGACCAATAATAGCAAAATGAACGTTGCCCCCAGCGGCAGCAGCACCCAATACAACACCGAAAGCTCCGCGCTTTCCAGCGCGCCAAAGACCGACAGCAGTACCCAGCCCACCGTCAACACGATCAGCAAAACGATCATCACGATCGCCAGCGTGATGGGCAGACTGAGTGAGCGTGTGCCAGTCATATTTCAGCAGTCACTTGCGCTTAGGCAGTCGGTCATTATTCGGCGAGCGGCCTTTCGCCAGCGCTCGAACTGGGTACTTGATCTGGGTAAGAGCGGTACTCAGCGGCCGGCCGGTTACGCCGCAGGTCATCGGTTTACCTTTGCGATTAAAGGCTCAATCTTGCTGATAAAACGCTCAATCTTTCAACTGAAATAGTTTTGAAAGGGCGTCTAGCAGAGCGCCGGGAAAGCCGTGCCGCGAATGTTCGCGTAGCGATTCCAGCGGCGGATGCATCAATTTGCCGAGCACCCGATCGAAGCAGCGGCAAATCTCCTCCCGTTGCCTTTCGTTGAGTTCCGGCAATTTGTTGAACAGCCGCCGCAATTCTTCCTGCTGGATGTTTTCCCAGTTGCGCCTTAGCTGCTCGATAACCGGCGCGGTGGCCCGATGCCGCCACTCGGCCAGGAACCGCTCGGTTTCGTCCTCGATGATGGCCAATGCGGCAGGGACCTGTTGCTGGCGGTCGTGGAGGTTGCGCTGGCAAGCGGTTTTCAGGTCGTCGATGGAGTACAGGTACACGTCGGGGAGCTGGGCGATAGCCGGCTCGAAGTCTCGCGGCACAGCCAAATCCAGCACCAGCAGCGGTCGCGAGTGTCGCAAACGCTCGATTTGCCTGAAACTTTCCAGCGTCACAATCGGCAGTTCGGCCCCGGTGGTGCTGATAACCAGGTCGGCCGTGGCCAATGCTTCTGTCAATTGGTCCCAGCCGACGGCTTTTCCCTCCCAGCGCCGGGCCAGTTCCTCGGCGCGCTCCAAACGGCGGTTGACGATGGTGATATGCCGCGTGCCTTCCTCGCGCAAGTAACGCAGCGTTTCCTCGGCCATCTCGCCAGCGCCGATTACCACCGCGTGTTTGTCGTCGAAGCGTTCGAATATCTGCCGGGCGAAGTCGGCCACCGCCACGCTGGGCACACTGACGCGCCGCTGGTGGATGCCTGTTTCTGTGGCCACGCGGCGCGCCACCATCAGTGCCGTCTGAAAGGCTGCGTGCGTCAGCGGGCCGGCCGTTCGACGCTCGCTAGCCAGCCGGTAGGCCTCTTTTACCTGCCAGACAATCTGCGTCTCGCCTACCACCATGCTGTCTAAGCTGGAAGCTACGGTGAACAGATGTCGCACGGCCTGGCGGCCGGTTTGGACCGTCAGATGCGGCGCTACTTCCTCGGCCGAGAGTTGATGAAAACCGGCTAGGAAAGCGGCCACTTCTCGGCTTCCCGGCAAGCCTTGTTCCCCGGCCATGTACAGCTCCACGCGGTTGCAGGTCGACAGTAGCACCCCCTCCACTTGCGGAAACCCTTCCCGCCAGCGGTCCAGCGCCTCGGCCGTCTGCTGGCCGTTGAAAGCCAGCTTTTCCCTGACGGCAATCGACGTGCTGTGGTAGCTACAGCCCACTACTTGCAAGTTCATCGCCAGTTCTGCAATCCGCTTACTGTCCGGCCCGTTCGACGGGGCCAGGCTGTCTTTGGGCCCGAGTGCCCCCGTGGCTAGTGTCCATTAGCAACATCATCGCCAAAGCCACTGCCAGGAAAACGAAACTCACAAAGGTCAAATAAACCACGCGCCGGCCGGTGCGAGCAGGCCTGTACAGCCTGCCGGCCACCACGGCCACCAGCAGCCAGGCCCATAGGAAGAAGGTGCCCATCACCACTGGATCGCTCCAGCTCATGCGTCCGGCATGGGGGTCACGATTGATCAGATTCAGCACCATGCCGGAGCCGATGCCGATGGTCAGCATCAACAATGCTACCACCATCGACCGCGAGTTCACCCGCTCGAGCCATTCCAGGCTGGGCAATTGCAGGCCGCTGCCTGCGTAGCCTTTCCGTTTCAGCCGCCGCGATTGGCCGAGGTACATCAGCCCAGCGGCGAACCCCATCAAAACCGCCACGGCCGTCAGGGCCAGCGCGACGCCGTGAATTATCCCCCAGATCCGCGAGGCCGGTGCTCGGCTGAATGGCGCATCGGCAGCCACGAACCAGCCGACCGCTATCAATCCTAACGCCAGCGGCAGCAGGAAAAGACCGAACGGTATGCGGGGATGGTAATAGACTAAGTAAAGATAGACGGCTATCAGCACCCAGGCCGCCACCAGACACCAGTCGCGCTCGCTGCTCAGCGGCGTGCCCTTAGTGGTAATCGCCTTGTGGTACAAAAAAGCAGTATGAGCGACCAACCCCGCCACGGCAAAAAACAGCATCAGCGCCCCGCGCACTCCGCTGCGAAACAGCAGGCGCGAGACCTCCAGCGCTAGCGACACCGCATAGCTAGCCGCGAAACAAATGATGCTCACACCAGACAACATGATCTCCACGGCCGGTTTGGCCTGTAACACAATAACCCTCGAGCCGAGAGACCTAGGGCAAAGAAACTACCACAGGCTCATCGCTCTCCGCAATTAGAGTTTCAAATGTGATGAAGGTGTACGGAAATCAAATTTTGCAGATTGTAACCGTTCCCCCCGAAGTCGATTTGTGTTGCCGCTTTGCGATGTTCTTGCGCTCAGTACTTGGGCAAAAGCGTGCAGCCTCACGACAGAATATCATTTAGAGCAAGTAATTCGGGCCTTTTAATCCCCGCCTACCCCCATCATAAACACAACATAGAGAATTTTCGGCTGCCGTGATACGGGGTCAATATCACTCGCGTCCCATCTGCCGCGCGCCCGACACAGGTGGTGCTGACATCCAGTTTGGGTGCCGTAGGAAGCAATCCGTTGGCAACCGCGCTATGTACCAAGCCGAGCGAGTCTGGAATAATGCGGCCACGTTGGGCATGTGCTGACATCTATCGCCCAACCGGCAGTATTGGCGGGCCGGGCCGTTCGACCGCCACCGGCCACACGTAGCCGCACAGTATGGCCGCACAGTATGATAATGGCGCAAAGTGCTCATGGCGCTTTGCAAAAATCAATAGCAAGAGTGCGTTTGTCACGATGCTTCTGTGGAGGAAATCAAGTATGTCCACCCGATTGACCATCTATGTATTGGCCACAGCGTGGTCACTGGCTTTTGCGACTGTAGCGGCGGTGGCCGACCTTCAGAAAGACTCGCCGGTAAAGTTTCCCGAAAAAGGGGCGCTGCCGGCCAAATATCCGCCGGACGTGAAAACCAAGAGCTACCCGGTAGAGAAGGACTACGCGTTGTTCGAGTCGCCTTGTCGCTCGCTGGAGCAGATCGAGAAAATCCAGGCCGAGATGATCAAGGGCCAGTTCACGCCGCCTCCCACCGACTGGCGACATCTGCCGCGCACCCGCCGCATATTGACAGACGGGGGCGAGCTGCACGTTTTAGGGTTGGGCGACAGCATCATCAACGACACCATGCGTAGCGGCTGGCTGGCCAAACTCCAGCAAGCCTATCCGAAGGCCAAGATCAAGGGAACCGTATACGTGCGTGGGGGCGGCGGCTGCCAGCACTATCGCGCAGAAGGCCGCATCGCCAAGTACGTCGTGCCGCTGAAGCCTGATCTGGTGCTGATTGGCGGAATAAGTCAGCGCAGTGTGGACGACATCCGCGAGGTGATCCATCAATTGCGGGCCGGCTTGCCGGAGGTGGAAATACTGCTGGCCAATGGACCGTTCGGCGCGGCCGACCCGCGCGACCCCGACGCGCTGGAGAAGATCAAGGACCCGGCCGGTTACACCCAACAATTGAAAAAGCTGGCTGCCGAAGAACGTTGCGCGTTCTTGGACATGCGCACGCCGTGGATCGAGTATCTGCTGTCGGCTAAAGTGCATCCGCACTTGTTCTACCGCGATCCGGTTCACGCCAACGAGTTCGGCGAACAGATATTGTCGAAGATTCTGCTGTCGTTCTTCCGGCCGGAAACTGCCCCGCAATAAGCCGGCGCACTGTAAACCAAGCGCCACACGAGTCGATAGGAGCTGACCACCATGTTTGGCACCTTAAAAGAAGCCATTTCCCGTCGGGGATTCATGTGCCAGACCGGGTGTTTGGCCGGAACGGCAACGCTGGCACCCGGGCTGGCGACTTTGGAGACGCTGGCAACCGGCGCAACCCGCTCCGCCGAGGCAGCGCCCGCACGAGCTGCTTCGGCCATCCTGCCCCAGCGCATACTGGGCCGAACCAAGATCCCGGTGACCATGTTTACCCTGGGCACGGCTCCGTGCGGCAGTTTTCCGCCAGCGAAGATTGCAGAACTGGTGAACGTGGCATTGGATCAAGGCGTGACAGCCATTGATACCTCGGAGAAGTACGGGAACTCGCAGGAGGGCGTGGGCTTAGCTCTGGGAAAACGCCGCAAGGAAGTTTTCCTTTCCACCAAGGTCTTCGCCAACACCATTGCCGAGGCAGAAGCCTCGCTGGCCAAGTCGGTTAAGCTGCTAAGCACCGATTATTTCGACGTGCTTTACTATCACAGTTTGGGCAACCTGGACGTGCGGCGGGCATTGGAACCCGACGGCGTCTTCACTTGGTTGGTAAAGCGGAAGAAGGCCGGCGTGTGTCGCTTCGTGGGCATTTCGGGACACAATTTGCCCGGCCGCTTCCCCCGATTCCTCGAAACCGGCGATGTCGATGTGCTGTTGGTGGCGATCAATTTCGTCGATCGGTTCACCTATAATTTCGAGGGCAAAGTGCTGCCGCTGGCTCGCAAGCACAATGTGGGCATCGTCGCCATGAAGGTCTTCGGCGGCGCGGCCGGTGGAAACTACAAAGACCCCAGCGGGCCGAAGCTCGAGGAGCAGCACCTCGGCGCAGCGCTTCGCTACGCTTTGGGTATCGAAGGCGTGGCCACGGCAAACATCGGCGTTCATACCGCCGAACAAATCCGCCGCACTGCGCAGATGGTACGCGACTTCCGCCCGCTCTCGCCCGAGGAGTCTTCAGCGCTGTTAGACCTGGGAAAAACCCTGGCCCAGGAATGGGGCGAACATTTCGGGCCGGTGAAGGAACCGGCGACCGAAAACACTTAGGCCGGCCCCAGCGATAGGGCGCCATCGTGAAGACAATGCAACCTCTGGCGCGGTGGCCTGCCTAGCCCCACCCGGTCCGGCGTGCCCGACCGCAACGCAACCAGCTCTGCCCAGTCGTGAAGCTGGCTGGTTGCTTCGGTTCGGGCGTGGCACAGACTTGCGGTCACAGGGCGGTCGGTTGGAACTGCTCGGCCTTGCGTTGTTGCCGGCGCTGTTGTCTTTCTTCGGGCGTGGATTTTGGTTTTGCGGCGGCGGCGTCTTTGGCTTTTGGCTTGGCAGGCTTGGGCTTCGGCTTGCCTTCGACCGGTTTTTCGCTGGGCTTGGTGGCCGGCTTGCTCAGCGGTTCGCCGTCCAGCGGCGGAGTGATTTTCGACAGGTCCACCCCGAGGCGGGCAAGTATCGTCGGAGCGATGTCTGCCCGCGTTCCGGCGCGCATCACCTGCTTGTCGTTGGTAGCCAAGAATATGTACGGCGCCCGGCCGTGCCGTTTGCTGTCGATGTCGAAGCCGTGATCGGCGGTCACGTAAATCAGCGTCTTTTCGTACACGCCGAGTTGTTTAAGCTTCTCGACGATCCGGCCCAGTTGTTTATCGCCGGAGATTATCGCCTCGTCGTACTCTTTCGATTTCTCGCCATGACGGTGGCCGGCGTGATCCACCTCGGCAAAATGCACGAAAAAGAAGAACGGTTTGCTGGCGTATTTCTCTAGGAGTTCCAGGGCCTTGTCGCCCACTTTCTCGTCTAGCATTAGGCCGAAATGCCACTCGTCGACGTTCTTGTGCATGGTGTAGTAAGGCGAGCCTTCGAAAACCACCATCTTCTGGCCGTCTGCCTCCACCACTCGGCCCAGTCGCTGCGATTTAGCGGCCGGTTTGGCTGCCTTCGCGGCCGGTTGACCAGCCGACTGGTCGCTCTTTTCGGCGGCCTGGTCTTTGCCGTTGCCCTCGGCTTCTTTATTGGCCGGCTTGGATTGCGCCTTCTCGGCCGGCTTGGGTTGCGCCGACGGCAGCAGCGCAGCGTCTTTTTCGGGATCGAACGGGCGCTTGAAAGGCGCGTTCACTTCGCCACAGTGCGCCTTCTTGCCGATAACGGCCACCGTGGCAATGTTCTTCGCGCCGTATTGGGCTTGCAGTCGCTCGAAGATGCTGTAACCGGCCGGTATGTCGCGGTAGCGGGCGTTGCTGTACACCCCGGTGACCTCCGGCTTGTAGCCGGTAAGTATCTGCGACCAGCCGGCTTTGGTGTCGGTCGCCCCGGAGGTCACGTCGATATCGACCAGCTTACCTTCGGCAACCAATTTTTGCAGATTGGGTAACTTGCCCCCCGTCAGCAGCACTTTGACGTGGTCGCGATGCGCCCCGTCCCAGCCGATCAGGATCGCGTTGTTCGACATCGCTGGCTGCGCCAGCGCCGTGGCGGCCAGCAGCGCCACTGCAACTAGGGATGCCAGCACGATCACTGTTCTTTTCATGGCGTCCCCCTTTCACTTCACGTGCCGACTGAGTGTCAACCAAAGCACTAGTTAGTGTGCACAGCGGGTGCAATCTTTTGTAGGGAATGCTGCTACTTTGCCGACAAGCATAACACTTTGCCATCGGTGGTAGCCAGATAGAGCTTGCCCCCGGCGGCGGCCATGCCGTCGAATACCGGCAGTCCCGGCAGGCGATACTCGGCCAGCTTGCGTCCGTCCTCAGCCGCGGCCGCCCACAGGATCATCCCGTACGCACCCTGCCAGGCTTTTTGCTGTTGCAGCAATTGCTCTTGAGTTTTGGGGTTGTCGAGGGTGCGGAGTGCTTGTTCTTCGTCCACCAGATCGGGCGGCCCGGCCACGAACAATTTGTCTCCGGCCAAGGCTATCGCCCGGGCCAGCAGTGGGACCGATTGCGTCCACTGGCAAACGATGCGCGCTTCAGGCGGGTCGGTGGCGGTGAACTTGGCCATCGGGGCCGGTTTTGTTTGGGGTTTGACCTCGGTTTTCGGCTGCTGTTGAGCTGCGGTCTTTGCCGCCGGCTTGCCAGCCTCCGGCGTTGACGGCTCGGGCGCGGACGGCCCGCCAGTTTGCTTCGCTTGTTCGCTGTGCGACGGCCCGGCCGGTTTGCCCGCAGGCTTCTTGCCCGGTTCTTGCGCGGCTTCCGGCGGCGGCTTGCGCGGCGTGCGTTCGATGGGCGGTTGTTTGGCGGAGGCGAACAGATGGTGTTCGATCGGGGTGGTCCAGCGGAAATACTGCGGCAGGCGGTTGAAACCATATACCCGCTCGGCGTCGAACACCAGCAGCCGCCCGGCAGGAGCGAAGCGTCCAGCCAGGAAGTAGCCGCCTGCACCAGAAGCCCAGCGCAAACCGTACACCCAGTACGAGCGGTGCCAATAAGCATCGTCCAAGAAACCCGTAGGACAGAACAAATGCGCGTCGTCGCCCTGTTGCTGTGCCGGAGGCTGGGTGGGAGCGTCGATGTTCAGCCGCCGACCTTGCTGGTCGAAGGCCAGCGATTTCATGAACACCTTGTCTGCGTGGGCGACTAGGATGTCGGGCATGGCCACTGGCATATTCATGCCCCGCAGTCGGACCTGAAGGTTCTCGCCCGAGTCCGGATCGCGGTCGTCGAACACCTCTTCGCCCAGCTTCTTGCCCGTGATCGGATCGAGCCGCAGCAGGCGGATGCCGCCGTCGAGGAACATCGACCTGCCGGCGGTGCACCATAGCACGCCCTGGTGGATCAGCACCGAACCGTGTACCGGCCAGACGGATTCCACTTGGTCGAAAGCCACCATGCGGCGGTCGACCGGGGCGGCACGGAAGCGCCAACACAGCGCTCCGTCGGCGGCGCGGAGACAATAGACGTATCCATCGGCCGAGCCGAAAAACACCCGGCCGCGCCAAACCGTCGGCGGCGAATCCACCCGCCCTCCCGCCGTAAACGACCAAAGTTGCTTCCCTGTGTCCGCCGCCAAGGCGTGTACCGTGTGGGCGTCCACGGCGGCCACCAATAGTTTGCCTTCGGCCACCACCACGCTGGAAAGCCTGCCTCCGATCACGGTCTGCCAGGCTTCAGTCAGCTCGGCCGGGACCCCCACTGGGCAATATCCGCTGCGGGCCGGATCGCAGCGATACATGGGCCAGTCGCCTGCGGCAGACTCTGCCGCGCTATGGGCCGGAAGCGGGGCATCGTATGCCGGCCCGCGCTGGAGGCGGTCATCGTCGCGCACTTCGCGTGGCGCGGCGCGTGTGGGCGACGCCGGCGCCAGTGCGTTGAACCCGAACAGCTTGGCTTCCAGATAGCAAGCGCACGGATGCGGCATGTTGTAGATCATCCCGTTGGCGGGCATGATTCCATACAAACACGCCCCGCGCACCCAGTGATGGCACGTCCAGTGCTTTGCGCGAATATCGACGAACTCGATCCCAGTCCGCGATGTGAGGATGTACCGCTCGGTGGCTTTGGCGCGGTAGCAACGATGGTGGAACCAGTGGGTTTTCACATCGGGCGGGAACTCGACTTTGACCTCGCCGGTGCGCAAGTCGCGCCCGGTGAAGATGCCGCTGTCGCTGCCGTGGAACAGCGGAGCGGTCCATACCAAGCCGCCTATGACCAGCGTGTCCTCTGGCGAGCGGTAACCGCTCATCGGATGTTCGGCGGTCCACAATCGTCGGCCTGTAGCAGCGTCCAGAGCGAACAAGGTCTTGGCGTTGTCGGTATGATACTCGGTCGAAGCCGGGTCGGCGCCGGAAAACAGGATCACCCCCTGGTGGCTCACCAGCGTCGGCCCGTAATAGCTGGGCACCGAGTTGCGGCGTCCGACGGGCGTCTGCCACAATTCGGCACCCGTGGCCTGGTCGAGGCAGACCACGCTCCCGCCGTCGTAGAACAGCACCCGCTGCCCGTCAGCGGTCAACGATAGCGGCGTCACCCAGCGGGCCTTGTACTCCCAAAGGGTCTTACCGGACTGGGTATCGACGGCCAGCACGCGGCGTGGGCTTTCGGAAAAGTCGTAGATGAAGTTCTTGGGCAGCGGCGATTGGACCAGGGGTGTGTCGTCGATCACTACCAGCAGCGTCCGGCCGTCGACCAGCAGTTCTTCGGCGTGGGCCGTCTGCTGGTAAGTGCGCAAAGTCCGGCCGGTGGCAGCGTCCAGTTGCGACACCGGGGCGTCCAGCCCCAGCGTCACGTAAACCCGCTGGCCGACCGCTACCAGTCTCCGCGGCAGGCTGGCCGGGCCGCTTTTCAGCCGCCACAGTTGGGGGTGCCATTTGGGAATGGGGCGCTTCCACAGCAGCACGCCGCTGAAGGCGTCGCGGGCGATAAGCTGAAAGTCGGAAGGCAGCAGTATCGAAGCCGCCAAGCCTTCGTCGAAGATGTAGAAGTTCCGCCCTTCGGCCGATACCATCGCGCTGGCCGACGACATGTGGTCGTGATGGCGCGACCAGCGCGGCCCAGCCAACCACTGGAGGTGGCGCGGGAAATCTACTACGGCGTCGCGCGACACGGCGTTGTTGGTCGGGTCGTACAGGTAGTGTGTCCATTGGTCGATTTCAGGCGGCCGTGGCTTGACCAGCCTATCCCAGTTCTCGCCCTGTCTGATCAGAGCCACTCCGTTGGGGCAAAGCACGCGGAGCAATTCGGCGTTGTCGAGCGAGCCGGGTTGCTCGACCACCATCAAGTTCACGCAGTTGTCGATGTACGGCAGCCGCCGGCCGTCGAAAACGTCGATGGCCACCTTGCCGTACAGACCAAGTGATTGGACGTGTTTGCGTGCGGTTTCGACGTTCTCCGGCCGCATGTCCAGCCCGTGCACCAAGTAGCTCTCGCCGCTGCCCAGGGCGGCGGTCAGTTGGCCGTCCCCGCATCCCAGATGCACGACAAGCCCGCCCAATACCCCTGACTGCTCCAAGAGTTGCTGCGCCTTTTGGGCGACGGAGGCATGTGCGGCCGCAGACTGGGCGAAACAACCACAGCAAAGGAAGCTGGCCGCCACGACAAGAACCACGATCCCACACGATCGTCGAGCTTGCATAATTTGTCCTCCTATCGCCAGTTCAACAGACAAGTCCTCTGCGGCGCCCAGGCCGCTGACAACGCCACAAGACGGCGGGATTCCGAGAACCGAATTATTGCAAGCGCAGCGACTCTATATTATGCGATGCTTCTGCGTTTCCGCAATGGAAACACAAACCTTCGCCCGCACTGGTCCGGACGATACTTGCCCGCGCAACGGTCAGCGCCTATTTCAACTCAGTTGTCAAGGCGGCTAGAAGCTGACTTATCCCCAGTTTTTGCCGCGTCTAAAATCGCTTGCAGCAAAGCGGCAAGTGCTTGGAAGGCTGTCAGTTCATGGCGCCGAACCATTTTCCGCCCGATGAAAAACACCCCGCACGCGCAGGGGCGATTGTTGCTGCACCAGATGCCTGCCGGGTAATGCTTCATGGCCGTCGGACCGATCGCCAAAAGCAGCCAGTACGCCAAGCTCAAAATCAGCAACAACCGGTCGAAACGAACGGCATGCCTGATCAGAATGTTTCGCAATGCCCAGCCGTGCCGCCGGTTACCGTGCCGTCGAAGGCCCGCAGCCCGGCAGGCGATGCCACCGGGGCTTTGCGCCGTACTGTGCGGTTGCCGGCAGAGCCGCTTTCAGCGGTTTAATCGGGTGGGCCAGGGCCGATATTCTCGTGGGTGCGACTGTTGGCCGCGTCATGCGTCCAGTGCTTCTGCCGGTGTCTGGCCGATGCCGAACAGCTCCGCCCGCAGCTTGACAATCTCCTCGGCCCGTGCGTGCAGCGCCTGTGGCAACCGCTGGGGATCGAGCCAGACCGGTTCCAGGAACATTCGTGCCGGATGCCCCAGGTTGTGGTATCGGGCAAGCTGCTTGAGCAAATTGCGACTGGGGCGATTCAACCGATGCAGCGCGCACAGATCGGCAAACAGGTAGTCGTGGCTGTACTGGCGGCGTTTGCGCCGCAAGCGCGCGGCGTGCCAGTAGGCCATGCCACTTACTACTGCTACGGCGATGATCGCCCCTAGCCAGCCGGCAGGAATTTGCTCCGGCTGGAGGCGGGCAAATACAGCGACGGCCACCCACGGCAATGCAGCATTTATGGGGAACATGTTCACGGCGAGGCCTCCTGCAACTGTGCGCCGCCGGAAGCCGCGTGCCGCAAGGCCTCGCTGATGACTTCCAGACTTTTTTCGGCAGCCTCTTTGACCAAATAGCTGCGGTCCAGCAGCGCATCGCGGAGGGCTTCCCACGTAACCACCGATTTGCCTGCGCCCAAAGCGCTGGCGGCAGCGATGCGCACCATGTGGTCTTCGTCGTTAAGAAGTTGAGCGATGGCGTCTTCTACGTCGGCCACAGCGCCCATCGCCTGCGCGGCAAGCACCGCGCGCCGCCTGCGAACCGGCGATAGCACCTGCATCTCTGCGCGAAGTCTATCGGCGATGTGGCAGTCGATCTTGCGCACCAGCAGGCCTGCTGTGCTGCGCGCGGCTTCGTCCATTTCGTCGAAGTTGGCCAGAAAATTGCCCACTGTAAACTCGGGTAGCGCCCGGCGCAGGGCTTCGCGCACCACAGGTTCCGAGGAATCGGCCATGGCAATCAGTTTGGCCAGCGCGCCGGGCACTTGCCGCGGACGCAATTGGAGCAATAGGTGTGCACGGACTTCCGCGTCAGGGTCGTTCAAGTGCCGCAACACCAACTCGGTGGCTTCCGGCCCAGCGAACTCGGCCAGCGACTGGGCGGCGGCGCGACGGCAGGCCGGTTTGCCGCCGGATAATACTTCGCCAAGACAAGCAAGCTTTGCTTCGGGCGACATTCCCGAAGCCATTACCGAGCGAATGGCCGCTTCTTGGGCCTCTTCGGGCAACTCGCGCCATACCTGGGAGTGGCACGGGGCCCACGCGAGCTTTTCTATGCGGGCGAGATTCTCCGCCACGGCTTTGAGCGGGCGCGGCCCGATGGTGCGCATCGCCAACTCCAAGTATTTTGGATCGTTGCGGCGGGCAAGCACCTGAAGTACTGCCCGGGGCGTTTGCGGGTCGTCGAGGAAGCACAGCAAAAGCCGGATGACGCCGCCCCGCTGACTGCGCTCCAGAAGTTCTAGCAGAGTGTTGTAGGCAGCTTCGTCGGGGTGGGTCAGCACGTGCCACAGGGTGATATTGCTCTTCTTGGCTAGCATCAGGAATGCTTCCGCCACAGCCGGCTGTCGGTGGCGGTGAAACTTGCGCACAGCGTCCTCCAGGGCAGCGGTGAGCTTCTCGCGCAGGTCGGTCAACTCAGATTGCGCGGCAGCCGAATGGCCTCCGGCCAGATCCGAATAGAATTGGTCGGTCAGTTGGAGGATGGTCTGGGCAATGATCTCGGTGTGGGCCGAAGCAGCTCTGACAATGGCCTGAGCCAGAGCGGGAATGACTGCATACAGCCGGTAGGTCATGGCGGCCTCGCAGGCGGCGGCCAACTCGGACGGGCTGGAGTTTTCCAGTACCTCGTTGATCACCGGCGTAAGTCGGTCGGCATTTTGCACTACAATCTGCCGACATTGTGGGTCCAACGTAGGCAGCCGGCGGAATATCTCCTTGTGGCCAGACGGGCTGCGACGCTGGAGCAGCGCGGCAACTGCGCCGTGTACGGCCGGGCGGAAAGGGCTGTCCAGTGCTGCAATCAGTACCTCAACAGCCGCTTCGTTATTCGTGCGGGCCAAGAATTGCAATGTCTTTTGCAGACTCTGGTTCATGGCGCTCTCAAATGGCGATAGCCCCACGCGATTGCTAGTCAGTGGGCAGCCCATATTGATTACTGCCCCAGAACGGGGCGACCGGCGCTCACTCAAGTATAGTGCGCGGCCCGGAAGATAGGGGAAAACGCCCCGGAATACTCGGAAAATCGCAGCGGCCATTGTCTGGCGCAGCACATCGCGGCGCGATCGGTTTCTGCTGTATCGCTGTCGTCAGGCCGACACGAAACGTCCAAAACTGCGCGGTTGTTCTCGGGGGCCGATATGTCGATTTTTGCGGTTGTATCTAAGGCGCGGTATTTGGATTCTGCACCGCATACCTCTGCCGAGAGCATTGCCGACACCCCAGCACATAACGCTGCGCGCACTGCAAAGTACTCAACGAAATGCGTGCTCACCGTTGGTGAGCCAGGTTCCCATCGGCGCAGGGGTCAATTGCTGGAAAAATCGGAGCGGCGGCGCGAATTGCTACTTCCCAGCGCCGTTGCTACAGCCCGAACGTGCCGCATTCCCACCAAGGCCGAGGAAGCCGCTCCGGCGTGGCAGCCGGCAGCGGTCGAGCGGGGCCATATACGACTGAGCATCGGCAAGATGCCTGTGCTTATCGAAGAGCTTACGCCGTAACAAACGGGCGCACAAGATCGAAGAGCTAACTCCGTATCACATAAGCGCAGAAGAACGTCTGCAAGAGGGCAGGTCGGTCGCCATCACCCCACAACACGCACGCCGATCAAGGCCTTCTCGTCCAAGTCGCCTGCAATCCACAGCGGCGGAAGCTGTGCCTTTACGACTGTGCCTGCCGCAGGCGCCTGCACCGACGGACCGCCTTTGATTTCATAATCGTATTCGGCCATATGGGCCCACAGGGCGGCTATGGCCACCAACAAGGCGATGAAGGCCACGATGAGCATGAAGGTGTACAGGTCAGGCCTGGGCCTGCGATACTCGCCGATGGGTCTGGGAACTTGCTTCTTGGCCACGGCGATCACCTCTTCGGTTGCGGCCGGTTCTGCTTTGTATCCACCCGATCGCCGCGCTGGATGGCGCTGCGCAAGCTGCCTGGGACTACTTTGCAGACGGAAGTATCGGGCGTGGTCTTGACCACTTCGATGAAGCCCACCAGGGTGGGAACGCCGCCTTGAATGCGGCTGACCGTCAGTTGATGCCCTTCGCGCAAGCCGTCGTCGCTGCCGAGCTTGATTTCTACCAAATCGCCCGGCAAAACGGCAATCACAAGCGAATCCAGTGCGGGCGGTTCGTTTTCGTACAATTCCGGCTCGGGTTTCAGGCCGAACTTGCGGAGCACTTCCTGTGCCCGGGCGTACTGCCGCGAGATCTCCAAGTTCTCGGCTTTCAAGCGTGCATTCTCATTGGCCAGTTGGTTCACCTCGTCGGTCTTCTTGACCACGTCGGCGAAGTACTTGTCGCGGTCTTCGCGGGCCTTGGTGATCTGGTCCCGCAAATCACTCACCTCGGCCCGGCGGCGCTCCAGCTCGTCGTGGCTGTTCTTCGCCTCGGCCAGCGCAGCCCGCAGCTCCTGTTCTCTGGCCTGCAACTGTTGTTGCACAGTTCTGAGTTCATCGCGGGCTTCTTTTACAGCGTTTTCCAATTTTGCGCGGGCCTGAATGGCGGCGTTCTGCTCGCGCTTGAGCGTAGCTTCTAAGCTGCTGCGGCGATCTTGCTCTTTTTTAAGCTCCTCCTCTTTTTGGGCCAGTTGTTGCGACAGGCCCAACGGATAATCGGTCGAAGGATTGGGGTTGTCGACCGCCAGCTTCCAATTACGCTGGGTTTTATAGACCATCACGGCACACGCCATGAACACGATGCTCATGACGAATATCAACACCGTAAATATCTTGCCGACAAGATTCATCTAGACCGCTCCAGCAGCTCGGTGGCGAAAGGCCGGACCTGTTGCTAAACAAGCTTATTGCGCAGCGGGCGCCGGCCGGCCGACAGTCTTTAGCAGCACGCCGCGTCCAGTCCAGCGCAGATAAGTCACAAACGCCTAACCTTATACGGTCAGTATAACTTCGCCTATTTTCGCATGTCAAACATAAACCGCAGAAGTTTAATATAGCCTACCGACAATTGCTCTGTGCAAACAACTGTCCTACAACGCGAAGCCGCACGGGTTCGACTGGCCGATGCAGGCCCGAACTTCGCTGCGATCGACAAGCACCAGCGCCGGCGGTGGTTGCGGCGCAAACCTAGACCCAGCCAGAGGCCTGGCTACATGCCCGGGATAAAGATGAACTCATCGGCGATTGGTGCAGCAGCCGGGGCGGACGGCCGGAAAAGCGGATCAGGATCGTGAAAACAAAAGCATGTACCATTTGTTAAAGAAGTGCACAAAGACCATAAAAGTACCGACATTGTTACGGCCTATGGAGCAACAAGAGTTCGACGGCCGCTCCTGGCGGCCCGCCGGCACAACAGGGATTAAGCGATACGTTGATCGCTGAGAGGAGAGCGACCGAGGCGCTTTGCGACGCAAGCTGGTCTGGGACGATCGTGGCTAGCTGGCCACTCAGTCGCTATAGTAGCGTTGATTGCATTATAATGCCCCATTAGTCGGGACATTTCCGGCAATTTGGCGTTTTTCGGCGTTGACCCCGCCTGCGGCCAGTTTATAATCCCAGCCCATTGCGCAAACGTTCGCCCGGAGGGACAGCAATCGCTACGAACCGATGGCGTATTACTCATCCACCAAATAGAGTACATGCTTTCGCCGATTGTTAACCGCAGAACAGGCAAAACATAGCGGTTTTGCCGAATGGATTGATTATTCTGTGCGTCGGCGGTCGATTAAATCAACACAGGATAAACCATCGCGCTAACTACGGTTATCCGCGAGCAAATGCCCAGAAGGCCGACAGGCTCGCATTTGCCGCCTGAGAGCGTTAGGCTCGCAGGTGGTGGCAATTAGTACGCAATTAGTACAGGGTGCAAATCTCTACCCGCTGCGAATCTCAAGGACGAGACGATGTCAAAACGAAGCGCACTTGTCACTTTTAAGCTGTCGGCGCTGGCGCTGACATTGCTGCTGGCCCCGGGTTGTTACAGCGACGGCAAGTGGTCGATGCCCAACTTGGCCTTCTGGAAAAAGGATGCGGCCACTACCCCCCAGGTGCCCGGCGGCGTGACCCCGCCGGCTATCGGCAGTCCGGTCAAGCCCTCTGCTACCGCCGGTGTGGCTAGTAATCCAGCGCCAGGGGCCGGCTACAACTTGGCCGGAACCTCCGTCACCGGAACCACTGGTGCAAGCTCGCAGTACACGCCGCCAAGCTACAGCCAGCCGACAACCGGCCTGTACTCAGCGCCAGCAACCAGTCCGAGCAATAGCTACGGCGTTAACGCAGCAAGCAGCGGGGTGGGGCCGACATATCCCAGTTCGACCAGCCTCCCGGCTGCGTACAGCAGCCCTTCATCCTCAACCGGCGCCAGCAGCCAGCCCACTGGCAACTACATGGCGCCGCAGACCGGCTACTACAGCACGACTCCGCCGTCGAGCAGCTATTCTTCAGTGCCTAGTTCGTATGGCACGGGTGCGTACGGCACCAATCCATATTCATACGGGGCGAACTCCAGCAGTCCGCCGGCCGGAAGTTACGGCGCCGCACCCGCATCGTACGGAACTGGCACGGGGACTTCGACCGGGCCGGCTGCGTACACCGCTTCCACGACCAGTTCGGCGGGCTTCCGCACGACCTCCGCACAGCCTGGCATGGGCTATAGTCCGGCAACGGCCAGCGGACCGTACGCCAACCCGGTCCGTGCCGATACGAGTTCTTCCGGCGGATACGACCGCTACAGCACCTCCACCACAGGGCCGGGAAGCTATCCGCAGTCTGCTTGTGCGGATAGTTGCAGCACGGGGCAGTCGAGTGTCGGCGCTGTTGGCTCCGGGGCGGTCGCCAATGGCAGCGGCACGGCACGCAACCCTACTGCTGGTTCCGCCAATGCAAATCCGTACAATGCGGCCGAACGTCCGTATGGCGGTTATCCGGGGCAGAGTGGCAGCACCGCGTACACTACCGGCGGGAGCGGCGAGAGGACCAGCGAGGCTGCTAAGTCGAGCGCGGCTAATTACAACTACGGGACGACAGCCGGCCGTACAGCAAGCGGCGGTTATGGAGCGACGGGGAGCAACTATCAATCGAGCGAGCGGGCCGCCGATTATTCGCCGTATGCTCCCCCGTCGGCCGCATCGGTTAGGGGGACAAACTCGGCGGCCAATACTAGCAGTGTGCCGGAGTATCGACCGGGTAGCACCCGCAATGCCGAATACCCGCTCCCATCTGCATCGCCCTACGGTACTCCTTCAACTGCCACTCAGTCGGCAGGTGGCGGTTACACTTTGCCGTCCTCGGGCAGTTATCGCTAGTGCCGGCGGCATAAGAAAATGCCGTCGCTGCCGCATGCCACTCGGCATCGGCTTGGTGGGGTGCAACGCCCGGCGGCACCTGCCGCCGGGGCGTGCCATCGCTGACCCCGCCAGCTCACGAACTGCCGCCGATCGCATCGCCGTCGCGCAACACACGCCAATGCCGCTATAATATCGCGTATGCGCGACTTCCAGCATGAAAGCCTCAGCCTGGACCCCATACACGGATACATACCGTTCGTGGCTGCCGCCGGACTTCCGGAGGGCGAGGCGGCGGAGCAGCACTTGATCGACCATCCCTGGCTCCAGCGGCTACGCCAGATTCATCAGTTGCAGACCGCGTGGTGGGTTTTCCCGGGTGCCGAGCACACGCGCTTCCAGCACGCGCTGGGAGCGATGTACGTAGCCAGCCGGGCGATCGGCCGCTGGTTCGACAGCCTACAGGAGGCCTGCCCGGATGTGCCCAGCCGGGCTTACGTGGAATCGTTGCTGCGGGTAGCGGCGCTGCTGCACGATGTAGGTCACGGGCCGTTCGGGCATTTTTTCGACGTGCATTACCTGGCCGATTTCGGTCTGACCCATGAGACGCTCGGCTGCGAGATTATCCGCCGCGAGCTGGCGCCGATCATCCGGCGGATACGTCGGAACCCCGCCGGCACGCTCCGCGCGGATGAGCAGCTCGACCCCGAGCAAATCGCCTATCTGATTACCCGACCCAAACAGCAAACCGACGACGCGCCGCAGTGGCTGCGTTTGTTGCGGGCGATGTTCTGCGGATTGTACACCGTCGATAACATGGACTTCGTACTGCGCGACGCATACATGGCCGGGTACAGTCTGCGGGCGTTCGATCTGGACCGATTGCTGCACTACAGCATGTTCACCGAGCGGGGATTGACGATCCACGAACGCGGTTTGCCGGCCTTGGTGCGATTTATTTCGGTTCGCGCCGAGCTGTTTCGGGCGATCTACTTTCATCGCACGGTCCGCGCACTGGACTTGGCCCTGCAAGACCTATTCGCCCAAAGCAAGAAGTACCTCTTTCCCGGCAACCCCTTGGAGCACCTCGATCAGTACCAGCAGTTTACCGAGTGGTCGCTGTTGATGGACGTGTCGCGCTGGCCGAGCAGCAGCGATGCAAAGCTCCGCGAGCTGGGCGCGCGCTGGCGAGAGTTTTTGTCGCGCCAGGTGAAGTGGAAAATGGCTTGCGAGCGGACGATTTTCTTCGCGCCGGGGGAATCGGAGCTGGGCAGCGTCTTCGCAAGCGAGCAAACCTTCGAGGCAGCGGTACGCAAGCTGCTGCCCCCGGAGTTGAAGCACATCCCCATGCTCGTCGATACCGCCCGGCACGTCCATCGTCCCAGCACCCAAATGCCCAGTGCCGGACAGAACTTTCTTTACGAGCCGGCTACCGGACGGATACGCGACCTAGACGCCCGCGAGCTGTACCGCCGGATAGCGATTAGCTTCCGCATTTGCCGGGTGTACGTGCAGGATCCCAGCCACAGCAAGGCGATCGCCCAAGCAATGGACAAACTGACTGCCGACGCCGGGTCCGACGATTTGACGAATATGTAGCCAGCACCGACCAGTGAGATACCGATCATTTAGCCAGCACTGGCCGGTAGACTGTTGCGCCGGAAGCGCGGGTCACGGTGAGCTACCGAGCCGTCAGCGCAGTTTACGGCCAAACCCTGTGCCGGGGGCGCACGCAGCCGGCGTCGATAGGACTGGCCGAGGGTAAACATTTGCCCAGCCCATGCTATGGTTTGCCTAAGTTGCCCAGATTAAGCGACTGCTTGGCCGTAAGTTGTCGTGAAGCGGTGAGTTACTGAAAAGTTTCCCAAATTGCCCAACGGGTTGGGCGAATATTTCTGGCCGAAGTGCTCAATTAGCTTTGGCAACGTGAAACAGATTGAGGTAGTCCAGCGCAATGGCCAGCACTTCGTCTAAGTAGTAATCGCGTTCGATGCCGCTGCGCTTCGGGTCGTTCAGCTCCTCGATCTTCTTCTCTTCTTCTTTGTCGGCGTTAAGCTCGGCGCGCTCCTGGAGGAACTTCTGTTCGTTCAGGGTGATAGTCTTTCGGGCTTTTTGTTGCAGATAACGTTCGATGTTCTTGAGGACCTGTTGGAATTTCTCCGACTGAGCGATTCGCTGTTGGGAAGCGCGGCGCAACTGCTCGATCAGCGGCGGGGCCACATATCCGTAGCGCTTGATCGGAAGCGCAGCCACTTTGTCGAACTCGATGCAGTAGTCCAAGTCCGCTTCGCCGACGTCCAGGTGGGTGGTGATCGACGGCAGTTCGATATCGGCCAGCACGCCGCGCTTCTGCGTGCTTTCGCCCAGCGGCCGATAAAACTGCTGCATGGTGATTTTCAATGCGCCCATTGCCGGCGCATTGGGGATGCGGAACAGCAACTCGCCCAGGTCGCGCAGGCTTTGCACGGTGCCTTTGCCGTGGGTGGAGCGATCGCCGACGATGATACCCCGCTGGTAGTCCTGGATGGCTCCCGCCAGAATCTCACTGGCCGAGGCGCTGAACTTGCTGGTGACCACCACCAGGGGACCGGCCCAAGCGATGCCCGGATCGAAATCGTCGTACGGCGATACCCGGCCGTCGGAGTCCTTCACCTGCACCACTGGCCCGCTGTGCAGGAACAGGCCGGTCAGGTCGATGGCTTCCCGCAGCGAACCGCCGCCGTTACGGCGCAAGTCGAGCACCACGGCATCCACCCCTTGCTGATTGAAATTGGCCAGTATCTGTTTTACGTCGCGGGTGGTGCTTTTGAAGTTGGGATCGCCTTTGCGCGCGGCGGCCATGTCCATGTAGAAGCTGGGCAGCTCGATCACCCCGATTTTGTACGGCGTGCCGTCGGGCTTGCGTCCTTCCTCGAAAATGCGGCTCTGCGCCTCGCTGTCCTTCAGTTCAATCTGTGCTCGGGTGATGGTGATTATCTTGCGTTCCGGACTGCCCACCGAAACAACCGCTAGGCGGACCTTGGTGCCCTGCTTACCGCGGATCAGGTCCACCACGTCCGAGAGCTTCATGTCCACCACGTCCACCATCTCGCCCTCTTCGCCCTGGCCGACGGCCACGATCTTGTCGCCCACCTTCAACCGGCCGTCTTTGTCGGCTGCACCGCCGGGGATGATCTTGTGGACGACCGTGTAGCCGTCGACCGATTGCAGCGAGGCCCCGATGCCTTCCAGCTTCAGGCTCATCACGATGTCGAAGTTCTTGACAGTCCGCGGCGACATATAACTGGTGTGGGGGTCGAAAGCCGACGTGATCGCCCCCAGATACATCTCCAGCAGATCCTCGCTATCGGTCTGATGCATACGTTTGCCGAAACTGCGGTAACGCTGGCGGAGTTTGTCGATCGCCTCTTGGCCCTCGATCTTGTCGGCCTTCAGCACCAGCAAGTCGTATTTGATGCGTTTTCGCCATTTGTCGCGGGCTTCCTCGGGCGTGCGCGGATACCGCGCCAGCTCCTTATCGACGACCATCTCCTCGTCCACCGTGAAGTCGTGTTTCTGCTCCAGCAGTTCCTCGATCGTTCGCCCACGCTCGTCGATCCGCTCTAAAAACACTTTGAACACTTCGTGGCCGAAGGTGATATCGCCCTTCTTGGCCATTTCTACCAGGTTGTCTTCCTGGGCTTTAAAGCGGTCCACGTCCGACTGATAGAAGTACAGCTTCCACGGGTCCAAGGTCTTCAGGAAGATCTTCAAGGCGCGCTGCGATATTTCGGCGTCCAGCGGGTGTTTCGACAAATGCTCGGTGCGCAGCAGTTCCATCGTCATGCGGACGATCTGCCGCTGGGCAGCAGTGGGCGGCGCTGGGTCGGCCCACACGCGCGCTGCCGCCACGGCCAGCAACGCCCAAATCGCACCGTAAAGCCACAAGCGCTCCCCCTGGCCAACAAACCGCTTCATGCGAATTACCTCATCATTCAGTGTTATTCAGTTCAGTTGAGTCCCGCGACAACGTCTTCGAAGCAATCATTCCCGGCCCGAATACGCCGCCATTAACGATCCACCCGCGTACAGATCGACCGCTGCCGCCGCCGACGCCAGGCGTCGCCGCCAAAGCACAGCAGGTGGTCCTGTCGGGGCAAGTCTGGCCAACCCACTAGCGCTGCCGCCGCTTGCCTGCCGACACACGCCCTACCGCCCCGGCGCAACCATAATGATGCAATGGCAACGAACCTCTTAGCGGCTGCGGTGGCTGTAGGCACAACATCGGCCCGCTGGCACCGGCCGACGTCCCGACGCACCGTCTGGGGCGCTGGGCCACACTGTAGCTCCGTCAAAGGGGCATTGGTTCGCCGCGGCGCGCATATTCAGTGCTTATTGCCGCCACGGCGCGACTTCAGTGTATCATACTATCCGGCAGGGCCGGTCGAAACAAGATCGACCCACAATTCCCATATTGCCAGGTTGGTCCATCTTTCTCGACATACGACCACGATTTTCCATCGGAGGACAATTTCCCGCCCGAGACACTGCGGGAACAAGCGATAGCCGGACAAACGAAGCTCGAACCGGGGTGTTATCTGTGGCAAACGGATGAACGTCCGGCTGGCGGCCTTAGACCAGTGTGCACTTACGGCGGCGCAAGCTCCGTCGTGCCTGGCTTGAAGTGGGGCCAGGCACCGGTGTACTGCACGCGGCAGCGCTGCCGCTGGTGGGCAGCCAGTTCTTCGAGCAGTTGGCGAGCTAGTCCGTCCTCGACTTGTTGGAGCACATCGGCCAGCTCCTTCTTTCCCGGCCGAACCGAGTCGCAACGGATCAGATGCACTCCGAAGGGTGTGACCACCGGCTGGCTGATTTCGCCGGGCTGTAGAGCGAAGGCTGCCCGGGTAAACGATTCGACCATGGGGCCATCGCGGCCGATATAGCCCAGCCGGCCGCCTTGGGCGCCGGTGGGCGAGCGGGAATATCGCCGCGCTGCCTCTTGGAACGACATTTTGCCAGCAAGGATCTGTTGTCGAATCTCGGCCGCCAGTTTCAGTAGCGCAGCAAGGTCTTGGCAGATTTTTTTGACTTCAGCAGCGCCGCCGGCCGCCGGATGATGCTGGGTTGAAATCAGGATGTGGCTGACTTCCAGTTCAGTGCCGTCAAGCTCGCGGCGATGCGCGGCGAAGTACTGCTCCATCCGCTGCTGGGTGACATAGCTGCGCAGCAGCCGGCTCCAAGTAATTCGCCACGTGATCTGGCGACGCAGGTCTTGCTCGTCGATGCCTTGAGCGGCCAGGTGCTGCCGCAAACTCGAACCTTGCGCTTGTAGCTTTTTTTCCAGCTCGTCCATCGCGGCAGCGATTTCTGCCGCAGGGGGCAACTGGCCTGCTTCCCGGGCATACGCCAGAACCAGCCGGCGATCGACTATCTCGGCCAGCACCTGTGCTTTGATTACCGGCAGCACCGCCGGATCGACCGGTTGCCCGCCGAGGACTTGTTGGAGCAAGCGCTGTGCTTCGGCCTGGTAGATTGGCTGGTCGTCAATAACGGCAATCACCACATCAGCCGTGTTCGGCGCAGCACCAATCGCAGCGCACTCAGCCGCCAGCGACGCACTTGCAGTGGCCAGCACTGCCGCAATTGCTAGGGAAAGTGCCGCCGCAATCGAAATCGCCGCTACTTTATCAATTGCATTGTCCAATACTGGGGCAGTCGCGGTGTACAGCCCTGAGGCACTTGCGGCGACTAGTTTCCCCGCACCAACAGTGGCGATGCAGAAACCTGCGGTCGTCAGACGCGCCGCCATCGGTAACGTCGTCAGACGCGCCACCGGCCATAACACCGCCCTCGTTTGAAAACCGATTGGTAAGCCGAAGCTATTCATTGGCAATCCCACCACCAGGTTTCGGGCGGGGCAGCGGGCTTTGCTTTTTGGCGGCGCTGGCTCAAGTCGGCCGAGGAAGCAGGGCGGATGGCATCCCGCGCCACCCAGCGGCTCGGATCGCAGGACACCCCGCCGCTTACGCCCGCCACTATGTGCCGCCCATCGACTAGCCGGTAGTTGACCACCGATTCCACCTGTTTTGCCGCCGGCCCCATGGGCGCCGGGAAGAAGTTTTCGTCGGTAAACAAGCCCATCTGCCAGCCGCACTTGGCCGGCAAATCTTCAGCCCGCAGCAAAGCAGCCAACAACGCCAAATCGCCGATGTTTCGCAGTTCGGCGTACACGGGGTACTTTCGGGCAAGTTCCGGAAAATGGCGGGTGAAATTGCGGGCGAACTGGCGGTTTAGTTCGTCGGACATCCCGGTGTGGATGCGCTGGCCGTCGGCTGTCAACCGTTCGTTCTCGCTGAGCACCTTTATGCCCTGACCGCGGAACTGGAAGGCCAGCCGGTCCGCGTCGGTTTCCACAGCCTCGTAATCCAGCGTGAACCACCACCGCAGCACGCTCATCGCCGGTGGCTTGCCGTCCGGGCCGAGGCGAACCATCGAAAGGTAACTCGGCACGCCAGGCACACTTTCCTCTAGGCCCATGCCCACCAGTTTCATGCGGTAATCGGCCTCGACCATGATACGAGCCGGCCGGGTGCGCGGGTCGAGGCCGTAAACTTCGATGTCCTGCACGCCCAGGTGGGTACGAAGTTGCTCCAGCCATGCCCGCCGCTCGGAAGGCTGAAGCGGACGCTTTCCCGACTGCTCCAGAAACTGCTGGAGTCGCGCCAGCCCCTCCGCTCGCGGCACGATCAAACACCCGAACTTGCCGTCTGCCGAGTGCATTACGTGCCGCAACACGACCACCAAGTCGTCCAGACGCACCACCGGCAGTCCTGTGTCGATGCTTACCGCGCGATTCTCGGCGTCGATGCGCCAGTCGCCGGCCGGTCCGGCAACGACCAAATCGCCGCCTTCAGGATAGGCGAAGACGTAGCTGATCCGCTGCAAACCGGCAAGCAATTGCGTGGTTTCGTCAAGCGCGCGGCCGGCCGCCAATTGCAGTTGTACGTGGCGTTCCAGCCGGGGCAGCGAGATCATCCGCAACGATGTGCGCCGACGCGCGGCGTCGAACCGCCCCCGCACCGCTGCCGTGCTCCGCAGTTGCTGGAGGCGGCCTTCGGCCTCTTGCATCACCAGTGGCTTGAGCAACCCCTGGGCATCGACCCACACGCCGGTGGGAAAAGGCGAAACCGTGCCTGGGCCGCCGCCATCGTCCCAAGTATCGGGGCGGACAGTGGTTTTCAGCAGGTTGATTAGGCTGTCGAAATCCGGCTCAGCCCCGCCGCCAGCGCCTAGCGGTTGTTGCGCCATTTGCCGCAAGGCGTAGCTGCGCTGGCTTTGGTCAGAAATCTCGCCAGCGGTGCGCAGCGCCGCATGGCGTGCCCCGACCGCGGCCTGCGCAAGAGCGATTTGCGTCAGCCAGGCGTCGGCTTGCCGGCGGTCGCCGGCGCGTCGGGCCAGTTCGAGCGCCGGGCCGAACTCGCCAGCCCGCAAGTAAGCGCCGATCAGCGCATCGTGATCAGCGGTGCCGAGGGCAGACTCCCCTTGCGGCGGCACGCCCGCTACTCCGGCAGCTCCCACAACAGCACTACAGCAAGCCACCGCCGCACAGCACAAAACAAAACTCAGCGCTGCCGGCGCAACAGTACGTCTGTTGGTCCAGCCACTTAAGGCGTACATAACAACCTCCCCGTTGCCAGGATAGAAGGCAAGGCCCAAACGGCCTGCCCGATCTGAATCAGCAGTAGCCGCATCTTGATGGGCGGGAATCGCATCTGAAATCTCAGAAAGCGAAAGTCGCACTTTACAGCAAGCCCGACTCGAAGCGTACAGCACTCGATAGTGGCACCTTAAACAACAGCAGCCGCACTTTACGCAGTATCTGCCCGATATAGCCCAGAGGCAAGCGCCCAGCGGTCATCAGAAGGTTTCAGCACAACGGCACGCCGGCTACAATGTACTGTTGGCGGTGGCACTTTGTGCCCTCCGATTGACACTGCCAAGGTGCTGTGTTTTATGCCTTTTGTTGGCCGGTTGCGCGATGTAAACACCTTTGGCCGGTAACTGTTGCCACCAGTAGACTGGGACACGAGGATTGCCATGAGCGCCTCTGAGGAGAAATCAGGCAATCATATTGGTGAAGTGGACCTTTCCGGGCGGGAGCTGGCCGGGTTCCAGATACTGCGGCGGCTGGGACGCGGGGCTATGGCCGACGTGTATCTGGCCGAACAAACTGCCCTGAAGCGGCGCGTGGCTTTAAAAGTCCTCAAGCCCGAACTGGCTAGCGATGCCACCTACTTGAAGCGTTTCGAGCGCGAGGCCCAAGCGGCAGCCGCGCTGGTGCATGCCAACATCGTGCAGATTTACGAAGTTGGCCACGTAGGCCGGTGGCACTATATCGCCCAGGAGTACGTCGAAGGCCAGAACTTGCGCGAGTGGTTGTCGCGGCGCGGGCCACCCGATCTGCCCCATGCCCTGTCGATCATGCGGCAAGTGGCGGCTGCGCTGGCCAAAGCAGGCGAGGCGGGAATCGTGCACCGCGACATCAAGCCCGAGAACATCATGCTCACCCGGCAAGGCGAGGTCAAAGTCGCCGATTTCGGCTTAGCCCGCCTGACACGCGAAGGCGAAGGCGTGGAACTCACCCGCGTGGGCATTACCCTGGGCACGCCGCTATATATGAGTCCCGAGCAGGTGGAAGGCAAGCCGCTGGACCCGCGCAGCGACATCTATTCGCTGGGCGTGACGTGCTATCAGATGCTGGCCGGCCAGCCGCCGTTTAGCGGCGAGACGGCGCTGGGCGTGGCCGTACAACACCTCAAGAAGCAACCTACGCCGCTGGAGACGCTGCGCCCCGACTTGCCGCCGGCGCTGTGCCGCGTGGTTCACAAGATGTTGGCCAAATCGCCTGAGCAGCGGTATCAGTCGGCCAAGGAGTTGCTGCGCGAATTGCGCCGGCTGCAAGTGGAATACTGCGGCGAGGACTGGCCGGAGGAACTGCCCGGCTGGGACGCTACCGGCGTGGAACTGGCTGACGATCCGCGTGTCGAGGCCACCCAGCGGCTGAGCACGATCATGAAAAGCATCACCTCGGAGCGGCCGCGCCGGTGGCACATGTGGGCGGCTGCGGGGTCGGTGCTGGTGGCGTGCGTGCTTGGCGGGCTGTTGGCTTGGGCCTTGGCCGAGCCACCGTTGTTGCGCGAGCTTCCCGACCAGCCCACCCGCTTCCCCCGTCAGCCCACCGCTTGGCGACAATGGTACTACGCCGCCCAGTCCGATACCGAAGAGGCGTGGCGAAGCGTGATCGAGTACTTCGGCGACAACCCGTACATCGCCCGCCGCGCCGAAGAACAACTGGCCATGCTATATCTGCGGCAAGGGGACTATGCCAGGGCTAGGGCCTTGTTCGACAAGTTCGTCGACGAAGGCAGCGACAACGAGGAATCGCTGGCCTTCGGACTGGCCGGGCAGTGCGGGGTGCTGGCGCTGGAAGGACACTACCGCGAAGCCGCCCAAATGCTCGGCCAGCTTATGCCCATCCGCGATAAACTCCGCAGCGCCACCATGCGCCGCTTGCTGGATTTCGTGGTCTCCAAGACCCGTATGGAACTAGGCGCCCAAACCGCGGACCAATGGGAAAAATGGCTGCAACAACAAGCGCGCGAGCAGCCGTAGCCAGCAGCCGTTTCGCTCAACGGGCTCCGCTGGCTGGCCAGAGCATGATACGGTTGCGGCCCTTGTGGACCCGCACGCCTTCGAGCGTCACCAACCCCAATTCATCGACCACCACGCTTTGCCGCTGTTGCACTGCCCGTTTGTCTGCCAGCGACAGGTTGCTCCACAGCAGTTTCGCGCCCGGCTTGGGTCTGAACTGCTGCAACCGGCGGGGAGTTATGTCCACGGTGCATTCGTCTTTGGGTGCTTTGTCGATCAGGTAAACGGTCATTTCCCACCGATCGCGGCGGTCGGTGATGTCGGTCGTATCCCAGGCCAGATACATGTTGGCCTGGCCTTGCGGGTCGCCATCGGCGGGGTCGCCGTTGCCGGGATTGTCGTCGAGGCTACAGCGGGTAAACGCCGGCAGGCTCTGATCGGTGCGGGGAACAAGCGCCAAGTACCGATCGCTGAGCGTCACCGGCAGCACGGCTCGCTGCCCGTGCCCCGACATCCCCCATACGAACACGTGGGGGCGACGCGTTTCCTGTAGCGCGCGGAAGAACTTTACGGCCTGCGGCCAGCCGATGCCGCCGTCGTTCTTGCCGTTGGAAAAACAAATCAGCCCAATCTCTTTCTGGGGATAGTTCCGCAAATACCACGCGTCGTCGAAGTAATCCCACACCGGGGTGCCGTCTTCAAACTTGATTTCCCAATCTGGTGGGCCGTAGCAGTTCTGGTATGAGCTTTTGAATTGTGGGGAAAGAAGTGGGATGTGCACGCCGACCCAGGAAATGGCCATCGCAAGGCGCTCCGGATGACGGATGGCCATCATCGGGGCGCCGGAGCCTCCCATCGAGCTGCCCGCCACGTGCACGGCCGCCCGGTCGATCTGCCACTTGGTGGCTACCCAGTCCAGAAAGCTGAGCAGCCGGGTCTGCGTGTAAGGACGTACTACGCCCTGTTGCCATTTTTCCTTTGTGGGCTGGCCGTCCCAATACAGTTCGTGATAGCCTGTCCACCAGTCGTAAGGCACTTGGTTAGAGGCGATGAGGATGTGCCCCAGCTCGGCTCCGTACCACCAGCCGTAGCCGCCATTGAGGCTTCCGCCCCAACAGTGCAGATGTATTCCCACCGGGGCCGGTTTGGCCAGCTTGGGTGGAATGCCCACTACGTAGTCGTAAGGCTTGCCCATCGCGGCGCAGTTGGGCGGCGATTCCCAGCGGACGTAGTAATGCAGCGTCGGGCCGAAAACGTATTGCCACTCTTTCGGCCGCTCGATCCGCTGCAACACCGGCGCGCCGGGGCCGACGGTTTCGGCAACCGGCTTGGGCAGCACATTGCCGGGGCCAAGCGTGGTGTTCTCTTTGCCGTCGATGACCACCGTAACAGCATAGTACGCTTTGCCAGGCCGATCGGGATTGTACGCGCAAATGCCCGTGCCCGGCGGCACAGGCTGGGCGCCGTCTTCGACCACGTATCGCAGCGCCTTATGCTCCGGGCGGAGATCGCCGTAGTAATCGATATTCCAGCACGTCAGCGGCGGCAGTTCGGCTATGGGCTTCAAGCCCTCCAGCGACCGGATCGGCTCGGCGCTGCGATACACGCGATACATGACTCGCTTGGTCTGCGCCAGCTCGCGGCGCAGGTCGCGTACTGCGATGGCCGAGGGGCTGTCGTCTTTGATCGGCGGCTCGACCTCCGTCCAACAAAGGATCGTCTGCCCTGCGGCGTGACGGGCCTTCAAACCGCCGACCTGCTCGGCTGCCGGTGCGGCCGCGAGGGCAATCGACCAGGCCAACAACAACCCACATACGCAGCGGACTGAAACAACGCGCATTTCGACGGCTCCTTTACAATTCGCGTTCACAATTCACAACAGCGCGGATAGCGCGAGTTCGCACAGATTGGGGAACCGCAGACAACTGGCTGGCGCTTGTCTCGACTTTTGCCGATTTTGAGCCCACGCCGCAAACACCATCTGCCGATCCGTTGTAGACATCGGGAGTTGGCAAAGTATCGCCCGCTGTGGTGGAATCGGCCCCCGGGCACGCCCACGCAACCTGCGCCGGTGGCCCAGCGGCGCGGAACCGCCGGGGCGCAAACGTGTCGTTTCCGCAGCTATGTCGGCAAGACATTCTGGGTCGGCACGACTTTTTAGCGTCCAGGTAAACCTACAGGCCGGCGAGAACCGGTCACCGCCGGCCATTGTACCGCAAAGGCGATAGGTACTCCAAATAACAGCCGTGCCCGTTGCACGAGATCGCCACGGATTCGAGGGGAACCGGTGCGGGCGCAGTTTTGCATTTACATTGCATTTACGGGGCGTTATTCAGCCGCGCGGCGGCTCCGCCGGGCAAGGGTCAAGAAGTCATCAGCGCGCTGCTACGGTTGCTGCGCCTTGGCGCGCCGCGCCACGCGCAACTGTGCGCGGCTTTGGGCCGAAACTTTGTCGCGCAGGGTGAGTTGCTCTGGGGTCAATGCCCGACGCTCTTGCACGGCCAGCAGTTGCTGCCGTGCCACAGCTTCGTCGATCTGGGCGGCGGGAACTGCTCGCTCGGTCAAAACCGAGACTACGTTCCCGACTACCTCCAGCAAGCCGCCCTCGACATAGTAGCGTTCCAAGGCGTCGGCCAGGCGTACGCGTAGTTCGCCGTATCCCAGCCGGCCGATAAGCGGCGTGTGGTTCGGCGCGATGCCCAACTCGCCGTCGAAGAGGGTCACGGCCACGAAGTCGGCTTCGGCGTCACGGACGGTGCTTTCGGGCGTGACAATCACGCATCGCATGGTTTGCCTCTTTGGCTGCGGCTTGGCCCGCGGCCGGCTCGCCGATGGCTGTCCGCCGTAAATCCGGCGCTTTTTCGTTGATTCATATTACCTGTGACATCACTTACCGGCCGCCAAGCGCTTGGCTTGCTCCTCGGCTTGCTCGATGGGACCGACGTACATAAAGGCTTGCTCGGGCAGATGGTCCCATTTGCCGTCGGCGATTTCCTCGAAGCTGCGGATGGTGTCGGCCAGCGGGGTGATCTCGCCGGGTTTGCCGGTGAACGCTTCGGCCACCAGGAATGGCTGCGACAGGAACCGCTCCATTCGCCGCGCACGGTGGACGACGATCTTGTCGGCCTCGCTCAGCTCGTCCACGCCCAGTATGGCGATGATGTCTTGCAATTCCCGATAGCGCTGCAAGGTCATCTGTACCCGCCGGGCGACGGCGTAATGGCGCTGGCCGACATATTGCGGGTCCAGCACTCGGCTGGAAGAAGCCAACGGATCGACGGCCGGATAGATGCCCTTTTCGGAAATCGAGCGTTCCAGATAAATGAAGGCGTCCAACTGGCTGAAAGCGGTGGCTGGTGCCGGGTCGGTCGGGTCGTCGGCCGGGACGTACACGGCCTGAACCGAGGTAATCGCCCCCTTGCTGGTCGAGGCGATCCGCTCTTGCAAATGGCCCATCTCGGTGGCCAGCGTAGGCTGGTAACCAACCGCCGAAGGCATTCGCCCCAGCAAGGCCGACACTTCGCTGCCGGCTTGCGAGAAACGGAATATATTGTCGATAAACAGCAGCACGTCGGCGCCGGTAGTGTCGCGGAAGTACTCGGCCATGGTCAGCGCCGACAGTGCCACTCGCAAGCGTGCGCCGGGCGGCTCGTTCATCTGGCCGAAGACCATCACCGTCTGTTCGATGACCTTTCGTCCGGTCTGGCCGATCTCGGTCTTTTGCATTTCCAACCATAGGTCGTTTCCTTCGCGGGTCCGTTCGCCCACCCCGCCGAAGACCGAGTAGCCGCCATGCGAGGTAGCGATGCGGGCGATAAGCTCGGTCAGAATGACGGTCTTTCCCAGTCCCGCCCCGCCGAACAGGCCCGCCTTGCCGCCGCGCACAAACGGCGTAAGCAGGTCGATGACTTTGATACCGGTCTCGAAAATCTCCGTCTTGGTCGACAGGTCGGTCACCGGCGGCGCTTCGCGATGGATGGGCCAGTAATCGTCGGCCTGGACCGGGCCGCGTCCGTCGATCGGCTCGCCCAGTAGATTGAACACGCGGCCCAAGCAACCCTTTCCTACCGGCACTTTAACCGGCGCGCCGGTGTCGATGCACTGCATGCCGCGAACCATGCCGTCGGTGCTTCCCAGCGCTACACAGCGCACTTTACTGCCGGGCAGATGCTGTTGCACCTCGCCGGTGACGTTGACGATGATCCCCTTGTGTTTGGCCACCACCTTGACGGCGTTGTAAATGGCCGGCAATCGGTCGGGGGCGAACTCGGCGTCGAAGGTCGAACCGATCACTTGCGTAACACGCCCCACGTTGTCGCCCAAGGCGGTTTTTGTGCTGCTTGCCAGAGTCGTAGCCATAGTTGGTATCCCGAAGGGTATCGGTTGACGTTCCCTCGGCCCCAGGTCGTTTAAATATTTTCGAATATTTTGGATATCAATTTATGCCGTGGCGGGAATGCCGTCGGCTTAACTTGGTTAGCTTTCCTTGTGTGTAGTCTACTCGCTGTGTCCAACTCACTGGTTGTGTGCAGGTTATTTACCGTGTGCAGTTGATACGCTGTGTGCAGATTATTCTGTGTGCAGACTGTTTACTGTGTGTAGCTTGTTTACTGTGTACAACTTACTTACTATTTGCAGGTTGTTTACTGTGTGCAGGTTGTTTGTTATCGGGAGATTATTTCGCGTATGGAGTTTATTTGCTCATCGCCTCGGCGCCGGACAGGATTTCCAGCAACTCGCTGGTGATTTGGCCCTGGCGGGCGCGATTGTAGGCCATCGACAGCATGACGATCATCTTCTCGGCGTTTTCGGTGGCCGACTTCATGGCCACGCGGCGGGCGATCTGCTCGCTGACGGCTGCGTCCAGAAAACATTTGAATAACCGCACCTTGAAACTGGCGGGCAGAACCTCTTCCAGGATGCTCTGGGCCGAAGGAAGAAACTCGTACTCCACGGCCCGATGGTTATTCGGCTCCAGGTGGCCTTCCAGCGGCTCGATCGGCAGCAGCGTTTCCACGGCGGCGTACTGGCGGCTGGCCGATTCGAACTTGGTGTACACGATGTCCAGCCGGTCGATCTGTCCGCTGAGGTACTCGTTCAGGTAACGGGTAGCCAGCACGTCGACTTCGGCGAAAGTGGGTTTGTCCTCGAAGTGGGTGAAGCGTTCGTGGAGTGGCAGTTTGCGGAAGCGAAACGCTGCGATGCCCCGCTTGCCCGAAACCTCCAGCCGCACATCCGCCGCCGTTTGCCGCAGTTGTTCCAGATGGGCATACGCCAGCCGGAGCACGCTGCTGTTGTATCCGCCGCAAAGCCCACGGTTGGCCGTCAAAACCAACAACGTCGCCCGGCAGATAGTGCTGCGCGGCTCCAGCAGCGGATGTCTGGCCTGTAGCCCGCTGCGTATCAGGTGGTCGACCAGGGCCTTCATCCGTTCGGTGTACGCAACGGCGGCCAGTGCGCGATCCATCGCCCGCTTGAACCGCACCGTGGCGATAAGCTCCATCGTCCGCGTTATCTTGCGGATATTGCGGATGCTTCGTCGTCGGCGATCTAATGTTCTGGCCTTGGCCATGGCGGATGTATTACCACAAACCTTCTTCGGGGCTTCGCCGTGCCACTAGTGGTACCGCAACGGCGCCCCACCTCGAACCACAACTTCATCGAACCATAACTGCGTTGAACCACCTTGACGCGGAAACACATTTGCCTGGAAGCACGACCGGTTGGTTTGCGTGCTGAATTGCGTTTGGTTGCGTTGGTCGGTTTGGCCTCCAATCTGAGCGATTCTTTACATCACACCGTGTCTTTACATCACAGGGTGACGGTGGCGGGCGTTTTTCCGGCATCAACGCTTTTGCTGGCTGCATAACGGCGCTGGAACTCCTGGATGGCTTCGTCGATGGCGGCCGCAGTTTGGTCGTCTAATTGGCGGGTGTCGGTGATTTTTTGCCATAAGCTGCGGCGCTCTTCGTGGATGAACTTCAGGAAGCCCTCCTCCCAGGCGCGCACTTCGCTTACTGGTATCTTGTCTAGCGCCCCGTGCGTGCCGGCGTATATGCTCAACACCTGATCGGTCACGTGCATCGGCTGGTATAACCCCTGTTTGAGCAATTCGGTCATGCGGTAGCCGCGGTCGAGCCGGGCCTGGGTGACGGCATCCACTTCGGTGCCCAACTGGGCGAAGGCCTCCAATTCGCGGAAGGCGGCCAAATCGAGCCGCAATCCGCCGGCTACTTTCTTCATGGCCGGCACTTGCGCGGCCCCGCCCACGCGCGAGACCGAAATGCCCACGTTCATCGCCGGACGTTGACCGGCGAAGAACAAGTCTGGCTGGAGGTAGATCTGTCCGTCGGTGATGGAAATCACGTTGGTGGGAATATAGGCCGACACTTCGCCTTCCAGCGTTTCTACGATGGGCAGGGCGGTAAGCGATCCGCCGCCGAGGCTATCGCTGAGTTTGGCCGCTCGTTCCAGCAACCGGCTATGGCAGTAAAAAATGTCGCCCGGATAAGCTTCCCGGCCCGGCGGACGGCGCATCAGCAGCGAGAGCTGCCGGTAGGCTACAGCCTGTTTCGACAGGTCGTCGTACACGATCAGGGCGTGTTGTCCTTTGAACATGAAATACTCGGCCATGGCGCAGCCGGCGTAGGGGGCAATGTATTGCAACGGTGCTGGATCGCTGGCGCCGGCCACCACCACAGTGGTGTAGTGCATCGCGCCTTCGCGGCGGAGCACATCGATGATGCCCGCCACGCTCGATTCCTTTTGCCCGATGGCCACATAGAAGCACTTCACATCGAAATTTTTCTGATTGATGATCGTGTCGATGCAAATGGAGGTTTTGCCGGTCTTGCGGTCGCCGATGATCAGTTCCCGCTGCCCGCGACCAATGGGCGTCATCGAGTCGATGGCCTTGATGCCAGTTTGCAGCGGTTCTTTGACAGGCTGGCGCTCGGCGACGCCGGGGGCGATGATTTCCACTGGGCGGCGCTCGGCGGTGACGATCGGCCCGCCGCCGTCCAAGGGATTGCCAAGCGGGTCGATTACCCTGCCCAGCAAGGCTTCGCCCACTGGCACGCTCAGCAACCGGCCGGTGCTGCGCACTTCGTCGCCTTCGTGGATATCGAGATACTCGCCGAGGATGATCACGCCGACGGAGTTCTCTTCCAGGTTGAAGGCCAGGCCGAATACGCCGTTGGGGAACTCGACCATCTCCCCGGCCATCACCCCCGACAGACCGTAGACGCGCGCAATCCCGTCGCCTACCTCGATTACCTGCCCCACTTCGCGGACGTCGATGCGGGACTCGAAGCGTTCAATTTCCTGTTGGATGACCGAAGCGATCTCGTCGGCTTTGAATCTCATAAGCGATCCTGTCGTGTACCTGCTGGCGAATCAGGTTCAGTTGGCTAGCGATGGAACCGTCGTGCACCGTATCGCCGATGCGCAACACCGCCCCCCCGATGATGTTCGGGTCGGTGACGCACTCCAGCACTGGCTCGCCGCCGAGCGGGCCGCGCAACTGCTCGGTCAGCCGGGCAGCCAGCGCCTCGTCGATCGGCCAGGCGGTTACCAGCCGCACGTGAATCCGTCCGCGCAACTGGTCGTACAACACATGCGTCTGTCGGTGCACCGGCTCGAGCAAGTCCAGCCGCCCGCGGCGCGAAAGCACCTTCAGAAAGTTCAACAGTAACGTCGGCAACCGGTCGGCGAAAAGGCGGTCCAGCAGCCCGACTTTTTCTTCGTGCGGAATCAGGGCCGAACCCAGAACCGCGGCCAGTTTGGGGAATGGGCGAATGGCCTCGGCCATCAGGCGATCGAACTGTTCGAGCACCTGTTCGGTCTGGCCCGCGTTCTCCGCCGCCCGCAGCAACGCCTTGGCGTACACCGAGGCGATCTGCTCGGCGCCCACGTCAGCGTCTAGTTGCGCCGCACGGCGTGCATGTTCGGCGTGTAGGTCTTTGGCCTCAGACATGTGCCCGAACCAATTCAGTTAGCGTCGCTCTGCCGAGCGAAGCGCGCCACGGTCTGCTGGATCAGGGCAGCGTGTTTCTCGGCGCTGAGCTTCTCCTGGACAATCCTACCTGCCAGTTCTACCGCCAAGGCAGTGGCATGGTCGGCCAGCTCCTTGATTGCCGCGGCCGCCGCCGCATCGATCTGGCGCAAGGCCCGCTGATGCTCAGCTTCGGCCTCAGCCTTGGCGCGCTGGAGCAAGTCGCGGGTAAGCTCTTCGGCATCGCGGCGGGCTTGCTGGATGATCTGCCGGGCTTCCTCTTGCGACTGCTGGAGCTTCTGCTGATACTGCTCCAGCAATTGTTTGGCCTGGTTATTGGCTTGTTCGGCCTGGGCGATCTGCTCGGCAATGGCCTTTTCGCGTCGCTCCAAGGCCTGCATCAATGGGCCCCAAGCGAACCGCCACAGTATGGCCAGCAACAGCAAGAACACCACGGCGGTCCACAGGGCCAAATCGCCTTTGATCTTTTGAGGCGAAAGGGGGTTCAGCCCGTCAGGCCCTTCGGCCGATGCCGAGTGGCCGCCGTGCCCCCCGCCTGCGGCCCAGGCGGTGTCGGCCAGCCAGCATCCGGCCAACACGACCAAAAGCAGCCACACAGCCAGAGGTTGTTTGGTACTGAAGGCGCTGTTCATTGCGCTGCCTCGAGCTGCAAGCGGCTCTAGATCTTGACGATACAGACGATCAAAGCGAAGAACGTGGCACCCTCGATCAAGGCTGCGGCAATGATCATGGCCGTTTGGATGTTGCCGGCCACTTCGGGCTGCCGGGCCATACTTTCCACGGCCGAAGCGCCGATACGGCTAATGCCGTAACCGGCGCCCAAGATCACCAGTCCGGCCCCAAAGGCCGCTCCGAAGTAGATGGAGAACCCTTCGCGGCCGAGAATTTTCTGGGCGGCGGCGACGGCATCTTGAGCCTTGCGAGCTTCCTCGGCCGCTAGCTTTGCCACGGCCTCTTGATCCACCTCGGCGGCAGCCAGCGCCAACGGTGAAGCATACAGCCACAATGCGGCGACAAGCGCCGCGACGGTCGTGAAGTTTTTCACGGGTCTGTCTCCTCGATAACAACCCTGATTCATCAAATCAGACGCCGCCGAGCACTCAGTGCTGGTGCAGCGCCATGCCGATGAACAACGACGTCAAAAACGCAAAAATGTACGCCTGCAAAAAAGCAACCAACAACTCTAACAGACTCAAAGCCGTAGCACCGATCACGCTGGCCGGCATCACGCCGTACCAAGCGATCGAGTCGGCGAACTGCTGGATGAAAAACAATATCACAGCCAGCACCAGGTGCCCGGCAAACATATTGGCCAAAAGACGCACCGCCAATATGGTGTGCTTAATCAACATGCCCAGTATTTCGATGGGCAGCATGATGACAAACATTGTCATCTTAAGCGGTAGGGGCAAATCCATCCTGGGACACAGCCCCAAAATGAACCCTACAGGCCCGTATTTCTTCATTCCTGCTCCTACTACCACTACAAACGACAGCAGCGCTAACGCGGCCGTAACCGAGATCGCGCCGGTCGGGGAACCTAACCACGGCACCAGCCCTAGCAAGTTGCAAAACAGGATGAAGAAGAACAAGGTCAGGATAAACGGCACGAAACGGTCGGCCTCGTGATGGTGGCCGATGGCCGGACGGACCATCTGATCGCGCACGAACAGCACCATCGCCTCGAGCATGTTCCATAGCCAGCCTCGCGGTGGGGCGCCGCTGGCCACCTTCCGCGCAAGCGGAATAAAAAGCACGAGCATCAACGCCGCAGCGATCAGCTCGATGACCATGAACTTGGTCAGTTGCAGACCGAAGACCTCCGGCAGACGAAAGTCGTGCCCCAGCCCAAACGGCAGCTCGAAGCCGTAGGCGTCCTCTACGTGTTTTGCACATTCTGCTGGGTCGATCATCGCCTGGCCAAGTGCGAGAAAACTTCAGGCGGGCCTCAGCGGCTTTGTTGGTTTGTCGAGCTTGCGTGCGAACCGCTGCGCCTGGTCTGCCCTAAGGCACAACCAAGTGTGCGTTGCAAGCAGCACTGGATAAAACACTAGAAGATAATACAACACGCCGGCGCTGGCTAGGGCGGTAGCAGACAGATGCAGCGCCAATCCGCCGCCCAATGGGATTCCCATCCTAACGAGCATGCCGAGAATAACTTCGTAAACCGGTGCGGCACCGATCATTCGTGCAGGCATTGCCAGAGGAACAATTACCCCCAGAAGGCATAACCCCGCAGCGGCTGTGGCAGCCAGCACGCCCGGCGGGCCGCCGATACCATAAGCCACTAAAGCCGTGGGGACGTAAGTGGTTATCGCAACGGCCGCCAATAACGTGCATTTAGTGAAGCTGGACCTGAAATGCATAGGGTTTCGTTCCCGACGATCAAGGCCCTATTCCAAGCGATTGCAACAGCCCGAAAGAAACTCATCCCCAGCGATTCGGACATTGCGACTGGCGCTGCCGGCGCACCGGACGGATAAACTCTGCAACTTGTTTGTCCTTGCGTCTTAGGATCTGAGTCTTAACCGACGACAGACCGTTGACGGCCATGCGCTCCCAGACCCTGCCCATAAGCCGCAGGAACCGTCGACTATCTTGCAATCCCATTGTGGGGTTTCCGTTAAGGAATTGCTTTCCGCCCCTTCGTTTTTGTCGGGTTGCGCTGCGCGCAAGAGTCCCGAGGGGACAACGGGCACAGTGCCGGTACGGAATCGCCGAATTGCGCGAAACGCGGTAAAAAATGCATCCATCGCTCGTCAGCACCGCGAGCGTCGGTGCCACACCGTGCAACGACGCAACCAAAACCCCGCACGCGGCGAGCAGAAGGGCCGTTCTTAGCCCATACGCCGGACTAAGTTATCCCGGCATGTGCATTTTGTACATCTTAACAAAACGCTGTGTTGCGCAGTTGCTATGAATCCCTTGTGAATCCCTTTTTGTCCTCCAAGTCCACAAAGTTTACTGAACCGGAATATTCCGACAAGCCGATAAGCTGCAATGGCGTTCTCCACACACGCAGTGCGCTTGTTGCGCCGAGGTTAGCCATGAGCAAGCACAAGCTGGCCGCAGTCGTTCTGGCAGCGGTGGTCTGTGTAGCAGTAGGGATTGGAGTTTCCCTCGCCCAGACTACGCCGCCTGCCCGAGCACGCAGCGCCCCTTTGGTCGAAGACCTACAACAAATAGGCAACAATTTGTTTGGCGGTCTTTTACCCGCACGCAAACCACAAGAGGCGACTCCAAGACCGGGTTCCGCGCGGATAGTCACTTCTGACGACGAGGAAGACGAAGAGGCCACTGGGCCGACAGTCAGCTCGCGCTATCGGCCTGTCGCGCCGCAATCGCCCGCCGTCCGAAGTTCGCTGACGCCTTCCGGCGCTGAGCCGGTCGTCCGTCCCGCAGCGCCGACGGCCGCCGGAGCGACGCGGCGTTCGGCCGTGCCATTGCCCGCTGCGGCTGGCGCGACCGACGATCCTGTCGATGCGCGAACGGTACGTGTGGCAAAGCCCGGGCCGCCTCAACCGCCAGTGGGCAGCGCAGGGATGGAGCCTGAGTCGAGGGAAACCGGCTCGCAGTTGCCACCATTGCATCAGCGACTGGCCACGTTCCGGCAATCGCCTTTCGCCGGGTCGGCTCAGAAGCCGGAGCAGATTCAAGGGCGCGTTGGTTCTTCGGTGGCCGCAGGAGAATCATCAGTAGCTTCCAGTCCGCCTGCGGTTTCCCAGCCTTTACCGACACCCGCAGTCCGCACAGGGGAGGTCCCGGCGCGCCCTGCCGTGCCACCGCAAACGGCCCGGCGGCCGGTTGTCGCCAGCGACGTTGAAGCGGAGTCGCCGGAGAACCGGCCCGTACGTCCCTACGTTCCAAATGATGCTGGTTTGAGCACCTCTGCTGGAGCCTTGCAGCAGCCGACGCCTGCCGCTGCCCCGGCGACTGGGCAAAGGCTTTTGCAACCGGGCACCACCGTCATTTCGCCTGCCCTGCCGTCGGCCATTCCGGCGCGCAGCACTGTCGGCGGAACGTCGACTGCACGCGCCACCGGGGCGGTAGCGCCAGGCTCGACCACGGTGCGTGGCGTTACAGCCACATCGCAGGGCAAGGCCGACGCCCGCGAAGGTCTGATCCTCAACCGAAAGAGTCCGGTGATCGGCGTCGAGACGCTGGGGCCGCGGCGGATTCTGGTTGGCAAGGAATCGACCTATCAGATCACGGTACACAACGCCGGCGAGGTGGCGGCAGAGGAATTGGTGCTGTTCGTCAATTTGCCCAATTGGACAGACATCTTAGGCGCGGAGGTCAGCACCGGCAGCACGCAGGTGGTACCGGCGGGCGACGGGGCGCGAACATTCTTGTGGAGAGTGGGTCATCTGCCGGGGACGGCCAAAGAGCGGCTGGCACTGCGGATTGTGCCGCGCGAAAGCCGGCCGCTGGACCTGGCGGTGCGTTGGGAATATAAGCCCACTTTGTCTCAAGCCGTAATCGAGGTGCAAGAGCCGAAGCTTGCGCTGCGGATGGAGGGGCCGCGCGAGGTGATGTACGGCAAGAAGGAGCTGTTTACGCTCCGCTTGTCTAACACGGGCAACGGCGACGCCGAGAACGTAGTCATCACTCTGATGCCGCTGACGCCTGGCGAGCAACCGGTGTCGCAGAACATCGGCACCATCCCGGCCGGAGAAGAAAGGGCCATCGAGGTGGAACTGACGGCTCGCCACGCCGGCCAACTGCAAATGACCGCCCTGGCCAAGGCCGACGGCAACTTCGAGGCTCAACTGGCCGAAAAAATCGTGGTGCGGCGTGCAGCCTTGCAGATCGAAGTGGACGGGCCACAGGTGCAGTACGTCGGCGCTGTGGCCACTTATCGCATTCGCGTGCGGAACACCGGCACAGCGCCGGCGCGGAACGTGCAACTTACAGCCGCCATCCCGCCGGGCGGGAAGTACATCTCGGGCATCGACGGCGCGAAGCAGGAAGCCAACGGCACCAAGCTGCACTGGACGCTGGATTCGCTCAATCCTACTGTGGAGCAGACGTACTTGCTGCGTTGCACGCTGAGCTTGCCAGGCGACAGCCGGATGGAAGTCAGTTGCGCCGCCGAAGACGAATTGGCGGCAGCCGCCGTGGCCATTACCCGCGTGGAAGCCGTCGCCGACCTTGTACTAGATATCAAAGACCCAGCCGGCCCCGTCCCGCTGGGCGAAGAGGCGGTGTACATACTCCAGGTGCGCAACCGCGGAACCAAAAGCGCCGAAGGCGTGCAGGCCATGGCCTTCTTTTCCCGCGGCGTCGAACCGGTGGCCGCCGAAGGGGCCGAACATCACATGGCGCCGGGGCAGGTGATCTTTCACGCGATTGGGCCGATCGCGCCGGGCGGCGAAGTTACCCTGCGGGTACGTGCCCGGGCCGAAACTGCCGGAAACCACGTGTTCCGGGCCGAGGTGCATTGCAAAGCGCTGGGCACCCGACTGGCAAGCGAGCGAACCACGCTGTTCTACCAGGACCGTGCCGGGGTCGGGCAGGCCAATCGTCCGTCCCCCCTCGGCCCTGCGCCGCTGGCACCGGTCGAGTCTGGGCCTGTGACGTCGCCGCCACTGCACTCTCCTGCGCCGATGGGGCCGCGCACCGCCGAGCGTCCACAGTATCCAACGTCGCCGCCCACGTCGTCCGCCGCGTCGCCGGCGCCCATGTCGCCTCCCATGGGGCCGTCCATGTCGCCTCCAATATCCCCGCTGCAAACCCCCATGCAACCGCCGCCGGTCAATCGGTGAGCGGCGGAACACCGCTCGGATGGATGCCCTGCTGAAGTCGGCACAAAATCGCGCTGCCGTTGTGCCGCTTAAGCTTCTGCTGATTTCTCCCATGCCAGAGTCGTGCCGCGCGGCAGTACGGCGTGAATCATCAGCAGTTCGCCGACAGTTTCTGGCGACAACAGTCCCACCAGACGGCCGTGGCGGTCGACAGCGGCCAGTGCCGGGCAAGCGCATTGCTGCATCTGCCGCAGAGCGTGTTCCAGCGGAGCTTCGGCGGGAATAATCGGCACATTGCGGTGCATGACCTCGAAGACCGGCGTGTCCATGCCCTGTCGGCGATAACCTGCGATCAGATCATCTCGGGTGAGAATTCCCACGACCGTGCCTTGCGCGTCCACGACGGGAAACTCGTGCTGACCGGTGCGCAACAGCGTATTGATTGCTTGTTGCAGCGTGGCGTCGGCTTCGATGACTACAAAGTTGGTGATCATTGCATCGCGGACTAGCAGTCCTTGCGCGATTTCCTTCATCTGAGCGAAGGACGACTCTTGGGCGGCGGCCAGGTAAACGAACAGGGCGATGAATAGCAGCATGGGGTTGCCGAACAGACCGGCCAGCCCCAACAGGAAAGCCATTCCTTGCCCGATCCGCGCGGCTATTTGCGTAGCTGTCGCATAGGGCACGAAAAGCGCTAACACTGCCCGCAGCACCCGACCGCCGTCCATCGGAAACGCAGGAAGCAAGTTGAACAGCACTAGCCAGACGTTCACCACCGCTACTTTGGTAAGCAAGCCCAGATGTGCAGAGGCAAACTCCTGAATCTGCCACAGTTCGCCTGGGTAGTTGAGAAGATAGAACAATATCCCTGCGATGAGCAGGTTGACCATTGGACCGGCCAGGGCAACGGTGATTTCCTGCACCGGCTTGTCCGGCATCCGTTGCAGGCGCGCTACACCGCCGATAGGCAGCAAAGTTATATCTGGTGTGGATATGCCGAACAAGCGCGCCGCCAAGGCGTGACCCAACTCGTGCAACAACACGCAACCGAACAGTACGACGATAAAAGCTACGCCTACTACCGCCGCATCGGCCCCGCCCTGTGCGTAATATGCCAGCGCTACCCAGGCCAGTAACAGCAGAAAAGTGACGTGAATCTTCACATCGGTGCCCGCTATCCGAGCAATCTTGATCGACCAGCCCATCGCTTATCCTCCGGTGGTGCGTATTGTCCGACTGCTGTATTTCGTTGTACAGTTTCTCGGTGGTCGAAAGGAGTCTCTCGGTGGTCGAAGGCGGTTTCTCGGTGGTTGAAGGCGGTTTCTCGGTGGTTGAAGGCAGTCTGTCGGTGGTCGCAGGCAGTCTGTCGGTGGTTGAAGACAGTTCTCTTTGGATTTCAGATGCGCGAAGCGAACATCATGTTACGGTCCTGCTGGTTTTGGATTGATTTTGTACCGCTCCGCGCTGGTCTGTTGCTGCCGCCCAGGCGTACAAGTGCTCAGTGGGCACTTCTGGTGGGCGGAGTTCAGTTGGTCGGCGACTGACGCCGCAAGGCAAAACCCCCCGGTGCATGGGAGCTTTTTTCTCCGGCGCGAAATCCGCGTGCTGAGCTTTCGCCCAAGCCAGTGAAGATGTTAGTGGCTGCCCCAGTACTGCCGCATGTTGCCGGCGAACTCGGCAAACGATTCGAATATCCCGTGCTCGTCCCACATGAACTCGATTTCGCCCGGCAATGATTTCAGGTAGCGAAGAACGCCCTCCAGGTCGTGCCGGCAGCAACTGGAACAGGCGGCGACTTCCACATGTCCGGCATCTTTGGCGCTGAGCAGCAAAACCACGAAGTTGCCCGCCGATACCATCTGGCCGCACCGGCGGCAGGTGCGAATCTTTTGCAGGCAATCGTTGATCAGCTCCGCGTACTCGCGGTGCAGAGGGATGTCTTTGATGCGGGCAAGTTCGTTCCTCAGGTCGGCTTCGTGCCAGCGCGGCTCATAGAACTCTTCGACCCATATGACAAATCGTGTACTCATGGCCACCATCAGCTTTTCTACAGTTGACCGGATATTGTCCCTGCCGACGCTCATGCGCAACGCCGCGACCTACTCGGATTGGCAAACAGCAGAGCTTCGACGAAAACGCGAAAAAGCTGCCGATGCCATGTGCAGGGAATTTGGCCTTGGGTGGCGCCGACTTTTACCTTACCGGAGAAAATCTGTGGATGCCATGAGGCGATGCGCCGTTTGGCTGAAATGCGTTCTGCCCGCAAAATCTGCTCCGACGTGAGCTTTGTCCGAGGGCGCGGCGAGACAACGGACGACGGCCCACAAAGACAGGCGGCGCGGCTAAACATCTTCCAGGGCAAGGATGACCAGTCGGTGCTGGTCGGCGAAGTGGCGCACGGCAGGTTCATCCAGCACGATCGTCCGTCCGGCTTCGATGGCCAACACGCGGGCCCCTGCGGCGACCATCGTCTGAAGGGTCAGCAGTCCGACCGTGGGGACGTCGAACCGCATGTCCTGTTGCGGCTTGGCCACTTTGACCACCGTGAACTCGCCGCTGGGGCAAAGCTCGCCGGCGCGGCGGATGCACTGGTCGGTGCCCTCGATGGCCTCCACGGCCAGCACGGCTTGGTTCTTGACCGCTACGCTTTGGCCGATATCCAATTGCCCCAACTGCTTGGCGATCCGCCAGCCGAAGGCAATGTCTTTCTGCTGGGCTGCCGTGGGGCCGCGGCGCGTCAGTTGGCCGGGCCGCACCAGCAATTGAGGCACGAAATCGGTAGCCGGCACGAAACGGATCCCTTCTTTGGCGAAACCCTCTACGACTGTCGTCAGCAACGTGTCGTCGCGGCAATCTTTGCGGCGCGTCAGAAAGTGGGGTAAGAACAGGCCAATGGCCCGCAAATCGGGCAGATTACGCAACCACGCCCAACGCTGGAATAAAAGCACCTTGTGTATCTTGCCGGCCATTGTAGCCACGTGCACTCCATGACGACGAAACCATCGCACCGCGCTGCCGAAGCGGGCCAGGCCGTTCCAGCGGAAGTGATGGCACACGTCGGCCAGGCGCGGGTCGGCATGTCCGAGCACTCCCAGGCAGCAGATTTCGTATTCGGCCCGCCGCAGAGCATCGGCTACTGCCAGCGGATAATCGCCCCAGCCAGCCAGCAAACCGATTGGTCCACAGCCGGCGTTTGATTGGCTCCGTTGCATTTTCGGCAAGGGTTTCAGAACTACGCGCTTGCAACCCGTTGGGCTTTGTCGGCAAATGGCATTCAGCATGCTGTTAGGCGGTGCTGTTGACTAAGCCAGATGGTGTTGGCCAAGCCGGCACTGCCGCTGTTAAGCCGCCTGGCGGTCGGCGCGCTGGCGCTCAAGCGGCGATTCGTCGGGACTGGTGTTCCCTGCGGCCAGGGCACTTTTCAGGCGCTGGACTTCGGCGGTCAGCCGCTCGATGGTCTTGGCCATGTCTTTGATTTGTTGGCGCATTTCGGGCAGCTTGGAGATGAGGGCCTGTTTGATTTTTTGCTCGCGTTCTGGGGTGGCGGGAATGCCAATCATCCGCTCGCCATCGGAGACGTTTTTGCTCACTCCGGCTTTTGCTCCCAGCACCGCCTTGTTGCCGATGTGGACGTGATCGCGTACCCCCACCTGCCCGGCCATGACCACGTAATCGCCCGTGGTCGTGCTGCCGGCGATGCCCACCTGGGAGCAGAGCATGTTATGCCGACCGATGTGGCAATTGTGGGCCACCACCACCAGGTCGTCGATTTTGGTGCCTTCGCCGATTACCGTCGGACCGTATGTACCCCGGTCGATGGTGCTGCCTGCGCCGACCTCCACGTCGGCCTCCAGAACCACATTGCCCAGTTGTGCGGACAATTGATGTCGTCCCTCGACCAGTTCGTACCCGAAACCGTACGCCCCCAGTATCACTCCGGCATGAATCGTGCAGCGGGGACCGACGACCGTATTTTCGTATAGCACGGCGTTGGGAAAGATGGTCACATCGCGGCCGATGCGGCAACCAGCCATGATATGCACGCCACTGTGAATCACCGTTCCGCTGCCGATGACCACGTCGTCGCCGATGGTGGCAAACGGGTGGATATCGACATCCTCGGCGATCTGAGCGCTGGGACTTACCACCGCCAGAGGACTGATGCCGATGCGCTGGCGCCGTCGGGCAGGGCGGAAGAACTTTACTATTTCGGAAAAGGCCCTGTGCGCCTGCTCCACCTCGATTACCGGCAGTCCAGGGATGGTCGTTCCGCAGCGGACTACCGCGGCACCGGCGCGGCACTTCTCCAAGTCGGTTTTTTTGGCGTGTTCGTCGATAAGGGTGATTTGCCCGGGCTGGGCATCCACCAGCGGCGCAGCGTCGTGTATCACCACGCTGGCGTCCCCCACTACCCGACCACCCACCAGCGCCGCCAACTCACCCAATGTGGCCTGCATGCGTCGGAGTCCTTTCCGTAGCGATGCCCTGTGAGCCTGTTGCTGCGGCAGGCGCACCGTTGCTACTGCGCACCGCCGGGTTTGTAGGCCAGCAAGATACCGCATTTCGCCCTTGACAGCAAGGTCAATCCCTGCACAAACGCCACAACGCCACAACGCCACAACGCCACAATGCCACAACCCCACAACCCGACAACGCCACAACGCGATAACAACAACGCGTTAACAAGTGCGTCGCTTTACCAGTAGCGGCGGTGGCGTCAACACTTGCGCAAGCATAACCGTAAGATCAACACTTGTGCGCAAGAGTAACGTTAAAATCAGCAGTTGCGCAAGCGTAACGGTAAGATTAGCACTTGCCCAAGGATCACGTTAGGATCAGCACTTCCGCAATAGGATCAGCACTTCGGTAATCGCTGCGGCGATTTCGATACTTTCCCTATCGCGGTCGTGCGGGGGGCGATTGGTACCCTGGCAGCCGCAGCCGTCGGCCCGGCGTCGCGCTATAGCCTACCGCAGCGCCAGTAAGTGACTACATTGCAAGGATGTAGTCGCGGCGCCGGCGTGTCATCGCATAGCAAGCGTCTAATCGCGGCGCAAGCGTGTAATCGGGGCTCATGTATGTAATCAGCGCCGAAGTAAAATGCTGGTTTTTGCGCTGTGCTGTTGCGATAATATGGGCGGTGCAGTCGTTTGGGCAGATGTCGGAGCAGCCGTGTGCGGCTTACCACCGCCGAGTGCGTCCGATGGGGTATCCTAGGGCATTCACAAGCTCTGGAAGGGCACTAATCATGCTGGGCACCAGGGTTAATTTGTGCGTTTTTCGGGGATGGTCTTGGACATTCTGGGCAGTGGGGGTTTTAACCTTTGCAACCGCTGCCACCGCTGCCGAGGGCGTTACGCCGGCGCATCCGCGGGTGAACATGGCGATCTGCTACGAACTGGACCCCGCTTGGCCGCAACGCCCGGCGCACCTCCAGTGGCGCGATATGCCCGGCATCGCCGTCAGCGACGACGAGGTTTACCTATTTACCCGGGCCGATCCACCCATCCAAGTTTATGACCGTCAAGGGAAGTTCTTGCGCGCCTTTGGCGGTGGGCTGATCGGCTCGGCGCATTACATCCGGCTGGACCGGGAGGGCAACGTGTGGGTGGCCGACGTCAAAGACCACGTGGTCCTTCAGTTTACGCCGCAGGGAAAGCTGCTGCGCACGTTGGGTACTCGCGGCGAGCCGGGTTGCGACGCCACCCACTTCGACAAACCTACCGATATGGCCGTTACGCCCGACGGGCAAGTGTTCGTCACCGACGGCTACGGCAACAGCCGCATCGCGCATTTCGATAAGCACGGCAAGTTCGTCAAGCAGTGGGGTAAGCTGGGTACCGGCCCGGGCGAGTTCAGTTTACCCCACAGTATCGCCATCGATTCCCGAGGGCGGCTGTACGTCTGCGACCGCAACAACGCACGGGTGCAAGTTTTCGATCAAAAGGGAAAGCTGCTCGATCAGTGGCTCAACCTGTTGGTGCCCTGGGGAATTTGGATCACCAAGAACGATGAGATTTGGGTGTGCGGCTCCTCGCCCATGGCCTGGCGCGAAACCGACGAGCTGCTCTCCTGCCCTCCTAAAGATCAACTGCTCATGAAGTTCTCGCCGGCAGGCAAGCTGCTCCAGCTTTGGACGCTCCCCTACGGCAAAGAGGGCGATACCCGACCGGGCGAAGTCAGTTGGATTCACACCGTGGCCGTGGATTCCCAAGGCTGCCTGTATGTCGGCGACATAAAAGGCCAAAAGGCCCAAAAGTTCGTACCGCTGCAAAAATAGCCGCGATGGAACGATTCGATTGGCAGGGCTACCGGGCAACCCAGTACCAGCGGCTTACGGAGCGTCCGCTGGATGTACTGGTGGTCGGCGGGGGAATTGTCGGCGCCGGTGTGGCCCGCGATGCTGCCTTGCGCGGACTGCACGTCGGGCTAGTCGAACAGCACGATGTGGCATTCGGAACCAGCAGCCGCAGCAGCCGATTGTTGCACGGCGGTCTGCGTTACCTGGCGCAAGGTCGGATCGGTTTGGTACGTCAGGCCAGCCGCGAAAAGCTGCTGCTACGCCGCATTGCACCGCATTTGGTCGAGCCGCTAGCCTTCGTCTTTCCCGCCTATCGTGGGGGTACATGGCCGCTGTGGCAACTCCGCCTAGGGGTGAAACTGTATGACTTGCTGTGCGGCGGGCAGAACTTCGGACGCTCGCAAGCCCTTAGCGCAACACAAGCGTTACAGCGCCTGCCGGGCTTGGCCGAACCGGGGTTGACCGGCGCCGTCCGCTACTACGACGCCCTGACCAGCGACGCCCGGCTGGTGATCGACACCTTGCGCTCTGCCGCTGGGTATGGCGCTATAATCTGCAATTACACGCGCCTGGAAGAGGCCCATCCCGGCGCCGCCGGTTGGCAGTGCTCAGTCCGCGACGTACTGGCTGACAAACTGTACCGTGTGCTGGCCCGCTCGGTCGTCAACGCCACTGGCCCCTGGGCACAATCGGTCCGCCCTTGTTCCTATCGATTGCGCTTGACCAAAGGCGTTCATTTGGTGATCGGCCGTGAGCGCTTAGTGTTGTCCGACGCGGTGGTAATGACCGATGGACGCCGCATACTGTTTGCCATACCGTGGCTGGATCGGGTGCTGCTGGGCACGACCGACACCGACTACCACGGCCCGCCCGAGATGGTCCGCACCGAACCGCAGGATGTCGCTTACGTGCTGGAAGTGGTCAACCGCTTCTTCCCGCAAGCCGGACTGACTTCTGGCGATGTGCTGAGCACGTGGGCGGGCCTGCGCGCGCTGGTGGGAGGCAGTTCAGGAGAGCCGTCCGACGTCAGTCGCGCACACCGCATCGCCATGTCCGAGCCAGGCTGGATGAACATCCTCGGCGGAAAGCTTACCACCTACAGGCTAATCGCCCAGCAAGCCGTCGACGGCTTGGTACGCTACCTTGACCGCGGACACTTGCCCTGCCGCACGGCCCAACTTCCGCTGCTTGCTGACGGCCAGCCGCAATTCAGCGGCGTTGCGCCGCCGCCAGTCTCGCAGCAGGCCGTGACGCACTTCTGCCGCAATGAATGGGCGATACGGCTGGAAGACGTGATGATCCGTCGCAGCGGTTGGCGCTACAACCGGACGGATGCCGACAGCATCGCTTGCCGCGTGGCCGACTGGATGGCCGAGCTGCTCGGCTGGGATGCGTCTGCCCGCGATGCCGAGCTGGCCCGCTATCAATCGCTGCCCTGATCGCAGCCGGCGCCGCGCGCCTGTAGCGGCCACTGTTATCGCCGGGTTGGCCGGTGCGAGTACCGCTTGTAGATGTGCCTTCAGCGCAGGGCCAGTCATTTGTATTGCCAAACCGCCCGGCGGCCGAAGCGGCCAGCGCTCCAGCTACCCGATGGGCTACGCTGCGCGAAATCGGAAACCGCTGTGCGGAACGTTTATTCCGTAGCGGTGCATTTTCCGCGCCAGCATGCGCCGATCGATGCCCAAAGTCCTGGCTGCGGCAGTTTGGTTGTATCCTGCCTGGCGCAAAGTCGCCTCGATGAACTGCCGTTCGAATTCTGCCCAGGTCGGCCAATGTCCCTCGGACGCGGTGTTCGGTGCGCATTGGCTGGCGGTCGCGGCCAGCGGCGACTGGGGCCCGAGAAGTTGGGCCAACGGCGTCTGTGCGGCGCACGCCCGTTTCAGGCGCAAGCGGTGCGTAACATCCGCAATCTCGCCGGCCGTAGGGTGAAGCTGCGCCCGCAGCCCGAGGTCGCACCCGTCTTCCAACTCCAGCAGATTGCATATCGCCTGCTCGCTGATTTCGCCGCCATCGCAAAACACGAGGGCCCGCTCCACAACGTTACGCAATTGCCGCACGTTGCCCGGCCAGCGGCGTCTTTCCAACACCCGCAACGCCGCAGGCGAAATACGCTTGGCCGGTACGGGGTGTGTGCGAGCCAGTTCATCGAGGAAGTAGCAACACAGCGGTTCCACGTCCTCCGGACGCTGGCACAGCGGAATGGTGCGCAGCTCGACTACTTTTAGCCGATAGTACAAGTCCGGTCGAAAGCGTCCTGCCGCCACTTCGGCCTCTAAGTCACGGCTGGTGGCGGCTATGATTCTGACGTTGACCGGTACTTCGTAGAAACCGCCCAACGGAGTGACCGCCCGCTGCTCGATAACCCTCAGCAACTGCGCTTGCAATTCGCCAGGCAGTTCTCCAATTTCGTCGAAGAAGATATCGCTTCCGTGTGCGGCGCGGAAGAATCCCAAGGCGTCGCGCTCTGCGCCGGAAAAAGCTCCGCGGACGTGTCCAAAAAGCTGGCTGGCGAAAAGCGTGGGCGGAATCGCCGGGCAATCGACAGCCACCAGCGGTTTATGTGCCCGGCAGCTCTGCTCGTGCAGCAATCGAGCGATCAACTCCTTTCCGGTGCCAGTCGGTCCGCGGATCAGCACCGTAGAATCAGTCAACGCCGTGCGAGCAATAGCCTCGCGCATCTGGTGCGCCCAACGCGACCGTCCAACCAGAACCGACATGTTATACCTGCCGCTGGTTCCTAGGCCGAAACTGCCCATGCAGAGAAAGCCGCCGAAATATGCACGATATGTAAGCTACAACTACGCGACGGTTTTCTGCCAAACTATCGCCCAACGCTATTTCGACACACTTCGACGGGCACCTCCTTGCTGACGCTTTCTATGGGTAAGCCTAACCATCCTGGCGCGGGTAGCGCTTAACCAGCTTAACAATTCGTTCACCGGCGACACCAAAGGGCTTGAAACGGCTGGCCGATGCCGGTGCAATAGCTTGAAGGCGAAGCTTCAGTCGACACTAAAAGCCTGTAACAAAACCACGTTTATTGACATCCTATACCCACTAGAGGGCTAGTAAAACCTTTCGACGGTTTCATTGCGTTACAGGCTCTAATTGCGTTTCTACTGCTTCCGTGAAACAACAGCAATTATTATTTTCAATTTTGTGTAAAATCAACCAGCCGAAAACCATGCCACAACTTATGGAGCATTACACCACCATTGTGGGGTTATCACCAGCTCGGCTGGCAGCGCGCTGTAGTTCCGCTGGGCACGCCGCCACGTGTCGCGACGCGCAAGTACCAGAAGGCTGGCTTGCGGTAAGATGAGCAGTCCGGTCGGCGCCGGGCCGAAGTCGGCCGGCTGGTTTGTTGTATCAACGGCTTGTTGTGCTTACCAGCGCGTCCTAGAATTGCTGTCAAGTGGCGCTGCCAAGACCGCGTTTCCCTCCTGATTGCGTAGGAGCACTTATGTTCAAGCCAAATATTTTCGCGTTGGGTCGCTGTGTGTCGATGTTGTTGCTGGTCTGCGCGACGGCACTGCCTGTCGGCGCGGCAGAAAGCATTTGGACTAGTGATTTCGAGGCCGCCAAGGCAAAGGCCAAGGCCGACAAGAAGTTGTTGCTGGTCGATTTTACCGGCTCCGACTGGTGCGGTTGGTGCATACGGCTTCGGAACGAAGTGTTCGAGAAAGAGGAGTTCATCAAGAATGCCCCAAAGCAATTCGTGCTGGTAGAGCTGGATTTTCCGCGTCAAAAAGAGCTTCCCGAAAAACTCAAACTGCAAAACGAGAAGTTGGCCCGACAGTACAAAGTGCGCGGATTTCCCACGGTGTTGGTGCTCGACCCCGAAGGGGACGTGATCGCCCGAACCGGTTATCGGCCCGGCGGCGCTGAAGAGTATCTGAACCACCTGGCCGAGTTCGTCAAGGTATTCGAGGGTATCGCCCCGTTGAAGGCTGAGCTTGAGAAAGCGCAAGGCTTAGCCCGGGCCAAGATACTCGACCAGCTCATCGACTCTTATGAGAAGCTCGAGAAGGAGATCGATAAGCTTGACGAGTGGACCAAAGAGATCATCGCTTTGGATGCCAACAACGAAGCCGGGCTGAAGTCGAAGTACGAGTTCCGCTCCCTGATGGCCGAGGCAGCCGAACTGAAGGGAAAACAAAAGTTCGAAGAGGCGCGCAAATTGCTCGACAAAGCCATCGCTACGCCCGGCATCACCGCTCAACAAAAGCAAGACGCCTATTTCGCCTTGGGAGAATGCTTCTTCTTTGTGAAGGATTTTTCCGGCGTGGTCGATTCGCTCAACAAGGCCATCCAGGCCGCTCCGCAAAGCGACAAAGTCGCCAGTCTGAAACGCATGGTGGAGCGTTTCGCCGAATTGGCCGACGCCCAACAGGCAGTGGCTAAACTGAAGTCGCAACTGGACGGGGCAAAGGGGTTAGAGCGGGCCAAACTGCTCGACCAGTTAATCGAGACCAGCGGCAAACTGGGCGGCATTACCGGAGAAGACAACGGCGAACAAGCCGACAAGTGGGCCAAGGAGATCGTCGAACTGGACACCGAGAACAAGGCCGGGCTGAAGACCAAGTATGAGTTCAAGGTGTTGATGAGCGAGGCCGGCGGCGCGCTGCGGGCCGATAAAGTGGAGCAAGCGCTGAAGTCGATCGAAAAAGCACTGGCTATCCAGGGGCTGAAGCCCGAACAAATCCAGGAAGCAAACGTCGCTTTGGCCATTTGTTACCTATCTCAGCAGGAATACCAAAAGGCCCTCGACGCCTGCAAGAAGGCGCTCGAAGCTCTGCCTGAAGGCCAGAACGTTCCGCTGATAAACGCCATCATGCGCCAAGCCGAGAGCCAACTGGGGGAGAAAAAAGGCAAAAGCAAGCTGATCCTCCCGCCGGGAAAGCAGTAGACTTGCCGTCCGTCGATGGTCTTGCTAGCGGCCGATGGTCTTGCTGGCGGCCGATACAACCGCCCGTGGCAGCCGTTCCCGGCGCCCTATGCCGCAGCGCGAAGAATCTGCTCCGAACAATCTGCTTCGACGCGGGCGGCTGGCCGGGCCGCTAGCTGTGATTGTTCTGGCGCAATCGGGTGCGTTCGGCCTAGCCGGTACGCAACGTCCGGTCGAACAGATGCGTAAGGTAAAGCACACCACTTGGTAGCATATTGGTAGCATACGGTTGGCGTGCCCCAATGGTACATCGAGGCAACGCAGACTTGTTCGCAGATACTACAAAACTGCATCGCCGCATGATTCTTGCCTGCACGGTGGCCGTGTGCTTCGCGCTGGCCGCCCACGGCGCGGAGCTTGTCGAACGGTTTGCCCAGTTGGATCGCAACGGCGACGGCAAGCTAAGCCGGGAGGAAGCGAAAGCCATGCTGCTGCTGGCCAGGATGTTCGACTCGGCCGACGCCGACGGCGATGGACTGCTGTCGGCCGACGAGATACGCAACGGGCTTCGCAACCGGTACGGAGGCGCTCTGGTGGCCGATGCTCCGCTTCCGGCGCCGCCTGCCGGGGTCGAGCAGAAAGTCCACACGCTGACGATCGACGGGCGGGAGCGACGCTTCATCGTGCAATCGCCCAAAAACCCCAAGGGCAAGCTGCCCGTGGTGTTCGTGTTCCACGGCGGCGGCGGACGCGGCGAGAACATGCTGACGAAGGCCAACTTCGGGCCGTTGGCCGCCCGCGAAAACTTTATCGCCGTGTATCCCAGCGCGTGGAAGAACCACTGGAACGACGGCCGCAAAGCCCTTTGGATAGCCTCCCAAAAGGAAGGCGTGGACGACGTGGGGTTCGTTCGCGCAATCGTGGACGATCTATCCAAGAGCCACCCGATCGACCGCTCGCGCATCTACGCTACCGGAGGTTCCAATGGCGGGATTTTTTGCCACTATCTGGCCGCCAAAGCAGCCGACCTTTTCGCTGCCGTCGCCCCGGTCATCGGCGGACTGGCTGCGCCGGTGGCCGACAGCTTCAAACCGAGCCATCCCATTTCGCTGCTTGTTATCCAAGGCGATGACGACCCGCTGGTCCCCATCGGCGGCGGCCCGATCGCCGGTAGCGAAGGTCGGGGGCGAATAATTTCCACCGAAGAGATGCTGAAACTCTATATCAAGCACAACCACATCAGTGGCCAACCGACCGAAGAGCTATTGCCCGATGTCGATCCGGATGACGGCTGCCGCACCACCGTTCGCCGCTATCCGCCAGGACAGGCCGGCGTGAAAGTGGAATACTGGCTGATCCGCGGCGGCGGCCACACTCTGCCCGGTAAAGAAACCGGAAAGGTACAGCTTGCTGAAGGATTCGTGGGAAAGACGTGCCACGATTTCGATTTCCGCGAGGTCGTGTGGAACTTCTTCAAGTCCTGTCCGCCACGATAAAATACAATGATGAATACGTTTTATTAAGCGGCACGTTCAGCACTGTGGCGCTGAGTTGCACAAAACACACTTGGCAGATAGCGCCGGCGTGCGGTAACCATCGGACTGCGTAAAGCTCGAACCTGGTAAAGGAGGACGTAATGAAGACCAAAGGACACATATCCGGGGTTTCGTCCGAAGCTGCGGGCGATGTTGTTTGCGGCAGGAGCCGCTGCGCTGAATCCTCTCAGACTTTTGCACAGCAGCTTATTCCGCAGCAGCAGCGCGGGAGTAAACTCTCCGCGACAAGCTACACCGGCGGCATCAGGTGTTTCGTGCGGCTATGGCCGGCGATGGGGTTGGCGGCGGGGCTGATGCTGCTTGTGCTTGGATCGCGCTGGGCGCCGGCGGCGCAGGTCGACGACCCGGATGGCATCGAAAAAGCCAAGAGCCTATCGCGGGCCTTCCGAGCAGCCGCCAAGAAAGTGATTCCCACAGTGGTGACGATCAAGGCCACGACCAAACCCGTCGAAAAACGCCCCCCCCGCCGCACGCCCCGGGAAAACCCCTTCAAGGGAACGCCTTTCGAGGAGTTCTTCGAAGACCAATTCCCCGAAGGCTTCGAGTTTCCTCGGCGTTTTGCGCCTCGTGAGGGGAAAGGGTCGGGCGTGATCATCGATCCGTCGGGCATCATACTTACCAACCATCACGTGGTGGAAGACGCCGACGAGGTGGTGGTGGAGCTTGCCGACGGCCGTCAGTTCAAAGCCGTGGAAGTAAAATCCGACGAGCAATCCGACCTGGCCGTGGTACGCATCAAACCCGACGGCCCGCTGCCGGCCGCCACCTTGGGCGATTCCGATTCGCTGGACATCGGCGACTGGGTGTTGGCGATTGGCAATCCGTTCGAGCTGGAGATGACCGTCAGCGCCGGCATTATCAGCGCCAAGGGCCGTTCGCTGAGCACTGCCAAACGCACCAACTTCTTGCAGACCGACGCGGCGATCAACCCGGGCAACTCGGGCGGTCCACTGGTGAATCTGGACGGAGAAGTGGTAGGCATCAATACGGCCATTGCGTCGATGGTGGGCGGTTTCCAGGGGGTTGGTTTCGCCATACCCATCAACCAAGCCAAATGGGTGGCGCAGCAATTGATCAAGACCGGCACCGTACAGCGCGCTTATCTAGGCGTAGCAATCGCGCCGATCGACGGCCCGCTGGCCCGACAGCTCGGCGTCCAGCCGCACCGGGGTGTACTGGTCAACGAGGTGTTTGCCAACACCCCGGCTGCTGCCGCCGGGCTAAAGGAGGGCGACGTGATACTATCGTTCGCGGGGGTGAACGTGAACAGTCCGCGCGAATTGCAGGAAGTCGTGGAACGCTCGCCCATCGACTCGAAACAGGTAATGGAAGTGCTCCGCGATGGGAACAAGATAACTGTGCCCGTGGTGGTCAAGGCGCTACCGAAGGACTTCGGCGCCCGTGAGCCGGCCCTTGGCCAACCCAAACGCCGTTCTGAACCCCCGACCGTCGAATCGGAACAACTGGGCATGCGAGTGGCCGAACTGACCGATGAGCTTGCCCGGCGGCTCGGTATTCAGGGGCAGTCGGGCGTGGTGATTACCGATGTGATTCCCGACGGCCCGGCCGATCGGGCAGGGCTCAGCGAAGGGATGTTGATAATGCGGGTGGGCAAACGGCCGGTCAAGTCGCTTCAGGAGTTCCAGGAAGCGATTAAACAAGAGTCGCTCCAGCAAGGCATCTTGCTGCTGGTCCGCACGCCCGATGGCAACCGCTTCGTCGTTCTGCAACAATAACGGCCTTGGGCAAGAGCGGCCTTCGGCAATCAGTAGCGACTGTCTCCACCAATAGCAGCAACGGTAGCAGTCGTTTGGCGACAATAGCCGCGGCGTAAAACCCCCCTGGGGCAACCATATTAGCTGGTCATCCACAGTCGTGCGCATCCGCGGCGGTGGGCCGAGCGGCTGTTGGTACCGTGTGCAGCGTCTTTCAGATAACCGGGCAATAATCGAACCATTCCCGGTTCTGGCGGCACATCCAGCCGACCGAATCCGGCGGCCCCCAGGTTCCCGCCTCGTACAGCGCCAACGGCGGCCAGCCGGGATTGGCCCAAGTCTCCTGTATGGGGTCGATGATGCTCCAGCACAGCTCCACTTCGTCGCTGCGGGCGAACAGGCTGGCGTCGCCGTGCAGGGCGTCCAGCAGCAGGCGTTGATAGGCTTCGGGCATTTCGCCAGAGAACTTGTCGCGGAAGCTGAAGCTCAAGTCGGTCTGCCGCAGACGCATTCCGCCGTCGGGCACTTTGGTGTAAAAGTGCAATTGAATCCCTTCGGCCGGTTGCACTTGGATGACCAAGCGGTTGGATTGAGAGGCCATTTTTGGACCGCCCTCGAACAGCATGTGTGGCACCGCGCGGAACTGGATGACGATCTGGGTGGTGCGGCAGGGCATTGCCTTACCGCTGCGAAGCAGAAAGGGCACGCCCTGCCAGCGCCAATTGTCCACGTGCAGCTTGACCACGGCGAAGGTGGCCGTTTCGCTGTCTGGCGGGACTCCAGGCTCGTCGCGATACTTGCGGTACTGGCCGCGGATAGTGTCGTTGAACACGTCTTCGCGGCGGAGCGGCCGGATGGCCCGGAATACCTTCACCTTCTCGTCGCGAATAGCGTCGGCCTCGAAGCGTGCCGGGGCTTCCATGGCCGTCAGAGCCAGCAGTTGCAATAGGTGATTCTGGAACATATCGCGCAGCACGCCCACCGAGTCGTAGAACGCCGCCCGGCGGCCCACTACGCCGTCTTCGGCCGCGGTGATCTGCACATGATCGACGTAATTGCGGTTCCATATCGGCTCGAAAATGGCGTTAGCGAACCGCAGAACCAGCACGTTCTGCACGGTCTCTTTTCCCAGGTAGTGATCGATGCGATAGACGTGCTGTTCGGGGAACACTTTGTGGACTGCTTCGTTCAAGTGCCGGGCGGACTGAAGGTCGGTGCCGAACGGCTTTTCGACGACCACTCGGCGCGTTCCCCGACTTTGATCGGCCATCCCCGAGACCCCTAAAGCCGCAATGGCTGGCTCGTAGAACTTCGGTGCGGTCGACAGGTAATACACCCGCGTCACGCCGGGTTGGCCCTCCAACTGGTCCAGAAACGCCGACAAGCGGTGAAAATCCTCCAGGTGTTCTATATCGCCGGGATGGTAGAACAACGCCGGGGCGAACTGATCCCAGATCGCTCGGTCGAAAGTCTTGCTTTCGTACTGCGCGGTGCTTTCGGCCAGTCGCTCGCGCCACTGCTCGTGCGAAAAGGGGGTGCGCGAAAAACCCACCACGCGCACGTCCGGCGGCAAGCGATTTTTGCGATGCAGCTCGTAAAGTGCCGGGATGAGCTTCCGGGAAGTTAGATCGCCCGATGCACCGAAAATCACGATTGTGTAAGCCATTTTAGTTGCCGTCGGTCGACAATTGGTTAGCAGCCAATTATAGCTTGCACAATAGGCGAAAAGAGGCGCTGCCCGCCCGTGCCCCCATTTTCAGAACCAGGCAGCGGTGAATCCCCCATCGACGTTTATGTGCGTGCCGGTGATGAAACTGCCTGCCCGCGGCGACACCAGCAGCAACAGTGCCCCCACCAGTTCTTCCGGCTCGCCGAAGCGTTTCATAGGCGTGCCGCGCATGATGTTATCGATTCGCTGCTGGTCCAGGAGCCGTCGGTTCTGCTCGGCAGGGAAGAACCCCGGACAGATGGCGTTGACGCGCACCCCCAGCGGAGCGAACTCCTGGGCGATGTTCCGCGTGAGGTTCAGCACCGCCGCTTTGGAGGCCGAATAGGCAAACACCCGCGACAACGGCAGGTGCGACGTAACACTGCCGATGTTGACTATCGCCCCGCCCCCATGCTCGATCATGTGCCGGCCGAAAACCTGACAGGCCTGGAACACGCCGCGGAGGTTGACGGCCATGACGCGCTCCCAATCGGCATCGGTGGCCTCCAGAAAACTGCTTCCTACGTTCACACCAGCACAGTTGACCAAGATGTTGACCCGCTCGGCCTGCCGCAGCGACTCGGCAAGCAAGTTTTCGATGGACTCGCGGCGGGTAACGTCCACCAGACAATAACCGGCCTGTCCGCCCAGTTGCTCCAGCGCTGCCACGCGGGCCTTGCAGGCGTCTTCGGTCAAATCGGCCACAATAATCCTGGCCCCGGCCTGCGACAGTCCGGCACACAAAGCGCCGCCAAGAACCCCGGCGCCGCCAATGACCACCGCCGTCTGACCGGAAAGACCAAAAAGCTCATCAAGGTACGACATGCTCAACTCCCGAAGTCTGTGTTCATAAATACCATTTGTACCAAATGCAATCCAAGGTATCAGCACCCAGTGTACCCGCCGACGCTATAACGGGCTTTGGCATTCGCTGTATCGGCTGTATCGAAACTTAGCAGTTGCTCGCCGCTTGGCCGGTGAAACTCTGTAGGCCCTTGCTGCTGCCAACCAGCTACCATGACTTTCGATCGGGCAAGCAACCGTTGAAGGTCGATTTGGCGGTTCATCCGACAATGTATTTGACAAGTCACCTGACAGTTTAATCGTTACTCGACGCTCCGCGTGACGATGGATTTGACGATTCGGCCCAGTTTGCCCAGCTTGGCCAGACATAAGTCAGCACCGCCGAGCGACGTGCCTGCGCAGTGCGGCCAAATCGCTGCGAAAAACTTAAATTACCTGAATCCTCCAGAATCTACATACGACCAAAATGCTCGCACCGGCAGGATTCTTTCGTGCTGCGAGCGACTGCCACTGGCATCGGGAAAACCATCTACTACAAAGGCAACAATTGCTCTTTGCCTGTTCTTCCCCGTTTTCGGCAAACGCCTATCTTTACAAGTTTACACCGTCAAAACTGGGCTTTACACCATCGTGAAGTTTTGGGAAACTCTGGCCCCCTCAGGCGCATCAGCGGGAAGTTTTGAAGCCGACTCTCCCACTGCTGCCTGACGGAGAATGACAACGGCGGTACCTTTCTCCGACTGTCGTGTGCGTCTCTCCGACTGTCGTGTGCGTCGCTAGATTATCGTTTTCGTTCCTACGATTGTCGTGTGCGTACCCGCAGTATATTTGTTGTGCCCATATCAGGAGGCTGTGAGCAATGCGGCGTTTTGAGTTGTGGTTATTCGTCGCTGCTATGGGCTTGATGCTGTTGCTGCCCAGGGTGGTCCAGGCCGCCTGGCCGTGGAGTTCGGAATCCAAACCCAAGAAAAGTACCGCGGCCAAGCCGGCGGCCAAAGAACCTTCGGCGCTGGAAAAAATTGCTGCCTGCACGCAAACGTTTTTCCAGGACGTGGGCGACACTCTGACGCTGAAGAAAAAACCTTTCGCTAAACAAAGCCCACCCAAAACTGGCTCCCAGTTCGGCCTGAACCCTTACCAAAAGAACACTTCCCGACAGCCGCAGAAGAAATCCTGGTTCGGCTCGCTGTTTTCCAAGGAGCCCGAACCGGTAAAGTCGCCCAGCGAGTTCCTGGGCCAAAAGCGGCCTGACTGGTGGGAGTAAAAGTTTCGGCACAGACACCGCAAGGGCACCATCCGCTGGGCCGCTGTGCGATGTGGCAACGCAGTGGGCGACTGAGTAGTTTTGATCGTTGTTGTAGCGGGCAGGGGCGATGGCCGCTGCGCGCTGCTGCGACAGCAACATTACTTCTTGCTCTTGCGGCGGGCTGTAAGACAACGGTCGCCCCGTCAGGATCGCTCGCCGGTCAGCTCAATCCTTTGGCTGCCAAAGCCAAACAGGAGGCACTGCGTAAAGCCGTCGAGTCGGATCCATTCCCCACTCCTGCCCAAGCCGGACTCTGACCGCGCTGCACGCTTGTGCTTGTGCCCGATCGCTGCCATGCCGTGCAGACCGATGGCTGGCACTCCGGCACAGTGTGCGAATGATCTTACTCGGCTACGCCCCGAATTTCTCTAGCCGACCGGCGTGGGCCATTGCCAGCGACATCAGGTACATTGCCGGAAACTGACCTAAGCCGCCGTGGATGCACTGGGCCTCGGAGAAGGCTTCGCAGTGGTCGGGCCGGCAACTGTCGGCCACTAGAAGCACAGGCACCGGATGCCAGCTATGGCTGGCCAGCTTGGCCGGTGTGCTATGATCTCCCGTGACGATCAGCACCGTGGGGCTGAGCGCCGTCACCCGGGGGATGATGGAATCGAATTGCTCGATCATCTTCACCTTTTCGGCGAAGTTGCCGTCTTCGCCGCGACTATCGGTGTACTTGAAATGGACGAAGAAGAAGTCGTAATCCCCCCAAGCCCGTTCCAGTACGTCGATCTCTTCTGCCAGCGTCTTCGGTTGGCCAATCACTTCCATGCCTACCAGTTGGGCCAGCCCTTTGTACATCGGGTAAACAGCGATGGCTGCGGCTTTCAGCCCGTACACCTCCGCGTAGCCAGGAATGCGCGGCGCAGCGGCGAAGCCCCGCATGGTCAAACCGTTGGCCTTGGGATGGTTGGCCAGCAAGCGCTGCGCCTGGGCGACGAACTGCCGAGCGACTTCGGCGGTCCACTTGCTTTGCTCGTCGAGGGGCTTGGGGTCTAGCGGCGGCACGCCGGTGCGCTGGGGATCGGTGTCGGCCACGTTCTCGCCCAGATCGTCGCCGCGGAAAATGACCACAAACCGGTGCTCGCGTACCGGCTCGACGAATATCTCTACCCGCGGCACCTTGATCTGCCGCAGCATGATGGCCAGCGGCGCGCTTTCCTCGCTGGCGATGCGCCCGGCGCGGCGGTCGATGATGTTCCCAGCCGCGTCCAGTGTGCAAAAGTTGCAGCGGACGGCCACGTCCTTCGGCCCCAGCTTGAAGCCCACTCCCGTCGCCTCTAACGCCCCACGACCGATGATATACTTCGTCGGATCGTAGCCGAACAGGGCCAAGTGCCCTGGACCGCTGCCGGGCGTGATGCCGGGGGCGATCGGGTGCATCAGGCCGCAAACGCCGTTACGGGCCAAAGCGTCCAGATGCGGAGTGTGGGCAGCCTCCAGTTCGGTCGGCCCACCCGGCTCGATGGGCAAGCCCCCAAGCCCGTCGGCCACTAGCAGTACGATTTTCGATTGGTTGCGGGTGCGTATTTGGCGAATCAGGTTCTGGATGTCCATTGCCTCGCTTCCTCAAGCTGCCGTTGTGTTTACTGCCTGTGGTCCTTCAGCGCGAACACGTCGCCCGGCGCTACGGCACACATGCGCCTGTTTGGCGTTGGCGGGCCGCACCGTCAACCGCAGCACCAAAAACCCCTGCGTTACCCGTAACGCCGCAGTCACTCGGCCCGGCCCTGCCTACGGGTTGTATCTCGATTGTCGGCGCACAAAAGCAGTTGTCAACTTCGCGCCATGGAATTGTCCTGCTGGCTGAGGGCGCCGGATTGAGCTCGACTTCGCGGCGGACTATCCTGTTGGCACACGGCGCCGCTGTTCGCTAGTGCGGTGCAGGTCCGCAACTGCTTGTTCCAATGAGGTGCAATTATGAACATTCGCTACTTTCTACCAGCGGCGATCGCCGGCTGGACGGCGCTGGTTGCAGGGACACTCGCCGGCGAAGCACCCGCCACCTGGGCGCTGGCCGGAGGGAAGCCGGCCGTATGGGCCCCCGCAGCAGCAGTTGCCGCAGCGACACCGGATGCATGTACGCCCGGCGCAGCGGCACCCGGCACCGTAGCACAACAAATGGAAGTGAAACAGGATTCAGGAATCATCGAGTTTTTGCTTGACAAGCAGCCGCTGATGCTCTACCGAGCAACCGGCGCGCCGAAGAAGCCTTATGTTCTCCAGTTGCGCACGCCCAGCGGCCTCAACGTGCTGCGCGACGCGCCGGCCGATCACAAGCATCATCACGGCCTGATGTTGGCGCTGGGGGTGGATGGTGTGGACTTCTGGTCCGAAGGCGACAACTGCGGGCGCCAAGTGCAGCGCTCGCTCCAGACGGACAGCCAATCGCAGAGCATCGCCGACCCGACAGGAAAACAAACTGCCAGCTTCCAGTTCACGCTCCAGCAGGAGCTGGCGTGGCTGGCAGCGCAAGATGACCAGCCGCTTGTTGTCGAACAGCGCCAGCTTCTGCTGACGCGCTCCGAGGACGGCAACGCCACGCTGCTGTGCTGGCAGTCGCGGCTAGAACCACCGCCCGGTAAACAGAAGGCCGTGCTTGACGGACGGCATTACTTCGGGCTGGGGATGAGGTTCGTGGCCTCGATGGACAAAGACGGGGTGTTCTTCAACGCCGAGGGGAAGGAAGGCGAAGTAGTCCGCGGAACCGAAAAACTCACCCCAGTGCGGTGGATGGCTTATTCGGCCAGCGCGGACGGCAAGCCGGTGACGGTGGCAATGTTCGACCATCCCCACAATCCGCGGCATCCGGCGCACATGTTCACTATGACAGGCGGTTTTGCGTATATGTCTGCCACGCTCAACTTGTGGAAGGAGAAGCTGGAGATTCCCGCCGGCAAGCCGCTTGTGTTGCGCTACGGGGTTGCTCTGTGGGACGGAAAAGCCGAGCCGCGCCAAATCGAGGCCCTGTATCAAAACTGGTCCAAGCGTTAGCCTTTCCAAAAATGTTTCAAGCTTTAGCCTTGTCAAAAACGTTTCAAGCTTTAGCCTTCCGTGCGACCAACTCATGGACGCCGCGCTCGCTACCTGTATCAACCCTGTATCAACACCGATCGCAGCTTGCGCCGTGCGTCGAGGGCTTTAAGATCAATTGCGCGCGGTGGCACTGGCCGTTAACTGTACTAGTAGATAGGCCCCGTCGGCTGGCCAGTAGGTGGCAACGCAGTCCCACAGCTCTGGCCGGCTCTGCTCGGCGGGCTGGACGCGGCGACAAGACCCTGCCCGGGCGACATTCAGCTACATTCACGCTTGCATGTGCACGTGCTTTGGGGGGCGCATCACCAGGCTGATCACAGCGGCCAACACCAGCAGAGCGGCAGCGGTGTAGCAAGCGTAGTGGAAGTTCTGAAAGCGGTCGAACAGCCAACCGGCCAACAGCGCCAGCAGAAAACCGCCTGCACCCCAAGCCGTAAAGACCAGTCCGTAGTTGATGCCGAAGTTCTTTAGTCCATAAAAGTCCTTGGTTATCGCCGGAAACAGCGCCAGGTTTGCGCCGTAATTGGCGCCGATCAGTGCGGAGATGACCGCCAGTGCCGGGACGTTGGCCAAAACTGTACCCTGATTGGCCAGGGAGAGCACAATCATCAGTACCGCCTGGAACACGAAGCAGGCCAGCATAGTAGCGGTGCGGCCCAGCTTGTCGGAGACGATGCCTGCCAGAATGCGTCCGCCGCCGTTGCCGAGGGCCAAAGCGGCCACCAGCACGAATCCCAGTTTGACGCCTGCCTGGAAGTCGGCGATTTTCGACAGTTTGGCGATGATCATCAACCCCGCTCCGGCACCGCACGCATACATGAACCACAGCACGTAGAATTGCCAAGTGGCGAGCACTTCTAGGGCCGAGAAGTCCTCTTTGCGTTGTACGGCGCCGGCGTTTGCCGGGGGGGGCGAACCGGCGGGAGAGTATCCTTTTGGCGGCGGGGTAAGCAGTTGGGCAAGTACCACGACGACTACTAGGAAAGCCGCTCCCAAGGTGAACATGGTCCACGGCACGCCTTGGCCGGGAGCAAGCTGGTTGAAGGTGTAGATCAACCACTCGCTCAGCGGGGCGGCGTAGACCGAGGCCAGCCCGAAGCCCGATACCACAATGCCCGCGATCATCCCCGTGCGTGCAGCCGGGAACCACTTGACCGCCGGTGGCGTGGCCGATGCGTAACCGAAGCCGATCCCCGCTCCGGCCAGCAGTCCGAATCCCAGGATATACCCGGAATACGAAGTGGTCATGCTGGCCAGGATCATGCCCACACCTACCAGCACGCCGCCGATGGTGGCCGCCAGGCGCGGGCCGAGTTTGTCTTGCAGTCGTCCGGCCGGGACCATCGTCAGCGCGAACACTAGGCAGGCGATCGAATAAGGCCAAGCCTTCTGCATTTCGTTCCAGCCCCAATCTTCGGGAATGGCCTTGCTGATGACGCTCCAAGTGTAAAGGATGCCCAGCGCCAGATTGATGCCCGTTCCGGCCAGCGTCACCTGCCAGCCGCGATTGACGATTGTCTGTTGCGACTCGTCGCCTGTGTATGATTGCTTCAGCATCGCAGACTCCGGAGACCTTCGCGTGCGAAATCGCCCCAGCGCCCCTGCTGCTTCGGCAGTGCATCGAACCTTAGGGCGCACGGAGAAATGCACAGTCTATCAGAATCCCTTTCATTCATCTAGACAGTGCAGATTGTGATTGCGCAGCGGCGCCTCCTGGCCGGAAGGGACTTCGTGGGCCGTGAGCAGCTTTTATCGTAGTGCCCTCGTAAAATAGAACGGACAAAAGGCGTTGGTATTTGACCTCGTGTTGCACGCAGGGGCGATTCACGGGCCGCCACCACACCCCAGTAAGCCGCGGGGTGTATTTCGCGCTTGATGAGGGTAAGATACAGCCGTGGGAGGATGCGGCGATGGGTACCGGTTCTTGTGCTCGTGGGTTGTGGGGCTGGGCAATCGCGGCAAGCTCTCTGTTGACGCTTGTCGCTTGCCATTTCCATGGCATGGCCGATTCGGCCGAGATGGATAAGCACGCCGAACCACCATGGACGATCTTCATCGCCAACGACAACTGCCCCGACTACACCTGGGGACTGACCGAAGCCCAAACCCGGCAGGCCTTCGCCGACATCGTGCGGGCACATCTGGACGAAATGGCCCGCACCGACGCTCAGCCGCCGGAGAGCCGTAACCGCTACAACGCCGCAGTCACACAGGAGGTGTTGTGCTTCGTAGAGAAATATCCGCAGCGCAAGCAGGAGTTGATCGAGCGGATCAAGCAGGGCCGATTGTACGTCAGCCCATATTTGTGCAATTCGCTGTGGGCCTTCCAGGACAACGAGGGTCTGCTGCGGACCTTCTATCCTGCCCGGCGGCTAGAAAGCGACTGGGGAATACCCAAGATCGATTGTGCGCATCACATCGAGCTTCCGTCTTTGCCCTGGGGCCACGCCACGCTGCTGGCCGGCTGTGGAATCAAGTACCTTACGGTGCCGTATCTGGCGGTCGATAGCACGTTCAATTCACTGAAAGTCCCGCCGGTCTTCTATCACCAAGGTCCGGACGGCAGTCGCGTGATGGTGTGGCTCGATGTTCACGCCAGCAGCCGCGCCAGCTACACGCAAGGAGCGGACGTACTGCGATCGCTGGAGGCAATCGATCGGCAGTGGCTAGCGCACTACGGGCGACTGGGAGCGGCGTATCCGTTGCGCGCGGTGCTAGCCAGCGGCACACACGGCGACATTTCGCCCCGCTCCGGCGATCAGGCCCGGCAGTTCGCCGACCAGATCATCCGCTACAACGCGCGGCCGGACCGCAAGGCGAAGCTGGTCAACGCCACTTTCCCGATGTTCTGGCAAGCCGTGGAACAGCAGCAGGCCCGCACGCCGTGGTTGGAGAGCATCCGCGGCGACTTCGGGCACTCGTGGGATTTGTGGCCGATCTCGCTTGCCAAGTACGCCGCCCAGATGCGCAACGCACAACGAGAGTTCCTGGCTGCCGAAGCCCTGCTGAGCATAGCATCGCAAGTTAAACCCGCAGTCCTCCCAGACACCTTGGCCGACCGTCGTCGGGCCGAGTGGTGCTGGGCGATGCTTTCCGACCACGCCTGGAACGGCACAGACTTGCAAAACCAGCGCCACAACGCCCAACTGCGACGCGACTGGGCACGGGAACTGGCCAATCGGGCCGAAAAGCTTACCGCCCTGGGCTGGCAGGCGCTGGGGGCGTTGGACAATACCACGGACCTGCTGCTTTTCAATCCGCTGAGCTTTCCGCGGCGCTCGCTGGTGTGCTTGAGCGTCGAACAGCCTGAGCTAATGTCGGTCCTCCATCAAGGCAAGGCCCTGCCAGTGCAGGTGGTTGTTACTGAAACAGGCAAGTCGTTGTGTTTTGTTTCGCCCGAAGTGCCTGCATTCGGGTTTTGTCGCCTACAGTGGCAGCGCATGGCGTCGCGGGCTGCCGAGGCACCGCCCGTCGCTGCTCCGCCGCAAACAACTCTGACGGCAACGACCGAGAAACTCGAAGGCCCGTTCTATCGGGCCACGGTCGATCGGCATGGCGGCGGGCTGTCCAGCCTGATTCACAAGCCCACCGGCGCCGAGTTGGTAACGATGGGCAGACCTGGCCAGCCGCCGCGCGGGCTATGCCAAAGCGTTTACTTCGACGGCAAACAGCACGTCATGACCGATACTAAGACCGAGCTGGTGGCCTCCGGCCCTGTGCTATCGCGGCTGAAAATCTCCGGCCGGCTAGAGCAGATGGACGTTATCACTGAAGTGACCATTTATGCCGAACTGGACCAAGTGGATTTCGAGGTGCGCGTACACAAGCCGCCGACCACCAAACAGAACCGCTTGTGCCAGGTGTTTCCCGTGCTATCCGAAGGGGCGACATTGCGCATCGCCACTACCGGAGCTGTGATCCGACCGGCGTTACAGCCAGGCGGCGATCTGCTGCCCGGCGCTGATGAGCGCCGATTTGCCGTTCAGGAATATGTCGATTGCTCGACCGACACGATGGGCGTCACGTTGGCGCTTGCGGAGCCGTTCGTGTTGCGGATGGACCTGGAGCCGCTTTCGATCGAGTCGATCGGCAACGATCAGAATTACAAGGAAGTCACCAAAGACCAGAACGGCGAGACCAATTTCCGCATCCGCTACAGTTTGCAGGCCCGCAAGGGAGGATACAGTGGTGCGTCGGCGATGGCCTTCGCCCGAGCGGCAACCTCGCCACTGTTGAGCTTCCGGGGGCGTTTGCCGGAAGGCGTCGTCTTGCCGGCGGTGTTTGTCGACCCGCAAAGAGCCGTAGCCACCTGTCTGAAGCCCGCCGACTACCCAGCGGCCGGCGGCGTAATCTTGCGTCTGTGGGAGACGGCCGGTCGTTCGGGGCCGATCGAGGTGAACGTCGCCGGTTTCGGCAAAGCAGTCCAAACCGATTTGCTGGAGCGCGACCTTCAGCCATTGCCGGTGGAAAACGGCCGGGTGCGATTGGAGCTTAAGCCACACGGTTTTGCCGCCGTGCGACTGCGCAACTGACATTTCATCGTCACTGACGCGCCAATGGAAACTCTACGCCTCTGTTCCTCTGTCCGATCGGTTCTGGTAAGCGTTGTCGCCGCACTGGCTTGCCTGTCCCCGGTTGCGCTGGCCGCAGGCGGTCAGCGGGACTATGGCCCCGGCTGGCCGCGGTGGCGCGGCCCCAATGCCGATGCCGTCTCGCAAGAGAGCATCACCGTCTGGCCGCCGGAAAAGCTTTGGGAGTTCGAGCTGGGAAGCGGGGTATCCTCGGTCATCGCCTACCGAGGCCGCGTGTACGGCATGGGGCATCGCGACGGACAGGACCACGTGTACTGCCTGGATGCCGACACCGGAAAGGTGATCTGGCAGCACTCGTATCGGGCCAAAAGCGACCAGACCAGCGACGTGCGTTTTCCCGGCCCGCGCTCTACCCCCGCCACCGACGGCCGGGCCGTTTACACGCTCAGCCTCGACGGCCAGGTTCACTGCCTCGATGCAGCCACCGGCAAACCGCTGTGGTACAAGAGCAAAGCCCAGACCGGCGCTAGCGACAGCCAGCAATACGGCGTCTGTGCTCCTGTGCTGCTGCACGAGAACATGCTGGTCGTCGATGTAGCGGTGCAGTGCATCGCCTACGACAAGACTTCCGGCCGCGAACTGTGGCGCACCAGCGGTAGCGGCGGCTGGAACGGCGCAGCGCCGGTTGCGGCGCGCTTCGGCCAGCGGCTGTGCATCGTCCACGGGACGGGCCGCTGTTTGGATGCCGCAACCGGCCGCCAGTTATGGTCGGTTCCATACGGCGAAATGAGCGTGGCCACGCCAGTGGTGGTCGGCGACAAAGTGTTTCTGGCTCCCTTCCACGGGCGCAACTACGGCGGTGCGGAATGCGCAGTGGTGCAAAGCGACGGCACCAGCGTATCGGTCGTGTGGAAGAACGAAGAAGTGCAGGGCTTGTGTCTGACGGCAGTGCATTATCAAGGTTATTTGTACGCGCCCGACCGCGACGACCTGAGCCTGGCCGGCGAAAGCGGCCAGAAGATGAACATCAAGTGCATCGATTTCCAGACCGGCCAAGTTCGCTGGGTGCAGCGTCCAATCCCTTGGCCAAACTGCATCATCGCCGGCGGCAAATTGTTGATCCAAACGCTTAGCGGAGAGCTGATCCTGGCCGACGCCTCGCCGGAAGCTTACCGCGAGCACGGCCGGGCCAAGTTGCTCGCCGGCCGATTTTGGACCGTACCGGCGCTGGCCGATGGAAGATTGTTTTGCCGCAACAACAACGGCCGGCTGGTGGCCTTTCGCGTCGGCGGAGCGCCGGTCGATCCCAACAAAGAAGCTGCCTCCACCGCGCGGGGCGCACCCTCTGCCGCAGTGCCTGTGGCACCTATTCCAGCAGCCTCGGCCGCGCCGACAGCGCCGCCGGCGGCCCAGACCAACTGGCCGCGATTTCGCGGAGTGGACGGCTCGGGCATCGCGCTGCCGGGCCAGTACCCCAGCCAGTTCGACGGCCGCACAGGCAAGAACATCGTGTGGAAGACGACCGTGCCGTTGCCTGGATACAGCTCGCCGGTAGTTTGGGAGAACCAAGTTTTCCTTACTGGCGCCGACTCGCGCACCCGTGAAGTCTATTGCTTCGACGCCAAAACCGGCCGAATGCTGTGGCGCCGTCAAATCGCCATGCAGGCGGATGTCGGTCCTGCTGGGCCGGAGAAACCCTGGCACGCGGCCTCTTATGCAGCCTCGACGCCGGTAGCCAACGGAAAGCACCTGTGCGCGATGTTTGCCAACGGCGACGTGGCTTGTCTGGCCACCGACGGCAACATCCGCTGGGTGCGCAAGCTGGGATTGCCGGAAAATCACTACGGTCATGCTGCCTCGCCGGTAATCTGGGATGACCTGCTATTGATACAGCTCGACCAGGCAACGGCCGAAGCCGGCCGCTCGAAAATATTGGCACTGTCGCTAGAAAGCGGCAAAACCGTCTGGGAGACAGGAAGGCCCGTCGGCGCCGGCTGGAGCACGCCGCTGGTGATCGACGTCGACGGCAAGCCGCAATTGGTCGCCTGTGGTAATCCCCTGCTGGCGGCGTACAATCCGCGCACTGGCCAGTTGCTGTGGCAGGCCGACACCATGCGCGGCGGCTACTATGCGGTGCCGTCGCCGATTTTCGCCGGCGGACTGGTGGTGGCCGGTACGGAAGGGGCCGTGATGGCTGCCGTCCGTCCCGACGGCAAAGGCGACGTCGCCCGGAGCAAAGTGCTGTGGACTGTGGAGGAAGATCTTCCCAGCGTGTGCAGTCCGCTTTCTGACGGCGAGCTGTTGTTCCTGCTCACCTCCGATGGACTACTAAGCTGCCACGAGCTGCACACCGGCAAGCGGCTGTGGCAGAAAGATTTTTCGGGCGGCGAGCGCTCCTTCGACGCCTCGCCTAGCTTGGTCGGCAAAACAGTGTATCTGATCGATAGCACCGGTGGCGTGTGGCTGGTGCCCGCCACGCGGCACGAGCCGAAGTCGATTGCCCAATGCCACCTGGGCGAGCCTTGCTTGGGGGCATCGCCGGCCTTTTCCGCCGGGCGCATCTACTTCCGCGGCGAAAAGCATCTGATTTGCGCCGGCCAGCAACCCGAAGCACCCGATCAACAATGATAGTTCGATCTCGGCTGATAGCCTGATCTGGGTTGATAGCCTGATCTCGGTTGAAAAGCTGACGTCGGCTGCCGTTCGCCGGCGCAGCAATGGGACTAACGCCTACTGATTATCGGTTGCGGTCTGGTTGGAAAGCTGGCGCAGTCGCGGGAAAGTGCTCAGCAGGAAGTACAGCAGCGGCAAAGCCCCCAGCACGATGATGATCGTATCGGGCACGATCCGCCAATTGCCCAGCGTCTGCACTACGGGCATTTCGTAGAAGGCCGCACTGCGGGCCCACCAGAAACCGTGTTCGTACACGTACCACAATTGCAGCAAGCCGATGGGCAGCAAGCCAGTCAGCGACATCAGTGCTAGTCCGCCATTGAGCCCCCAGAAGCTTATGGCCAACAGGCGGTCGCTCCAGTATTTGTTTTCTACCAAGCCTCGCCAGGAAAACAGGATCAGAGCGATGGCCAGCATTCCGTACACGCCGAATAGGGCGGTGTGTCCGTGGTTGCTGGTCAGGTAAGTGGCATGTTCAAAGTAGTTGATGATAGGCAAATTGATGATGAACCCGAACAGCCCGGCACCAATGAAGTTCCACACGCTCGAGGCCGTTAGGAAGTACAGTGGCCAGCGGTAGGGGAACTCGCGTCCTTCCCCGCGGATGGACCTATATTCCATCCATGCCCGGACTACCAACAAGATTAGAGGAATTGGCTCCAGCGAACTGAACACGCCGCCAATGGCGATCCAGAAGCCAGGACCGCCATACCAGAAGTAGTGGTGGGCAGTTCCGGGAATGCCGCTGAGAAACACCAGAATGGCTGTCAGGTAAGCCACGCGGAGGGCCGAGCGGGCCGTGACCAGGCCCATGGTCACCAGGAACAGGGAAATCACAGCCACGCCGAAGAACTCGAAGATGCTCTCCACCCAAATATGTACCACGAACCAGCGCCAATAGTCGGCCACGGTCAGGTGGGTGCCGCGTCCGTAAAACAATCCGAAGCCGAAAAACGCCACCACGAACACTGCGCTGAAGACGTAAAACAGGATCAACGACCGGCGGTCGGCGGCTTCTGGGCTTTGGTCGGCGGGGTTTCGCAGCACCGGAAGCATTGCCCGGTACACCACTACCAACCAATAGATCAGCCCGCCGAACAACAGGATTTGCCACAGCCGTCCTAGCTCCAGGTACTCCCAGCCCTGATGCCCCAGCCAGAACCACACGCCTTCGCCCAAGTCGGTAAGGTACCCCTTGATCCCCAACACCTCGCCCAGCAGGCTTCCTACGGCCACCGTCACTGCCGCCACAAACAGGATGTTGACTAGCAGGCGCTGGCCGCCAGGCTCTTTTCCGGCCACCAGCGGCGCCAAATAGACGGCCGTTCCCATCCACGAGACGGCGATCCACAGAATGGCCAGTTGCAAGTGCCAGGTCTTGGCCCAACTATACGGATAGTGTTGGCCGACCAACTCGATGTAGAACTTCCCGGGATGCACCGTGTAGTGTGCCAGCAATCCACCATTGAGAATCTGCACCACGAACAACAGCCCTGCCACCAGGAAAAACTTGGCGGCGGCTCGTTGGCTGGGCGTCACCGGGGCCTCCAGCAGTTTGTAGGCAGCCTCGACGGCCTTTGATTCCCCATAGAAGAACTCGTAGCGATGCACCACATACACCACTACGCCCAGCACTGCCAATAGTGCCAGGATGGACAACAGGCTCCATACCACAGCTTCGGTAGAGGCCCGATTGCCCACCGTCGCATCGAAAGGCCAATTGTTGGTGTAACTGTAATTTTGGTCCGGCCGGTTGGTGCCTGCTGCCCAGGCGGTCCAGAAGAAGAAATCGGCCAGGTTTTGGCGTTCTTCGGGCTTGGGGACGGTATTTTGCAGAAAGCCATACCGCGGCTCGCCTTCCGAAAAAGTCTTATCCCAAAACTTCCGCAACTGTTCGAAGGCGAAGGCCTGGGCAGGAGTCAGCTCCAGCTTTTTGGTGTCCGGGTCGTAACGATTAGCACGTATTTCTCGGATGACTTTTATATCCAACTCGTCTAGCTCGCGACGGGGCGGCGGAGGAATCTGTTGGTAGGCGTCCGCCGGCGGTTGGCCATTGTGCTGGTGGAACTGCCGCACCAAGAATCCCAGCGCGTGCAGTGTGTAGGCCGAAAAATCCATCCCGCGCAGCGATCCGTGCCCCCAAATGCTTCCGTGATTCATCAGGCCGTAACGTTGGTAAACATCTTGCCCTGCGAGGATTTGTTTTCCGGTGGTCAGGGGGGCGCCGTCGTGAACTACTTGCTCGGGAATAGGGGGCACGTGCTCGACGGCGAAATAGCCACCCACCAGCAAGATTGCCATCGCCACCACGAAACTGACGATCGCACCATTGCGTAATCCCTTGGTACCCATGCCAATTCTCCTTAAAAGCGCTCGAAAAACCTTGTGGGCCAACAGTCCAAAAACCTCTCGGCACGGCAATCCCGGCGTTACCTGAGTTCCGGCTACAGTGTGCTATAGCCTTGTGATGTTTCGCTACGTGCTAACGCGTCGCTATGGAGCTTTGGTGAGCGTTTGCGATGGTACATGAAACGACCGCGGGGCTGGTTTCTAATGCGTCTTCTAATGCTTCTTCTAATGCTTCTTCTAGTGCTTCTTCTAGTGCTTCTTCTAGTGGTTCTTCTAATGCTTGGTATGGCCGCACGAGCCTGCCTGACGGCCGGAGGGCATCGTCCCGGAATCGGGCAATCCGAAGCGCGCGGCCAGCTCGTCGGCCAAGCGCAGAAACTTTTCGTGCAGTCCCGGCTCGGTGTGTTCCTTTTCGGTGCGCGCGAAGGCCTCGAGAAGCTGCTGCTGGTCCTGAGCGGTAAAAGCCTGATCGGCCATGGCGAACAGGCAGGTATCCTCCTTGAGGATATGGTCGCGCAACAGCTCGATGTACGCCCGCGCGTGCTGGACGAATCGCTCGGTTGCGGCTTCGTCGCCTGGGTCGTCCGATGTGAGCGCCGCGTGCATGCCTGCGATGCATTCCCGGCCTTGCTGGTGTTCGAAAAGCATCACGCCGGTAGGTCCGCCTTGGCGTGGAAAACCTTTGGCTTCCATGGCGGGAAAGAAGTGGTCTTCCTCTTTAGCGTGGTGGCAGCGGTCGGCGAAGCCCCGAAAAAACTCGATGGCCTGCCCGGCCGAGTGACGATCCAGCGGCGCGCCGGCCTGGACCTGCTCGACCAGTCGCTCCAGTACATCCAGCACTCGCTCGATCACGCGGTGTTCGTCGCGTAGTATCTGGCTGGCTTTCATTGCCGTGTTCTCCTGATGCGAATTGAACGATCGCGTGTCAGCTCAGCGGCCGCAGCCGGTCCTGCTATGCCTGACGACTGGCAGAACGCGATAATCCCATGTTATTGTCGGATTTAGCCCAAAAATCGTGCCTTTTTCTGGCAATCCTGTTCAAATGCCCTGGCGCAACTTAGAGGGACGCGGAGTGATTGCCCTTATCGAACTAATTGGGCTGTCTGACGTTGCGTCAATTCAGCCAAAGTGGTCTCTCGCAAAAAAGCCAAGTACTGCTGCCGAACGTGTTGCCACTTCTCGTGTACCGAACAACGGTTCTGCGCGGAGCACTCCGGGCGCCCCAAGAAACAGCCTTCCCAGCGGTCCAAGTGTTCTATCGGGTCTATTATCTCGAACAGGCTGATCGAGCTAGGGTCGCGCGCCAAACGGAAACCGCCTCCCTTGCCTTTCTGCGACTCTAATAACCCCGTCTCGGCTAGACGCTTCAGCAGCTTGCCCAGGTAATTACGCGGTGCAGATATCCGCGCAGCGACATCCGCTGCTCCAGCGTATTGTTTTGGCCCTAGTTCGGCTAGCACAATCAAGGCCGTCACTGCGTGCGCGCCGGTCCGCGACATCATGTTCCCGTGCGACTCCACACGACGCTAAGCAGATACTAACATGCTAATATACTATTTGTGCCCGACCTGTCAAGCCCCGCAATCCCATGATCTGGCCCGACACGCCAATGACCAAATTTGACCGCCTGAGAATCAACCCCACCGTATGGTGCATAACGGCGACGTCACGCACATACTATCCGGGGCCGTTGGCGGCATCTTCCGCTGTTTATCACATGTATCCTGCCGCTGGAAGCTGCTACGGCATCTGCCTATTACACAATCTGTCTATTACATCTGCCTATTACGCGAGCCGTGCGGCGGGCAGATGTTCCCTCAGCTTTCGAGGTATGTGCTGCAACGCCGTGCCGACGGCATTCACCACAAACCGCCGTGATTGCGGGCCGGTGATCTCGATGTCGATTTCCAACCGCTCTGGCGGCAGGCAATCGGCTACCCGATCGGCCCACTCGACCAGGGTGATTGCTTGACTTTCAAAAAACTCCTCTGGTCCAAGCTCGAGAAACTCCTGCCGGTCGGCGATCCGATAAGCGTCGATGTGATACAGCAACACCCGCCCGTGATACTCCTGCACCAGCACGAACGAAGGGCTGGTGACATCCTCGGGCGGGACACCGCAGCCGGCAGCGACGGCTTGCACCAGGCGCGTTTTGCCCGCACCCAGTGTGCCGCGCAGGGCCACCGTTGTGCCAGGCGGAAGAACCTCGGCCAGTGCTGCGCCGAAAGCCTGTGTGGCCGACTCGTCGGGGGCGTCGAAAACCAGGCGGCTCACGGTAGCGGACCTCCTGGCGAAAAAGCAGACCGGTGGTCCAACAAACCACCCCTGACCGACCAGTAACCGCCTTGGGCTGATAGTCGCCAACGGGGCTTCATGTAGGGCACGGTTAGTACTCCCAACCACGCGGGCGCAGCGGCTTGGTGTTTCCCTGTTCGTCCATCAGCCACAGACCCGGCTCCGCCACAAACTGCCCGATGTCGGTAAGCCGAACCGCCAGGGGCTGTTCGGCCAGCATGCGCTGAGCCTGTTCCGAGGAGACGGCCAGGATAAGCTCGAAGTCTTCGCCGTCGCCCAGGGCGTGGTCCAGGGCTGTCGAGCGGTCGGCCCGCTGGCGCGCCAGCCGATGGGCATCTTCAGCGATCGGTACCGATTGTGCGTGGATTACCGCTCCACAGTTGCTCTCCACAGCCATGCGATACAAGTCCAGCGACAGCCCGTCGCTGACGTCGATACCGGCGTGCAATCTATATCGCTGGTGTAACAATATGGCTTCCTCTACCCGCGGCTGGAAGTAAAGATGCTTGCCCAGTATGCTGCCGCCGAACTGGCCGGTAACGATTATGCGATCGCCCGGCTTGGCTCCCGAGCGGCGCAGCGGGCCGGAACCGGTCGGCACGCCGAGCAAGGTAATGCTGATTACCAGCGGGCCGTTCCAAGTATTTGTATCGCCGCCGGCCATCGCCAGGCGATACTGCTCGGCCAGCGGCAACATTCCCTCATAAAGCGCCTGGCCCAGTTCGTAAGCGTTGCCGCAAGGCAGCATGACGGCGATTACTGCCGCCAGCGGCCGGCTGGCCATTGCCGCCAGATCGCTGAGGTTTACCGCCAGCGCCTTGCGGCCGATAAGGTGCGGATCGGTTCCGGCCAATTGAAAGTCCACGCCGTCGGCCAGCATATCGACCGTCAGCACCGTATGTTCAGCTCCAGTGGAACCGAGCACTGCGGCGTCATCGCCCGGCCCGACTACCAACAGCGGATGCGAAGGCAGATTGTCGCGTAGCCAGCGGATGAACTGGGCTTCCATGCGTAAGAGTATCGCGGAGTCAACAGCGGCTTGCAACCGCCCCTGCTGAGCATCGACCGGTGCTGCTCTGCCCTTGATGTGGCGCAAGTTGCTAGCCAAGAGTTGTTGGGCGAGAGTTGTTGGGCGATTTTTGTAAGGCGGAAATGGGTGAATGGTCAATGGTGGTTGGTGGATAGGTAGAGGTTGGTGGTGGCAGGCGGTAGCCCGGCCAACAACGCACTCGTGAAGCGTTCTGTGCCGGCAGCCGGGCAACGCATTTAGCGCTGAGCGGTCTTGAGCGTCATGGGGAAGTATCCGTACAGCGTCTCGTTGTTGCGCAGTACGAAGAACTTCACCGGGCTGAAGGTTGCCAGGTCGGGCCGACGGAGAATGTAGGCCACATTTTCCAGGGTTACGGTTTCCCAGATGTGCATACCCACCAGCACGTCGCCCGGACGGATGCCCTGCTGCGCGGCGGCGCTATCGGGCCGGACGTTGATCACCAGCAAGCCGCCGCGATAGCGCGTCTGGAACCGCTCCCGGAACTCCTGCTGCGGAATGGGGCGCAATTCCAGTCCCAACAGTTCCCAAGCAAGTTGCGTGGTTTGAGGGCGGCTGGTTTCTGGCGGACTGGCCAGCGTCAACTGCAAGGCCAGTTCTTGGCTGTCGCGGCGGACGGTCACCTCCAGCGTCTCTCCGCTTTTGCGCTGAAGCAATGACCGCTGGAAGTCCACCGCTTTGTTTACTGGCTGGTCGCCGAGTTTGATGATTACGTCGCCGGGCGAGAGGCCGCTTTCGGCGGCGGGGCTTTTTGCAGCTACTGCCGCCACGCTCACGCCGCAGCCGTCCGGCTTGTCGTCGGCTATCGTCAGTCCGTGCCACACGTTCTGTGAGTTTACCGAGGCGAGCAATTTGGCCGCTACGGCCATGGCTTTGTCGACGGGAATGGCGAAACCGATGCCTTGCGCACCGGCGCGGACCGCCACGTTGATGCCGATCATCTCGCCGTCGATGTTCAGCAGCGGCCCGCCCGAATTCCCCGGATTTATGCTCGCGCTGGTTTGGATCAGGTCGTCGTAGAACTGGGCGTCGCTGACTTGCACTGGGCGGTGCAGGGCGCTGATGATCCCTTCGGTAACGGTATGTTCGTAACCGTATGCATTGCCTACCGCGATGACCGTCTCGCCGGCCATCAAGTCCGAGGAAGTGCCCACCGGGATGACTGGCAGTTCTGTGGCGGCGTCGATTTTGATGATGGCTAGGTCGGTTTCCGGGTCGCGGGCGACGAGTTTGGCCACGTACCGTTTGCCGTCGGCGGAAGTTACCTGGATTTCGCGGACTCCATCTACCACGTGAAAGTTGGTGAGGATGTAGCCGCGATGATCGATGATTACACCGGTGCCCATTCCGTTGACACGCCGCGCGTCGCTAGCCCCGGCCTGGCTGCCGGCGGCCGGGACGGTCTTTTCTCCTTTGATGTTGACCACCGAGTCGCGCACCCTCTCCACAGCCCTAACGATGGGCGTCTTGCGCGACTCGGAGGCTGCCACAGCAGCCTTGCCAGACGCAACGACCGCCGCCAAAACCAGCAACACCAGGCAGGACGAAACGGAGGGCCGAAAACGGGGCGCGAGTTGATCGGGCATGGGTCGGTATCACCAGGTGTTCGAGCGAAACTCGCCGGTCGCGCAAATAGCGACCCTTGCTGCGCGGGGGCATCCCACGACGCTGACAAACGGGCATGTTGCTAAAATCGGCCCCAAACTCGTAAGCCCTTGACGCCGCTACTCCTAACCGATAAAGACTACCTAATCTTCCAGGCAGGCCAAAAAATAGTTCGGTCGGCGAATCTGGGCAATCAGGCGATGATGCGCTAAGTGCGCAACCTAGCATGGCGGATTCCGACGTTCCCTGGCAGGCCAGTTCTTGCGATAATCCACTGCGGCGATCCGCACGCCATTGTATACTTCTGTGGTGTGACACGACCGCGTTTTCGCCACTGGCTCCCTCTGGAAATGGTACAGCGAGGCGTTTCCTTTCAGGAGTCCGCCGATGAGTTTGGGACCCCTCGGCAATGTGCTGGCCAGCGCGGCAGGCGCCCCTTTAGCACAAACAAAAGGCAGCGACATCGAGCGGTCGGCCGAGCAGATTCAGGCCCAACAGCGCGTGGTATTAAGCGAGCAGAAGGCCGAAGCCGCCTCGGGCATCGGGGAAACCAACGGCGAAGATCACCAGCCGGCCGAACGCGACGCCGACGGAAGACGCCCCTGGGAAGCACCGCCGCGTCCGAAACCCTCGGAAGTATCTCCCCCGGAAGCCGACATCCCAAAGCCGGTCAAAGATCCCACCGGCCAAAGCGGCACGCTGTTGGACCTCAGCGGCTAAAAAGTTCCGGCTTAGCTTGGGGCTTTGCGGCTTGCGGCTTGCAGGAACCCCTTGGTTACATTCCCCTCGACTTGTAGAATGGACTGTTGCCGGTGTTTGCCGGTCGATAGGCTGGTAACCAGTCTAAGGCGAGAAGCACCGCGGCGCGGCTGGCATCGGCTAGCAGTGTTTCTTGTTTGATATTTGGTCGGAGTAGCGCCACGCCTTGTGGCCAGAACAAACACCTATTTAGGTTCAGCGTTTGCAACGTACTGTGGATAGGAGGTTTGCGACGGCGTAACATGTACCGACAATCGGCCTAAACCCTACTGTTGGGTGGCTGTGCAGTAAAGGGACGCCCACGGCAGGCAGGTAGGCGTACATCGGACGGATAAGACCAAAATAAGACCAAAACGGAATAAATCGGCATGACAGTGTTGGAGCAATTCGATGAAACCCGATATTCACCCGAAATACATGGTGACTAAAGTCACTTGCGGTTGCGGCAACAGCTTTGTCACCCGCAGTACCGTGCCGGAAATAAAGGTTGACATCTGCAACGTGTGCCATCCTTTTTACACCGGAAAGCTAAAGTACGTGGACACCGCAGGGCGGATCGAGCGGTTCCAGCGGAAGTTTGCCTCCACCGGGTACACCAGCATCACCCGAACTAAAAAGAAGCCAGCCGAACAGCAGGCCGAAAGCCAACCACAGGCTTGAACGAGTTGGCGTGTTTCGCGTCTGCGGGGGGGCGCGGTATTCGTGGGTCAGTTCGACTGGAGTGCCACCCAACGGTGATTGGCGGCCGTAAGCTTTGCGCTTTGTTTGCCGGAAAGGAACTCCGGCGGCTGAGCGCAGCAGGTTGCCAGCGGCAAGGCTGATTGGCGCTGATTAGCGGTGTAAAGTATGTCGGTGCAACAGCTTACTCCGATGCGCGAGGAACTGGAGCGGAAATTGCGCCGCTTCGAGGAGTTGGAGAAGCTGCTTGTGGATCCGCAGGTTCTGGCCAACGCCGGGCGGATGAGTCAAATCGCCCGCGAACACGGCGCGCTGGCCAAGCTGGCGGTCAAGTACCGCCGGTTCAAGCAGCTCAACGAGCAAATAGCCGATGCGCTGGCGATGCTCGATGGCGACGACCCGGAGATGCGCGAACTGGCCGCTGCCGAGTTGCCCAAGCTTAAAGCCGAACGCGAGGAGTACTGGAACGATCTGCTGGAGTTGACCGTCGGGGGCGACGACTTGAACCGCACGCGGTGCATCATGGAAATCAGGGCCGGCACTGGCGGGGAAGAAGCGGCGCTTTTCGCCCGCGACCTGGCGGACATGTATCGCCGCTACGCCGAGGAAAACAACTGGAAGACGGAAGTGCTGGACATGAATCCGACCGAGCTGGGGGGATTCAAAGAGATCATTCTCGGCCTGGAAGGCGAAGGCGTGTTTCGCAAGCTCCAGTTCGAAAGCGGCGGCCACCGCGTGCAACGTGTTCCCGAGACCGAAGCCAAAGGCCGCATCCACACCTCGGCGGCTACCGTGGCAGTGTTGCCGGAGCCGGAGGACGTGGAAATTGAGCTGAAGCCCGAAGACTACCGGGTGGACATCTTCAGCGCCAGCGGCCCCGGCGGCCAACACGTCAACAAGACTGCTTCGGCGGTGCGACTGACGCACTATGCCACCGGAATCGTAGTGCAATGCCAAGATGAAAAAAGCCAGCACAAGAACAAGGCCAAGGCTTTGCGGGTATTGAAAAGCCGGATATATGAAGCGATGCAGCAGGCCGAGCACCAGAAGCGCGCCACGCAGCGCCGCACCCAGATCGGCTCGGGCGACCGCAGCGAAAAAATTCGCACTTACAACTTCCCGCAAAATCGGGTGACCGATCATCGCATCAACCGCAATTTCAACCTCGATCAGATTATTGCTGGTCGCCTGGACCCTCTGGTGGACGCGTTGCTGGAGCAACAAAGGCAGCAGTTGCGGGCGATGTTCGGCACGGTGGAATGACGGGGAATAACCGGGCAGAAAAGGCTGAATAGCACCGAGAGGGTTTACCGTCGCCGCTTGCAGCGGCGCGCCGTAGAGGCGATCGGCCCAAATCTACTGCCACGAACAAAACCATGTCCGAAGTGTGGACGGTCGGCCGACTGCTCCAGTGGACTACGGAGTACTTCCGGCAACACGGTGCCGACACCCCGCGGCTGGATGCCGAGGTGCTGCTAGCCGAGGCGCTCGGCTGCCAGCGGATCGACCTGTACACTGCCTTCGACAGCGTGCCCGGCGAGCAACAACGGGCCGCTTTCCGCGAGATGGTGCTGCGCCGCGCCGCGGGCACACCAGTGGCCTATTTAACCGGGCGGCGCGAGTTTTACTCGCTGAGCTTTCGGGTCACTCCGGCGGTGCTAATACCGCGTCCGGAAACTGAATTGCTGGTCGTGGCCTTGCTAGACTTGGCCCGGCAGCAGGCCGGCCGGGCCGAGATTCGCATTGCCGACGTGGGCACAGGCAGCGGAATAATAGCCGTGTGCGCCGCCAAGCACTTGCCTGGGGCGCGGGTTACGGCCATCGACGTCAGTACCGAGGCGCTGGCAGTCGCCCGCTCCAACGCCTTGGCGCACCGCGTGGCCGAGCGGATCCAGTTCGTATGCAGCGATCTTCTCGGGGGTGTGCGGGCGGGCGAATCGTTCGACTTCGTAGTCAGCAATCCGCCTTACGTGGGCACGCAGGAAGGCGACGTCCTGGCCCCCGAAGTCCGCCAGCACGAACCTCACACGGCGCTGTTCGCCGGCCCGCGCGGCACCGAGGTCATCGAGCGATTGATTCCGCAGGCGGCTGAGCGGCTGGCGGCCGGGGGCTGGCTGCTGATCGAAGTCAGCCCGATCGTCCACGACGCTGCCCGCGCGATGCTCCAGGCCGACGGCCGCTTCGACGTAGCACCGACACTCAAAGACGCGGCCCGCTTGCCGCGCGTGCTGCTGGCCAAGCGGAGCTAAAGCCGACCGCTGCCGGCAGAGGCAATCGTTCTGTGGCGGAGCCGGTTGCGTGTAGGGCGGGGAGCAGGGCGGAGCGCGGATCTATTGGGGATGCATTCGGTTGCGCTCGCGCTCGCATCGGTGGGCCGGGGCGCTGCCAGCGCCAAGCGACGAAGAAGGCGCGGGCACTGCGGCGGCCCTTGTGGCCGGGTCTGGTTAATGGATAATGACGCCAACCGATTTTTGGCCCAATCAGCAACAGCCCTCTGGTTTCAGGAGTAGCACAAATGACAGACCAGCCGACCGAGCAAACGCTTGTGCTGATAAAGCCGGATGCTCTGAAAGTCTCGCTGACCGGCTACATTCTGTCGCAATTCTCGGAGTTTCATACCGGTTTGCGTTTCGCCGGGGCGAAGATCGTACACGTCAGCCGCATGTTGGCCGAAGAACACTATGCCGAACACAAGGGAAAGCCGTTTTTTCACTCGTTGATCCAGTATATCCTCGGCGCGATTCACTACGCCGATGCCCCGCATCGCCGCCGGGTCATCGCCATCGTGTATTGCGGCCCGGACGCCGTGGCGAAAGTGCGCAACATCGCCGGCCCCACCAATCCGCACGAAGCACGTGAGAAAAGGCCGGGCACGATTCGAGCCTTGGGTACGGTGGTGCCCATCAGGGACGAAAAAGGGCAAGTCATTGGCGAGCGGTTGGACAATCTCGTACACGCTTCGGCCAACGCGGCCGACGCCGAACGGGAAATCAAACTGTGGTTCAAACCCAACGACATCATGCCTTACATGCGCGCCTATCCGGCCGTGCGCTGCACACAGCATTACTACTACAAGGATCGGACGCTGTACACTTCGTATGTGCCCGACAGTTGCTGCATCATGGCGCCGGGGGCGCTGGTGTGGCAGTCCGATTTGGAGACGCTAGAGAAGTTTTGCCGCGGCGAGCCAATCAGCACCTCGGTAGAGTCGGTCGTGGCCAAGTACTTGATTAACGAGGAAGCCATCGCCGCGTAAGCCGGAAGGGAGAACATAGACGCTGCTGCGGAGTTGCCCGCAGGCCATCGCCGCCGGATGGCGGGGGGATGATTCGGAGTGGCTTGTTGCATCCGAGTAGCACAAAACCGGTTAATCAAATCCGGGTTCCGAGCGGGCGCCTGGTAGGCGAGTCGTGCATTACGGTGGCGATATCGACTCCGCCTTCGGACGCAATCGGCTTCTCGCTCAGCCCGGCGAAAATACGCTTGCGTATCTCCAGCAGCGCAGGTTGGTGTGGACGAAGCCACAGGCCGATGTAGTTGGGATCGAAACGGTCCGGGTCCACGAACAACAAAGCGGCGTTTTCCAGGCCTTGGGCGCGGGCCAGTTGCCACAGCAGCCAGGTCTGTTTCCACCCCAGCCGATGCGCACGACACAGGCTGAGGAACAATCGCTTTGGGCTGTGGAGCGAGTGTCGTCGGTAGTGTGTTACTAGAAAACCTACACCCAGGGCCAGCAGTAATAGCAGCGCAACAGCGATTAGCAACGGCCCAAGGCTGTCCAAGGTTCGTGCGTCCTGGCCGAAGGATTTTGCTAAACCGCGGGTGAAGGTTTCCCAGGGGTCAAACTCGCCCGGTCCAAGCGGCCGCATGTTTGAGCCAGACATTTATTTTCCTCCGCTTCGTGGAAAGCAGAATGGTTTGTTGTTTTTGGGTTTCCTGCCGCCAATGCCGTTTCCGCTCGCTGTGCCGAGCGTTGGCGGTACAGATGCGTAAGCGTACATTCCCAAGGCGAAGCGATCGGACGCGCAGCTTTCGGCTATCAGTCGCGCGGGTCTGCGAGCATTTGCCGCCATCTTTCGAACTCGCCCCGCGACTCGAGACTGCTCCGCGCGGCATTCTGAACCGTTTCGCTGCGGTCGTATAGAGCCTCTTCCAGCGCTGCCCGGCTTGTCGGGGTCTTGCTCTGTGCGAGCAGCGCGGCGGCCTCGGCACGAACCATGTGGTCGTCGTCGGAAAGCAATTCCACGATTTGCTCCTCCAACTGTTCGACAGCCTCAAGGCACCGGGCGATGGCCAAAGCTCTCAACCGCCGACCGCGTGCCGCGGAGCGCAACTCGTCGCGGAGCATGGGGATGGTCTTCGGATCGATGCGCTTTATCAGTTTGCCGGTGGTTTCCCGCATCTGATCGTCCAAGACATCGAATGCGCCCAGGAAGCGCTTGAAGTTGAAGTCGGCCAGACTCTCCCGGGCAGCACGGCGGACGACGGCATGTGGGCTGTCGAGCAATTCCACCAGCCGCGGCAGAACTCCCGGTATTCCCCGGCTACGCAGTTGCCCGACCAAGTTGGCTTGCACCTGAGGGTCGGGGTCGTCCAGCGTGCGCAGGCAGAGGGCATTGGCCTCGGCCCCGCTGAACTTGGCCAGTGCTTTGGCGGCCTGCTGGCGTGCGGCGGGCTTGCCGTACAACAGCAGATACTCGATCACCCCGAAGGCCACACTGCGCGGCACCCCAGTGGTGGTCGCCAGCCGGATAGCGGCTTGCTGCGTTTGCTCGTCGAGCTGGCCAAGTATGGCCCCACCGGTTTTCAGCCAAGCGATGGATTCTATGCGGCGAAGGTTCTGCAACATCGCCGGCGACAGCTCGCCGGCAATGCACCGCAGAAATTGGCGGATGAACTGCACGTCGCTGCGGTTGGCGGTGATCGATATCGCCGCGGACGGAGCGGACGGATCTTCCATGAAGCTGAGCAGCAACTGCACAATGGCCGGATGTTGGCTCTTGGAGAGCAAGTCCACTATCACCAGAAAAGCGCCGTGATAGGGATTATCCAAAATGCGCCGCAGCAAGGCATTATCGCGGGAAGCGAGCATCAAGAACGCCTCGATGACCTCGCGCCGCTTGTGCCGGCCGAATCGACCCACCGAAGCTTCCAGATTCTCCAGCACGTAGCGGTGCGTTGCTCTCCAATTGCCCTGTTCACTTTGCTCTGACTCGGCCAGTTGTCCGCAAAGCCGCTCCACCAAGCACATCAGCGTTTCCACTGCCAGGTCGGCTTTGGCGCCTTCGGCCGTTTCGAGTGACACCAGCAGAGCGGGGATCAATTCGTAATCGCCTGTCCAGATGGCCACCTGGCAGGCGTTGTAACACATCTGCTGATCGTTGCCCAGAACCGCTTCGCGCATGGCGTGGATCATTTGCCCACGGGAGCGCGTGATGATCAGCCGCCAGCGCTGCGGAATCGTGGGCACCCGGCGCAACACTTCGCGGTGCCCGGCCAGGTTGCGGCGACGCAGGATGGCTTCCAAAGCGGCATCTTGGATTTCGACGTACGGACTGTCCAGCGCCGCAAGCAACACCGCCATTGCGCTGTCGTTGTCGGTTTTGGCTAGCAGCCGGAAAGTAATGTCCAGTCCACTGCTCACGGCGCGCAACAACCCTTAAAGCCGGAATACCCCTTATGGAACAATCGGCCAGTACTACTGGAATCTTTACCGCGATTGACAATTCATTCACAGATTGCCTATATTGCCGCAATAGTTCGATGCGCAGTTTTCGCTGAATCACCATCCGACACCGGAGCCGTGATTATAGGCAGGTCTGCGTCGTACACAGCGCTGGCTGCATCTGCACACACTGCGGGGTTATACAGATGTTCCAAAAAGCCACAGCCGCCGAAGTGTTAGCGCGCGATTTTCTCAGCGTGCGCTGCATGTTGTTGGAACTGGCGGGGTCGCTGGACCGAATTGCCCGCGCCGAAGGCACTGTCGCGGATGACCCCCGGCTGACAAAAATTGTCCAGGCTCTGCAAATTCTGGCTGACCACCAGCCCTCCAAGACCCAGCGTATACAAATGTTGTTCTCTGTGCCGTACCGAGAAAATTGGGCGGAGGAGTTCGGCTTGACCATCGGGCGGCGATAGGCGCGCAGGGGGTGTAGAAAAAGGCTTTGACCGGGCGCTTGTCAGCACATCCAGGTAAAAGCGGACAACGGGGCACGAGATTAAGGTGGAAAAGATGTACTTTTTCGATCCCCACACGCATATAGCCTCGCGTACGACCGACGATCTGAAAGCCCTGGCCAAAGCCGGTTGCGTGGCCGTCGGCGAGCCGGCCTTCTGGATGGGTTTCGACCGCAGCGGGGCCAAGAGCTTCTACGACTACTTCCGCCAGCTTACCGAGTGGGAGCGCAAGCGGGCGGCCAACTACGGCATCCGGCATTACGCCTGGGTAGGCGTGAACGCCAAAGAGGCCGAGGACGTCGCCTTCGCCCGCGAGGTCATCGCCCTGCTGCCGGAATTCCTCGATCGGCCCGACGTGCTGGGCATCGGCGAGATCGGACTGAACAAGAACACCCGAAACGAAGTCACCACCCTGCTGGAACTGATCGACCTGGCCCTGAAGCGCGATGAGCTGATGCTCTTCCACACCCCGCACCTGGAAGACAAATACGCCGGTACGCGGATGATTCTTGACATATTGCGCGGCGACTCGCGGGTGGACCGTAACCGGGTGTGCATCGATCACTGCGAAGAACACACCATCGGCTTGGTGCTGGACGAGGGTTACTGGGCTGGCATCACGCTCTATCCCACCACCAAGGCTTCTGCCCAGCGCGCCACCGACATGATCGAGCAGTACGGCCCGGAACGCATCCTCGTCAACAGCTCGGCCGATTGGGGGCCGTCGGACCCGCTGGCTGTGCCCGAACTGATGTTCGTGCTGCGCAGCCGCGGGCACAGTAGCACGACGATTCGGCGGATCGTGTACGACAATCCGCTGGCTTTTTTCAATCAAAGCCGAAACTTTTCCTTCACTCCGCCACAGTGAGCACCACCGGCGTCGCCGCCGGTTCGCAGTCGCCGATGCTGCCCACTGGCTCGGCAGCGCGCGATCCCCCCGGACGCATTGCGTGGGCCTAACGTTCCAGCGCCACGCCAAAGTGATTTAGGACTATGTGGAATACATCGGTATCTTTCAGCGGTCGGGAAGGCAGCCGCAACGGCTCCGAGGCCATCAGCACCGTCCGCTGCCACGGTTCGGTCGCTGGCGCACCGTGAGAACCTTTGACCAGTCCTGCATCCAGCGGGATGCACTTGTTGGTTTGGTCGAAGAACAGCTCCACCGGGTCGTATCCCGGCTTGCGGTGGATATCGACAGTGCGGGCAAACGGCGGCGCCCGACTGTCGTCGAACCACCAATAATACGCCTGCCAACTATTGGGCGCGGAAATGACGATCACCTCCCCGCTACGCGGATGGTCGAGCCAGTATCTTTCGCGCTGGTCGCCGCAGAGCACTTCGGCCACACCCGGCTGGTTGCGGAACAACTCCACCACCCGGCGGACGGTTTCCGTCTGTCCGTCGGTTACGTAGATGTGCGAGAACTGGTGATCGACCATGGCTATCGCCCGGCTGGTCTGGAGGTCCAGATACTCGACGCCGTCCTGGTCGCGCACCGCCAGCAGTCCGGCGTCGCGCAACAAGCGATTGGGGAAAAGAACATGATCGACCGGTCCGATGGCGTATTCGCCGGCCGCCAACCACAACACCGGCGCGGTGTAAGCTTCGGTCATGCCGTCGATCAGCCGGCCGATAACGTCGTCCAGTTCGGCGACCGCCTTCTGAGCCGCGTCGCTGTCCGGGCCGTTGCGCTGCGCAGCGTAGTCCAAGTGCGGCAGATAGATGTAGAAGAAATCGGGCTGCCAGCGCCGCGCGGCGCGCACCGCCGAGGCGGCAATCCACGCTGTAGAACGGATGTTGGCCATCGGACCCCAATAATGCTGCAAGGGGAAATCGCCTAGTTCCTCGCGCAACTGCCCGTACAACTCTAACGGCCGCGTGTAGCACCACAGGGTTTCGGAACCATCGGGATTGTGGATCGGCGCGGGCGTACACACGTAGTCTGCTTCGCAGCCTTTGGCATGCAGCGGAAACCAAACGGCCGTGGTGGTTCCGCCCTCGCGGTGCGAAAGCAAGTCCCATAGTTGCGGCCGCTCGATGCACTCGTTGGGCGAAGTCCACATCTCGACCTGACGCCGCTCGCGCCAGTAGAATCCGTTGGCCACCACGCCGTGCCTGGACGGCAACACGCCGGTCGTCATGTTGGCCTGCACCGGACAAGTGACACAGGGAAAACTGGGTGTCAGTTCGGCGATTTCGCCCCCGGCAAACCGGTCGCGCAGGTGACGCATTTGGGCTACGTCTTTTTCGCGCAGTCCGGGAATGCTCAGCAGGACAAGCTTTTTCTCCACTGCTCGGTCTTTCTGTTGGCTGGATGATTGTCGTCGGCTGGTCGTCTGTTGTTTGCTGAACTGTCGCCGCCGCGGCTGCGACGATTGCTACACGGTTTCGCCTCGGCACACGGTTTCGCCTCGGCGACACGTAACAGCCAACGCCAATTGCTCCGAATCGCTACACATTGCCCACGCGAATTGCGCTGACAATCGCTACATACTGCCCACGCGAATTGCGCTGACAGCGGCTAACAAAGTGCCTTTCCTGGCATTGCATCCGTGGTAATTGCTCCGGTTAAACCTTGGGAGTTCTCTGTGTTGTGAGCGCCTGAAACTCCAGTGTCCATCGTAACCTAAGAACCACCGCAAGTTAATCGCCGCTCGGCCCGCTGGGCGGCAGACTGCCGCAAATCTCGGCCAAAATGGATTGTAGGAACTCGAAGGCCTTGCGGGCGGCTTCGGGGCCTTGGTGGCTGTGGCGGCTCAGCTCGACGTGTATCGGGCCGGTATACCTAGTCGTATACAACGCGCCTAGTACGGCGCGGAAATCGATCTCCCCTTCGCCAAACATCAAGTGCTCGTGCACGCCGGCGCGCATGTCCTCCAGATGCACGTTCGCTAGCAGCGGGGCCAGGCCCACGATGATCTGCGGCATCGGCCCTTCGTCCACACAGTGCAGGTGGCCCACGTCCAGCGTGAGCCGCAATCGGTCGTCGCCCAGCCGGCGTCGCAGTTCAACGAAACTGGCCGTGGTGTCGATGAACATCCCCGGTTCGGGCTCCAGTGCTACTGTCACGTTGCGGTTGGCAGCGTAGTCGAGCACCCGCGATAGGCCGTCGATCAGCCAATGCCAGATAACGTCGACCGGCGCTGGCTCAGTTGACGATCCGGAGAATAGCGATACGCAATCGCTTCCCAGTTCGGCGGCACAGTCAATCGCATAGCGGCAGAAGTCCAGGCGACGTGCTCGTTCCGCTGGGGCGGACGAAAGCAGCGTCGGCTGGTGTTTGCGCCGCGGATCGAGCAAGTAGCGAGCCCCGGTCTCGATCGTCGAGCGCATGCCGAAGCGCTCCAACAGGCGGCGCACACGGACGAGCTGCTTGGGGCTGTCGTCGCAAAAGGGAGACAACGCATGGTGGTCGATCGTTATGGCCACGCTGCGATAGCCGATCGCCGCCAGCAGTTCCACCGCATCCAATAGGCTGTGATGGGCAAGTCCGTTGGTGTTGTAACCTAGAATCATGCCGCTCTGATGCGTTTATCCCGGCTGCCACGACTGGCTTATCCAGCCGTGCAAGTGACAACAGTTCACCACCAAGATGCAGAGGCTAGCATGTGAAGTTTCGCACGAATCGCCCTTATCGTTTTTTACATGTTTTGGATTATTGCTTTTTTTACATGTTTTGGATTGATTGCTTCCGCCCAAGTGGCAGGGCTGGCTTATCCACCCGTGCCGCCCTGTAGTTGCTCTTTTTATGTCATGTCGATCAATAGTTGTAAAAGCACCACTGGCAACAAAAGCAACACCACAAACATCGCACAGCGCAAATCTCGCAAGGCAAAACAAGCGGCCGCGTCGAGCACCACCAGCGAGACGATCGCTTGTGCGACGGCCTGCCGGATGCGGGCGAAGCTCGCCTCGACAATTGCCCACAACGTCCGCCAGCCGATTAGCACTGCCAATACGCCCACCAACAGATACCACCGCTGAGGCTGGGCGGCTATCAGGGGGTTGGGCTGAGCGCTGAGTTGAGGCACCCAAACAAGCATACCAACGCCCGAAAGCATCACCAGCAGGGCCAACGCCATCTGTAACCGATTAGCGGTGCCAGCTTCGCTGCGGGCCAGCCAGCAGACGCCAGCGATATACGTGCCCAGCGCCGTTGCGATCAGCAGATGCTCATCGGCCCACAGACTTTCGGCCGCGCTCATTCCCAGCAGGGCGTTAAGGCCGCGGCACAACCCCATCGCCACCGGCCCGACGGGCGTAGATTTCACCCGCACATTGTAAGCCACGATCGCGCTTGCCAGCAGCAATGCCACCGCAGCCGGCCGGGCGTGACCGACCACCAAGGCCGCCGCGCAAGCCATTAGCACGCCGAGCGCCAGTGAACCCCAACCGGCGCAGGCTGCTGCCAACGGCCGGATCGCTCCCGAGGGCAGCGGACGTTCGGGACGCTCTTGTGCATCCAGGTGGCGGTCGAAATAGTCGTTCAATACCACTCCGCCCGCGTAGAAGAACGCCGAAGCGCCGATCAGCAACGACATCACCGGCACAGCGTTGGGCAGTCGGTCGGCGTGCACAACCAGCAGGCCCATGGTTACGTCGGCTGCGGCGGTAAAAACGTTCGGCAGCCGCACAAGGCGCAACCAAGCCAGGGGGCGGGAAGGCGATTTGTCGGCCGACATCGGCGTTGCCTTTCGCTTTGCCTCGGAAACTGGTTCGATCGACCGTCGCCGGAAGACAACAAACTGATACATTTCCGGGCACAGCGGCCGGACTCATCGGACCGTGAGTTCAATCTGATTGCGGCCGCACAGGCAATTCTTTTAGCAGCGCATCCAAGTAGCGTTTCGCTTGGCGGCCGGCCTGATCGGGATTGTCGATGTACGGATACAGTTCCACGGTCAACCAGCCGGTGTAGCCGGTGCGGGCGATTTCGCGCAGCGCAGCCCGCAGGTCGACCGCTCCTTCGCCCGGCACCAAGTGCTGGTGCTTTCGGGTGGCAGCGATGTCTTCTATGTGGTAGTGCTTGGTGTGCGGAGCCATTTTGGCGATCCACAGTTGCGGGTCTTGGCCCACGCAGTAGGCATGCCCGATGTCGAAGTTCAGACCGACATGCGCCGAGCCTACTCGGCCCACGAACTCCAGGTATTGCTCGAAGGTTTCGATCAGCAGTCCCGGCTCCGGTTCGAGCAACAGCAGCACGTCCAACTGCTCGGCCAACTCGACGCAGGGCATCAGCTCGTCGTAGAAGATGGCCGCGGCGGCCTGCCACGACTGGCCTTCCTCTAGCGGCCCCCCTGGTTCGGTTTGGATCGACTGCGCTCCAAGTTCCCGCGCCAGCCGCAACGCCCGTTTGGTATGCTCGCGGCGGATCGCCCGATAGTGCCGCTCCGGCTCGATCCACGAGGGATGCCAATAAGGCTGCCGCGGATCGGCCACGGCGTTCATCATGAAGGCGTTGATGTTGGAGATTTGCAGCCGGTGCGCTTCCAGATGGTTGCGGATGGCGGCGATTTGCTGCGGCAACAGTCCGGCCGGCCAGGCGTGTGGCACGTCGGCCAATAGTTCCATGCCCTGATAGCCCAGCGCGGCAATGCGCGCGATTGCCTCCTCGACGGTGTGCCGCAAATAAGCGTTGGAGGAAAATGCCAATTGCATGGGAAGCGCGTGTTGCGGAGCTTTTCGGCTTTTGGGCCGGCCCACGATGCAGGCTCGCCGAGTTTGCCATAGGCGGCTCCATGCCCGGCGCAGCGTCGACAGGCCGGCAGTTTACTTGCCCTCGAGTTTCTTGCGGACAGCGGCCACCACATGCCGCGGCAAGAATCGCTCTAGTTGTTCATCGGGCGTGACGATGGCGATTTGTTTTATCAGCGAACTGGACACATGCGCCAGCTCGCCGTCGGCGATCATGAATAGCGTCTCTACATCGGGAGCCAGGCGGCGATTGGCCATCATCATGGTCAATTCGGCGGCGATGTCGGTGATCGGGCGGACGCCGCGGATCATCACCTTCGAGCCGCATTGCTTGACGAACGATACGGCCAACCCCGTGAAGGTGCGAATCTCCACGTTGGGCAGATGGGCCGTGGCCTGCCGGATCATCTCGACCCGTTCCTGCGGCTCGAACATCGGCTGTTTTTCGATATTGATGCCCACGCCCACGATCAGCTTGTCGAACAACCGGCTGGCCCGTTCCATCACGTTCAAGTGTCCAAGGGTAATCGGGTCGAAAGAGCCGGGATAAACGGCGATTCGCGCAGATGGTTCGCTCATAAACAGCTTTTCGGGATGATCTGGCAATAGCCTCGATTTGGTGGCCGAACAATCTCAAAAACTTCCATCCAAAAACCACACGAATTACAAAACGGAATCCGACAAATTGCGAAACGGAATCTGATTGCAAAACGGAATCTGACAAACTATCAAAAAGAATCTCACAAGATGTGAAGCCGATGGCTGATTTGTCAAGGGCCTGATGGAAAAATCGCCCGGCTAGTTATATCTGGGGATGTAGATGATTCCACGAGTGGCTTGAGTCGGGCCACGAGCGGGAAAGCGAACTGTCTCTGCCTCTGGCACTTACGGCAATCTTGATGAAGCACCGCCGTCGGGCGGTACTCCGGCCGGTGTATCATAGGGCGATACTCACCGGGCGAAAAGCATTGTTCGATCACCACAGTGCCGCAATCAGCCGCTCGATGTCGTCTTCATTGTTGTACGCATGGGGGCTGATACGCAAGCCTCCGCCCCGGCAACTCAAGATCACGCCGCGCTGCCGACACTGGGCGCGCAAGGCTTGGGGGTCCCGGCCGGGCAAGTCGAACAGCACTATGCCGCTGCGGTGCTCGGGGCTGCGGTCGCTGCGGACTACCGCCCCGATCGAGCGCAACTGCTGGCAGGCCAACTCGGTCAATTCCACTATCCGCTGGCTGATGGCCGGCAGTCCATAGCTACTGAGCAAGCGGCAACTGGCCGCCAGAGCAGTCAGGCCGATGGTATTGGGAGAACCGCCTTCGTAGCGGACAGCGGTATCTTTCAACACTAATGCTATGTGGTTGAAATCGTGCTCGTGCACCACGCTGTTCCAGCCGACGCCGATTGGCCGCAGCCGGTCCAGATGTTCCCGGCGGATGTAAAACACTCCCGCCCCTTCCGGGCCGAGCAGCCATTTGTGGCCGTCGGCGGCCAGGAAATCCACCCCGCTGGCTGCTACATCGAGGGGAAAAGCCCCGAGGCCCTGGATGGCGTCGAGAAACAGCAGGGCGCCGCGATCGTGGGCCAGCTCGGCCAGTTTGGCCACGTCGTGTCGCCAGCCGTCGGTATAAGTTACCCAGCTTACGCTGATTATCCGGGTTTTGCTGTCGCAGGCGGCGGCAATTAGGTCCAGTTCGGAGGTTCCCGGCCGACAAACGACGCGCCTGGTTTCCACCCCCCGATAGGCCTGGTTGAGCCAGGGGTATTGGTTGGTGGGAAACTCGTCGGCGCGAATGACCACGTTGTCGCCGGGCTGCCACGGGAACCCCTCGGCCACTATGTTTATGCCCGCGGTCGTATTGCCTACGAAGCCGATCTCCTCCGGCTGTGCGCCGATCATAATTGCCATTAAAATACGCAGATTCTCTAGTTCGCCCATCCAGCGGCGGTAGTCGAATGCACCATTGATGGTGGCATCTTCGGACCAGTTCTTGATGGCCTCCCAGGCCGGACCGCTCAGCGGGGCCACGGCGGCATGGTCCAGATATGCCCAGCGGCCGACTACTGGCATTTGGCGGCGAAAGGAATCCCAATCTTTTGAGGCTGTTTGGTCAGCCGGACCATCGCCGCTGCGGGGAGATGGAGAAGAAGTAACCATCTATCGTGCTGCTCCTGATAAGCGGTCTTGAGTTTTCTGTTGCGCAAACTAAGCTTTTGCCAGGCGGCGGTACAACCGTTGTTCTGAAGCGCATCGACACATCAACGCGGTGGTTAGCGCAACGCCGCCTAATTATAATCGAAGGCACGGGAATCCATCGAGCTGACGTGCTGACCGAGGACTGACTTCAATGCCCAAAGCGCTATGCATCAGTGGTACTGTGATTGCTGCACTAATGTTCTTGATATTCGGGCTGGACCTGGCACTTGGATTCCCGTTCAGCCGCGTGAGCGTCGTGATGGACGTGGGTTTCATCGTGTGTAGTGCAGCCTTGGGGCTGGCCAGTTGGACAACCCTGCGCGAGCAGCGGTGAAAGTGGTTGTTTTCGTCGGCGGGTTTGGTAAAATTATTTTTTGCGCAGACTGGCAGATAGTAGCCTCGGTGGGCTGAAGTTTGTCGCTTGCCGGCGCAGTAACATCCAACACGCTTCGCCGTGCCTTGATGCACTATAGGTGCCAATAGGGCGCCGCAGCCGGCTGTGGGGCGTCGTTGGGATGTGGTTGTTAAGGCAAGATTATATCGCCGCATTGGGACGCAAGCGGAGCAATCAGCCGCTGGAAAATAAGCAAGCCCTCTGTGCGGGTGCAGTGGGCGGCGCAACAGCTTCGGGGTTCGCATTTGCTGTTGGCGGCCTCACGGCCTGTTATTAAGTGCTTGTGAACATCGGTGTTTGAGAGCACCGGCGCAACCGCTTAAGCGCATGTTTTTGCCTTTAGGGATCGTACCGAGGCGGAGATTATCGCCTTTAACACTGCTGGTTAAAAGAGCTTACAGCGGACTGGCCTTAGTCGGTGGTTAATCCCATGAGTTCCGACGGCAATGTTACTAACACTCCTGGCGCCCAGGCCGCCGGCGCGGTCTCGCCGATGCAGCGCAAGCGCATCCAGAAGGCCTTCGAGCACGCCAAGAAGCTCATGGGCCAGCAAGAGTACGACCATGGGTATGTGTCGGACTTGCTGGCGCAATGCGTCACCGGCGACCCGTCCAACGTCGAGTACATCATCGCTTACATAGAAAACCTGCACCGGAAGTTCAACAACAATCGGCCGCCGGCTTTTCTGGCCCAACTTAAGGAGCGCGCGGCCCGATCGGCAATGAAGAAGGCCGAAGCCCAGGGGCAATGGGAGGAAGTGTACCGCAACGGGGCCAAGGTGCTGACGGCCAATCCTTGGGATGTGGCCACCTTGCGCTCGATGGCCACGGCTGCCAAGCATCTCGGACATGTGCTGTGCGAGATGCGGCTGCTGAAGTTCGCCCTGGAGGCTAACCCCAAAGACCCGGAAACCAACATCCAGGCCGCCAAGGCTCTGGCGGAATTGGGGCAGTACGACCAGGCGATTGCCTGTTTGCATCGCGTCGAACAGGTCCGTCCCGACGACGAAGAGGTGCAGCGGATGATCGCCGAGCTGACCGTGCGGAAGCAATTGGCCAAGACCAAACGGCCCGACGAAGAAGAAGCCAAGAAGAAGAAAGCGGCCGCCGCCAAGGCCGCGGGAAGTAAGGCGCCGGAAGAAGAGGAAATTAGTCAGGAAGAAGTGCTGCGCGAGCGAATCAAACGCGACCCGAAAAACCTCCAAAACTACTTCGAGCTGGCGCAGGTATATATCAACCGCGACGAGTACAAAGAGGCCGAAGAAGTTTACGCCGAGGCTTTAAAGATTTCCGGGGGCGAGGTGGAGGTTCAAGAGCGCTGGGAGGACGTGCAACTGCGCCGCCTGCGGCAAGAGTTGATGGTGGTCAAGAAGCGGCGCGACAGCGGCGAACCTGGAGCGGACGAAGAGTACCAGCGCCTCCGTAAAGAACTGAACGACCGCGAACTGGAGGTTTACAAGAACCGCTGCGAACGTTATCCCAACAACCTGACGTTCAAGTACGAGCTGGGGCTGCGGTATCAGATCGGCGGGCAGATAAACGAGGCCATCAAGCAGTTCCAGATCGCGCGCAACGATCCGCGGCGCAAAGGCGTGTGCATGCTTTCGTTGGGCCAGTGTTTCCAGCAGATCAAGCAGTATCGGCTGGCAATGTCGCATTACGAAGCGGCCATCGAAGAGATACCCGACCGCGACGCCGAGAACAAAAAACGCGCGCTGTATCAGGCCGGCAAGTTGGCCTTCGCGCTGAACGACCTGGACGCGGCTGAAAAACACCTAAGCGCATTGGCCGGCTTGGACTTTAGCTACCGCGATGTCAGCACGCTGCTGGATAAGATCGCCGCGGCGCGCGAAGCGGCCGTGAGCGGACAGGGGCCGCCCACCCCCGAGCAGGCCCCCGTGTCGATCAAACAAGACGAAAGCGACTTGCCCTCTGCTCCCGCGGAATAGCTGTCTTTGTGCGAGCTGCCCTTGTGCGGCGGAAGCAGGAGCAGAGGCAGTACCGTCGGCTACGATAACCAGATAACCAGAAAGTCAACGTTAACCCGTTACCGCTTGTGAGTGTGTATCCACAGGCTTTACTGTAAAGTGTAGCTATACGCCATAGCTTGTTCAGTTATGCCCACAACCAAAAGCGCCAAAAAACGATTACGTCAGAACGTTGTCCGCCGGGCGCGGAACCGCTCGGTGAAGCGATCGGTTCGCACCCAGTGCCGCAAAGTACTGGAAGCCATCAAGGCCGGCAATCTGGAGGAAGCCGAAAAGCAATTCCGGCTAGCAGCCAAGAAGCTGGATAAGGCGGCGGCCAAACACATCATCCATCGCAACGCCGCAGCGCGGACCAAGTCGCGACTTTCGGCCAAGATAAAAGCGGCCAAGCAATCCGCCCCGGCGCAAAGCGGCACGTAACATTGCGGCTGTGTACGCGCCGGCTTGCTGTGCGCGGCTCAGCTCCGCCGGAGCATCGCGCCGCGTGGGGCGGATTCGCTTCGCTATGCGGATAGCTTCCTGCGCTATCCTCACAGCTCTGTTACGGGCGCTCTGCCGGCTTTTCTGAAGGTTTTTCCGCCGGTTTGGCTTCTGTTGCGGCAACCGACTTCTGTTTTTCGGCGGCCAGGCACTCCGCTGGGGTGATGATGCCGTCGCCGTTGAGGTCGTAACGCATAAACTCGGCCAGTTTGGCTTCGGTCCAATCGGTGGTGAACTCGGCCATGCTCACCTGCCCGTCGGCGTTAGCATCTTTCTCGAAGAACCAATTGGGCAGGCCCGACGGCAAGCGTTCCATTGCGGTGCTCAGCCGCAGTCGGCCGGGTTTTGTCGATGCGCTACTGCCACTTGACGAGGACGATCGCCCGGAAGTACCGCTGGAACTCGACGTGCCGCCTTGGCTGAAGCGTTTCAGCCAAGCGATAAGCTCTTCTAGGTCCACCTTGCTGTCGCCGTTGCGGTCGGCAGAGCGTACGTCGCCGCGCATTTCCCGGTATTCCTCGGGATCGAGCACACCATTCTTGTTCTTATCGTACTGCGATAGCAGGCTTTTGGCGTATCCGCGGAGGCGTTCGTCTTCGCTGCTGCCCGACGCCCCAGACGCTCCGCTGCTGGTCCCGCTTGCGGTTCCGGCCGGAGCGCCCTGGACAGTAATGGATTGGGTAGTCGTGGAAACGGTACTTGTGGTAGGGACTGGGCCAAAACCGGGCACTGGCGGTCGGGGCGGCTGCGGCTCGCCAAATCCCGGAACCGTTCCCGGGGCTGCCGTTGTTCCGGTCTGTCCAGCCGGCAGCGGTGCGCCGCTTGGGGTCAGTCCGTAGGCGGCGGCCAAGCGTTCCCGGACCAATTCGAGCTTTACTGGCGTGGTAGCCGGCAAGCCAGCTTTGGCCATTACCCGTTCAAACATTTCCTTGTGACTGTGCGAACGGCCGCCGGCGGCTTCTTCGGCTTCGATAATGCCGTTTCTGTTGCCTTCTTCGTCCAGATGTCTTGCCTCAGCGTACATCTGCTCGAACTGCCTGCGGCGCTCGAAATCGGCCGGGGAAAGTTGCCCTTGACCTGGACCGCCATACGACGACCCGCCAGGAACCGGCCCCATGCCGCCTGGGGTAAACTGGGGCCAAGCACCGCTTTGGAAGCCGCCGCCTGGGGTGCCGGGCATCATCCCCGGCGCAGTGCCGGAAATGTACGGCTGATAGTAGCGTTGGATGCCTTCGCGGACTTTTGCTACCGACACCGGATAGTTGGGTTCCAAACCGGCCTGCTGGAGTATGCGATCGACGAAGAAGCGGCGTCGGCCCTCGACTTCTTCGGCTTCGATCACCCCGTTATGGTTAGCATCGAGTTCTTGGATGAAGAAGTCGGCCCGACGCAGGCGGGCTTCGGCGTCGGCCGGCGACATTGGAGCCATCATACCCATGCCCATACCCATCCCGCCGGGTGGGCCGCCACCCGGCATCCAGCCGCCGGGTTGTCCCCAACCGCCGCGCCCGAACTCTGGCCGACTGCCTTCACCCCGGCCAAAACTGCCTTCAGCCCGGCCGAAGTCGCCGCGTCCCCCTTCGCCGCGTCCAAATTCTGGCCGACCACCTTCTCCACGGCCACCGGGACGGCCCCAGCCGCCCGGCTGACCGTAAGCGGTCAGTGTTGCCAGCCATACGCCAATCCCCACGGTTAGGGCAAGTGCTTTCGACATGCTCGAACCCTTTCCAGGCCGACGCGCATGATGTCCCTGCTATTATGAACGCTCGGCAAGCGTATTTGTTCCGCTTTGTTCCGCTTGCCCACGCGTTTTCCGACGGAACTTCTTCGGCGGCGGCGGGTTTAAGAGGCTGTAGGGGCCAGCCATCGGCGGTTGGTCGCCAGGTCGTCTACTTCAAGCCTCTTTTCGGAAAGGATTGGCTATGAACAGGTTGTGTATGTTGGCGTCGGTGCTGGCATTGCTGGTCTGCGGCAGCTTGTTCGCGGCTCAGCAGCCGGGATTCGGGCCCGGGATGATGGGACCAGGTGGTGCCATGGGAGGCCTGGGAGGAAACATCGATCTGTTACTTCTCAATGCGCCGCAGGTTCAAAAAGAGCTTAACTTGGTGCAGGAGCAGATAGACAAGCTGCGGGAAATCCAGCGTGGCGCAATGGAAGGCTTGCGCGATATGTTCCCCAGGGGAATGCGCGACATGTCGGCCGAAGAGCGGCAGAAAGCGATGGAAGAAGCCCGCAAGAAGATGGAGGAACGCACCAAAGAGCTGCGCAAGAAAGTCGACGAAGTGCTGCTGGATCACCAAAAGAAACGGTTGAAGGAAATCAAGCTGCAAGTCCAAGGCTTACAGGCGCTTTCTGATCCGGAAGTGATCGAAATGCTGGGCATCACCGACGAGCAGCGCGAGAAGATGGAGAATCTGCGCAAAGAAGCGGCCGAGAAGACCCGCAAGCAGATGGAATCTCTGCGCGACCTATCGCCTGAGCAGCGCCGCGAAAAAGGCCGGGAGCTGTTCGAGGAAATGCGAAAGGCTCGCGAGGACACCGAGAAGGCCGTGTTCGACGTGTTGACTCCTTCTCAAAAGGAAAAGCTCGAGAAGGCCAAAGGGGAAAAGTTCGAGTTAGACATGGGGGCGTTGTTCCGTCGGCCCGGTGGGCCACAGCGACCACAGCCCAAACCAGATAACTGATGTTGCACTCGGTTGGCATCGATGCTCGTGTGCCCCCCTACGGCCGGCCAGGCCAGTCGGCTGGCCGTAGGGCGGTTTTTCAGACAGCAGCCTCGGCGCTTTCCGATATAAGAGAGCCTATACACAAATACAATACAAGCGAGTTCTCAGCGAATAATCCTGGCGGGGGCCGATAGTGTTGCGCCGAAGCCGCCGGGCGTGTTGCGTACAGCTTACGCGCCCCAGGCCGAAGCGTCCCATACACCGCCCAGACGCACCGCGGGGTGGCCCGGGGTGGCAGGCGACATTGACCCAACCGAAGGATAGACTAACCGCCGCTGAGGCGGTATTTTGAACAGTAGTTGCCTACATTTGTCGGCAAGATAGGTGTGTCGGTCGGCTAGATGCGATTTCGACATTCGTTGGCGCTAAGCCAGCCGGGTTAGCCGCTGGCGCGCTAGCAGCGGCGGGTTGGACGTGACGCTATGGAAATAGGCCAGATACTACTGAAGCGAGGACTACTGGACGCGCGCCAGTTGGAAACTGTGCGCAATGCCCAGACCAACGGCCAGCGCCTCGACGAAGTTGCCGTACAGCTTGGCTTGGTCAGCGAGGAGCAGGCTTTGCGGGCGTTGGCCGAAGAGGTGGGTTTGGAGTACGTCGACCTGGCCGAGTGCGAAATCGACTTGTCGCTATTGCGGACGTTTCCGCAGCGGTACATCCACCGCGAAATGCTATTCCCCGTCCGCCAGTGCAACGGCACCTTGGTGGTGGCCACCAGCGATCCGTTCAACCTCTATCCGCTGGACGAGTTAAGTTCGGCCACCGGGCTGACGGTTGTGCCGGTGTTGGCATCGCGGGCGGAGATTTCCCGGCTTATCAAGACCCATTTGGGCGTGGGCAGCGAGACCATCGAGGGGCTGCTGGCACAGGCGGACGACGAACGGGTGGAGCTGCTTCAGGAAATCGAAGACGACGGCTCGGAATTGTCGGAAATGGCCAAAGAGCCGTCGGTCATCCGGCTGGTCAACGAGATTCTGCTGGAGGCGATTCAGACGCGGGCCAGCGACGTACACATCGAGCCGCAGCAATCGGGCTTGATGATCCGCTATCGCATCGACGGCGTGCTTCACCCGCAGCCGGTGCCCCCGGAAATCAGCCGCTTCCAAAACGCCATCATCAGCCGCTTGAAGATCATGTCGCGGCTGAATATCGCCGAACGCCGGTTGCCGCAAGATGGGCGGATCGAGTTGAAAGTCGGTGGCCGAGAGGTGGACGTGCGGGTGTCGGTCATTCCCATGATCCACGGCGAAGGCGTGGTGCTGCGTCTGCTGGATAAGGGTGGAATGGACTTCAACCTCCGCAAGCTGGGCATGGAGGACGACCTGTACGAGACGTTCCACGAATTGATCCAGTTGCCGCACGGCATCATTCTGGTCACTGGGCCAACCGGGTCGGGTAAATCGACCACCTTATATAGCTCGTTGTTGGAAATTCGCAGCGGACAAACCAAGATCATTACCACCGAAGACCCGGTAGAGTATCAACTGGAAGGCATCAACCAGATTCAGGTTCATCCGAAGATCGGTTTGACGTTCGGCACCACTCTGCGGCACATCCTGCGGCACGACCCGGACATTATCCTGGTGGGCGAAATCCGCGATTTGGAGACCGCCGAGAACGCCATCCAAGCGGCGTTGACCGGACATTTGGTGTTCAGCACTTTGCACACCAACGATGCAGCGGGTGCGTACACGCGGCTTATCGACATGGGCGTGGAACCCTTCTTGGTCTCCAGCACGGTGGAGGCCGTAATGGCCCAGCGGCTGGTGCGCACGCTGTGCAAGCATTGTAAGCAACCGTATGTTCCCAAGCCGGGAGAGGTGCCCCGCGACTTCCCCATCGAGCAGGTCTCGGCGGAGCGCCCCATCTACAAGGCCGTCGGTTGCCGCGAGTGCCGCAATGTGGGGTATTTCGGCCGGGTGGGGATTTTCGAGCTGTTGGTAACTACCGAGCGCATCCGCCAGCTTGCCCACGACCGTGCCAGCAGTTGGACAATCGCCCACGCCGCCTTGGAAGAAGGCATGAGGACCCTGCGCGAAGACGGCTGGTTGAAAGTGCTTTCCGGCCGAACGACCATCGACGAAGTCGCCCGCGTCACCAAAGCCAATGTTTTGACAATGTCTGGTCAGAGGGCTTTGACCGAGCAACTTGGCCGAAAGACTTAGCCCAAATACATTACCGTCGCCGCAATGCTGTCTGCTCCGGCCCGATGGTCGGCTGCCCGCTCCCGGCTGGCCGGCGCTGCCGAAGCAGTAAACAACTCAGTGTTATCCTATGCCCGAGTTCGCTTACGTAGCCCGCGATGCCAATGGCAACCGCGTCACCGGCGTCATCTCGGCGGCCGAGCGCCGCGAGGCCCTGGCCACGCTGGCCAACCGGTCGCTGTACCCGGTGGACCTACGCACCCAAACAGTCAAGGAAGCACCGCGTCGGGTGCGTCGCGTGCCGGCCCAATTGCTGTCGGTTACGTACGCCCAACTGGCCGACTTGTTGCGTAGCGGGGTGCCTTTGCTGCGCAGCTTGGAAGTGCTCCAGAAGCAGACCTCGCACGGCGGGCTGAAATACGTGCTGGAGGAAGTCCACCGCCAGGTGGAAGACGGCGCCACGCTGGCCCAGGCCATGGGACGCTTCGAGCACCTCTTCGGCGAAATGGCCGTCAGCATGATCCGCGCCGGCGGCGAAGGCGGATTCTTGGAGGAAGCCCTGGCCCGCGTCGCCGAGTTCACCGAAGCCCAGGAAGACCTGAAAAAACGCACCATCGGGGCGATCATCTACCCGGTGTTTCTGATGGTGGTGGGAACGATCATCGTTAACGTGCTGGTGGTGTTCTTCGTGCCGCGTTTCGCCGAGTTGTTTGCCCGCCTGCGCGAGCGCGGCGAGCTGCCCCTGGTCACCGACATGCTCTTGTGGCTTAGCCAGCAGATGCGCATCTGGGGTATCCCCTTGTTGGCGTTGGTCTTTTTGGGCGTGTGGTTGCTGCGGCGCTGGCTGCGGACCGAGCGCGGGCGGATGTGGTGGGACGCCACGCGAATCCGCCTCCCGCTGGCCGGCACGATATTCCTGCATCTTGCTGTGGCGCGATTCTGCCGCGTGCTGGGTACCTTGTTGCACAACGGAGTGCCGATCATCCGCTCGCTACAGATCGCCAGCGACGCCACAGCCAACCGCGTGCTGGCCCGGGCCGTGCAAGAGGCCAGCGAAAACATCTCTGCCGGTCAAACGTTGGCCGGACCGCTGGGAGCAAGCGGGAAGTTCCCTGTCACGGTGGTGGAGATGATCGCCGTGGCCGAGCAGTCCAACACGCTGGAGACGGTGTTGCTCAGCATCGCCGACGGGCTGGAGCGGCGCACCTGGCGGCGACTGGACCTGGCCGTGCGGATGCTCGAGCCGGTGTTGTTGCTGATTATCGCCGGCGTAGTGCTGTTCGTGGTCATCGCACTGCTGCTGCCGGTGCTGAAGATGAGTACGACCATATAGGCTCAGCATCAAATTACAACCATATTTACGCATTAAGGCTCAGCATCGCCAATATAACCTTACATGCGACAGATAATACGGCTATGACAATACAGCCGCTAATCCCCTGGCAAACCAACCTGGGAGAGGAGATATGCTATGAAACGTTTCAATTCTCGGCGCCGGACAGGCTTCACCTTGATCGAAGTCTTGCTGGTGCTGGTCATCCTGGTGGTGTTGGCGTCGTTCGCTGTGACAGCGTACGGGCCGATCCAGTTGCAGTCGAAGATCCGCACTGCGCGCACGCAAATCGGTCTGTTGGAAACGCCGCTGGAGAACTTCCGGCTGAATCACGGCTACTTTCCGCCCACGCTGAATCTGCTGTGGGAACAACCGGCCGACATGACCAGCGCACAATGGGGCGGACCGTATCTGAAGTCACCGCTGCCGCTGGACCCCTGGGGACGCGAGTACCTGTACGAAGTCTATCAGGATATGGACGGGGTGGATTACTACCGCATCTGGTCGGTCGGTCCCGACGGCGTCAGCGGTACCGCCGACGACATTAGCAACTAAGCGAAGCAACTGAGCGAACGCTCCGCGGTTGAGGCGCTGCGGCTCGACAGACACCGCTGGGCGGAAGGGAGCGGGTGCGACTTGCCCGGTTGGCCAAGCCAGCCGTGCCCCCGGCGGCCATGCCGACTGAGTACTGTAGCGGCGCAACAGGCACATCATGAACCGTATGGTAAAGTTTTCGCAACGCGCGTCGGCAGGCTTCACGCTGCTGGAAGTCCTGCTGGCGCTTGCGCTGCTGGTGGTCATCGCCACCTTTGCCTGGCCGATGCTTCAGGCCCCCTTCGCCCACCGGCAATTGCGCTCGGCGGCCGATCGGGTACGTGCCGCTTGGGTTCGCGCGCACATCAGCGCGATGAACGCCGACCGCGTTTACATGTTCCGCTGCACGCTGGACGGCACAGACTTCCACATCCAACAGTGGGAAAGCCAGGAGCTGCTGGCCGACCTATCGCAAAGCGGTGTTGCCGACGGCGGTGCCGCCTACGGTTGGACGGAAAGCGGCGAGGCGAAATATCGAGCGGGAAAGCTCCCGGAAGGCATCGTTTTTTCGGCCTGCGAAGCCCTGGCCGACACCCGCTCGGCCATGATACCACTGGGTGCCGAATTACAGGGCGAGGTTCCCTCGGGCGTCGGCTGGTCGGACCCGATCATGTTCTATCCCGATGGCACTACCTCGACCGCCCGGCTGGAGCTGCGCAACGCCCGCGGACTGGCCATCGAACTGCGTTTGCGGGGCCTGACTGGCGTGGTCAACGTCAGCGAAGTGTATCCGGTCCAAGCGAACTATCCCATCCAGCAGGTGCAAGGGCCATGAGACTAGCCGATGCGACGTTTGGCGCTGTGCTACGAACAGGGCACCCGCCGCGGCTGCCGGCGAAACTGTGTCGCCGGACCGCTGGCGGTGCAGGCTTTTCGCTGTTGGAGGTGATACTGGCTTTGGCGATTCTGACCGGGTCGATAGCCGTGTTGGGCGAAATCGCCCGCAGCGCGCTGCGCAACGCCCAAGCGGCACGCGACACGACGCGAGCCCAGTTGCTTTGCGAAGGGATACTAAACGAAATCGCCGCCGGACTGGTTCCCTGCGATCCGGTGTTCGACGTGCCCTGCTCGCAGTTATTCGACGAGCGCGACCGCGGTTGGCTGTACTCCATCGAGAGCATGGCTTTGGATGAGGATGGTTTGATAGCCGTCCAAGTCACTGTCCGCCAGGACCTGCCGGCGACGCATCAGCCAGTGGAGGTCACCTTGGTGCGGTGGCTTATGCTATCGCAGATGTAATGGTTTGTAGTTTGCATAAGGTGGCGTGGCACGGCGGGCTTGTCCGGCCGTGAGCAAATGCGTTGGTCGATAAGCAAAAACTTGCGGTGCTGAGCGGCTCGGACGTGCGCGACGCGACAGACGAACCGCCAGCGGCAAAGCCGAACTTTGAAGGCGTATCCGAACGTTTCTGAAATCTGATGAATCTCGCATCCCAAATCCCGAACCGCCGCGCCTTTACGCTGCTGGAGGTCATCCTGGCGATGGCCTTGGCGGTGATCGTCATTGGAGCGATAGGCACGGCGGTACACGTCAACCTGCGGGCGTTCGACTCGGGACGGCGTGACGTGGAAGAGGCCCGGTTGGCCCATGCCTTGCTGCGGCGGATCGCCGACGACATCCGCGGCGCGGTACAGTACGACCCGCAACTGGCCGAGGAGATTCTCAAAGCCGCCACCAGCGGCAGTAGCACTTCATCGGCTATCGAAGATGCTGTTCGGGCGGCCGAGGAAGCAGGCGTGGATTCAGCAAGCGCCGAACAACTCGCCTCCGCGGTGTCGCAGTACGCCAGCAATCTTGCCGAGTCTACCACCTTACCCCCGGTGGCCGGGTTGTACGGCAACCGCTACGAACTACAGGTGGACGTCAGCCGCTTGCCGCGGATCGACCAGCTTGGCCAGTCGATCATCCTCACCGCAGACGGCACGAGCGTCGACCGCGTCAGTGATATGAAGACCGTGACCTACTACGTAGTCGGACTGGGCGGAGCCGTCGGAGGGCCTTCGTTGGGCGGTACGCAAGCTGGCCTCATCCGCAGGGAGTTGGACCGGGCGGTCACGGCGTTTGCAGCCGAGACAGGAAGCCTTTACAACATCGACCTGAACCTGTCGCCCATCGCCCCGGAAGTGGTGGGTATCGAATTCTGGTACACCGACGGTTCTCAGTGGTACGAGTACTGGGATTCGGTCGAGCGGCAGGGGCTGCCGGTGGCTATCGAGGTGACGCTGTACATCGCCCAGCCGCGGGACAGTTCTGGTGGGCTATTCGGGCTTGGCAGGCGCTCCGATCTGCAAGTGTTGGACAACGCCCGTACGTACAAAACCGTAGTTTACATCCCCTCGGCCCGACCGCCGAAGATAACAACCGAGTCCGAGTCCACCGAGGAAACATCCTCCAGCGGTTCGAGCAGCACCACTGGCAGCAGCGGAAACCCCGGAGGGTGAGCGACAAATTTTTCGTTGATATTGGGGAAACCAAGACCACAAACCAAACGCTTCGCGCAGCCACCTCTGCATCACATGTCCGACATGACGACCAGTTACCGGCACGATCCGAATCGACGTAGCGGTGCCACGGCAACCAATCGCCGCTTGCCTCAGCGCCGTGCGCTGGTTCTGCCCTTGGTGTTGGTAGTGATAGCCATGTTGACGCTGGCCGGGCTGACGTACTCGGAGCTGATGGTTGCCGAGCGGCGGGCGGCGCTTTCGGCCGCCCAGCAGGCGCAAGCCCGCGCGTCGGCCGATTCCGGTCTGGAACTGGTCAAACTGTTGCTCTCTAAAGACGTGGAGACGCAGACGGCGATGGGCGGCTGGTACGACAATCCTTCCTTGCTGCGCGGAATGCTGGTGTACGATCACCAGCGCCCCGAGCGTCGCAGCCGCTTCACGGTCATCGCGCCCAGATATGAACCGTACACCAGCGCCAGCGTCCGCTTTGGTCTGGAAGACGAGTCCACCAAGCTCAACCTGAACACCCTCTCGCTGGCCGACCAGTACGCCGAACAGGGCGCTCGGCGTCTGTTGCTAGGCCTGCCTGGCATGACCGAGCAAATCGCCGACGCCATCTTGGACTGGATCGACGAGGACGACGATCCGCGGGAAAACGGGGCCGAAATCGACTATTACGCCTCGCTGACGCCCGGCTACGCGCCGCGCAACGGGCCGCTGCAAACCGTCGAGGAACTGCTGCTGGTCCGCGACGTGTGGCCGGAGATGCTCTTCGGCAGCGACGCCAACCGCAACGGGCTGCCCGACCCCAACGAACCCACCGAAGCCCTACTGGTGCAGTCCGAATCGTTCGACGAGACCATCAACCGGGGCTGGGCCGCATATCTGACCTTGTGGAGCAAGGAGACTAACCTTCGCCCCGATGGACGAAAAAAAATCGACCTGAACCAGAACGACATGCAAACGCTGTTCGAGGAGCTGACCGAGGCCTTTCCCGACCAACCCCTGTGGGCGCTGTTTATCGTGCTATACCGGCAGAACGGGCCGACTACCTCCCAGCCCACACTCGACATCCCGCCGGAGCTGACCCAGGCGATCGACCTTACGCGCAAGCCGAAAGCCAAGCTCAGCACGGTGCTGGACCTGATCGACGCCCGCACGGAAGTGACCATTCCCGACCAGAAAAACCAGTCGCGCAAAGTGGTGCTGATGAGCCCTTTTGTCAGCGTGCCTGAGTTGATGCAAGTATATCTGCCGCTGCTGATGGACCACGTAGCGGTGAATACGTCGCCGGAGATCATCGGGCGGATCAACGTCAACCAGGCGCCGCGGGCGGTGCTGGCCGGGGTGCCAGGAATGACCACCGAGTTGCTGGACCGGATTCTCAGCACCCGTGAACCCGATCCGGCCAAAGCACCCTACAACCGCCGCCACGAAACCTGGTTGCTCGAAGAAGGTCTGGTGACACTCGAGCAAATGAAGGCTCTGCTGCCTTTCTTGTGCGCCGGGGGATGCGTGTATCGGGCGCAGGTGGTCGGATACTTCGACCGCGCAGGCCCGGCGGTCCGCATCGAAGCCGTGCTGGACGCTTCCCAAAAACCTCCTACGATTCTTATGTGGCGGGACCTCAGTCACTTGGGGCGCGGGTACGCTCTGGCCACGCTGGGCATAGAAAGTTGGGAATAGCTGTGGCAGGCAAATATACTGGAATCACAGAGCATATACTGTAACCACAGAATAACAACGACGCCCCTACGGGGCGCATGTGCGAGCCGCTGGACGGCCGAAACTTATCACCATGTCGCAATTGCTGGCCATAGAATGGGACTCCGGGCAAGCTCGGCTGGCTGTCGCCTCGATGCGGGGTAACCGCGTGCTGATCGAGCACGCTTTCGCAGTGCCGTTGCGCGTTGCCGGGCCGGAAGGCGAGCTGACCGAGGTCGAGCCAGGACCGCAAATAGCCGCCGCCCTGGCGCAGCACGGCGTGGGAAAGATCGACACCCTGGTGGCCGTGGGCCGCTCCAGCATCGAACTGCGGCACTTGACACTCCCGGCGGTGCCCGACGAAGAACTGCCCGGCGCAGTCCGCTTCGAGGCCATGCGCGAGTTCAACGAGCTGGAAGACGACTGGTCGTTGGACTTCATACCCATCGGCGAAACCGGCCAGGCACAGCGGAGCGTGTTGGCAGCGGCCATCTCGCCAGAGTTGATCGAGCAGATCCGCCGCACATGCCAGGCCGCCGGTTTGCGAGCCAAGCGACTAGTGCTCCGCCCGTGCGCCGTGGCCTCGCTGTACAATCGCGCGCAATTGGCAACTCCGGCGGGTATGTGCTTGCTGGTGGACCTGCTGGGCGACGAGGCCGATCTGACGGTGGTCTTCGGCCGACAAGTGGTGTTTTTGCGCACCGCGCGGTTGTCAGGCGATCCGCTGGAAAGCCAGGAGCACGCGCAATCGTTGATCGCCGAGCTGCGCCGAACGATTGCCGCGGCGCAGAACCAACTGGTCGGGCAGCAGGTGGAATCTATCGTGCTGCTGGGCGTGGGGGCCGAGCACAACGCGCTGGCCGCGGCCCTGCAAACGGCACTGGACCGGCCGACCACGCTGTTTGATCCGTTTGCCGGTCTGGAGCTAGGTTCGGCGGTGCGAGAGGCGCTACCCAAGCGGGCCGAACAGTTCGCCCCGTTGCTGGGAATGCTGGTGGCCGAGTTGGAGCAGACCGGCCAGGCCATCGACTTTCTGCACCCGCGCCAGCCGCCCACGCCTCCCGACCGCCGCAAACCCTGGATCATCGCCGGCGCGGCAGTGGCCTTGCTGGCGATGGTGTTTCTGGGCTGGCAACGGCTGCAAGTTTACTGGCTTACGGCGGAAATCCAGGGCTTGGAGGCTCAGTTGCAGCAGCTTAACAGCCAATTGGCCGAGGCCGAGCAGCGCGAGGCCAAAGTAGCCGAGATCGAAAAGTGGCTGGCCACCGACGTCGCCTGGCTGGATGAATTGGCGTATTTGAGCCGCAACATGCCCCCGGCCAAACAGGCCATGGTCACCATGCTCACTTGCAAGACAGGGACGGTCGGCGGCGAGATGCTCATCGAAGGGCTGGTCGATACCGAGGCCAGCATCCAACTGGTTTACGACAGCCTGCACGCCCCGCCGGACCATCAGGTGGGCGGCAAAACCAGCAGCCGAGACGACTCGGACAAACGATACACCTGGAAGTTCGGGGCTTCGGTGCGGGTGGGCGAACCCAAACCCAAACCCGCCGCCCCCAAAATAACCCCCTTGCGGAAACCCATTGCCAGCACCGGCAGCAAGTAGTCGCCCGGTCGACGTGTCGCCATGTGTACCTAAGACAAGAAACTTCGTAGCAACCGAGCCTGGCGCTCGGCGAGCAACCAGCGATGGCGCTCAGCAAACGAGAAAAGACGTTAGCCTTGGCCTGTTGCGCACTAGCCGGCGCGGTGGTGCTGTATTGGTTGGTGGGCAGCTCGGGGGGCAGCGTGGGCGAACTGCGCCGGGTGCGGAACGAAAAAGCCGAGGAATTGGCCAAAAAGCAAGCCCGCTTGGACGCTACCCTGAAATCTAAAGCCAAACTGGCCCAATGGGAACGTCGCGCGCTGCCGGCCAACACGCGCGACGCCGGCAGGCTCTATCAAAGCTGGCTGACAGGGCTGGTCGGCCGACTGAAGCTGGAGGATGTGCGCATCGAACCGCGCGAGGGCCGCGTCCGCCGCGGCGTGTACACCGCCTTGCCTTTTACTGTTCACGGCAAGGGAACGCTCGATCAACTTACCCGGCTGTTGTTCGAGTTCTATTCGGCCGGCTACTTGCACCAGATCCAGCAGTTTACCGTCACGCCATTGAAAGACTCCGGTAAGTTGGACATGAACATCGTGATCGAAGCGATGAGTTTGCCCAGCGCGACCAGCACTACCGGGCTGCCGGAGGAAAAGCCTTTGCGTCCGCTGTCCGGAAAATTAGAAGAGTATCAGAAGACGATCGTGGAGCGGAACTTGTTCAAGCCGTACACCCCGCCCCCGCCGCCTCCGCCGCCGCCACAGCCGCGCAAAGTCGATCCGCCCAAGCCGCTGCCGACCCCTCCTAAACCGCCCGACCCACCCAAACCACCGATCGACCATCTGCAATTCGCCGTGATCGATGCCATCATCGAGACCAACGGCAAACGGGAGGTGTGGTTGTGGGTGCGGACCACCGACGAAAAGTTCTTCCTGGCCGAGGGCGACACTTTCAAAGTAGGCCAAATGCCCGCAAAAGTGCTGAAAATACCAGACCTCGATCAGGTGGAAATCGCCATCGACGGCAAGAAGATGGTTATCCCCCGCGGCGGCAACCTGCGCGACGGAAAAGACACGCCGATATCGCTGGAGGAAACCAAACCCGGCGAAAAAACCGCCATCGAAAAGCCCGGTTCCGAAAAACCCAAGGAAGACAATCGCAGGTCTTTCCGTTTCGGCCCGCGCCGACCTTAACCGCAGCGTTGGGCCAGCCTAGAGTCGCGCAAATCTTTTCGCGCCGACGGTTTTCACGGCTCAGGCTCGACGGCGCAGGGCGGGCCGTCAGCGTCGGTCGAGCTGTTCGGCCAATTGGCGAATGCGCGGATTGCTATCTTGTCGAGCCAGTTTACGCACCTGGGCTGTAACCGCCGGATTGTTGCTGGTGGCCAACAGCGCCATCGCCTCCCAGCGTACCTCCGGGTCTTCATCCTCGCACAAACGCAGCAACCACGCTGTAGAATCCACTGCCTGTAGCTGGGGCAGTAGTCTGACCAATTGCTTTCGCACTTGAGGGTCGGGGTGTGCCGCGCGTCGGGCAAGTTCGATCTCCACCGGCGGTAGATGCTGATCGCGCGATTTGGCCCCGCCGCCTGAAGCGGAAGGCGGCTGCTGGCCCGGCAGAATCGGCCCCGACGGCCTTTCGTCCGCCGCCGACGGCCTTTCGTCCGCCGACCGCCAAGACTTCTGCACTGAATGAGCGCCGCTGCCATCAGCGCCGGTCAGCGGGCGCACTACCCCGCCAGCATCCGGCTGCCATTCGCTTCCGGCTCGGGGAAGCGTCTTCGGAGGCTGTGCTGGGGCGGGAAGCCTCCCGGGCGTTGGAGATGCCTCCTTGCCCGGCCCCCCTTCAGCGCGCTGGTCGGCAACTGCCCACGATTGGCCTTCGCCCAAACGACCTGCCGATAGCCCGGTGCTGCTCCCCAGCCCACCGCTGGAGCGGTCGGTCGAAAACAGCTCGCCGGGATGTCCAGTGGAACCACCAGGGGCAAGTCCACCGCCGGGCAGATGGGTCAGTTCTGGTGGAAACGCCTTCGGCGCAACTGGCGGATTTCTGCGGCCGGTCTCCCGCGGTGCGTTTTCCGGCGGAACATCCACGCCACCAGTCACCAACTGGCCAGTCGCAAACTGGCTATGATGCGGTACGTCGGAAGCGTCTATCGGCGCCGCACCATCCCATTGCGGCGATGCTTGCCCCCTGATACTGCTGGCCGTTGCCCCCACCTCTTCCAACAGCCGGCGGCAATGCTCGATTATCTGCTGGCGCTGGGCCGACTCGCCGTCAGGCATCTGGCGCAACATGCTCACGGCCAGTTGTTCGGCGCTTTGTTTGCCGAGCGAGCCGAACTGCGGGGTAAACTCTCGCAGCGCTTTGGCCAGCAGCAAATACCGCCGCAGGGCCTGGGGAGTGGATTCGTTGCGCCATCGGGCCAGTTGACCCAGCAACACCCGTCTGGCCGAAAGGGCCACCGGCTCGTTGCTGCTGTCGAGATTGGCCACCAGCGCGCGAATGCCCGGTTCCCCCAACGCACAAAGCTGCGCCAGCAATTGCGGCACTTGTTCTTCTTCGGCCGTTTCGATCTGCTGTTGAAGATGCTCTACTGCCGCAACCTGGTAATAAGCGCGCGAACCGACGGCCAGCAGAACCAGAGCACCGGCCATTAGCAGGGTCAATGAAACACCGACTTTGGGGCGCATACTGACAAACCTTGGTCCCTGCACGGCTGCCATGGGAGGCGGCTCACGGCCACAAATCAGACCGGCTGGCAATTGTTCCCTGAGCCGCCGTGTGCCACAAGACCAATAGCCGAAAAAGCGTTTTTGCCATTGTTTTGTGCCCGAAATCACCGATCAACTGTCGCTTTGCGCTGACAACGACCGAATAACTGTCCTTTTGCGCCCGCAAAGACCGAATAATCAGTAGCGTCCTTCGGTGCTTGGGTACCGTCGGTGTCGCCCCAGTATCGCCAGAGTACGCAAAGTGTTTTTTAAGCCTAAACGATGGACAGCACCGATGTCGCCGACACTGTGAAATTGCTGTAAACGTCCTAGTCCACAAAAGCCACTCGTATTGCCAAGATTCCACATTTAACCACATGACACGCCTATTGTTTGCGGCAATCTTGCTCGTTTGGCCAGCGGCAGCCTTTGGCGCACAACCGCGCATCTTTTCACGGGCCGCTCAGCTCGAAGGCACCTGTAGCCCGGTCGTCCAGCAGGAGGCCATCAAGTCCATCCCGCTGGACAAGCTTACCCCCGAGGGCAGAGCGAAGGCCGCTGGGGTGCTTAGCAATGTAACGTTGTTCCGCCGGATGCCTGTGCGGGTAATCGACTGCGATCCTGAACTGTACCTTTTCCTGGTCCGGAATCCGGACGTGGTGGTGAACATCTGGGAAGTGCTGAAGATCAGCCAATTGCACCTGCGGCAGACGGGTCCGAACCAGTATCGCTTGGTGGAACCGGAGGGCACGACCGTCAACTTCGAGTACCTGTACCGCACCCATGACACGCACATCGTGTACGCCGAAGGGGCATACACCGGCAGGCTGCTTCAGCGGGAAGTAAAGGCCAAAGGCCTGCTGGTGCTGAAGAGCGGGTACGTCCACGAGACCGACGGCCGATACTACATCACCAACCGCCTGGACGCCTTCCTGAGCGTGGAACCCGGCGCCGTCGAGCTGGTCACTAAAACCCTTCAACCACTGCTGGTGAAAGTGGGCGACAACAATTTCACGCAGTCGGTGGCATTCCTCAGCAGCCTGTCGCGGACTGCCGAAGCCAACAGTCGAGCGGTGCAGAACTTGGCCGGAAAGCTGACCGGCGTGCAGCCCGAGCTGCGCAAAAAACTGGCCGACTTGGCCGAGAACATCGCCGCCCGCTCGAAAACCGCCGCGGTACCCGCTGCCGCTTCCACCCTGTTGCCGTTGGTGGCCGCTCAGGACTGACAGGGCGGTCGAAGTTAGTCGCTGGCCGCCACCGCTCCTTTCAGCCCGCCGTTGCCTGTTGCTATTCCCTATTTACTATTTCCTATTCCCTCGCCCGACCGCTTCATGCATACTCCTGATACAACGGCGTAATAACCAACTCCGGCACCAGCGCGTGCGGAGGCAATTTGGCGATGCACACCACGCAGGCGGCCACGTCGGCCGGCTGGAGCATCTGCGCCTTTTTTTCCTCTGGGACGGGTTCGGGGCGCATGCGGAGGATCGGGGTGTTGACCTCGCCGGGAAAGATGTTGGTCACCTTGATGCCGTTGGCACGCTCCTCCAGACCCACGGCGGTGCCCAGGGCGGTCATGGCAAACTTCGAAGCGCAGTAGGCCGGCCCGGCCAGCCGCAACGCCCGTTTGCCGGCAATCGACGAGATGTTCACGATCAGCCCGCTGCGCCGCGGCCGCATCCGCTCCAGCGCTGCCCTCATGCAGTTGTAGGCCCCGGTGGCGTTGATGGCCAGCACGCGGTCCCACTCGGCCGGATCGAGCTGCGCCATACTGCGGCGAACGATGTTCACGCCGGCGCTGTTGACCATGATGTCCAGCGGACCCAATCGCTCATCCAACCAGGCGAAAAGCTGCTCGACCGCGGCCCGATCGGCCACGTCGCACTGGTGAACCAATATCGGCGGTGAACCGGTAAAGGCGGCGGCGGTTTCCTCTAAGCTGGCCAACGTCCGCCCGGCGATCGCCACGCGGCAACCCTCGCCGGCAAGCGCCCACGCTACCGCTTGTCCGATCCCACTTCCGCCGCCCAATACCAAAGCCACTTTGCCGTTAAGATCCTGGTTGGTTGCCAATTGTTGCTGTGCAGTGGACACCTTGACAATCCTCGTGCTTATACCGAGCGGATGTGCTACCATGCTACCGGATTTCCGCCGGCAAACTGTGCCCTGCTCCGCGACCGCTGGTAGCCTTGTGCGGACTGAAGCAGAATTTGCCGATCGGCAAAATCGTAGCCGACAGTTGGGCAGAAGTCCACTCGGCACGCGCCAGCAGCCAGACCTCAATCTGCGCTGCAATTGGTTGCCCCTGACCAGATGGGCGACAATTTTAGTAAATACGCAAGGTAAATACGCAAGCAAACGGGAGCAGTACTATGGCCAGAGCCATCATCAACCGCCGTCAAGCGCTGCAAGCGGCCGGGGGTATCGTTGCGCTGATGGGAAGCGGTCTGTACGTGCCGACAGACAGCGCCGAAGCCCAACAGTTCGCTCCCGCCCAGCCGGAGTTGATCCGCCGCGAAAACCAGCGCCCGGGCACGCGCAAATGGCTGCTGGAAAACACGCGCGTCGATCCGCAGTCGAAAATCCGCTGCCCGTGGATCGAAGGCTACGCGTCGCACACTAGCATTCGGGCTGGCCAAACGCTTACGATCCACGTGAGCACCAATCCGCCTTCGCCGTTTACCATCGACATTTATCGGCTGGGCTACTACGGCGGGCAGGGCGCGCGGCTAATGACCAGCCTCGGCCCGCTCAAGGGAACGACGCAGCCCGACCCGCCTGTCGGCCCAAAACGGCTGCGCGACTGCCAATGGGAACCCTGTGCGACGCTGCTCATTTCCGATGAATGGCCCAGCGGGGTGTACTTGGGGAAACTCACTTCCCAGCGCGAAGGGGTGCAGAGCTACGTGATTTTCATCGTGCGCGACCATCGCCGCGCCGACTTCATCTTCCAGTGCTCCGATACTACCTGGCAGTCCTACAACCGCTGGCCGGACCTGTTCTCGTTGTACGACGACGGAAAGGAGGGTTGGTATTGGGGCAACAACGTGGCCGTCAGTTTCAACCGCCCTTACGGCAAGTATCGGCAAATACTCGACGCGCCGCTATCGACCGGCTCAGGCGAGTTTTTGCTGTGGGAATTCCCTCTGGCCTACTGGCTGGAACAGCACGGATACGATGTGACGTACATCTCTAATCTGGATACCCATGCCGATCCGGCAGGCCTGCTGCGAGCGAAAGGATTCCTCTCGGTCGGCCACGACGAATACTATTCCATCGAAATGTTCAACAATCTACAACGAGCGATAGCTGCCGGGCTTAACGTGGCATTCTTGTCGGGAAATGTATGTTGCGGTCGCATCGAGTTCCAAAAGGATTTCGCCGGACGGCTGCGCACCTTCGAGCGAGTGGACTTTTTCGGCCCGCGCGACCCCAAGGGCATCCGTGGCATGGAGACCCTGCCCCATACCAGTCCCAGTTCGGGCGAGTTGGTCGGTGCGCGGAATCTTTCCCCATTCGTAGGTGGGGCGGATTGGATTTGCCTCAAGCCCGACCACTGGCTCTTCGAGGGAACCGGAATGAACAAAGGCGATGGCATCCCTGGCCTGGTGGGCTGGGAATGGCACGGGGACCCGGCGAATATCCCTGGATTGGAAGTGGTGGCCTCGGGGCCAACTCAGTCTGCGCCAGGAAAGCCTAATGGAGGTATCTACACCGCCACCATCTATCCCGGCCCCAAGGGCAACTTCGTGTTCAACGCTTCGACGTGTTGGTGGGCCGATGGGCTTTCGGAACCTCCGGGTTACAAGCGGCCCTCGGTGTACACCACTCCCGGAGGACCCGACCGGCGCGTGCAGCGCATCACCACCAACTTGCTGGAACGAATGCGGCAAGCGCCCGGGCCGGGGTAGCCGCAGTTGGCGCCGCGGCGATGCGGAAATCGCCCGGGCCGTGCTCGCCCTAACTGGTGCCGCCGCTGGCGTTTCGAGGTGCCATTCGCGTCGGCAGAAGGCGAAGCAGTGGGGCAAATAAGCAGTGGGCCAAATATTGTGGCGTAGGATGCGGCGCTAGAAATCGCCCCGGGCGGCCTGCGCTACTGCACCTCGATCCTCAGCCGCTGACCGGCTTCGATCACAAGCGGCTGCGCCAATTGGATTTCGGCGCGCTGGTCCTCGGTCGCCTTTATGGTAGTGGGTATTGGCCTGTCGTCCAGCGTCAAAGCTGCCGCGCGGGGCCCTGGTACCGGCAGCGGACCCAAGCGAAGCGTTGCTAATCGCAACCGCCCGTAACGCAGCTCGAGGCCGGCAAGCAGTTTCCCTCCTTCGCTGCGCTGCCAGTAGCTGCCCCATCCTTCGGCGCCTGTAAAGGCGGCGCGGAAGTTCTCTGGGGAAATACGAGGGCAGAACCCCAGCCGCCCCTTCGGACCGTGGTACTCGTACCCGCAGGCAGCCAGAAAAACGCCGTAGCTGGCCATCGCCCGCGCATAATGATCGCCGCACTCCACCTCGTTCCACGGATTGCGGCGCGAGGGATGGTAACGATCGTGGATGGTGCGGACAATGGCTAGTCCCTCCTGTGTCATCCCGGCGGCGATCATGTGGGCGGCCACTTGATACTCGAAGCCGGTCATGCACTCGTTGAAATAGTAGTCATAGTGCTGGCGGACGCGGGACTGCTCGCCGTGGGGCCAGGTGCACATGAGCAAGCCGCCCTCGCCAGGCATGGCGTACCATCGTCCCTGTTTGTGTACCGCGCGGTACGGGCCGACGTCGGTAGTGAAGTTGTATTTCCACAGCGACTTTAGCGCCGTGCTCACCTTCGACTCGTCGAGAATCCTTCCCAGGCCCAACTGATGCGCCCAGCTTTGTCCCAACACCTGGTCGATGTGACAGCCGTCGTAGGAGCCGACCTTACCAGCGTGTTGGGGGTCGGGCAGGTGAATGTAGTACTCGCCGTTGAACAGCGCAGCATCCACATAGCGGCTGCCTTTGAGGAATATGTCGCGGCACTGTCGGGCGAAATCGGCATCGCCCAGCTCTGTGGCCATTTCCTCGCCGGCCCGCAAGGCGGCCAGATACATGCCGGTCAGCCACGCTACCTGACCGTACCAGTCGGCATCGAGCGTGTTGTGCTGCGGGCCTTCGAGCACTCCGTCGGCGTTGCCATCTTTGTCGATGAGGAACTCCAGAGCCTTCTTGGCGCGCGGCCATACGCGGCGGAGAAAAGTGTCGTCGGCGCTCATCTGATGTTCACGATAGGTGCGCAGCACAGAGCCGGCCTGCCCATCGACCGCCCAATGGTTGTTGTGTTCCGCCCGAAACCTGATGCGCCCCGTCGCCGGATCGAAGGCCACGCCGAAATCGACCATTTCGCGCAGCGACCTTTCGAACACGGGAAATAATCGGGCTGGTGCCTGGGCGTAGTGCCACACGTGCGTGCAGGTACCAGGACAGCAGCCTACCCCCTCCCAACCGTAAAACCGACCGTTGCCCAGCCAGTAACAGGTATTGGTGGCCAACGTGGAGGTATTGAGGAACGTGCGATCGAGGAACCAATAGGGAAGCGTGGAGTCATACCAGGTGTCGTGCCATAGCCTGGTCTGGGCGCACAGCCGTTGGAAGTTCTCGGCCAGGTATTCCGCTACGCCGCTGGCGGCCTGCCAGCGCTTGCCATACCAGCGGCCGCCGTGATCGCCCAGCCCTGAGATTGCCAAGTTGGGAAAGTGCCAGGCCAGCAGGAAGGTTACTACTTCTGAACCGCCCGGAGGCAATTGCACTGGGCGCACCAGCCCGGCGATATGCTTGGCCCCGAACGGCTTTTGCGCCGACGCGCCTGCGGGGGCCCCAGGCTGGGCGAACAGCGCGGAGGCGATGTCCGGCTCGGCAATGGCGGCAATAGCCTTGTCGGCTGGCCGTGGGTCCAGCAGGGCCAGACACATGGTGCCGAAGTCGTATTGTTGCTCTAGTGGAACCATTGCGGGCCGCGGTTGGTCGGAGAAGACAATGTGGTCAATGCCGATGTTTCCCCACGGCCCGGTGTGTGCATCCACGATTTGCAGTTGGGCGGTTTTCCCTTCCCACTGGCGAACGTCCCAGGTGTGCCACTTCATGCGGTTGTCGTTCGCCCCGGTTGCCGAGAGCACCACTTTGCCATCGACCAGTAGATTTATGCAGGTGCGCTGTTTGTGTGCCCCGCCGCCGATCAGAAAAGCGATATAGCTGCGGGGAACAGTGAAGGAACGGCTGGTCAGTGTTCCCACATGTGCGTCACCTGCGCGGACGTCCTCGCCGCTGCGCACGTTATGGCTGTTGACCAGCCGTTTGCCCAGCGCCCCGACGTCCCCCTGGTAAGCCGGCATCTTAGCCTTTTCGATCGGCCCTGCGCCGAAGGCGGTTCCGGTGACGGTCCAACCTTCGTAGGTATCCTTCTCGAAGTCCTCGAAGAGGATGTCGGGGCGAGCCTGGCCGGCAGGGGCGGCCGCCGGCTGCGCCGAGCAGTCGACCAGCGACAACGTTTCGGTGCGGCGTATCTTGTTTATCCGCAATCCGTGACCGGGCTGCGCAGTATGACGGCACACGGCGTTTTCCAGCCAGCCGCCAATGTGCACCTCCAGTTGCTGCTGGCTGGTGTTGTGTATGCGGAAGTTCAACACTGTGGCTGGCAGGGCGGAGTCCTCGGCGTTAAGAGGAATCAGCGGAGAAAAGGCCTCGAGAGTGACTTGAATCGGAGCCTCCGGGTCGGTGTAGGTTACATATCCTATGGGGTACTCCCCTATAAAGCTTACCTGGGACCACCCTCGACCGTCCAACGTCCGCACCTGAACTTCGGCAGGTGCTGCTATGCGGAGGGCGAATCCCTGTTCCAGCGGCGAGGAAGGCAGCGGCGGATGTGCATAGTGTCTGTCGCCGGTGTGGCGCGGGTGGTTGAAAATGTCCCACAGCCACAGCTTGCCGTCGCCGCCGAGGTAAAGCTGGCCGGCGCACAGGCCTCCGATGGGCATGCCGATCTTCTCAAGCTCTTTGCCCCGGTATTGCTGGCGGTTGCCGCGCTGGGTAAGCGCCTGGACCCAATTGGGGTCGAGGTGTTTCTCGGCAGGGATGAGTTTCTCCAGCGGGACGGCCGCGGGCTGAGCCGCCGCCACGCAAGTTGCAGCCGGCAAGAGGGCAGCAATCGTAAGAAGGGCCATCATAGCTGGCAGAAGCGCCGGTGCGCGACTAGCCCGGAAAGCTTGTGTTGAGCCGGGGCGGTGCATGCTCTGGCTAATGCCAATAGGGTTGGGGGGAATGTTCATTGAGTGTCCTCACCTTGTTCGTAGCGAGATTAGGGAAGCAGGCATTCAACGACAGTCCAGTGCATGGAAATACACAACGACTTTGTTGTCTGCGCGGCTTGGTCACACGACAGGTGTGCGTCTGAGGCCCTGTAGAACCGTTACCAGGTGCAGCATACTTTGCACGGATGGGTTGTCCTCAGGAAGGTCGAACACGCTGCCCCCGACGGCTCCAAGCTCCTCCAGCGCAGGGTCGTCGGGCACCGAGGGGAGCGGGTGGCTGGTAAGCCGTGCCAAGGCAGACTGAATGCGAGGGTCGATCTTTCCCTCGATCGCACGGTTGACCAACAGCAGACGGCGCGCGATGCGGATGGGTAGTTCGGCGGCCAGCGACTCGATCCGCTCGGCGGCGCGAATGGCCGGTACAGTGGGAGTGACGACCGTCAGCAGGAAGTCGATGTCGTTGGTCGTCCGCCGGGAAAGATGTTCCAGGCCTGCCTCGTTGTCGATGACCACCGCCTCATAGCTGCGGGAGAGTTTGTCCAAGGCATGACGCAGGAGGTGGTTTACTGCGCAGTAGCAGCGCGGCCCCTCCGGTCGGCCCATGGTTATCAGGTCGAAACCGTCGGCCTCCACGATCGCTCGTTGCAACTGGTCGTCCACGGCGCGCAGCCTTCCGATGCCGCTGGGTGGCGAGCCTTCGGGCGTGGAGCCTTGTTCGCGGATATCGGCCAAGGGGCGGCCGGCTTCGACTCCCAATGCGGCGGCCAGGTTGGAGTTGGGGTCGGCGTCTACAGCCAACACGGGGCGGAGCGCCGAGCTGCACAGCGCACGAATCAGCAGCGCGCTGATGGTCGTCTTGCCGACGCCGCCCTTTCCGGCCACGGCCACCGATAAGCTCATCAAGCACCTCCGGTCGCAGCAGGCATTAATTGTTCCTCCAGGGTGGCAATTGTTCCTCCAGGGCGGCATGGATTTGACGTACCGCTGCTGCGAAAGCGGGTATCGACAACTCGGCTGGTCTGCCGCGCAGGTCGGCTTCGACCAGCTCGGCACAGTAGGGAATTGCGCCTAGGATGGTCTGCCCAGCAAGTTCCCGCCGCAACAGCGATTCATCCTCGGGGCTGCGCAGGCGGTTGAGAACTACGAACGTGCGGGAGATGCCGATATCGGTAGCCAGTTTGGCAACGCGGGACGCGGTTTGCACGCTCCTCATTCCCGGTTCGACAACGGCGACCATGGCATCGACGCCCCGGGCCGAAGCGCGGCCAATGTGCTCCAGTCCGGCCTCCATGTCCAGTATCACATCGTCCGGTACCCGAAGCAACAGGTGCTGCATTAAAGCTTTCAGCACTGCTGCTTCGGGACACATGCAGCCTTTGCCGCCCAGTTCCACAGTTCCCAGCACCAACAGTCGCACGCCGCCAGAGGCGACTGAGAAGCGTTCCGGCAAGTCGTCCACCCTTGGGTTGAGTGTGAAGACCAGTCCCGGGCCGTCGCCCACGCCGGTGCGCTCCCGGATCAGCTCGCGCATCTGTGCGATTGGTTGCGGCAGTCGGTCGGGCGGGATGCCCAGCGCAGCGCCCAGGTTGCCGTCCGGATCGGCATCGACGGCGATCACGCTGCGTGCGGCGCTGGCCAGTTGCTGGGCCAAACCGGCCGCCAGAGTAGTCTTGCCTGCGCCGCCCTTGCCGACGATCGCCAGTTTCATGTGAATCAGTCCCCCAAGCGACGATGAGCTGGTTTTGGCACCCTGCGATGGCCGCGCCCTTTTGTGGAGATACGCGCCCTTTTGTGGAGATATTACCACTTGCCGGGGCTTGCTAGCGCGGTATTATAACAAGTCGGCTAGACAAAATAAACGGTCTTGTTTGGGGGAACCGGCGGATGCGCTGTCCGGGTCAAGATTGGCGATACTGGCAGGGGGCTGTGACGCTGGAAGCGCCTTGTCCGGCGTGCGGTCAGGCGGTGGAGTTTTTCAAGGATGAACCAGCGCGGCGCTGCCGACACTGCGGTCACAGGCTTACAAACCCTCGCTTGTGCCTGGATTGCGCCGCCTGGTGCGAGCACGCGGCCGAGTGCCTGGGGGTGGGATTCCAGGGGGCGGCCACGGCGGCTGCCGAGTCGCGGGTCGCCGCTTGTTTGATCCAATTCCTGGAAACCCACTTCGCCGGCCAACCCCAGCGACTTGTCCGCGCACTGCTGATCTTCCAACACGCCAAGGAGCTGGCGGCGGCCGCGGGTTTCGACGGCCGGGTGATACTGCCAGCCTCGTTACTGGCCGAATTGTATCGGTCCGGACCAGGCAGCACGTCGGATGCCGCTAGCTCGTCGCCCGCGCAAGCCGAGGCGCTGGCGGCCAGAACGCGGCAGTTGCTTTGTCGTTGCGGGCTGGACGAGCAAACCATCGAGCTGGTCTGGCACTGCCTTGTTTATGCCGCGCCGCAACAGTGGCAATTGCACGAAAGCAAGGCCGTTGATGTGGCGGCTGTGCGCGCTTTGCTGGCCGACGCCTGCACACTGGCCGAGGTCTCGCTTGCCCGCCGCGATATGCCGCCTTCCGCAGGTCGGCCGGCGACGGACCGGGAGCAGCAACTGCTGAGCCGTCTGGTTACCGACGCTGCCCGACAGTACGCCCACCGCCTGTTCGGCTTCTCGATTGATTAGGCATTTGAACAGGCATTTGACAATGCATTTGTCGGCGACTAATTTGGGCTGCGAACCATTTCTGTCGTGGCCAGCATAGCTTTTTGTTCAGTACACGGTTTGCGCAGCTCTGATGGTACCGTATCGCGCAGCTCTGATGACATCCTAGGAATCTTTGCTGATATTCGGAGGCATCTTTGCTGATGTTCGGAGGCCGGTATGCTGACATCGGGTCGAGCTTCTCGGATAATCTTTGGCCGCTATTGCTTTGTTTGTGCTTCGGCGGTTGTTGTGAGCTTGTTGGCCGTGCTTGGCGGCGGGCTTGCCGCACAACCGCCCAAGGGCAAAGCCAGCGATGTGGTTTCCGACGACAGGGAATATATCGGCGCCCACCGCTGCGGGGTTTGTCACTTGAAAGTATACAAGAGCTGGCAGACTACCAAGCACGCCAAAGATGCTTGGGAAAAAGTGCCCGATCGGTATCGCGCCGATCCGGAATGCCTGATGTGCCATGCAACCGGCTACGGCCAAGCGGGCGGTTTCAAGGATGCGGCTAGTACGCCGGGGCTGGCGGGCGTTTCGTGCGAGGCCTGCCACGGCCCGGGCAGCAAGCACGAGGCAGTGTGCAAACCATTGATGGAGAAAAAGAAACTTTCGCCGGAGGAAAAAAAGGCGGTGCGAGAGTCGATCGCTCCCCCGTCCTCTCGAAACGTCTGCCTGGCTTGCCATCAGGAACAGAAGCACAAAGAGCATCCCAAAGTGCAATAGCTGGCAAGCAGGGGGCCGCGCTTCGCGCCGGCAGCCGTTCTGACCGGTGCGCGACAGAATCTGACGGCGTCGCGAAATAATCTGATCGGGGCGCGAAACAAGCGGGGCCGGACGCCAGGGAATCGAAGTTGGCACGCGACAATCGGATTTGGACGCGAAGCAATCGGATATAGACGCGAAACAATCGATTTTGGGCGCGAAATAATCGGAGCCGCGACGGTCGGGGACGCGGCAGTGATCTAGCAGTGATCTAGCGGTGGGCCAGCGGCTGCATGTCCCCGCAATCGCCTTTGGCAGGATGATGTGCTCCGTGCGATCAAATTGCTCGACGTTTCCGGCGCTGTTATTGCTCGCGCTGTTGATCGCCTGTTCGCAAGCGGCGGAAGTCTGTTTCGGCCAACAAGACGCACATTCCGGGCAGACGCCCATCGGCGAGCGGCCAGAGACCAGCACCGCGCAGAGAGCACTTCCGCCGCTCGGAGGGTCGAAGCTGCCGACCCAGGAGAACAATTGTTTCCAGTGCCATGCCGAGCCGGACTTGTGGCAGGGCCAACAACGTCGGCTGTACATTCCGCTTCAGATACTGAAGGCCGACGTACATTTCCGCGCAGGGGTGAACTGCCACGATTGCCACGGCGGGAACCCTCAAGCCGGCGACCTGCGCGAAGGGCCCCACGACGAACAGTACGGCTTTCGCGCCGCGGCCGAGCAGATCGACGAACTGTGCAACCACTGTCACGCTGCGCAAAGCCGAGCCGTCGCGGCGCCGGGAAGCGCACATCGCAGTATTGGCGACCAACACGCCGCAACTGGCGGCCGGGACGCCGCTGGGAAGCGCGGACCTTTGGGTTGTCGGGCATGCCACGGCGAAGTGTCGCATCAGCTTCTTGCTGCCTCCGACGCCCGGTCGCCGCTTTTTCCTCACAATCAGGCGCACAATTGTGGCCAATGCCATCCCGATCAATTGGCCAGCTACCAGCAAAGCGGGCACGGCCGAGCGCTGTACGAGCTGGGGTTGATCGTCACGGCCACCTGCGCCGACTGCCACGGAGCACACGCAATCTTTCCTAACGATGATCCGCAAAGCACAATGCACCGCCGGCGCACGGCGGAGACTTGCGGGAAGTGCCATTACTTGGTGCGGCAGCAGGTCGATTCGAGCGTACACGGACGCAACTGGGCGAGCCAAACTAGCGCTGCCGGACAGGCCGCGGAGCAATCGCCGGCTTCGGACTGTCTGGCTTGCCATCGGGGGCACGCCCCACACAGCAGCATAGCTGGCCCGTTGCGCTTGCACTCGCCGGAGCGGTGCGGCCAGTGCCACAGCCAGATGTTGCGGCGGTTTGCCATCAGCCTGCACGGCGAGCTTACGGCGTTGGGCTATGCTCCTGCTGCCCGGTGTGCAGATTGTCACGGGGCACACGACGTGCTGCCGGCGGGAATGGAACAGTCGCGGGTTTCGTCACAACGACGGGCTGCGACGTGCCGGCAGTGTCATCCGGCGGCAAGCGAAAACTTCGTGCGCTTCGATCCCCATGCCGACCACACCGATGCCCAACGGGACCCGTTGTTGAGGGCAGTATACCTGGTGTGCATCGGTTTGCTGATAGGTGTTTTTTCTTTGGCCGGAGTGCATTCGGCGCTGTGGCTGTTGCGCGGGCTGATTGATGTGGCGCGCAACGGTAGGCCGCCGGTCTTTTCCGCCGATGGGCCGTCATATCGACGCTTCGCCTTGCGGCACCGAGTGGCTCATGGCGTGCTGGCCGTTTCGTTCCTCGGACTGGCGCTGACCGGACTGCCGCTGAAGTACAGCAATCAGCCTTGGGCTGTGCGCTTGGCTGGGGGGTTGGGCGGTTTTCCGGCCACCAGCGCATTGCACCGCGTACTGGCTGTTGCCACCTTCGGTTGTTTCGCGGCATGTTTGCTCGAGATGGGTTGGGCATATCGCAGTGCGCGGGCCAGGGGAAGGAAGCCGGCAGCGATCATCTTCGGCCCCGACTCGCCGGTTCCAAACCGCCGGGACCTGCGTGATCTGCACGCTATGTTGCGCTGGTTTGTCGGCCGCGGACCCAAGCCAACCTTCGAGCGGTGGACATACTGGGAGAAGTTCGACTTCTGGGGGGCAATCGCCGACGTGGTGATCATCGGCGGCACCGGGCTGGTGTTGTGGTTTCCGGAGGCATTTTGTTTGTTCCTGCCGGGAACGGCCATTAACGTAGCCAAGGTGATTCACTCGACGCAAGCGCTTTTGGCCACTGGTTTTGTGTTTGCGATCCACTTCTTCAACACCCACCTGAGACCAGAAAAGTTTCCCGCCGACCTGTCGATGCTGGCCGGCTTGGTCAGCGAAAGGACCTTGAGGGACGAACGCCCCGAATTACTGGCCCGATGGACTGAAGAGGGCCTGACCGAGCGGTTGCGCGTGGCTGGTCCGTCGGGCAAGTTCATAGCGGTGGCCGCTGGCTTAGGGTTTGTGGTGATGATAGTCGGCCTGCTGCTGTTGGCGGCGGTAGTGGCCAGCGTGCTGTCGATTTGAAAGGGGGCTGGCGATAACTGAGGTCGTGGCGATTTGAAAGTGTCGTGGCATTTTGAAAGCGTCGTGGCATTGTTATTCGCGCAGGGCAGGGTCACAGGGTGCGCGTCTGCCGGGCGAGCTGTCAATTAACAAAGCCAAGGAACAAAAACAAAGTCAGTTAAGTCAGTGGTTATTCAGAGGTTCCCCAATTAACAAACCAATTAACAAAAAAGCCAATTCACAAAATGGTAACAATTAGGGGACATTTCGTTAACAGCGTGTTATGATGGAAAATGCGGCTCGGTTGGGCCGACAATGCGCAGTCGCTCTTGCCTGTGCGGCGGGTGCCCAGCCGGCCTATGCATCCCCGTTGTGACGGTACACGGCCCAGCATTTACCGGTGTGCGCCACTGGCGCTGGCTCACCGCAAAAATCGGCCTTTTCGTCAAACAGACGTGCAGCTTTATCGGCTAGCGGCGATAAACAAAAGGCAACTGCGATGCGGCTTGCAACATTGATGTCGCTTGTGCTGCTTGGTGTGCTGGCTGTGCCAATCCCGGCAGCTCCTGTTATCCAAGTCGGCACGTGGTACTTGTTGCCGGGCATGGAAAGGGAGTTTCTGATCGTGGTGTCCAGCAACGCCGATATGGTCGAAGGACTGGACCTGGCGGTCCAGATCGGCGAAGGCGGGCCACTGAACGGTGGCACAGATACTTGGCCTTCGATCAGTCAACTTTCAGTCGTTGGGGCGGGGTTGGTTTTCGACCAGAACGTGCGGGATTACATCGTCGGGCCGTTGTACGACGAGGTTTTGGATATCACCGATCCGCTAATCTGGCGGGCGCGGGTGCGAGTGGAGCGGGGATACCAAACTTTGGCACTTGGGACGCTGGCACGGGTGACTGTAAAGGCGAACGGCACAGGCGAACTGGAACGGCCCGTGCGCCTTACCGGCGTGGCGGCAGGTTACGACCCGCCGGGGTTGGACACCAACTTCGGCCTGGAACCGTTTCCCACGGTGATCAACGGTCTGGTGCGCGTTTGGCAGCCTCATACGCTCAGATGGAACTCGACCGGTAATGGAAACTGGACCGACCAGGACGCCTGGGATACCGGCTCGTATCCGGCGCATTATCCTAATTGCACGGTGATTGCAGTGCTCGACTCGCCGCGGACGGTCAGCGTGCATGGGGTGCAGGAGGCGTATTCGCTTAGCGTAAGCGCCGGGGAAGTTTCGCTGGCTACCGCCGCCAGATTAAGCTTGCTAAGCGCGTCGTCGATCGGCGCGGACGGCAAAATCAGCGTGGCCGGCGAGCTTCGCTCTGCCGGCCCATTGACCAACAATGGACTTCTGGAAATCGCCGCCGGCGCAACGGTAAGCGTGACTGAGCTGATAGGCAGCGGAACTACCACATTGGCCCCAGACGCCACACTCATCGCTGAGTCGATCTATCAGGGCACGCTCGATGTGGGCGGTCTGGCCGATTCGCCCGGCCGCGTAGTATTGCTTTCTAGCGCTGCGACTGGGCAGGGAGTGGGCGGCACCGGCAGCGATTTGCCGCCGGGCACAGGAATGGTGTATGGCGAAGCGGGCGAAGTGGCGGCCGTGCCCGAACCTTGCACGCTGGCGCTGGCGCTGACTGCCGCGGTCGGATTGTGTGCAGCGCAGCGGTGGCGGCGGCGGTCGTAACGGCCGCAGTCGCAAGGGCCGCATTTGTAGATGGTGCCACCTCCGCACTTGTGCCTGTTATGACGGCCGCACTTGTACCGGCTCGCGGCCGCTTCGCTCGCGGGTATTGGTGAACCCAGAACTCTGGGTGGAACAAAACCACCATCTTATGCAAGTCGCGTTAACGGCACTCGCAGCCGGCTGCGGCATCAGCGCCCGACATGATAGAACAAGGCCGCAGTTGAAGGCGGTGCAGCAATTCCCGGCAAAACGACTTGCGGTCGCCCTAGCCTTCTGGTGCCACTGGCGGTTGTTTCAAAGTCGTTTCCAGCGGGCTGCCTACAAAGCGCCGAGGCAGGACTTTCAGCCAGTTGCATTACAGGCGGAGGAGCCAAGCGGCCAAACCAGCGGTCGGGTGCGCGGGGTGTTTGGCACGCTTGAAGCACGCCCCGTTGCGCATAAAATGTTTCAGGGGCACTAGATGCGGCAGCTATGGCCGCTTATTGCGACCGGTTGCAGCGGTCGCATACCGACGCATGTCAGCGGCGCAGGGGGCTGTGCTCGGTTGTGCAACGTTGCTGCCCGTCAGATGCTAGACATCGTTGCCGGACAGCTTGCAGCGTGCCGCACAATTCCCGGTGGGGCAGTGGTTTGCGGTTTCGAGCTGCTTTGAGTGGTGTAGGGTTTACCACTGGCTAAGAACATCCGCAGTAAGCATTCAAAGCAGGCAGCTCGGCCGTGGCCCCAGCGCTGCGAGTGTATTGCTTTGGGGTCTTGCCAGTACGGTTGCATCGGCAGTGCTTGGGCTTGGGCTTGCTATAAGCCGGCTGTGCCCAAGGCCGCCGAAAGTGGCCATAGCGGCCGCCCGTAGCGGTTGCCGCGCGGTTGCAACACCATTGCAGCATGAAGCGGCTGGTGGTGGGATGTCAGTTGCTAAAGCCGTCACCGTCAACCGAAAAAGCGGAGCAGCGCGCATGTCGAAGAAGAAGGTTCTGGAAAGACTGAGCAACGTTAAGCTGGCGATGGCGCGAAAATACGAGAACCTTGCTAAAGCGGCTAACAGCCAAGCCAAACGACAGCAATTCTTGTATCATGCCGCCAAGTACCATCGCCAGGCACAAGAATTGGCAGCCCTTGCTCAAGGCGCCTTGCAGTGAGCGGTTTTCGGTGGGGCACAAAAGAGGATGTCTGCCCGGGCACGGCATCGCCGTGCAAGCTGCACGTCGGCTGAGGTGACAGTATGGAATCGCTAGAAAAGCACTTCTTGATCGCTTCGCCCTACATGCTGGATCCAAACTTCCAGCGCACTGTGGTGTTGATGGTGCAGCACAGCGAGGAGGGCGCGTTCGGGTTGGTCATCAATCGGCCGACGGACAAACTGCTCAAAGACCTATGGCGCGAGATCAACAGTTCCCCTTGCGACAGCGAAGAGCCAGTACATCTGGGCGGACCAGTGCCCGGCCCTATCATGGCAATTCATACCGATCCTGAGCTGGGCGACAAAGAGATAATTCCCGGGGTGTACTTCACGTTAGATAATTCGGCGGTGGATCGCTTGGTACGTCAGCAAGAGCATAGGTATAAGGTATTTGTGGGGCACTCCGGATGGGGGCCGGGACAGCTTGAGCGCGAGATGAAAGTCGGCGCGTGGCTTACTCTGCCGGCTACCGCCGAGTACTGCTTTCACGACCAAAGCGAGATCTGGTCGGTCGTCACCCATGCCATCGGACGCGATTTGCTGGTCACGGGGCTGGGCCTGAAGCGTTTTCCTCACGATCCGACGGTCAATTAAGCAATCCGACGAGCACTTGTTCAATCAAGCGGCCCGACAAGCAGTTGTTAAACGAGGCCTACCCCAACGCTGGTTGGCCGACCAGTGCTGAATCGTTGCACAGCGCTTATTTCCGGGGACTTCCTGGGCCGCGAAGCAACGCGGCCAGTGGCTTGCGGCGGTGGATGTTCGGTGGGAAAGGCAAGTTTTTTTCGGGCGTCCCTTCGACGGCGCGCGCCGGCCCGCCGGCCCTTCACAGCCTGAAGCTCAAAGGCGACAATACAGCTTTACAGTTGCCTACACCTGCGGGACGGGCCAACCGGTTTCGCCAGACGACAGGTTGATCCTCCGCCACCAATCCTACAGCGCATGTACTGTGTCTGTATCTGTAGTGTGGGTCTGTAATGTGGTCTGGGCGATTGGTTGAAGACGTGGGCTGGGCTGCTGGCGCCGGACGAACCCGACGTGTGGAAGCGGTGTCGCGGCAGACCGCAGCCCATCGCGCCACTTCCAGGGTTCCGACAATCACGGCGATCGTTTCATGGCCAAGCATATTTTCGTCACTGGTGGAGTGGTCAGTTCGCTGGGCAAGGGGCTTACCAGCGCTTCGGTGGGCATGTTGCTGGAGCGTCGCGGGCTGACGGTACGCATGCAGAAGCTGGACCCGTACATCAACGTCGATCCGGGCACCATGAGCCCCTATCAACACGGCGAAGTGTACGTGCTGGACGATGGCTCGGAGACGGACTTGGACCTGGGCCACTACGAACGCTTTACCAACAGCGTGCTGAACCGCGATTCCAACTACACCACTGGCCAGATTTATCTTTCGGTGATCACCAAGGAGCGCAAAGGTGAGTTTCTCGGCCAAACCATACAGGTGATTCCGCATATCACCAACGAAATCAAAGCGGCGGTGCTCAAGCCGGCTGTGCCGGGCGTAGACGTGGTGATCACCGAGATCGGCGGTACTGTGGGCGACATCGAAAGCCAGCCGTTCCTGGAAGCCATCCGGCAGATGGCCCTGGATTTGGGCAAGGAGAACTGCCTGTACATCCATCTGACCCTTGTGCCGTACCTGAAGGCCGCCGATGAGCTGAAGACCAAGCCTACTCAGCACTCGGTGGGTTTGCTGCGCCAAATCGGTATTCAGCCCGACATCCTCATCTGCCGCAGCGAACGATCGCTGACGCACGAGCAGCGGGCCAAGATCGCCCTGTTTTGCAACGTGCCTATCGAGGCGGTAATCGAGGAAAAAGACAAGACTTTCTCGGTCTATGAGGTGCCGCTGAGTCTGGTAGAGCACGGTTTGGACGCGCTGATCGTCCGCAAGCTGGGCTTGCAGACGCCCGAACCGGATCTGACCGATTGGCGCGAGCTGCTCGAGCGCCTGCGCAATCCGGATCACGAAGTCAGCATCGCCGTGGTGGGCAAATACTGCGAGCATCGCGACGCTTACAAGTCGATCTACGAGGCGTTGGATCATGGCGGTATCGCGCACCGAGCGCGGGTGCGCGTGCAGCGCATCCATAGCCAGCAGATCGAAAGCGAAGGGGCAGAAAAATTGCTGGCGGGGGTGGACGGGATACTGGTGCCGGGCGGATTCGGCGAGCGCGGCATCGAAGGAAAGGTCGAAGCCATCCGCTTCGCCCGACAGCAGAAGATTCCCTGTTTAGGCATCTGCCTGGGGATGCAGTGTGCGGTGATCGAGTTCGCCAGAAACGTGCTGGGGTGGGCCGCAGCGCATTCGACCGAGTTCAATCCCGCCACTCCCCATCCGGTCATCTGTCTGTTGGACGAACAACGCAACGTCACCGACAAAGGGGGCACGATGCGGCTAGGAGCGCACCCGGCCGTGTTAGCCACAGATAGCATCGCCGCCCAATGCTACGGCAAACAAGAGATTTCCGAGCGGCACCGGCACCGGTTCGAATTCAACAATGATTATCGGTCCGAGTTTGCCGCTGCTGGGATGCGCATCGCGGGAACCAGCCCCGACGGGATGTTGGTGGAAATCGTCGAACTGGTCGATCATCCCTGGTTTGTGGCCGTGCAGTTTCATCCGGAGTTCAAGTCGCAGCCGATCCGGCCGCATCCGCTGTTCGCCGGCTTTGTCGGTGCTGCGTTGCGCCGGCGACCGGCGCGGCGCGATACGACGGCACAATGCCAGACGGCTTAAAGTTTGCTGCGCTTCGGCCGCGGGGCCGACGGTTGGGTTGGGTCAACTGTCGCCGACGGCTCAGCCGTCCACAGCCGCTACCAGGCAACCGTCAGGAGGAACGCTATGGCAGATCAAGCGGAGCCGGAAAAGAAAATCATCGTCGACGAAGACTGGAAGAGCCAGGTCGAACGGGAAAAACAGTTGGAGCGTGCCCGCCAGGCTCAAGCGCCACAGGCCGCAGCGGACGGCGAACAATTGCCTCCGCCAGACCTGATCTTTCTGGCCACCTCGCTCTATGTGCAAGGGATGGTGGCCTTAGGACTGCTGCCCAATCCCATGGCCGGCGACAAACATACCATCAACCTGCCTCAGGCGCGGCACGTCATCGACACGCTGCAAATGCTCCAGGAAAAGACCGAGGGCAACCGCACGGCGGAGGAAAGCGAGGCCATCGAAAACATCCTGCACGAGTTGCGGATGGCGTTCGTCGGCCTGTCCGGCCCGCAAACCTGACCCTGTAACAAAGCAGACCTCAGCGGCGGGCCAGAATCGTCCGCAGCGCCTGTAACAAGGCAAAGCTGAGCACGGAAGAAGATTAGAGTCTGCGCGAAAATTGTCCGCCGATGCCCCCGCCGAAGACAGCCGCGGTCAATCGGGCCAGCGTAACACTGCCAGCAGATTGCTGTAGTGGTCCGTCCACAGCGGCGCCCGACGGAAATCGGCCGGGTTTCTGCGGTTTTTCTCGGGCATGGCGGCTGCTGTGCTTTGGCTTGGCGTAAGCAAGATCCAAGTGGACGAATACACCAGCTTTTTTGGGTCGCTATGGTTCTCGAACTTACCGGCGTACAGACCCCACTGGTCGGCCAGCCGCAGCACCACCGGCTCCAGATCGACATAGCGGTTGCTGATGTGTACCGCTATGATGCCGCTTTGTTTGATGTGCTTTAGGTAGATGGCGAAGGCCTCGCGGGTCAGCAGGTGCACGGGAATGGCGTCGCCGCTGAAGGCGTCCAACACCAGCACGTCGAAGGCCTGGGGCGACTGCTGTTGCAGTTCCCGCTGAAACGACAGTCGGGCGTCGCCCAAAACCACGTCGCAGTGGGTGCGCTGCCGACAGTCGTTCAGATAAGTGAAGTAGTCGGTATTCTCGGCGATCTGCAATACTTGCGGGTTGATTTCGTAGAAGCGCACATAGTCGCCCGGCCGTGCATAGGCGGCCAGTGTGCCCGTGCCCAATCCCACGGCGCCGAGGCGCACCGGCCCGTGCTGCTGAAGATGTCGGATTGCCCAGCCCATCCCGGTTTCCTCGCCGTAGTAAGCGGTGGGCCAGTGCCGTTTGTCCTCGTCCACCGGTTGTATGCCGTGAGTAATCCAGCCGTGCTTGAGCAACATGACCTTGATCGGGTCCTCGATCGGACCATCCAGACCGTACAGCACCGAGATGACGCCGTAGAAGCTGCGCATCCGCAACACCGGTCGGTCGGTGGGCAACTGAAAGACGACGACTGCCAGTACGCCCACGGTGAATACCGCGGCCAGTGCCCCGCGCAGCGTCCACCTGAGAACCCTGGTGCCGTAGTGCCCATATTCCTGGAATGTCGCCACCGCGGCCAGCATCAGCGAAACGACCAAGCCCACTGGCCACTCGGTGTAGTTATTGAAGACCGCCGGGGCAACGATGCTCACCAGCACTCCTCCCAAGGCGCCGCCAGCGGCGATCAACAGATAGTATTCGGTCAGCCGGCGCGGATGAGGGCGAAGCCGGGCCAGCTCGCCATGGCAAACCATGCACACCAGAAACAGCATGGGAAAGTAGAAGTATAGCAACTCCACGAACGATAGCTTTTTGCGGAACAACTCTCCGGAAGCCGTCAGCAGAATAGAAAAGGCAGCAAAGGGCGGAAAGACCTTCCGCACATACCAGCGCGGATGATCGAAGCAGACGATGAACGACAACAGGTACAGCGCCAGCGGCACTACCCACAGCAACGGCACCACGGCTACGTCCTGGCACACGTGATTAGTGGTAGCCAGCAACATCAACGAGCCCACAGCAGGCAACAACACCCATAGCACCCGTCTTCGCCACAAGGCAACGCTGCTTTCTGGTTCGAGCGGGGCGAGTTTCGCAGTGCTGCGCCCTTCGGCAGGCGAGTGGTCGGGCGGATCCCAGTACCACAGACACAGCAGACTTGCCCCGCACAACACGGCGTATCCTACAAAGCACCACGACCACAGCAGCGACTGCCCGGGCAAATCGAACAAGCGCTCCACCACCAGCGGATAACTTAACAGGGCGGCCAATGAACCGAGGTTCGACAGCGCATACAGCCGATACGGAGAACGTCCAGGATATGCGTAACTGAACCACTTTTGGATCAACGGACTGGTGCCGGCCAGCACGAAATAAGGCCAACCCACCGTGGCGCCGAGCAACAGCAAGATGTGCACGGTGGGATGCGAAGCTTCGTCCGGGCGCCAGCGCTCCGAAGCCACAATCGGCAGCACCAGCAGGGCCGCTGTCGCCGCCACCACGTGCAGCACCACCTGACCGCGCGGCTCCAGCCACCGCTGGACCAGATGGGCGTATATATATCCGGCCAGCAACAGGGCCTGAAAGAACAGCATGGCGGTGGTCCACACTGTCGGCGCGCCGCCGAACCAGGGTAGGATAGCTTTGCTTATCAGCGGCTGCACCAGAAACAGCAGCATCGCTCCCAGGAGTACCGTTGCCCCAAGGACCCAGCCGACCGCCGCCGCAACGCCAGACTCGCGTGTGTTACCTGCCACGCCGTTGTTCCCCCAAATACCGGAAGCAACAATTATAATCCTGCCGGAACATCGGCATACTACGGCTGTTGGTAAGAAAAGTGCAAAAGTTGGAATCCATGCCCGCCGCTGCCTTTACCAGATCAACCCGCAGGTCTTGCGGATCGCCAGTAAGGTGCCACGGATGCCGACGATCGCGCAGCGGCTACTGGGCCAACTGCACAGCCCAATCGGCGAACGAGAAGTTGGTCTTGAAACGCCGGTCGAGTTGCTGCGCCCGGCTGCGCAAGACCGCACCGCTGGGCCGCTGGGCGGAAAGCGAACCGATGGCCACCACGTTGGCGGCTTCGGTGCGCAGCAGGTATGCCTGCGGGAAGGCTTCGCTGATGGTCTGCAAGTCCTGTTTCAGTCCCGGATGGACATTGATGTTCCATACCACCAGTCCTTCTGGCGCAAGCTTCTTCTGCACGTCTTTGTAGAATTGCACGCCTTTGATGCGCAGCGGCACGCCAGTGACGTCGGTCTGCTGGGTTGGCTTGAGGAAAGCGTCCATGTATATCACATCGTACTTTTTCTGGGCCTTGGCCAGATAATCGAAGGCGTCGGCGGTGATGATCTCCAGCCCCTGGCCTCCCCGGACGGAGAAGAACTTCTCGGCGATTCTGACCACTACCGGGTCGAGCTCCACTACGTCGATGTGCAGCTTTGGGTCGTGGTGGCGCAAAAAATGCACCATCGCCCCGCCGCCCAGACCGACGATCAGCACTTGCTGCTGCTTTGGACGCAGCAGATAGCTGCTGAACATCGCCCGGGTGTAAGCGCTGACCAGCTCGTGCGGCTTGCGGATGTTCAGCACGGTTTGCACGGCTTCTTCGCCGTTGTCGCGGACGAAACACAGGTAGCGCAAATTGCCGTCGCGGCGCACGCGGATGTAAGAGAATGGCGATTTCTCTTCGTGCTCCAAGACGCCCGGAGCAGTCAGACCGTGCACCGGCACGGCGGATACTGCTGCACCAAGCGTTTGGGGCTGTGCTGGCGGCGGTGCCGCTAGGGGAGTTTTTGCAGCCAACGCCCCCAGCGACAGCACAGCCAAAGCGACCGCGAGAGAACCACCACCCGCCGTGGGCCGGCGAAGCACCCGAGCTTCATCCAAGGCAGTCCATCGCCGGAACATAAACCGGCCTCTCATATCAGGCTGCGGCCCCAAGCTGGGCGCCGACAAGGGAAACCGCCGACAGTGCCAGTACGGCCTTTCGCCGCTCACGGGCCTCCAACCGCATTATGCGCTTTGCGGCGGGCGGATGCAAAGTTCGCCGATGGGGCGCAGCCGCACTTTTCCTGCGCTGGAGCAATCCGCGCCGCGTCGGTCCGCAATGGCGCGACGGCTTGCGCCTGGAGAAATGCCTTGCCAATGGTTGCGTCGATAACCGCGGGCGAATATCATATTGGGTGCTTTTCAGCGGGCCGGTGAACATCGGTCGGGGGGCGTCCGGCGCGGGACCAGCGTGCAGGTCTGCGCCGGCGGTAGTTCGGGCCGGCTGGGCACCTTGCACCTTTGGGTCCTTGGGGTCTAGTACCGGTTATCCTCCAGTGGAGAACGTCATGAGAACTATCGCTTTGTCCCCCGTGCGGTGGTTGCCAACCGTAGGCTGTGCGCTGCTGTGCCTGTTTGTACTTGCCTTATCGCTGGATCGGGCTTTCGACCACCAATGCCCGACTGTTGCCGTAGCGGCAGTGGCAGGCGAAGCACCCTCGGCCCCACCGGCAACAACCAATCTCGTTGCCAACCCATCGTTCGAGCAAGCGGCCAAGAATAAGGTGGCCCACTGGCGCCCGTACACTTGGTCCGGCAAGGCCGAGTTTTCGGTGGACGAGTCGGTGGCCCGGTCGGGCAAGCGAAGCGTGGCCATCAGCTCGCAAGCAGGCGCGGACGCCGCCTGGACGCATATAGCCACCGTCGAACCGCTGGCCGAGTATCGACTGACAGGCTGGATCAAGACCGAAGGGGTACAGGCTCCCAGGGCACGCGGCGCACTGCTGAATATCCACAACATCCCCGGTGCGGCCACAAAGGCACTGACCGGCACCAACGATTGGACTCAGGTGGAACTGAGCTTTGAGACCGGCGAGAACGACTCGGTGCAGATCAACTGCCTGCTGGGTGGCTGGGGACAAGCCACTGGCAAGGCGTGGTACGACGATCTGCAACTGGTTCAGACCCGGGCCGCGCGGGCGGGCGAGCCGCGCATTACCATCGACGCTAAAAAGGTCGGCGAGCCGATCTCGAAGTACATCTACGGGCAGTTCATCGAGCATTTGGGGCGTTGCATCTACGGCGGTATTTGGGCCGAAATGCTCGAGGACCGCAAGTTCTTCTACGCTGTTGGCGCCAAGCAGTCGCCGTGGAAGGTCATCGGCGACAGCGGCACAGTGACCATGGTTCGCCAGCAGCCTTTCGTGGGCGAGCACACGCCGCGGGTCGCTCTTGCGCCGGAGGGACAACCGCGCGGCATCGCCCAGGACGGCCTGGGGCTGATCGCCGGCAAGCGTTATACCGGGTACATCTGGCTGGCGGCAGAGGGCGATGTGTCCAAGGCCGCAGTGACGCTGATTTGGGGCGACGGCCCGCAAGATCGGCAAACGGCAACCATCGACAAGCCTGCCGCCGAGTTCACCAAACATTCCTTCGAGTTTACTGCTGGGGCGCGGACCGATAACGCTCGGCTGGAGATCACAGGCGTTGGCGGCGGCGCGCTGCGTGTAGGGACGGTTTCGCTCATGCCGGCCGACAACGTTCGCGGCATGAGGGCCGACACGCTCGAGCTGCTCCGCCAACTCGATTCGCCCATATACCGTTGGCCGGGCGGCAACTTCGTCAGCGGTTACAACTGGCGCGACGGCATTGGCGACCGCGACCGTCGGCCTCCGCGCAAAAACCCGGCGTGGCAAGGCATCGAGCACAACGATTTCGGGCTAGATGAGTTCATCGCCTTCTGTCGAGAGTTGAAGACCGAGCCGTATATCGCCGTCAACAGCGGGCTGGGCGACGCCGCCAGCGCAGCCGACCAGGTGCAGTACGCCAACGGCGCGGCAGATACCCCGATGGGCAAGCTGCGCGCGGCAAACGGCAATCCGGAACCTTACCGGGTGAAGTACTGGGGCATCGGCAACGAGATGTACGGAAGCTGGCAACTGGGCCACATGCCCCTGGAAAAGTACGTCGTCAAGAACAACCAGTTCTTCGAGGCGATGAAGAAGGTCGATCCCTCGATCGTGCTGGTGGCTGTGGGCGAGGTGGGCCGCTGGAGCGAAGGTATGCTCACCCACTGCGCCGATCACATGGACCTGATCAGCGAGCACTTCTATCGCGGCTCGCAGCCGGGGCTGTACGGGCACGTGCGCCAGATTCCGCTTGCGGTGCGCCATATCGCCGAGGCCCATCGCCGCTACCGCAAAGAAATACCGACCCTCAAGGGCAAAGACATCCGCATCGCACTCGACGAGTGGAACTATTGGTACGGGCCGCACGTGTTCGGCGAGTTGGGCACGCGCTATTTCCTCAAAGACGCCTTGGGAATCGCCGCCGGACTGAACGAGTACGCCCGCCAAAGCGACATCATCTTCATGGCCAACTACGCCCAGACGGTCAACGTCATCGGCTGCATCAAGACTACCAAGACGGCCGCGGCGTTCGAGACCACCGGGCTGGTACTGAAGTTGTATCGGCACCGGTTCGGCGTGTTGCCCGTGGAAACCCAAACCACCTACCTGCTCGACGCCCAGGCCGCCTGGAGCGCCGACCGCAAGACGCTCACGCTGGCGGTGGTCAATCCGTCGCTGCGCAGCCTGGAAGTGCCGCTGGAAGTCAAAGGCGCTAAGCTCAAGGGAACGGCCGAGCGGTGGCAGATCGCCGGCGAAGACCCGATGGCCTACAACGACCCGGAGCAGCCGCCGAAAGTCACCATCGAGCACAGCAAACTGGAATCGGTGGGCGACCGGCTCACGCTCGCGCCGTGCAGCGTAACGTTGTACGCCCTGGCGGTCGAGTGACGACTGCGAAGCACGTGGCGTCAACTTGTCTGGCAGGGAGAACTTTTCTGGCTGAGAAACTTTCCTGGTTGAAAGACTTCTCCTGGCTGGGAGAATTCTCCTGGCTGGACGAAGTCTTCTGGTTGGGAGCCGGTTGCGTTGCGGGCAGGGGAGCCGGCCGTGGTGGCGGTAACGTCGGGGCCGGCAAATCTTTCTGGCAGACTGGCGGCCATGGCAGAGCTTTCCTGGCCGCCGCAGGCAGATTACCATGATAGTTGCGCCCCGAATCGCACACAAATCCCGGTGCTCCGGGGGTGCGGCCAAGGCCGTTCGACATGCTAAAGGCCAAAATGAATCGAGGTGGGATGTTGCGCGCAGCGGGGGGGTTCATGGGCAGAACTATGGTGCGCAGGTCCGCCAGAACTGCCCCACGTCGCCAAGGTCGTTCGCTGCGAGTGGAGATACTCGAGCCGCGCCATCTGCTTGGTGGCGGGCCGCTGGTGATCAGCGAGCTGATGGCGCTGAACGAAGGATTCTTGCCGTCGAATCCTTCGCCCGGGTTCCTGGCCCATTACGACTGGATCGAGATTCACAATCCTACGACGACTCCGATCAACCTCAAAGGTTGGTATCTAACCGACAACGATGCGAACCTGACCAAATGGCGCTTTCCGGCCGGTGCCCAGGACCCGGACATTTGGATTCAACCGGGCGGGTATTTTGTGGTGTTCGCCTCCAATTCCTCGCAGGCGGTGGTGGGGTCGGAGTACCATACCAACTTCGCGTTGGCCGGCGGCGGCGAGTATCTGGCGCTGGTGATGCCGGATGCCACAGGCCCGGCCGACCGCGCAGCAATCTCGCACGAATACTCCCCGCGATTTCCCCAGCAGGTGGCCGACGTTTCTTACGGGCTGACGTCGACCACCGTGGTGCAAAGCACCATCCTCAATGAAGAGTCGGAAGTTCGCTATTTGGTTCCGACCGACGGCAGCCTCGGCCTTGCCTGGACGGCGGTCGATTTCAACGATTCTCAGTGGCTGTCGGGACTGAATGGCGTGGGTTTCGATGCCGCCAATCCCTCCGGCCCCTATGCCAGCGCCATCAATACCGACGTTCAAGCGCAGATGTACGGCGCGAGTCATTCAATCTATCTGCGCACCGAGATCGTGCTGGACGCACCGCGGGCCATTACATGGATGAGTCTGTATGTGCAGTACGACGATGGGTTCGTGCTGTATGTGAACGGCCAGAAGGTAGTCGAGCGCAACGCGCCGCAATCGCTCGGCTACAACTCTGCGGCAACGGCCACGCGGGACGGGACGGTCGTGGAGCAGATCGACCTGACGGCCTACCGGCACTTGTTGCGCGAGGGGAAGAACGTATTGGCCTTCCACGGGCTGAATCACGCCGCCGACGGCGAAGACTTCTTGCTGATGCCGCGGCTGGCCGTTCGCACCGTCAGGCCTGGTAGCCAGCAGTATTTCGTTACGCCGACGCCGGGGGCGGCCAACACCGGTGGAGTACTGGGGTTGGTCGCTGCGCCGCAGGCGAGCGTGGAGCGCGGGTTGTTCACCGAGCCGTTCTCCGTGTCGCTGAGCACCAATACTCCCGGCGCCCAAATCCGCTACACGCTCGACGGCAGCAAGCCGACGGCCACTACGGGACTGGTTTACGGCGGCCAGCCAATTTACGTAGCAACCACCACCACGCTGCGTGCGGCGGCCTTCAAGCCCGGCTACTTGCAAAGCAACGTGGTGACGCACACTTACATCTTCCCCGGTCACGTGGCAGGGCAAACCCGACCGGCCAGCTATCCGACCACGCGCTCGGGCATTCCGATCCACTACACGCTGGCGGCCGACATCGTCAACAACCCCTCTTACCGCCCGCGGCTGGTCGAGGCGCTGTCGGCCTTGCCCACCGTTTCGCTGGTCTTGCCGATGCAAGACTTCTTCGGGCCCAGCGGAATCTACATGAATCCGACCCAGCAAGGGATGAGCTGGGAACGCGAGACTTCGGTCGAGTGGCTGGGCACCGACGGCACCCGTTTCCAGCTCAACGCTGGATTGCGCATTCAGGGTGGAGCAAGTCGCAGCCCGACCAATTCTCCCAAGCAGTCGATGAGCCTCCGCTTCCGCTCCGATTACGGCGCTGGCCGGCTGGATTTTCCTCTGTTCGAGGATACGACGGTCAGCAGCTTCGACTCGCTTCAGCTTCGCGGCGTGTACAACAACTCGTGGATCCACTGGGACAACCAGCAGCGGCTCCGCGGCCAGTTGATACACGACCAGTGGATGCGCGACGCCATGCTGGCCATGGGCAACGCCGACGCCGGCTGCGGACGGTTCGTACACGTGTACATCAACGGCCTGTATTGGGGAGTGTTCAACCTGCACGAACGGCAAGAGGCATCGCACTATGCCGCTTATCACGGCGGCCAGGAGGACGAGCTGGATGCGGTCAACGGCGGCAACGCCGTCGATGGCAATCTGAATTCCTGGAACCGGATGAAGGCGACGGTGCAGAGCCTCGATTGGCAGGCCATCCAGCGCGTGCTGGATGTGGATAACTTCATCGACTTTACGATTCTCCACCGCTTCGCCGGCAATCAGGACCTGAAGACCAATGGCAACTGGCGCGCCGCCGGCGGCGGTCCCAACGACCGGCCGTGGCGCTTTTACATGTGGGACGCCGAGCGGGTGCTGGAAAGCCCTACCAACACCAATCCACCCAGTCCTAGTTCCGACCCCACCGGCTTGTTCCAATATCTGTGGCAGATACCCGAGTTCCGCGTTCGCCTGGCCGACCGGGTACACAAACATCTGTTCAACGACGGAGCGCTGACGCCCCAGAAGAACACCCAGCGCTATTTGCGCCGCGCCGCCGAGCTGGACGTAGCGATCATCGCCGAGTCGGCCCGCTGGGGAAGCTACCGCCGCGATGTGCACAACTACAGCAACGGGCCGTATCTGCTGTACGAGCGCGATGTGCAGTGGGTGGCAGAGCGCGATCGGTTGGTGAACGACTATTTTCCGCAGCGCACCAGCAACGTCATCGCGCGGCTGCGCAGCGACGGTTGGTATCCGAGCGTAACCGCCCCCAGCTTCAGCCGGCATGGCGGGCAGGTGGCTTACGGCTATCAGCTTTCGATGTTCGCTCCCAGCGGAACCATCTACTACACCACCGACGGCACAGACCCGCGGCTGCCCGGCGGTAGCATATCGCCGTCGGCCAAGGTCTTCACAGCTTCCACGGTTACTACCACCATCGTGCCCGCCGGCAGCGTGTGGAAGTACCTCGACAACGGTTCCGAGCAAGGCACGGCGTGGCGGCAGCCGGGCTTCGACGATAGCTCGTGGGCCTCCGGTCCGGCAATACTCGGTTACGGTCGGCCGCAGGTGACAACCACGGTCAGCTTCGGCCCAGACCCTAACAACAAGTACATCACCACCTATTTCCGCTACAGCTTCGAGGTGACCGACCCGAACGCTTACACTTCGCTGACCTTGGGAATCGTCCGCGACGACGGGGCGGTGGTGTATCTGAACGGACAAGAGGTGGTGCGGACCAACATGCCCACGGGCACAATCACGTCGCAAACCACTGCCAGCTCGACCGTGGGCGACGCCAGCCAGTGGATATTTCACACTTTTCAGGTTTCGCCGGCCCTGCTGGTCGCCGGCACGAATGTGTTGGCGGTGTCGGTTCACCAGATAAACGCCTCCAGCAGCGACCTGGCTTTCGATCTGCGCTTGCAAGGCGTGCGGATGGTGTCCGAGGAGCCGGTCGTGCTCCAGCGCAGCGGCGTGGTTCGCGCGCGGGCGCTGGTCGCCGGTGCGTGGTCGGCGCTGAACGAGGCGATGTTCTACGTGGGCACGCCGGCGGCGGCCGGCCTGCTGGCTATTACCGAGCTGAATTACAATCCCTATTTGCCCACGCCCGCGGAAATTGCCGCCGGGTTTACAGACCCGCAGGCCTTCGAGTTCATCGAGCTGCGCAATCTGAGTACCACCGAGATGGTGGACTTGACCGGGGTGCGATTCACCGACGGCGTCAGCTTCGATTTCACTGGCAGCGCGATCACGATGCTTGCCCCGCAACAATATGTGCTGGTGGTGAAGGACTTAGCGGCTTTCGAGTACCGTTACGCAGCGGGTTTGCCGGTGGCTGGCAGTTTCGCCGGGCAGCTTGACAATAGCGGCGAACGAGTGACGCTGCTGGACCGTTTCGGCCAACCGATCGCCAGCTTCCGCTATCGGCCGGATGGCGATTGGCCGTGGCGCGCCGCCGGATTGGGCAGCACGCTGGAGATTGTTGATGCGGCAATCGAACCGGCCAGTGCGACAAATTGGCGTGCTAGCACCGAGTTTGGCGGTTCGCCCGGGGCACCCGGCGTGGGACCGCTGCGCACTGTGGTGTTCAACGAACTGCTTACCCACACCGACCCGCCACTGGTCGACGCCATCGAGCTACTGAATCTCGCCTCCGAGCCGATCGATGTGGGCGGTTGGTACCTGAGCGACAAGCGCGAAGACCTGTTCCTCTATCGCTTTCCGCTGGGCGAACCTTGGACGGTGATTGAGCCGGGTGGGTATCTGGTGGTCGACGAGTCGCACTTCAATCCCGGCGGCGGCACGCTGCCCGGCGATTTCGCCCTGAGTTCGTTGGGCGAAGAAGTGTGGCTGCTGGCAGCCGACCAAAGCGGCAAGCCCACGCACTTCGTCGATTTCGTAGAGTTCGGCGCAGCGGCCAACGCCGAGTCGTTCGGCCGCTGGCCCGACGGCGTGGGCCGGCTGTACCCCATGTTGCATCTGACGTTGGGCGGGCCAAACAGCGGGCCGCGCGTCGGGCCGGTGGTCTTCAGCGAGCTGATGTACGCCCCGCCGCCGCCCTCGCCCGGCGAACTGGCGCTGTGTCCGACCATCCAAGCCGCCGACTTCGAGTTCGTGGAAATCTTCAACCCCACCGAGCAAGCCATCGACCTGACCGAATGGCGGCTGCGCAAGGGAGTGGACTTCAATTTTTCGCCGGGACAAGTGCTGCCGGCCGGCGGCGCGATCGTCGTGCTGCCGTTCGATCCGCGCACGGCGGCCGACAAATGGGCGGCCTTCAGTCTGCGGTACTTCGGCGCGGTCGTGCCGGCACCGGACAACTTCCTCGGCCCGTATAGCGGCAAATTGGATAATGCCGGCGAGCTGGTTCGTCTGCTGCGCCCCGATGAGCCGCCGGCCAATGATCCAACGGTCATCCCCCGGCTGATCGAAGACGAAGTCCAATACGGTAACAGTTCCCCCTGGCCCGAAGAAGCACTCAGCGGCGGAAAGTCGCTCCAGCGGCTTTGGGTGCGAGCCTGGGGACACGATCCGGCCAGTTGGACCGCCTTCGCGCCCACCCCGGGACAGACTGCGTGGCCAATCGCCGTTGCCGACAGCGCCACAGTGCGCAGCGGCCAGCCGGTCCAGCTCGATGTGTTGGCCAACGACGTGCCGGCGCTGGGGGCGTTGTCGCCGTCCAGCGTCCACATCCTCTCCGGCCCAAGTTTTGGCCAGGTTGAACTCGACGCCCTCACCGGCCGCCTGCTGTACAGTAGCGCCCCACTGTTCGTCGGCATCGACCAGTTCGCTTACCGCGTGCGCGACGTGCATGGTTTTTGGTCCAACACGGCTGTGGTCACAGTTAAAGTGGAGCCGGTGCCGGCGGTCGTGGGGCGATATATTTTCTACAACAACTCTGCGTTCGACCGGCGCGATTCGGCGGCCAACCAGTACGATTTCGAGGCCATCGCACCCGATAAACAAGCCCTGCTTCCCGGCCAACTGGCCAGCTTCGTCAACTACACCAGTTACAGCCGGGGGATCAATGGGATAATTGTAGACATCGTTGGGGCTGCCAATCCTGCCGGACTGAACGCCGAGGATTTCGCCTTCCGAGTGGGCAATGACGCCACGCCCCTGGATGAGCAAAGCACGTGGACCGCCGCCCCGGATGTGCTCGATGTGGCTGTCTTCCCCGGCGCAGGTTCGGCGGGTAGCACCCGGGTAGTGTTGGTTTGGGCCGACAACGCCATCGAAAATCAGTGGCTGGAAGTGACCGTGCGGGCAACGGACAATACCGGCCTGATCGATGCCGATGTGTTCTACTTCGGCAACGCCATCGGCGAGACGGGCAACAACAGCGCCGGCCCCGCGCCGGACGCCGTGGTCGACTGGGCCGACGAGCTGGCGGTACGCGACAACCGCACGGGCATACAACCGGCCGACATAACTAACCCGTACGACTTCAACCGCGACCGTCGCGTAAACTCCACCGACGTGACGATCGCCCGCAATCATCAAAACACGCTTAATCCGCTAGTGCTGATCGACCTGCGGCCCAGCGGCAATGGCTTATTGGGCGAGGCTGCGCAGCCCCCGGCGCCCGACATGTGGCAAGACTGCGTCATGGAAGAACAGGCGTGTTGCCAAGCGACTTTCTCCTCAGGGCTGCTTTTAGCAGAGGCCTCTCTGGAACAGGCGTTGCCGACAGAACCGCTCTCCCAACAGGCACAGTTCTCCGAGCCATCTTGCATGGAAGCATTCTGTCCACAGGAAAGTCCGCTGTGCGGCTCCGCCTTCACGCTCAGCGTCGGGCTGCCGACCGGGCTGCTATTGTTCGGCGCGGGACTTGCCCCGCTGGGCGAAACCCCATTGGCCGAAAGTGGCCCGATTGCCCCGCAGCTCAGCACGGTTAAGTTGAACGCGGCTGTGCCCAGCCCGTTGCCGAAGCCTGCGGGTGCACCGATCGCCGCCGACGCGGCGATCGCAGCGCTATGCAGCGGCACGGAACCGATCGCAGCCGAGCGGGGGCGGGTCATTGGTGCTGACCAAACCGACGGCGTTCGACGTGCCGACGACGAGCAGTCGGGCGAATGGTTGTGGCTGCTAGATTGGGCGCCGGAGCTGTCGCCTGCGGCTCCGCGGAACAATGCGGCTTGGCGGAACAAATCGAGAGCCTCTTTGCCCGCTGCGGCTTTGTCTGCTGCGGCCATCGACGCGGTGCTCACGATGCCATCCTGACGCAGCGCGTATTGCTGCTGTCACGCCCCGCCGACTCGCAACATTTAGAGGCTGTAATGAAAACTTGACACCAAGCGGGGGGCCTCCGTGCGATTGCCCTAGCGGGGTTCCCTCGGCAGGGTTAAAATACAATTAGCGACGTGATGGCGCCGCATTCCTCACCCCGCTGATTGGCGTTCTAGTTTCTGTGCTGACATGGAACCGCAAGTTGCCATCTGGGATCACTGCTTGCAACATGCGGCGCGAACCGACATAGGTCTGCGAAGGGCCAATAACCAGGATTCATACAGCGTAGCCTTGGCGGGCAGCCCCGAGCTTTTTCGGCAAAAGGGCCATTTATTCGTGGTGGCCGATGGCATGGGGGCGCACGCCGCCGGGGAACTGGCCAGCCGAATTGCCACCGACGTAGTACCGCTGACCTATCAGAAACTGGCCGACCGCGACCCGCCCGACGCCCTGGTCCAGGCAATCTGCGACGCCAACGACCAGATTCACGCCCGCGGGCAAGGCGAGCCTGAGTTCAAAGGAATGGGCACCACTTGCACCGCGTTGGCGCTGTTGCCGCAAGGGGCGTTGGTGGCCCACGTGGGCGACAGCCGGGCGTATCGGCTGCGCGGCACGCAGATCGAGCAGCTCACGTTCGATCATAGTCTGTTATGGGAGGTGCGGCGGAGCGGGCAGTTCGGCGAAGAACCACTGGCCGGGCTGATCGGCAAGAACATCATCACCCGTTCGCTAGGGCCGAACCCTACCGTCGCTGTAGATCTGGAAGGGCCGTTCCCCATCCAAGTCGGCGACGTGTTTCTGGTATGCAGCGACGGGCTTTCGGGACAGGTGGCGGACGACGAAATCGGCGCAGTGCTTGTTTGCCTTCCGCCCGAGGAAGCCGCCGATGCGCTGGTCGACTTGGCCAAGCTGCGGGGTGGACCGGACAACATTACGGTTATTGTGGTGAAGGTGACGGCACCCCAGACCTCCGGCGGCGCAATGCCACCGAGCGAGCAGGGCGCCGAGAAAAAACCTTCTCCGCCCATCAACCCACTGGTTTGGGTAGCGGTGGCCGTTCCTTTTTTGGCCACCCTGGTATTCGCCGCCTTGGGTCTTTTGCTTACCGACTCGAATTATTTTGTGGCGGCTGGCGCCTTCTTGGTGCTGACGGTCCTTGCGGCGGTGGTGGCCATCTTCTATCGACAGCATCAGCTCAAGGCCGTGCGCGACTCAGCCTCGATGGTTCTCGGCAAGGGACCGTATGCCTCGACCGATTGTACACCCAATGCTTCGATCGTAGACCGGTTCCGGGAGATCGCCGATCAATTGCGCCAAGGCGCCGCCAGCGAACAATGGCCGGTCGATACTGTACGCTTCGACGAGTATTGCAGCCAAGCCGCTGCCGACGCGCAAGCCCACAAGTACTCTAATGCCGTGCGAGGGTACTTGCGTGCCATCCGCTTGTTAATGACCCAGCTCAAAGGCCGCCAGCCTACCGTGTCGACCGACCGCAAAGACAGCGTATTGTAACCGTGCTAGCCGGGTTGTGCCGGGCTAGTCACGGGCGCGGCAGACGATCGGCCCATTGGCGGTAATCGGGCGCACCTACGGATGGGTGCAATCTGCGTGGATAGCCGCAAGCGGCATGGATAGGGGCAATAGGGCAGGATGGCTGCGATCGGCCAAGTTTCGGCGGCCGAGAGCTCTGGTGCGTGGACAAAGCGAATGGGGACACCTCGGGCGGCCACAGCACACGGCGGCAGGACAGCCGACAGGGAGTTTCAAACCATGCCCCTTTGGATGTATACTGGCAGTAGCTCGGCAATGGCCGCCGGGGAGCAACAGTCGATGTGAGAAAACCTGTGGCAACTATGATTCGGGAAAACTAATGCCTGCCAAAAGTCAGTTCATTTCGCTGCGCGAAGCACAATCGCCCTTTTTCGTAGGTATCGATTTGGGGGGGACGAACATCAAAGTAGGAGTGGTCGACGACTGGGGACGACCGCTGTCGTGGCTATCGCTGCCGACCGAAGCGGAAAAAGGACCGGAAGACGCCGCGCGCCGCATGGGCGAGGCCGTTCTGAAGGCTATAAAGAAGGCTAAGCTCCAGAAACACGACATATCCCGGGTAGGGCTTGGGTCGCCGGGCACGATGGACATCCCGGCCGGAATGCTGGTTAACCCGGTCAACCTCAAGGGCTGGGACAACTTCCCCATCCGCGACCGCGTCAGTTTCCATTGCGGGCTGCCGGTGGCGTTCCAAAACGACGCCAATGCCGCCGCCTATGGCGAGTTCTGGGCCGGTGCAGGCAAGGAGTATCACAGTTTGGTGCTGTTTACGTTGGGAACGGGAATTGGTTGCGGAATCATCATCGGCGACTTGATCGTCGACGGCGAAAACAGCCACGGGGCGGAATGCGGACACATTATCATCGACTCCAGCGATGACGCCCGCTTGTGCGGCTGCGGCCAACGGGGCCATCTGGAGGCTTACGCCAGCGCCACGGCATTGATGAAGCGGGCCGAAGAACTGCTGGCCGAGGGACATCCCAGCTCGCTGGCCCGCCGTTTTGCCCGCGCTAAACCCCAAAATCGAAACACCAAACTGATCTTCGAAGAAGCCGAAAAGGGCGACAAGCTGGCCAACCAATTGGTCATGGAGGCCGCGCGCTGGCTGGGAATCGGCACCGTCAATCTGCTGCACACCATCGACCCGAGCATCGTACTGCTGGGCGGAGCGATGACCTTCGGCGGAAAAGCTACTAAGACCGGCAAACGCTTCCTGGACGCCGTGACCCGCGAGGTAAAGCAGAGGGCCTTTCCCACCATTGCCCAACGGGTGAAGATCGATTTCGCCAGTCTGGGCGGCGACGCTGGCTTCATTGGCGCTGCCGGCATCGCCCGATTAGAACACCGCCAGGAGGCCTGAACGGCCGGCCACGAGCGTCACCGGCCGTGGTGGACTGGCTGCCCATCCCGTATGAAGCCGGCCATCACGTACGAAAAAGGAACAGACAATGAGGTATCTCTTAGGCGCCATTGGTATCTTAGCGTGTTTGTGTGCGTGCGCGGTCTTGGACGGCGCCGAAGCTGCGCCCGGTATAGCAGCCGAGCAACCGGCCGCGGCCGCCCCAGAAGGGTCGAGCGCCTCGGCAGAGAAAATCAAACAAGCCAGGCAACTGGGTGCCGAGCTGCGCACGGCCAGTTCGATGGAACGTCGTTTGCGGGTGGTCAAGGAGTTGATCGCTCTGGGAGCCGAGGGCGAAGCGGCTGTGAAAGGCTACTTCGACCAGCAATTGCAGCGAGTGGCCGCTGCGATCAAGCCCCCGCCTTCCACAGAAGCTTATGATAAACGCATCGAAGAACTGCGCAAGATACTTGCCGAGTTGCGGGCCGACGCCAATCTGACCAAGGAAAAAACCCAGCAAATCGGCCTGCCAGCCCTCGACGAGCTGACCAACGTGTACAATCGGCGCGAAGCGATCATCCAATCGCACTACCAGAAGTTTTCGCGCAGCGCCGAGGCCTTGCGTGGACTGGTGCAATTTCTGCGAACGCTCCAAGACAAGGCCGAGAGCGACCCTGCCTTGCAACCGCAGTCCTTTTCGCTGGCTGAATATCTGAAAGAAGCCGAGAAGCTGCTCGAGCAGACCCAGCCGCCCATGAACCCGCAGGTCCGCGAAATACTCGAGGAAAACGAGAAAATCGCCCGCGAACTTCCCCCCGACGAAGTGGCAGGCATGAGGGCGCTGAACGCCATGCGAATCCTTTGCGGCTTGATGCCGCTGCGGATCGACCCCAAGTTGGTAGCCGTCGCTCGCGGCCACAGCCAAGACATGGCCGTCCACGGGTTCTTCGCCCACGAGTCGCCACTGCCCGGCAAAAAGACCCCCCAAGACCGGGCGAAGCTGGGCGGGACGACAGCTTCGGGCGAGAACATCTACGTGGGCAGCAACGTCACCAAGGATGCGATTCGGGCATGGTTCCTCAGCCCAGGTCATCACAAAAACATGCTTTCCGAGTCGCACAAGCGGCAGGGCCTGGGACGCTACGGCACGCATTGGACGCAATTGTTCGGACAGTAATGATCGCCGCCCCGCCGATCGGTTAACACCAGCGGATTCGTCGTTGTCGGCCGGTCGGTCGGCCTGCTTATGACCACGTACCTGCGTACCGGGCAGTTGGCACCGGACTGAGTACAGGTTTTTACGCTGTCCGAGTGCAAGTTTTTACGCTGTCCGATGGGCGGCTACGGCTCCGCCTGGTTCAGTGCTTCTGGGCTTGTGCGGTACCCTGCGCTATGATTGTATAGCGGCCGGCGGGCGAGGCTGTCCGCGCCGCGGTGGTCTTGATCCGGCAGTCGGTCATTGGCTTGCTGCCCAGTAACGTTATGCCACAACTGTACCTGTATCCGATCGCCGATAGTTACTTGCTGGTAGCCGCCGTTGCCGCGGTGCTGGCAGCGCTATTGGCATTGCGACCCGGTGGCGGCCGCACAAATGCGCAACGTCGGTGGACGTTGCTGGCGTTGCGTGCCGGGGTGATTGCGCTGGTGGTGATCGCCATGCTGCGGCCGACGATCGTGTACACCGAGATTCGCAAGCAACCGGCCACGCTGGTGTTGGTTTTCGATCGGTCCAAGAGCATGTCAGTCGCCGATGCCGTGGGCGGCGCTACTCGCTGGCAAGCGCTGCAACAATGCCTAGCTGATGCCGCCCCGACACTTGCCCGCCTGGCAAAAGATTTCGAGATCAAAGCCTACGCCTTCGACGCCCAGGTGCAGGCGCTGCCGGTCGAAGGAGGTAGCGTGGCCCTGGGGCAGTCGCCCGACGGCGCGCAGACTGCCATCGGCGCTGCGCTAGACGACGTGTTGCGGCTGGAGGCTGGCAAGCGCTTGCTTGGGGTGGTGCTGTTCAGCGATGGGGCGCAGCGGGCAATCGCCCCGCGCGACCTGCCGCCGCAAACGGCCGCCACCAGGCTGAAACACCTGGGTTTTCCACTGTTTACGGTGCCTTTCGGACAAACCCGCGGACTCGGCCAAGTGCAAGACCTGGCCCTACGCGAGCTGATCGTAGGCGAAACGGTGTTCGTCAAGAACGAGCTGGTCGTCAGCGGTCAGGTGCGGGCCGATGGATACGTCAACCGCGAGGTGACCGTTCGGCTGTTGTTCGAGACCGCACCGGGAAAGATGCAGTTGGTGGACCAGCAGACGGTGCGTCCCACGGCCGACGGTCAACTGCTGCCGGTCCGGTTCACTTACGTGCCCGAGATGCCCGGCGAGTTCAAGCTCACGCTGGAGGCAGTGCCTCAGCCCGGCGAACTAGTGACCACCAACAATCAACTGAGCACCTTTGTGACGGTCCTCAAAGGCGGGCTGAGCGTGTTGTACTTGGAAGGTGGTCTTCGGGTGGAGCAGCGTTTTTTGCGGCGGGCACTGGACGCTGCCCAGGAGATCAAGGTCGATTTCGTCCGCCTCGACCCGCGCCGCCCGGAAACCCGTCCCGGCGATTTCGCCGAACGCTTCAAACCGGGCAAGTACGACGTGTACATCATTGGCGACTTGGACGCCAAAGCCTTCGAGCCGAGTCATTTGAGCGATCTGGCCGAAGCGGTCAATCGCGGAGCGGGATTGATAATGCTGGGTGGGGCACACAGTTTCGGCCCCGGCGGATACGCCGACACTCCGCTGGCCCGCGTCCTGCCGGTGCGCATGGAGGCTTCTGAACGTCAACAGCTCGACGCACCGGTGCGCCGCGACGTCCATCTGCCCGGCCCGGTACCGATGCAGCCCACTTCCATCGGCCTGCTGCGTTATGTGTTGGCCCTGGCCGCCAGCCGGGAACAGACGCTTACCACCTGGAAACGGCTACCGCCGCTAGACGGTGCGAATCTGTTTTCGGCCGCCGGGCTTGCACCGGGCGCAGAAGTGTGGATCGACGACGGCAAAAATCATCCCTTGCTTGTGGCCCATCAGTATGGTCAGGGCCGCGTACTGGCCTTTGCCGGCGATTCCACCTGGCGATGGGTGCTAAACGGTTTCAGCAGCGCGCACAGCCGGTTTTGGCTTCAGGTGGTGTTGTGGCTGGCCCGTAAAGACCAGCCTACCGAGGGCGCGGTGCACATCAAGCTGGCCAACCGGCGTTTTGCTCCGGGAGAACGGGTGGAATTCACCCTTCATACCGAATCGCCCAGCCGCGAAAAACTCGCCGATGTGGATTACCAAGTCCGGGTGCAACTGCCCAAGATGCCCGACTCGGCCGAGCCGCAGTACGAACTGCTGCGCACCGTCTCCCAGGGCCAGCAGGCGGTCGGTTCCTTCCGTAACACCGCCGCAGCCGGAGATTACGCCATCGAAGTCAAGGCCATCAAAGGGGGACAGCCGCTGGGCGAGGCGCGCGCCAGATTCCTAGTGTACGAGCAAGACATCGAACTAGACAACGCGGCGGCCGACGTGGGGCTGCTTCAGAACCTGGCGGCCATCGCCGGCGGCGAAATGATCGCCCCTGAGCAGCTTCCCGAACTGATCGACCGCCTGATGAAGCAGCCGGAAAACCTGGAAATCCCCGTGGAGACGAAACTCACCTTTTGGGACCGATGGAGTTTCTTTCTTACGCTGGTAGGGCTGCTGTCGATCGAATGGTACTTGCGAAAGCGTTGGGGGTTGGTTTGAGCGCACCTGCAAGGCCGCGTCCTTGAAGAAGCTTGTTGGCGGTTGTAGCAGTTCCGGTTGGTCAGGAGTCGGTGTTCACGCTGGGTATCACGGCGGGTTTGCCAAGGCGTGCATCACAGTACCTCGTGACGATGCTGTGACGCAAATCACCCCCGCGCTGCCGGAAGGGCTGGCAGCGCCACGCGCCGCGCAAGATATGAAGGCGGCCGAGCAGCACGTAGCACCTAAAGGTTAGCAGTGACTATCAGCGGAAAGCCCCACGGCTGCCGCGCGATTACCCGCGGCTGGAGACGTCCTCGGCCAGCCCGTAGCGGCGGATTTTCCGATCGAGCGTGGAGCGCTCGATTCCCAGGATGCTGGCCGCCCGGCTCTTATTCCATCCGGTGTAATTCAACGTGGCCAAAATAAAGCGTTGTTCGATTTCGGTCAGCGAGGCGGGCAGGAATTCCTCTTCGGCCGGCGGCGGCTGTATCTCGGTATCGCCCGGAGTGGCAATGCTGGTCAGCAGCAGGTCGTCGGCGTCGATGACCGTGCCGCGGCACAGCACTACTGCCCGCTCGATTACGTTCTTCAGTTCGCGCACGTTGCCCGGCCACCGATAGCGCAGCAGCTTGTCGATGGCCGCCGATGTGAAGCCGGTGATCTTTCGCCCTGTCTCGGCGCGGAATTTGCGCAGGAAGTGTTCGGCCAATTCGGGGATGTCTTCTGGTCGCTTGCGCAACGCGGGCACGACGATCTCGATCACGTGCAGGCGGAAGTACAGGTCGCGGCGGAAGCGTCCCTCGGCTACGTCCTTTTCTAAGTCGCGGTTGGTGGCGGCGATGACGCGCACATCGGCGGTAATGGGCTTGCTGCCGCCGACGCGCTCGAACGGATGCCCTTCCAATACACGCAGGAACTTGGCCTGAATGCTGGGCGACATCTCGCCGATTTCGTCCAGCATGAGCGTGCCGCGGTGGGCGGCTTCGAACTTGCCAATCTTTCGCTCAGTGGCGCCGGTGAACGCCCCACGTTCGTGCCCGAATAGCTCGCTGGCCAATAGCGTTTCGGCCAGGGCAGCGCAGTTGAGGCACACGAACACGTTGTCGCGACGGGGACTGTTATAGTGGATGGCCCGGGCCACCAGTTCCTTTCCCACCCCACTCTCGCCGCGAATCAGCACGGTCGAATTGCTGGCTGCCGCCCGCATGATCTCCTCGTGTATGGCGCGGATGGCCGGGCTGTGACCGATGATCTCGCTCTGCACCCCCAATCGTTCGCGCAGTTGCACGTTTTCGGTGCGCACGCGCGTGAGGTTTTCGGCCAGCTCCTGTCGGTGCAACAGGTTATCCAGCGCCACCGCCACCGTATCGGCCAGGGCCAGGGTGAACTCCAAGTCGTCCGGATCAAGGGCGGCGTCGCTGCGGGTCGAATACAGATGGAGCAAGCCGAATATCGTTTTTCCCCTGCGCACCGGGGCGCAAATTGCGCTGGTGGCCAACATTTCGCCTTTACTGTCGCGATTGCCCAGCGTGCTGTCGCCCATGATGTTCCGCGCCAGCACCGCCTCGCTTTCGCGCAGCACGGTGGCGGCCAGCGGATGCGACACCCTACGGTACCGATGCTTGGTATTGCTCCGCGAGGCGACCAGTTCCAGTTCTTCCACCCGCGCCACGCCTTTAGCCGGACGCGGCAACAAAAGCAATCCGGCGGCGTCGGCCTGGGTGCCTTCCAGCAGGCCGTTGAGGGTCAGATCAGCCACGGCCGATACATCGGCAGCCTTGGCCAGCTCGAAGGCCAAGCGGCACAGCTTGGCCGCCGCCCGGCCCATCTTCGACAAGCCCGTCTCCTCCGGACCGGCCACCAGCAACCGCGGCTGTTGACGGCGGTGGGTGATGGTCGTCGGCTCGCAGGCGGCCAGTACGCTGGAATCGTCTTCGTCGGCAGCGGCTGCCGACTTGGAGCCGGCGCGGCCGGTGGGAGCGTCGGCAAATGCGTCCGACAGCTTGTACACGAACTTCAACTGCGAGCGGCCGATACGGATGATGTCGCCGGGCTGCAACGGCCAGTCGCCCTTGACCAACTGGTCGCCGACCATGGTGCCGTTGCGGCTTTCCAGGTCGCGCAGCGTCCAGCGCCCGCCGCTCATGAATATCTCCAAGTGATTGCGACTACAGCGTTCGTCCTTGATAACGATCTGGTTGGTGGGCGCACGGCCAACGGTCACCGATTGGCCGGGCACCAACCGGAACACGTCGCTCCATTTCGAGCCTTCGCGAATGACCAGATATGCCAGCTCAGACACAGCGTCCACCTTGCCGACAGCTTTTCCCGGCCAAGCGTCCCGCGCCACACCGCCAGCGGTGTTCCCTTCTCCCGCCCTCCATTTTATACATTACCCGCGCCAAAGGATAAGATGCAAGCCTTCGGCACTTCACAACAGCCCTTCGTCCCGCTACACCGCAACCGGCAGTGGGGTGGCGCGGCTGGCCTGACCAGCCGTGGAACTCAGTGGCCGGCCGTGAGTTGTAAAGCAAATCATCACACCACTGCCGGACAAGCTGGCAGTGCCAGCCAACCGACTGCTTCGCAGGGGAGCAATGAAAGGCTTGCGAGTTTCCTCAAACCATCACGCGGTGGCCAGCGCAATAGCCTTTTGGGGGCCTGAGGACGTACTGGATGCCTTTTTCTTGCATTTCTGGGCGCTGCTGACTATGGTAAACTAATGTGGGGGCGGGCTAAAGCCACTGCATAAACGTTGGTCGATAGTGCGTGTGATTAGTGAGGGGTTCCCTGGGGCATCACCCCGCCAGCACGCGGCTGTTTTGAGGCCAGTCGAATCGTAGCAAACTTTTCTGGGACTGTTGTATGAAAATCATGGCCAGAACTTCATCTCTAGTCGGTACCGTTACCGTAGTATTGGCTCTGGCGGCCCTGCTGAGCACCGAAGCTGTGGCCCAGAACTGGGGGGGTGGATACTACAACCGCGCCGTGGGCGGCATCAGTATCGACGCCCAAGGCATGGTGCAAAACATAGCTCCTGACCAGCTCGGGCACTTGACGAAAATGTGGTCGAAGGCTTTGGGGGGGCTTCCCATCGAGGTCGATACATTTTCGCCCATGCGAAAGGTTTCGTTGCGCGGCCTGGAGGCCGTGTTGCGGGACTGCATCGAGCAAAACAAGCAGGTGCCCGACGAGGTGGTTTACCTGGCCGGTTTGCAGCGCATCCGGTACGTGTTTGTCTATCCGGAGGAACAAGACATCGTGCTGGTAGGCCCTGCTGAGGGGTGGATGGTGCATCCCAAAGGGATGGTCGTGGGGGTAAAAAGCGGTCGGCCGGTAATGCTGCTGGACGATTTGATCGTCGCTTTGCGTTCGGCCCGCGACGCAGCACAAGGCGGCATGAGCTGCTCGATCGAGCCAAGCGCCGAAGGTTTGGCGCGGCTGCAACAGTTCGTCGCCACGCTACGCACGATTGGCAACCCGCAACAGACAGCCGCCAGCATCGAACAAGTGCTTGGCCCGCAGCGCGTGCTTATCAACGGGGTGCCGCCGGAAAGCCACTTCGCCCGAGTGCTGCTGGCCGCCGATTATCGGATGAAGCGTATCGCCATGGACCTGGAGCCATCGCCGATCAAGGGGCTGCCCAGCTTCATGCACATGGTCTCGGCCACGGGCCGGGGAATGAGTAACATGCTGCCGCGTTGGTGGTTAGAGCCTAACTACCAGCCGCTATTGCGCGGTCAGGGCGGGTTGGCGTGGGAGCTGCGCGGGGCCAGTGTCCGCGCGTTGACCGAAGAAGACTATCTGGCCGCCAACGGCAACAAAGAGCGAACCGGAAAAGCCTCTCCGGCGGCGCAGCGCTGGGCGGAAATCTTCACCGAGAAATACGACGATCTGGCGCTGGCCGAGCCGGTCTTCGGCGAATTGCAAAACTGCATGGACCTGGCGATCGTGGCGGCCTTGATCGTCAAAGAAAATCTCATGGAAAAGGCTAATTATCGGCTGCCCGTTTTGCTAGACCCGCAAGTCAAAACATCAACCGGCCCGGCGCCCAAGTCGCTGGCTACTGTCGCCCGGGTGATGAAAAAGGGGACCAATTGGGTGATCAGCGCATCGGGCGGTGTGCTGATCCAGCCTTGGGCCATCGCCGATAACACCCAGCCTAGCGACGAGCCTGATAAGCTGCGGGCCAAGACTTCTCCGCAGGGCAAGAAGGCCTGGTACTGGAATTGACATCGGCACGGCACTAGCGTTTGAAAGTCTGTCCACGCGGACGAAGCGGCTAAACGTCGCGCCCTGTGTATCCGGGAACGTCAGCGACCAAACCGGGCGCAAAGGGCGGACCGCGGTGAACCGCCTTCTCTAACCCACCAAACGCCTTACCGTTATCGGTCGTGGGATCGATTCGTTGAATCGCCGTCTACGCACGTAGTGGCGCGCAATCCAGGAGGCCGTTGTCGCTGCGAGCTACCCCGCCGCAATCCATCTAGCGGCCACTGGCATGAGCATCGGCACCCCAACCTGGGCCGCGCACTGCGTTCGGCCGCGCGTAGGCTAAGGCGAATCTGCCCATCAGCGCGTTGACTAGATGGTCGCTAAAGTGCCCCAGTCGCCAAAAAGCGCCGGCCGGTTGGTATAATACGTTTTGGTAAAGTGCTCGCCTTTAGCGGCACGCGGAGCAGAGAAGCGCCGTGTGCACGATGCCGTTTAAGGCGGAGGCTGTGCCAGGGGCCTTGCTGCGGCCGGACTTCCCGCCTTGCGCATCGGCTACACAAACGGCTGTTAAACGAGAAACGCTGTTCGACAATTAACAGCGAACACCTGGGACTTTTTGCTGCCTGATTTTGCTGTGTAGCGCATTGTAGAGCACCTGCCCGCCGGTACGTTAACTCGCCCAACGAAACAAGCCGAGCCTCGGTGCTTGCTCCGCGCTGCCAATCCGTCGGACCCGACCACGCAATAGCGGTGGAAAGCTGCGGACGTGCAGGGGAAAGCAGCGGCGACAGTTTGCTTGTGCGAATTGCTTGTGCGAACTCCTTTATTAGGCATTTCGGCGGCAGGACGTGGAGAGTGGGCTTATGCACATTCGCCGCATCTGGGACTTGTGCGGCCCAAACATGTGGGCGCGCGACCGTGTGCTGGAAATCTGGGTGGAGTTGAGGCAGTTTGCCCAGTGGCGGTCGAATGCCCCCGGCTTCGCCGAGCGACTGCTGGTGCTGCTGCCTGGCCTGCGCCACCATCCGGCAGCGGGTGGGGCCACGGGAGGGTTCGTCGAGCAACTGGCCCAGGGGGTGACGCTGGCACACGTGCTTGAGCGAGTGGTTGTGGAGTTGCAGCGTTGCGCTGGCAGTGAGGTATGGTTTGGACATACTGCGGGCGTGACGGCCGAGCCGAATGTGTATCGGGTGATCGTAGCCTACGAAGAGGCGGTGGTGGCCCAGGCGTGCCTGGAGGTAGGCCTCCGGCTGTGTCTGGCTGCGGCTCATGGCGAACCTTTCGACCCGGAGGCCGAGTTGCCTGGTTTGCGAGATTTGGTGGCCAGTAACCGGTACGGCCGTACCACCTCGGCTTTGGTGGCTGCGGCGCGGCGGCGCAATATCCCAGTAGAGCATTTCAATCCGGAAGACGGCAGGATGCTAGCGCTCGGCTGGGGCTGCAAGCAGCGCTGGCTGCTGGCCGCGCAGACCGATCGCACCTCCGATTTGGGCCAGATGATCTCCCAGGACAAAGAGCTTACCAAGTCGTTGTTGCGCACCATCGGCGTGCCGGTGCCTGAAGGCCGACTGGTGCGCGACCCGGACGAAGCCTGGGCAGCCGCTCAGCAGTTGGGGCTGCCGGTGGTGGTGAAGCCCCGGGACCGGGATTTGTCGGTAGGGGTAACGGTCAGCCTATCCAGCCGGGAACAGATCGTAGCCGCCTATCTGGAAGCCAGAACGAAAAGCGAAGAGGTGATCGTCGAGCGCTACGCGCGGGGATACGATCACCGGGTGCTGGTGGTGGGCGAGAAGATAGCGGCCGTCAGTTGTATTCTGCCGCCGATGGTGTGCGGCGACGGGCGGTCTACAATCGCCCAACTGATCGAACAAGAAAACGCCCGGCCGGAGCGAGGCGACGGCTACTCCACCCCGCTGGCCCGGATCGTCGTCGACCAGTTCGTGATTCAAGCGTTGGCCGAGCAGGGCTACACGCTGGACTCGATTCCGCCGGCCGGTCGGCAGGTGCGGCTGAACTTCCAGCCGCCGGCGTTTGAAAACGGCGGACGGATCGTGGATGTCACCGAGCGCATTTGTCCGGAAACGGCCGCCCGCGTGCTCGAAGCCACCCGGTTACTGCGGCTGGACGTGGCGGGTGTGGACTTGGTTGCCGAAGACGTCGGCCGGCCTTTGGAAGAGCAGGGAGGGATGATCTTGGAGGTCAACGTCGGGCCGGCAATTTGGCTGCACATGGCGCCCTGGTGCGACCGACCGCGCCCAGTGGCCGAAGCCATCGTAGCTTCGGTCATTCCCGAGGGAGAAGACGGTCGCATTCCCATAGCGGCCATAACGGGCGTCAATGGCAAGACCACCACCACGTGGTTGGTTGCGCATTTGTTACGAACCGCTGGACGAAAGGTGGGCATGGCCTGTACCGACGGGATGTTCATCGACGGCCGGCAGATCTCGGCCCACGATTGCAGTGGCCCTCGCAGCGCACGGGCAATACTGCGCAACCCGGCCGTGGAGGCCGCCGTGCTCGAAACTGCCAGGGGAGGGATTCTGCGTGAGGGCTTGGGCTTCGACTGGTGCGACGTGGGCGTGGTGACCAACATCGGCGAGGGGGACCACCTAGGGCTGCGCGGCGTGCACACACCCGAAGAACTCGCTCAAGTCAAGGCCACCGTAGTCAAAGCCGTTTCGCCCACAGGTTGCGCGGTACTGAACGCTGCCGACCCACTGGTGGCAGCAATGGCCCGCTACCGCCAAGGCGAAGTGATGTATTTTTCCTTAGACGAGTACAATCCGGTAGTTCGCCAGCACCTGTCTGGCGGGGGACGCGCCGTGATCGCTAGCCAGGGATGGATCGTGCTGTGCCAGGCCGAGCGGCGGGTTCGCCTGGTACCTCTGGAAGAAGTTCCCATGACGCTGGCAGGGAAAATACCTTTTCAGGTCGAAAACGCGCTGGCCGGAGTGGGCGCCGTATGGGCGCTGGGAGTGGAACCCCAGCACATTCGTCAGGGTTTGGCCAGTTTCGTGGGCACTCCGCCGCAAGCGCCGGGCAGATTCAACGTTTTCCGATTGCGCGGGGCAACCGTGATCGTCGATTTTGCCCACAACGCCTCGGCATTGGCAGCGCTTGCCCGCGCACTGGACAACTTTCCGCACCGCAAACGCACAATAATTTTCGGCGGATGCGACCGCCGGGACGAAGATGTGATCCGCCAAGGGCAAGTGCTCGGCGACGGTTTCGATTGTGTGGTTCTCTGTTGGGATCGGGGCTACAGGGACCGGCGGGAAGGGGAACTCAGCGAGCTTGTGCAACGGGGGCTGCGGGCAGCGCACAGGGTCAGTCAGGTTGTCACTTGCTACGACGAGCGCGAAGCCATCGAGGCCGGTCTGCTCAGGCTCGAGCCGGAAGAATTGCTAGTGCTTGCCCCGGAATCGATACAAACAGCCCTGGATATCGTCAGGAGTTCGGGAGCCGCCGGTTGAAATAGGCTACTTTGCCTTGAAATAGGCTGCTTTGTGTTGAAATAGGCGACTTTGCCGATCGCTCGCCACCGATTGTTTTGCCATTGAAGGAGCCGGCGCAGTGTCGTCCGTTTCGGGCAGAAGTTCCGATTTAGCGCGTTCGGCCGGATTGGCCCTGCTGCGATGGCAGAGTTGGCCGCTGAAGGAGTATCCGCTGCACACTACCCTGGTGGCCGGCACGCTGCTGGCCGTAGCAATTGCGGTGCATTGGCTGACTGGGCGGGTGCATCTGGCTGTGGCCAGTGTGATTGTGCTGGTTGTAACGTCTTGGCGGTTTTTTCTGCCGGTGACTTTCGAGCTGAGCGAAGCGGGAATCGACTATTGGGTGTTGGGCCGCCGCCGGCGTTTAGCGTGGGAAGCAGTCCGCGCGTGGAAAATCTGCCGCGATGGCGTACTGCTTTTGCCGCAGGAAGATGCGTCGTGGGCCGCCTGGCTCAACGGCCTGTATGTGCCGTGCAGCAGGCACAAGGAGCAATTTCTCGAGCTGCTGGAAAGGTACGTAGCGCCGAGTAGTCAGCATTAGTTGGTTGCGCTTTCGTTATTAGTTGGTTGCGCTTTCGTTGCTGAAGAACTGCGGGGCTTCGCATCTGCAATCGCCAGCGGGTAACCAATCCCGGAGCGGCAGGCACAAAGGACGGCAGGCCCCGGAGGTGCGGGCGCAACTCACTGGCCGCTGCCGGCTGCGCGGGCACAAGTGACGGGGTGCCCCAGAGCTGCGGGCGCATACCACAACCGGGTTTCTCAGAGGCTCTAACAAGACAGAACCCCCAAGAAACTTTGGGTAACAACGTGTTACGGGTACAGTGCCAGGAAAGATCGTTTTATTCCAGGCTCTTGGCTGCTAGTTGTTCGAGGCTCTTAGCGGCCAGTGAAATCCAGCAGCATACGGCGCTCTATAACGGCCATAGTGTCTTGCGGTGGGGGAGTGCCATGCCAGGCGGCGTTTGGCCTGGGGCCGTGCCGGAGCTTGCGACTCTGCTTCCAGGTTGCAAAGACCGGTGGATGGCAGCGGCTGGCATCAATTTGCGCAGAATCTCGCCCGCCCGACAAAATGCGCCTTTTTTTGGTGGAAAAGGCTCGACCTGCTTATAATATCAGTAAGACTTGTCATTTCTGGCAGCCCGGGTTCAAACTCCGATCGGGCGGCTGCATTTCATGGTTTTAGTGGTAGTGTCCGCTAGCGGCGGGTTGACATAGCCGACTGCGGAGGGATTGGCTTAAAGGAACTGCACCGTGGCGAAACCTACCCGGCAATTGGCCCGCATGACATTGACCCGTTGGCTAGCGATTATGGCCGCGGCAATGGCCCTGTGCTCACCGCCAGCCGCAGCGGTGGAAATCAACGCTTACAATCCGCTGCGGAACAATCGCTTTTCGAGCGGATATCCGACCGCCCCGGTAGCCAATCTGAACGCAATGTTCATTGGCGCAGGGTACGATTGGTCTGCCGTCGGTTGGTCCAGCACTAACTCTAGCTACAGTGCCACGCTTGTCGGACCGCGGCACGTACTGATCGCCAATCATTATCTGCGGCCACCCCAACTGTCCTTTTCCAGCGGCGACGGCACGGTGCATACCTATACGGTGCAGGCGTATACCGGGCCGCTGGGCGATTACACCGGCTATGCAAATCCGCCCGATTTGGCCATGGGATTGCTCGTCGAGCCAATACCCTCCGACACGGGGATTCGCCCAGCGCCAATACTGTTCATGGGTTATTCGGTTGGCAGCACCAGTCCGTATCTCAACCTGCCGACGCTGGTGTATGGCGCGTATGCGGCAGTCGGCTATGGCAAAGTGTGGGGAGTGCGCGACGGGATATTCAGTTGGGGTGGAAAATACTTTACTTATGCGTTCGAGCTTAATACTCCCGATCGTGCTCGGTTCCAATACGGCGACTCGTCCAGCCCGTCGTTCTTTGTGACCGGGGCCACCGGCCAGATGTACCTGTCCGGTAGCCATTTTTTGATCTACGGCGACTGGCAGAACTCGGCCTACGGAGTGGACACCGCCGTGCCGCTGATGCTGGCCGACATCAGCCGCTACATGGCCCGCAGCGGCTACTTGCCCGAAGTGGTCACGCCCGTTACCGCCCGATGGACCAACACCGGCGGCACCGGGCAATGGGGTATGGCAAGCAATTGGTCGCCGGTGGGTGTTCCGGAGGACGTCTTTCCCGGCGGCGACGACACAAAGCCCGTCGCCACCACCGCAGCGGTGCTGTTCGACGGCGCCAAGGCAGGCCCCGGGACAGGGCCTTTCGCCATCAACCTGGGCGGCACGCGCAAAGTGACGGGAGTAAGCTTTGCACCGGCCGCAGGCGACAAGCGGTTCATCATCGGCACTGCCGGCGACAGGCTCTTGCTGGGCGAAGCCGGTATCAAAAACCAGGCCGACCAGCAACAACGATTCGATTGCGACATCACACTGCGAACCTGGCAACGCTGGGACGTAGGGCCGGGCGGATTGAAAGTCGCCGGCAACATCAACCTGGCCCATAGCGAGGCATATCTGCTGGTCGTCGAAGGCCAAGGCACGACGGAACTATCGGGCGTTATTTCCGCGATGGATGTCGTCGGCAATCCGGTGCCGGGCGGGTTGTCGCTATACGGGCCGGGCAAAGTGGTGCTTTCCAGCGCCGGCAACACATATTCCGGGCCGACGTTCGTCTTGGGTGGCACGCTGTCGATCGACCGCGACTCGCATCTCGGCGCAGCTCCGGCCAACTTCAGCCCGGCTCACCTGACCCTCGACGCAGGCACACTCCAGGTCCGTGGCGCAACGCCGGTAAGCTTGCACCCGAATCGTGGAATAACCCTCGGTCTTGGCGGCGGCACGATAGCGCCCGATGCTGGTCAGATGCTGACCGTGCAAGGGGGCCTGAACGGACTGGGCCCGCTGACGGTCCGCACGGGCGATGGCGAAGGCCGAGGCGCAGCGACCTTCCTCGCTCCTGTCGAACATTATGGCCTTACCACGGTGCGCAACGCGCTTTTGGTTCTTGAAGGAGCAAACGGCGCAATCGTCAACTCCCCTTGGGTCGAGCTTCACGGTGGCACGCTGCGTCTGGATAATTCGACGGGCAATCCACTTGCGACCGGGGGCCGCCTGCCCGACCTTACGGCCATCACCCTTAACTCAGCCCGATTGGAGGTTTTCGCCCACGCGTCGGGCAGTAACGAAACCCTAGGTGACCTGGTTGTCGAAAGCGGAGAGAACACCTACTGGTTGGTGGCAACCGCCGGCAACACCGTGCTTAACAACGGACGGTACTTGCGATCCCCGGGCGCAGTAATGAACTTTGCGATCTCCGGCGTGTCAGGCGCGCATTACCAAATCAAGCTTTCCGGCCAGCCTGCTGGGTTCATCGACCGGCGCACGTTCTTCGATGGGATGTTCTACGCCGTGTGCAGCGCCGACGGAACAGTCCGCGCGATGACCGCCGGGGCGGGCCAGCATGATTACGCTACCACTGTGACGCCAGACCGCCACGTTCGCCTGACCACCACGCCGGCGCCACAGAACAGCATCGAACTGAAGACACTGTCGCTGCACGGCGCAGTGAACTTCTTGTTGAACTCGGAACAGGAACTCACGCTCGGCGAAGGCGGCCTGGTGAAATCTGGCGGCGGCAATGGTATGGTCAGCGGCGATTGGCTTGTCAGTCCGACCGAACTGGTAATCCGCACCGCCGGCCCTACGGACACTTTGACCCTGAATGCTTCGGTGCTTATTTCCAGCAGCGAGGGGATCACCAAGAGCGGCCCAGGGACGCTGGTGCTGGGCGGCTTCAGCAACCTGTACCTCGGCCCGACCACTGTCACCGACGGCACCTTGAAGGCCGGCGCTTGGGCGGCCATACCAGAGTGGTCTGCGTTGGTGCTTACCGGCGCCGGCAGGTTCGATCTGGCAGGCTTCAATCAGACGGTGGCCTCGGTGAGGATCGAAGACGGAGCGATTCTCAACAGCGGCCTTTCGGCGGCGCTGACTCTGGCGGGCAGTACGGGCGGGATCACCTACAGCGGCGTTGGTTCCGGTGGAGCAATCAGCGCGCCGGTACTGAATTTGGCCAGCGCTGGCTCTCCACAGGGTTCACACCTGTTCACCGTCGCCGACGGACAAGGGGTAGATGACCTGACGATCAGCTCCCGGATCGCTGATGGCGCCGAGAGCCCGCAGACGCTGGTCAAAGCCGGCCCCGGCACTTTGAAACTTACCGGCTCGAACACATACAGCGGCGGGACAACGATTTTGGAAGGGACGTTGGCCGTTGGGGCCAGCTCCGCGCTGCCCGATGCAGGCCCGGTCACGGTCGCTGGCGGAACGCTGGACTTGCGCGGCCACAGCCTGACTGTGGGCAACGTCGTCATGCTCGATGGCGGCGCAATCATCGACGGCACGCTCACAGCCTTCGAGTATCAACTGCAAAGTGGCTCGGTTGGGGCAAATCTGGCGGGCCCGGCAGCGGTGGTAAAAAGCGGTCCAGGCGTGGTGCTCCTCCGCGGCAATAACAGCTATTTCGTCGGCACATATCTGAACGAAGGCGTGCTGGCGGTGTCGAGCGACGCCAACCTGGGAGATGCCGGCGGGCCACTGGTCTTCAGCGGCGGGACGCTGCGGATCATTGGTTCGGGATTCGCCAGCACCACCCGGCCAGTAGTTTGGGGTTCTGCCGGGGGGGTGTTCGACATCGTCGAGCAAGGGCACGTCTTCAGTCTGCCCACGCAGGCCCTGCAAAGCGCCGGCCGGCTGACGAAGGCTGGTTTAGGCGTGCTGCGTTTGGGCGGCAACGTGGCCAGCGCGGAAGTCGTCATCCAAGACGGCACGCTGCAATTGGCTGCCAACAACCTGTTGAGCGCCAGCCCCACTGTCACCCTCCACCCGAGGGCGGTGCTGGACTTGGACGGCAATAATGCTGCGGTGGGCAGCCTGACCATGCTCGGCGGCACAGTGAAGACGGGGGCGGGAACCCTGACATTGGCCGGCAACGTCAGCTACCAGCGCTCCATCTGGCCGGCAACGATCGAAGGCAATCTGAACCTCGGTGCGACGTCGCGCAGTTTCGATGTCGCCCGCGGCGCTTCGACCGATGCCAATGGATACCCAAACGACCTGACCATCGCGGCCAACATCTCCGGTACCGGCGGGCTGAGCAAGACAGGCAGTGGAACGCTGATTCTGGCAGGCACCAATAGCTTCAGCGGTCCCACCTTGGCCAGCGGCGGGGTGCTGAGGTTCGCTAGCATCGGAGCAGTGTCGGGTAGCAGCACGATCACCGTCTCGGCTGGGGGTTACGCCGGGCTGGCCACCAGCTCGGCCACCGAATTGGCCAACTTTCTGACGCGGATGGACAAGACCAACTCGCGCGGCGTCATCGGACTGGACGGCAATTTGACCGGAGGCACGATCAACCTCGCCGGTTTTCACGAGGATGTCCGCGTAGGTTCCAGCACCGCTGGTCTGATTCCAGCCGGAACCACTTTCATCCCCCAGGGTATGCAATATCGCTTCGGCGGAGGTGGCGGTACGCTGACCGTGGCGGCCAGCCTCGGCGGAAACCGCTTCGTCGACGTGGGCACCAGCGGAAATCTGCCCGCCGGCACGGTCGTCCTCAGCGGCGCCAACAACTATACAGGGCTGACCACCGTCACCGCCGGCGTATTGAAACTGGGCAGCAGTACGGCCTTGGGAAGCACCGCCGCCGGAACATTCGTTTCGGCCGGCGCGGTGTTGGACCTCAACGGCCAAATGTCGGTAGCCGAGCCGGTGATCATCAACGGCCACGGCGTGCTGTTCCCCCTGCAACTGTCGAACATCTATAGCGGGGCGTTGACCAATGGCTCGGTCAATGCAGCATCGCTACTTGGCCCGGTGACGCTGGGAAGCGACAGCACTATCGGCACCCTCGGCGCTGTGCCCGGCGCGCTGACCCTCAGCGGCGGCATCGACACGACCGGCAGCGGCCACGTGCTGACGTTCGCTGGGCCGGGCGCCATAAACGTGTTGGGAAATGGCATCGTGGGAAGCGGCTCGATCGTCAAGACGGGCACCGGACTGCTGACTATTTCGGCGGTGTGTACATACTCGGGCGGCACGACTATTCAGGAAGGAACCCTGCGCATCAACGGCGGCAATGATCGGCTGCCGATTGCAGCCCCGCTGATAATCAACGGCGGCACATTGGACTTGAACAGCCGCGGCCAGCAAGTGGGCTCCTTGTCCGGCAGCACCGCCGCAGTGATCGTCAACAACAGCGGCTCGTCCGGCACGGCTACGCTCACGGTGGCCGGCGGCGGGACGTTCGCCGGGGCGATCCGCGACGGCACAAGCGGAAAGACCGCCCTGACCAAAAGCAACGCAGGCGTGCTGGCCCTGACCGGAACCAATACCTACACCGGCCCGACGCGGGTTCTGGGCGGCACGCTGCGGGCTAACGACGGCGTGGGCCTACCGACCGCCAGCAACCTGTTGCTCAGCGGCGGCGTGCTGGAAACCAGCGCCGCTTTTTCCCGCACACTGGGAACCGGCGCCGGCGCGGTGCAAATCGTCGGCGGCGCAAGCGGGCTAAGCGCTTACGGAGCGGCAGTCAACGTTAATCTCAATTCCGGTGCAACGTTGCTCTGGGGAAGCACGCTGCTGAATCCCGCCACGCTGGTGCTCAACGATTCGACGGCCAACAATACCATCACCTTGCAAAACCCGATAGACCTTGGCGGATTGACGCGCAGCATCGAGGTCCGGGCGGCTACGGCGGTGTTGGCAGGCGCGGTGAGCAACTCGGGCGGCGGGGCGGCCGGTTTGACCAAGACCGGCGTTGGCACTCTGGTGCTGGCTGCCCCACAGAACTACACCGGCCCTACCACAGTGGCCGCTGGGGTGCTTCAAATCAATGCTCCTAACACTGCGGTGGCCGATTACACGGTAGCGGCCGGAGCGCAGATGAACGTCAATACCATCTTGCGCATCGATGCACTCGACGGCGCCGGCTCGACAACAATCGCCGCAGGAGCGCAACTTACCGCCGCGATGGTGCAACAAGACACGTTGACAATTCTGGGCGAGCCGGGTAATCCGGGAAAATTGGTGCTGGCCAGTTCTGCCGGCGCTCTGGGCGACGGTTTGCTCTTGGAGGGAGCTTATTACGGGTCCGACGGGCTTTACAGCATCTCAAGTTATCATTACAGCGCCTCAGGTTATAACATCGCAGGCGGGCAGCCATTCACTGGCCAATATGACGGCGCTACGCTAACAGCGCCAGTGCCCGAGCCAAACACCTGTTGGCTGGCGATCAGCGCTGTTGTAGCCGCGGCTGGTGCGGCTGCACTACGGTCACAGCGCCAGCGAGCTGCGCAGCGGAAACGCGACTGAACCGAAGGCATGAACCACGGCAAGGGGTGACCGCGCAGAATACGCAATCGCTGAGTGACAGCATCAGATACGCAAGCGCCGGCGGCCGGCCGCGTCACAGTCGGCTCTGCTCTAACAGCTTCTCCAATCGCTCATACACCGCCCGTTCCGGCGGCAAAAGACTGCTGACGCGCAAACCGCGGTCCAGCGCCTTGCGGAATGTAATCGCTGCTTCGCGCTTGTCGCCCAACTGTTCCAGCGCTTGGGCTTGGTGAAACAGGCGGGTGGGGGCCACGGTGCTGTCGATCGCCTCGCGCAGATCGGCCAAAGCCTTGTGGGGATCGCCCATCGCCATGTAGATCACCGCACGGGTATCCAGTATCTGTGCGATCGGCCCGGCCAGTTCCGCCGCGCGGTTGGCCAGTTTCAGCGCTTCTTCCAATTTGATGCCCTGGACCGCCAGCAGCATGGCCAGATTGTTCATCACCGCGTAGTTGTCGGGATTATCGCGGAGCGCTTCGCGGTAAAGGCTTTCCGCGTCGGCAAAGCGGCCGTGAATGGTGTAGGCGTCGGCCATCATGATCACCAGCGGCAGCGGGCGGTCGAAGCGGCGCAGAGCATCCAGGCAAACCGTCTCGCCGCGTTGGAACTGCGCCTTGGAAAGCTCTTCGGAGCGCATGATTGCGCCCAGCGAGGCCACGACCAGCATCGGGTCGGCGCGCTGCCACAAGCGCTCCACCAGCGACAGGGCTTCGTCGAGTTTGCCTTGTCGGGCCAGAAAGGCAGCCAGCAGTATTTCCTGGTTGGGCCGTTCGTCGACGAACTGGCGGAAAATGATTTCCGCTTCGCGCGCGTAGCGGGTTCCGTAAACTTCGCGGTCGGCCCCGGTAGTGCGGCGGGCCAAAACGTCCAGCTTGTCGGCCACCAGTTGGAGCCGCACTGCTCTGTCGGCGGGGATAGCATCGGGACGATCCACGTACTGCCTTAGTACGGCTATCGCCTGGTCGTGTCTTCCGCGGCGGAAAAGTGCCTCGGCGCGAAGCCCGATGGTCTCGAATGTGTTGGGGGCCACGCGTTCCAGGCTGTCCAGGTACCGTTCCGCTTCGCCCAGCTCTTTGTTATCCATCAGGGCGGCGATATACACGGCCAGGTAGCGCGGCTCCTTGGCGTGAGCGGTGAGCAAAGCCCGCATCTCGTTGGTAAACCCGGTCCAATCGCCCTGCGTAAGATAAACCCGTGCCAAGTCGAAACGGTCGTCGGCCGCCGGTCTGGGGCGGCCACGGACCAGGGCTTCCAGGACCTTGCGCGCTTCGGCCAGTTTCGGTTTCGTACCGAAGGCATTCAGCACGACCACCTTCAGGCGGAGGTCCTGATCGCTTTTGCCCTCGCTGGCCAGATTCTGCTCCACCAGCTTCTCGGCCTGCAACAGATTTTTATATCCGCCTTGTTGCACCAGTATCAGGGCCATCAGCCGTCTGGCCCAGAATACATCGGCGGGCTGGGTCTGTATTTTGCCTTCCAGCAGGCGGTTGAGTTGGTCGATGGCCAGCTTGATGCGGCCTGTTCGCCAGTAAAAATCGGCGGCCGCCCGAACCACCGCCGGATGATCCGGCGCCCGCTTCAGCGCCGTGCGGTAATTCTCATAAGCCGCGTCGAACTGTCCCAGGGCGTCGTAGCACTGGGCAAGGGCCAGGGCGGATTCTTCCTGGGGAAGTCGGTTGCGGGCGTCTTCGATGGCCTTCTCGGCTTCCCGCCTCAGGCCCGTTGCGCTGTAAAAACGGATCAGCGGTACCCACGTCTCCGCCGTGGCATCGTTCAGTTCCACCGCGCGGCGGAGCACTTTCTCGGCTTCATCCTGGAGTTGCTGGGCCAGTTCCTTGTTTTGCTCGGCCAGGGCACGACGCCGGGCCACGTCCAGCAGGTGTCCCAGCCACACGTGCTCGCGGAAATCGGTCGATTCGGCGGCCGAGTTTCGCGCGAAAGCCAACGCCGTTTCCAGGTCGCCGGTCTCGTAGCTGATTTCCCCGCGCAGCCGCTGCAAATCGTCCGACAGGGGCACCTGCCGGGCCTCGAGTAGTCCGATCAGCCCTAGTGCCTCCTCGAACCGCCCTTCCTGCGATAGCAGTTGCACAGCGCGCCGAATAGCCGTGGGGTTCAGTTCCCCCAACTCGATCGCTTTCAGGAACTGTTCCAGGGCTTTGGCCCGGTTTCCTTGCTGGTAATACACGGTTCCGGTCAACAGCGGCACGCGCGACCAGGAGGGGCGAGCGGCGCCGGCTTCGGCCAGATGTTGCAAGGCCTGGGTGAGGCGCGGGTCGTCGGCCTTGGTGACCGGCAGCGTCAGCCGTACCGCCTCGCAGTAGTGCCAGTATGGCCCCTGGCCTTCGATCTCACGAATCGCCTTGTGGGCGGCTTCCATCCCAGCCTGATCCCCGGTGCGCAGAGAGAACTCGAACAGCAAAAACTGCACTTGCACATTGTTCGGTTGTTTGCGCACCAGCGACTGGCACAACTGGCGGGTCAATTCCACATCGTTTAGCCGGATGGAGATTTCCAACAGCCCCTGCCACAGCCGCACCTGTTGTTCGTCGGAAAAGCCATCGACGTTGCGGGCCAGATCCATCAATTTGGCCGACGCCGCCTTTCCTTCCCGGAAGAACAACTGCTGGGCTTTCATCAGCCGCAATTCCATCCGGTCGCCTAGACGCGATTCGGCCTCGGCCAATAGTTTGTCGGCTTGTTCCCATTGCTGTTGGCGTTGGGCCAGGGCAATAAGCAGGGTCCAGAACTCGATGGTCTGCGGGCTTTTGTCGCGTGCAGCCAGGAGCAGTTTTTCGGCTTCGGCGGCGCGCATCTGGTGCCACAGGACCTCTGCCCGCAGCACGATCACCTGCGGCGAGTCGCCCAGCTCTCGCGCCGCTTCGTCCAGTACCGATTCCACCTGTGCCCAGTTGCGGTCTGCCGGTGGAGTACGCAGCGTGCGGAGGAGCAGCATGCGGGCGACGGCCAGCGGAGACGCGGCTGGCCCCCGACCGGTGCGTGCCAGAGTCTCGTATTCGGTCAGCGCCTCGTCGATCTTGCCGGAAGCCATCAGCGAGTTGGCCAGTGCGGTTTTAGCTGCCGCGAAATCCCGGTCGAGGTTCAGCGCCTGCCGATAGTAACGGCGTTCCTCGTCGGCGTTACCTAACTCTTTGTGGCAGCGCCCAATCCAGTAGTACGCTTGCTTGAGGGTTTGGGCCATAGGGGTCAGCCCTGGTGCCGCCTTCTGGAACGATTGCAATGCTGCGCGCCAATTGCCCTGGTTGTACTGGATGCGTCCCTCGAGGTAGTTGACGATCGCCTCGTTGACCCTCGTTTTCTTGATCTGGTCGATCAACTGGTGAGCTTCATCGGTGCGCTGCATGCTCAGCAACATGTCGGCCAGTTGGACCAGGAGACTGGGTTCGTCCGGATTGGTCTTCAGGCCCTCGCGGAGAATCTGGACGACGTTTTCCGGGCGGCCGGCCAGACGCTGGGCTTCGGCGGCCACCAGACACAGATCAACGTCGCGGGGGTACAGCTTGGTGCCTTTCTCGATATGGGACTGCGCCTCTTGCAGGGCCTCTTCTACCGCCTCGCGATTGTCGGCCGCACTGGCTCGCACCGCCCGTATCAGCGCGCATTGCGCGGCCATCAGCAAGCCATCGCGGTTGTCGGGTTCCAGTTCCAGCATCCGCAGGGCATGGCCTGTGGCTTTATCGATTTGTCCCTGTTCGCGCCAGTAAACGGCGGCGATGCGATGAGCGGACAACGAGTCGGGATTGGCAGTTATCATCTGCTCGATGGTGCTGTCGGCGTCGTGCGGCAGATGCAGGCTGTGCCGCAGCAAGTGCGCCAGCAGCCCGTAGCTCTCCACACGCTCAGGCTCCAGCTCGATGGCCTTGCGAAACGACTCGGCAGCTTGCTTTTCCCGACCGATGGCGGCCAGCGCCCGACCGCGTCGCTCCCATAGTTCGGCATCGTTGGGAAAGGCCTCCAGCAGTTCCTTGAGGTGGGTTTCGGCAGAAGAGTTCCAGTAGGCCACAGCTTCGGAACGTTGGCCGGGATCGCGCGTTCCGGCCTGGGCCAACCGCGCCATGAACATGGCAGATTCGATTTGCTGGCGGCGGGCATTGTGCCGGTCGGGGTCTAAACGCAGTAGCCGCTCACGTTCTCTGAACGCCGATACGTAGAAGGCCACTCCCTGCGCCTGCATTTCGCCTGAGTACTTCTCCAGCAGCAACTCCCCACGCGATTGCATGTGACCGGCGAACTCTTCGATGGTATCTAAATCGTCCGGGCGCAACTGATGATACGAATCGAGCTGCTGTTTCATTTCGGCAAAAGCTTTGCGAACTTCCTGTTCCATGCCCTCTTTGATCGTCTCGTCCAGCCTTGCCAGCGCCTGCTTGGCTGCCTCGAGGAACACGACCGCATTGCGTTGCACTTGGTAGCCGTGCAGAAAATGCACTCCCAGACCCAGCACCAACAATCCACCCAAAATGCATCCCAGCAGCACGTAGTTTATTCTTCTCATGGTCTACCCTTCGCCATCGCCAATGCCGCCTGATGTGCGGTGTAGGCGTCGTAGCCGGGAGTCCGCTGCGCCCAGTCCGGGCCGAACACATCGCCCCGCCGCGCGTTCGGGTTGTTTCGATTCCACCAGCAGACTTCTCATAGTTATTGTAACATGCAGTATCGGGTGGCATACCGCTACGGGGGTAAAATTGGGCGGCAGATATGTCTCCGCCACAAGGGCCGACCGCACAGGAATCACATAGAATTGCGCCACAGGCAAGCACATTCGATTGCGCCACAAGGAAGCAGATTAGATTACACCGCAGCGCCTCGCACAGGTGGGCACCACCAGCGACGGATTCTCCCCGGGCACACATGGGCGTGAACCACAGGGACGACGCGCAACGCAGCGCGTTGGGCGGTCGAGGCTTAGCGGATCAAGCGTGCTCCGTCTGCCGCAGTACAGACCAGCGCGTGTGCGTCGGCAGCAAGCTGGGGAAACAAGTTGCGGTAGCGGTGCAGGACGTGCTGGGCGATGGTATCGGCTGCCGAAGACTCTACCAGAGCCAGGCAACAGCCGCGAAACCCCGCCCCGCTGAATCGCGCCCCGAAAACCCCCTGGCTGCCGACCAGCAGCTTGTAAAGTTCCACCAGCGGCGGGGCGCCGCACTGGTAGTTTTCGATCGAACTTCGGCCCGAGTCGCTGACCAGTTCTCCGAAAGACCGCATGTCCCCGCGCTGCCACGCTTGTATGCCTTTTTCTACCCGCTCCATCTCCGAGAAGAAATGCTCTGCCCGGCGTGCCTCGGGGCCATGCAGCAAATATCGGTAGGCACGGTATTCATCGGGCGATACGTTGCGCAGCACGGGTTGCTGGTGGGGACGTCCGGCAGCGGCCAGCAGCACTTTGGCGGCTTCGGTGCACTCGGCCACGCGGCGGTTGTAGTCGGTGGATACTAATGCTCGGCGGAGGCCGGAGAAGACTATCAGCACGGCGAAAGGGGGCATCTCGGCCGGTTGCGTGATCAGCTTGTGCTCGAGTGTGGCGCAATCGATCACGGTCAAATGTCGGCTGCGGGACAGCAAGATCGCCGACTGATCCAGCACCCCGTTTCGCAACCCCAGGTACGTGTTTTCGATGTATTGATCTAAGAGGATGTTCTCTTCTGTCGATACGCAAAGACCGTTGACATCTTCCAGCGCCAGCAGGTACGCCACTCCTACCGCGGCTGAAGAGCTGAGCCCGCCTTCGGGCACGCTGCCAGCGGTTATGCCCACCATGCCGGTTGGCAGGCTGTAGCGCTGCTGCAAAGCCATTACGGCACCGCGGAGGTAGTTCCCCCAATCGCCGGCCACGGCAGTGCTCACGGAATCGAACCGGAATCGCACTTCGCCGGGAAAGTCGCGGCTGGTCATGCGGACTTCCGGGTAGGGCCACGGCGCGTAACAAAGCAGTACGCCGCGGTCTAGGGCCATGGCGGTCACGCAGCCAAGCTGATGATCGATATGTGCGCCCAGCGGACATACCCGGTACGGCGCCAGTACCGCGCGGACTTCCCCGCGCGGCACTCCGTAGCGTGCCGCCACTTCGTCTTGCAAGCTGTGCAGCACCGATTCGATCACCCCGGACTTCCCCTACAGCGTCGGCCCGGACAGTAACATCGAAGCGCCTTGCGACCGGTGGTACCAAGCGGTAGTTCGGACGCTTCAACACGATTATGCCATGCAGCACTTGCGACCGGAAATATGCCATGCAACACTTGCGACTCGAAGTATGCCATGCAGCACGTGCGACCGGAAATATCCGGTACAGCACTTGCGACCGGAAATGTGCCATGCAGCAATTGCGACTCGAAAGCGGCTGCTTGGAGGCGGTGGGGGGCTTCAAGCACCAGTTTGCCAGTGCGCGGCTGTCGGCGTCATACCTTACCAGCGAACGGTGTGAGACTACTCCACCATAAGGCATGTCCGGCGGGTGGCAGCGCATAGCGGCAGCGGAACCCCCGCTAAGACGGTTGGGTTAATTAGGATGGACGGTTTAACACGGTCAAAACACTTGATTGCTTGGCGCGGTTTCGGTTAACCTTGATCTTTGGGGGGTTCCTGAGGAGGATAGCATGGCTTTTCGCATCGGTAGGAATCGGCCCGCGCAGAAACTCTGCGCCGACTGGGGACAATCTTCGGCCTCGGTTCTATTGGGCGGAAAATCGAGGGTTAACAAAGCGAGCGCCAAACGCAAAGACCGGCCGCGATTACGCATCGAACAGTTGGAATCGCGCGTATTGCTGGCCGATTTGCCGCTGCTGATCTCCGAGTTCGTGGCCGACAACGAAACCGGCCTGCTCGACGATTTCAACCAACGCTCCGACTGGATCGAAATCTTCAACCCTAATCCGCACGAAGTCAACCTTGCCGGTTGGAAGCTGCGCGACAGTAACAACGAGTGGACTTTCCCGAGCGGCGAGTGGATAGTGCCGCCGGGCGGGTATTTCGTGGTTTTCGCTTCCAACCGCGACACGATCGGGCCAAGCGGAAAGCTGCACACCAATTTCGCGCTGGCGCGTTCGGGCGAATATCTGGCGCTGCTGAAGCCCAACGGTCAGATTTCGCACGAATACGCCCCCAGCTTCCCGCGCCAATACGCCGACGTCTCGTACGGCCTGATTCAACAGCAGCAGGTGATCCTTCCCGCTGGTGCGGCCGCCCGTTACTACGTCCCCACCGCAGCCGACGCCGGATTGGGCACCGCCTGGACGGCGCGCGACTATAACGATTCGCATTTCGTCAGCCGGGTGGGATCGCAGACTTGTGAGGTTCTGATTACCGAAATCCGTGCCGACCTGAACGCCTACATCGAGGTGCAAAACGTCTCCAATCGGACGGTGGACACCACCGGCTGGCTGGTGCTGGTCAACGATCCGACCGGCGGCATCAACGCCGTAAATCCCGTGGCCTGGGCCTTGCCCAACGACCCAGCCAGAATCTCGCCCGGTCAAGTGCTGTACCGCACCGATACGCCGGGCGACAACTACTGGGGAAGCGACATCACCTGGTCGGCCACCAGCAACGGCTGGGCGATGATCGTCGATAGCGCAGGCACGGTGATGGACTTCGTCGCCTGGGGGTACAGTGCCACCGAGATCGCCAGTTTGAACGTCAGTTACGGCGGCCTGACCAACATTCGGGTGGGCAGCAAATGGAGCGGCGATGGCGTTGGCCCGCGGCCGTCGGCCAGCTTTGTGGCCTTCAACGACTACGTACGCAGTGCCGGTACGCATACCAATGCAACTGTCTATGTGGCCAACTCGACGGCCTCCGGCCCGCTGAAGGACATTACCAATGGCAACAACACTACGGTGACTTTGACCACCAGCCACAGCGGAGCTGTATTTAGCACCACCAGCGGCACGCAACCGGCCACGGGCACCGACGCCTATAACGTCTTCAACGGATACGTGAACTTCGTAGGGAACATCGCGCTGGACGCCGCCAATGAGTATTACACTTACAAGTTCACGGGCTTGGACGACGGCGGCAGCGCAAGGTACTCGTTTACCGGCTCGGCGGTTCGGGGTCGGTCCGGTTATACGGACCGGTTCGTGCTGGTCGAGCTAGTCGGGGCCGTTTCCGCCACGCCGGCCCATAGCCCCGATAGCCAATGGATACGGCAGCTCAGCCCTACCCAAGTAATTCTGTGTACTGGTGAAAACCACACGTCCGCTCAGGGCGTCGTAGTGCGCTGGACAGACATCGACCCGGGCCCTGACGGCGAGTTCAGCGTCGTTTCCTGGCGGTACAACGGCCCTATTCCAGCCGGCGGCAACGCTAGCGGGACTTCTTACGCTTTGTCGGGCATCAGGCTGGAGGCCACGGCCACAGCCAACTGGCTGGTGCGGGGTGGCTCCAGCGACAACAACAACGCCAGCGACTGGAGCTGGGCAGCGGCAGGTACCAAGGGCACGGTCAACACCGGGCTGGTGTTGCCATTTAACATCAGCAACGTCGAGGTGAAGACGGGCATCGGTTACGACGCTAATCCTGGCGGCTTGACGGTCAAGTTCTACAAGGCCGATCCGGCCAGACTCAGCAGCATCGGCAGCATATCTACTGCCGAAAGCTTGATTTCGACGCCTAACTTCCAACTGTACACGCTCACCGAGTCTGCCCCGTACATCAACTACCTGGATACCGGCGGCGACGGGAACTACACCAGCGGCAACCGGCCGTATCCCGGGCAGACGATCGGCGTGAATGTGGACCTGTTTGCCATCGAGGCCACCGGGACGTTGATCATTCCCCAGGCCGGACAGTGGACGTTCGGCGTCAACAGCGATGATGGGTTCCGCTTGACGCTCAGCAACGGGATCGACCCGCCGTACACCATGTCCTTTCCTGGCACGCGCGCCCCGGCCGACACGCTGGCCACCTTCAACATTCTTCGGGCCGGTGCCTACACCATGCGGCTGGTGCAGTTCGAGAACACCGGCGGCGCCGGAGCCGAGCTATTTGCCGCGCAGGGGAACAAGGCGTCGTGGAACGCGACTGATTTCCGCTTGGTGGGCGACGGGGTGGGCGGCGGCGTATCGTTTGCCGGCCTGGCTGGTTCCATCCAGACCGACGTACAGGATGTGATGCGCAACGTCAACTCGTCGCTGTGGGTGCGGATTCCCTTCCAGATCGACACGCTGGAAGGCTGGCAGGGCATGACCTTGCGAATGCAATACAACGACGCCTTTGTGGCCTACCTTAACGGGGTGGAGGTGGCGCGGAGCAATTTCACCGGCACGCCGGCATGGAACTCGGCAGCCGATTCGGCCCGCGACCTGATGGCCTCGATGTCGTTCCAGACGTTCAATATCGGCCAGCATTTGGACAAGCTGGTGTTGGGTACGAATGTGCTGGCCATCCACGCCATGAACGTTTCGGCCGGCGACGGCAACTTCGTGGTGCTGCCCGAACTGGCACTGGGCAAAACTGAATATTCCCCTACCTACTTTTCCCGGCCCACGCCCGGGGCCCCGAACAGCTCCGCCATCTTCGACGTGGTGGCCGATACCAAGTTCAGCGTCGATCGCGGATTCTTCGAAGAACCGTTCCAGTTGGTGATCAGCACGGCCACGTCCGGAGCGACAATCCGCTATACGCTCGACGGCACGGTGCCCACGGAAACTACTGGCATCGTGTACACCGGGCCGATCACCATCGACAAGACAACGACGGTGCGGGCGGCGGCCTTCAAGCCGGGCTACCAATCCACCGATGTAGATACCCAAACGTATATCTTCCTTGCGGACGTCATCCGCCAGTCGCGCGACGGCGAACCGGCGCCCACCTTGCCCAACGGCGTGCATGGTACATTCACCACGGGCCTGGACGGCTTCGTTTACGCCGACGACCCGTTCGGCACCAACAATCCCACCAAGGCCGACGGTACGCGCAGCACTACCGAAGGTTACGGCGGCGGGCCAGGGCTGAAAATCGTGCTAGGGCCTGATACCAGCTCGGCGGCTTCGGGTGCCTTCACCAAGACGTTCACCCTGGAAAAGGCGGGACTGTACGGCGTTTGGGTACGGTATCGGATGGTGCTGGGAGCCGATTTGGCGACTACTGAATACGGTGAACTGGTACTTCAGGTCAACGGCACCCGCTACGGCCCCGATGCCGGCACTTCGCTCATCCGCCGTTACGGCGATGGCCCTGGCGGCAACAACATGGTTTTTGGGTGGTCGTATCATAGGTTCAACGTGAACCTGAACGCAGGCACCAATACCATCCGCGTAGGGGCTTACATGACCGCGGCCGCCGGCAGTTCGGCCAAATGGGTGGAAGCCTACTTCGACGACATCATCGTCAGCCAATGGCCGGCAACTTCGGTCAACGGGCAGGTCATCGACTACGGCATGGACCCGGACATCGTTGACGACCCCACCTGGGGCCCTCAGATGCGCGCCGCCTTGACCCAGATTCCGACCATCTCGCTGGTTACTGACCTGAAAAACCTGTTCGATCCCAGCATCGGCATATACGCCAATCCGCAGAGGGATGGTCCGGACTGGGAGCGCCCCGTCTCGGTCGAATACATCTTGCCGGATGGCAGCAAGGGATTTCAGGTCGAGGCAGGGCTGCGCATCCGGGGTGGTTTCAGCCGCAGCACCAGCAACCCCAAGCACGCCTTCCGTTTATTCTTCCGCGAGGCTTATGGGGACGCCAAGCTGCGCTATCCGCTGTTCGGCGACGCTGGGGCCGACGAGTTCGACAACATCGACCTGCGGTGCAGCCAGAACTACTCCTGGGCGTTCCAGGGTAGCACCGAGAACGCCGTGGTGCGGGACAACTTCGCCCGGAGTACTCAAGGGGCCATGGGCCATCCCTACACCCGTAGCAGCCCCATCCATGTGTACATCAACGGCGTGTACTGGGGCCTGTACGAGTTCGAAGAGCGGCCCGAAGCCTCGTTCGGCGAGACTTATCTGGGCGGCAAGAAGGAAGATTACGACGTGATCAAGGTGGACGACGGCTATGTGCTGTATGCCACCGACGGCAACATGAACGCCTGGACGGACTTGTACAACAAGTCGCGGGTGGGGTTCAGCGTCAAGTATGTCAAGGCCAACGTTCCGGTGGACAGCCTGGCGGCGGCCGAAGCCGTGCTGGCCGACCCGGCCAAACAAGCCGTGGTAGTTCCCGCCTTCGCCCAGACCATCAACTACATCAACACCGGCGCCGATGGTCGGTTCAGCGGAAGCATTGCCTTCCCCGGCACTACGCAGGGAGTGGATGTGGATAACTTCGTGGTGGAGGTGACCGGGGTGGTGTATATTCCCGAGTCGGCGACCGGGTACTGGACTTTTGGCGTCAACTGCAACGATGGCTTCCGCCTGGAACTGACTAACGGCACGTATACTTTCACTGCCCAGCAGCCCAACACGCAAAGCACCAACACCGATACCCTAGCGCAATTCAATTTTGTTCAGGGCGGGCCGTACAACTTGCGATTGGTGTTTTTCGAGAACACTGGCGGCTCGACTTTAGAGCTTTTCGCCGCGCAAGGTTATTACACCAGTTTCACAGCGGGAACGTTCCGGTTGGTCAACGACGTGCCCAACTACGGGCTGATGTCGTATACGCCGGAGATGTACTACTGCCTCCAGGGGCTGAATCCCGACGGTACTCGAAACCCCAGTTACCCCGTGCTGCTGGATGTGGACAACCTGATCGATCAAATGCTCATAGTGTTTTTCGGGGGCGACAGGGATGCGCCGGTTTCGAACTTCCTCAGCAACCAGAGTCCCAACAACTTTTATGCCTTGCGGGACCGCAACGGGCAGCGCGGATTCGTCTTCCCCCTGCACGATGCAGAGCATACCTTGCGAATGGGCATGGACAGCCGCGTAGGACCGTGGCCGGCCGGCAAAGACGCCATCAACAAGAGCCAGTCGCAGTACATCCATCAGCAGTTGATGGCTTATCCGGAATACCGAATGCGCTTCGCCGACCGGGCACACAAGTATTTGATGAACGAAGGGCTGCTGACGTCCAACGTGGCCCGGGGCCGCTTCCAGGCACTGGCCGACCAGATCAGCTTGGCCATCATCGCCGAATCGGCCCGCTGGGGCGACGCCCATTCCTCTCGCACTACTAATCCGCTGACTAAGAACCACTGGGTTACCAGCGTCAACAATGAACTGAGTTTCATCAGCGGCCGGGCGGCCACGATACTGAGCCAGTTGCGGAACACGACGTTGCCGGGCACCAGCCTTGGGGCCAACAACCAGTGGATTGGCGGCGCGCAGGCGCCGTTGTATCCCAGCGTGGCGGCGCCGGTGTTCAAGAACATGGCCGGTGCAGTGCAACATGGGGGCCAGGTTGACCCGGGGTTCGCTTTGCGGATGGACATCCCGGGCGGCCAAATCTTCTATTACTCGCTGGACGGCACCGACCCCCGATTGCCCGGCGGCGCGGTCAACCCCAGCCCCAGCGTGAAGATTTACACGGCACCGGTGATAATAGACAAATCGACGCGGGTAATGGCTCGGGCGTATAGCCCGACCACCAAGGTTTGGTCGCCGCTGAATGAGGCTTGGTTCTACGTTGGCCGGCCAGCCGCCGCTGGCAATCTGGTGGTGACTGAGCTGAATTACAACCCGCACGATCCCACACCGGAAGAGCGGGCCATTAATCCCAATTGGGATCACGACTCGTTCGAGTTCATCGAGTTATACAATCCCACCAACTATCCGATCGACCTGACCGGCGCCCGGTTCGACAAGGGCATCACCTTCGATTTTTCCACCGCTAGCATCCGCGAGCTGAAGCCCGGCGAGTTCGCCATCCTGGTAGCTGATGCGGCGGCGTTCCAGGCGCGTTATCCGGGAGTACCAGTGGCGGGAGTGTATACAGGGCAACTGTCCAATAGCGGCGAGCGGCTGCGGCTGCTGGACCGCTTCGGCAAGCCGATCCTGAACTTCAGGTATAGCGATTCGGGCAGGTGGCCTGGCCGCGCCGACGGCAAAGGTGCCACGCTGGTGCCGGTGGATTATTTCGGCGATCTGAGCGACCCGGACAACTGGAACGGCCACCGGCTGTTCGGGGGCAATCCGGGCCAATTGGGGCGCGGGCCGGCGCTGGATGTGGTGGTCAACGAGGTGGTGGTGTGGCCCGGCCAAGGCCAGCAAGCGGCCATCGAACTGTACAACCGCACCGACCAGCCGATCGACATCACCGGTTGGTATCTGAGCAACAGCAGTAGCATCCTGAAGAAGTATCGCATCCCGGCTGAAAAAGGCGTGATTCCCGCCGGGGGATACGTGGTGTTTTATCAAAGCGAGTTCGCCCCTGGTGGCGGCACGCAGGTGACGGACATCGTTTTCTCGCCTTACAATCCCAACGAAGTGTGGTTGATGGAAGCCGACGCGGCCGGCAACCTGAAACGTTTCGCCGACAAGGTGGATACCGGTGTGGCCGGCCAAGGCGCTTCGTTCGGACGCGCCCCCAGTGGCACCGGCGACTTCGCTTTGTTGACTGCGCCTACCTTGGGCGACGCGAACAGTCCGGCGGCGGTCGGGCCGATTGTCATCAACGAGCTGCACATCAAACCCGACGTGAAGACCGAGCCTGTAGAGTTCGTCGAGCTGTATAACAACTCGCCGGACCGCACGATCGACCTCAGCGGTTGGTACTTCTCCGACGGCATCAACTACACCATTCCCGAAGGCGTCACCCTGGCCCCCGGCCAGTATCTGGTGATTGCCCAGGACCCGGCCGCGGTTCGCGCCAAGTTCAGCGTGCCCAGCAACGTGCAGGTGCTCGGGCCGTTCAAGGGCAAACTGGCCAACGAAGGCGAGCTATTGGTGCTGCGCGACGCCGCGGGATTGGTGCAAGACCGGGTGGATTACGGACTGGGCTTCCCGTGGCCTACCGTGGGCGATCCGCCAGGATACTCGATGGAACTGATCCACCCCTCGCTCGACAACGACCTGGGCGGCAGTTGGCGCGCCTCGATGGGCCAGCCGGCCACAAGGCAGGTATTGATCGACGCCCAGAGCACCTGGTCGTACTTCAAGGGGACCGCCGAGCCGCCGTCGAACTGGCATGCCATCAACTTCAATCCCTCGCCGGCATGGCCCACCGGACAAGGGGCGATCGGCTACGGCGAGGAGTACTTCATCAATACCACACTTTCGGACATGCCGGGCAACTATTCGACGGTCTATCTGCGGAAGACCTTCACGCTGACCAACCCGGCGGCTGTGTCCTCGCTGGTGTTCGAGGCCCTGTTCGACGACGGCATCAACGTGTGGATCAACGGTACGCATGTGCTCAGCAGCAACGTGGCGGGGCCGAACTTGCCCTACAACGCCACAGCCTTGGCCGAGACCGAAAACGGCGTCTTCGTGCCGTTTGTGATCAACAATCCCAGCAGCTTCCTGGTGGCCGGCACCAATGTGATTGCCGTGCAATTGCTCAACTCGGCCCGCAGCGGGTCGGAAGATGCCTACTTCGATGCCCGGCTGGTGGCTTACGGGCCGAGCAATTCCGGGGCCACGCCGGGTCGGCAGAACTCGGTATATGCCGTCAATGCTCCGCCGCAGATGCGGCAGGTCAAACACACCCCCAAGCAGCCGGCGGCCGGAGAGCCGGTCACCATTACCGTCAAGGTTACCGACCCGGACGGCGTGGCCCAGGTTAACCTGTACTATCAGATAGTCGAGCCGGGCGACTACATCAACATCAGCGATCCGCGCTATACCACCCAGTGGACTGTGCTACCCATGCGCGACGACGGCCAGGGCGGCGACCTTGTGGCCGGCGATAGCATTTATACGGTCGTGTTGCCAGAGTCGCTGCAAGTCAATCGCCGGTTGGTCCGCTATCGCATTTCGGCGATGGATACGCTGGGGGCTTTGGTGGTGGGGCCTTACGCCGACGATCCGCAGCCGAACTTCGCTTACTTCGTGTACGACGGCGTGCCCGACTGGACCGGCGCAGTGCAGCCGGGCGTAACCGCGCCGGCGACATACCCTTCGGAGCTGTTGCAGACTGTGCCGGTTTACCATCTGCTGACTAAGCGCGAAGACCATCTGAACGCCATGTACGTGCCTTATCGGCCCGGTCAACCCGACCAGATGTTCCCCACCCGCACCAGCGGTTACACCGGCGAAGATTATCTGTGGCGCGGCACGCTAGTCTATAACGGCCAGGTGTACGACCACGTTTCTTACCGCGCCCGCGGCGGAGTATGGCGCTACGCCATGGGCAAGAATATGTGGAAGATCGACTTCAACCGCGGGCACGACTTCCAAGCATACGACAACTACGGACGACCCTATAGCACCAAATGGACCAAGTTGAACCTCGGCGCGATAATCCAGCAGGGTGACTATTGGCATCGGGGCGAGCACGGGCTGTTCGAGGCTGTTACCTACCGATTGTTCCAAATGGCCGGCGTGCCGGCACCGCACACACACTACGCCCACTTCCGCATCGTGGCCGGCCCGGACGAAAACGGCCCCGACCAGTACAGCGGCGACTTCCAAGGGTTGTACCTGGTGGTCGAGCAGCCTGACGGCCGGTTCTTGGACGAGCACGGACTGCCGGATGGCAACCTGTACAAGGTGGAAAACTACACCGGCACCTTGAACAACCAGGGCCCCACACAGCCCAGCGACGGCTCCGACTTCTTCCTGTTCCGCGACGGAAACGCCGCAGGCACGGTGTTGGGATACCGGTCCAAGCCGGACCTGCTCTGGTGGCAGCAGAACGTTGAGTTGCAGCGCTACTACAGCTATCGGGCGATCGTCGAGGCGGTACACCATTACGACATCGGTTACGGCAAGAACTACTTCTACTACCACGATCCGGAAACCGGTCGCTGGACGGTGCTTCCCTGGGACGTCGATCTGACCTGGGCCGACAACATGTACGGCAACGGCGACGAGCCGTTCATCAGCACCGGTTCCCAGGGGGGCAACATCTTCCGCCATCCGGCGCTGCTTTTGGATTACCGCAACCGGATGCGCGAGATCCGCGATTTGCTATACAACACCGAGCAAACCGGCTGGTTGATTGACGAGTACGCACGGTTCATCTACAAGCCGGGCCAGTTGTCGCTAGTGGACGCCGATCGGGCGATGTGGGACTACAACCCGATTCTCGGCGCTGTGGCTTACGGGAGCAGCAACAACGCGAGGGCATCCGCGGCTGGCACCGGGCAGAATACAGCCACTTTCACCTTCAGCGTCACTGCCGGCGCTCAGTATCGCGTGTACGCCACTTGGCCTGCCCGACCCGGCGCGGCCACCAACACCCCGTTTACCATCCTCGATGGCAGCACGCCGTTGGCCACGGTGCTGGTAAATCAAAGCAGGCGGCCGCTGGATGTGGTGGACTCGTTCGTGGGCTGGAAAGACCTCGGCACGTACACCGTCACCGGTACGCAGCTTGCGGTGGTAATCAGTAACAACGCCAACGGCACGGTGCTGGCCGACGGGATTCGCATCGAGCGGGTGGGCACCACCACCAAGCAGCTCATGGACAACACCAGCGCCACTTTCTCGGGAACGTGGAGCACGATATCCGGCTACAGCAATTACAACAAAGCTGGCATGGGGCGGTTTTACGCCGGCAACCCGCCCAGCATCGTCATCCCCAGCCCGGGCGGCTTCCAGGGGATGATCAACAAAATGAAAAGCTATGTGGCCAGCCGTTCTTCCTGGATTGCCAGCAACATCCTGACCGATGATTCGCAGGTTCCGTTCGGCAGCAGTGGTCCGACGATCACTTACATCGGGCCGACTGGCTATCCGGTCGACGCCCTGCGCTTCCGCGCCCCCGCCTACACCAGCCCGACAAGCACGCCCTTCGGCGCCATGAAGTGGCGTATTGCCGAGGTGACTCCGCCGGGCAGCGCCACATACGACCCCAGCAAGCCGATGAAGTACGAGATCGACCCGGTCTGGGAAAGCGAGGAAATCACCACTTACACCGAGACGATAACCATTCCCAGCACCAATCTGGAGCCGGGCAAGATATACCGCGTGCGGGTGCGCTTCAGGGACAATGCCGGGCGCTGGAGCCACTGGTCCGCGCCGGTGCAGTTCGTCGCCGGCGGGGCGATCGGTTCGGTGCCCTACGACTTGCGGGTCACGGAGATTATGTACAACCCGCCGTCCGACGGGGGCGCCTTCCCGCCAGACAATTACGAGTACATCGAGCTATACAACGCCGGCACGCAGCCAATCAGCCTCAGCGGCACTAAGTTTACCATGGGGATAACCTACACGCTGTCGCCCACGGTGACCCTTGAACCGGGCCAGTACGCCTTGGTGGTGATGTTCGATCCCACCTCGCCGGCCAACGCCGCCCGGCTGACTGCTTTCCGTAACTACTACAATCTCGATTCCTCGGTGGTGATCATCGGCGGCAACAGCATCGGGCAGTTGGACGACGGCGGCGAGCGGGTGGTGTTGAAGCTCAACGACCTGACCATCTGCGACTTCACTTACAGCGACAGCGGCGCCTGGCCCACCAGAGCCGACGGCGGTGGAAGCTCGCTGGAACTGATCGACCTTGACGGTCCGTACAACGCGGCCAGCAACTGGCGGGCAAGTTGGGATTATCGGGGATCGCCGGGCCGGGCAGCCTCCCAGCCGATCGCCGGCGTCCTGATCAACGAGCTGATTGCCAACCCCCTTGCCCCGCAAACCGAGGCCATCGAGCTGTGGAACACCACCTCGCAGCCGATAGACATATCGGGCTGGTACGTGAGCGACTCTGCGCTTAACTATCAGAAGTTCCGCGTCCCGCAAGGCAGCGGACTGATTCCTGCCGACGGGTTCATCTACTTCACGGCCTCGCAGTTCAACCCCGGCGGCGGCAGCAACCCGACCGACCTTGTGCTCAACGGCGCGTACGGCGGTCAGCTTCATTTGCTGGCCGCCGATGCCGCTGGCCGGCCCACGCAGTTCGTCGATTACCTGAGCTACGGGCCGTCGCGGGCGGGCGAGTCGCTGGGACGGTGGGAGAACGACGAAAGCCGCGTGTTCATCTACCCCATGCGCACAGTTACGCTGGGCGAACCGAACAGCGGCCCTCGCGTCGGTCAGGCCGTCGTCAGCGAAGTGATGTACGATCCCTCCGGGGGCGATCCCAACCTGGAATATGTGGAAATATACAATCCCGGCAATCAACCGCTGGATTTGCACCGCTGGCGAATTGACGGCAGCGTCCAGTTTGTGTTCCCGGCCGGCACGACGCTCGGCCCGCAGCGCGCCGTGGTTGTGGTGGGCTTCGATCCGGCCAATTCGGCCCTGGCCGAGGCCTTCCGTACGGCTTACGACCTGCCTGCCTGGGTGCCACTGGTCGGCCCTTGGAGCGGCCAACTGCCAGACGGCGACGGCGTTGTGCGGCTGCTCAGCCCGGATCAACCGCCGCCGGGCGACCCAGGTTACTATCCGCCCATCGTGGAAGACGAGGTTTCATACTTGGCCACCTGGGCCGACGGCGGGGCTAGTGGCTCGGGAATGGCGCTGTTGCGCCAGCAGTTGGACGTATGGGGAAACCAGTCAAGTAACTGGACGGCGGGCGATCCCACGCCGGGCTTCATCGGCGCTATGCCTGCGGCGGAAGTAGTCGGTCGGCTGGTGTTCTACAACGATTCGGCCTTCGACGGACGCACGCCCGGTGCCAGCACGGCCGACGACGCCGCCATCGCCCTCGATAAGCAGGCCCTGTTGCCGGGACAGCAGGCTAGCTTTGTTAACTACACCAGTTACTTCCGCGGCATCAACGGTGTGATGGTGGATGTGCTGAGGCTGGCCGCTCCGGAACAGCTCAGCGCTGCCGATTTCACCTTCCGCACCGGCAACAACGGCCAGCTCGAAACGTGGACGGCCGCGGCCGCACCACAAATCATCAACGTTCGTCCCCGCGGCGACGCGCCCGACGTGTGGCGCATCACGTTCATCTGGTCCGACGACACGGCCGTCAAGAATCAATGGCTGGAGGTAACTGTGCTGGCCACGCCCGTCACCGGACTGCTGGCTCCGGACGTGTTCTATTTTGGCAATGCGATTGGAGAGACGGGCAACAACGCAGCCGGTCCGAACCCCGACGCGTACGTGACCGTCGCCGACGCCGAAGCGGTGCGGGCCAATCGCACGGGCATCGCTCCGGCGGCAATAACCAACCAGTACGACTTTAACCGCGATCGCCGCGTCAACAGCACCGACGAGATGATCGCGCGAAACAACCCCCGCACCGGCCCCGAGGCCTTGCAACTGATCGACCTGCGTCCGCCCGGCGGCAATGGTTTGCAGGCGCTGCCGGGCGCTGAGGATGTTCACAATGCCGTTTTGGCTCAGGCGGCAGAAGAGGTAGCGCTCGGTGCCGATGGCTGGGCCGATGTGTTGGCTTTGGTGGCCTTGATGGACGATGGGACACGTTCCAGCCGCAGTTCAAAACCGCTGGAGCAGGCCACCGATGCCGCCATAGCCAGCCTGGCGGCCGAGTGGTAGCTGTCGGCCGACCGCTAGCCGGCACGCGAGTGCCAACCGGCGGCCGACGGCTAGCCTTCAGGCGTGTCGTCCGAGCGAGCCGGAGGTTGTAGGCAGCGGCGGCGCGTCGGTGGTGCGTGCGGTTCCAGCCAGCGCTTCACACGAACAGTTTACTGACCGACTCGTTGCGGTGGATGCGTTTGATGGCCTCGCCCAGCAACGGGGCCACGCTGAGCACGGTGATCTTGGGCAAGCGTTTTTCGGGCGGCAGGGGGATGGTGTCGGTCAGGATCAGCTCGTCGAACGGCGCCTGGGAGAGGCGCTGGATTGCCGGGCCGACCAGCAAGCCGTGAGTGGCCGCTAGTATCACTTTTCTGGCCCCGGCGCGGTGCATCGTTTCGGCCGCACCGCAAATCGAACCGGCGGTGCTTATCATGTCGTCGAAGATCAGCGCTACCCGCCCTTCGACCCGCTCGCCGATGACGTTTGCTTGCCGGGTGGTGTCGGCGCTGGCCCGACGTTTGTCGATGATCGCCAAATGACCTCCCAGCCGCGCCATGTGGGCCAAGGCACGCTTGATGCTCCCTTCGTCGGGGCTGACTACCACCATTTCGTCTTGCGGGAAGCCCAATGACAGGATGTAATTGTCGATTACCGGCGCTGCGTACAGATGATCTACCGGAATATCGAAAAAGCCCTGAATTTGGGCGGTGTGCAGGTCCATGGCCAGAACGCGGTCGGCCCCGGCCTGGGTAATCATATTGGCCACCAACTTGGCGGTAATCGGCACCCGGCCTTCGTCTTTGCGATCTTGCCGCGCGTAGCCGAAGTAGGGAATCACGGCCGTAATGCGGTGGGCACTGGCGCGCTTCAGACTGTCGATGATGATAAGCAGTTCCATCAGGTTTTCGTTGACTGGCGGACAAGTGGGCTGCACCACGAATACATCGCGCCCGCGCACATCTTCGTCGATCTTGCAGGAAATTTCGCCATCGGGGAAATTACCCACCAATGTTCGTCCCAGCGGCAGTCCCAGGTAGTCGCAGATTTTCTGCGCCAGTTCCGGGTGCGCCCGACCACTGAAAATTTTCATGATGTTCATCGTCCTGCCCGATTCACGAAACCTTAGCGCCGAAATGGCCGATGGCACTCGATGGCCGGCCAAGTCGGCGCCAGCCGTCAACAACACTACTATAACGCATGTCCGACGGAGTTGAACCGGTGACCGTCGCCGGTAAACGAAGATAGTGTAGAGCTGCGTAAAGACTTGTGGCGTCGCATGTTACCGCAGCGACTGCGATCGATCCCGAATTGGCGCGCTCCGGCGGCTTGGATGTCAACGCATTCCGGCGGCCTCGAAGATCGTGCCTAGGTAGAAGCTGTACAGGCGGAAGATCACTATTACGATTAAACCAGCTACCATTGCCCATACCAGGTAGCCGGCCGCTAGCGCCAGGCGTGCCATTGCCCGCCTGGCCGCCTCTTGCTGTTGCCGGCCGAGAATGGCCAGCGACTCGACCAATTTCCCGCTTTGCTCCCCCACGGCCAGGCAATCCAAGACGTCTTTGGGCAGCAGGTTGCTGGAGCGAAGGACTTCCACCAACGACTCGCCCCGCGCGATTTGCGCCGTCAGATTGCTGCTTTGGCGCTCGAAACGAGCATTGCGAGTGCTGCGGATTCCGAGCGCCACTGCCCGACGGACGTCCATCCCAGCACCTAACGCCAGGTACAAGCTCCAGGCCAGCCGCGCCAGGGCGAGTTTATGCAAAGCGCCCCCCAGGATAGGCACGTGCAGAACCAGCCTGCGCAGCGGGGTTGTCCAGCGGTGGTCGCTGCGCGCCGCGTAGATGACCAGCAGCACCACAGCGGCCGCGGTGGCCAGCAAGCCAAGGTAGATGACTAAGCCGCTGCCCCCCGTCAGCCCGAGCCCTAGGATGTCCAGCGGACGACCGGCCATCTGTTCCAGCACGCCGGTAATCCATATCAGCAAGCCGATCACTGCTAGGGCGATGGCAAGCTGGATCATTGGCCAGGCGATGGCGGCCAAAAAGATTCGTCGTAGGGCGAGCTGATGCTCGTAGTGGTCGGCCAATTGGGCGAATACTTCGGCCTGATGACCGGTGGCTTCGGCCAGCGCCGCCATCTCGACGGCCAGCGGAGGGAAGAAACCTCCCAGCGCCGCCATAGCCGCCGCCACGTTGTTGCCCTGCTGTATTTTGGCTGCCAGTCGGCCGAGCGGCCGCGCAACCCAGCCGCGTGCGGCCGCCGCTTCGTTGGCCCATACCGTCCGCGCATCTAGTCCGGCTTCCAGCGACATCGACACCCGCCGGCACATCTCCGCCAGACGCGCTGTTGATATGCGACGCACAGATCACCTCGGTTGGCCCGGCTGCTTTGCACCGGCCCACGCTCCCACGACGGCATCGCGCAGCAGCAACACGACGTTTGGCATCAGTGCCGGTTCGCTTGAGCCGGTTGAAGTTGTCGGCGGGTCGATGCAGCTCCGCTCCGGCCGCCATCGGCCACCAATCAAGTTCAGTCTATCCTGAACCGTCGGCAACCGGAAGCGGCCGTGCTGCCCGCACGGAGTCGGATAGCCGGGCGGCAAGGAAGCCTCAAAACTCCGAATGTCGAGCTTGGCTTCTTAACCATTGCGTCTGGGTGTCTTGGTGTTGAAGTATTGTCACCGCACGAGCGGACAAGACGGTCGTCCCACCGGCATCGCGCCTCATAGGAATTGGCGTTACCTTGCCGCCGCTGCGATGTTAAACTTGGGGTTTAGAGCTGATTGTTCGCTTCCTGGTCGAGTTCGCGCGGCCTTTCGAGCCGCAGGGGCGACCATGGCGGACTGATGTTCCCCCGCTGCACGGAAGCTGTGGCATGAAGTTGGACCATCCGTTACTGCATAAAATGCTGGGCCTGTTGGGGGCGGCGGCCGTCAGCGGCTGGATGCGCACCTTGGATTACAAGGCGGCCTACTACGACGCAACCATCGATCCGGTATATCCGCAGTGTCGCGGACAGAAGCTTTACATCTTCTGGCACGAGTACATCCTGTTTCCGCTGTATTTGCGCGGACATTGCAACATGACGATGCTTCTGAGCCGGCACCGCGACGCCGAAGTGCTCGCCCAGGCAGCGCGGTACCTGGGATTTCGGTTCGTGCGCGGTTCGACCAATCGCGGAGGGTTGTCGGCATTGCGCGAGTTGCTCCGTAACGGGCAGCACACTAGTCTGGCCATCACGCCCGACGGACCACGTGGACCGCGGCGCCGACTGGCGCCCGGCGCGATATATGTGGCTTCCCGATTGGGTTTGCCGCTAGTGGCGATGGGTTTCGGATACGACCGGCCGTGGCGCGTGCGCCGCGCGTGGGACCGGTTTGCTATACCGCGGCCGTTCTCGCGCGCCCGCGCGGTGACCAGTCCGCCGCTGTGCATCCCTTCGGACTTGGACCGCCAGGGACTGGAACATTTTCGCCGACAAGTGGAATCGCTGCTGAACCGCCTTACGGCTGAAGCCGAGCGCTGGGCGGCAGGCGGATATTCCATTGTAGGGCAGCGGCGCGTCTATCGGTGCGGCGCTGGCCAAGCTCGTGCGCTGCGGACTCCCGCTGCGGGGCATGACAGCGCTGGGGGACTATCGCTTCGATCACTCGGTGCCGGCAGCCGCCTGTGCGCGCCTGACAACCTACAGCCCGCATCGTGTGTGCCAGTCTGCGCTGCCGACTGGCTCGACCATCTGCCAAGCCCACCGGTGCAGCGATGACGTTATTTCGCAAACGCCGCACGGCGAAGGCTGAGCATCCCGAGCTGCTGACGGTCAGCCAGTTGACCGAACTGATCCAGCAGTTGCTGGAGGCGACTTTCGACCGCGTGTGGGTGGTGGGCGAGATTTCGAACTTCGAGCGTGCCCAATCGGGGCACTGCTATTTGACGCTCAAGGACGAGCAGGCGCAGTTGCGGGCGGTCATTTGGCGCAGCACGGCCGTCAAACTGCGCTTCGAGCCTGAAGACGGCATGGAGGTAGTCTGCGCCGGGTACATAAACGTGTATCCTCCGCGGGGTTCGTATCAACTGATAATCGAGCACATCGAACCGCGCGGCGTAGGGACGCTGCAACTGGCCTTCCAGAAACTGCACCAGAAATTGGCCCGCGAGGGCCTGTTCGACCCCCAGCGCAAGCGCCCCTTGCCGCTGCTGCCAAGAATGATTGCAGTGGTGACCAGTCCGGCTGGGGCGGCGGTGCGCGACTTCTTGCAGGTGTTGGCCAAGCGACGTTTTGGGGCCGACATCCTTATCGTTCCGACTCGCGTGCAAGGCGAAGGCGCCGCCGAGGAAATTGCCGGGGCCATCCGCACCGTAAACAGCCTGGCCGCACCGGTGGATTGTCTGGTGGTTACCCGCGGTGGCGGCAGCCTGGAAGACCTTTGGGCGTTTAACGAGGAGGTGGTGGTGCGAGCGATCGTGGCATCGCGGATCCCAGTGATTTCGGCGGTGGGCCACGAAGTGGATGTGACCCTTTCGGATTTGGCCGCTGACGTGCGGGCGTTCACCCCTAGCCATGCGGCCCAGTTGGTAAGTCAGCACAGCGAAGAGCTGACTGCCGAGTTGCGGCAGGCCGGACGACGGTTGCGGGCGGCGCTGGCGGCAATAGCCTCGCGCTCCCGCAGCCGCTTGGAGGCTGTGGCGCGTCACCCAGTATTCCGGCGCCCATTCCAACGGATAAATGAGCTGGCGCGACGGTTGGACGAGCTGGACGTGCGGGCGGCTACGGCCGCGCGACGGCAATTACAGCTTTTACGCCAGCGAATAGACGACATGGCCGGGCGATTGGACGCGCTCAGCCCGCTGGCTGTGCTGGGCAGGGGATACAGTCTGACCCGACGCGTCAGCGACGGCCAGGTGGTACGCGACGCAAGCCAGCTTTCCCTGGGCGAGGCGATTTCTACCCGTTTCGCCCGGGGCCAAGCCACCAGCCGCGTCGAGCGTATTGAATAATAGAATAATAGCGGATGAAAGAATAATGCTGCCTTTGTGCACAGACCGCGGTGGTCAGCCCGACCGAGCTACGCTCCCACCGCATCGGCGCAGGGCGAGCCTCGCCTTTCGTGCCCGCCGGTCCGCTCAGTATTTGGCGTAAGCGCAGTCTATTCCCAGCCGAGTGCTGAGATCGCGGAATTGCTCGGCGAACTCTTCGCTGGAAGAGTGAACGTGTTCGGCCTCAGTGATGAACTTCATCTGTTCGTCGCAGCGCACTCCGTGACGTTCCAGGATGTGTTCAAAATCCTTCAACCGCTGTCCGTAGACGATTAGCAGTTTGTGTTCGTCGAATTGCACTTCCTGCGGAATGCGCGGATTGAGGACGGCTAGTCCGGCACAACCATCGTTCAGCAGCAGGTCTTCGTACTCGTAGAGGATGCTTTTCAGCACCGGCATGTCGATGTGTTCGCGGTACAGATCGGCATGACCAGCTTGCTGGCGGTCATGGCTGGTCTCCAGTACCACATCTACCACCATTCCCAGTGGTTCGAGCAATTCCATAAACAGTTCGAACAATTGCGGCTTGGAGACCGAAGCCATTATCACCGGAATGCGAGTGCGATTCTGCTCGTCGTGGTAATAGTCGTGCCGGTAGCCTTGCTGCGGGATCACTTGCAGGTCGTAGGATGGGCGCACGGCGTCGGTAAGCAGAAAATCACCGTATCGGGCAACGCCCAGGTGCGCCTCCAGTTCCTCCTCGCTGAGGTGCTCGAAGCTGCTGGCGCTTGCGGGCGGTGATCCCTCGCGGTAGGCAGCCGTAAAGAATCGCTTTAAGAAACTCATCGCTGTTCTCGACTGGGTTACCAAGAGTTGCTGCGACAAAGTTGGGGACGGCAGAACCGCGAGTGGGAGCTTCTTCTACAAAAAGTTAGGTCATACTGGGCGGGATATCGGGCCGCCGGCGCTTTTTTGTCGGCAAAGGCCGCGACGCATGCGTTAGAAATGGCATAAACGGTCTGCCCGCTCCCACTGGAACTATCGCCCATTTCACCGGCGCTTACTCGCTTGGCTCCGCTTGCCCAACGACAGCGACGGAATAACCTGCTGCTGCGCAAGTACCACCGGCGGTAGGTTCACAGGCGCTGCGGTAGAGTCGTCCGCCTGTCGAGGCCCTTTAGAGGTACTCTAACACCAAAAATCGATCCCTGCGTACAGGAAACCATGTGGCCGGCACGTTGGTATTAAGCCCCGGTGAGCAGCCGGTATGCAGGGCCAATGCCCGTGGCCACCACCAACTGCGCCGCCGGCCACCAAATGCGCTAGGGGACAGCAACCGCGCCAAAGAAAACGAAGCGCGCCAGGGGACAAGAATCACCTAGGCAAAAGCAATCACCGCGGAGGAAAAAATCTCGCCAGGGGACACCCAACTGCGCTGCTTTAGAGCGACTGCACCGACAGAGAGCAACTGCGACGGGCGAAGCAAGCCGGGCGATCGGGGCGATGTGCTCCGAGCTACTTGCGCTTTGCGGCGTGGACGGGTGCCTATCTGCGCACCATCCCTGCCGCGAATTGGTCAAGTTGACATATGAAGTGTACTTTGGCATACTAACGCCACCAGTGCGTTTGCCGTCCGATGGCGTAGAAAGGCCGGCCGATGTCCGACATGGAACAGCTTTATAACCAGCGGCTGCGGCGGTACGTCATGGCCATGCGAAAGCAGAAGCCGGACCGCGTGCCAATAAGACCGTTTGTGGCCGAGTTTACGGCAAAATACGCAGGATACACAATTCAGGAAGTCACCCAGGACTACCAAAAAGCCTTCGATGCCGCCCTGCGTTGTGCCGCCGACTTCGATTGGGACGCCATCGTGCCCAACATGGTGTACGTCTGGACGGGGTTGACGCAAGCCATCGGGCTGAAGTACTATGCCGTGCCAGGCTGCGACTTGCCGCCGGATACCCCGTTCCAGTATCTCGAACCGCCCGAACAAAACGCCTGGATGCGCGACGACGAATACGACGCGCTGATTGCCGACCCGACCGGTTATTTGTTCAATGTATGGCTGCCGCGTGTATCGGCCGACGTGCGCGCGCCGGGGCAACCGAACACATACCGCAACAATTTGTCGTTTCTCAAGGGCGGCATGGCGATGCTGAAGTATTTCTACGCCCTTGGCGCGCAGGTCGCCCGGCTGCGAAAGGAAACCGGCACCGTGTCGGCCATTTCCGGGATACTGAAAGCGCCGTTTGACATCATCGCCGACAAGCTGCGGGGTTACAAAGGCTTGTGCATGGACATGTTCCGCCAGCCCAAGAAGGTCCAAGCGGCTTGCGAGGCGCTAGCCCCACATTTGCTGCACGTGGCCCTCAGCGGCGCCGACCCGGACAAGAACGTGCCTATCGGTCTGTGGATGCATCGCGGCTGCGTGCCATTCCTTTCGCCCGACCAGTTCGAGCGTTTCTACTGGCCGACGCTCAAATGGATCATCGAGCAGATTTGGGCGGCAGGACACCAGGTGCTGTTCTACGCCGAAGGAGAGTGGAACCCGAATCTCAAGTACATCGCTCAACTGCCCGATTTGAGCATCGTCTACCATGTCGATCGAGGCGACATCTTCGAGGTTCACCGCACGGTGGGCCACAAGTTTTGCATTAGCGGAGGGATACCCAACGACCTGTTGGCCTTCGGCAAACCCGACGACGTGCGGCAGTACTGCAAGAAAGTGATCGATGTCGTCGCCCGCGACGGCGGATACATCATCGATGCCAGTGCCATCATGCAGGACGACACCCAGGTGGAGAACGTTCGGGCGATGACCGACTTCACCAGACAGTACGGCGTGTACTGAACAGTCAGCCGGCGCTGCGCGTCCACCGGGCAGCGGGCCAGCGTGTGCCCAGTCGCAGCTACTAAACCACCGACCTCGCCCGCGCGCGACTGCACGCTTGCTTAAAATCGGCTTTTGGCGGATACTGAACTGCGATCATCCCCTGCCCGACGCCTACGCTTTGCTGCCAAGGGCGAGGTGGGCCAGTCGGGCAACCGACCGCGTGCCAGTGAGGGAAGTCGGCCATGGAACAGACGCCTGTTGTTCAAATACCCACGCCTAGCATACCGCCGGGAGTTTGCATCCCTTGGGAAGAGAAACGGAAGGAACTTGCAGAGATAAAAGGGGACGAGTCGTTGATCCGGCGCATCTGGGAGGATAACGACGCACTGGCTTACATGTACATCTGGCAAGTGCTCGAATCGTTCTGAAGCAACCCACGGCGATTAAACCAATTGCGCGCATTGGCTGCGGCACGGTTGTACTGTCGGCTCATCCGGCAAGTACACTTTATTCGTGCCAAGTGTTGCGAACATCGTGGTGCAATCGGCGGGCGAGCAGGCAGTGCTGTTCAACGGTGGCAACCCAGGGATGAGTGCTATCGTCATATTGAATACTTAGTGCGACATCGCAAAGTGCTGTGGAAAGTCAAAGCCGTAAATGGGTATCGAGAAAAGATAACGCAGAAAGCCGATTTATCGTTCCCTTTTAGCCGACAGCGGCGACTCGGGGCTGCGGTGTTAGCCTGCCCGCGGCTGTACAAGCGGGTCGCGGTGCAGTCAGGTTGTTCACCGACGCCCGGAACGCACACACGCCTGCAAGTGTAAGTCAACGGGGAGTATCAAGGCACAACAGCTCATAAAGGTTTGCACGATGTCTGAAGACGCTCGGTTGATAGAAGCTTTGGCCAACTGTCGGGAGGAAGAAGTCCGCACCATCGTGCGCGAGATGATTGCCCGCGGCGTACCCGCGGCAGAGATTGTGGCCGCTTGCAATCGCGGGATGGCGGCGTTGGGCAATAGGTTCGAGTCGGGCGACTGTTTTCTGCCGGAGTTGATGTTCGGCGGAATGGTGATGAAAAGCGTGCTGGAGGAGCTGCGACCGTTGCTGTCTGCCGGCGAGCAGGTTCAGCACGTGGGTCGGGTAGTCATGGGAACGGTGCAGCACGATGTGCACGACATCGGCAAAGACATCGTCATCACTATGTTGCGTGGGGTGGGCTTCGACGTGGTGGACCTGGGCGTGGATGTGCCCCCAGAACGCTTCGTGGAGGCCATTCGCCAGCACCAGCCGCAAGTGGTAGGTATGAGCATTCTGCTTACGACGTGCTATCGGTCGGTGACGGCCACGGTGGAGGCTATCCGACAGGCCAATCTCCGCCAGCAGGTGCGGATCATGGTCGGCGGTGCGGCAGCCAGCGATTTGTTGCGCGAGGTCTCGGGCTGCGATTTCTACGGCAAAACCGCTGTCGATGGAGTACACTTCGCCGCTCAGGCAGTAGGAGGGAATTGAGATGTACACGTCACAGGGACGTTGTTCGGCTGTCGCGGTGTTGGCAGCTTGCTTGGCGACGCTCGCTGTAGGCGTCGAGCAGTGTTTCGCCCAGGACTGGGCACGCAAGATGTTCGACCACCTGAGTCATGATTTCGGCGTGGTGGCTCGCGGGGCAAAGGCCGAGCACGTCTTCACCATCGAGAATATTTATGTCGAAGACGTGGAAATCGCTTCCTTCAGCTCGACCTGCGGATGCTCGGTACTGGAAGTCGATCGCCGGGTGTTGAAAACCTGGGAGAAAGCCCAACTGCGGTTTGTTTTGGATACCAAGCGCTTTTCTGGGCGGCGCGATGCCACCATCCGTGTGACGTTCAGTAAACCGTTTCCGGCCGAAGTACAGTTGCAGATATACTGCTTCATTCGTAGCGACGTGGTGGTCAAGCCCGAAGTGGTACAATTCGGCAGTGTTCCGGCCGGCAAGGAAACCAGCCAGAAGGCGACAATAACATACGCCATCGGTCGGCCGGACTGGAAAATCGAGCGGGTGGAAAGCCACAACGAGCACTTGGTGGCGTCGGCGGTCGAAGTGCAACGCACCCGCACCCAGGTCGTGTACGAATTGACCGTCACGCTCAAGCCTACCGCCCCGCCGGGCTATATCCGCGAGCAGCTTATCCTGACGACCAACGACTACGCAGCGCAAAGCGCGAAAATGCCCATTCCTGTCGAGGGCATAGTCACGGCCGCAATTACCGTGCGGCCCTCGCCGCTGATGTTGGGCTTGGTCGAAGCAGGCCAAAGCACGCCCGAACGCCCCTTGGTCGTGCAAGGCACTCGTCCGTTTACGATTCGTGCGGTCCGCTGCACCGATCAGCGCTTCAAGATAAGCGTGCCCACAGAACCCAACACAGTGCATCTGGTACCCATCAGCTTTCAGGCGGGCCAGAGCGCCGAAAAGGTAAACGCAAAGCTGATCATCGAGACCGATCAAAGCCCCACGCCGCTAGAGGTGCCGGTCTTCGTACAAGTGGTTCCGAAGAGCGAAACATCTCCCCAGGCACCATAACAGTTTCTCGTTTGCTCGACGCCACTGAACGCTGCTGAGCACCAATATGTCAAGCGACGAGGCAGACACGCGGCGGTCGAGCGAGGCTAGCCAGCGGCCGAAAAGGATTTCGCCCGGACCGGACCTCCCGATCTTTCAGCGTCGCTCCGCACGCTTGATGGCCTGCGCCAATGGGCTGATCTGGGGCGTAGGCAACGGGCTGACCAGTACGGCGCTGGTGGTCTACTTGGCCGACACTCTCGGAGCACCCCGTTTGGGCTTGGGTGTCGGCATGATCCTGGCTGCCCGACACCTGGCCGGGGTATTGCGGCTGGGCGCTCCGCTAGCCATCGGCCGAGTATCGCCACGCAAGAACTTTTGTCTGGCAAGTTACACGCTCAGCGCGCTTTGTCTGCTAGCCCTGCCAGTGGCCTCGGCTCCCGGCGTCTTGCCCTCGCCCGGCGCGTCGCTCGCTGCCCTGGTACTGCTATGGTGCCTGTATCACGTGCTGGAGTACTTGGGAAACGTGGCACTGTATTCCTGGATGGCCGATTTGGTGCCGCTGCGCATACGGGGCAGGTTTTTCGGGAGGCGCGAAAGATGGATGCTGCTGGGAATCGCTCCGGCCATGCTGGCGGCGGGAACGTTCTCGTACTGGTGGAACAGCAGTTTGCCGAAGACACAGCAATGGTCCGGGTATGCGATTCCCGCCGCTGTTGGGGCTTGCGCTATGCTTGCAGCGGTACTGCCGCTGGCCCGGATTCCCAGACTGGAAACCAGCCCTGCCATCCGCCACGGCGTCGCTTTGCGCCAGATGCTCCTCCCGCTGGCCGACGCGCGGTTCGCGGGGCTGGTGCTCTTCGGCTGCTTGTTCTCGCTGACCAATGGCCTCACCCAGGCGACGCAGAACTTGTTTCCTGTAAGGGTGCTCGGTATCAGCCTGCTGATGGTCCTGGCCGCGCAGGTAGCCCTGCGGATGGGACAGCTCGCCATCAGCCCGACCATAGGCAGATTGGCCGACCGCATCGGCAACCGACCGGTCATGGTCGCCAGCCAGCTTATCGGCGCGGCTGGACTACTGTTCTACGCCCTGGCGACATCTCAACAATGGCAATGGTTTTTCGGAGCCTGGGCGGCCTGGATCGCTTACGCCGGGATGAATGTCTGTCTGCCCAATCTCCTGCTGAAACTGGCGCCCACAGATTGCAATACGCCGCACTTGGCCCTGTACTACACGCTCACCGGGCTGTGTTACGCGGCGACCACCATCGGCAGCGGTCAGGCGCTAGACATGATGTACGACATTACGATTCGGCTGGGGCCCGAGCTGCTCGCGCTCGATTACTACCGGTTCTCCTTCGTGCTCGGTTGGTTGCTGCGCAGCTTGGTCGCCGTATGCTTGTTGGTACTGGTCAAAGAGTCGGCCAGCTCACGTTGAACCAAACGCAAACTTGGTGGCGACCGATGCCGTCTTGGTATCCATAGCAACGGCATGACCCCTGCGGCCGCTGTCGCCAGACGTGCAACAAGGCACAGGGGCGAACTGTGGGCATTCGTACGACTACATGAAACGACCGCGCGACATGAAAACAGCACGCAACCCGACCGACCGGTAACGGGGGGGGAAAAACGGCTGCGCCGGCAACGGCAACGCACACACCGCTCGGGCGTGACTAGCCGCTGTTAACGCCCGGAAGCCGGGGCCAAAGGGCAGTCTGCGTGCTGGCGTGCTGGCAGTCGCCTGCAAGGCTCCGGAAGCCAGTTTGCGCCAAGACCGGTGAACTTCAGATGTAGTACATCGCCACGTCTTCGCTTTTGGCTCGCTCCAGTAATTGTGCGAAGGTAATCTGGTGCAGCATCTGCCGCTCTACGTCGGCGACCTCTTTCCACACCTGGCCGAGCGCCTTGACCGCCGGCGAGGCAGGCGATGCACTGCTGATGTAGCGGTTTTCTTCCGGCGTGCCTTCGATCACTTCCATCACCTGACCAAGCGTAACCTGTTCGGGCGGTTTGAGCAGTTGATAACCCCCGGCGGCGCCGCGCACGCTGGCCACCAGGCCCGCCCCTTTCAGTTGGAGCAGAATCTGCACCAAGAAGCGAGCGGGCACCTCGTGAAGCTCGGCGATTCGGCGTACCCGCACTGGCTGTCCCGTGCCATAGTGCGCCGCCAGTTCCAACATCGCAATACAGGCGTACTCGGTCTTGGCTGAAACCTTCATCACTCCGACTGCCCGTAGAAAATGTTTGTTTATTATTTTACCAAGCTTAGTGAACAAAGCCAGTGGGCGGAATTCACGATTGGCGACTGGGCGGCGCCGAAAACAACGTTTCTGACCGTATTTTTTGCCGTTGCTGGCGAAACAATCGCAGGGTAGGCGCTGCGAAGGCTCAGCACGCTAAGAGCCAGCGCCGCTTCCGTTGAACACCGCTTCCGTAGAATCCACCACCCCACCGCCAAGCTCCGCTGCCACCGCCAGGCTCAATTTTTTGGAGCGCCAGCCCGTTCGCGCAACAACTCCAGTCGGCTGCGGGTGAACTCCTCGAAGCCTTCGACCAGCGGGGAATCGAGCTTTGGTTGTTCTTCCAGCCGCCAGGGCAAGCGCACAGTGAATGTGCTGCCTTTGCCCAACTCGCTTTGCACCGACACGCTGCCGCCCATCAACTTGCACAGCTCCTTGACGATCGACAGTCCCAGCCCGGTGCCCGAGTGTTCTCGGGTCATCGGGTCGCCGGTGGGGATGGCCGTTCGTCCTTGGCGGAACTTCTCGAAGATCACCTGCTGGTCTTCCGGTGCGATACCCACCCCAGTGTCGCTGACTTGCAGCACGAAAAAGTCCTGCTGGTCGCGGCGGGCGGAGACGACGATTCGGCCGCCTTCAGGCGTGAATTTGATGGCGTTCGATAGCAGGTTGTTGAGTATCTGCTGTACCCGGGCTTGGTCCTGATACAGCGGCGGCATGTCGGCGTCGATAGAAAGCTCCAAGTCGATGTTTTTTCGCTCGGTCAGCGGTCGGGCCATGTCGCACTGGGCGGCCAACAGCGCCTGTGGGGCGAACTCGGTAGGGCGTAGCTCCATCTTGCCGCTTTCGATCTTCGCCAAGTCGAGGATGTCGTTTATCATCTCCAGCAGTTGGCGGCCCGAACTGAGGATGTTTTGCACGTACCGTTTTTGCTTGTCGGTAAGCGAGTCGGCCGAGGCCAGAATCTCGCCAAATCCCAGTATGCTGTTCAGCGGCGTGCGCAGCTCGTGGCTCATCGTGGCCAGGAAATCGCTTTTTATGGAGTTCAGCTCGTACAGCCGCATGTTAACTTGGGCTAGCTCATCGACTTTCAAATCCAGCGTGGCGTTGGCCTGACGCAACTCTTCTTGAACCGTGACCAAGTGCCGCAACATCCGGTTGAAGGCCACAGCCAGTTCTTCGAACTCGTCGCCAGTGTGAATCTCCGCCCGCAGGGAGATGTTGCCTCGGCTAATCGCATCGCTGACGTATCGCAAATGCCGCAACGGCTTAACGATCACGTAGCGCACGATAACATACGAGGCCACCATCGCCAAAAACACGGTGATAATGGCCGTAGACAACAGAATGGCCCGGTTCCAGTTGATCGCCCGCTGCGTGGGGCCGGTCGGTATCGTCACCTGTACCACGGCCATCAGATCGCCGTCGCGTTCGGCGATCGAGTAACCCAAGGGGTTACCCAGGCCAGGGTCGAATCCGCCCAAGCCGATACTGCTCCGCGCCGGCTGATGACAGGACGCGAAGCACAGACTTTGAGCATACACAGGTTGATAGTAGTAATACTGGTTCCCGTCGCTGGAGGTCCGCTCGGCGAACAGTACATCTTGTGGCTCGTCGGCTTTGCTGGGACGCTGCCTTTGGAAGTAATCGAGCAATTGCCGCTCGAAGCTGTCGGCCGCGCGAAAGCGTTCCGGCAGGGGCCGTGGCTGCGAGGGTTGCTCGGGCAGGATGAAGCGGGCTTCGTGCGGCTGCTTGCTAAAAGAATCAGCTAAGGCCTTGGTCACTGGCCGGAAGTGCTCGCTGCTTTCCAGGCTCTTCCAGTGCTGTACCTGCATCACCTGATCGACCAGCAACCGGCCCGTGTTGCGATTCTGTTCGCTGACCACCTTTTCCGTCTGATTGCCGTACCACCAAAAGCTGGCCGTAATCAGCAACAACAAACAGGCCCCAAACAGGAAGCGGCACTTGCGCTCCAGACTGGTTTCGCCTAATACGTGCTTTATGGAACGGTACGACATGACATTGCAACACGAAATGACATTGTAAATTGTACGCCTCCGGCCGCAGGGCTGCCAAGACTCAGCGCCGCGCGGCACGCCGTGGACACCCTGCCCACGGTACAGACGCTATACACTGTTGCCGACCGGTGGGATAGACTAATGCCTACCGCCGGGCTAAGCTACTACTGTGTAGCATCGGCGTGACTGTTTCATTAAGCAGCTTCATTAAGCAGCGATTTCATTAAGCAGCGATTGCGGTCGGATGGGAGGTGGGCAATGCCAATCATGCCAAAGCTGATGGTGGCTAGTATGCTGGCGGGATTGGTTTTTTCGGGGCCCAGCGCCCGGGCTGCGGATGGCTCTCTCCCGGGGCAACTGTCCGGCGTGCAACAGCCAGCCGTCAGGACGGCGGCTGCCAGTTTGCCGGTATTCCTGAACACGCCCGTTACAGCCGACGAACTGGGCTTTGAAGAAATTGTGTTTGTCAAGCGAAGGCCTTATTCGTCGGACCATTACTATACCGACATCGACAACGGCACCAGGGCAGACCGTTTCGATTCCCGGAACGGCATCTACATCTACAACCTGCGCACCGGGACGGAGCGTGCAGTTGTCACGGCGGCGGAGCTGCCCGGCGGTCGCGGGTTCATCGGGAAAATAAGCCTATCTTTCGATGCCCGAAGAGTGCTGTTCGACTTCCGCGAGCATCCTGGGGCGGGATTCCGGATTTGGCAGGTGAACCTCGACGGCACAGGGCTGCGGCAGGTTTCCTTCCCTCCGCCCGACGAGGCCGAGAAAGTGGCCCGCTGGGGCCGTCCCTGGCATACCGACGACGTGCATCCCAACTATCTATCCGACGGAAGGATCATCTTCTCCTCCACCCGCTGCGAACACACCATTCTCTGTGGTGGTTCGGCGCATTTGGTGGCGCCGGTGTTGCACGCGATGGATGCCGACGGGCGGAATGTCGAGCAGCTCAGCCGCAGCCCGGTAAGCGAGTTCTGCCCGCTGGTTCTCGACGACGGCCGGGTGCTGTATCACCGGTGGGAATATGTGGACAAAGGGGCCAGGGTGGCCAAGACGCTGTGGACGATGAACCAGGACGGCACCCATCCGCAAGAGGTGTACGGTTTGGCCGACGATACCACCACAGTCTACATGTACCCGCAGCCCATACCCGGGCCCGATCGTCGCCTGGTATGTGTGGGGACTTGCCATTTTCCTCAGGGTGGCTGTGTGGGGCCTATTATGATTATCGAGTATGGGCGAGGGGTGCGTGTACGGGGGCCAGACCCTGACCAGCCCGACTTCTCGCCCCACGATCCCAGGTATTCGGTGGTGAACATCACCCCGCATGTCTTCATTCAGCGGCGCACCGAGCCGGGATGGTACTTCCTCAGACCCGACGGCACTTACGTCCACGACAGGGAAGGCAAGAGCGGTTACCTCTATACGCATCCCTATCCGGTCGGGTCCGACCGGTTCCTCGTGTCGCTGAAGGCCGATCCGACGCATCATTATCAGAACGTGCCCAACGCTTATGGGATTTACCTGATAGACACGGCGGGCAATCATCGCCTGATTCACCGTGACGAGCGGCTTTCTTGCTGGCACCCGACTCCCGTTGTTCCGCGCCAGGTACCACCAATGACCGCTACACCTCGAAATCAGGAATACGCGGAGCGCGGACAAGCCGTATGCATTGTGACCAACATCCACGATGGCATGGAGGGAGTGCGTCCTGGCGAGGTGAAGTGGCTGCGAGTAAACGAGGTGTTGCCGCGGTACTGGTCCACCGGCAGGCGCTGGGCGCCGTCGGTAAGTAGCTCGCAATGGCGGGCGGCATTGTGGCCGCGCGTCCAGTGGGGAGTGGTCCCGGTGGAACCCGACGGCTCGGCCCATTTCGTCGTGCCCGCAAACCGCAACATTTTCTTCCAGGCGTTGGACGAGAACTTTCGGGAAATACAGCGGGAACGGACCTATGTAAATTATGCTCCAGGCGAGGTGCGGTCTTGCTCGGGCTGTCATGGGCAGTCCAACCGCACGCCTCCGCTGGGCGGTGGGGGTGCTCCCCTGGCTTTGCGCCGGCCTCCCAGTCAATTGATGCCCCAACCATGCGACTTGGCGGAAAATGGCGGCGACGGAAAGCCAGGCCAAGTGATCCACTATCCTACCGACATCCAGCCCCTGTTCGACGCCAAGTGCGTGCAGTGTCACGGGGCGATTGGTCCAGCGGGCGATCTAAGGCTTACTGGGGAAGTCACCACCATGTACAACACTTCTTACGAACAGCTTGCCCGGAAGGAACTGGCCGGGCCGTTGATCGCCGAGTTCATCTCTTTCCAGGAAGGCGACCGAGGAAACTACAATGGTGCATACTTGCCGCCGCGCTCGTTGGGATGTGCAACGAGCGTGCTGGTGGCGGTGTTGACTGACCCGGCACACCCAAAGAATGCCAAAGAGGACCATACAAAGATGCTTACACCGATGGAACTGATGCGCTTGTGCCGTTGGGTGGACAGCAACTATCAGTTTTACGGCAGTTATTTTGGGCGACAGCATGCCCAGTGGGTAAAGCCAGACCCGACCAATCCGGCATACGATCCTGCCGATTTCCGTCGTCGCCCGACATTCGAGGAAGCTACCAGTTTCCTGGCGCCCGCGTGGCATCGGTGACGGGTAGGCACGGCCGAGCGCTCCCCGGTGCTCTGCGGGAGGACATAAACAGGACCTGCATTTTGCGTGGGGGTAAGCGATGTCTAAGGGGCACCATTCGCACTGCAATCAATTGCCCTCCTCGTGCTGTTGCGGCAGTTACTTGCCGTACGGTGGTTGGAACAGGCGAGAGTTCTTGACGGCTGCCGCAGCCGGCGCTGCGCCGCTAGTCTCGGTCGGATGGGAAGCCGCGGCAGGCGAAATGCTCGGCGCCGAGCCAACACGACAGCGGCAGCAGCCGATACGAAAAACGCTCCGCGTGCAACCGGTGTTTAATTGCCACATATACGAGCGTCAGAGGCAAACCAGTTGGCGGGTGACCGGCGCGATACAGGACGCCGCTGAGCTGCACGCCGAGGAAGAGCACATCCGCCGCGACTTGGCCGCCATCAAGGCGGCAGCCGATTTCCCTGTGGAGATACTGCCGCTTGTGACGGTGGAGAACGTCGAGCAAGCCAGTGCAATTCCCAAGATCGACCACGATGTGACGCTGATCTATGCTGCCCGCCGAAATGTCGCTGTGCTGGAAGCTCTGGCCGGCGGAGAGCAGTGGAAACTGATGTTCGTGCGTCACCGTTCCGGGCCGTTATATTACATGTACATCGGGGCACACACTCATTTTCTGCGGAAGAGGCGTGACACGTTCGCCCAACCCAACATGGACATCCACGACGTAGTGGTGGATAGCCGGGAAGAGCTGCTGTGGCGACTGAGGGCGCTGGCCGGGTTGAAGAACATGCTGGGCAAGCGCATTGTCGCTGTAGGCGGTCCGGCCGGCTGGGGCGCCGACGGCAAGGAAGCCCCTGGTAGGGCCGTGAAAAACTTCCGCTTCGACATCCAGACGGTGTCGTACGAGGAACTGGGGAAGCGCATTCAGCGGGCGCAGCAAGACGCAGCGATGGTCAGACGCTGCGCAGCCGAGGCTGACCGCTATCTGGCCGAACCGGGCGTGCGGCTGGAAGTTCCGCGCGAGGATGTCCACAAGGCATTCCTGCTTACCGAGGTTTTTCGCGATCTTCTCGACGAAGCGCAAACCGACGCCATCACCATCAATCTGTGCATGAGCACCATCATGCCGGTCTCGGGCACTACTGCTTGCCTGCCACTGGGGATACTCAACGACGAAGGCTACCTGGCGTTTTGCGAGTCGGATTTCGTGGTCATCCCGGCAGCGGTATTGTTGCACTACGTGAGCGGCAAGCCGGTGTTCTTCTGCAATCCTTCCTGGCCCCACCAGGGAATGGTAACCGTCTCGCACTGCACTGCACCGAGGAAGATGGACGGGCGGACGCTCGAGCCGGTGCGGATCGTAACACATTACGAGTCGGACTTCGGCGCAGCACCGAAGGTGGATATGCGGAAAGGACAAGAAGTCACGGTGATAAACGCCGATTTCTCTGGTCGGCGGTGGCTGGGCTTTTCGGCAGAGATAGCCGATAGTCCCTTCTTCCCCATTTGCCGTACGCAACTGGAGCTGCGTATCCGCGGCGACTGGGAGCGGCTGTTGGAGGAGATTCGCGGCTTCCACTGGTTGGTGTGCTATGGGCAATGGCTGCGCGAGATGGGCTACGCGGTTCGCAAGGCGGGATTGGAGTGGTTGGCATTGACGCCCAGATGATTGGCATTGACCCCCGGATGAGCTGACGGCTTAGCCGAGCGGCGCGCTTCAGCACGGGATGACTGCTTCGGCCGGAGCGCCGATTTGCACTAGCAGCCGTTCGAGAATCCAGCGCGGTTGAAGAGCGCTGGCGCCTTTCAAATCCAAATCAGCTTGGAGCAGCCACTGGTAGAGTTTCAGGCCCCGCTGGCGTCCTAGGCGGCGCAAACGGCGCTCGGCTTTTTGCCGGGCGTCTTTTTCGCGGAAATTGACCAATCCGGCCTGATCGATCACCCAGCCCATATCAGGTCGGCGGCCGGCTGCCTCGGCCTGCAAGTAGATGCGCGTAGCCACGGCGTACTTTCGCAACACGTAGCTGATTTGGGCCAGAATGCCGATGGGCTGTTCTCCCAGTGCCAACAGCCGGTCGAGTTGGACCAACGCCTCGCGCAAGTTGCCGTCCAGCGCCAGGTCGATCATTTCGAAGGCGTTCTTGGTGCGTCCGCCGGCGACCGAGTGCGCGATCAGTTCCGGGGAGATGTTTTTTGCGGTTCCGGCCATCAAAGCCAATTTGGCCAGCTCTTGATCGAGCAGTCCCAGTTCTGGTTCTACCAGTTCCAGTAAAGTGGCGGCTGCGGCTGGAGTGAGCGAAAGGCGATGGGCTTTTTTGGCCCAGTCGATCAGCCATTGGCGCAGTTGCGCCTCGTTTTCCACTTTGCAGTGGATGAGCAGCCCTGATTCGGCCACGGCTTTGTAGAGCCTGGTGGCGGCGGAGAAGGTTTGTAGCTCCAACACCAGCACGCTGCTACGGAGTGGGCGTGCCACGTACTGCTCTAGTTCGGCGCGGTAGTGAGCGACGAACTGGTCGGCGTCCTCGACCAGCACGAGCCGCGTCCCGCCGAACATAGGTGCGGTTTCCAGTTCTGCCAGGACTGCGGCCCATTGCGTGCGTTGCCCGTCGAAGGCGGCAAAGGAAAAGCTGGCTTCCCCCTCCCCCACCACTTGTTGGCGTAGCAGTGCGAGCGAGCGGCGGCGCAGAAACAGCTCGTCGCCGTAAACCACGCACACCTGGCGTGCGGGATAACGGGAGGAATCCAAGAGGTAATCGGTAGCGGCAATCGGCTTGGCCATAGATGGATAGCATTATACATCCGCCGGATGGCTCGCAGAATCGTCTGCGCGGCATGCGCTACCGGAAGTTCGCCTGCGTGCCTTGCGCCTGGCGGCGCCGGATGTGGATAGCCGCTGCAAACGATGCCCGGTTCAAACGACGCTCCTGGAGAACAGTGTCCGTTCAGAACAGTATGGCCTTGGCGATGCTGAAGTAGATCACAATGCCGGTGACATCTACGAAAGTAGCCACAAATGGGCTGGAGGAATAGCCCGGATCGACGCCGAAACGTCTGAACAGCAGCGGTAGCATCGAGCCGACCAGCGTTCCCCACAGACAGATCGAAGCCACCGCCAACGAGATCACCAGCGCCAGCATAATGCGATCGGTTCCATCCAGCACCGAGGCGGGAGTAAGTGCAGCGCGGACGAAACCTATGCAGCCCAAGGTCACCCCCAGGGCGATTCCCATAAAAAACTCGTGCCGCAGCACGCGGAACCATTGTTGCGGGGTTACCTGACCTAGCGCCAGTGCGCGGGTGGTTAGCGTGGCGGCCTGCGAGCCTGAATTGCCTCCGGTGGATATGCAAAGCGGCACAAACAAACTCAAGGCCACCACGGCTTTAATGGCGTCTTCGAACGAGGCCAAAGCGGTGAAGGTGAACAGCTCGGCGATGAACAGGGCGGCCAACCACAAGGACCGCTTGCGCCACACGGTGAAGAAGGGGGCCTCCAGATGGCTTTCGACCATCGCCGCCACTGCGCCCATGTGCAGCGCATCCTCGGTGGCCTCGTCGGTCACCACGTCGAGCACGTCGTCGTGGGTGATGATGCCCACCAGCCGATGCTGGTCGTCCACGACCGGGATGGCCAAGAAGTCGTATTTGGCCAGTTTGGCGGCCACTTGTTCCTGGTCTTCGTCGACGCGCACCGAGATGACGTCCGGATGCATGATGTCGCGCACCGTGGCCGAAATGGGGGCCAAAATCAGGTCGCGCAACGATACGAAGCCGATCAGCCGCCGCTGGTCGTCGAGCACGTAAACGTAGTAGATCGTCTCGCTGGCCGGGGCCTGCTGCCGCAACAGCGCCAGCGCCTCGCCCACGGTAACATCCGCCGGCAGCGAGGCATAATCGGTGGTCATCAGCGCACCGGCGCTTTGTTCCGGGTAGGAGAGCAAACGGCGGATGTCTTCCCGGTCGGCCTTGGCCACTAGCGGCAAGATGCGTTCCACGACCGCCGGTTCCATGCGCTGGAGCAGGTCGGCCCGATCGTCGTGCGACATCGCTTCCAGCAGCCGCGACAACTGCTCGCTGCCAGCGCCGCTGGCCAGGGTCACCTGTTTTTGCGGAGAATAAAAGGCGAATATTTCGGCTTGCCGTTGCAAAGGCGCGCGGGAAAGAAGCTGCCAAGTCTCTTCGACCGACAGCCCCTCGGAAAGCTCGGCGATGCTGGCCGGGTGGGCCTCGACCAGGAACTCGCTCAGTGTGCCATCGTCTTCGCCGGAAAGCATTTCGCGCAGTTCGGGCAGCAACAGCGGGTTTTCCATGGCAACAATACCCCTGTGGTGGGCCGCGTGCCAACCAATGACCAATTGGCCAACGCCCAGCTTGTGTACTCATTGTGTGCACAGTCGGATTCAACAGCTTGCCAGCACACACCGTACGGACGCACGCTGCCGGCAGGCTATTAGTAAAATTATGGGAACGGACGTCGAGCCCGACAAGGCGGTCTGTCGCCAGCGCTAAAATTGTCCGAAGGGAAAAATTCGGCTTGGGCATCGATGTCAAACTTATTACGCGACAATTCGGCGCGGGCGGTGTGGCAGTGGTGCCGCATCGACATGCGATTCTCCGACTTGCTGCACTGCGGACGGTTCGCTTCCTTGGCGGCAGTCGGGCGGAAGACGGATGATCCTTTACCCTTTTACTTTTGGGTGTTATCAGGGCACATTTGCAATGGTTTCAAAATAATAGGCGCTAACAGAACATAATCCGTAAAAGTTTCAAATAGCGCATTTCAAATAGCGCATCTGCTAGAAATAACACTCCGCCAAGCTGTAGTGCCCGCAAAGGAGGTTCTGCTAGCGGCTGCCAGGGAATTTCTACTGGCCACTGACGCAGTAAAAGTAAAAGTTTGCGAAGCGCCGGTCGTCGGCTTAGAATTGGCGAATGTCGTAATGCTTAAGTATTCCGTTTTCGGGGCCGCACAAATGCCTAATCTTGCCGCAGTTATAAAAGAGGAAATCCGTCGTCTGGCAAGAAAGGAAGTCAAAGCGCTGACCACCAGCACCCGCCGGGCAGTGGCCAATTACCGGCGGGAGATCGCGCGTCTGAAACGTATGCTCAGCGATCAACAGCGGAAGCTGGAAGTGCTCGAACAGATGGAGAAGAGACGACTGGCCCAGGGCGAAGAAATCGTACCGCCCCAACAGCAAGAGAATATTCGTTTTTCGGCCCGTTCCGTCCGCGCCCAGCGCAAACGCTTGAAGCTCTCGACCGAGCAGTTCGCTCGGCTGTTAGGGGTTTCGCCCTTGACGATCTACAACTGGGAACATGGCAAGGCGCGTCCGCGCTCCGCGGGCCTCAAGGCGCTGGCGGAGGTGCGCTGTATTGGCAGGCGCGAGGCACTAAGGCGGCTGGAATTGCTCGACGCCGGCGAAAACAAACCGTAGGTCGGCCGAAAGAGGCAATGGCTTCTGTTGTCGATCAATAGCGAGGGGGTTGCGATGCGGACGATCGGTGTGGCAAGCGTGCGCGGCTCGGTCGCGCTGGTGATGGTGTTGTATCTCGGGCGATTGCTTTGCCCGCTGCTGCCTTTGGCGGCCGTGTGCCTCGGCGCAGAATTGCCAGTGCTGCCTGAGCCGCTGCCCACGGCCGATGGCTACCGAGGAATCTGGTATTGCAACCAGCCGCAGAAGGACGAATACGTGTACAAGTACAGCGGCGGGCTGGGGCTGTACTGCGTGAAGCATCGTCCGTTTGCCGTGTATGCGCCGCAGGCCAACAAAACGTTCTTCTGCTACGGAGGAACCGACGAGCAAGGCAAGACATTGCTGCACATGGTTTCGTATTACGACCATGCCACAGGGACCTTTCCCCGGCCCAGAATACTGCTGGACAAGAAGACCGACGACGCCCACGATAATCCCGTGCTGCAAATCGACCCGCAAGGGCACATTTGGATATTCTCTGCCGCCCACGGCACCGCCCGGCCCGCTTACATCTCGGTAAGCAAGAAGCCGTACTCGATCGACGCCTTCGAGTGTCTGTCGGCGACCAACTTCTCATATCCGCAGCCGCACTGGGTGGCGGGCAGCGGATTTTTGTTTTTGCACACGCGATATGCCGGTGGGCATCGGCGATTGTTTCAGTCGGTAAGCAGCGACGGCCGGCAGTGGAGCGAACCGCAAATGCTCGCCTACATCGAGATGGGGCATTACCAGATCAGCGAGCAATGCGGCAACCGGGTGGGCACGGCTTTCAACTTCCATCCCAAGCCGGTGGGACTCAACGCCCGGACTAACCTGTACTACATGGAGACCGACGATTTCGGCAAAACCTGGCGCAACGCGGCCGGCAAGCAGTTGAAGCTGCCGCTGGACAACCCTCAGAACGACGCTTTGGTCCACGACTATCGTGCCGAAGGGCTGCTGGTGTACTTGAAAGACCTGGTTTTCGACGCCCAGGGGCGGCCGATCATTTTGTACATGACCAGCAAAGGATACGAGTCCGGCCCGAAAAACGATCCGCGCACATGGTGTACCGCCCGGTGGACGGGCAAAGATTGGGAAATCCGCGGCTCGATCCGTTCGGACAACAACTACGACGCCGGCTCGCTGTACATCGAGGAGGACCAAACGTGGAAGCTGATTGCGCCAACCCAGCCCGGACCGCAAGTTTACAACACCGGAGGTGAAATCGCCGTATGGGTCAGCGCCGATCAAGGGGCCACCTGGCGGCAGGTGAAGCAACTGACTAGCAACAGCTCGTACAATCACACCTACGTCCGCAGGCCGCTCCGCGCGCATCCGGATTTCTATGCCCTTTGGGCCGACGGCCACGGCCGCAGGCGCTCCGAAAGCCGCTTGTACTTTACCAATCGCCAATGCGAGCATGTATGGCGATTGCCGACGAAGATGACCGGCCAAACAGCGCCTCCAGAACTGGTGCAGTAGGCGCGACGCCCGCTGTCTGGGATTATGTCGGGTAGAGAGCTTCTTAGCCGGGGCTGTGGCCTTGTGCCTGGCTGAAGTGACACCTGCCTGCTGGCGTTACGCCGTGGAGTGAGAAGGATATGGCATCCGGGCGGCTTCACTGGTTTACGACGAAGCGGTAATTGAGGATGCGCGAGCCGCCGACTTCTTCGGCCCGAAGCCACAGGGTTTTGCCTAGCAATTGGTGTCCGTCGGGCAGGATGTACAGGTTGGTCTCGGAGCTTTGGGGCCCCAGGGCGACCAGTATTTTCTGCCGGCGCCGATCGGGGGCAAAAAGCTCGCAGCGGAATTGGGCGGCAGTAGGGCTATCGTTGACAAACTTTTGCACCACCTGCAACTCGCCCCGGCTATTGAATACCGTGGCAATCTCTAGATATACGTCGCCCAGCCCGACGTCGATATGCCGGTACACGCTGAAGCGCCACCGTTGCTGGCCTTCGATGTCGAAGTCGATGCGCAGTTTGTGGCGTCCGTTGGCGGCGTCGTAGGGCATGGTGATGGTAAACGGCAAACGGGCTTGTTCGCCGGCTGCCAGGTTGAAGGCCGTCTGTTTGGGCTGCACCCGCCATCCAGGCGGAGCCACGATGGTAGCTTTTCCGCTCACGCCTTCCGGAAAGGTGTTGCTGAAGCACAGTGCGTTTTGATGGGCGCGGTCGAAGATGCTCGGCACCCGGTCGGTTTCCAACTTCAACTGGATGGCCCAACTGGCCGTGGCCGCGGAAACGCCCGATATGAACGTCGGCCACGTGTCCAGCATCATCACCGGGATGCCGTCTTTGGGTGGCAGCGTGACGTTCCTTCCCCATACATCGTGCTGCACTATTTCGGTTCCCAACGGCAGCGGTTCTTCGATCGGGTGTTGGCTGCGGGCCACGATAACCGCCTTCCCGTCGCGGGCGAAGACGTGATTGGGGGTTCCGCCGGGCAATTCCAGTACGCCCAAGTACCGACTGCCGCCTATGGCCAGCGCCGTTGTGCGCCAGGGAAGCAGCAAGTCCGCTGGAGTTCCGTCGGGGTTCAGCAAGCCGCAGTGGAGGTCTAGCGGGTCGGCACAGAAAACTGCCGCCGCGCCGTGAATCTTAGCGGCCAACATTCGCTCCACAAGGTCTACTACCCGCTCGGCCAACTCGTATCGCCCGGCCGGCAGCGCTCGGAGCACAACCCAGCGTTCCACCCCAGGTGGCGCAGGTGCTTGCAAGTAGCTGGCCAGCTCAAGCCAATTCAAGGGAGGTTCGACCGAGAGGCTCAAAAATCGCCACGGTGCTGGCCCAGCGGATTGCGGCAGGCCGTCTATCCAGTTCCAAGGCAACCCCAGCGCCGCCTGCCAGTGGACACGCTGTATGTGGGTCTGGACGGCGGCCATCTTTTGCGGCAGTTCAGGATATCCGCGAAAGCTGAAATCGTCTTCGCCCCCTAGTTGCCACCGATGTACCAGCGCTGCCAGTCGCAGGAGCACCGGCTCCAGCGACGGGTACCAAAGTTTTTCCGACGCGCTGAAGATCTCTGCTGCCGCCAGCCGTTGGGTAGGCGCATATTGGCTGCGCAGCTTCGGCGGCGGATTACATAGCATCCCTACCACTTCTACGCCTTGCTGGCTGAGTCGCTCCACCAACTGCGCGGCCCGCTGATACTGCTGTTGGTCTTCGGCGTCGAGCCACAGCGGCAGCTTCACTTTGCCCAGCGCTGCATAGGACGCCAAGCGCTCCAAATGTGCCAGGGCCGTCCAGTCGTGGGCTGTAGGCACTGTCCAGCCGAACTCGTTGCCGGGCGCTGGCCGGCGCGGCTCCACTACAGCCAGCGTCAGGCGGCGTCGCCAAACAACCGCTGCGGCGTCGTGCAACTCGGCTTGCATACGATAGTAGCCCGGCTCTGCCAGCGGCAGTTTCCAGCTAAATCGACTTTCCAACAGCTTGCTGGGTTGCCCTGGCGGGGCGGTCTCGCCGTGCTGCGGCGTCAGTTCGCGGCACTCGGGCTGAGCCTTGTGCTCGCAAATCGCACGCCCCACAGGATCCATCACTCGGAAGACCAATTTGGGCTGCTCGACGAACCAACCAGAGACCGTGCACGTCGCTTCGATGTTCTGCGAGGTTGTAAACAGGTTTTGCGGGTCGTTGGTGGTCAGTTCCATCCGCGGCAGGCTGCCCAGCCACACGTCGCGGAACATGGCCGTGCCGCGCAGATCGCCCTGTCCTTCCGGTTCCAAGTGCAGCCCGATCACTGCCAGTCGGACTTGCTTGTTTGCCGCCGCAATGGGTGGCACGGTGATGCGCCTCCAACCGGTTGTGCCGCCTAACTTCTCGGAATAAACCGTCTCTAAACGCCGCTGTTTTTCGTCCAAGAAGCTCAAAGACAGGAACGCACGGTGATTCTTCAGTCCTGCGGTGCGGATGTCGGCTTCTAACACATAACTAAGCAGCGGAGAAACTTTGATTGGCGGGCTGTAGGCCGCTGCCGCTCCGCCGTCTAGTTCAATAGCCAAACATCGCGACTGAGTCAGTTCGGGCGAGGATTGCCACGCCGATTCCGCTGGCCAACGCGGCGGCGATTGCGACAAGGTTTGCGGCGGTTGCGGCGACGCTGTCGACGGCGGCTGCGGATCGACGACGATCTTGATGGTCACATAGGCGGGAAAGCCCGGCCCGCGGCGGCGCGTCCAACCGTCGGGCCACTCATCATAATCGGCGTCGGCCGAATCGTCGAATCGGCAGGAAAAGACCTCAACTGCGCCAGGATAGTGATCCGCTTCGTCCGCCGCTTGGCAGACCGAGGCCGGCACACAGAACCACAACAGTCCGCAAACCGACACCAAACGACGGTACATCTTTTTCCACACTCACCATGCCAATTGCCGCAAATTCGTCGCAATGCCCGCTTGTCAACGATACCTTGCCACTTTGGCCGTCAACTGCCTGGCAGTTTTACAGCAGTTCGTCGCGGCAGCGTCGGCCGACGGCTAAGGCTGCTTGTCGGATTGTGTCGCTTTTGCCGCTGTTGCCAATTGTTTCCATTGCGCCATTTGCTCGGGAGTGAGCAGTTGCAGGGCTTCGGCGCGGGCTTTGTCGAGAATGGCTTGGCGGTAACGCGCAATGTGCTGACGGCTTGCGCCGGCCGCCTGCTGCTCTAAAGCCTCGATTGTCCGCGCACAGTCGTTTACGATTCGCCTGATTTGCGACCGTTGCTCCGCCGTCAAGCCTAATTTGTCGGCCACCTGGGGTAGCTCGAAAGGGGTTGCGCCGGGCAAGCGGGCCAGCAGCCTGCCGATATGTGCCGGGTCGTCACCGCGCGTCGCCCCAACGTCAGGCAGTAGTGTTTCTTGGGCCCGGTCGCCAGTGGCACGACCTAACTGGGCAGCCAGTTCGGCAATGGGCAAACGCGGGTCAGGCGTGGCGTAATTCGGCGACGGCGGCTGCTTGCCGTCCGTGTGGGTCGGAGAAAACGACGACGGGCCGCCGCTGGGTTTATAGCCCGAATCCACGCTGCTGGCCCTGCTGGTCCACCGCAGTTGTTTCGGCCAATGAAGCACCAGAAACAGCGGACCGGCGATTACGGCCACAGCGAGCGTAATTCCGCCAATAAACAAGGGAATGTTACGGACCATCAGCCGCGGCAGCGGTATCAGCGACGCTATTACACGCCAGTTAATAGGGCTTGGCGCAGGGGGGAGCACCTCGCCCAGCCTTTCCAGCCCCAACCGCCAAACTGCCATTGGCTCTTCCGGCTGCGCGGCTGATGCCTCGGCGACGGCCGAGTGCGTTGTTTTGGTGCTTTGCGTGGCCGACAGCAAGGCTGTGGTACCCCCTGTGGTCCACGGCAAGCGGTTGACGTCCTGCGTGGCCGACAGGTGCTCGGCGGGCCTCTGTGGGGCTGGGTTGAGCCGGGTAGCGTGGACGACTTTTACCTCGTAACAACCTCCACAGTGACTTAGCCGCCCTACAGTGCCGACTGTCAATTCATGCGCACAGCAGACCAGCGCGGCAAAACCCCCAGCCGACTCGTCTAGCAACCGGCAGGCCAGCTTCAGCTTGCCAAGTTGCAGTTCGGCCTGTGCCGCCGGGCCGAAAACCTTGCAGCGAAACGACTTACGTTGGTTCATAAGCTGGCTTAGGAAAACAATGGCATATCGGGCGATGCTGCTGGTGAAGTCTAGCATTTTGCCAGCGGCGACGACCGCATCGGCTGCGACCGGCGCCCAAGTGGAGCTTACAACATTGTCCGACACGGCGCAGGCCCGGTTTCGACCGTCACCCACCTCAAGGCGGGTAGATCATAGGTCGTTGTGGGCGGTGCGGGTGCTTGATGACACTTTGTTGGACACATCGTTGGGTACCTCGTTGGATACATCCAATGGTGGTTGTGTGGGGGGGCTGCCAGGGCCAAGCAATCGCAAACACGCTGTCCAATACATCCCAGCGCATAGCTCACCCTGCCCAGTTCCGGCTTTTGCTTGTTTCGGCGACGATGCTGGCGGTCGGTAATATCCATGACGATTGGGCATGGCCAGCCTTACGGCACGGTTGAAAAACTCCACCGCTTGGCGCAGCATGGAAAAGGAAGGAGGCGGACAATGTATCGGGTATCAGCGTCAAGACCGTCGCCGTTACGCCGAGCGGTACATGCGGCGGTATCGCTGCTGATAGCGATTCAATTGCTGGAACTGTGGCTAGTAGCCTTTCCCTGGCGCATCTATGGATGCTCGATGGCCCCTGCGCTTTGGGGGGAACATTCCCATATACGCTGCCCCGATTGCAGCATGGTCTATTGCCGCTGCTCGGAGGGGGCTATCGCAGACGGTGCGGCTGTGTGCCCCAACTGCGGCTACGTCGATAGCGATGCTGAACAACGCGCAACTTTGCCCGGCGAACGGGTAATGGTCTTTCGCTCGCTTTACCAGTTCCGCTGCCCGCGCCGCTGGGAAGTGGTGGCGATGCGCAATCCGCAGGATGCCAGCCAAGTGGTGGTCAAGCGCGTTGTGGGAATGCCGGGCGAGCGGATCCAGATTCGCCACGGCGATGTGTACGCTAACGGCCAAGTGCAGCGCAAGAGTTTGGCTCAGCAACGGGCGATGGCCGTATTGGTTCACGACGCCGATTACTCGCCCTTACTCAGCAAACTGCCGCCGCGCTGGATGCCCGAAAGCCAGGAAACCCAATGGGGCTGGGCCGACGGACGTTATGTCCACGCTGCCGGCGACCCCCGCGAGCCGGTAGATTGGCTGGTGTACCGACATTGGCGCCGTGTGGGCAAAGCAGCGCAAGTGGAAGAGGCGCCGATTACCGACGACTCGCCCTACTGCCCAGCGCTGCGCCGAGAGGAAGATTACAGCTTCGTGCCCGACGTGATGCTTTCGTTCCGTGTGGCGACTACTTTCGGTCGGGGGCTGTTGCTGTTGCGTGCCACCGACGGCCGCGAGCAGTTTCAAGTCCACATCGACCCCAACGCCCAAAGATACTGGGTGTTGCACAACGGTCGGCAAGTGCTCCGTAGCGGGGGCATGGGCAAGACTCCGGTACTGGAAGGCGGTCTGAAAATCGAACTGTCGCTGTTCGACCAGCAGTTCTTGCTGGCAATGGATGGCAAAACCCTATCGGTCGTGCCTTACGACGTCGGAACGACGCCACGCCAGCCCACCACGCGCCCACTGGCTATTGGCTCCCAAGGTCTAGGGCTGGAATTGCGCGAACTGCGGGTATATCGGGACGTATATTATGGGCGTCCGGCGGCAGCGGCGGCCGCTTGGGCCACAGACAAGCCGGTAAGAGTATCTAATTGGGGTTACTTCGTGCTGGGCGACAATAGCCCCGTTTCGGTCGACAGCCGATGTTGGCCCGAAGGCCCGACCGCTGATGCCCAGTTGCTGGTTGGAAAACCGTTGATAGTGGTGCTATCGCCTGGCGGCGTCCACTGGCTTGATCGCTGGTTCAAAGTTCCCGACCTGACTAGAATTCGCTATATTCGATAACTGAACTCGGTGTATTCGATAACTGGGCAAGTACATTGCAGCCGCTGTCGGCCAATTGCGCAGCCGCCGACACTGCCCCGATGTGATGGACTGCGCAGTTGTGCGGCAAGGCGTTTGAGTGGCTTTTGGGGGGCTGTGGGCGATAACTGAGGAAAGCAACGATGACTAAGCGCGGGGCATCCGATTCGAAAACCACCATCGTACAGACGTCGCAGTCGCGGCGGAGCGACGTCGGTCGAGATCGGGGCAAGCCGGGGGCCAACCAGCCAAAAGGGGCAGGCTTCATTTCCGCGGCTGCCGTGCGCGAGACGGTCGAATCGGTGGTCATCGCCTTCGTGTTGGCTTTCATGTTCCGTACTTTCGAGGCCGAGGCCTTCGTTATCCCCACCGGCTCGATGGCCCCCACGCTGATGGGACGCCATAAAGACGTGACCTGCCCAGAATGCGGCTTCGCTTTTCAGGCCAGTGCCAGCGAAGAAGTCAACGAGGATGGCACGCCCAAAGAACCCCGCGAAAGATACACCGTGCGCAGTTGTACTTGCCCGATGTGCCGCCGCACGTTCGAGGTTGACAGCGGGCGGAGGGAACATCGCTCTTTCAAAGGCGACCGAATTATTGTAGCCAAGTTTCCCTATCAGTTTGGCGAGCCGCAACGCTGGGATGTGGCCGTATTCCGTTATCCCGGCGAGGCGTATAAGAACTACATCAAACGGCTGGTGGGCCTACCGCACGAGACGGTTCGTATATACTGCGGCGACATTTATGTGCGCGACGATCGTCAGCCCAACGCCGAGTTCCAGATACAGCGCAAGCCGCCCGGCAAGCTGCTGGCCATGCTCCAGCCAGTGTTCGATAACGATCTGATGCCTGCCATCATGCGCAGCGGTTTTACCACCCCCAGGTGGCAGCCCGATCAGATTGCCCCCGATGCGGCCGGCTGGCAGCCGGAAGACGACTATCGGGCGTACCGCGTCGACGCAGGCCCGCAAAGCGAAGTTTGGCTGCGGTACCGGCATCTGACGCCCACCCAAGCGCAATGGGCCATGGTCGCCCGCGGCCGACAGCGGCAGCCGCTGCCCCCGGGCGAAGTGCTTCGGCCGCAGCTTATCAGCGATTTTTCGGCCTACAACAGCAGTCAAAGTTGGGATTCGCCGCAACAGCCCGATATGCTCGGCGTACACCCAGTCGGCGACTTGGTGTTGGAATGCCAGTTGGAAGTGCGTTCCCAGTCGGGCCAAGCGGTGCTGGAATTGGTCAAAGGCGGGCGGCGGTTCCAGTGCCGTTTCGACCTTAGCAGCGGCGCTGCTACGATGTGCATCGACGGCCGGCCGATGGTGGAAAGCGGCGGCAAGCAGTACCGGTATCATCCCACGGCCAAAACACAGGTGCGTGGGCCGGGCCGTTACCGCCTGAGGTTCTCCAACTGCGACGAGCAATTGTTGCTGTGGGTAAACGGAAAACTGGTCCGCTTCGATGACGACACCTGTTATCCGCCGTTGGGAAACCAGCAACCGCAATTGGCCGACTTGGCCCCGGCCGGCATAGCCGCGCTGGGCGCCGCGCTGCGCGTCAGCCACATCAAATTGTGGCGCGACGTGTATTACATCGCCGATAGCAGCAGCCAGCCGCTGTCGGACTACCCCAAGAGCGAAATCGGCCTGCCGCCCAGCATCGATTTCCTCTCAAATCCCCAACAGTGGAACGTCTTCCAGCGCCGGCGCTCGGTCGAGTTCGCTTTGAAGGCGGACGAGTTCCTGGCGCTGGGCGACAACAGCCTGAAGAGCAAGGACGGTCGGGTATGGGGCGGCGTGGAAGTCGATGGCAAGCTGGTGCCCTCCTGCGTGCATCGCGACTTGCTGATCGGCAAAGCCCTGTTCATCTATTGGCCCCATTCCTGGGACTGGCCGGTGCCGATGTTTCCCAATTTCGCCCGCATGGGTTTCGTTCGATAGCCCTCCCACATTTAGCACGGATGTAGCCGATGCTGGAAGCACAAGGACTGGTAAAAAGCTACGGCAGCCGCCGGGTAGTCGATGGAGTGGACTTGTTCGTCGAGCCTGGCGAGGTGGTGGGATTGCTCGGCCCGAACGGCGCCGGCAAAACTACCACCTTCCGCATCGTCTGCGGCATGATCGAACCCGACGCTGGCAAAGTCCTGCTCGGTAACCAAGACGTGACCGATTGGCCCATGTATCGCCGTGCGCGCGACGGTGGGATGGGCTATCTGGCCCAGGAGTCGAGCGTCTTCCGCAAACTGACAGTGGAGCAGAACCTGCTGGCGGTGATGGAGCTGTTAGGCTTCGACCGCAGCACCCGACTGCGACGCACCGACGAACTGCTTCAACAGTTCGATATCGCCCGATTACGCAAATCGTTAGCGCTGTCGCTATCCGGCGGCGAGCGACGCCGCTTGGAGATCGCCCGCGCGCTGGTCTCCAACCCCAAAGTCATCCTGCTGGACGAGCCGTTCACGGGCATCGATCCGGTTACCATCGCCGGCATCCAGCAAATCATCTGGCGCTTGCGCGCCGACGGCATTGCCATCCTGATAACCGACCATCAAGTGCGCGAAACGTTGCAGATTACCGACCGCAGTTACGTGCTGGACGAAGGGCGCGTGCTGTGCCACGGCACGCCCGCCGAAGTGCTAGCCCATCCGGCGGCGCGCCAAAAATACTTCGGCGACAACATCGAGCTGGGCCCAGCGCAGGCGCCGGCGGCCGCCAGCAGCGCTTAAGCCCCCTCATGCCGGATTGCAAAGACAAATCGCTGCTGGGCGAGATTCCAATGCTTTAACGGACGATTGCTTGCTGCATCCCACGTCGTCGCCAATGGCGGCAGCAACGGCCGCCTCATTCTCCGCGCAAACGCAAACCCAGTTGCGCCAGCTTATCGCGCACCTCGTTGAGGCTGGTAACACCGAAGTTCTTGCACTCCAACAACTCGTCGCCCGTCTTGCGGATAAGCTCGCCGATGGTGTTGATACCTAGCCGGACCATGCACTTGCGGGCACGAACCGACAGACTCAAATCGGTTACCGGCTTGTTCAGCAGCGCTTGTTCGTCGGGTGAATAAGCAGTCGGTTCGTACCAATCGGCGCTTCGCTCGCCCGCCAGTTGCCCCAACCGCAGCCCTTTGGTGGCCAGCATTTCCTTGATTTCGTTCAAACTGGTTTCGCCGAAGTTCTTGCTGGCCAATAAATCGGCCTCTGTGCAGCGGCACAGATCGCCCAAGGTTACGATCCCCATCTTTTGCAAGCAGTTGCGGCTGCGCTGCGAAAGCTCGAAGTCGGTGATGGGGATGTTGAGCAACTGGCTCATCCGGTCGCGCTTCTTTACGGCATCTTCGTCGTAGTACTGCTCGTGCGAGGCTTCGGTATCCTTGAAGAACAAGGCTGCGCGCGGATGATTCGGATATGCGTCCAAAATCCGCTGATAACATTGGGCGGCTTTTTGAAACTCCTCGCGGTCTTCGTAAAGTATTCCTAAGTTCAGCAAGGTGCCGACGTGCGTCGGTATCTGCTCGGCCGCTCGGCGATACAATTCCAACGCTTCGTCGTCATTGCCCCGGCGGTCGTTCTCCACCGCCAGGCCGAACAATGCCCCTGGATGATTGCCGTCTACCTCAACTGCACGCTCGTACAACGCCACTACTTCTTGAGGATTGCCTCCGATGGCAGCCACAGTGGCGGCGCGCTGAGCCAAGTACTCGGCCGTTTGCTCGATGGCCCCTGAGAGGCCGTCGAGCACTTTCAAAGCTGCCATCGGGTCGCCGCTACAGCGCAGTGCTTCCGCCCGCGCCAGGGCGCATTGCCCTGCGTCGTACCCGGCTTGCTGGGCAGCCTTGTAGCTTTCGATGGCCTGCTGATACTGTCCTAAAGCGCAATAGCATTTGCCCAAATAAAAGTGCTGCATTGCGCCGCCGTCGCCTTTTCGTAGCCAGTCGATTGCCTTCTGGTATCGGCCTATAAGGTACTGGCATACCCCCAGGCGAACGCTGCTGGCCGGGGTGTGATCCTCTTTGCTCTCCAGTTGATTTACCGAGTCGCGCAAGCTCTGGTAGTTGGAGAAATCCCGGGCGACCGCCGCAGCTAGCTGTTCCACCTCGCGCGGCCCGAACGCCCCGTCGACCAACACAATCTGTTTTATGTCGATTTCGGCAGTCTGCAACATGCTCGACATCCCTCGCAAGAACGATTTGGGACGAAAAAGTAGCCAGCGGCGGGAGTCGAACCCGCAACCCCCGCATTACGAATGCGGTGCTCTGCCGATTGAAGCTACGCTGGCATATCGTCGGGCGGTGAACACTTCTGGCCACAGTGGACTTTGCCGCCACAAAGTGCCCCGGCCCTCACGCCGAATAGCTTGTTATTCTAGTGCAGTTTACCTCGACTGCCAAGCGCGGCGGATACTTGTGCCTGGCAAGATTTTATGGCGGCCTGAAGTGCGCTGTGGCGGCAAAGCTTGCCACAGTGTTGCCGGGTGGCGCGGCCGGTTTGCCCAGCCGGGCTTCCAGGGGGATTCGACCTCTGCTGTCTCTAACCATGCATCTGGGCAGTAGCTAGTCAACTGTAATCCGCTTTATTAACGCACTGCTGCACAAGCTCGCAGCGCACCGGATGCTTGGGTCAGCGCGGAAAAAAGATGCTTGGGTCAGCGCAGAAAAAAACGGCCATCTGCCCCATTGAACAGCGCCGCCAGAGCGCGGTAAACTGACCAATCCTCTTTACATACATGTCATTGTTTACAATAATGCGCAGTATTAGATGGTCCATGGCTTCGGGCCGCAGAGCACCCATCCGAACCGAGTAAACTTCCAAAGTACCCAATACATGTCGACTTCCAAAGTACGCAATAAATTGTGTGTATATTTCCCATGTTATTTGAGCCTTCATCGACAACGTTGCTTTACGCACCTAACCGAGCTGTGCGGGCATAGTGGCGGTGCCGCTTGTGGTGCCGCGGCCAGGCGCTTTGCCGACACTATGGCGATGATTAGCCACAAGGTTGCTAATTAGTTAGTCTTACGGTGGCCGGCGGCGACTGTCCGCACGGCGAAATCCATCAGCCGGTGTTACCTATTGCAGTACCATGCCAGAATTGATTCCACCTCACGGGGGACTTTCCGAACCAGTTTGCACAACTGTGCCTAGCGACCAGATCGAAGCCCTGCTGGCTCACGCTCAGCGGCTCCCGCGTGTGCCGGTCTCGGACGCGGACCTTTCGACCGTATATCGGCTGGGCGATGGAGCGCTCAGTCCGCTGACCGGTCCGATGGACCGTCACACCTACGATCGTGTGCTGGAAGAGTCGGTCATCGAACATGGCGGACGATTGTACGCCTGGACGATTCCCATCTCGTTGCCAGTCAGCGCCGAGCTTGCGCGGCGGCTGGGTCCCGGGCAAGAGGTGGCCTTGACCAATAGCGCCGGCAACATCGTGGGCACCCTGCTGCTGAGCGATGTGTTCGCCTGGGACAAGCCGAAATACCTTCGCTTCGTTTACGACACCGAGCGCATCGACCACCCCGGTGCCGATATGGTCCTCAAGGCCGACGCCGACAAGACGCATCTGCTCGGCGGGACGATCCGCGTGTTGCCGCAGCCGAAACATCCGCGCTTCGGCCAGTACGTACTTGCTCCCAAGGAAGTCAGACGACTGCTGGAGCAAAAGGGCTGGGACCGGGTGGTCGCTTTCCAGACGCGCAATCCGCTCCACCGCGCCCACGAATACGCACTGGTTTACGGCTTAGAAAGTCTGCTGCGCGCCGGACACAACGCCGGGGCCTGCCTGAATCCGCTCATCGGCGAAACCAAAGGCGACGACGTCGATGCCGAAACCCGCATGTTGACATACGAAGCCTTGCTCCAGACCCGCGCGCTGGGCCAAGGCGATAGCGATCCACAGCTTTGGGCCGCCCTGGGACAACAATTGTGCGACAGGGTAATTCTGCTCGGATTGGACATCAAAATGTTCTACGCCGGCCCCAAAGAGGCAGTGATGCACGCCATCTACCGGCAGAATTTCGGCTTCACCGACATCATCATCGGCCGCAAACATGCCGACGCCCCCTATCACGATGGCACGCCCATCTGGGGCGACTTCGACGCCCAAGACATCTTCGACCGCCTGCGTGGCGAGCTTCTCATCCGGCCGCTAAAGGTGGGATTTGCTGCTTACTACGAGTCGATTGGGCGAGTAGACCTGATGGACAACCACCCTGGCGAAAAGCCGCTGCTGATCTCCGGCAAGGAAGTTCGCAAAGCCTTGCTTGAAGGCCGACCGGTCGATCCGCGCATCATGCGCCAAAGTACGGCAACCATTTTGGCCCAAGCGATGGCCGGCAAACGTCAGTAGCCGCGCGTGTAGCGGTGCCAGTGGTTTGCATCAAGGCGCAGTTGCAACGGCGGGCCTTGTGCTTCCACTTCCC